>WYBM01000067.1 GCA_011525915.1 Ardenticatenaceae bacterium | reverse complement strand
CCCGTCGCTCCCGCACGTGACACATGATGGGTCAACCGTGAATTCGGTTGGCCCGTTTGTGTTATGGTTCAAAACCAGGTGGTAATTTGAGCGTAAAGTCATGGCCACAACTTTGTCATCTTGGACGTATACACGCTCTACAATCAACTTCACCAATTCGTGTCTCCCCTCTTCATCACCTTCTAATCGTTCCCAGTGCATCTGAAAGTTTCTCAGCAGGTCAGCCGCTTGTTCTAACTCATCATCGGCGATGGGCGTAAGCTGCTCAAGTTCCATCTGTAGTTTGATGCGTTGTTGGATGTATTCTTCCTCATTTGTAATAAAGCCATGATCCCATCGGGTATCCATGCGGCTGATAATGGCCTTGATTTCCTGAATGCGTTCTTCCAGGTTCTTCTCCCCTAACAGTTCGCTCATGGCTTTGGTGATGCCCTGACGCCAATCCTTTGGCGGTTTCAGATTCATGAGCACCATAAGGACCTGCTCATCGATAGTTTCTACGTGAATCGCTTTCTGCTCGCAGATGTATCCAAAATCACGCGAGCGGCACCGGTAATATTTCCTACCGTTTTTGGAAGTGCTATTTGGCCGCATCTTTCCATATTGTGAGAAAGGCTTTCCCGGTGGTGGGTTGCTGCAACAACGGTAGCAATAGATGAGATTACGCAGCAAGTATGAATTGTATTTCGGAGTTGCCTGACGATGGCTGCATCGCTTGGCTCGCATCTCTTGACATTTCTCAAACAATTCTTCATCAATTACCGCTTCATGCTCCCCCTCATACCACTCTACCGGGGCCTCATAAGAACGCCTCCCATCCGCTCGTTGTTTGTATTTCTGATACCTCGTTTGGCCCCGATAAGTGCGGTTTTGGAGCATGTCCCGAACCGTTTCCTTGGAGAAACGACGGCCCGTTTTGCTTCGGTAGCCTGCCTCATTTAATAATCGGGCAATATCGGTATCGCTGTATTTGCCTGTAGCATAGTGCTCAAACGCCATGATAAGACCCGGTAGTTCATTTTCGTCTGGCACCAGAACCTTGTCTTTATTTTTCTTCATACCAAACGGAGCACGGTTGTTGTGTTTTCCCTGGACACTGCGTTCTTTCTTACCTTTGGCCGTCTCTGATGCCAAATTCTGGCTGTACCAATCGGCCACCGATTCCATGATGCCCTCAATCAACGCGCCCATAGGACCATCGCTGTCTTCTGAAGGCTCACTGACCGAAAATACCTTGATGCCATAATCATGGCGCAGCAGAGACTTGATGGCGAGGGCGTCGGTGCGATTGCGGGCAAAGCGGTCAAACTTGTGCACAATGATAGCCTCGAACTTCTTGTTGCGGGCATCCTTGCGCAGTTCCTTAAAAGCCGGCCGGTTGGCTGTGCGCCCAGAGTGGCCTTCATCAACATATACCTTGGCTAATATGCCGCCGTTGGCGACGACCCAGGCTTCGATGGCCCGCTTTTGGGCGTCAATGGAATAGTTCCCAATCTGGTCTTCTGAACTGATACGGACATAGGCTGCGTAACGCATTTTGATTTCCTTTTTCCGCTCCTTTTTCTGCGGTCGCCACTCTGGATTGAGGCGAGGACCGATCAGGGGATGGTCGGACAGGTCATCCAGATTTGGCTGGTAGAAAAATCGCGGAGAATCATGGGGTTGATGTTTTTGGCTATGCTCATGAGGCATAGAGTCCTTTCCGGGCGAGTGCCCAGTTAAACTAATTGATAGGGCGCAAACGTTGTAGCACAGTGTTGAGCCATTCTGGCCGGTTTGTCGTTGACACAGGATGAGTTCCCAGATAAGTGATTAACTCCTCGTCGGTGGGGTTGGGGGCAACGCCGCGAATCAGTTGGGGTGTGCCCAGCATGGCCAGGAATTGGCCCTCTTCGAGGTTCTCAGCCCCACCAGAATCCAGGACTGCACGAGACACGGCCGTCTTCGCCACGCGAAACGTCATCCGCGCTGTGCATTGTTCGCGCCAGGTAAGCCCATGGCCCAAAACACGGTAGGTGGGGTCGGTTAGGGCGCCAATGCTGCCCATGCCCAACTTGCGGGTACGGCTGGCGTAAGTGGCCAACAGCGCCCAAAACGCTTTTTGCTCACCGGGAGCCAGGGAAAGGGCCAGCGAGAGCACTTCATCCATGACGATGAGAATGGGCGGCCCTGGCCGCATCTGCGCCGGTAGGCGTGACCATTCGGAAACCTGGGCCATGCGCAAAATTGTCTCCCGCCGCGCCATCTCCACCATGACCGCTTCCAGGAAGGTGGCGTAGGTAGCGGCATCCCCTCGGATAAGGGCGGTATTGGGATGATTGTAGAAGGGACTGAAATCGGCGCCGGATTCATTCATCAGGATAACCATCACACCTTTTGCCAACGCCTGGGCGATGAGAGGACGCAGGATGCGCCGGGTTTTGCCGGTGCCGCTGGAGCCAGCCAACAACATATGGGGTGTTTGGGCCATAGTGAGGGTGACAATGTCTTGAGGGCCAAGGCCAACAGCAAAACCATCCCCTTGAAAAGAGGCCAAACGCTGCCAGGAAACTGCGGTGGGCAGTTGCTTTGTTGGATGTGGTTCTTCTAAAAGGGACACGGCCGTGTCCCCTACATACGGCCGCGGTGAAGGAAGATGCTGACGCACCGTCACTCTGTTTGTCAACGGCCCCAGTTGCCGCTCTTGAATCGTTTCCGCCGGCAGCTGGGGCGGATGGCCCGGTGCATGTTTGACCTGCTCTGCAAGTGTGTGGAAGGCACCGCCTGTAATCACTGTTTGCAGGTCATTGGGAGTGATTTCGGGCATGGTGACACGGCCGTCTCCATCGATCTCTAACGCCGCCTGCAACATACGCATGGGGTCGGTGATGATCGTTTGGCCGGCCTGGTTGAGCAGCAGCAGCGGGTTGCCATGTTGGCCATAGCGAATAACGCCGGCTCGATTGACGAGGGTGGGTATCAGTTGCCAGGACAGCCAGCCACTGAGGCCAAGAATGAGTGCCACAACAGCAAACATAAAAATGGTGGAGGCAACGGTAAAAATACGTTCCCGTTGGGCTTGCGCTTCGGCCCGGCGCAATTGAATCGCCTGGCTGGTAGCCGCAAACGCACTCTCCGTGGCCAGGGCGTTCCCTGTGCTGGTGGCGGCGATGTTGTTGGCTGCCAGCGTCGTGGCCGTTTCCCTGGCTTGTGCTGTGGCCACGTCTCTTGTAAGCGCCAGGGCGAGTGCATTGACTGTTTGCTGGGCCTGAGTGGTAGCGGTGGCTGCTTCGGCCGTTCCCTGAATATGGCGATAGTTGGCTTCCAGCGTAGCCTGAGAAGATTGTGTCGTGGCAGCCGCATCGCGCCAGTACTGATCAGCCTGAGCGGTAGCAATGAGAGCGGGTTGGGCGGTGGCCGCCTGGGAAACGACATTGGCTGCTGTTGATGGACCAGGAGAACAAGCAGCGATGACAAATAAGAAGAAAATGATTGCTGCTAACCGGTTCATGAGCATCTGACAAACTCCTTATCAGATTGCCATGCTGCTCATGGATACTTTGGGAAGCAACGTTTTGCCTGATCGTGTGGCCTCCAAAACAAAAGTCGCCAACCGCCGTGACCAGCCGTTGACGACTCAAACGCAAGTAGATAGCATTGCATCAAGCCTGCGGTGCTGGGATAAGCAGCATGTAGGTTAGCCCTGGGTTGGTGCTGGTACCACCAACCCAGGGCGCTTTGTAATTAATTATGCCTTATCGAATCAATAAATAGTCCCTTGCTTTACTTACTTATTGCTGAATCCTGATAACGATATTTGCTGGCTGACCCTCTAGGCAAATACCTAGGTGTGGGGCTGATGAGATGGCTGATTAAATGCAAAAGTTGTGCCCAGGTGCATAAGCGGGGGTGCCGCCATTTGTATTGCACAAGTCGTGTGTCTTCTTGATTTAGCCGAAGTTTGTACAGCTTCTCAGGGCCTTTAAGGTTCTTGTTATGTGCCCAAGTGATTAGACGGGTTAGCTCGGTACGTCTGTTTTTTGCCTGTAGGATGTTCCAAAAAATATGCCAGTTGTTGCGCCAAATAATCAATCGCATGTTTATATTGTATGCGATATGGCATAAATTATCAATATGCAATTCTTGTGCCATGGCTGGAGCAAGAGTTTTTCTACTCTTTTGGCTTTGGGCCTGGACGGGGATTTGTGGCTAAATACGCTTGGACTGATTCTTTAGTGGTTACCCAATTACGACCTATCTTTGTCGCCCATATCTTCTTTTGTTTGGCTAATAACCTAAGATGTCCTTGCGATAGCCCGGTAATTTCGGCGGCATCGGCAAGAGAAATTAGCTGTTGAGCAGCCTCTTCCCCACTGCCTTCTTGGTGCAATTCATCAGGCATATAGTTAATGCATTTTTATTAATAAAGGTTTTGAGACATTATCTCATTTCAACGTGTCATTACATTGTCATTTAATCCTAACTCTCGAAGCGCTGCTTTCATTTCCTCTATTTTCTGTTGAGATATGCTTTCATCATCTGATATTTCTACATGAAGTGTTAATTTCATATCATAATTGGACGCAAATTTCGCTAACACCTTCATATAAAAGTTTACCCACTTTTGTGCATCAATATCACCATTCCAGATTAATTCTTTAATCTCTCTTGTTGGAACTGATTTGGGTTTTTCTGGTTCATGTTCTAACTGTGTACCAATGCCTATCTCCGATGTAACGGTCGTTTCCACACCGGTGCCTATTGTGATCGTTGGCCCAGGTTCCTTAAGGGTCGTTTCACCCCCACCAATAGTCTCTGGCTTTGGTTGTACCTGCTTTTGCAAATATGC
Source organism: Ardenticatenaceae bacterium (assembly GCA_011525915.1). Classification (GTDB taxonomy): domain Bacteria; phylum Chloroflexota; class Anaerolineae; order Promineifilales; family Promineifilaceae; genus CAADGU01. Next base: position 45,372 of record WYBM01000067.1, on the reverse strand, counting down.
CTCAGCCATTTCTCGCGTAATGACATACATATCATCCGTGATTTCGATGTCTGCCGGGCCAAGCGATTCTTTGTAATAAAACGGATAGTAACTCCCATCACCCTGCTTGCCCAGATAAGCCAGAAAGCCGTTGGTAACGCCCTTGGCAATCGTCTCACGGATGGCATTCGTATCCAGTAAGCGCGGGAATTGAGGAGACGCATACAAAGCATCCCGAATGGCCTTTGTACTCCATTCATTAAATGCGGGTGCCCAGTTGCGTATCAGATAGCTGGGACTAATGGCATCTTCTACATCACCATATTTACGCAGTTCACGGATGATCAGCGTCAGCAAGTTAGCAGCCGAACTAGAATTTTGCCGCCCCAAATCAACCTCTTTCAGCTTATTGTCTTTACCCAAAAGATAAACTCGATTGTACATGCGCCAAACGGATTCTTTGAGTTCACTCTTGGCACGAGCCAAATTACGCTTTAGCTGCTCTTTTTGTGATTCACCCAACTGCAATTCATCTTGTTCATCGGCAATGGTGTCCCAAGCCAACCGATTTTGGGCAGCCGTCATCATGACTGTTTCATTTTCAGCGATGGCCCAAATGAGCGCATTTTTGTAGGTACGCGATGAAGCGCCGTGCTCACGGGTCATCTGTTCCACAAAATTCAGGGTTGCTTCCTTGTCTTGCAGCGTTTGTTCGGGTGATAAAATCACAATCGTTATGGCTGGTTGATTCGGGATATTGCTGCTCTTTTCGGGAAAAAAAATGCGGTCCACACTATCGAGCTTGCCAAACTGCTCTTGTATAGCCGATTTTACCTCCTCCTCAATACGGGGATCACCAGATAGGGCTGCCTTACGGTCAGACAGCACGCGTGTCAGATTAGGCTTCATACTGAACCAATAACGGTTCTTTATCACATCCAGATAGAAGCAGATGCCGTCGGGAGGGGCTAAGGCTTCAACGACTGTTTCGACATGACCAATATCTAACCCTGGCTCAGCTACAGCCAGGCGAATTTCGGGGATAGTGGTAAAGGCTTTTGTTTGACCGCCATTGGATTCAAAGAAGATAGAAGTGGCGACTTTACGGTGCAGCCGGGCTTGTTTAATGTCTGGCACCGCCTCAGCATCGAGCCGGATTGCATGGGCATTACCAGTGCCGGCAATATCGGTTGTCACGGCCGTTTCCAAATTATCTTCCCCCAACTGCTTAAACACAGACGCCCGGAACAATGGGTCTTCTAACGGTGCCGTTCCCAAGCTAATCAGCGGATCTTTGAGCGCACTCTTGTATGCATCTTGATGGACACGAGAAACCCATAAGGCTAACAGGCGCAAGACGCCGCGTGTACGCTGGAAGCTCGGTAGCCCTTGCCATTTCCGTTGGAATACAGAAATGAGAACGGGGTGGAAGGGATAGGTCGCCTTGAATTCATCCAGGGCATTGTCAGCCGAAAACCAGTCGGGTAAATGTTGGCGATTATCCTGCACCCAATCTGCATATGCTTGACAGGTGGCAATGGCATCCTTGGGCAAAATCACACGTCCCTGCGAATCCATGGCTCGTTCATCCCACTCAAACAGGCGGCGGCGGATGATTTCGGAGGTGTCAGTTTCGGCCGACATAAGGACTGCCTTCCCCAAACGGTCTAGCATTTTGCTAAAACGACGGTAATCATCAATATCCTCCGTAGTCATTTCGCCTTCGGAGATAGGGATGGAAACTGCCAGGACAACATGGTCATGGGAACGAGCTTCTTCGGCCAGGTTAAAGAGGAAGTTGTAAAGTTGTGCACCTAATCCGCCTTGCCGATAGCGGCTGACGTAGTTGATTAACTCATCCATGAGAATGAGAATGGGCTGGTTGACCAGGGCAAATAGTTTGGCAATTGTATCCCCACCAGGGGCGCGGCCTTCTTCATCAAACCGGCTCATCACTTTATAACCGGCATCGCCCGCCAATTGCCAGGCAATTTCTCCCCAAGGGGTGCGGCGGTAGGGTGTGCCGTCATCACCCCCACGCGCATCAAAACGCATCCCCACAAAAACAGCTACCTTTGCTCGCGGTATGTGGCTAACACCTGCCTGATGCAAGATACGTGATACACCCACCCACTGATTGGCCGTCGGGCCATTTTGGGCAAGATGATAAAGCAGCGTCAGCGCATGGGTTTTGCCGCCCCCAAATTGTGTCGTCATATTAAAGATAGCGGATGTCGCTTCTTTGATACCCGACAAACGCCGCACCGTTTCCGCGGCAAGATCGAGCAGGTTTTTGGTAAGATAAGTGCGGGCAAAAAACTGTTCTGGTTTCCAGTATAATTCATAACCCCGCTTGTCATGTACCATATCTAGGTGAACGGCAAATTCGGCCGTGTCGAGGGATTGGCCCTCCCGCAAATCCTGTCTGGGATCAACAACTTGTCGCCACGATTTAAGCTTCACAGTCTATTCCTCCTAAAACAGCCGTATCCGTCCCGTATTCTTCTCCAACTGCCACCACTTAAAAAACCATACGGAAAAGTCTTCATAACTACCCACTAACAGCAGCGTTTCTCCCACAAGGTTGAATCGTTGATTCAACGGCAAAGTGCCAACCACATCCTCACTCAACAACTGCATCAGCGCCTGACCTTGCTCCGTTTCTGCCCGGTAACCCGCTTCGATTTTTCAGCTCGTTATTTCTCATCTATGTTTTGTTCAGATTCATTTCTCGATATCGTATTCTCTTTATTCCTTTCAGTATTTTGGGATTCTTCTGCACCTGATTCAAATCCTTGTGGGAAAATTTCTTCTGCAAATTCTTGTGATTGGGATTCAGGTGTGGATTGTGAAGATTCAGCCGAAGCGACAGAGCGATTACGTTGCTCTCTCCTTTGTTGGGTCATATCTCCAATAATTGGAAGGCTTTTGATTGCAGAATCAATTGATTGGAAACTAAAGGAGGGCATTGTTTGCATGGTTACAAGTTCATCATTAGGATCTCCACCAAATCGCCCAACCAAGGTTTTCAATATGTTGTCAGCAAATCGATCACTAAAACCAGCAATAAATGCAACCAACCACATAACTTCGGAGGAACCTAACTGTTCGGCTGTTTCTAGATCAACAGACAAAAATCCAACCATTAAAACAAAGTAAGCAATTACCCCCATAACAACACCAGTAATTGGTCTTGTAAATAACCATCTCAGCGGGTCTTGTAATTCAATGTCGCCCGATTGATTAAACCGATAAAGCATTGCTGTAAAACTACCAATAGCACTCCAAATTAAAATTGGTAAAGGAACACTAATTACTGGAAGAACATAATCAACATTAGGGCCACCAGGCTGAGTGCCAAAGAAAATCAGGACTACCAAACCGAATAGAGCAATCAGTGTAACAATAATCGCACCGGTACGAGCCCATCTTCTATGTTTGAGCATTCTTTTGTATTGGCCAAGTGTCCCTTTAATTTGCCCAAGACCAAGTTCAACAAATTTTAGATCTTGTTCAGTTCTTGCTTCATAAGTCTCAATTGTTTGTTCATACAATAGGGGTAACAATCTAATCAATAAAGCTGTGCTTGTAACAGTAAGCATTACCTCTGCTTGTAATTCTGTTAAAGATGCGAGCAGATTTTTCCTAGTTTGTTCAAGGGGAGATGTTGCAATATCAACATTTAGAATGGATTCTTGATATTCCCTTCTTGCTTGATCTAGTCTTTCAGAAGCATCTTGCTCTTGTTCAGATACCCGACGAATAAGATCGGCAAGCAATTTTGCACCAATCTCTCCAGTAGCAGTACCAAGTAAGGATGAACCAAGTATTGATAAGACATCCATAATTCCTCCTGGGGAATTTAATTAGAAAAACTTAAAAGCCTAAACCCTTCTTGCGGGCCAAAATGCCATCCACCCAACGCTTTTCATCGGTGCTGGCCGGATAGAGAGCAGAGAGGGCTTGCGCCAACCGCCAGAACCCTTCATCCTGGCCGATGCCATCGGTGACGAGGAAGCTTTTGAGGGCATCACTATGGCCAGCGGCAAAGAGCAGCATGGCTTGATGCACCCGATCCAGCATGGTACGGCCTAATTGGGCGACGGCTTGTTCCTCTAGCCGCCATTCAGAGGCGGCTTCGGCGGGGAGTTGATCCAGCAGAGAAAGCTGCTGGATACCAGAGGCTGGCTTACGGCTTTTACTGCCACTGGTAACACCCTCTTTGCCAAATAGGTATTTGGTGCGTTCGGCGACGGGCAGCAGGCGGGCATTGCTACCCGTGATTTTCACCAGATGAGTAAGCTGCTCCAAATGAGCGCCAAGACCCTGAGAAATTTTACGGGCGGCATCATATTCCAGGGTGTAGCCGGTACTGGCGACGACCTGGCTGCTGTCACTTTCATTGTCATCGGTGGAAAGAGTCCACAACCACATGGCCGTGAGTCGGGCATCTTCTTCAAAGCCAGTTGTGTCTGCTCCGGCAAAGACCATATTGAGAGCCTCACGGGAGACTGCGCCCCACACATATTCCAGATATTCGCCTAAGGTAATAATTTCACCGCTAGCTTTTTCCACACGGGCATAACGGGAGAAAATTTCAAGCGCCGGACCAAGACAGGCGAAGATGGCGTCCGCACCGACCACCCCTTCTTGGGCCAATCGTGGTAGCCAAGCATGAATGCGCCCAGGCAGTTCTTGCAGCACATCCCGCCAATCGCCAACACCATTGGTTTCACGAGGGCGGCAGACCAGGTGAACTGAGGAGGCTAATGCGGCTGATCCTTGAGCACGCAACCTACCGGGTCTTTCTGTGTCAATTGGCCAAGAACCTGTCACCGTCCACCCCGCTTCAATCATTGCTTGCAACTGTGCCTCCCATCCGGCAGTAGACTTATGAGCAAACACCACTATACCAATGCCATTAGGAGCAAGTATGCGATGGCCTTCTACCATTGCTTGGCCCATACTATTCTCAAAATACAACTTATCTTTACCTTTAACTGGATCAACGATACATTCATCAATTTTCGGCGCTAAAGTTTCATTAAACAAGTTTGTGTGTAAATTCCCTAAACTTCGTTTCAGCCAGACAATAAAAAAGTCCGACAAATCTGCGTATGGGACAGCATCATAATAGGGTGGATCTGTAAAAAACCCCTGCGCCACATCATTAGGCAAAGGGTGTCTCGTTGCAGATGATTGTTCAGCGTGACCAACATGTTTTTGTTCTGAGATATTGGATTCTATAGCTCGTCTAATCCAATCAATTGCACCAGCCCAATTGCCTGAACCATCAGCCCACAAATTGCATTCTGGCCATTCCCAAACGATAGGTAAAGCCTGTCTCCCAAAAGTATGAGCAATAAATTCACCTGTGCTAGACCAGATTACAAGGGAAGAAAGATAGTCAGCTTGTCGGTCAATGGCTAAAGCAAGGCATGTCTGCACGGCTATTTCCAACCCATCCTCATATTCCCCCACCAGTTTTGCCCCTACCTGCTGTACCTTATCCACCAGCGTTGTTAGTGCCAAGGCCTGCCGTGGCGTAAACAAATCACCCCATTCCTGCATGCCATAGCGTTGAACACGGAAGCCTAACGTACCTATAGGAGGTAGAGGTTCATCAGGAACCAGACTTAGGTTAGCTGTATGGGCGGCCTTACGGCGTTCTAACTCAGATGCAGCGGATTTTGCCACACTTAAATCGTTTTCGGTTGGCAAACGATAAGAACGTCCTTGTTGATTGGTCTGGCTGGTCGCAATCGCAAACAAGCGTGCATCACGCGCCCCACCTCGGCGCTTGCTCATTTGTTCCCGAACCGACTCAACCGGTGTAGTATATCCACAGCAAGGGCAAGTTACCGAACCCCGCGCTATCGTTCCTTCGCCCGCATCCTTCGCTTTTGCATCCTTAATAATCGCAAAATCTACTCGCTTTTTAGTCAGGTTTGGGATCAGCTTCAACGCCACACTCCCTTTGCCCCGTTTTGCCAGCCACAACGAACGCATCAGCGGCACTTCTGCCCCACAGCCTGGCCCTTCGCACGTAATCGTCCGCGCCCATAGGTAGGCAATTGGCGTCGCTCCGTCCGGATCTTGTGGATAAAACTCGGCCAGTTCTTTTTCAGCCTGCTCCTTCACCCAGGTTCCCCACCTAAGCACTTCATCTGCCAGCCGTTGCCCATATTTGGGAATGTATTCCAACACTACCTTGTTCAACAGCACCGCCACCGGGTTCAGATCGCTGGCAAAGGCATCAGCCCCCACTCGCAGTGCCTCCAACGGAATAGTCCCACCCCCGGCAAATGGGTCTACCACCAATGGACGTGTCCCCGGCAAACCACCCAATGCCTCATGCGCCGCCTGTGTTAACGCCCTGCTCGTCTCCAGGTAAGTTGTGTGGGTGCTGTTATCCCAATTAGCAAAATCAGCTATAAAATCCAGCAAAGCAAAGCGCAGCACATTCCAATGCTGCGAGTTTTCGGCTTCAAGTGGCTGCTTCACCATAGCCGACCACCGTCCCATAGAGAGTTTTGATGCCTTTTCATCAATCGTCTTGTCAGCCATCGCCCGTTGGGCAAAGTCATTCATCACCTGCGTGGCTACCACCCGAAATGGCTGTGGGCAAAGCTCATCAACCGGGTCCGGCCACAAAGCCGCACAAATCACCGCCCGGCAGGCCGCCAAAGGTCGCCGCGCCCACCAAATATGCAGCGTCGAAATATGCCCATGCCGGATACTCTTCTCCCGCCGCGCATGTACGGAAATGCGTTTAATTGGCAAGTCTACTTCTATCAATCTTTTCGGATAATCTTTAATCACTGAGTTGCTTCCTTTAGCAGTCTGATCAATGTGGTGATTTCGTTTTCTGGCAAGGAACTTGCGTATATGTGTGCGGCTTCATTCAACAAAACAGATGGATCATGATTGACGTGCTGACCCAAAAAACTAAACCAATCGTGATGATCAATACCAACAATTGTCGTTTCAAAATCAAACATCCTCACGCCATAGGCTGTTTCCATATGTGCTCTTACTAACGGATGGGCAAACAGCTCTCTTTCAGGAGGTAAATTGCCAGGAAGTTTGAAGATATTATCCCTAGCTATTGCTGCCATATCTCCATCACGCACTCCCGCTATAGGTATTTTTGTTTCTTTCAGAGAACGTACAGTTACGGCGATTGTGTCCGCGCTTAAGCCTCTTTCTCCACAGTGGATTTCAATAACGCGCAAAAAGTCAGGATCTGCGCGTCGGATTATCGCTCGTAGAATGGCTTGCGCACAATTATCTTCCACTAATACATGGAGTGCTTTTACATGACCATCAGCCAACAGACTTCTTATCTCTACCGCGGTTATATCTCTTACAGGTTCAATACCAGCGGTTGTGCGTTTCAGATACACAATTGACTGCGACGGCAAAGCTGTTAGTAAGAACATGCTATGTGTCGTCAGCATGATCTGATGTCCCTTACGGTTAACGACATCCACCAAATACTTTCCTAATTGATGTTGGGCACTTGGATGGAGAGATGTTTCCGGCTCTTCGAGAAGGATTAAGGATTGGGGCGGTAGTTTTTCAATGGAACTGACGAGATAAAGTGTACGCCCTTCACCATATCCCATATGCGCCTCAGAATAGGTGGCTCCATACCGATTAGCCGACACAACTTCCCCGATACGATGACTCGTGCTCCGTGAGTAATCAACTGTGTTGGAAACAATTTCATCATACCTACAAGAGAGAATAGTAGAAGTCCATGTTCTTACTTCATTGGAAACCGGTGTAGTATGGGAAATGTCCAGGTGCTTGGCATATTGAACCACAAAATCTCGTTGCTCAATTTTGGGTAGATAGTGTCCTACGCCAGTGAAAAACACAATTCGGTTTGGTCGTCGCCCATAACCACTCCATCGGCTACTATGATCATTACGAGAGAGGGTCATTGTTTTGGTGTCACGATCTTCCTGCCAATACTGGTATTCAACTTTTGCGTTATTAGTAAATGGGGTTGGGTCTAATGTGCCCACAACCATAAAATCACTGATGTTAAAGTGAGGGAAACTATCATTGTCAGGGCTTTGATAGGCAGTTGCTGCCAGTTGCAATAATGTAGATTTTCCTGTCCCATTTATTCCACAGAATGCGGTAATTGGACTCTTGATTTCAACTAAGGTATTTGTATGACAGCGGAATCCTAGGATGTTGACGCGAGTAATCAAGTCACCATAATTGGGAAAACGACTCTGTAGCCCATATTTGTTCTGAATTGCATTTCGTAAATCAGGCATTGGTTTTGTCTGGTTCCATGCAGGCTGTCACTCTGGTTACGAGCTTTTTAGACCCATGCACTTTCGCGCTTTCGATAATAGATTCGCGAATTCAATCAAATCGTCTGCATTGGCTTGCTGACGCACATATTCCGTCAGCATCATCTTAAAATCAAATACTTGCCCATCTCGTTCTACTGGTTTACCCACAATGACAACTTTCTGCACACCGCCCCTTTGGAACCGCTCCTCAACCGCTTCCGGGTATTGGGTAATGAATCCTTCTAATAACGGCCAGGGCAACATATCTTCAATTTCCACATCCCAACTTTTACCACTCTTGTCCTTGTAATCAAGTCGTTCCAACTGGAAGAAATGGCGATTTTTCTGCGCCCCAAAACGATGCATCGCCTCCGCGGCTACTGCCCCTGGTTCATCCCCATCCAGCAAAGCCACAAACTTGAAGCCTTGTCCTTCAAGCAATTGCAAGAGCCCGAAATCCGGCGCCATATTTTTCGTGCCGCGCCCGGCTATAATTCGCAATTGTCCCCCTTCCATCAAATCAACGCCCTGTGCCTCTTGATACTTCTGGGCAGCCAATTCCAGATAAACTTTGTCGCTCAGACCTTCCACCAAAATGTTGTATTTACCGATGTCAGTCAGGCGGCTTTGCCAGGCCGTTTGAAAAGCCAGTGCTACTTCATCTAAAGATTGAGGTTCTTGGGCGGTCGCTGTATCCAGAATCGTTTCCGCATCCACTCGGTACTGGATCACTTCCTGCATTGGCTCCCACCGCAGGCGAATGGGGTCTTGAATGGCATATAATTCTGGCACGGTGGCACAATTGAACACCACATAGAGCCAGTAATCATCCTTGAGCCGGTAGGCTGTCCCATATTCATGGCTGCTCAAAGAAATAAGACCGACATGCGCCCGTCCCTTGACCTCAATGTAACGTACTTCGATTGGGTTACGCGGGTTCTGGGAAAGTAGGTCATAGCCTTTGTTCTCAGCTTCTACACTGCTCACCTGCCAACCCCGCGCCTCTTCATAGCGAATGGCCTCTTGCACAGCGATGCGTTCAATATTCTCATCACGCACCATTGGCACTATGTTAGGCTTATCCCGGTCGGGATGGGGCAGCACCCAGGCACGGCCATAGTGCCGAATCTGGGCAATTGAACAATGGCGTTCCTGCTGCAATTCAATGCGCCGCCGATCCCGCCGCGCCAACAGTTCGTCTAGCCGATCTGTCTCCCGCTTCACATTAGCGGGCAGCAGCGGGTCTTCTTCGCCATTGTCTTGACGAATAATCAGTTCGGCCAGGCGCATATTTTGGCGGTCAATCAACTCTTTCAAGCTGATTTCCATATGTCTGTTCACCGTCTGAATCTCTTTCTCCCGTTCTGCCCGGACTTCGGCCAGAAAATCATTCAGCTTTTCTGTCACTAGCCGTTGTTCGGCTTGTTGTAAATCGGGTGGCTGGCTATTGGTTGGTGGCTTCACGCCATCAGGTACAGGGATTAAATCGAGGAAGATGGTGGGTTGGCGCACGGTTGTTTCGCCAACGGCCGTCGTCTCCACCACAAACAGGCGTTCATGCAAGGCACGGCCACGGCCGTCTTGAATCCGCGCTCCAAAGACGTCCAGACAACTTGGCTCGGTCCGGTTCAAATCGTAGAAAATGGCACCTTTTTCCAGATCGCTTTGCGCCTGCTGCCCCAAGTCCGCCCGCACCGCTTCAAACAGCGGATGCCCTGGCGTCACCCACTCCAACGTGGCATCATCCTGCAAATGATCTTTGGCAAAAGTAATGTTCTTATACTCACGCCCCAACTGGCCAAAACGCGGTTCCAATAATTGGCCGATGCTGTGCAAGCCACGCGGCAAACGCCCAATTTGGTAAATATGCCGGTTACTGCGCTGTGGCTTGGGAATCAAGCCCGACAGCGGTGCGGCCTGGACAAAGAAATCCTCAATCACTTCCGGCACCAAACGCCGCTCTTTGGCCTCAGCGGACTTGGCTATCACCGAGGACAAATTTAATTCCCGTCGCGCCAGCCCTTCCAACGTAGATTGGGTAATGCGTTGGAAGCGTTCCAGGTCAACCTCGGCCACAATGCGATCTTTGATACGGTCTTCCGTCTGATTGCGGGCATACATCTCCCGCACCATGCGTTCCAATTGGTTGGAGGGGAAAATATCACCCAAGACATTAAAGACCGTGCCCATGCCGTCGGGGTCAAGGTCTTTTTCAATCTGGCGCACCCTCTCAAACAGCTTTTGCATCACCCGCCCTTCGCGCGTGTTAGTGGCCACAAAATTGACGATGAGACAATCTTTTTCCTGCCCATAGCGGTGGATGCGCCCCATGCGTTGTTCCAGGCGTACCGGGTTCCAGGGAATGTCATAGTTGATCATAAACCAGCAAAATTGCAGATTGATGCCTTCACCAGCCGCTTCGGTGGCGACCATCACCTGGCAATCCTCCCGGAATTCCCGCTCAGCATAGATACGGCTGCCTGGTGTATCCCGGTCACCAATCTTCATGCTGCCATGAATCTGGGTAATGGTTAGGCCCCATTCGAGAAGTTTGCCGTAGGGACGGCCGTCCTTACCATCCCCCGCCAGATAATCCAGCGTATCCTTATGCTCCGTAAACACCAGCAGCTTCATCTTGGGGTCGTCAAATATCCCCTCTCTGGTGATGGTTTCCTTCAACTGAATAAGTTTAGATTCGATTTCCCGCAGTTCCAACTGCTTGGCTTGCCCAATCAGCTTACCCAACTGCACAATTTCTTCACGCAAGGCCTCAGGGTCAACCGAAAGGACAACTTCCTCCAACTCTTCCAAAATAGCCTCTTGTTCCGTCTCTGGCAGCTCATCAAAATCCTCTGGTACACGACGCATGATTTGCTCGTGACGGTACTTGTCGGGGTCAGCCAAAATCTTCTCCCGCCGATTCTTCATCCGTTCCAAGGTGCGCCGTACCGCATACACACTGGAAGCAAAACGACGTTGCAGCATAGCCATGGTAAAACCAATGGCCCGGCCACGTGCTGTCCCATCCTCGGCGGCCCGAATAGATTGTTCCTCAACAAATTGGGTCAGGGTATCGTAAAACTCCCACTCCTCATCATCAATCTGGAAATCTACGGTACGAACATCACGCTTGGTGAACAGTTTCCTGACCTCACCTGTTTCCGGCTCGGGGAATGTTACCAACGCCTCTTTCACCCGGCGCAGATAAAACGGTGCTTCATTGCGCCGCATCGCTTCCTGCAAACTGGCCACATCTCCATACACATCCTCATCCAATAATCTCAGGAATAAAGAAAAGTGTTTTGGGTCGCCTTTGTGTGGCGTCGCCGTCATCAATAGGAAATGATCGGTGCGCTCCGACAGTTGCTCACCTAGCCTGTAAGCCAGCGTCTTCTTGTCGAGGCTGGACGCACTCATCTTGTGGGCTTCATCCACGATGATCAGATCCCAATGGCTGCGTATCAAGCTGTTTTGAGCATCCTCCACCCGTGATACCCAAGATATAGAGGTGATAACCTGGTCTTTTTCTTGCCAGGGATTAGAACCATAATGCGCTCGTAGCACCTGTCCATTTAGCACTTCAAATGATTGTCGGAATTTATCCTTGAGTTCGCGCTGCCATTGGAAAGTAAGGTTAGCCGGGGTGATGATGAGGATACGCTGGATGAGGCCACGCGCTTTTAGTTCCTGCATGAGCAGCCCGGCCATAATGGTTTTACCAGCGCCGGGATCATCAGCTAACAAAAAGCGTATGCGAGGTGCTTTGATAAAGTAGTCGTAGACGGCTTCAAGCTGGTGGGGTAGCGGGTCAATGCGAGCGATGGAGAGGGCGAAGTAGGGATCGTATTCGTATGCCAGTCCTAAGCGCAGTGCTTCAACACCAAGACGAAAACGGTTGGCATTGCCATCGAATGGCTGCTCTTCAGGGCTGATTTCTAGATTGGCGAGTTCGTCAAGCGAGAGAACAGGCTGGTAAGTTTGGTTGGTGATTTGGCCGGTACCTACTAGCTTGATGCTGTCACCCATAGGCACAGTAGTAATGAGCTTTACCGGCTCAGGGAAAAGAGGACTACGAATTATGCTGTCTGGCTTTAAAAGTGAAGCAAAATCCTTGCGCAATTACCTCTTCGCTCCTTTGTGCATACGTCTATCCAGTTCGATCTTATGTATGAAACTTAACTTGTGATGATTTCTGACCGACGTTAATCTGTCTTAAACTATAGTACAAATCATTACGACTTTGAAAATTATACTAGGGCTGTGCATCTTAAACAATTCAGGAGCGGGTTTGACAATTGTATGCGATACGGCCTATAATGCATCCCTGTATCATAACTGCCTCAGACATTGATTTATTGCTCAACGGCCGTGGGACATGTGTACACTGTGTACAAGGAGCAAAGAAATGAGCGGCGGGTCGGGTACATAACAAGGTAAAGGCGATGAGAACCGCGGCCCATCGCCTTTTTTATTTTCCCTCGAATGGGCGGCGTTTCTGAGATAAGTTTATGGAACTCATAAACCAGTCCTAAGTCTTACGCCTGCCTATCGGCCCAGGGCATGGGGTAAGTGTTATCTTCAATTTCTTGCTGAATCTGCCTGGCTTTCTCCTCCTCCGTGCGTGGGTCTTCCATTAACAACTCCAGTCGTGTCTTGGGTGAAAGTTGCAGCCTGGGGTTGGCTTGCACGCCAAACTGGGCCAGCTCCTGCTGGGAAAACATCTCAGATTGTTGGGGCTGCGCCAGAGCCTGGGCCTGCTTTTTCTGTGTCCGGGTGCGCGTGTCCACCAACGCATCACTAAACAGGCTCATCTGCAGCGGGATTTCCTGGCTCATACCCATTCAGCGTAGCACACAAGGCTGATCAGTTTCAGCCCCCCAAAGCCGGAACATGTCAACGCTCCGGCTTCAGCGAGTCGGCCAGGCAGGTCATAAAGCATACCCCCTTGCCTGGTAGTGGTCTTTTAATTCCGCCAGTGTTTTGGGTTGATAGTGCAGATCACGTTCGATGGGTAAACCCAACGGCCCTCGCACCCCTTCAAGTTCAGCCAGGCTAAAGTAACCTAACTCCACCTCCAGCCCAATCACCAAACCAAACAAGATGTCTTTGCCATCAAATTCGGACGCATACCAGGTCCAATTACTATCTGGCGTGAAGAGCTTGACAAGCGCTTGCGCCTGCAAGCCCAGTGTCTCATTGGCGTAAAGTTCGGGCAACGCTTCTCGTATCTCTTTTGGTAATAGCTCCACATCGCTCACCTCCCTCCTGTTCACGACGCTTCATTTTACTTTTGCCGGCGCTACATTGGAGCTGGCCAGCCTATGGCTTCATGAAATTATAGATAACGATGATGCCGCCATTAAAGATGCAATTTGAGCGTCACCAGTTTCCGCCTCTAACCGTCACCGCCATAGACAAGGGAGGTACGAGTCCAAGAAGAATCCAGGAAAGTGTGAGTGTTTTTGGGGCGCGCCGGCCGCGGCACAGTACAAAGTCGTGGCGGCGGCCGTTTACGTCGTGCTCCCTGGCTACAGGAGGAGATTGGACGACTTTGCGTGCCTTAAGCAGCAGTCTTAAAACCCAAAGGTAAACCCAAAGTTTATGGTGCGTGAATGGGCATTTTTCATCCATTTCGGGGCGACCAGAACGCCGCAGTTTTTGGCGCCCTCCCCACTTGTCTGCCTGCGTTCCTAATCTCCGTTATAATCCCACCGCAGACATTAACAGCCAAATAATTGAAGCATCGACAAACCATTGGAGGACACATAGAGCAGCGTAAGATCCCAACGCCTCTGACGCCTGATGTCCGGCAGCAACCAAGCGGATGACATCAATCAGCCACGGCTGGATGAACTCATCCCCCTTTCCAGGGCTGCCGAAATCAGCGGGCTCACCCAACCCCATCTGGCCTTATTAGCGCGGCAAGGGGAGTTGTGGGCCACCAAGATTGGCCGCAATTGGGTGACAACAGAACGGGCAGTCAGAGAATATTTAGCCCGCGACCGCCGGCCGGGACCAAAGCCCAAAACGGATTAAAGCCCGGCCAGAGTTACCTCAAGAATTGACAATTACAATAGCTATCGAATATAATTCCCCGCAACTTCTAGACCATCCTTACCACACACTCATTTCACTGCCCTTTCCGGAAGAAGATTGGTACGGCCGTTTTTATGCTTGCACGGTGCAGGTAGGAGAGAAGCGCATGAGTGGTGTAGGCTCAGGAACCTAGAAGCAGTACGGGTGACAGATACCTGGGGTCTGTCACCTTTTTCTTTACCCTACCACTCCCATTGCAGGAGATAATGTTCGTTAAGACGGGGATGGTGTGTTTCCCACCAGGCACGCCAACGGCCGTCGGGTAGTTGGACGACAGCGCCTGGCGGCAGTTGGTGTACACGTCGGCGTAGCTGCTCTAGCAGGCAAACCTTCAAGGGCGGTCGTGTTGAGGGGAAAATCACTTCTATACGGACGTTTTTAGTCCGATGGCTAATTTCTACCTCATGATGTTCTCGATCAGTGGGGAAGCCATCAAGCAAGTCCCATTCGATGATGAATTCATCTTCATCGCCTCGTTGTTTTTCTCCTCGCAGTGAGATGAGAATGTGCGTTTTATACCCTCGTCGGTACCGGTCTACCTCACGACCTGGGGAACAACGATAATTCAAAAGGATTTGGCCATCTCCCCATGCCTGGTCCTGGTAAGCGATGATGTTGTTTTGCCGGTAGCGCACCCGCTGCTGCTTTCGATAGGTGGCTTTGTGACCACGTTTGTCGTGCAGTTCCAGGGTGGAAGTGTAGTCCAGCACCTCGTACATGCCCTCGTCGGCCAGCCCGCGCCACAACTTCCGGGTCAGCTGCCACAACTCGGCCGTGATGTCCAGCCAGGGTAAGGAGAACAAGAGCGTCACGAGCTTGTCAAATCGGGCGTTGGTCATCCTCCCCCTATCCCCGCACTCTACGGCCACCTTTAACAAAGCGGATGCCCTTATCACGAGCGTAACCGGCCGTAGACAGCGGCCCGAACCGGTTGAGTTCCTGGTGGGTAAACCCCCACGGTTCAATCACCGGCTCAATGTCCCGGCTGGCCCGATAAAGCATATCGTCCCGTTCATCCACATCCATCGTCTGGAAATCATCAGAGACCACCAGCACGTCAATGTCGCTGTCTTCTGTGGCCTGGCCATGGAAGTATGAGCCAAAAATGATCACCTCGTCCACCTTAAGCGACGGAGGCAAGCGGCGGATAAAGCGGTTTAGTGGTTGGGCAACCTGTTTAATATCCATTGGTATATCTCCTGACCTTGCTGCATAATGGGCTGCACCTTTGCTTTGGTGTTGTAATGCGCCTGGCTGATGTCGCGATACCGCACGCGCTTATAGTGCTTACTTAAATCTTCCAAAATATCCAGGCGGTCAGGTGGGAAACTCAGACCAGATTTATTTGCCAGGCTCACCAAATCGTGAACCTTGCGCGGACTGCGCTGGGCAATCTGTATCTGGGCCGCTTTGAGCAACTTCTCAATCGCCTGGCACATAAAGTAAACTGCATACGGATGGCGCGCCCCCTGGAACAAGTACAGGGCGGTGTCATAATCTTCGGCCGCCAGTTTTAACCAGTTGTCGGCATCTTGCGGCATAGAGAGCCTGGCGCTAATTGATATAGGCGTATCCTACCATGCCCGGCCGGCGGCGTATATCGTCAGTTAAAAGGGCAGCTCTTCTTCATCCGTCGGCAGCTGCAACTCACCGGCCAGCATCTGGTAGAAACTGGTCAAATCCTGCACCATGCTGGCCATAAAAGCGAAGGTATGGGCCGGCGTCTGCCCCGCTGCTTCCAGCTTCTGCGCCTGGCCCAGCAGCAACAGGAAGAGCCGCGACAGCCGCTGCAAGCTCAACTGCATCTGCTCCCGTGCCTCCGGTGAAAACTCTTTCATCCTCAAGTCCGACAACACCAACAGCACCGTACTCAACCCGTGGGTTTCGCTGTGCGAGAGAAAAGCCGACACCTCTGGAAACAGCGCCGTCCCATCCGGCCGGAAAATATCGGTAGCCTGGGTGATGGCTTTACCAAAACGGCGATACCCCACTGCCGTCGCCGCTTCCAAACTATCCCAGTTGACGTTTCGTTCCCGCAAAGCCTGGTACAAATCCAGGCCGGCATCCTCATCCCCTGTAGGGCAATGGACACAGACGATGAGCGGGTCAGCATACGCCTCTCCCACCGGCATAACCTCCGACAGCCACCAGTAGCGCACCGGATAGCCCAGCGCCTGGGCCTGCGCCACCACGGCCGTAATATCCGGCTGTGGCTTTATCCCCTCTTCATACACATAGGCGGCATAGAAGTGCCGGGGGTCTAAATATTCTTCTCCAGGTTCCGTTTCGCCTGAAGTTGGCCCTGGCTCGTGAGACAGCCGTTTGTACATTTCGTGGTTCATACACCCTCCTGTTAGTTGTTACGAACCGGCGGCTGCGGCACATAGTGTTGGCCCCTCTCGGCCGGCGAGTTATGGGGAGATGGCCGATAAACTGCCGCTTGCGGCCCTGGTCGTGGGTTGGCTACAGTAAAGGTGCTTTCGCTATGGGCCAGAGGGTCAGCAAAATGACAGGGCGACCACAGTAGCCCCATTCACCCTGTCATCCCACCACGCTGGGGGCGGCCGGCGTGATGACGGGTTCACCTCATGCTGAGAAGGCACACGCGCCGACGCCTCTGACCCTACCTGCGGCGGCGCTGCTGCGACGGCCGTGCCTGAGCCCGTCGTCGCCATAGGTAGTAGGCCAGCAAGCCCACGGCCGTGTCGCCGTCAGCCAGCGCGGTGAAGGCGCGGCGAAACCGTTGTTGGCTGGGATGGCTGTTGATGGCTTTGATGTATGCCATGATGGCTTTGGCTTCATCCAAACACAACTCGACGCGCTTGACGGGAGATTGGAGGCGGGCGTCCCGCCTGCTTTGACCGGTATCGACGATGCTATAAACTGCCACCTGCCCACTATACCAGGTGCTGCAGCCGTGACTCAAGCTGCAGCCGTGGGCAGGATGCCGCGTGGGGCTGTTTCTCCGGCCAGATACCAGATAGGCCGGTGCAGCACCGAGGCTGAAGTAACGGCTTGATAAGTGGTGAAGTAAAACAGGCCACTCTCTCCAGCTTGCTCGGCTGCGGCTTTCATATTCGCCAGGCGCCGCACCCCACTGGTCACCACCAGGTAACGGCCGTAGCGCAGACCAAAGCGCCGGCGGAAGGTGTCACTCTTTAAGTAGACCCTGCCCGGTTCCACCTTTTCGCGCACAAAGCGAGGGTTATCCTTCGTAGCCATGTCCATCTCTAACAAGAAGGCAAAGGGATGTTTATCTCCCTGGCGCCGGATGACAAAAAAGCCATCCGGCCGCACCTGGCGCTTCTGGGGTTTGCCTTTGCTTTGTAGCACGGCCACCGTATCCGGGTAGGCAAAGAGCTCGCTCTCCGCTATCCAGCGGCTTAACGTCAAGGTCTCATCCTGCTGGCAGGCCTGCATCAGGGCCAGGCGCACATCATTGACGGCCAGGTCGTGGCCCAGCAAAGCGTAGCGCGGCTGTCGCCGCCAGGGAAAACGGCGCAGCGGCTCCCCCTGTAAACCGGCCACCACCTCCGCCCCCTTGCGGCTCAGCCAGTAGATGCTTTCCCCGATGGGTACGTGGTGAATGGTGGCTTTGCCAGGGGTGTTGACGTAGCCGTTGTCAAACAGCAGCCGCATACGTGCCCTCGGCTGGCTACGGCCGTGGCCGGAGAAAAAGAGCCGGTCAATCTGCTTCAGGCTCATGACGCCATCAAAGGCGTGGATGGTTTCCAGAAGGCGCTGGTCTCGTTCGGTCAGGCGCATGGGTGGGGGGTGGGGGGCACGCACATAAGGCACACGACGCAAGGACATGCGGCCAGTATACCATTTGGGCAAGGGTGGGATTTAGTCGAAGAGGGGCCGGTTGGTATCCTGGGTGGCAATGGCCCAGGGTGTGCTCAGCAGCTTTTCCGGCTGCCAGATGTCAAACGAGGCCCGGGTCGTAAACCAGTAGTAGCGGTCCCCACCCACTTTTTCCGTCGCCCGCTTCAGATTGGCCAGGCGCGGCTGGCTGTTCACCACAGCCAGAAGGCGAAAGTTGCGTGTGCCATACAGTTGTTCAGACAGGCCGTTCTGGCGGAACTGGTAATACGCCTTCATCTTGTCCTGCCACAACTTGTTGTTCATTGTCCCCTGGTCTACTTCGAGGAAAAAATGGGCTTCCTGTTTCAGGTGGGGCGGTTGCAGCCGGAAGTACCCATCAGGGAAGATGCGAGTCATACGAACCCCCTGCGTGCGGTAAGGGACTTTGTCCTTAAAAGCGGCCGTGCGGAAGTCGCTTTCATCCAGCCATTGTGTGAACTGCCAGTGGCCGGCCCGGGCTAACAGCGTGAGCACCAGGTGCACATCATTGATGGCCAGTGTGTGTTGGATGAACGAGGTGCCCACCTCATTGTGCTTTGGCTGCCAGCCAATCTCCGCCCGGTCAATATCCAGTTCAGGCGCCAATAAATCCGCCCCCTGGTTATCCAGGGCATACACATACGGTTGGCGGCCCTCGCCGAGGAAGATGGGAGAAGGTAACCTGTCTATAAAGCCGTGGTGATACAGCAGTTGCAGCCGCCGCTGGCAGACCGTGCGCTTGCTGTGAGATTTGTCTGACCGAAAGAGCAAAGCTTCCACCTGATGGGCAGACAGCAGGCGATACCGGTAAATGGCGCGGATGATGTCCCGATCCCGTGGCGTCACGCGCATCGGTGGCGGTTCAAGGCTGCGTTTGTACGAGGGAATATACCGCTTGGGTGAGTCAGCCAAAGTAATCGGCCCCCTGTGGTTCGTTTTCTTCCTTGGCTGGCTGCCGATGGGCCAAGATGCGTTGGGTTAATTCGGCATCTACCTCGGCTGCCGGGCGGGCATACGTCTGGCGACTGTGAGTCCGGATTCGTTCTAGCCTTTCCTCCCAGCCATCTGACCCCTGTAGCGGCTGGTCTATCTCCATGCTGAAAGCCGGCAGAGTGTTATCGTTCACCTGTGCCTTGACGACTGTATGGAAGCGATGCAGATTGATCAGGTCTTCGCCGGTGAATTGCGGTTTGACAAAGGCACTCAAACGAGGAGCATCGTGGGGACCGACACGGAAGATGATGGTCGCGCCGGTGTTACCGAATACCGCTTCCAGGGTATCCCCTTCTAACTGCTGCAAGTACTGGTTGGCCACGGTCAGGCTCAAGCCATATTTGCGGGCTTCCGAAAACATGCGGTCCAGGCTGGTGGTGCTGAAGTTTTGCACTTCGTCAATGTAAAGATAGAAGGGAGCCACCTCAGCCTGGCCCAACCGTGACCGGCTCATGGTGGCCACTTCAAACTTGGCAATCAGCAAAGCCCCCAACGTTTCAGCCTCCACGTCCGTCAAGCCACCCAGGTTGGCCAGGAAGATGCGTTTATCGTCCATGAGCCGGGCAAAGTCCAGGCTTCCTGTCTGGCAAATCACCCGCCGAATCTGTCGGTTGCGGTAGAACTTGTTAATGCGGTTGGTGATAGGACTGGCGATTTGAGACTTAAAATTAGGGCTGGCCGGTTCGTACTGGTGAATCCAGAAATCCAGGGCAATGGGATCGGTCTTGGACGACAATGCCTGGGAGCGAAAATCTGAGTCGTGAAACAGCCGGGCAATATCCAATAAGGTGGCTCCCTCCACCTCCATTAGAGTCATTAAGGCAGCGTAGAGAGCGGCTTCCATCCGGCCTTGATGCCACTCGTCAGCGAACATCTTGCGGATAACACTGACGGCGCGGCTGGCCACTTTCTCCGGTGGTATTCCTCGTGGGGCGGCCAGTAGATTGAGGCCTATGGGGTAGTCACCATCCGTCATATCCAGCAGCACGACATCCGCCTCTCGCTCCGGTGGAATGCTGCAGGCCAGGATGTTCTCCACCAGTTTTCCATGCGGATCGATCACCCCTACCCCTTTGCCGTTGGCGATGTCCTGGTGAATCATATGATGCATCAGAGTCGATTTACCTACTCCGTTCTTGCCAATGATGTTGATATGGGTAACCCGGTCAGCGTAGGCTAACTTCACTTCTTGTACATGACCTTGATAGCTGTTGGTGCCAATCGCAACGACGCTATCTGTATTCTGGTTGGCCTGCTGTGGCAAAGGGGCAACTGCGCCGCCGGCCCAATGTACTCGCGGATGGTTGCATTGGTCACTGGGCAGATGCCACAGGGCTGAAGCTTCAGGCGCTGACAATACCAGTTCAAATGATTTCTCCTGTGAAGGTACCAGAGAGTTACAACCGTCGCGCTCGTACACAGCTAAAGCCGGATTCAGCAAATTTACGATGTCATTGGCTCTCTCTTTCGTCTCAGCCTTTACCTTGACCGCAAACTCGACTTCTTTCAGTGTGGCGCCAAACTTGGTTGTAGCCAGCTGTAGTTGTGTACGATCAAACGGGGGAATTTCGTGGGACTTTTTGGCAGCTTCGGCTTCCCGTTGCATCTCTTTCAGGAGTTTTTCTCCCACTTCATAATACTCCTTTCGTACCGGTCGTAAGTGAAGACTGTACGTTACAACCTCATCCGATTGCAGCGTCCCCAACGCACTAACAATTCCGGCCAACGGATCCAGCTGACCAAACTCTTCAACAGTGAGCAGTGGCTTGAGAAACGAAGAAGCTGCCCGGAAACAGTAGAGGCGATAGCCGATGGGCGCTGAGCTTTTGGGGTTGACGGCGATTTGGGCGTTAGGATAAAGGCCGTAAAGGTTGCGAATCAAAGGCTCTTCGAGTTCTTGCCAGACTTCCACCAACCACTCAACGGACTCATGAGTAGCCCGAATTCCCACGCTAAAGGGGAGTTTGAATGAAAACCAACTAACCATGAGTTGTTGGGCGGCCTGGGGTTGAAAAGCTGTATTAGTTGGGAGGCGGATGGCAATGATGCTGGTCAAAGAATTAGCGGTGTCCTGGGTGGTTTTGCTCATATTCAAATCTCAAGATGGTCATAACTACAAGCTGATCCTGGTGGCCTATGAGATGGCGGTGCAGAGGATTATTAGAGCGATGAAAACTAATATCAACGTAAGAATAATATAGTTATCCGAGCTGGTACGTTGGTAACTTCGGTTTGAGGTGCCTATAGCATTGAAAGTTAAGGGTTGCCCACAGAAAAAACAGAAGTCTCGATCTGGTTCATTAGCAGTTTGACAAATCGGGCAAGGAAAGGCTTCAATCGCGTTTCCCCAATATGGTTGCCGATTAAGGCGGCGTACTTGCTCAATAACGGGTGTCTGAAACATCTCCCAGATCCAGATGAGGGGTAAGATGAAAAGAAGGAAAATGCAGCCAAGTATAGTTAACGAATCATCATTGCGTTGCCGTGACATATCGTTTTTCCTGGGGCTGCACAAGACAGGGTATGGCACTTCGCCCGCCTGAGCAGCACTTCCCCATACTGATGGCGCCCTGGTTATAGGGCAAACCGTCAACCATTCCTGGCCTTTAGTATACGGCCGTAGCTTGAGACAAAAGTTAAGATGATTCATTGTCTTTGGCTGTATCTAAAGCGTGTTCGTCCTGTCTATTCCCGGCCCGATGTTCAGAGCAGTTGCGCGACCAACTCCCTCACGGCCGTCACAAAATCACACCCCTGCTTCTGCATCCAGAAGTCAATGATGCTGCCTCCGGTGTTGCAGGCAAAACAATGCCAGTAATTGCCCTCATCATTAACACTAAAGCTGGGGTGGTGGTCGTCATGGAAAGGACAAAGGCCAGAACCCCTGGCCGACAGCGCAACGTAACGGCCGATGAACGCGCTCACGGTCACGGCCGCTTTAATCTGTTCCGATAATGGAGTTGTCTCATCGGTGTGAGAAATGCGGCTCTCAGCCGCTGTAACCCCTCCAAAACGGTTTGATGAGGGTAGTGACTGACCGACCGTCGTCAACGTCGCCAAAACGGCCTTAGGCACCGTTTGCGGCCGGTAAAACAGTTTCACCTGGTCACGTAAGGTGGGCGCCAGCAGTTCACCTGTGGGGGTGACAAAGCCATAGCGCTTCCGGTCTTTGCGGTGGATGCCAAAGGGTAGGCGAATCAGCGACCCTGGCCCTTCTTCTAATTGGTCTTGTTTGGGGTACAACTCAATCCTGGTCATCTCATGGGCGGCCAGCAGCCCGTTGCCAAACAGCCGAATCTGCGCGCCCGGCAGCCAGCGGTCAAAGAACAACCACAGATGCCCACCGCGCCGGCTCTGCTCCAAATAGCCGGGTGTATCCATCGCTTCCAGCCTTTGGTACAGATGGGTCAATTGCTGCCATTCGTCCAGGGTGTCCGCATCCAACACCAGGAAGCGCCCCTGGCTTTGTGCGTTGAGCAGGTAGGTGCCCAGCGTTATCTCGCCGCGCAGGTGGGCAAAGAGATGGGCGACACTGAGGGGTTCGTGGACCGTGTAGTACATGTCGCCGAAGGTCGATTGGCGGGAGTGCATGTCCCAGCGCTGAATCAGTTGCCGGGCCAGCACCTCGGCCGGCGGTGAGAGGTCGTAATCGGTGGGAACCTGTTCGGGATGGCGCATGGCTGGTTCAGCATAGCAAATCCCCGCCCCTGTTTGCGCCGGTTAATGAGGTGGCAGTTTCACCAACACATGGAGCACACCAGCCTTTCTAAAAAAAGGCGCCGCCAGGCGCTTCCCTATAGGGAGCCCCGTGCCAGATGGACCGGAAGATGGCACGGGCCGCAGGCGTCGGGATCTCTGATCCCGACTACCCCCGCGTTAGCCAGGTGGCCGGTTGGCGCAGCAACCGGACGGTGTGGCGTAGCGCCGGAGCGGGGTTCTTTCACAGACCGGGGTCGCGGCGGCACGCTGCGCCTCGGCGGTGAAGGAACCAACCGTGAAGGGGACTTTGGCCGATGGATGACGTTTACGGAAGTCATCGCGCCAAAGCGCAGCGGGGGTAGTCGGGGTCGCGTCGCGGGTGCAACCCCGCAGCGGGAGACCGACGCCCTGGCTGGGCGAGTGCGGGGTGGGGACAAAGACGGCTGGGACGGACCGCCAGGGGAGAGCCAGCGGTCTGCCGTCCCGGCCTCGCCGAGACCAGGCAGCCTCTTCCGGACTTGACGCGCGGGTTCGATGCCCGCCGCGTCAAGAAAACCCCATCTCACCGGATGGAGTCACTGCTGGGAGTGGTGATGGAGTTCTGAGAAAGAGAGTTTCTCCTTGAGGTGGACTTGACGTGTACTGAACGCTGATTTTTATTTTGCTGTGCCGTTTTGAGGCACAACAAACGTTGCCTCATACAAGCCTCCGGCGTTTGTAAAAATCAGTAGCAGCCTCCTTCCCTCCCTGCGCTTCCTTCCCCTCTTGCTTCTCCTAGGCGAGCTTCGCTCGAATTTTTCAAACAAAGCTCACTTCGCCTGAGGTGTCTTCGGAAGGCTTGAGACCTTCTTATCCGGCTGGTTCATGCCAGAAACGGTTAGCTGTCAGGTCAGTCGCTTGGTCGGTTGGCCGTTGCCCATATCCCGCAACGGTAGGATTCCACTCAAGCACAGTTGCTTGAACATCCTCATACTGAAAGGCAAAACAGATTGATGCAAGGGGCAAAATGTAAACGTGTAAACAAGTATGCTTGTGCACTTGTGCACACGTGGACGTGTTGACAGGTAAACATGTTTACATGTTTACGGACAAATTCACGGCCGTTTGGTAGGGTCATCCTCGATGAGGAGTTTGTAGAAGTCGCTTTCCTTGCCATGCTGCTCAAAATCCCAGAAGAAGAGGGCCAGCGCCGCCACCACGATGGCATAGCGCTTCACTCCCGTTTTGTACTGGCGGTTGGCCTGGTAGAAGATGTCGTCGAACTTCTCCATCAAGCGCGGTGGCAGCCGGAACGAGGTGGGTTTGCCCTCCTCGCCGCTGAGAAACGTATACATGTAAACATGTTTACTGGTGTACTTGTTTACCTGTGTACTTGTATTCTTGTGCACTTGTTTACGTGTCGGCTCCGCTTTCACCGCTGGCTGCTTTTCCGTGGCCGGCGGCGATTGGAAGACCGTCGCCGCTGATGGCTGGAAAAATGGAGAATCGGCCAGACCGCCTTTGCGTTTCATCGTTGGATAATCTCCTGCACCAATTTACGATAACATCGAGCGCCGGTGGAGGTAGGAGCATAGGTGAAGATAGGGGCGTGGTGGGAGTGCGCTTCTTCCAGGCTGACGTTTTTGGGCACGGCCGTTTTGAAGACCAGCTTATCGAAATACTGCTGCAACTGCTGCTGCACATCCCGGGACACGTTGGTGTTCTCCACAAAGGTACACAACACCCCCAGGATTTTCAGGTCGGGGTTGAGTTGGGTGTTGCGCACCATGTCAATCGTCTCCCGCAGCTGCACCAGCCCGGTGAGGGCAAAGTAAGCGGTAGAGACGGGGATGATCAGGCTGTCGCTGGCGGTGAACGAGTTGATGGTGATCAGACCCAGCGAGGGCGGGTTGTCGATGATGATGTAATCATACTGGTCACGCACCTGTTCCAGCGCGTTCTTCAAGCGGGCGGAGCGGTTGTCCAGCGCCTGCGCCAGTTCCAGGTCCAGGCCGGAGAGGCGAATATGGGCAGGCACGATGGACAGATTGTCCACGGTAGTCGATTGTACCACGCTGCTCAGCGGTGCGAATTTGATGAGGACGTTGTACAGGGATTGCTCCAGTGGCACTTCCATGTCCGGATGGATGAAGACCGAGGTGGTGTTGGCCTGGGGGTCGGCGTCAATCAGCAGGGTGCGGTACCCTTCCAGGGCCAGACCGGCGGCGACGTTGATGGCCGAGGTACTCTTGGCCACGCCGCCTTTTTGATTGGCCAGGCTGATGACTGCCATAATGTTACCCCTTGTTCTTTAAATACTCGGTCAAGATAAGCCGGATGAGGGCGGCCAGGGCGATATGCCGTGCCTCGGCCAGGGCCTGCAGCGCAGCTTTTAAATCCTCCGGTGCGGTGAACTTGACCACAGAATTGTTCTTATGGGCCATAGGTGGGTCCAAACTGGGCACAAATTGATAGATAGGGTTATCTAAGCATGGTAGTGCGGGGGAGTCAAGGGGGGAATGGTAGCGGGATGGGCTGCTGGTCTGGACTGTACACATGTTTACACGTATACAAGTACACACGTAAACATGTTTACGTAGCGTCAGGTGGCGTCAAGAATTCTATGAGGGTCTAGCCAAAGCAGAGAGGGGGTTGGTGTATCTAATCCTCCCAACCGGTCATGTCATAGCCCAGTTGGGCAAAGGCTTCTACCAGTACCTCGATGAAGGAGTGATTGTTGATCTCGGTCAGGTCATACAACAGGTTTTTGAGGGCTTGAGTAGAGAGTGGGGGTATGGTGGTATGGGCGGCCACTTCATCCCAATCTACCTCGGTAATCCAGGCGGTGTCGGGTGGATCATCGCGCCAGGCATAGGCCTGGGCATACAGGGTGGCATAATCCAACCCTAACTCGGTGCACAGTTGCAGTCCAATCAAGTGCACGCGCAGGTCAACGGTGCCATCGCAACCCTGGCGCTGTTCATACGGCCGTAACGACCACTGGATAAATCCCCAGGCATGTTCCGGGTAGCCGCCGGCTTCATCCAAGATGATTTGCAGGAGTTGCTTATTGGTGTCTAGAGCTTGCCGGTGCAGACGTTCCGGCGTTGCCTGGGCTGCCGGGTCGTATGGATCGAGTAAGCGATCGGTCATTTACCTCCGGGTTGAGGATAAAGGTTATATCAGACACATTTGTGGGGATTGCGATTTTTGTTCTCGGTTCTGCTGCTGCCTCTCAGCCTGTTGGCACTGTTTTTCCAAGGTTTTGCGTTGAGCTACTTGCTGTTCGATGACCTCAGCCTGTCCACGATACTCATATGCCGCTTGAGAAATGTACTGTAAGCGGTGTTGGTTGACTTCGAGCGGCTGAACGTTGGTCAAGCCGAAAAACATACTCAGGGCCAACAGTTCCGGACCTTCACGCTGGTAGAGGATTTCCTCATGGGTGAGGGAGTAGGTGGATAAATCCTTCAACCAGCACAACATGGCATCCAGATCCCGCAGACCGTTTAGGTACTCTAGCTCCATGAGGTTGTGCATGGTGACGGCCGTGACCATGGCTGATTCGTAGTTGCTCCCCCATAACGATAACAGCATATCACAATTGGGAATGGTTAAACCACTGCCAGACAGAAAGCCAGCATCAGTGTGACAAGCGGCTGTATGCCCCTTAACTAATGCTAACCGGAATGCTATGGCAAAGCGTGGCACAGGCAAAGATGGATTCCATCAGGGAGAGATATCCGTTATGGAATGGTTAGCCAATCCTCATTAGCAACCCACCTTAATCCAAAAACGTCTTCTATCATGCCCACACTTGACACTTCACCTGTATAAATATTGAAAAGGAGTAAATGTGGCTCCTGGTTCACTCTTCCGATATAAGCCAGGTAAGTACTATCCGGCGACCAGGCTACATATGTCGAATAGTTTGCACATAAGTCTATCACTTGATTCAAAGCTAGATCATAAACAAAACTATTTCCGTGGAAATAATAGATAAAACGACCGTCTGGGGACCAAAGCCCGCCTAATACCATGACATCGGTAAAACTTGGTGAACTTACTAAAAGGCGTTCTGTAATACCATCTCGGTCAACCAGGTAAGAACTGTAACTTATCTCATTTTCAGAGACTGGTTCCCCCGTAGTGAGGACGAACCCAGAGCCATCTGGTGCCCAAAAAACAGTTTGATCAAAACCCCGATCCCCTAAGTAATCTTCCTCAACTCCAAGCACAGAGCGAAACGGCCTATACCACAAGATAGATTGGTGTTCTGTATCCCAAAGAACAAGTGAGGTGCCAAGTGGGCTGCGCGAATCAGTGATATAAACGGCTCGGTTCATGTCGGGCGAGAAGTAGGGTGTTGTCCATCTATCCCAATGGGCAAGGTTTTCCAGAAGTTCATTGTGTTCTTCACCGGTAAAAGCGTCAATAATAGTGTAAGAATCTACCAGATAAGTGGTGCCATGGCTGGAGGGAATTCTATTGTATTGAATCATCATCAGCCCATTACTGATCCAGGTCATAAACCAAAACAAGGTCTCGTCTTCAGATTTTGGTGGCATAGGCGTCATAATAGTCTGCCCTTGATCGGAAAGGAGGTAAACGAAAGGTTCTAATCGTCCTGGTTGCTCAAGCGATTTGTTATAGGCAAACCAGTTACCGTCAGGTGAAAAACCAATGGTCTCGATATTGCTAACAGGAGGAAACGGACGCGATTTTAGAGGTCTCCCACCGACTATGCCGGATTGGCCATCTCCTCTTTGCCAACCAGTGTCCGCAGGTACGACATAAGCTAGAATGCCGCTCAAACCTGGCACATATCCCTCCACCGATTCAAGTTCTGTTTTTTCACACATGAGTGCAAGATGGGTCGGTAACGGAGGCGTTGCTGTGGGTAAAGGAATTAAGGTAGCTGGAACTGTGGGCAGAGAAACCGTTATTGTGCCTGCCGCCGTAGAGCTTGGTTGTATTAATGGTACTGTTGTGGGTATGGGCGTAGTAGCATCGTTCACAAACAAGGAAGGCGTACAGCCAATTAAGGTGCTGGTGTAAAGAACTATAAGCAAAAGACATAATTTGTGTGCTGGCATTACGGACCTCCTTAAGTTCCAGTTAGGGTAATGAGAACCCCATACAATTTGGGGTTTTACTATAACAGTCATCGTTTTGCTGTTTGGTTACAACAACAAAGTCTAAAACCCCACTTTCTTCTGTGCCTCTAAACCCAACAATAAATTTGTTATTATCAACCATGAGCGAATAAGGTTGATAACTAGATGAAGGGTAGTTCTCCCTAATGTATTCGGCTAACTCAAAACCGCGTAATGGGTTACCCCACCAGTATGATTGAGCTGGTTGACTATCCTGATAGCCATTTATTGCTAAGGCTGCATCATCCCAGCAATAACAGTCATCGGAAATGACAGGCAAGGATCTTCCTCTTCTATCCCACCAGTTTTGCATACTGTCCATCCACTCCAATTGTTGTTGTAGTGATTTGCACTCGCCTTCACAACCAAAATTATGGTAGTGGTAGGATATAGCTTCTAGTGCAGCCCTGTAAGAGGTTATTTCTCTTAGTGCGCTCTCTATTTCTATTTTTATCAGTGTTGCTACAAGGTATTGATCATCCAATTTGCCATCCGGCATTAAATAAGGGGAATTCTCTTGCCTAAGCAAATACCAAAGATCAACATAAGCATCCCAGGTTTCTCGCTTAATACCTGGTGGCTGGGGGGGAGGTCCTACTGTTGGCGTTATCGTGGGTGGGCAGGGTGTATCTGTTACTGTAGGAATGGGCGGTGGTGTGTTGGATGGAGGCGGTGGCAGTGTACTCGTTGGTGGTGGTGTGTTGGATGGAGGCGGTGGCGTGTTAGATGGGGGAGGCGTCGTTGGGGGCTGTATGGGTGGTGTCGATGGTGGTGTGGAGGTGCCACCACCATCTTGACCACAAGCGCTCAGCGTCAGACCCAGGCCAATCCCTGCCAGCAATAACAGCATGTAGTGACCACCCTTAATTTTCCTTTTACGCCAACTGAGGATGAGGAAGGGAGGAAACAGCATGGCGCCAGGATTGGCCAGCAATAATGAGGCGAGGTACCCATTGAGTGTGCCTGGCCGCATAGGGTCAAAGCGGCTGTTGTCTGGCGAGAGGAAACGGCCGGTGGCCGGATCAAAGTACCGGCCGTTGATGTACAGCAGGCCACCAACACCGGCCTGTGCCCCGGCAAAGCCAAAGACAGGCGCTTCACTCCCGGTTTGTTGCAGGAGCAGACCAAAGGCGTCATAGGTACGCCCCAGCGTCACATCCCCGTTGCTGTCTGTGAGCTGGCGTACACTGGCCTGGGCATCACCCAGGTAGTATTGCCAGGCATCCAGGTATTCGCCCACGCCAAATAGCCCGTAGAGTAACAAGGTATCATTCCCCGTCTCGTAGTCAATCACCAGCGGTACGCTCCGATTCTGGATATCCACCGTGTAGGTAACGACCACCGGACTGCCGGTGAGGTGACTAATCGTCTGCACCCGGTTGTTTTGCCCATCATACACGGCTTCGGCCTGCAACTGGTAATTGCTGCCATCATGGGTTTCCGCCTGGACCAGCCGGTTACGCTGGTCGAAGGTGTAGCGGGTTTCGCCATTGGCCGGGGTGAGGCCATTGGGCACCTGCCGCACCTGGTTGCCGTTGCCATCAAAGACATAATACCAGGTATCGGGGCTGTTGTCGGCTTTGGCGGTTACCAACTGGTTGGCGGCGTTATAGCTATAGGTGGTGACGATGGTACTGGTAATGGTCGCTGTATAGACCGTGCGGTTGCCTAAGGCATCATGCTCGTAGCCATAGGTACCCAGAATGTCACCGCTGTAAGTAGCAGATGTCAGCCGGTAGAGGGGGTCATAGTCGTACTGGATGGTGACAAACTGGTAACTGCGGTCGAGGGAAGTGGTGTAGAGGTCCCATTCGCCTTCACGGTCATCCTGCCAGGCGAGTTGGTAACGCAGGTTGCTGCCGTAAGCCACAGCCGGATTCTGCTGGTCCCCGGCCGTTTCCTGGATGGTGAAGGTATCGCCATCAGGCAAGCCACTGGCATCCAGCGCCTGGCCATACAGGTCGTAGCCGCTGCTGACATTGCTCTTCTGCCACACCAGCAAGGCGCCGCTGCTGTCCACCGCCAGCCGGGGTTGGCGCTCATCGCGGCTGGTGGCCGCCAGCGTTACTGTGCTGCCGGTGCTGCCATCGGGGGTGATGGCCCGCCCTTGCACGTCGCCATTCTGAAAACCAAAGTTGCCCTTCATCCAGACGGCGTAGTACTGCTCTGTGCCAGCCAGGTACACCAGGTCGGCAACGGAGGCCATGTCCGCCTGAGTGGAAATGGCAATGGCATCGGTGGTCGTGACCGTACCGCCACCGGTGAGGCGACGGCCGTAGAGGGCATCAAACTGCCCCGAAGGCGTATCCCACACCACCAGGTATTGGTCGTCATCGGGGTTGTAAGCGCCGGCGGCATCTTGCTCTGAGCCGGCGGCGGCAGCAATGGAGATAACAGAGCCGGTGGCGCCGGTGGGGGAGACGTGCCGGCCGGAGATATTCCAATTACCCGTGCTGGCCTCCACCTGCCACAGCACCAGGAACTGGTCACTGCCGCTGTTGTAAACCACATCATTGGGCACATCCAGGACGGCCCTGCCGCCGCCATCGGTGCTGTTGGCGATGACAAAGGCGCTGGTGACAAAGCTGCCGGTGCGGGAAATGACACGGCCGTAGACGTCGTGGGTGGTATTATTGTTGTCCGTGTAATGCTGCCAGGCCACCAGGTACTCCTCGGTGCCATAGGCGACGTAGGGCCGTATCTGGTGCTTGGTGCCCGTGGTATCAATAGCGATGTTCTGGCCCACCAGCGAGCCATCGCCGGCCACCAACTGGCCATAGATGTCCCAATCGGCGCCGCTGCGGTAATCCTGCCACACCACCAGGTATTCGTCGTCATCGGGGTTATAGGCCACTTGCGGCTTTTCCTGGTCGCCGGGGGCGGGATGGGCCATGCCCGCCCCGCCCCAACTGCCGTCGGCCAGCCGCATCCGGGTAAAGATGTCAAGGTTGCCATGGCGTTCATCCTGCCAGGCAACAAGGAAATCACTGGCGCCATTCTGCGCCAGCACAGGAGCCTCCTGGACTGCGCTTACAGCCTGAATGATAAAGCTGTTTCCGGCTACATCGCCATTGCTATCCAGAAGACGGCCGTAGAGATCGTGGCTAGTACTGCCGCCACTACTCTGCCGCCAGACGACCAGGGCGCCACCGGTGTTGGCGTCTACCGCCAGCCGCGGCAGTCGTTCCTCAACCGCGGCCGCGCTGACGACAAAATTGCTGCCGTCCAGGCTGCCATCTGCATTCACTAACTGGCCATAGATATCATAGCTACTACTGCCACTGTTGCGGGTATCATTCCAGACCACCACATAGCGATCAGCCGCTGCCAGGTAGATAATATCTGGATTCTGCTCAAAGCCACTACCATCACCGATGTCGATGACGGAACCGAGCAGCGTGCCATCTCCATCCAGGCGTTGCCCTTCTAACACTTGCACACTACCCCCGGCATGTCGCCGCCACACTATCAGGTATTCATCATCATCTGGGTTATAAGCAAGAGCGGCATTTTCCTCGTGCCAGCTGGCTTGGGAGGTAATCTGGATGGGGCTCCCCAGATTGCCATTAGAAGCCACGTGCCGCCCCCAGGCATCCCAATAAGTTGTGGTTCTATCCTGCCAAAGCACCAGAAATTCCCCAGAGGTGCTGTTGAAGACCACGTCGGTGGGGGATTCCCTGTCCCAGTAACCACTGTCGGTGGCAATGGGGATGCTGTTGGTCAGGATTTGGCCGGTGCCGGAGATAATGGTGGCGTAGACATCATAGTAGTTGGTCGAGGCGCTGGGGAAGTGGCGCCAGGCCACCAGGTAGATGCCATTGCCGTAGGCAAGACGGGCGTCGCTTTGACGGTAGGTAGCGTTGGTGATGATGAAGTTTTCACCCAACAGGGCGCCATCGCCGTTCACGCGCTGAGCGTAGATGTCCCAATTGCCGTTGCGGTAATCTTCCCACGCGAGCAAGAATTCATCCTGGTCAGAGTTATAAGCGACTTCCACTTTCTGCTGGGCACTGGCCGGGGCGCTTTGCTCCAGGCGCACCAGGTTGCTCAGCAAGGGGTCGATGAGCAGCGGGTATTGGGCCGCTGCCAGCCAGGCGGCGGGGATGGACATTTGCAGAAGGTAGCGGTGACGGCCGTCGGGGGCAGGCGTTAGTTCTGTCATGCTTAATTGTGCCCATTGCTCGGCGCCGCTGGCGTCAATGGCCAGGGCACGACCGTAGCGAACGACGGGCACGCTTTCTCCTTCCAGGGTAGGGGCAGCGAAGACAAAGCCTTCATCGTCCACACTCACGGAGAAGGCAGTGGTCGCTTCCACGGCCAGCACCAGGTCGCCTGACCAGCCATTGGGGATATTCTCCACCTGCCAGCGCTGTTCAATGCCGCCATCACCGGCGATAAATTCCTCCACCAGGCGCGGCCCACGGGGCAGGCGCACCACGTTGTCGGTGACCTCACGCTGACCGGGCACGGGCGCGATAGACAACTCATGCGTCCCCACACGGACGCCGGCCAGGGCCACGGAAACGGTGAGCGGTGTCTCCGGATTCAGGGTCAGGCTGAGGCCGACAGTCTCGGACACCATTGGCACGAAGGTTAAGGCTCCTTCTTCAGCAAAGTGCGCGGTGTGGGCCGGCCGGATGAGGAAAGCACGGCCATCTGGCCCGGTCTGCACCCGGTTGCGGGCACGCTCGGCGATGTCGACCGGGTCAAAGGGCGGCGTCACGGCATCCAGGCCCAACGACGTGGCCGGTTGGGTCGTCAACGACCGGGGTGGTTGCGGCCGTGGCTCTGGCGGTGGCGGTTGCTCCTGTGAGGGACGCGCCATATGGTCTTTATCCAACGTTATCTCTTCCGGTTGAATGGCGGCCACGGCTGCCTCGGCCGTCAGCGGCGCCTCTTCACCGCCGGCCACCCCGGCCGGCAGCCACGCCTGGCCCGCACTCTGCGGCAGGCGCATCGTCTCCGTCACGGCCGTGCGGTTACCCAGGTTATCGTAACCATACTCGTACCGGGCCAGCAGCAAGCCATCGCTGGTGTCGGTATGGGTCAATTCGGTCAGCCGGTTGGCAGTATCGTAGGTGTAGACAGTGGCCACACCGTTGGGCAGGGTGGTGGTGAGCAGGCGACCGGCAGCGTCATAGCCGTAGCTCGTAAAACCGCCATCCCAATCCGCCACCTGGACGAGGCGGTTGTCCAGGTCGTAGGTGTAGGTGACGGTACGGCCGTCGGGGTAAATGAGGTGGGTGCGGTTGCCCGCCCGGTCATAGCGGTAGCCCACCACCTCGTTGAAGGGGTTGGTGACGGTGAGCAGGCGATACAGATTGTCATAGGCGTAGGTGGTTACGCCCACGCTGTCGGTCATCGCCAGCCGGTGACCCAGGGCATCATAAGTGGTGGTCACCAATTCGCCATCGGTCAAGTAGGTGACGACGGACACCCGGTTGAGACCATCATAGCTGTATTCGGTACGGGCGTCGTTGGCGTCGGTGATGACGGCGCGCAGCCCCAGGGCATTGTAGGCCGTTTCCATTTGGTTGCCCAGGGCATCCGCCACCACCACCGGCCGGTTGAGGCCATCGTAAAGGGTGGTGGTGCTGGTGAAACCGAGGGCGTTGGTGATGACCACCCGGTTGCCCAGGGCATCGTAGACGTATTGCGTCTGCACATCTGTTTCCGAGGCGGGATGATTGCCCGGCACATCATTTTCGATGACGGCCGTCAACCGGTTGAGGCCATCATTTGCATAGGTGGTAGTAACCCCCTCAGCATCCACCATCTGTACCTGGTTGCCCAGGGCGTCATACGTATAGGTGGTGAGGTGGCTTAAGGGGTTGGTCATCGTCAGGCGGCGACCCAGCAAATCGTAGCCGGTGACGGTTTCGTACCCCAGGCCGTTGGTGCGGGTGATGACCCAGCCGGCGGCGTTGTACGCCTGCGTGCTGGTGATGCCTTCCGCCGTTATCGTTTGCACCAGCCGGTTGAGGCTGTCGTATTCATACGTGGTGCTGTGCCCGTTGGCGTCGGTGACGCTGAGCTGGTTGCCCAGAGCGTTGTAGCTGACGACGCGGGTGATGGGAATGGCGATGTTGTTGGGCTGTGTCAGGGTCTGGGTGGTGGTGATCACCCGGCCCAGGCCATCATAGTCATAGGCGGTGACGTTACCCAGCGCATCCTGGCTGGCGCTGCGCCGCCCCAGGCTATCGTAGAAGGTAACAGCACAGACATTTACGTCAGCTACAGCCGGAGGAAAGTCACAGGTTTGTGGCCAGTTGGCGGCTGTTATCGCTGTGCCATCCCAATTCTGTACGGTGAGGAACGGCCGGTTGGCGGCATCATAGACGGTCAGGGTCGTCTGGCTGAGGGCATTGGTGGTTGTGATCTGGTTGCCGGCGGCGTCATAGCCATACACGGTGCAGACGTTTTTATCATCGGTGTTATCTGATGAAAGATTGCATTGGCTGGGATCGTTGAAGCCCGGCTGCCAGTTGGCCACAGTGGCCACGACCCGGTTGAGTTCGTCGTAGAAAGTGCGGGTGGTCTGCGTCAGGGTATTGGTGACAAAGATGGTATTGCCCATTTCATCATAGGTGTGCCAGGTACAGATGTTAAAGTCCCGCTCTCGCGGCAAGCCGGTACATTCTGCATCCATATCCGGTGGATAACTGCCGCCATCCCAGTTATTGATACTGGCGCTCACTCGGTTGAGGGCATCATACTCCGTATAAGTCATCCGGCCCAGCGTATCGGTGACGATGACCGTGTTGCCCACGTTGTCATATTGGTACAGAGTGCACAAGTCCCGGTCAGGCTGGGATGGGGGGAAGACGCAGCCGGCCAGGGTGGTCACGTTGACGCTGTTGACAATGGTGCCGGCGCTACGGCCCAGGGCGTCATACACCGTCACCGTCTGGCGGCCGAGGCTGTCGGTGGTGGTGACAACACGGCCGTACTGATCGTAGCCGCTGAGAGAGCAGAGGTTGTATTCCGGGTCGGGATTGGTGAAATCCGTGCAAAGCGAAGCGAAGGTAGTGAGGCCATCGTAGTTGACGACGCTGGTGACCACTTGGCCGGCATCGTTGTAGAAAGTGAGATTTGTTTGCCCCAAAGCGTTGGTGGTGGAGATAGTGCGACCGGCATCGTCATAGCGGTAAAGGGTACAGACGTTCTCATCGCGGGGGCCAGGGTCAAAGGTGCAGTCCGTCCAATGAGGCAGGTCTTGCCAGTTGGCAATGGTGGCTATCAGGCGGTTGTTGGCGTTATACGCGTTAACCGCTGTCTGGCTTTCCAGCGCCGAGGTCTGGGTGGTGGTGATGAGGCGGCCGATGGCATCATAGCCGTAAGTGGTGGTGATGGCGTCCGGCGTGCCCAGCGCCCGCACGGTCTGTGTAATCTGGCCGTAGGCGTTGTAACCGTAACGGGTGACGGCGCCGTTAGCGTCTCGTTCTTCGTAGGGTAAGCCATCGATAGGTCCGGTCTCACCGGCGATGGTGGGGGTATACACGGTCGTGTTCCCAAGCGTATCCGTCACACCGCTGCGGAAAGTAGGCAGATAGGGCCAGTTGGGATCATTCGGGTCGGTGTATTTGTAAGTGTAAGTCGTGGGATTAAGCCGGGCGTCTATCGTTTGCGTCAAGTTATTGAAGGTATCATAGGTCATGAACGTTTCATGACCTAAGGTATCCTGCTTGTATTCCAGGTTGCTGCCGCTGTCGTTCCAGCGTAATTCTGTTGGAGGATTGCCGTTAGCGTCTTGCACCGCGCTCTGCTTAAAGTTGTAATCGTAGCTGACGCCGGTATTGCTCTGGCAACCAGGGGTGCTATCGTCACAGGCATAGACAACATCTATCAGTGTGCCCCGCACACCGTAGGTAAAGGTCATCACCGTACCGGTGGCGGTGACAACCGTAACGGCCGAGAGGTCTTCACTGGAGGAAGAACTGAGTGTGCTACCACTACCAAAATTGGCGTCTACCAGGATGTTGCCCTCACCATCTTGTATCCGGTAGGCCCGGTCTTGATTGTCGTAGAAGATTTGCTTGACCGTGACCCCCGTGCCGTCTACGATCTCTGTTAAGAGATTATCGCCTACGTCATATTCATAGGTGATGACAGCATTACCGGGGTCGGTGACGGTATGCAGGTCATCACCCTGGTAACTAAGGGTCACGGTACGATTGGCATTGTCGGTGACGGTGTGCAGACGGCCGCCGGTAGGGTAATAATCAAACTCTAGATAACGGCTGCCCTGGCTCGCACGGTAGAGGCGTTCTGTGCCATTAAAGTCGGCATAAGTAAAGGAAACGGCGTTGCCATTGGGATCCTCACGTTCAATCAGCCGCCCCTGATAGTCAAAGGTGGCTTTGAACTGGTTGTAAGTTGTAACTTCGTAGGTGGTGTCTTCGGGATTAGCACCCTCGGTGCGGATTAAAGCGGCAGTAACGCCGGGATATCGTTGATAAGTGCCGTCACCGTTGCCATAGTAGGGGAAACGCGAGCCGCCAGGAGCTCTCATGACAACGGTATGGGTCAGAGCCGTGCTGTCGAAATCCAGTGACATCTCATAGTAGTGTCCCCAGCCATAGCCCATTGTCGTCGTGTACAAGTCTCGGGCTTCGGAGATATACATGTAGCTAAAAGCCAGGCTGTCGCCAGCCACAGGGGTTTTCAGGAAGGCGTCGCCGTGTACAAAGTTGCCGGTGCGGGGGTTGATGCCATTGACGAATTGTTGGGTGTCAGCCACACTACAGAAGGGACATTCCACATTCCAATCCTGACCGGGATAAATCGTCAAGTAGCCACGACGATCCAACAAAAAGACGTCCCGTGCATTGTTTGTATCATCTGCTACTAAATTAGATGCTGCTGAAGAATAAGCAACAAAAGAGCCGTCATAAGAAATGGTTGGTCTGCCAAGACTGTCGTCATTGCCTTGTACACTGTTTTCTGAAGTGCTTATGATCCGCATTTCATCGGTTTCTCGGTCATAGAGGTAAACATCTGTATAGCCATTATTATCTCCAGATGCCAGGGTTTCATCGTTCGAGTGAAATATAATAAAACGGCCGTCTCCTGATAAAACTGATCGAAACGCCACACCAAGGTTATTTGGAAAGGGGTGAGACGCTACCAAAATTCCTTCGGTTCCTTCACCTTGGCGCCACACAACGAGGTCAATAAAAAGGTCAAGATTAAAATAGTGACTCGTCTCGAAGACTGCGACCGAGCCATCAGCCGACAAAGATGGTCCGGTTGAATTCCCAGCCAATTGACCTCCACTTGAACCTACGCTAATCCGTTCGATCGTCTCAGCTTGCTGCGAGTAAAGGAAAATATCACTTGTATTATTCGTATCGTTAGACACCAAATTGGAAGCATTCGACGCAAAAGCAATAAATTGACCATCATCTGAAATCGCCGTGTCATGGGTAACGTGATTTGCTTCTTGATCATTTAACCCCATACTAATCCGCGTGATGTCTTCGTTTTGCGAATCGTAGACAAATGCATCTTGATAACCATTGGTATCGTTCGGAACTAGGTCCGAAGCAGTCGAAGTAAAAGCAATATAACGGCCATCGGCAGAAATGCTGAGATCGAAAATAGAATTAGAGGCTGATACGGCAACCTCAGATGTCTCGCTGCTACTGTTGAAATTTCTATAGACAATAATTTCGCCTTCTTCTTCGCCAGCGTTAGTACAAGCGATGACAGTGCCATCGCGCGAGATAGCAATATGCCCGTCGTTTTCTGTAGTGGGTAGACTTCCTTCGGAAGAGCATGCCAACCGCCTCGTTTGCCCGGTTTCTCGATCATACACAAAAGCATCTCTCAGACCGTTTGAATCTCCGGCCACAAGATTTGTTGCCTCAGACGTAAAGACAGTATAACGGCCGTCACCCGATAGCACTGTATGGAAGCTGTCATCATTACCTTCAACGCCAGCTGAACTGAGACTCACTCGTTTCAGCGTCCCGCTAACCCCTATCTCGTTGCCCGATTGCAACATAAATGTTTCACGCATTTGTGAACTTATTGCTGGGAATTTACTGAGAGTCAGACCGAAGGCGTGTTCTAGTAATGGAAGAGGTTTTGTAATGGAGTGACTTAAGCCACCTTTCGCTTCAGCTTGAACACTGTAGACAAAAACAAACAGACTGCCTAAAAGCACTAAGGCTGGCATTAAGCTGAAAAACAACACGAGAGCTTTTTGTTTTGCAAGTTTGACGATAGTGCGCGACAAGACTTGATATATTGACATGATCCTCCTCCAAAACATTCCGCGACGAATGTGCTCACGACAAACTGGTAAAACGCTTCTTTCCAGGTCTCTTGGATAAACTTCCCTATCAGGGAAACTTGAATGTCAATCGTAACGTCCCATTAACAGGAGCGCCACAGGCTTGATGAGGTTGGCGTAACTTTTTAAACAGTCGGCAAAGCTATCAGGGCCTTTTGTAGGCTGTAGTTGCGATTAATGCTGGTTGAGGCTGGCATAAGTCGCTGGCAACGTATAAAACCAACCATGAAGTTGCATTGTAATAACAAACATCATCATGTCAGGGGATAAATGTCATGCCGTTTTCGCAGTGATCACTACACTTGGAACCTTCGCAATAATCGGAAATAAACTCGCTTTTCTCTGGCACGGGCACCTCCATTGGCTATGAAACCCTAAATATGTGCCGTGATGCACTCCCTGGCACAATGGCTACAACTGGCAAGAGTATATCCCCATGTTTTTTCTGTGCCCACTCATTGGGCATAAAAGACAACAACGATTTTCCTACGGCTTCCCTACGGAATTACAACTTTGACACCAATTGATATAATAACTCCATAGCCAGTAAAAACCATGACACATACAAAGAGGCCATGCCTGAAAACAATCGATGAACACCTACGACAGCAGGCCAGTCAGGTATATCCTCACCATCGATTTGAAGACATCCGCTACTTTGGACCGGTGGTCTTGGGGTTGACCATGGGTTTGCAGCAGGTGTTCCTGTCCGTTTTTGACCCGATGCCGCCACGATGGATTTCCATGAGTGTCCTTGTTGTCTATTGGGGAGCCACGGCGCTAGATGCCTATGCCACTCACCTGGATATGTGTCTAAAACCGGCGTTTGAGGCGAAGGGGTATGAACTCCCCATCCGTGAATCCCATCTGTTGATGCCCGATCACCCTACCCTCAAACAGAATGTGCTTAGCTGGCCCAGCCTGTTTTCGCTTCTGGGTAGTTTCATCGTGTTTTACGTGCCTGCCGTGGGTATGGGCGCCAGCTTGTTACACCTGTTTACAGCCTGGCGCAATGATCGGATGAGACGGCGGATGTTATTACAATTGGAACTTATCAAGTCATGAAGGGATGGATTAAAAAGGGAGCGCATCAAAGAGGAAAACAACGAGAGATACCCGATTGGATAGTCTCCCGCTGAAGTATCAACTACTTCCTACTTTTCTTCTGACCTCGCCGTCGTTTGCTTCTTCCCTTGTCTATTGTGTGATGTTCGTTTATATATTTTAGAAACATCGCCCACAAGAGTAAGAGGGCGCCGGCAAACACAGGCGCGATCGGATTGAAAACCGGTATAAATGATAGTTCCACGGTATACTCACCTCCCTTCTCTCTCGGTCGTAATGAATAACTTCGAGATGAGAGATAAGTAGACTTATCAGGTATCCCTCACCAAGAAGGATAAGGCAAATGCAGATTTTGGCAATCTTTTTAGGGACAAATTGAACAACTTCTCAGCCACGCCTGTCCGGGCCGGCGTGTTCGATGCGGATGCGAATGAGCGGCCGCTGCTCCTGCACCATCGCCTGGCGATACTCCTCCCAATCTGGATGTTCGCCAACGACCGCCTTGTAGAAGCTGACCAGTGGCTCCATCGCCTCTGGCAGGGAGAGGATTTCGGCCGTGCCGTCAATCTGCAACCACTGGCCGAAGAAGCCATCCACGAAAACACAGACTGAGGCCCGCGGGTCGCGGCGCAGGTTCTTCACCTTGTAAGCCGTCTCGCGGGAGCTGATCATCGCCAGCCCTTCCTCATCGATGCCCACGATGATGGGGGACATCTGTAAACGGCCATCCTTCATATTATAGTAGCAAGCAATGCCGTAAAGGCGCCGTAGGGAAGAGAAAAGTTGGGAGCAGAAAGCACTCTGTGCAGCATTACCAGGACTGGCGCAGGTAAGCGGCCTTGGCCCGGTCAAAATCACGCTGTTCTGGGGGCAAGGCTTGCCAGTAAGCCAGCGCCATCTCCGTCAGCTCATCCAACTGCTGCCACTGCTGCTCATCGTGGGCGATGGACTTCGTGTATCGATAAGTTAAATCCTGGCCATAAAAGGCGAGGTGGAGTTCTGCCTGGCTGGCCAGCCGGGCCAGGATGCGCAGCTGGTGGGGTTCGCCGACGTTGAGGAAGGACTCAAAGCGGTAAGGCTGGGTGGGATTGTCGAGGATCGCCAATTCCAGACGCACCAGCGGCGCCGTGGGCATCTGAATCAACTGCCACTGAAACCAGATCGGCTTACCGGCAAAACCGGCGATGTCCGCCTCAGATGCGTGACAGGCATGGATGATGCCCCTGTCCGTTTCCACGGCGGCGCAGCCATAGCCGGTGCGGGCGAAAACTTCCTTCAGCGCCGGTGGCAGTTCCGAGCTCACGGCGAATTGGCTGCGCCAGGTACGGCTACTTTCATCCCACTGCACCGTAAAGACCGGCTGCGGTAAGTACTCCAGCCACGGCCGTAACGCGGCCTGGATGGCCGCCGATTTTGCCGAAGGGAATTGGCGCAGATAGGGCAGACTCTCTGGCTCGATGTGCATCTGGCAGGCGATGCCTTGCTCACCGGAGGTGGTCATGGCCAGCAGTTGGTAGCCACCAAAGGTGTGGCCCACTTGTTCTAACCATTCGATAGAGACCGGTTGCGGCCGGTCCACCATAAGCAGACCGACCAATCTATCGGTACGGCCTTGGGCCAGCGTCAGGCCGTAGCCGGAGAAAACGGCTTCTGTCTCTGGATGCCAGAGATAGAACAGCGTGCCCGGTTGAATCGGTTCTTTAGCTGGCTCCCGCTCGGTCATAATGATTTGAAGGCTAAATAGGCTAACCGGCATAGACAGTGGCTGGTTCAGAGATGGCATAGGGGATACAGGCCATGATGCCTACCCGTATGCCCGCATTTCGTGGCACCACCGTCTCTACGGCCATCTTACCAGGAGCGGCCGTCCTTTCACAACGACCATTGAGTGTAGGGACGTTTACGGCTGAGGTGGCAACGGCCGTAGGCGGTAGCTGCTGGTGCGGGCTCCTGGTTTGAGCAGGACCACGACCAGTTCCGTCTCCGGTTCATAACCGGCCACCAGGCGGTTGATGTTCACATCCTCATACTGTGCCACATCTGCTTGGGCGAAATAGGCGAACAGGTTGCCGCTGCCCAAGGGCCGGGACTCCACATCTACGACGATGGCGCCGCGGCCGAGGAGATGGGCGCCCTGGACGGCCGTTTGCCAGAAGAGGTCCAGGTTTTGGCCAATCCAGGTCACGTCTTGCATGCGCTCACGCGCGGCCCAATCTGGTATGTGATTCGTTTCTGGTGACATAGATGGGATGACTCACCATAGCATCCCTATCGTTATGGGTTCAAGAGGGCACGGGTATAGAAAAAACAGGAGAGAGGACGAGACAACAAAGCCCCTTATTCCAGCATCTCAAAGCCGGCCAGCAGCAAGACCTCGTTGGCCATTTCCGCGGGGGACACGCCCTCGGCAAACAGGGGACGGAAGTTACAGTCGGGTAAATCGTAGACGCTGCAACCGGCCACCAGCCAGACACAGCGGTCCACGGCCTGCATCCAGGTTGAAAAACCGGCCTCATTTGTATGCGGTTCCTCACCAGTTTGCGCCTGAGGGAGTTCGCCGCTATCCTCGGAGAGGGTTTCCTTCTCTGTCAACAGGCGCCGGCCCATCATCTCCACCGCATACCAGAAACCGGGATCGACGGTGAATGCCATACCCATTTCTTCAGCTATCTGGGCAATGTCCTGGTCGGTCAACTGGGCGAGTTCAACTTCGTCAAAAGCGCGGATCAACGCCTGGCGGCTGAGGTTGATGACGGGAAACTGAGGTTCTGTAGGTGCTGCCTCAGGTGGCCCAGTGAGGTCCATGGCCTGGCGCAGCCAAGGTCCCCAGTCGCCCT
Organism: Ardenticatenaceae bacterium; assembly: GCA_011525915.1. Lineage (GTDB taxonomy): Bacteria > Chloroflexota > Anaerolineae > Promineifilales > Promineifilaceae > CAADGU01. The sequence goes on along the minus strand of WYBM01000067.1, from coordinate 3,113 downwards.
GCTGCACCTCTTTCAGGAACACAAGAGCCATCGTTGTCTGGTGCGCCGCCGGCAGCCGCGACCAGGCGGCCAGCAAGGTTTCTTTTGTCTGCAGGAGCGCCTCTGGGCTTATCAGTTCTGATTCAACTGGGGATGGTGGTGACTGCTCGGCCGTCATAGCTGGCCACAGTCTAACACGCGCCTGCTTTTTAAACATAGGGGTGCCGATGTGTCGCCATGGCCATAACCCCGCTATAATGGAGCGCGATATCGAGACATGAGGAGATACTGATGACCAAGAAATCCAGCCAGCGCAAACTACCACCACCTAACGCCGCCTTCCGTACTTCCGGCCAGACGGGGGACATCACCCCGGCCGAAGTGCGAGGGATGATTAGCAACCCCGTGTATGCGGGCATGGGCCCTTTCCCGGCGCTGGTTTCCGATGAGGAGTGGGTGGCGGCGGCCACGCAAGCCATCAAGAAAGAGGGCGCGGAGCAGTTCCTGGTGAACCTGCTTTACGTCTTGCGCCAGACGTGGGACACGCTCGACGATTAAGCGATTCCCATTCTCTCAAATCCTCCTTTCCACCAACCCCCTCGTTCACGGCCAACCTGACTGTTGAGCCCGGCCACGGCGGGCTACAATGGCCTGTGCCAGAAAAAGAAAACTGGTTTACCGACCGGCCTGGAGGACATTCGCGTGACGAGGCAATGGGTACAATCTGGACAACTGTTGGGCGTCGATGTTCTCGACCATATCGGATTATCATCGACCGGCAGCGGTACATGTCTTTGAAGCAGTGCGGCTCGGGGTTTGAATGAAGCGGTGGTGCTTGTGTACGGCCGTGGGATTTGATACCGTCACAGTGATCATGCCCATTGAGCAAAACGAAACCTATCCACCGCCAGACTCGCACGCGCCAGAAATGGCGCAGATGCACATCTTATGGCAGACCTTGCCTGACGAGCACAAGGTGGCGCTGGCCCTTCAGTTTGTTGGCACTATCATGGAACATGAATACCGGCCGTACTTCTTACATTTAATGGCCCAGCGATGGCCACTCCGCACGACAGAACTGGAAAGTGCTTATCCCACGATAGAAATCTCTGAAGAGGACCTGATGCGGGCGAACCTGGATGAGGAAGAGATTGCCCAATTAACGGCCGAACACAGGCAGAGGATAGGGGAGATCATGTGCAGCCATTACATTCATGATGTTTTCTGGCCGGAACTGCGCTATGTTGCCCAGACATTATTAAGCGACTCAATCCAGAGAAAGTGAACTATCCAGATGGGGTAAATGTGATGCTTGCTAAGCAACGGTAGCGACATCATATTGTTTGGCGTAGGCCTTATCGAAACTTAAAATCTGGGGAATCTGAAACCGGCGCATCACCACTACATTAGCACAATCCACCATACTGGTACCCCGTTTTTCCTGTTGGGCAAAAAGGGTTGTTGTCGCTTGCTGCAAGCTCTCATCAATGAAGATCGTCGGAAAGGGGATTTGTCCCATTCGCTGGAGGAACGTTCGAGCCAAATCCTGCCCCTGCTTATGACTGAGAACAGTGGCCGTTTCGGCTACAACCCAACTGGTGGTTACCAGGTGTAAGCGTTGTTGTTTGATGTTTTGGAATAGTTTTTGCACCGTCTCAAAGTGGGGATCGCGGGGAAAGAGCCAACCGACAAACGCATCACTATCCACAAGCACCTGGAACTTATTTGGCACCGCCCCTCCATCCCCCTTGATGACCATACAACAGATCGTTAATCGTCGTCGAGGCGTCGGTAATGTCCTGGCTGCCAATACCTTGCAGTTGTTCCAATCCTCGATATACGCGGTCAAGCTGTTTCTCCTCCCTGGCAATGAGCGTTTTGCTCAGCAACTCACGCACGAGTGCCGCCACCGAAGTTTTCTCAGCTTTGGCCGTGATGGTGAGGTGGTGGTAAAGTGGTTCTGGTAACGCGATGGAGGTTCGAATCATAGTGGCGTTATCCTACACCACCCTGCACCCCGAATCAATCACCACTTACTGAAATACCAGCCAGCAGGTATCATCGCAAACCAAGGATTGATTCATCTCGTTCCTGGCGCGTGGTTGTTATTTCCTGATTCACATAAATAGGCTTGTGCAGATAGGCATACAGCGTTGACTTGGCAATCCCCAACATTTGGCAGATTTCTTTAACAGTATGCTGCTTTTCGTCATACAGTTTACGGACTAAAGCTTGTTTGTTGGCATCCAGAACTTTAGGCCGACCGCCTTTACGTCCACGAGCACGAGCGGCTGTCAGTCCCGCTATCGTCCGTTCCCGAATCAGGTTGCGTTCAAACTCGGCCAGGGCGCCAAAGATATGGAATATTAACCGACCGCCGCTGGTATTGGTGTCAATGTTTTCTTGCAGACTGCGAAACCGAATGCCGCGTTCCTCCAGCTGCATGACGGTTTCAATCAGGTGCTTAAGGGAGCGGCCTAGGCGATCCAGTCGCCATACGACAAGGGTGTCGCCCTCTCGCAGAAATTCCAATGCTTCATGCAGCCCCGGCCGTTCAGCCTTGGCACCACTGATTTTGTCCTGAAAGACTTTCTCGCACCCAGTCTGTTTTAGTGCATCAATTTGCAGTGAAGCATTCTGTTCTAAAGTTGAAACGCGAGCATAACCAATGAGCATAATGGCATTCTACGTCTGGAAACCCGTTACCACAAGCAGTAAACGAACGTAGATTGATGGACTGGGTTTTTAGACGGCCGTGTACAGAGGGAAGCAGAATGTCAGTAGGGCACGAGTGACAAGTACGGAAAACGACCGTTATCGCACCCCATTGATGGCAGCCAGACTGGTTCGTCGTCGTTGGTCAGTGTGGGGTCTGTTGCAGTTACGGGAGCCGGAAAATGTGAGGCTTGGCACTCTTCCGGTTACTCGAAGTTGCCGACGAACTGAAAAGTTTGTAGGAAAATTTCATTCACGCCTAGTAGCTGCCTGGCAATTGAATAAAGGCTGCTGTTATAGTTCAGACGGAAATGGACAGGGTCTTCAAACAGAAAGAGAATAGATACTAACCAACAACAAGGATTTGAAGACCAACATGACAACCAAGAAACGAAAGCAAAAGCATTTCCAAGCGGCTG
>WYBM01000066.1 GCA_011525915.1 Ardenticatenaceae bacterium | reverse complement strand
CTAATCTCCACCTACCATCCGGGTGGCCTGGACGTCGCCTTTACGGATCCAGAGTGGGGCGCCAGCACGGCGCGCCAGGCTTTGGATCAGGGGGCCGATGTGATCTTTGGTGCCGGTGGTAAGACGGGTAATGGTGCCCTGATTGAGGTAGCCGGCCAGGCAGGAGCTTACTGCATTGGTGTGGATACCGACCAATGGCTGACCGTGCCTGAGGCGCATCCGTGCCTGGTCTCCAGTGCGGTGAAGTTGATTACCCCTGGTGTGTTTGACCTGGTAAAGATGGCCCAGGATGGCAGCTTCCCCGGTGGTAATTTTGTGGGCCAGGTGGGCCTGGCAGATTTCCATGATTTTAGTGACACGGTTGTGACAGCCGATATCAAAGCAAAACTGGATGAAATTGATGCCGGTTTGCAAGACGGTTCTATTGAAACTGGTTATAACCCTGGTGGTTAATTGATGATCTGTCATTTCGTTTGACATGAAAAAGGAATGTGCGATGTGCTCCCGGGTGCGTCGCACATTCTTGTTTATTGGCTAAGGGCTCGTCTATACATACGTTACAAAACGAATGGATGCGCTTGAAGCCATCACTTCAGCCAAACGAGACGTTATTTTAGATGTAAGGGACAAGGTTCTGACGATGGCGGCAGCAGAACAGAAAAAAGAACGGGCAGGTGGGAACCAGATTATGGCCATGTTCAGGCGTATTTGGCGGGCCATCAGTGTGCCATTATTATCCGTCTTGTTGGCCCTGTTGATTGGGGCCCTTATTCTTTTGGTGTCTAGGTCGAATCCTCTTGAGGCTTATGTAGCCCTGCTTCGGGGCGCATTTGGCAGCGCCAATAACTTTGCCCGCACGCTGGAAAAGGCAACCCCATTAATTTTAGGGGGGCTGGCGGTTGCTTTTGCCTTTAAGGCCGGCCTGTTTAACATCGGTGGCCAGGGACAGTTGTTGATAGGCGCTATTGTGGCTGCGTACATCGGGTTTGCCTTTGAGGGGCTGCCGTTTCTCATTCACTTGCCGCTGGCGCTGGTGGGCGGCAGCCTGGCCGGGGCGGTGTACGGGGCCATATCTGGAGCATTAAAGGCTTACACAGGGGCGCATGAAGTTATTACGACTATTATGCTGAATTTCATCGCCATTAATATCACTGATTACCTGGCCAACGGACCGTGGAAGGCAGAAGGGATCATTGCTCGGACACCAACCGTGCTGGCCACGGCCGTCATCCCCAAAATTGCCGGCTATCCTTTTGGCTTTTTAATTGCCTGCTTGATGGCCGTATTAACCTATTACTTGCTGTATCGGACGACGTTGGGGTATGCTGTGCGCACCACTGGGCTGAACGCACATGCTGCCCATTATGCAGGCATCAAGGTGGCGCAGATCATTATGTTGACCATGGCCTTCAGCGGTTTTTTAGCGGGTATGGGGGGCGCCATTGAAACACTGGGGGTAGTCGGCCGTTTTCAGCCAGGCTTTAACATTGGTCTGGGGTTTGACGGCATCACTATCGCCCTGCTGGCCAAGACTCACCCGCTGGGGGTGATTCCGGCGGCCGTCTTGGTGGGCGCCATGCAGGCAGGGGGGGCGCAAATGCAGTTTGACGCTGGGGTGCGCTTTCAGATTATTGACATTATTCAGGCACTGATTTTGTTTTTTGTCTCTGCCGATTTGATTGTGCGCAAGATTTTGGGTTCCGGCGCGGTAGAAGAGGACAAAGTGATACTGAGCAGCGGGTGGGGACAAGGTTAGTAAACAGTATTCAGTGAACAGTATTCAGTGAACAGTGGCAGTTGACTGAATGGTGAACAGTTGAACGGAGAAAAAGATGGAAGCGACGGTTTCATCATCGCCAAAGGAGAAGAGTTGGGTAGACGGCCGTACCATCACCATCATTGTAGGTGTGGTAGTGGTGGCTTTGTTGGTGGGGTATTATGCTTTGCGCCCCTTGCAGGCCACGGCTGTGTATGCCGCCACCCTGCGCCAGTCAACCCCCCTCGTCCTGGGCGCTTTGTGCGGCCTCATTGGTGAACGTTCTGGCATCATTAATATTGGCATTGAAGGGCAGATGCTGCTGGCTGCTTTTCTGGCATTTCTGGCCAATGTCTATATCGGCCGGTTAGACCTATTCCCGTTGGAAGTGACGCTGCTGCTGGCCGTTCTCATTGGTGTAGCTAGTGGGGCCATCATGGGCCTATTCCTGGCCTGGATGTCCGTTGGCCTAAAGATGGACCAGATCATTGGGGGCACAGTGATTAATGGGCTGGCTGTAGGCATTACCAGCTTTTTTTACCAGACTGGCCTGACGACACGAGGCAAATTGCCGTCGATCAGCCTTGGCTTTCTGGCTGACCTGCCGCTGGTTGGCCCTGTTTTGTTTAAAAACGCGCCCATCACGTATTTGGCGATCATCCTGGTGTTTGTGATGCATTTTGCCCTGTTCCGCACCGTGTGGGGGCTGCGTACCCGTTCTGTTGGCGAACATCCCAGTGCGGCCGATACGGTGGGCATTAACGTTCACTGGACACGGTATATCAACGTGACACTGGCCGGCTGTTTTGCCGGGCTGGCTGGGGCTTATCTGACGTTGGAGGCGGTGGGGTCGTTTGAACGGGGCATGACCAACGGCCGTGGGTTTATTGCCCTGGCCTGCATGATTTTTGGTAAATGGACGCCCCTGGGTTCCTGGGGAGCGGCGCTGCTGTTTGCCTTCTTTACAGCCTTGCAAACCCAATTGCAGTTCAGCGGGGCACTGCCCGTTCCTCACCAATTCCTGGGCATGCTGCCTTACCTCCTCACGATTGTGGTGCTGGCCGGGTTTGTGGGCCGGTCACGGCCGCCAGCCGCTATTGGGCAGGTGTACGAATCGGAATGATATGCCGGTCAAAAGCTAATACCGTGGTGGGTATCCACGGGCCCCGGTTGTGCCCCCGGTAACCCGGTGGTTTTAGAAAACATAACGGTCAGGATATTATGGACAAAACCAATCGCCCCATTGTTTTAGAGGCCAAAGGCATTACCAAACGTTTCCCTGGCGTGTTGGCCAATGACCACGTGGATATGACGCTGCATCAGGGGGAAATTTTGGCCCTGTTAGGAGAAAATGGCGCGGGCAAGAGCACACTCATGAATATGCTCTATGGTCTGTATCACCCGGATGAGGGTGACATCTGGATCAAAGGGGAACAGGTGAGGCTGAAAAACCCCCGCGACGCCATTGCTCGTGGTGTGGGCATGGTGCATCAACACTTTCAACTGGTGCCGGTGATGACAGTGGCCGAAAACGTCATGCTGGGTTCAGAGGTCACCAGAGGCGGCGGCGTTTTGGACAGCCGGCAGGCACAGCGGCAAGTGCGGGCACTTTCAGAACAATACGGGTTACGGGTAGACCCCACGGCCGTGGTCGAAGACCTGCCTGTAGGGACGCAGCAGCGTGTGGAGATCATCAAGGCGCTCTACCGCCAGGCGGATATTTTGATTCTAGATGAGCCCACGGCCGTACTCACCCCCCAAGAAGCCAATGAACTGTTTCGCATTATGAGAGACCTGACGGCGCAAAACGTCTCCATCATCTTTATTACCCACAAGTTAAAAGAGGTGCTGGCAGTAGCAGACCGCATCGGCGTCTTACGCCAGGGGCAGATGGTGGGCATGGCCACACCAGAGGAATCTACCGAAACCAGCCTGGCAGAGATGATGGTGGGGCGCAAAGTGATCTTACAGGTGGAGAAAGAAGCCGCCAGGCCGGCAGCCGTGGTGCTGCAGGTGGCCCATTTGCAGGTCAAAGATGACCGTGGTCACATGGCCGTGCGCAGTGTAGACCTAGATGTGCATGCAGGCGAAATTGTGGGGGTGGCCGGGGTGCAGGGCAATGGGCAGCGTGAATTGGTGGAAGCGCTCACTGGTTTGCGACCGGTGGCCGACGGCCGTATCACCATTGCCGGGGCTGATACCACCCACCTTAGTCCGCGCCGGGTGACTGAACTAGGGGTGGCCCACATCCCCGAAGACCGTGAAAAACATGGCCTGATTATGGCTTACTCCCTGGCTGATAACATGGTGCTGAACAATTATTACCAGAAACCTTTTGCCAATGGCATTGTCATGCGCCACCGCACCATTCGCAAACGGGGTGCAGAATTGGTGCAAGAATTTGATGTGCGCCCACCCAATGCCACGCTGCATGCCAGCAAACTGTCAGGCGGGAACAAACAAAAAGTGATTGTGGCCCGCGAGTTTTCGCGGCCGGTTAAACTGCTTGTGGCCGCCCAGCCAACAAGAGGCATTGACGTGGGGTCCATTGAGTTTATTCACCGGCAAATTGTGGCCCAACGTGACCGCGGTGTGGCCGTGTTGGTGGTCTCAGCAGAGCTGGATGAGGTGTTGAGCCTGGCAGACCGTGTGGCCGTGATGTTTGACGGCCGTATTGTGGCCATCCTGCCCATTGCCGAAGCGACACGCGAAAAAGTAGGCTTGCTCATGGCCGGCTCTGAAGTCCAGTAGGTCAGTGGTCAGTAGGTCAGTGGTCAGTAGGTCAGTAAAAACTGATTACTGACCACTGATTACTGGTTACTGACCACTGATTACCGATTACTGACCACTGATTACCGATTACTGACCACTGATTACTGATTACTGATACAATACCCCCATGACCATCCACATCTTACCAGACCAACTGGCCTCACAAATTGCGGCGGGGGAAGTGGTGGAACGGCCGTCTTCTGTGGTTAAAGAGCTGGTGGAAAACGCCATTGATGCCGGGGCTACCACCATTAACGTGGACATACGTGATGGTGGCCGCAAGAGTATTCAGGTGGCTGATAATGGGCAGGGTATCCTGGCCACAGACATTGAAGTGGCGTTTCACCGCCACGCCACCTCCAAACTGCAAACGGTTGAAGACCTGAACGCCATTCGTACGCTGGGGTTTCGGGGTGAGGCACTGGCGGCCATCGCCGCCGTCAGCCAGGTGACGCTTATTTCGCGGGCGCAAGGGGAGACAGCGGGCACACGCCTGACCCTGGCCGGCGGCGTCAAGGTAGCGCGTGAGACAGCCGGAGCGCCACAAGGCACCGTGATTTCGGTGGACAATCTCTTTTACAATGTGCCTGCACGCCTGAAATTTCTTAAAAGTGACAACACCGAAAAGCGGCTGATTGATGAGTTTGTCACCCGTTATGCGCTGGCTTACCCTGACGTTCGTTTCCGGTTGACACATAACGGCCGTATCACCTTCCAGTCCGGTGGCAATGGCAGCCTGTTGGACGTGTTAGTGGCTATCTATGGGCCGGATGTGGCCCGGCAGCTGTTAGAGATTGACGATGCAAGCGTAGAGGTCGAAGGTGATCGCCCGCCCGCCCGTTCTCGCTCACCACTCTCTATCTCCGGCTTTGTTGGCACTCCCGCCGTTCACTGGTCCAACCGCGGGCATATTGTTTTGTTTGTCAACGGCCGTTGGATCAAAGATAACCAGCTTACCTACGCCGTCATCCAGGCGTACCATACGTTGCTGCCTACTGGCCGTTACCCCCTGGCCATTCTGTTTTTGGCGCTGCCGCCAGAGCAGGTAGATGTGAACGTGCATCCCGCCAAGACGGAAGTGCGCTTCCGTGGTGACAAGGCGCCCTTTGGTGAAGTGCAGCGGGTGGTGCGGCAAACCCTGGTGGCTGACTCGCCCATTCGCCATATGAGTGCCTGGCAGCTGGGCAGCCAGCTGGAGGCCATGACCCCCGGCTGGGAAGGTAACCTGGACAGCCGCGCGTTTACCCGGCCCGATGAAGGGGGGCAGGCGGAGATGGACCTGGCCTGGCCAGAGGAAGAATTCATAGAAGCAGCCGAGGGCCAGATGCCCCTGCGTGTAGGCGGTGACAAACTCCCTATCATGCGTGTGGTAGGGCAGGTAGGGGCAGCCTATATCATCACCGAAGGGCCGGAAGGGTTGTTTCTTATTGACCAGCAGGCGGCGCACGAGCGGGTGCTGTACGAGCAGTACCAGAACAGCTGGCAGGCGGGTGCTGTGCCGACACAGACGTTGGCGGCCGGTACGGCCGTGACCCTGTCTCCCATCCAGGCAGAGTGGCTCACCCAGCAATTACCTGTTCTGGCCGGCATTGGTTTCCAGGTGGAGCCTTTTGGCCCGCAGACTTTTATGATACGTACCGTGCCGGCTCTGACTGCCGACCGTGACGCCGCTCATCTGCTGCTGGCGATGGTGACGGGCATAGCCCGAAAACCGCCGCCGGCAGACGCCCTGTCTGAACGCCTGATACAGCTGGTGTGTGAAACGACAGCTACCCGCGCCGGAGAATCGTTGAGCATGGCCCAGATGACCCAGCTCATTCATCAATTGGAACAATGCCATGATCCTCTGACGACATCACAAGGGCGGCCCACCTTTATTTATCTATCAGTGGCCCAATTGGCACGGGAGTTTGGCCGAATTTGAGACGAAGGATCAGGCTGAAAGAGTGTTCCTGGTTCTGAGCCTAACCTCCCCAACTTGCCCATTTTAGCATACAATCTATTTCTAATGAGCGACACGGTAAGCATGGCATTTGCCTATCACGGTGGCCGCGCCTTCGGCAAGTATACGTTGGAAGGCCTGATCGGGCGCGGCGGTATGGCCGAAGTCTATAAATCACGCCACCCTGACCTGGATCGGGAAGTGGCCGTCAAGGTCTTGCACCCGTTCCTGACCGATGCGCCGGACTTTGTGGCCCGCTTCCGCCGTGAAGCCCGGGCTGCAGCCTCATTGCGCCACCCCAACATCGTCCAGATTTATGATTTTGACGTGACGGAAGACGGCCTGTACTACATGGTGATGGAGTATATTGATGGTGAGTCGTTTGATAAGTTCCTGGCCCACCACCCTGGGCCGCTGCCCCCGGCGCAGACGTTGGATTTTTACCGGCAGATTTGTGGCGTGCTGCAGGTGGCGCACGAAAAAGGGGTGGTGCACCGTGATATAAAACCGGCCAATATCATGCTGGATAAACAGCAGCGGCCGTACCTGGCTGACTTTGGCATTGCCCAGATTGTGGGGGACGCTCGCCTGACCCAAAGCGGCATGAGCACAGGGACGCCGCAGTACATGTCGCCGGAGCAGGTGACTGGGCAGGCCATTTCTCCGGCCACCGACATTTATGCCCTGGGCATTATGCTTTACCAGCTTACCACTGGGCGGCTGCCATTTGAAGGGGGTAATGCGGCCACCATTATGATGAACCAGGTGGCGGAGCCGCCAGAGATGCCCAGCGTCTATGCCCCAGACATTTCCCCAGCGCTGGAATCTGTGATTCTAAAAGCGCTGGCCAAAGAATCGCCCGACCGCTTCCCGAACGCCGCGGCATTGTGGCAGGCAATAGAAGCCGCGCAAGAGGGCACGGCCGTGACCGTCCCGCCTTCTTCTGTCACCACCAATCGGCCGCTGGCAACACATCCGCAAACACCCGTGGCCGGCACGGCCGTCACCCCTGAACCCGCACCAACGATCATCACCCAGGCCGTCAGCACGCCTGTCTGGGTGTGGCCGGTGGCCATAGTGGCGATGGCGGCTTTGGTAGCGGTTGGGTTTCTGTTGGCACGTGGTGGCGTGGGGGGAACAGTGCCGCCCACGGTGGCTGCTTCAGTGCCGCCAACGGAGGCTAACGAGGCCGTCCTGCCGCCGGTTACAGAGACGGCCATACCCACCAGCAGCCCTACGCCTACCTTCACGCCCACACCGTCCCCTACACCATCGCCCACCCCGCCGCTGGCCGGGATGCACTTCATCCCTGGCGGCACGTTCCGCATGGGTAACGCTGCCGGTAACGGTGACGAACAACCGCTGCATGATGTCACGGTGAGCGACTTTTTTATGGATGTAACCGAGGTCACCCATGCCGCTTATGCCCGGTTTGTGGCCGAAACCGGCCAGGCCGCCCCGGAGTATTGGCAGCAGCCAGACCCTTCCTTGTGGCAGATTATGGCTCAGGATGCTTATCTGGCTGGCAGCATTGCCGACCCGTTTGCGTATGATGGCACGGCCGTGCAGCCGGTGGCCGGTGTCTTGAGCATGACGTTGGACGCAGATAATGACGTCGGTTTCATGGTGGTGGTGATTACGGGCACCATACGGCCGTCGGCCGAAGAGATATACACCGGTACGTTCCGCATTGTGCAGGACTTTTTCTTTGATGGTCCGCCGTTTCCCGCTTTCAAAGAAGGCGGTATTGGTGACCTGGTGCACATGCACGGGCAGAGTGGCAATGAACTTTCCATGTACCCGGAACTCACCGGTTATATTGGCACCTGGGGCTTTGCCGACGTTTTTCTGGATGATGAAATGCTCTTTCAGGCGCTGGGCATTCACGTTATGTATAGTGGTGGCGTACGGGATGATCAGGCCCATTTTATTCGCCGCGGTGATGGGCAGTGCTGCTTCTCGCCAGATGCACCAGGGGACAGCGCCCTGGACCCTGAAGACCCGGAAATCTCCATCTGGCTGTTTCCGGGTGCCGATTACACCGGTATTGAGAGCTTTTGGATACCGCTCCACTTTGAAGATGTCACGGAACTGATCCGGCCGGCCTTTATTGGCCCGCCCCTTCCCCCAGAGGGCCAGGCAGATTACCCTGTGACCAACGTCACCTGGGCCGACGCTGCCGCTTATTGTGCATGGTTAGGCGCCCGCCTGCCCACCGAAGCCGAATGGGAATATGCGGCCCGTGGCCCACAAGGTTTCCTCTACCCCTGGGGTAATGAGAAGGGTACGGTGCGTCTCAACAGTGCCAATGCACTGGCGGGCACTGCGCCGGTGGGCAGCTTTCCGGAAGCGGCTTCCCCCTTTGGTTTGCAGGACATGGCCGGCAATGTATGGGAATGGACGGCCGATTGGTATGACACCGATTATTATGCTGCCTCCCCACCAGAAAACCCCACCGGCCCCAACAAGGGCATGGAGAAGGTGGCGCGCGGCGGGGGATTTCGGCTGCGTGACTTTTTAGGGTTGGATGAAGCCCGCAGTACTCACCGCTTGCCCCTAGACCCGGCCCTGTCGTTTGCAGATGTGGGCTTCCGCTGTGCCTTGCCGGCCGGTCAATAACCAGGATGGATCAGTGGTGACAAGCCGCCCCACTCTGTAACCGGCCAGGCACCTCAGGCCCCGCGCTACCGAATCAATCCGATGCCATGCGGCGCAGCGCAGACACTTTTTCAAGATACTCATTGCCCCACACTTCCAACTCCTTGAGAATGGGGTGTAATGTTTGGCCAAATTCAGTTAAACTGTACTCAACTCTGGGTGGCACTTCGGCATACACATGCCGATACACCACGCCATCTCGTTCCAGTTCGCGCAGTTGTTTTGTTAGCATTCGCTGTGTCACTGTGGGCATCAACTTGCGCAGTTCATTGAACCGTTTGGTTCCGTCAAACAAGTGATACAAAATGACCCCTTTCCATTTTCCACCGATCACTTCAATCGTTGCTTCTACCACACACCCAAAACTGCATGAATAATCTTCAAACCTCATAAACTGCTCCAATAGTATACTTTATGATACTACACCACAAAAAACTGCGTACTTGTAAAAGAAATCATTATAGTCATAATTCAGGCCTTGTAAAACATGTTCTTCAAGGAGTTAATTATGAAAGCAATCGGCTATAAAAAATCACTGCCTGTTACAGAAGCAGAGGCATTATTGGACATTGAACTACCCAAACCTACGGCCGTTGGTCACGACTTGTTGATTCGCGTAGAAGCTGTCTCGGTTAATCCCGTCGATACTAAAATTCGGCGCGGTGGTGATGCCCCAGCGGGAACGTACAAAGTGTTAGGCTGGGATGCGGCCGGGGTTGTAGAAGCAGTAGGTGAGCGAGTGACCTTGTTCAAACCTGGGGACAAGGTTTGGTATGCCGGCGCTGTTGATCGTCCGGGAACCAATGCAGAATACCATCTGGTAGATGAGCGCATTGTGGCACCTATGCCCGCGTCATTGAGTTTTGCCGAGGCAGCGGCACTGCCTCTTACGGCGATCACTGCCTGGGAACTGCTGTTTGATCGGCTGAAAATCACGCCTGAAACGGCAGGCACTATGTTGGTTATTGGTGGGGCTGGTGGCGTTGGCTCAATTTTGATTCAACTTGCCAAACGGCTTACCAGGCTGACCGTGATCGCCACCGCGTCCAGGCCAGAAACCAGCGAATGGGCAACCTTATTGGGCGCAGATCAGGTGATCAATCATCGGCATTCTTTGGTATCTGAGCTGCAAGCTGTTGGGGTGCAATCTGTAGATTATGTGGCTTGTTTAACACATACAGAGGAACATTTCCCGGAGATTGTGCAGGTGTTAAAACCGCAAGGTGCATTGGGCATTATCGCCGGCGCACCGTCGCTGGATATTATGCCGTTTATGCAGAAAAGCATTTCGATTCATTGGGAATTGATGTTTACCCGCCCATTGTTTCAAACAGACGATATGATCAAGCAGCATGCGCTGCTAACGGAGGTCGCCGCGATGGTGGACCGGGGAGAAATCAAAACGACCCTTAACGACCATTTTGGGCCAATCAATGCCCAGAATCTCTTGAAGGCTCACGCTTTATTGGAGTCAGGAAAAGCAAAAGGGAAGATTGTGCTGGTTGGGTTTTAAATGGGCTATCAGCGTAGCTGCACAAGGTTAGCCTCGGCGTCATGTTGTAGGGGCAGGCCTTGTGCCTGCCCTGTCATGGGTGTCTGGGTTATGTCGTTTGCTTCTCAAATGCCAGGTTGGCTGTCAGGTCGGTGAAGCCCAAGTGACGGTTGAGGGTGTACATGGGGTTGTGTTCTTCATTACCGGTGCGCAGCAAACGGCCGTGTCTTTGTTGGGCATATTCAATAGCATAGGTTTTGAGGGCGGTGGCCAGCCCACGCCGCCGGTGGCTGCGCACGACGCCAGTGAAGCCGGTATTAAAATGGGTAGGGTCTGTTTCGCTTTTCATCAATTGGGTCATGCCCACGTAACGGTCATGATGCAAAGCCACATACCAGGCCTCATGCAGTATGTTTGGCTGCTCAATGACCTGCGCAACGTACTGCGCCAGCGGCAGTTTTGTGGGTGGGGTGGGTAAGGGTTCGTCCAGTGTCAGTTCCCAGTCTAAATCATAGATGTGCTGCTGCCAGTGAGGGTCCAGCTCTTTTTGCATGGTTAACGGCCGTATGGCAATGCCGGCGTCAGCTATGTTCTGGCGCAGTGGGGCAAACCGGCTGGCGTCAAAGCTTTGAATGTCTAACGTGGAGATGATCCAGCGCATCACCTGCTTAAAGCCGCGCTTTTGTAGGAAGCGAATGCTTTGTGGTTTGTGTTCATAGGTGCCACTTTCTAACAAGACTGGCTGGGGATCACGCTGGTAAAGCATGTGTATGATGTGGTTGTAGACGGCCGTGCCAATGCCCTGCCGCTCATAGGCAGGATGCACATTGATGCGCAAACGGTACTTGCCTGGCAGGTGCGACCCTGGCGTCTCGCCGCAATTGGCAAAGGCGATAACATGGCCGTCTACCGTCACCATGAGCCGCTGGTAATAAAAATCCGGGCTGCGGGTGGCGTCAAAATGCTTAAACTCGGTCAGAGTTGTAAAATTGTCTGGCCAGATCGCTTTCTCAATGAGCACCAGGGCTGTGTACATTTCCTCTGTGGGCTCAAAGGCTTGAATTTTCATCATAAGTTAACATAATTCCTTTCTGTGTTTGTCGACATCCTTTTTAAGAACGGCCGTCATCTGGCAGCGCCAACAAATTTTGGATGCGTTCCCGCTCTGCCAGCATCTCTGGCGGCAGCGATGCCAGCAGGCGCAGCAGGGTATACCTTTCCCAGAGGGCGCGCCGGGTTTCGTCAGCAGGGGTTAACGGCCGTACGGCATCATACCCGGCCCGGACTTGGGCGGCATGCGCCGCCGACTGCCAGAAAAACTTAACATAAGCCATGCACAGCCCTAAATCCCACGCAGCAAAGCCGTGCATGGTGCTGCCCCAATCTACCACGTACAAAATATCACGGCCGTCCATCATCACCTGAGACGGGTTGTAGTCACGGTGGACAAGGGTGTGGCGCGGCTGGTGTAAGGCGTGATAGGCGCCTGCCAACACGGCCGTGTAGCCAGGTGTCAACAATCCCTGGGCCGCCAGGTTCTCCTGGATGAAGGCATACTCTTTTAAATCTTCCTGCAGCGCCTGTTCTGGGGTGTAGATGCCGGCGACGGCCGTGGGTGGCAGGGTTTGCATCTGGGCCAACCACCGCCCCAGGGCCGCAAACAGGGGCAGGCTGGCCTCCTGCTCTATTTCCCAAAACAGTTGGCCCAACGTGATGGTGGCATGGCGGGGCATGATGGTAAATGGGTGGGGCGCGGCCACATCATCCTGCGTAAATTCTATGTCTGGCACGGCCAACCCCTGCGCCCGCAAGCTGCTTAAGATGGTTTGCTCACGCCGCACCTCGGCGTCACTGGTTTTGTTGCGCCCCGCCTTGATAATTTTGTCCGGCAGTTCCCCGCCAAAGTCCAGCACGTATACGGCACTGACAAATGACCAGATTGAGGTAAGGGTAGGGGTACGGCCGTAAAGCTGCAGGGCAATGCCTTCAATATCGGTGGGATCCATTTGAGATGCTCTTCTTCCGGGTAATCAGCCCATGGTGTCGTCCACAACGGGAAAGGCTTCATCACCTTCTAAAAATAAGTGGTTAAAAGCGCCGGCTGGTAAACGGTGGCCAGGGCATTAAACGGTGGAATCACCGTCACCAAATGGTCCCACGTACCGGGTGCAGCCTGAGGATCGCCTTCTGGCCCTTCACGCAGGCCCAAGATGATAAACCCTGTTTGCGCCAATGTATTGACCATCTGGCCATAAGTATGCAAGAATTCGTGTGGTCCTTCAATCTGGTGTTGGTTGCCCTGCTCGTCTTCAAATTTCCACGTTGAGTCACTAAACAGAAGGTGCTGGCCGCTGCGGTAAGGTTGTTTTACCGGATACCCCTGTGGCAGCCAGGCGTCCTCATCCATACTCCAGAAAGGGTTGGCAAACTGCACATGATAAAAACCACCGGGCCGGATGATGCGCCCTACCTGGCGGATCACCTGAGCGGCATCGGGCACAAAATTGATAGAGTAAGGCTGCCATACCACGTCAAAACTGTCGGCATCAAAGGCAGCCAGATCGCGCATATCACCTTGCAGGGCGCGAATGGTGTAGCCGTGGTGGGCGGCAGCTTCGTGGTCACGCGCCAGCTGCGTTTCGGTCAGGTCAAGCACGGTTACGTTGGCGCCCAAGATGCCAAACACGGCCGTTTGCTGCCCGCCGCCGCCCGCCAGGCATAACACGTTTTTCCCGGCCACCTGGCTAAAGGGACTGCCCACAAACACGGGGTCAGGGTCCAGCGCCGTTAAGGCATTTTCCGGTGTAAGGTCCAGAAACGGCCGTGAATAGGCTACCCGCGCCTGAGCCAGTGCTTCCCAACGATTTTTGTTGTGTTTTGCTAATTCATCCATTGTAATGACGCATTACTCCTTTTAGAATCCGTGAGAGTTTAAATGTATCCTTGATTTGCTCGCCAGAGTTGTATACTCTAGATTGGCTTTATTGAGCGTGAGCATCAATCATATGAGGTGATTTAATATGAAAAAGAAGTTGCATTTGTTGATCCTCCTTGGATCGTTTTTGGCTGTTTTGTCTTTGGTTGTTTTTAACGTCACCAGGCAGTCGCAAATATCCCGCGCCCAGGGGCTTGATCAGTTTGCGTACCTGCCCATTATACGCAAGCCGGCTGGCCCCACACCAACCCCTACTGTGCCGCCTTCGCCCACACCCGGGCCAACATCGACCCCCATTACCCCACCAAGCGGCATGATTTACGTCGATCATACTTCCGTTGCCCTCTTTGAGCAGATTCCTGAGCAATACTTAAACGCCGCCGCCAACCTGGACATGTTTTTTATGGACCGCTCCGTGGGTGGCGACATCAACGATGGTCTGACTTGTTTGAGCTTTCCCACCGATGAAGCAGCGCCTGCCCGTTGCAAGAGGTATACCCACGGTGGTAATCCCTCCTTTCCTGTGGACCCCAGCGAGGTTGACTGGGACCGGCCGGGAGGGTATGACCGCTCTAATTGGGATTTTGAATTTTGGCCGGTGCCTGGTTGTGACCCATGGTACGACAAGGTAGATTGCTTTATTGATCGCATGAATGTCCTTATTAATCAGTATGATGTTGTCTCTTACCAATACAGTTACCTGGAAGTCAGCGAAGGGTCCACCATTGCTGATCAGCCGGGGGGCTTCTTTTGGGATAACCCTGACCGGTCTGATGTGTATGATTTTGAAGCTTATGTAGCCCAACATCCTGACAAGATATTCATTTATTGGACCTCCAGCCTGGCCCGTACCACCGGCAGCCACGTTTCAGAGGCGTTTAATGACCAGATGCGGCAGTATGCGGTTGATAATGACAAAATTTTGTTTGATGTGGCCGATATTTTGTCACACGCACCCAATGGCAGCCCCTGTTATGACAACCGTGATGGACAGCCCTACAGCTTTGGCCAGAACTCGGAAAATTATCCCGATGACGGCCAAAACCTGTTGGCGATCTGCCCGCAGTACACCACCGAAGTAGATGGTGGTCATTTAGGCAGTATCTCGGCCGGCAAGATTCGGGTAGCCAAGGCCTTTTGGGTGTTGATGGCCCAGATTGCCGGGTGGAACCCCAATTAGGGTTAGCTAGAAGTGACTGTCACCTTTAAAAGTGACAGTCACCGGAAACCCCTTTTAAGGTTATCATAGAGCCGTACCCCTAAAATCGAAGTTTACATAAGGCGCCCCGTCTGCGATGCGTGCCTGACGGCCGTGCATAAACGTATCCACCCATTCACTGCCGCTGGGCCCAGGGCCAAAGGTATGCAGCAAAACGGCGTACAAATCAATTTCGCGCAGCGTCATAAAGTGGGGAAGTTCGGCCAGCCAGGCTGGGTCCAGCTCGTTTTCTTGGCGATAGCCGCGCATAAATGCAGGCCACAAGGCGGCAGCGGCAGCAATGGGATCAGGTTCGTTTGTGACCGCATAAAAAACCACCATAGCCAGGTCGTAAGCAAAATGACCATAGACACAGTCATCGAAGTCAAACAGGGTAATGTTGTAATTTTCATCCACAAAAAAGTTGCCGCCGTGGGCATCCTGGTGAATAAGGCCATAGCTGTCTTGGTCTTGAGGCAGGCCGCATAAATAAGTCATCAACTCCTGGTAATGAGAGCGCACGGCCGTTTGCTCTTTTGCCAAATAAAGGTGCGCATACTGCATCATGGGGTCATGCCACGGCGGCCGCCGCCAGGCCGGGTTGGTGGGCTGGTACTGTTTGCTTAAACGGTGGATGCGCCCCAACAGACGGCCGTAAGGCACAAACAACTGCTCTGACCACAACGCCTTTTTCGGGGGGCCGCCAGGCGCTTTGACAAAGGCCGTGGCCAGGAAGTGACCGCCCTGATCATCGGCAATGGTTTCCACCAGTTCTTCGTTTGCAGACAACACTGCCCGGGCTACCCCGGCGCCGCCCGCGGCCAGATAGTTGATCCAATCCACCTCGGCGTGGATCAGCTCCGGTGAACGGCGGCGGCTGTGTCCCAGGCGCAGAATAAACTCACGATCGTCTTTTTGGAAGGCAAACATGAAGCTCTCAAAGCTGTCTAACAGGGTGATCTTGTCGGCGGCAATGCCATAGCGCTGTCTGGCTTCCTCTAAAATCCTATCGTTAAATCGGGTACGTATGGCTTCTTCCATGGTTGTCCTCATAAGGGTTGATCAAGGGCAGGCAGTTCAGGTCAGACACGGCCGTCATCACCCGCTGCAGCTGCGGGAACCACACCCATTTCATCTTTTGCACATCATCAGCGTTCACACACCACGCCAGCGGCACGTATACCTGCTGCAATAGACACAGTTTATAATCTGCCACCAGTTGGGCCCAACTGTAACCGGCTACGCCTTGCTGCCTCAACATGTCATGATAGTGGCGCAGCATATCCATCTCTAGTTGGCGCCTTAACGGGGGCTCGCTCCACAACCCCAATAGATAAGCCAGATCAAAGACACCCAGCCAATGGGTAAAGGACCAGGCAAATGGCTGCCGGTCTACCAGATAGAGCGGCGTTTCCCCTTGAATGGGTGACAGAATATTTCCCGGGTTGGTGTCGCCATGAATTAACGTAAAGTGTGGGTCCTGGCTCATGCGAGTGTGCATGGCGCGGGGGTGGGCTTCAAGGATCTGGCGGATGATCGTTCCCCATTCTTCGGGAATGTCCTCTTTGGTTTCGGCTAAAAGCGGCTCCAGGCCGCGGCTGACATTTTCCAGGTGCCGGTCAATTTGTTGGGGGTAGGGCCAAGCGATGCCCGTTTGTTGTAAACGGTCTGTGCCCCACCAACGGCTGTGCAGAATGGCCAGGGCTTCAGCCAGGGCACGGCCGTAGGCCGGTGTCAGCGGCTTTTGCCAGTTGTTTTGATGCGTCGTTGTCAGGTCGGCCAGCAGCAGGTGGTAAACATGGTGCTCACCGTCATACGCGGCGTGGTAACAGGGAACCAAGGGCGCCTGGGGCAAATCCACATAATCCCTTACATAGTAATCTACCTCTGAGGCGCCAAATTCGCCGGGTTCCGTGTGCACGATTTTGAGCATGAGGCTGGGCGGAAGATCGGGGGGCGCAGCGGGGCTGTAGATCAGCCGCAGCCGGGTCATGTTTGAGTTTTGGCTGGGTAGGGCTTCTGGGATGATGGTTTGCACACGGCCGTGGGCCAGCACACCTTTCTCACGTAAGACGGCCGTTGCCCATGCCGGCGTTACTTGTTCTGGTTGGGTGATCACAGCGGTCATAGGAGTTTGCTTAGGGCGTTGGTCACAAACTGACTAAAGTTGTCGTTGACGGACGTTGGCCTGCAGTGGATGGGCGCAAACGTTTGCCATTCGGCGATCAGGCCAGCCGGGTCAGGCATAAAACGGGCGGCCGCTGCCGCTTCCCAAAAAGCGAGGTTGGGCACGGCATGACCCATTTCTGCGGTATACATTTCTAAAAATTGGTCAGCCAACGCGACCCCGCCTAACATGGCTAATTCTACCCGCAGATAAGCCACATCATAACCGGGATCACCATAAGCGGCTTCTTCCCAGTCCAACACGGCCGTGATCTGCCCGTCCTGCCACAAAATATTGCCCAACCAATAATCCACATGCACCAACGCAGGCGGCACTGGTTGAATGTGTGGCAGTCCATGATGAACAGCTTGCCATACGGCCGTACCCTGTGGATGATCTGCCATCTCTTTGGATACCTGACCGCCATTTAAAAACCAGACCACTTCTTTGTCGGAGTCCAGCAGAAAACTAATCTCCTGGTTTGTGATAGGAATTGAATGAATGTGGGCCAGTGTACAGGCCAGTTGGTGCAGCCAATGGGTTGGCTCTGTGGGCATAATTACCTGACGACCGGGCACGTAAGTGGTGACAATGCCAGGCGTGCCCAGAATATCACCGCTGGTATCTAACAAAAGGGGTGTAGAGGCCGGTAGATTATGCTGCTTTAACAGCTGCAGCGTCTTAAATTCGCGGTGTGCTTTTTCCCCACGATCATAACTGCCAAAAATGGCGTATCGGCGCAGAACCAGGCTGCTTTTTTGGCCGGCGGCCGTTATGAAGTGGATGAGGTTGATTTCATTGGAAAAACTGCCATCCAGCAAAGAAACATGTGGCTGCTGCGCGCCGGGGTGAAGCTTTGTCACCAAAGCGCATACCATGTCTTGGGTCAGGGGGACAGGAAATTTATCATTCATTGTTTTTGCCTGTCAACGTCTTGCCGAGTACATAAGCCCCGGTATATTCGATAACTTCGTGAAACCCCATGCGGGTATAAAAGCCTATGGCCGGGCTGTTCTCTTTGCTCACTTGCAGGTGCACGGCCGTGACCTTCATGTCTCGCAGCCGCCCTAAAAACGTTTCCATCATTTTCCGTCCCCAGCCCTGCCCCTGGCCCACCGGCAGTAAGTCAATATGTAAATGTGCTGGATACGCTTCTGTTCCATCCTCTACCAGGTGTCCTTCGTGTATTAGACGAATCATTTGTGCATCCGGTGACTGATCATCTGCAGCCGGCAGCGGATACCGTTCCCGTAAAGGGGGGAACCACTCCCGTTCGCAGCGCGTGTAAAAAGTTGTTGAATGGCTTGTGCCTAAAACGTACCCACAGGGACGGCCGTTTTCTGTGAGCACAAAGGCTAACTCAGGCTGCAAAACCACATAAGGGGCCACAAAAAAATGGCCTAAGAGCTCTGGGTCCTGAAAAAGATGGGTGGCATCGGCCCCATGATCCCCTGTTTGTAAACAAACCCTGTAAAGGGCCGTTAAATCTGCCGGATGATAGGGGCGTATGTTAAAGGTCATGCGCTGCTCCTTGGTGGCCGGGATGAAACAAACGGCCGTACCCGTGTTCACGACACTGCAGGCAAAATCCCTCGTTTTCATACAGGTGTATGGCTATGTTATTATCCGCATTGGTGAAAAGGGTCACGCTGGTGGCCCCTAATAGTTGCAGACGATGTAACCCCACCCGCAGTATGGCCGTGCCTAAGCCCAGGCGTTGGAAATCTGGATGCACCCCCAAGGGCTCCAGGCTGCTTTGTCGGCCATCCTTCGGATGCAGCCAGCCAATGCAGAAAGCGGCAATACGGCCGTCTGGGGCTACCATCACCGTGTCCAGTTCCGGCCGGTATTGGGGCTGGGTCAACATGGCGTGCCGCCAGTTTGGGCGCATATTGGTGGAGTTAAAAGCAGCTTGATGGGCGGCTACAGCGGCAGCCACTTCAGCTGACCCGTGTAATGGCCGGGCCACAAACCCATCAGGCAAAGTAGGGTCAGGAATTGGCCCGGACAACGAGCGGCTCATGAAAACCGTATCCATATAGTCGGCGCGTGTCAGACCTAATGCCTGCCACAAGGCGACTTGTTCAGGTGACTCGTCGCGGCTGAACAAGTGGTAGGGGAAGGTGCGGCCTTGCTCGGTAGCTACTTCTGGCGCCCGGCCGTTGGCCCAAAGCAACATTTCACGCTCCATCTGCCAGGAGCGTGCCGCCGGGTGTACAAAATAATCCAGCGCCAGGAATGGCTCTTGCATGATGGCAAAGGCCAGAAGACGGCCGTTAGCATCTTCCCACAGCCGTACATTGGCCGGGTTTTGGGCGCTCCACGAACTGAGCCGGTAGGGTAGGTCTGTCTCATGTGTAAAGTGGCCTGGATGGGCATAAACCATCTCTGTTATCCGCGTGATGTCTGCTTCCTGGTTCTCTGGCTTCATTTTTATGAATCTCCGATAAAAATCAGGTGATTTCTCGGCGCCAATAATTGTAAAAAGCTATCCACTGGGCACTTTGAGGGTCTGGTTCCACAAATGCCATCTCTTCAAAAGGTAAGGATTCGTCACTTTCGGCGGTATTGACTTTCAGCCCGTGGCTGTGGCTGCTGTATGTCAGGTCAATGCCGGTAACGGTGACAGGCCGCCCTAACCAATCGGCCACCAGGGGAAATTCCACCTCCGCAGCCATCAGGTAGGCCAGGTTAAAGAAGGCTTCTCTATCATTGCTCGTTCCTTCCCGAATACGGGCTAGAAATGGTTGCCACGGTTCAGACTTCATCGTTCACCTCACAACGGCTGTGGTTATGCCGGCCGTGGTCACCTGGAAGTGAGCGACAACCCCCCACTTTTTAACGTAGTCAATGTTTATGGGGCCGGTAACCGTTGGCTGGTTTGGGTATACGGCCGTTATCCAGGCACGCACCTCTGCCACATCGATGAGGGCATCTGGCCATGTAAAGTCATTCATGTTTTGGTTTCCCTTTGCTAACAGTAGCAGCCACCGGGTATGGCCTGACTCTGGCTGCCGCATCTGCGTACCCGGTGACTGCGGCCTAAATGCCTGGTGTTACTTATTGAATTAACCAGTGCAAGGCTTGTGGCAGCGCCACCCGCCAGCCGACAAAATCATGACCGCCGCTGAACTCGACATAATCCACGTCATACCCTTTGGCCTGCAGCACGTCGCGAAAATGGCGGTTTACCATGAGAATATTGCTGTGTAATTCTGGCTGACCGTTGTAATCAAACACACCCACGTCCAGATGAAAGCGCAGCGGCAAGCATTCCCTGGTCACAAACTGCCGTATGATCCAGGCATAGTTGTGTTGCACGGCCGTGGGTTCGACCTGAAGCCCCTGTAATGTCATCTGCGGTGTCCACATAAAAAAGCCACTCTGAGCCAACACGTTACCGAAGATGTATGGATGTTGCAGAGCCGCAAATGTGGCTGCCAACCCCCCCAGGCTAAACCCACCTACCGCGCTGCGGGCAGGGTCACTGCTCAGGCGATAGGCTTGTCGTGCCCAGGGCAGCAGCTCTTCTACCAGGAAGGCGTTAAACTGTGGGTTACAGTTGAGGTCAGTGCGGCGCTCTGCCCATGTTCCGTTTACAAACAGTACCACCAGCGGCGGGATCATGCCCTGGTCAATCAGGTTATCCAGCATGGTTGTGGCGATGGCATCAGCATAAGTAGCGCCGTCGAACAGCAGCAGCCAGGGGTAAACACTGCCGTCAGCTTTGTAGCCTGCTGGCGTATAAATGCGCACGCACCGTAACCCGTTCAGATAATGACTGTCAACGTCCTGAATGTCCAGCCTGCCAGTTCTTTCATCCGGTAGTGCACTAAACCACGGTTCCTGTGGGGCATCTGGCAGCTTTAACAAAGAGCCATCTGCATGCCGTCGTGGGTTAAGCGGATCGTCACGAAAGAAGTGTGGGTCAAATGCATCCCAAAAGTCGGCCCAGGCGGCCGAACCCCAGGCGGGCATAGGATTATCCGGTGAGAGGTGATAAAGCAAGCAGGTATCGGCCGGCAAGCGGTAGGTACGGTACCAGACATCGGTGTCGGCCAGCCGCGCCATTTGCCCTAAGTGAAAATCAAACCCGGCCGGGCCTTCTGTCACACAAACGTTTGTTAACTGGTGCGCTTCATCGCGCCACAAGAAAGTCACGAGCCGATGAGCGTCATCGTCGGAAATGGCTTCGACGAGGGGCGTTGTTGCTTGTGTCATCTCTTGCCAGAAGTGGGTCAATACGGCCGTATCACCGGCCTGCCACCTTGTTAAAAGTGCCTGTAAGCGTGGGCTTTGTAACTCTAAAGTTTTCTCTGACATTATTTTCCTTTTTCTGTAGTTGGTAAGTGAGTAACGTCAGTTCGTTCATGGGAAACCTCCTTTTTAAGATAACCATTACCCCTAGGGTGATAGTTACCTGCTTTCTACAAAATCCGGGTTTTTCCAGGTATAGGGCGTCGTGTAGGTGAGCAGTTTAAAGCCTCGTTTTTGCAGGATAGGGCGGCTCATATCGCTGGCGTCTACCATGAGGAAGCGGTAACCGCGCTGTATTGCCTCCTGAGCGCGGACGGCAACCACGGCCGTGTATACGCCCATCTGGCGGTATTCGGCCAACGTTGCGCCGCCCCATAACCCGGCAAACTGGCTGTTGGTGGGAAAGTTGATCCAGGCGGCACAGACCGGTTTGTTATCTACATAGGCCACGTAAATGCTCCAGAAGTCTGGCTGTATTTCCATGTTTTCCTGCAGCTGTTTTGCCAGCCAGTCAAAACTGTGGCCCCAAACTGCTTCCTGTACAGCGATGACATCAGCCACCTGTTCCACCCCAATACGGCGTACATCGGCCGTTACCGGCCGCAAATAGACCGATGGGCAATCTTCCAGGTCCAGTACCAGCAGCCCTTCCGTTTCGTCCGCTTCCAGACCATGCGCCAGCAGGCGCTCTTTTAAATCTGGTGGATTGTCATGATCATACAGCTTCCACTCAAAGCCATAGCCGCCCCATGCCTGAAAGCGAGCCACCTGTTCGGCAATCACCCGATCGGCGTTTTGGCTTGTCAATTGGCTGTAGATCACAAAGCTCAGCCGTTCCCGGTTATGGCTGACCTGGCGCACCACTTCCGGCGTTTCTTCTCGTTGGTAAGACGGATGCTCGCCGCCTTTGCGTTCTTGCTCATCGTATAGTGCTAGAATCTCATCTGTGTTCATTTGTTTAGTTCTGTAATCCTTTCAAAAGCTGCTGGTATAGCTTGACATAATTTTCGAGCCGCCATTCTGTTAAACGGCCGTTGGCCACGGCCTGTTTCACCATACAGCCTGGTTCATGTGAATGGGTACAGTCGGCAAACTTGCACGGTTCCACCGCGGCCACATCGGGGTAATACAAAATCAGGTCATCGGCATGCAGCCCGGCCAACCCCATGTCTTTGATGCCAGGGGTATCAACGACGGCGCCGCCGGTCGGCAGGTTGAGCATAACGGCCTGGGTGGTCGTGTGCCGTCCTTCGCGGCTTTTGAGTTGGCTGACATCACCGGTACGCAGTTGAAACGTGGGAAAAACGGCATTAAGCAAGGAAGACTTGCCTACGCCGGAAAGCCCCGCCAGCACCGTGGTACGGCCGTGTAAAACCCGCCGAATCTCTTCAAGGCCTATGCCCAGTTCTGCACTGGTGAACAGCAGCGGGTAATGGAGCCGCTGGTATGGCCGAACGGCCGTGGCCACTTCCGCCCGATCCTCGGCCAAATCCACCTTGTTGATACAAATGATGGCCCGTAAATTATTTCGTGCGGCGCCGATCAGGTATTCATCAATCATCTGGAACCAGATTTGTGGTTCTCGCCACGAGGCTACAATCAGCAGTTGGTCTACGTTGGCGGCAATGATCTGGTTCAGGTAAACATCAAACGAGTCCGCACGCGCCAACCCACTGCGCCGGGGCAAGACACTTTCTACCAGGCCACGATCTTCTGCCTGCATATGTACCAACACCCGATCACCTACGGCCACAATGTTGGTATACCCGGTGCCTTCGGCCGTTAATATGCCCCGCACATCACAGCTGATAATCTGGCCATTCACTTCCGCCCGGCAAATGCCCCGGCTGACTTCCACGACTTTGCCCAGGACAAAGGGCGTCTCTGCGGCCATCTCTTGCCAGACGGCATCATTTAGAGCGGCATCAAAGCTCTGTGGTGCGCTGATGAGCAAGCCATCTCGCCGGTCTTGTTCATCACGGGGCATAATACGCCGGTCAAGGACAAAACCATCTTCGTCTGGTATCAGCGGCTGCCAATCTGGCCGGTGCTTTTCCTGATTGGCGGCCACATTATGCCGGATTGTTTTCTTGGGCAACTTTTCTGCTAACTTTATTTTGCGTTTCTGCTTTCTTTTATGTTTGTTTGTCAAATCACTTTTCTCCGCTTTGCATACACCAGGCGATCAATCGCCGTACAAAGTCATTGGTAGGGTATTGTTTGCTGTCATGTTTCCAGCGCGGCACCTGGACTAACTTGACGCCAGGCTGGCGGGGAAATTGCTCGCCTTCCACCCGCAGCTCGGCGTGTAGGTCGCCTTCGCCCGGAATTTTGTAATGCACCATAAACTTTTTGTTGGTGGCGATGATATGAATATAACGGGCCGGGGTGGGGTCTACAAAGCCGCCTTCTTCTGGCACCTGGGTGTCTTTGCTCTCCACCGACCAGATAAACGGCCGTCCCTTGTAGGTTACTTTGCGTTTGCCTTTGGTGTTAACGGCCATCAGTTTCCTCCAATTGTTGGCTCAAAGTGACTATCTTTCGCAGCCAGTAAGGGATGGCCGAGTCAAGCTCATGGCGCGTATGGGGTTCCAGGTTGCTGACAATGTGCCAATAACTGATGGCATGGTGGACTGCCCCTAAAACTTCGGCCAGTGACCAAACCGCCAGCAGCCGGGGCCGCGGCTCGAAGGCGGTCCATTGGGCCAGGTAAGCATCGCGCAGTTGCGTTTGCACGGCCGTATCTTTTTCCATAAAAATGTTCAACATGTCAAAAAACGGGTGGCTGATGCAGGCATCTGTCCAGTCAAAGTAGAAAAAGCTGTCGCCGCATACGGCCACGTTGCCCCCATGCAGATCACCATGTACCAGCGTTTCCGGAATGTGGTACGCGGCCAATTCCCGGCAAAGTGACTGTAACCGGGGGATAAGGGCCGACAATTGGGCTCGCTCATCGGCGGTGACAGTCGTCAGGATGAAGTCAGTCGTTAACAAAGGTTCAATCTGGGTTTCCAGCCATGCCAGGCGGCGGTCCAGGCAGCCGGCGGCAAACAGGGCCTCCAGATGCCTCACGGCCGTGGCCTGCACCTGCCCAAAGCGGCTGAGAAAAGCCAGGCGCTGTGCCAGAGGCGCACCCCAGCCGACTATCTGGGTTAACTCTGGCAGCAGCATCCAATCCCGCTGCTGGTCTACCGCCAACGGCGTAGGCACATCCTGCGGGTAAAGCTGGGACAGGGTGGCCACCATCGCCGCCTCGTTTACAAAAAGGGGCAGGGCGGCCACCGTTTTGAAGTAAATATTGTCCTCATGGGTGACGGCCCGCAGCACACAAGAGAGAGACCAATGCCGTACTGGTTCCAGGGGGCCTGTGATCGTGATGCCCCGCTGCGCCAGCTGATCCTTAATCCAGGTGGCGGCCTGCCGGTACCAGCCAGGCCGGGCCCAGGGAGGCCGCTGGGCCGGGATGTCACTGGTGGCCTGTTCATGCAGGCATCTTTCAACAAGGGCTCGGTGTGCCGGGTTCGCCCATGTGAGCGCCGGTAGTTCCTGGGCACTGACCCAACGGCCGTGCCTGGTGACTGCCCCACCATTATCCAGCACAAAAACAGATTCGGTGGCCTGTTGGGCCTCATCTTTCTGGAAATGAACCCGGTATAATACCTGGATAGCCTCACCGAACCGGCGTTGCAACGGTCGCCGCACCTGCGCTTCCCCGGTGTCCCACAAATTCCCGGCCATCATGATGTGGGGCAGGGCGAACCCCTGGGGCGTTGGCTCCAACCATACCTGCGCTGCCGTCTGGTGCGGTAGAATGGCGTAAATGGCGGCCCGCCAGGCAGCTTTTTCCAGAAAGTCCAGCACCAGTTGGTTAAAGGTAGACGGCCGTTCCATATTTGGCAGATGGGCGGTATGGCGCATGATCGTCATCTCATCGGCCAACGGCAGTTGGGTCTCCAGCAGTTCAGCGATGGCATGAATATCAGGCACATCATATTGCCCCACAATAATGTACACCGGCACCTGAACTTCCGCCAGGCGGTCAATGGCCGGTGGGTCCATCTCGTGGCGCTCGCCTTCCCCCTCTGGCAGGGCAAGCGTATGCCTGATCATATCCAGGGCCCGTTGACGGGCCGCCTGGTTCACCTGGGCTGGCGCCCGATCCGGGCCATCAAACCAGATTTGCGCCTGTAATTCGGCGGCGGTGGTGTTGTCGCCTTGCTCATCGGCAGCGGTCAGTGCCGCCACCTTTTCGGCAAAGCCAGCCATCGTCCACTCATAACCACCCAAACCAGAGCCCACCAGCACCAGCGCGCTAACCATCCCCGGGTAAGCCAGGGCAAACTCCAGGGCGATCTTCCCCCCCCCAGAACAGCCGACAATGGCCGTTTGGGCAATACCCAGATGTTGCAGCAGGCCGCGTAAATCGTCATGGTCGGTGTAAGTGGCGGGGGGGGCGGCCGTTTCACCCCAACCGCGCACATCGTAGCGCAGCACCTGGTGGTTTTGGGCCAGGGCCTCCATCTGCTCATCCCACATGTGCAGGTTCACAATCCCGGCGTGAATCAGGGTCACGGCCGTGCCCTCTCCCCGTACTTCATAATGAATTTTTGTGCCATTGATGTCTGCAAAATCAAAGCTCATGTGCCTATCTCCCATGTAAGCCATTGGCATGCTGGTTCATAATTACCTGCGTTTGGGATCCAGCGGCTTGCGGTACGTCATAAAACGTTTGGTTTCCTGGAAGCCCATTTTGCGGTACAGGTGCAGCGCCCCGCTGAGGTTGTCGGCATCCAGCCCCAGGGCGGCTTCGGTCATACCAGCTTCTTTAAGGGCCATAAAGCTGCGGGCGATGAGCGCCTGGGCCAGCCCCTGCCCTCGCCACGGTCGGCGCACAAAGATCGTTTCCGTATACCCACGTGCACGGCCGTATGTCTCATTCTCCAGGTGATCGATGAAGTTTAATACACCGCCCGCTACTTCATCGCCGGCCCAGGCCACCCGCCACAACGGCGGGTGAAAAGTAGACTCCCCCTGGGCCTCTTCAACACGCGTTTCTGGCCACTCGGAAGCGCCCCAATGGTCGCGGAATGCTTCCCGCGCTGCTTCCCAGATTTGCCGCCACTCAGCCAGCGACCCGTGGCGCACCACGATGCCTTCTGGCAGGGGGTACTCAGGAATGTTTTCCAGGTCTGGCCGCACCATGTCCAACCCATAACGCACAACCTGGTACCCGGCGTTTTCTAACAAGCTGGTCCAATGGGTTTGGGTGTTGCTGCTCCACGCTTGCAAACAGCCGGGCGGCTCAGCCGGATGCCCGGCGGCGATCTGCCGCAGGCGGCGCTCCATCTGGCGCAGTATGGCTTCGCGGATACCCGTCTGCCGCCAAGCAGGCAGCAGGTGGGCATAGAAACTGTAAAGTCGAGTGTGGTCAAGCTGTTCATACCACCAGCAGCGGCCGTGCCCTACCAACTGCCCGTTTACCTCTACCATCACCATGTCTGTCGCTGGGTCACAGTTTTCCAGGTGGGCAAATTGGTGGGCCAAATCTTCCAGCGACATCACCCATTCGGCGCCATCCGCTTCCCGGCTGCCCTCGACCACCGCCAGCATGCCCGGAAAATCTTCGGTGCCCCGAAAGTGGCGGAAAGCCAGGCCGGGCACATCCGGTGCATCGGCCACAAAAATCGGTTCTATTATCCATTGACTCATATCATTTCTTCCTTAAATTCATTGGTAGCTGTCATGGTGAGTGCAGCCTTCGCAGCTAAGAACGCCGTACCCACCATTACAGGTGTAAGGGATGCTTCAGAAGACTTCAGCATGACAAACTCTGTTCAAATGTATACTGTATAAATTTCTGCGTTTCACTCAGGTTATTCACAGGCGCGCCGGACGGCCGTGTTAATGCCCAACGGATCAGCGGCTGCCACCCGGGGGCCAGGCTTTCCAGCGCCCAACGGGCGGCCACTGGCTTGGAAACCACATCACCATGCACCCAGGTATAGTGCATCCGGCACATGGTCAGGATGGCATACATGCGGTAGCCTTCGTGTTGTAATTTGCCAGGGTCTTCAATCATGGGAACCCACCAGACAGTGAGTAAATCTTGCACCGCCTGACATAGCTCTGATGTGGAAATAGGGTCAATGAGTGTTTGAATGGGCGGCCCCGCCAGGGTGATGCCGTGATGGTACAGCACATGCCGGTGAATGATCCAATCGACGTCCAGATGTTCCCAGCGCAGATGGCTGGCGTCACGATCAATGTAGGCGTGGGTGGCGTTCGTGCGATCGTACCGTCGCAGCGCGTCCAGCGGAATATAGGCGCCTTCCAGCTCACGGGCCCATTTTGTAGCTGTCTGGCCAATACGGCCGTGCATGGCGGCCAGGGCTTCAAATTGTGCGGCGGTGGGTGATACGGCCGTGACCACGACAAAATCAATATCACTGGTGTCGTAGTCAAAATCACCGCTGGCTAATGATCCATTCAGGACCATGCCCACAAATTGATCGTTGAGAATGGCGCGTACGGCCGTTAGCAACGTTCCCACCAGTCCATTCACATCAGCATATGGTGTCAAATCAGTGGCTTTCATAGGTTTAACTGCTTATTGTATAAATTCGCATACGTGCCGCCCAAGGCGATCAGCTCATCATGCGTTCCTTGCTCATCAATGCCACTATCAGCTAACACAACAATTCTCTGGGCGTTTTTAACGGTTGATAAACGGTGAGCGATGACCATCGTGGTGCGATTGTCAGTTAACTTCTCCAGTGAATGGCGTACAGCCTTTTCACTTTCATTGTCTAGCGCGCTTGTGGCTTCATCAAAAATGATAACGGGCGGGTTTTTCAAAAAAACACGGGCAATACTTAACCTTTGCTTTTGCCCTCCTGATAATTTCACGCCACGTTGACCAATATCCGTATCATACCCATCTGGTAAGGCCATGATAAAGTCATGGGCATTCGCCTTTTGGGCTGCGGCCATAACTTCTTCCCGGCTGGCATCAACTTTACCGTAGCGGATATTGTCGGCGACCGTCCCGGCAAACAAATAGACATCTTGCTGGACAATACCTATGTTCCTTCTCAATGAGCTTAAACGAATATCCTTGATATTCTGACCATCCAGTAATACCTCCCCTTCGTTTACTTCATAAAAACGTGGCACTAAAGAACAGAGCGTTGTTTTGCCAATGCCCGAAGACCCTACTAAAGCCACATACTCCCCAGCTTTTATATCCACCGATAGGTTCTTGAAGACGTAGCCATACCCTTCTTTATACTTAAAGCTGACATTTCTAAAGGTCACATTCCCCTGAACCTGCGTCAGTTCAAGTGCATGGGCCGCATCCTGAATATCTGGCGCCACCTCCAGAAATTCCATGAACCGCGCAAAGCCAGCCATGCCCTGCTGATAAAGTCTGGTGAAATTACCGTATCTGCGGATCGGTTCGATCAGGATGCCCACACACAATAAAAATGTTATTAAGTCAGGCAAATCCAGCGAGGCCTTTACAATGCTGATGCCACCAAAGACGATAACGGCCGTCGTCATGAGCTGTGTAAAGGCTATCAACCCTTCATAAAAATAGGTCTCACCACGATAACTATCTCGTCTGCTGTCCAGAAAACGGCCGTTTTCATAGGCAAACTTCTTTCTTTCAATGGCCTCATTGGTAAACGACTTAACCACTCTAATACCCGAAAGTGTATCCTCAACTTGGGCATTGATATCGCCGATTCTGTCATGGCTTTGTCTTAGGGCCACCTTCATTTTCTTATTAAAATGAACAGCATAAACCGCCATGATGGGCAAAAAGAGAAAGACGATCAGCGCCAGCTTCACATTTATGGTGAGTAAAATGGCAAATGCCCCCACAAAGTTCAACAAAGAAATGACTATATCTTCAGGCCCATGATGAAATAACTCGGCCAGATCAAACGAATCATTGCTAATTCGCGTCATTAATTGGCCCACCTTTTGTTCGTCGTAAAAACTGAATGACAGTTTTTGGTAATGGTCAAACAGTTCATGGCGCATATCGCGTTCCATCATGGCGCCCATCATATGTCCTTGATAAGCAACAAATATATTGCAAACTGTGTGCACAAAAATTAACGCCAGCATCACTGCACCCATACCGTAAATTTGGTTGAGTAGGTTAGGGTTATCGCTTGCCAGTACATTTTTGGTAATGTAGTTGACGCATAATGGGATGAGCAGAGTCGCTGCCGATACAATAAACGCGCAGGCCATATCGGCCCAAAACAAGCTCTTATACGGCTTGTAATAAGCCAGAAACTTTTTGCTGCGCGCATTCAGAAATTTGAATTGTAGGCCGCCGTTTTGGCCAAGAAACGGCCGTTTCTTAAACGGCCGTTCACTGAATAGTTTGTAATCCATATGGTGTATGGTATAGAGCGTCGTGCTTGGGAATGGTAAGCCTATGCACCACGCTCTATGCTTAAAATGGGCATTCCCACCGCTATTTAGCGTCCTTTAGGCACCATTTCCTGATTGCCATAGCTCTTGCATCTCTGGCGAGGTCGTTAACAGTTCCGCCAATGTACCTTGGGCGGCAATACGGCCGTCAGCCATCACTATGATCTGGTCAGCCCGCTGCCACGCCAGGCGGCGATGAGAGACAACAAGGAAGGTTTGCGTTAGCCCTGTGGGATGTTGTAGGTTGTCCCATAAATTCTTTTCCGTTTCCACATCCAGTGCACTGGAAAGGTCATCAAAAACCAATAGTTCCGGCTGACGCACCAACATGCGGGCCGCCGCTGCCCGCTGCACCTGCCCCCCAGACAGACGCACACCCCGTGGTCCCACGATGGTGTCCAGCCCCTTTTCCAGGGTGGCGATGTCCGGTGTGAGCACGGCCGTCGCCACCGCCCCTTGCAAATCTACCTCAGCCGCCGGCAACCCCAGCAAAATGTTGTCCTGTAACGGTTCGCTAAACAGGCGCGGCACTTGTGGTGTATAGGCTGACCGCGGGGGTACAAAAAACGTGGCGGGGTTGTCTACTACACGGCCGTTCCACATGATCTCGCCGCGCTCTTTGGCCAGCAGCCCCAACAGCACCCGTACCAGCGTGGTCTTGCCAGAACCAATGCGGCCGGTGATGACAGTGAAACTGCCGCGAGGCAGGGTGAAGGAGACGCCTTCGATGCCCGTCATCGGTAATGGAGGGTGGGTCATGATGCTTTGATCTCCCTCTGGCAGCAGTTCACCGTCTGCCGCCAACGGATGACCGTTTACCGCGTACCGGTAACTGAGCTCTTTTACTTCGAGTTGTTCTAGTCGCTCAACGGCCGTGCTCGTTACCAGATGAATGGCCGGCAATGTTTCCTTTAACCGCGAAGGATCTTTTTTCCTATCTTCGTGTTCTTCGCGATGAGATCTTTCATAAATCTCGCCATGAGCAACCAGCGATGCCGGCGCGGCATATGGGGTGATCGCCTGCAGCCGGTCCAGTACCACCCGCTGCTGGGCGATCTCAGAAATGTAACTGCCGATGGTGGCCGGGAAACGGGAGATGAAAAACAGATAGGTGCTAAACAGCACAAAATCACCAACAGTGAAGCTGCCCTGAGACATTCCAATGCCCGCCAGCACCACCATGACAGCCACAGCTATATCCCCCATATTGTCAGTGGCGGCCTGGAACAGCGCCCAAAAGAGGCCAAAACGAACATTCGCGTGGCGTCGTTGTTCGTTGATGATCCGAAAGTAGCTGATGACGGCCGTTTCGGCATCGGCCACTTTCATAGCTTGAATGGCGCCAAACGTCTCGCCTAAAAAGGAGGTAACACGGCTGTCGCTGACACGGATAATGCGTACCAGGCGCAAAAAGTGGTTCCACGCCCAGCGTGTCAGGAAAAAGACGCCCACCAACGGCAGCACGGCCACCAGGGTAATGGCCGGCGCAATCTGCAGCATAATGATGAGGGCGAAGAGGGCAAAAAGCCCTTGCCCCAGCACTTCCGGTAGCCAGGTAGGAAAGTCGGCGAAGTCGGACAGATCATCATCCAATCGGTTGATGATGTCGCCGGTGGGCACGGGCAGTGGTTGTGCCCCTGGTTTTTGCAAGATGTTGTGCAGAATGTTTTTGCGCATGAGCGATTGCCCGGCCATACGCACTCTGGCACCGCCCCATTCACCAACCATGTCTGACACCATGCGCCCCAATCCTACCAGGATAATGAGGCCCAGCAGGGTATAGAGGGCGACGGCCGTGTTGGCTTCCCCTGTCAACCCGTCATAATAACGTTTTTCCAGCCAGCCGGGTATCAGGCGTGAGGTGATAAACAGGGTGACAAAGAAGACATTGAGCAAAAAGTACCCTGGTCGAAAACGAATCAGCGCCCAGGTTCCGGTTTTAATAGACAATTGTTGTGTAGTAGTCATGGTTTTTAAAAGGATGAATCATGATCGCATGTCATCTCTATACAAGCACCTCTTCCAGCCCCGTTTGCAGCAGACTGAAGAAGCGGGAGGTTGTGTCGTTTGCCAGCAGAATACGTTCGCCGTGTTCCACCATACGGCCGTGTTCCAGAATGAGGATGTCGTCGGCGCGCTGTACCGTGCCTAACCGGTGGGCGATGATGATGGCTGTACGGCCGTGCAGCAGCCGGTCAATGGCCCTTTCCAACAACTGTTCCGTGGCCGGGTCCAGCCGGGATGAGGCTTCATCCAGGATGATCAGGTGGGGGTCGCGCAGGAAGACCCGGGTGAAGGCCAGCAGCTGCGCTTCACCGGCTGATAGCCCATACCCGCCAGATTTGAGCATGGTATCCAGCCCGTGGGGCAGGCTGTGGAACCAGCTTTCCAGGCCCAAGGCCTCAATAGCCGCAATGATATGCGCATCGTCAATGGGGGCAGCGTGCGGATCATAATTGCGGAACAGGGTCAGGTTGTCACGAATGGTGGCTTCAAAGAGCTGTACATCTTGTGTCACCATGCCAATGTGGCCGCGCAGGTCAGATAGCCCTATGTGGCGTATGTCTACCCCTTCCAGCGTAATCATGCCTTCATCCACGTCATAAAGACGGAAGAGCAGGCGTGTCAGCGTGGTTTTGCCGCTGCCAGTACGGCCCAGCAGCCCCAGGATTTTGCCCGGCTGCAGCTCAAAGGAAACGTCTTGAAGCACGTAGGGGTCATGGACCTTCGACTCATCTTCAGTTGTCGCCAGCGGTGACTGATGATCTATAGTCGGTTTACCGTTTACCGGTAGCTGGTCTTTGTAGGCAAAGCTGACGTTATGGAACTGTATAGAAAGGGCAGTAGAGGGCAGTACGGCCGTGACTTGTTCTTTAACCTCTGGCTCAAGCTGGAAAAATTCGTTGATACGGCCGATGCTGGCCACCGCTTTTTGTAAGTTCCCGGCCTGCCGCCGGATGTATTTGATAGGGCTTTCCATGAGAGTAATGTAGGCTGCCAGCAGGTAAACCGTGCCGATGCTCATCTGCCCTTGTAAGTAAAGATACCCGGCCAGCCCCAGCGCCACGACCCAGGTCACCACAAACACCATAAAACTGGTATGAAAGGTGACGCTGCCCAACAAATGGGCCTTCACCCGCTTGTCGGCCACCACGGCCATTTTGGGGTAAAGCTGGTTCATCACATACGGCTCACCGTTATTGGCGCGAATATCTTCTGTGCCGCCGATGCGCTCTTCTACAAAGCCATACAGATCAGCATAAGCCCGGCTGATGTCACCCCAGACACGGGTGGAAGGGGTGTGGAAGGCACGCAGCACACCTACTGTGAGCCCGGCGTAAAGCAGGCCAATAAGCCCAAAGCGCGGGTCCTCACGAAACAGAAAAAACAGAATCCCAGCCAGCAAAAGGACGCTGGCGAAGACCTGTACCACCAGTTCGGAGAAGTATTCGGCCAGGTGGCTGACATCACCGTCAATACGTTCGATCAGTTCACCAGGCGTTTTGAGCTTGTGAAAGCCCATGTCCAGGCGCAGACAGTGAGCGGCCAGGTCGGCGCGCAAATGATTGGTGGCGGCCCACCCCAGGTCACTGCCAACATAGGTGGAGGCCAGCGTGATCCCCTTTTGGAGGATGACCACCGTTAGAAAAACCAGCCCCATGGTGACCAACGTCTGTGTGCTGGCCCTGCCCTGGGCTGCATCCAAAAAGCGGCGAACAATTTGTGGTGCCACCAGTTGCAGGCTGATGCTGCCTAACAGCAGCAGGGTCAGGGTGAGAAGATGGCCGCGATACGGCCGTAGATAGGTTCGTAGTAAAGTTATGTTGTTCATATCACTCTCGCATGTATGGCTGCCATAGATCCAGGGTGAGCTGCTGGGGGTCAGTGGTGATGCCGTAACGGCCGTAATAGTCACACACTCTGGTCATGTCTCGCAGCAGCAGGTCAAAGGCGTGGGGATTGGTACGGGCGTCCACCATCTGCGGAAAATCAATCAGGGTAATGTGCCCTTCCCAGTACAAAATGTTGTAGGCTGACAGGTCGCCATGAACCAGGTGGTTTTCCAGCATCAAGGCGATGTTATCCAGGGTACGCCGGAAGAGTGCCTGGGCTTCGTCGGCCGGCAAGGAGATTTCGCTCAGTGTCGGCGCCGGGCCGTGTTCATCACCGACATACGCCATGAGAATGGTGTTCCCCTGGTGGGCAATCGGCTGCGGCACGTCAGCGCCAGCCTCATACAACGTAGTCTGGGTTCTGTACTCATTGCCAATCCACCACTGGATGTCTACCTCTTTGCCAAAGTCTGTCTTTTTACGCATGGCCAGCTTTTCGCGGCGGCCGCGCAGCTCCTTACCTTCGGCGTCACGCAGTTGGCGGCCGGCTTTGTAGATGGCGTCGTTTTTGAGGTTGCGCAGCATGCGTGGCCGGTACAGCTTGGCGGCGATCAGTTCCCGGCCGGTGGCCGGGTGGGCGGTGCAGGCATAGACATTGGCTTCTTTACCACCCTTTACCAGCCGGGTAACGTCTGTAATGATCTGATCCCGGTAAAACGGGCCAATCGATTCAATGACCCACCATCGTTCATGATGACGGGGGTCCAGCACGGCCGCGTAGCTGGGTACCCAGTTTGCCGCGCTGTCGTCCATATCGCTCAGGTCTTGCCGGATGGCGGCGCGACGGCCGTTTGTCCCTTGCTGTCGTTTTTTGTGTCCCCGCACCTGTTGGCGGCGGGCTTCCCGGCTCTGGTCGGTAAAATCGTACTCATCGTATTGATCGAGCATCAGTTGTGTCTTCAAGGTTTAAATCCTTTTGGGTTGCAAACAAACATAGCCGCAGTTCTCAGGAAGACCTGTAGTCAATGATGCCATACGGTTTACGTTTTAGGGGATCAAAAAGGCCACAGGTCGTTTACATTGTCA
Organism: Ardenticatenaceae bacterium; assembly: GCA_011525915.1. Classification (GTDB taxonomy): domain Bacteria; phylum Chloroflexota; class Anaerolineae; order Promineifilales; family Promineifilaceae; genus CAADGU01. Next base: position 20,450 of record WYBM01000066.1, on the reverse strand, counting down.
CCTGTGGCCGGGGAGATTACCGGAAGATTGCCTGGTTATTCACTGCCAGAAAATAGAAAGCCACAGGTTCGTACACCTATGGCCCTGGTTTACTACGCAGTTATCAGCAGCTATTGATTAGTCTACAGATAACGGTTTAAGAATTACCGGCAGGCAGGTGTACGCACACAACGCAATATAATGGTTTTTTCTAAGTGGTTAAGTTGACCTTGCATTTGTGCGTACCTCCTTTTAGAGAGTTTGAATTTAAGAATCGGCGACAGTCTAGCACAATCCGGGGCGGTTGGTCAAGAATTTGGTGGAAATTGGGCGGAACGTAGGATCGTCTTTATAGGCAGAAGCAGTCTTTTGGATATCGTTGAATGAAGGAGTTGAGTATGAAAATGAAACGTTTTTTACAGGTGTTTTGGCTGACAGTCATTTTGTTTGGGGTCGTGGCGCGTGCAGTCACGGCCGTGCAGGCCGCCGCCATCACCGTCAATAACCATCTGGATACGGCCGATCCTGTGCCGGGTGATGGGGTTTGTGATGTTGATCCGGGTACTGCGGGCAGCCAATGTACACTGCGGGCGGCTATCCAGACGGCGCAGGCAATGCCCGGGGCCGATAATATTCACTTTGAGAGCAGCATGGACATTAACCTGAACAGTAGTTTGCCTTCACTAGCCGAGCAGGGATTGGTGATAGAGGCCGCTTCCGGGCAGGTTGTCCGCATTAACGGGCAAAGCACGGTGGCGAACATCTTTCGCATCACCGGCAGCCATGTGACCATATCCAACGTGGTTGTTTACGGTTCCGGTGCTGGTTGGAGCAATATTTGGGTCAGTGACGCCGCGGAACAAGTGGTGATTGCCCATAACCTGATTGGGGATGATAACCCGGATGATGGCGGCTGTGGCCAGAGTGATGCATCCTATGGCGGTATTTATGTAAGCAGCACCACCCCCTTGACGGACACAGCACGTGTGTGGGTTTATGGCAACATCATTGAATGCCACACCAGCTTATCTGGTGAGGGTATCACCATTTATGGTACGGATAATGTTTTTATTGGCCAGGACCCTACGAGTGCAGGGTCCACGGTAGCAGAAAACATCATTCGCCATAACCAGACGGGTGTGCAGGTTATCGGCGGTGCCAATAACAGTATCAACAGCAGCGCCATTGAAAATAATGTGGGCCACGGTGTGTGGTTGCAAAGCAGTACAGAGACCAATGTGGTGGGCTGTGGCGGCTTTAGCCCGCCAGCAGATGTGGCCGCCTGCCGGAACCGTATTCGGGGGAATGGGGGCGCCGGCATCATGGTCGGTGGCAGCAGTAGCAGCCTGTTCCCGACGGGGATCGCCTATAATTGGATTGGGCTGGCAGATGATGGTGTCACGGCCGTGCCCAACGATTTTGGCATTCTCATCGGGCCAGACAGCCGGGCGGTGTGGATCATCAGCAATACCATCAGTGGTAACCTGCAAGACGGTGTGCGTATCACCAACACGTTGGGGCGGCATTGGCTGTGGGGGAATACCATTGGGCTGGATGCTGTTGGGGATACGGCCGTGCCTAACGGCAGCCATGGCGTGGCTATCTTTGATGATGCCGGTGTGAACCTCATCGGTGGGCCGGAAGAAAGATTCAGCAATATCATCAGCGGCAACAGCGGTTTTGGCATCCTGGTCAATAATACCATCAGCACCACCATCAACTTTAACAGCATTGGGGTGGCGGCCAATGGTGCCCGCCGCGGCAACGGTTATGCCGGCCTCAGCCTGCATAACAGCGCAGATAATGCTATTGGCATGGTGGAAGATGAAGCGTTGTGGGGGTCACAGCGTATTGCCGGTAATGGTGAAGATGGCATTTATCTGGAAAATGTCACCGATACCCAGATCGGCCCCGGCAACGAGATTACCGATAATGGCAGCCAGGGAATTTACCTGTTTAGTTCGCAGAACAATATCATCGCGCCTTACCTGGTCGCCAGAAATGAAGACGAGGGTGTGCAGTTATCTGGAGGCACCAGTTATTACAATGCCGTTTTCCCCCGAAATGTCAGGAGCAACGGCCGTTTGCCCATTGACCTGGGCCTGCCTGGCCTGGAACCCAACGACCCTGGTGACGCCGACAATGGCCCCAACCACCTGCTGAATTACCCGGAAGTTACCCTCATCAGCGGCACCGTCATCACCGGTACCGCCTGCGGTCCGTGCGTGGTGGTGGTGTATGAAGCCACCGGCGACCCTACGCAAAATGGTGGGGGCGGCAGCTATCGGGGCTTTACGGTTAGCGATGCCACCGGCGTCTGGTCAGTGGACCTGGCAGCCATGGGGTTAGAGCTGCGGCCTGTCAGCTTTATGACCCTGACCGGGTTTCCCGGCCTTACATCTGATGTAGATTCTTCGCCGTTGAGCCCGATCACCCAGTTGGGATATGCCCTCTACCTGCCGCTTGTGCTGGAGGAGTAGGCGCTACCAGGCCATAAAAAGCCCGGTGTCTTTGGTGATATGAAAGGCGCCATGTTGGGCGATTTGCTGCGCCACCTTTTGCCGTACCTGGGTGATCGTTTCCGGCGAGGGTCTGTTGTTTAGGGCAAAGCTGGAAGAGAGCAGGTAATCGAGAATCGGTTCAGCTTCGGTGACGGCCAGGCTGTCTTCATACTGTTTGCGGGTGATGTGGTCAAAAACGACTGTCAGCCATTCCTTACCGTCTTCCAACTGAAAGGGAAATGTCCATTCTGCCGACAGAAGCTGTTGCCACGGGGTGACTGCGCCGGGCCATAGTTCCAGGCCAATTTGCCACAATTCCTGCAGATGGTTCTGGCCATTGGTAGCGGCAAGGAAACGGCCGTCTGCCCGCAGCACCCGCCGCACTTCCCGTAACCCTTGCGTCAGGTCTGGCACATGGTAAAGCATATGGTTGGCAATGACGACGTCAAAGCTGTCATCGGGAAAAGGCAGCTTTTGCACGTCGGCTGCTTGAAAGTAGAAACTGTGGCCGGCATTTTGCAGCGCCGCGGTGGCCTCGGCAACCATGCCGGCAGACAGGTCGGTAAGGGTGACCTGGCAGCCTGGAGGCAGGCGCTCCAGGTTATCGCGCCACAGCCGACCAGGGCCACAGCCACATTCCAGTACGGCCGTGCCCGGCTGCAATGCCAGGTGATCAAAGACCCATTGCTGCCAAGGCGTCACGGCCGTGCGGAAGCGCCGGTGTAAGGTTGCCCGGGCGTCCAGGTTGGTGGAATTTTTGTACTGTTCGTTTTTTAAATAGGCGGTATCTTGAAAGAGGGGTTTGTCCTTCATGCTTGTCTCCTTGGTCATCAGGTAGTCGTTGTCTCTTTGTGGTACGGCCGTATGGCAATACAATCTTCTATCTTTTACACTGGCATCAACTATTTTAATCAACAAATGTGAGGCAACTTGTGACAAAACTACCACTATTCTATCGTTTTTTGATTATGATCGGGCTGATCGTAAGTCTTAGTCTGCTGGCTGCTTGTGGGGCTGAAGCGGAAACAGAACCGACGCCGATTCTGCCGCCGCCAAACGTGAATGTGAGTGATGGTGGTGTTGCTGGCGGCACAACCGTAGCCCCTACGCTCGCCCCAGGACAGGTCATCAGCGGCACGGCCGTGCCTGGTGTAGAAATCAGGCCGCAGCCAACCCCCACCCTTACGGCTACCGCCATACCGATGATTACACCCGTCACCAATCCCCCCGTGCAGGCTGTCACCGGCGGCTCGCTGCCTCCTGCCAGCCGTGATCTGCTCTTTATCGCTGATGGTGCGTTTAAGCGTTGGAACCACCGCAGCGGCCAGATTGACATCTTGTTACCTGGCCCCGTGCCGGCTGACCGGGTGCGGGAAAACACCAGCCACTGGAACCCGGTCGTAGGCGACGTGACAGACTTTTCCGTGAGTGCCGATGGCAAGCGAGCGGCCATCGCCCGGTTGACGGCCTCAGAGGTTGTCACCCGTACCAACCCTGTGGACAACACTCAGCACGCGATTGTAGGGCCCCAGCATGAACTCTGGTTTATGGACCTGGTCAGCGGTGAGGGTTGGCGCATTGTGCCCCGTGTGGACAACCTGCGCAGTGTGGCGCTGTCACCCGATGGGCAGCATGTGGGCTTCGTGGGTGCCAGCCTGAACGGTAACTATGGGGTAGATGCGGCTGGTCAGCCAATATACCATGTCTATTTCCTGGCGACCGGGGGCGGAAGCCCTGGCCCGGTGGTAGACGTGGCTGCCTGCCAGACCTTTTGCCGGGAGCTTGCCTGGCACCCGGACAACACCTTGCTCGCCTGGAATGACCAGGCGGCCGTGTGGCTGCGCAACCTGGCCGGGAAGGAACCGGAAAAGTTATTACTCAACCGGCCCTTCGACCCGGCGGTTAGTTCCTCTGATGAGGCGACCGTGTACTCACCTATTGCCTGGGCGGGCAACGGCCGTTACCTGCTGCTCTGGAAAGGTGTCTGGGAAGGCGGTAACCGGGCAGTCTTTGACGTGCCCACACGCACGGTGGTAGACGTACCTGACACCTTCGTATACGTCAACGAATTTCCCACCGAAGTGATGTGGATGCCTGACCATCGCCTGTTTGTGCTGCGCTCGGAAACAGGATCCGGCACGTTCCAACCACGGGCAGAATTATGGCGCTTCCAACCGGAGCAGAATAGTGTCATTATGGAGGAGTCTGTGCTGTTATCTGCTGAGAATGTGGGGGCCGCTGGGCAGCAATACCTGGAAGACGGCCGTTTTGCTTACGTCTTGTTTGCCCAGGACGCCCTGGTGCCAGCTGCGGGTGCCTACCACCTGACGTCGTTTAATGAGACGCCGGAACGGGTGAATGCCTCGCCGCCGCTGCCATTTGTGCCCGGGGCCGCCAGTGCGGCCTGGTCAAGGGATGGCTATGGGGTCATCATGGTGTCTAGCTTTGACACGCATGTCTATTATGGCGTGGCGGACGGTGATTATTTGTATGACCTGACGGCCGTGCTGGGTGCTGAACCCCATGCCTACCATTGGCAGCCAGAAATCGTGGTCCCCTAAGGGATCGTTTACAATGAACTTGATGTTTAAAAGTGATCAGTGTCCAGTTGTCAGTGATCAGTTCGGTGATCTTCTGGACTGATGACTGGACACTGATGACTGATTACCTGGCAAAAGTCCAAAGTTGTTTCTGAACGCACCCTAAGCGGTTCGCAGTCATCCGTGATCACCGTGGCTGAAGGTGGGTGGGGTTTGGACAGCGGCATGGGGTTATAAATGGGCGCGGCCAGTTGGAACTGTTTGCCGTTATAGGGTGTTACCTCTTTCGCCCACATCTGGTGGGCAATTTGCAATGTTTCTTCCAGCCATTTAGGCTGGCAAAAACGGCATTGTCGGCTGTTTGGGCGATGTCCGCCAGGGTGGTGCTGCCACCCGGCCAGGTAAAGTTAGGAATTTGCAATCCAATTTTCATGTGTTTTCTCCTGGTGACTAAAAGAGGGCGTTTATATGCATTGTGGCGAGGCAACCATTATGTGTCCCTGTTCATTTTAGAGATGTTACCACTGGAAAAACAGGTGGTTTTTGGTGACCAACGGCCGTCACACCTTCGACCAAATGAGCTATAATAGACGCAAGTTAGTCAATGGGTAGCAAGAAAGGAGCATGAAAATGGCAGCCCTGAATACGATGCCAACAGCGGCGCCACAGCGCCTCAAAATGAGCTACGAAGAATACCTGCAATATGCCCGACAAGTGTATCAATCTCTGTATACCCTGCTTAATTAAGAAGTAACAATGGCCTATTCTCCCCCCGAAAACATCCAGGAACTGCTGAAAAAGCTGCCGGCTAAACCGGGTGTTTATTTACATAAAGATAAATATGACACCATCATTTACGTCGGCAAAGCCATCAATTTGCGCAACCGCGTGCGCTCCTACTTTCACGAAAATGTAGACTCGGTGAAAACTGCCCGGCTGCGCCGCGAAATTGCTGATCTGGAAATCATCACCACCGAGAGTGAACTGGAAGCGCTGCTGCTGGAAAACACGCTTATCAAAAAGCATAAGCCCAAATACAACATCCGGCTTAAGGATGACAAACGTTACCCCTACATTAAAGTCCATTGGGCCGAGGACTTCCCCAAAGTAACCGTCACCCGGCGCATGGAGCGTGATGGTTCGCGTTACTTTGGCCCCTATACGTCTGTTTGGGCGGTGCATCAAACACTGGATATGCTGCGGAAAATTTTCCCATATCTCACCTGTGATCGGGTGATCACCGGCCAGGATGAACGCGCCTGTCTCTATTACGACATTAAACTGTGCAATGGTCCTTGTATCGGTGCAGTGAACCGGGAACAGTACCGGGCTATGATTCAAGGTCTGATGGATTTCCTGAATGGCAAGTCAGAACACATCGTGCATGATATTAAACAGAAGATGGCCCAGGCGGCGGAAAACCTGCAATTTGAGAAAGCGGCGGAGTACCGGGATCAGCTCACGGCCGTGACCAAAGTGGTGGCTAAACAAAAGGTTATCTCCGCTGCCAATGCAGATCAAGACGTGATCGCCTTTGCCCGTGACCAGGGGGATGCCTGCGTCCAGGTCTTTTTCATTCGCTATGGCAAGCTCATTGGCCGGGAATACTTTATGCTTGACGGCGCCGAAGGGGAGAGCGACGAAGACATATTGAGCGAATTTATGACCCGCTTCTACGATGAAGCCGCCCACATTCCCAAAGAAGTGCTGCTGCCTCATCAGGTTTCCGAGGCCATGGTCATCGAAGAGTGGCTGCGGCAAAAGCGCAGCACCAAAGTTACCATTACCGTGCCGCAGAAGGGCAAAAAGAAAGAACTGGTGCAAATGGCCGCCACCAATGCCCAGGATACGCTCAACACCATCCGCCAGCAGTGGGAGGCTGACCGCTCCAAACACGTGCAGGCCATGGCCGAACTACAGGAAGCGCTCGATTTGCCCTCACCCCCAGCGCGCATTGAATGTTATGACATCAGCCACACACAGGGCACCAATACCGTCGCTTCGATGGTTGTTTTTGTCCAGGGAGCGCCCAAAAAGAGTGATTACCGCCGCTTTAATATCCAGACCGTCACCAATGATGACTTTGGTGCCATGAAGGAAACATTAACCCGCCGCTTTCAGCGTTATAAAGAGTCAGAAGCAGGTGAACTGCACGACCCCAGCCAGATTGGCAAGCAAAAAGATACCGCCTGGGCTATCTTGCCTGATTTGCTGATTGTCGATGGCGGCAAGGGGCAGCTGAGCATGGCTGTAGAGGTGCTGCGGGAATTTGGCCTGGAAGATGAGGTGCCGCTGGCCGGATTGGCCAAGCGCGAAGAAGAGTTGTTTGTGCCCGGCAAGCTGCAATCCATCTTGCTGGATCGGCGGTCACAAGGGTTGTACCTGGTGCAGCGGGTGCGCGACGAGGCACACCGTTTTGCCAATGAAGGTCACCGTAAACGCCGGGCCAAGGTGGGCACCGCCTCCATTTTAGACAGTATTCCCGGTATTGGCCCCAAGCGGCGCAAACTGCTGTTAGATCGCTTTACTTCCCTGGATGGCATTCGCCAGGCCACCGTAGAGGAGATCGCTACCGTACCCGGCATTCCCGTGGAGGTGGCCGAAGCGGTAAAAGCGCATCTGGATTAAGCATCTGGCTACGGCACAGCCCACATAACGGCCGTGCCGTCGGCACTGCCAGAGGCCAGCCAGGCCCCATCAGGCGACCAGGCCAGTGACTCTACAGACCCCACATGCCCGCCCATTTCCTGGAGCTGCCGCCCATTGGCCGGGTCCCAAAAAAAGATCACACCATCATACCGGCTGGAAACCAGCGGGAAGCCCTGAGGTGACCAGGCTACACTCATGACCAGGTCGCCCTGCTCTTGCTGCCATACTTCCTGGCCAGAGGCTCTATCCCACACCCGCACACGGCCGTCGTGGCTGCCTGTGACCAGTTGGGCGCCGTCAGGTGACCAGGCCACGTCGCTGACGACGTCCCCGTGCCCGGCCAGTTCCGCCCGCAGTTCGCCCGCGGCCCCGTCCCAAATGCGCACGGCCGCATCCCGACCGCTGGTAGCTATCTCGGCCCCATCGGGTGACCAGACGATGCGGGTCACCGACTCTTCATGTGCCTGCCACTCAGCCAGGACGGTTTTGTTTTCCACGTCCCACAACCAAACATGCCCGGCCCAGTCACCAATAGCCAGCTGCGGCCCGTTGGGGGCAAAGGCCAGCGTACTAAGGCCGCCGTTTTCTGGATGCTGCCACTGCCCAACTTCCAACTGCTGGGCTACGTCCCAAAGGCGCACCAAACTATCTTCGCTGCCGGAAGCCAACACGGCACCATCGGCCGACCAGGCCACGGCCGTGACCCCATACGCGTGCCCTTCTAAAACGGCCAGTTGTTCACCCGTGGCCGCCTGCCATAGGCGTACTGTGGCGTCGTTGTTGGCCGTGGCCAACTGGGTGCCGTCTGGCGACCAGGCCACGTCCCATACACCGGCCGTATGTTCACGCAATTCGTGGGTCACTGTTTCACTGACCGCATCCATCTGTAAAATGGTGCCGTTGGCCAGGAAGAGAATGATCTGGTTACTGTTTGCCAACCAGATCAAGCGAATGGCCGCGCTCATCGTGCCTGGCAGTGTCCGTATCTGGCGGCCGGCGGCGGCATCCCACAGGCGCATCTGGCCGTCACCGCCCGTGGTGAGGATGGTGGCCCCATCTGGCGACCAGGCAGCATCATACACACCGTATTCGTGGGCGGTCAGCACCAGTTGTTCCGTGCCATCTACCCCCCAGACACGCGCCGTGGTGTCGTTTAGCCCGCTGGAAATGAGCCGTGAACCATCCGGTGACCAGGTCAGGTTGGCAATCTCGCCGTCGTGCCCCCCGAGTACGGCCGTTTCTGTCCCCGCCGCTACATCCCATAACCGCACCGTAGACGCCTCAGCATTATCGGCTGAGGCCAGGAAAGTGCCATCAGGTGACCAGGCCAGTCGGGTAATGGAACCTTCGTGGCCGGGCAATTCACCAACGAGCTGACCGCTCACCGGGTCCCATAACTGCACCGGGCTGCCCCAGGTAGCCGCCGCCAGCGTGGCGTCATCGGGTGACCAGGCCAGGGCAATGAACTGGTCTTCCCCGGTGATGATGCCGGTTTGCTGGCCTGATGCCACATCCCATAGGCGGATGGTGGCATCCCAACTGGCGGAAGCGATCTGGCGGGCGTCAGGTGACCAGGCCACGGCCGTGACCCGATCTGCATGCCCGTGCAGCAGTTGCATAGGTTCCAGACTATGGGCATCGTAAACCCAGACGCCCAGGGTGCCGCCCAGAGCCAGACGATTTCCATCCGGGCTAAGGGTAACCGCCTCTACTGTCCCTCGGCCCAATCGCAAGAGCGGTTCTAGCTGGGTGATGTTATCTACGGTAATAGGAGCCGCAGGCACGGCGGCCGTGTCTCCGTCAGGCGGGTTAACAGCCGGTACAGCGGCAGACCCGTCTGTTTGTGTTGGAGACCCCGCCTGCTTTTGTATAGTGTTTAGCGCCGCCAGGCTACAAAAACAGGCCAGCACCAGGCCGCCCACCGCTACCAGCCAGACCCACACCGGCGGCCGGCGGCGCGGTGTAGGTGGTGTCGTCGGCGCGGGTGCGGCGGTTTTTGTAGCCGCCACTTGTGTGGCCGCCACTTGTGTGGGGGGCAAGTCAAACGTTTGCCCCTGCAGGGCAGAGTCCAACGTGTCTGCCAGTTCGCTGGCTTTGTCAAAGCGTTCCCCCACTTCTTTGGCGGTGGCCCGGGTGATGACATATTCACAGCCAGGCGGCAGATCAGGGTTTACTTCCAATACGCGCGGCATGGGTTCGGTGATCTGCTTCACCAACATCATGGCCGGGGTGTCGGCTGCATACGGTTTCTGCCCGGTGAGCATTTCAAAGACAATAATGCCCAGGGCATAGATGTCTGTACGGCCGTCTAGCTGGCTGCCGCGAATTTGCTCCGGGCTCATGTAAGCGGGTGTGCCCACAATGCCCCCGGTGGCCGTCAACGTCGACCCCGATTGTGTCAGCCTGACGATGCCAAAATCGGCCAGAAATGCCTCGCCGTATTGGTCAAAAAGAATGTTGCCCGGCTTTAAGTCACGGTGAACAACACCTTTTTCATGGGCTTTATCCAGGGCGGAGCCAATCCGTTTAAGAATGCGGGCAGCTTCGGGGGCGGGCAGCGGCCCCTGGGCAATAAGTTCGGCCAGCGAGCCGCCGGTCATCAGGCGCATTACCAGGTAGGGTTGGTCATTTTCTTCGCCAAAGTCATACACAGGCACAATAGCCGGGTGTTCCAGCGCGGCAATGGTTTCCGCTTCGCGTTCAAAACGAGCGCGGAATTGCGGATCATCCAGCAGCAGTTCACGGGGCAGAATTTTGACGGCGACGTCGCGTTTGAAGCGCGGATCGTAGGCGCGGAAGACGGTCGCCATGCCACCGCGTCCTAATTGTTCCCGAATTTCATAACGGCCAATGGTTTGGGGAGTCATGGGCCGATTGTAGCATGGGCCTGTTTTGGCTGTAAATGGGGAAAAGCGTAAACTCTGCGGACCATGAACAAAATCACCCTTCGCCGGATCATCCTTGTTATTTCAGGGTTGTTGATACTGGTTCCCCTGGCCACATGCAACGGCCGTTTGTATACGGCCGTGCCCCCAGAGGGGCAGGTGTCGCCAGAGGTGGCGGCGCAGTTACACTTTGTGCGGCAGGCGCTGGCGGCCGGGTCGGCCAGGGACATGCAAGCCCTTTTTCCCGAAGGGTACTTTTTTAATTACGTCCTCTACGGGCTGGCCTGGGTTAATGTGGGGTTGCAATCGCCGCCAGACAGTGTTACCAGGCAAGAGGCCCTGGCAGAGGCCCGTTGGGCACTTAGGCACCTGGACCAGCCAGCGGGCACGGCCGTTTTCCCGCCAGCCCTGGACCCGCCGTATGGCATGTTCTATGCCGGTTGGCGTAATTACTTGTTGGCCGGTATCCTGCTCTTGCAGCCGCCTCAGGCCTTGGATCCCCACGAAGTGGCTGAGTTTGAAGCGCGCTCGCGGGACATTGCGGTGGCTATCAGGCGCAGCGCCACGCCCTTTTTGCCATCCTATTGGGGGCAGGCCTGGCCGGTAGACGCCTTTCCGGCCATTGTTTCTTTGCGGGTTCATACCGTTTTAATCGATGATCGCTATGAGGAGGTCATCCGAAACTGGCAGGCCGCGGTGCAGGAACGCCTGGATCCGTCCACGGGCCTGGTCCCTCACACGGCAGATGCTGAGACGGGCCAGCCGTGGCAAGGGGCCAGAGGCACCTCTCAAACGCTGATTTTGTGGTTTCTGGCGGATATTGATCCCACCTGGGGCCAGGCTGCTTACCAGACATTTCGCCAGCATTATGTGGTGACCCGGTGGGGACTGCCAGGCGTGCTGGAGTTCCCGGTCTTTCAACCGGGACAGGGGGATATTGATTCCGGCCCACTCATAGATGGCGTCAGCCTTTCCGCCACGGCCGTGTTTCTGGGTACCAGCCGGGTGTATGGTGATACGGAATTGACGGCAGCCATCTGGCAGGGAGGTGAAGCCTTGGGCTGGGCCGTTGAAGTGAGGGATGAGCGCCGCTATGCTCTGGGCCTGCTGCCCATAGGGGATGCCTTTGTGGTCTGGTCAAAAACAGCCGTGCCCTGGCTGACAAAACCATCACCACCTGCCTACACCGCCATCATGCCCTGGTGGTGGCGCTGGCCGCTGCACCTGTTGTCACTGGTGCCGGTGATCATCATGGGTTTTATCACACGGCGGTTTTGGCAGAGAGGGTAGTGTCAGTCATCAGAAGTCAGTAATCAGTGGTCAGTGGACCCGTGTTCAGCGGCCATTGACGGGTGTTAGGCCCTACTGAAAACTGCACACTGATGACTGAAAACTGCTAGCGCCAGTCATCAGAAGTCAGTAACCAGTGGTCAGTGGCCCCGTGTTCAGCGGCCATTGATGGGCGTTAGGCCCTACTGAAAACTGGTCACTGACGACTGAAAACTGCTAGCGCCAGTAAGCAGAAGTCAGTAACCAGTGGTCAGTGGACCTCGTGTTCAGCGGCCATTGACGGGTGTTAGGCCCTACTGAAAACTGGTCACTGACGACTGAAAACTGCTAGTAGGCATAGGCTACCCGCGCCGAATGATGGGCAGGTAGAGCCGCCAGGCTATGTTGAGCGAGAGCGGCATAGAAACGTTGTTGGTTTCGTCGGCTTCGGCCACACTTTGGGTGGTATCTACCATGGCGTACACAGCACGGTCTAAGGGGCCGTCGCCAAAGCCTGCAGGCACAGAGAAGGTGAATACGGCCGTCTCCCCTACCGCCAGGCCATTAACGGTGACAAACCCATGGCTTTGTGTCAGCGGAATGGCGTTGGTCAGCACCACAGCCGGGTCCAGGAAAATGTCTACCTGGAAGGAGCCGGTGATAGGCATGTTGCCCATATTGGCGATGCTGACCGTAAAGCTGACCGGCTGGTGCGGCTGCACCGGGCCAGGGGTCAGCAGCTGCGGCGCCCCCAGCACGGCCAGGTCGGTGATGGGTGTGTCTGTAATGACGATGGTGTGGGTGTCGGTAACGGTGTTGTAGCCATGGTCAGCTATGACCAACAGTTCATAGGTGCCGGTGAAGGGCCAGGTAAAGGGTGCGGCCACGGCCGTACCGTTGCTCATGGTCAGTGTTGGTGTGTCATCAATAAACCAGGTGTAGGTGATGGGGTCGGTGATAAACGAAGGGGTGACGGTCGCCGTGAAGGTATACGTTTCACCGGTCAGCCCCAGCGCCGGGCCAGCAAGGGTGACGGCCGTCAGCAGTGGGTGCACATCGGTGACCACCAACGGCGCGGAGACGTTATTTGTCTCGTCGCTTTCAGCGATCTGAACCCCAGAATCTACCATAGCATACACAGTGTGGGTCAACGGCTCGTTGGCAAAGCCGGCCAGGGCGGTGATGGTCACCACCTGGCTGGCCCCGGCGGCCAGGGCAGGCACAAGCACAAAACCGCCGCTGCTGGTAATGGGAATGCCTGTGGTCAGCACTACGGGCGGGTCCAGGAAGATGTCAACGAAAAATGGCTCATTGATGTCTACATCTCCCATGTTGGTAATGGTTGTCGTGAAGGAGACAGGCTGACCTGCGCCCAGCGGCAGCGACGTCAGCAGGTGTAGGGGGCCAGCAAAAGCCAGGTCTGGTACCAGGCCTATGAGGGAGATGTGGTGTGTGCCCACAATCTCAGCTCCCGGGAGGAAGTAATCACTGGCCGCGGTGACGGTGATCTGCTTGGTGCCGTCTGTGGGCCAACTGACCTCGACTTCATCGGTGATGCCGCCCACATGCACGATGGCCGGCTGCCCGGCAATCTCCCAGGTGTAGGTGATGGGATCCAGGTACAAAAAGTAGGCGGCATCGGCCGTAAAGGTATAGGTGACATCAGTGGTGCCGGTGATTGGCCCGCTCACGTCTACCGAGCCAACAGCAGGCATATTCCAGGTGGCCATATCATGCACGCCGCCGTGGTAGCGCACCATCACCCGTCCTCCAGGGTAATCGGCCGGCAGGGTGACGGCGTAAGGCGGGCTAACCCACGTGTTGTTGCAGCCGCCCGGCACACAATTGCGCGCCTGGCCATCCGGGTCTGGGATGCCTGCTTGGGCAAAGGCCAGCGACCAGTCAGCTTCCGGCAGAGAATCGGCGTAGAAGGTGAGGGGGGGCTGGGCGCCGGTATCGCTGTCAAAGAGGCCCAGGAATACCGTTTGCCCGGCATGTTCCGGGCCGAGGTAGGTGAGGGGAAAATCGGCGCGCTGACCGGCCAGGTTCCACGTTTGCCCCAGGTTTTCCAGGGCATACACCGTGACGCCAAAGGTGTTGTGGGCGGCGGGGTTGTTCAACAGGTGCAGGTTACGGCCGTTGGCCTGGCTGGGCACGGTGTTGACGTAAGCTGGTGGCCCGGCCCAAATTTGGAAGCTGTTTTTCGAGGCGCCGCTAAGAGCCGTGATATTAAGGTGCAAATAGCGGTCGCCAGTCGCCGAATCAACGAGGATATTGGGCACTTCGCTGTTCAGATTAATCTCAAAGTTGCCCGCAGAGCCGTTGTCAACGGGCACATACACCGGCTGGTCGAAGCTCTGCGCGGCTCCCGGCGAAACCCAGCGCAAATCGGTGTCGTGGTCGCCGGTGTCACGTGTGCCGTCACCCACCTGGCCGGTATAGAAAGCCAGGTTTTGGCGGGTGGGATACTCACCAAGGTCCCGCCAGTAATACAAGTCGTAAAGCGTCTGGGTGTTAAAGGTGGCGTTGTAAACAGCGGGTTCACCACAGGTGCCGTTACCAGGTGCCGAGCCTGCCCCCCGGTTTTCATCGACGCGGACGAACCAGAGCGGGTTCACCTGTTCCGCCGCCAGTGTGCCAGACAGCACCAGGTTATATTCACCCGTATCCAGCTTGCAGGCGTTTTTCCGCTCGGCTTCATTGCCGGCACAGGCAGCCGTCAGGGTGGGTGATAGACCCTGGGAAACGGCGTTGTTGGTGCGGATGATGGTGAAATCGTTGCTGCCCTGGTTAATGGAGTCCGGGTCAAATATTTCCACGCGCACCACGTCTGAGGGGTAATCGGCGGGAATTTGAATGACGTATTCATAGGTGTAGGGGCCGGGCACCCAGGGGCTGTTGAGCGGCGAAAAGGGGTCGCCATAGGCGGTGCAGATATTCTGGCCAAAGACGCTGGGGCTGGCCGTTTTCACCAGGGCCAGGTTGCTGGTAGATTGTGAGTAGAGGCCACGCGGGCCGCCAAAGAGATAGGGCGGGCGCTCACGCGGCGGCAGCACGTTGACAACACGGCCGTCCACCGCACTGCCCATGGCGTTCACGGCCGTGACCGTCAGCGGCTGCAGCCCCAGGTTGGCCCAGGTGATGGCGAGGGTATCGCTGAGGCCGCCGGTATGGGTGATCGTTTGCCCGTCGGCCTGCCAGATGTAGGTGATGGGCAGGGTGGCGGTGGGTTGGGCCACGGCCGTGAAGGTATAGGGAATGCCTTTGACGCCGTCGTAACGGCCGTTTAGCCTGACCGCCAGCGGGGGCGCAGCTGGCCCCGTTATCGTAACCTGCTGAGTGGTGGTGATGGCGCCATAACGGTTGACGGCCGTGACGCTCACCGTCTTCACGCCAGTGGTAGGCCAGCTAAAGTCGGCCGCGTCTGCCAGAAAAGCGCTGTGAACGATGGGCGGCTGCCCTGCCGTTTGCCAGGTGTAGGTCAGCGGTTCCGCCACGGTGGGGCTGGAGACAACCGCCTGAAAGGTGTAGGTAATATTGGTGGTGCCTGTCTGTGGCCCGCTAATGGTCATGGCGGTCGGTTCCGGATGATTTTGCACTTCCCAGGCAAATGTGTCGCCAAAGCCATAGCGGAAACGGGCCATCAGCCGCCCGCCGGAAAAGTTCGCCGGCAGCAGTAAAGGGTAAGCGGGGCCGACCCAGCGATTGTTGCAAGACCCAGGGCGGCAATTCCGCATTTCCCCGTCTGGGTCCGGGACGCCTGTTTGGGCAAAGGTTACAGACCATTCACTTTCTGGCACGGTGTCAAAAAAGAAGGTGATGGGCGGTTGGCTGCCGGAATCAGAATCAAAGAGGGTTACTGTCACCTGTGTATCGGCGGCTTCCGGTGGCAAATAAGCGAGGGGAGTTTCCACTACCCGCCCTATGTAAGAATTAAGGGGATAGTAATCCAGGGCATAGACCACCACACCAAAAGCGTCTTGCGCTGCCGGGTTGTTCAGCAGGTGCAGGTTGCGTGCGTTAACTGCGCTGGGTACTGTGGCCGTGTAGAGCGGTGGCCCGGCCCAGATGTCAAAGTCGTTTTCTGACGCGCCGCTCAAGGCGGTAACATCCAGGTAGAGATAACGGTCGCCCGTGACGGGCGCCGTCATGATGCCCGGCGTTTCCGCCGTCAGGTCAATTTCAAAGTTACCCGGGGAACCAAGGTCAACGGGGACAAAGACAGATTGGTCAAAGCTCTGCGCCGCCCCCGGCGAAACCCAGCGCAAATCGGTGTCATGGTCGCCATTGTCGCGGGCGCCGTCACCTACCTGCCCGGTGTAAGCGGCCAGCTCTACCCGGCTGGCCGCGCCGCCGCTATCCTGGTAGTAATAAAGCTGGAAGAGCGGATCGGTATTAAAAAGCGGGTTATAGCTGGAGGGCGAGCTACAGTTGCCATTGCCCGGCGGCATGCCGGCACCGCGATTTTCGTCCGTGCGCCAGAACCAGTAAGGGTTGATCTCATCGAGGGGCAGTGTGCCATTGTTGGCTAAATTCAGTTCCCCGGTAGCAATCAAACACATATCTCTTTGATTGGTAGAACAGTTACCGGTGGTGGTAAGTGACAATCCAGCCTGTACGGCCGCGTCGGTGCGGGTAATGGTCACCGACGGCGGCCATGGATTGGGCCGGTTCATCGAGTCTGGGTCAAACAGTTCCACGCGCACCACATCATACGGGTAGCTGGCCGGAATCTGAATGCGGTAGCGGTAGGTGTATGGCCCGGGCCGCCACTGGCTGTTGAGCGGGGAGAAGGGGTCGCCATAGGCGGTGCAGATGTGGGGGCCCAAGAGGCCGGGGCTGGCGCTAGCCAGGATGGCGCGGGGGGCGCGGGGGTTGGCGTAGATGTCCATACCGTCGCTGAGGGGGTTGGTGGGCGGCAGCACGTTGATGATGCGGCTGGCCACGGCCGTGCCGCCGCCGTCGCTGGCGGTAACGGTGAGGGGGTGCAGCCGGGCGACCGGCCAGGTCATGGCAAAGGTGTCGGTGATGCCGCCGGTATGGGTCACCGTCTGGCCGGCGGCCTGCCAGACGTAGGTGATGGGGGGAATGGCGTCGGCGTTGGTTTCGGCCGTGTAAGTCAGCACCAACCCCGTTATCCCTGTTTTGGGGCCGGCCAGCGTTACGCTGGTGACGGCATCTGGCTGGTTGGCCGCAAGCAAAGCACGGGCCACGGCCGTGGGCAATAACAACCCACACACGAAGCAAAAAATGATGATGTAGATTCGTTTGTTCATGTTAGCTCCTAAGGCACGAGGTTAATTCATTAGCCGGGTGGCACGGCAACACGGCCAACAGCATACCACATTTCCTGCCAATTATACGCGCAAAGGGCATAATCTGACATTTTTTGCCAGAGATGGTACGGTTAGAAACCGGCTACAGCGAGTATATGACTGGCGCCGTGGCCCGACCACGGCGCCAGTCTGGCCTTGCATTTACTCCTGGTATAAGAGAATCGGCAGGTAAAGCGTGCGCCCTGGCGGCAAGAGATGGCTGATAGTGATGGTATGGTTGTCGGTGACGGGGCTGCTGTTGGCGTTCACGGCCGTGACCGTCAGCGTATACGTCCCTGTCAGCGGCCAACTCATGGTAAGGACGTTGGTGATGCTGCCGGTGTGGGTCACTGGCGCCTGCCCAGACACTTCCCAAACGTAAGTGATGGGCTGGGTGGCGTAGAGCGGGCTGACGGTGGCCGTAAAGGTGTAGGGGGTGTTCGTCAGGCCGGTGGCCGGGCCGCTGATGGCCACCTCGTCGAGGGCCACGGCCGTCTGGCCGCAGCTTTCATCCCAGCCGATAAACTCGGCCAGCAGCCAGGTGGTGCCGCTGCTCATGTGGTAGCCCCGCAGCCGGAAGAGGGCGAAACCGGAGGTGAGGTAACGGCCGTCGCTGCCCGTGCCGGCCGTCTGGTCCCACACCGGCAGGCGCAGGATACGGCCGTTATTAATGTGTCCTTGTAATGCCGTACGCACTGCGTTTGAGTTGACAGCGCCGGTGTTGCCTGCAATCCAGTCGCCGATGTGCATCTCTGTGTCAGTGGGGTCACCGTATTCAATAAAGCCATACACCGCATGGGGGAAGCCTGGTGGCGTAGGCCCAGGGGCTATTGTCACGTAATCTCGGCTGTTGCCCGGCCAGGTGAGGCTGCCCTGCAAATTGCTGGCACTGTCGTTGGCCCATTGGTTCCACTTGAGCCAGCTAAAGCTGCCCTGGCCAAAGCCACCTTCTATCTTAAACACATCACCGTTGCCGGCGGATGACAGCGGCACATCCGGCGTGTGGTTGATAAATTGCTCATAGGTGGGCGGTGGGTTAGGGTAGTCAAAATTAGTTGGGTAGGGGTTGCCACCGGTGCCTGGTGGGGTGACAGAGTGCAGCCCCTCATAAACGCCAATGGGAAAGGTCGAACAGCCAGCCGTGGGGTTGTTGTTAGGCGGCGGTTCCGTCAGGTTCGTCACTTGCCACAGGTAGGTATCAACAGAACCACCCCGGTAGTTGGCCACCAGGCGGCCGCCATAAAACGGGGTGCAGGTCTGGGGGTCAGGGCTGCCGTAGTCACAGCCTTCTTCCGTAGGCAGGGTCAGTGTATAAGCGGGGGTGATAAATTGATTGTTACAACTAATGCCGGGCAGGCAGCGCACGCCGGCCGGCACCCCGTCTGGGTCATCCACGCCGGGCACGCCGTAGGTGAGTGACCAGTCGCTGGGGGCAATGCTTTCCATGGTGAAAGTGATGGGCGGCTGTGCGCCGTTGTCGCTGTCAAACAAACTTACGTTCAGCCTGCCCCCGGCGTATTCCGGGCCAATGTGGGCCAGGGGGATGTCTAGTAGCGCCGGGTAGATGTGGTTGAGCAGCAGGTTTTCAACAGCTTCAATGTCGATCCCCTGGCTGCTGTGGCTGCCGGGGTTGTTCAGCGCCTGCAGATTGCGGTCGTTGACGTCACTGGGAACGGTGTTCACGTAATCTGGCGGCCCGGCCCAAAGGTCATAACCATTTTTTGAAGCGCCGCTGAGTGTGGTGACGTTTAGATAGAGGAACCGGTCACCTGTTTCCGGGTCCACAATGATGTTGGGTGTTTCCGTGGTCAGGTCCACTTCAAAGTTACCGGGCGAGTCGGGGTCAGTGGGCACAAACACGGGCTGGTCAAAACTTTGGGCACCACCAGGGGAGACCCAGCGCCGGTCGGTGTCATGGTCGCCGTTGTCACGGGCGCCGTCGCCCACCTGCCCGGTGTAAAAGGAGAGGTTCTGCCGCTGGATGGTGCCGCCCGGCGCTTCTGCATAGTAAAGCAGTTCAAACAGGGTTTGGGTGTTATAGGTGGCATTGTAGCTGCCGGGAGAGCCGCAAGATCCATTGCCGGGAGGGCTGCCGGCGCCCCGGTTTTCATCCACCCGCCAGAAGTAGTACGGGTTGATCTGTTCCAGGGTAAGCACCCCACCGTTAACCAAACCCAATTCGCCGGTATCTAGCTGGCAGGCATCTTTGCGGTTGGTGGTGCAGTTGCCGGTGGTGGTGGGATCAAGCCCGGCATTGATGGCCGCATTGGTGCGGGGGATGGTCAGGGGAGTGCCAGGAGTGGCAGCGTTCATAGAGTCAGGATCAAACAGTTCCACCCGCACGATGCTGCTGGGGTAGTCGGCCGGGATGCGCAGGCGGTAGGTGTAGGTGTAGGGGCCGGGCGCCCAGGGGCTGTTGAGGGGCGAGTAGGGGTCGCCGAAAGAAGTACAGATGTGCGGGCCAAAGACGGCCAGATGGTAGTAGCTGACGATGCCCGCGCCTTTGTGCAAGGATTGGGCGATATCCCCGTACCAGGAAGTGGTCAGGCCAATACCCTGGGGAACCACATCACCGCCATGATGGGTGGGCGGTGGTGCCTGGTCTGGGGGAGCGGCTGTGTTGAGGGCGCCAAACACGGCCGTGGGCAGCAGCCACAACCCACCTAATAAAACCAAACAGAGGATGAACAAACGCTTAAACATGAGACTTCTCCCTGGCAACGGTACGCAAGCAGCCATAACTTGATCAGACACCACGGTGGGCTGATGCTGTTGTGTAGATGACTGAATACCGTTGTCCACTACAAGAGGCCAGGTGGCCCGTCCACTAAAACTGGTAACTACAAATCATACCAAATACGGTATAGACTTCTTATAGTTGTATGCCTCCATGACATCCATTGGTCAAACACTTAGATAGGCATCATAATGAATTTATGGAAAAAATGTTGGATCATTGATCCGAATCTGATCCGAATCGTCAGATCATGATAGGATAAGACAAGTTGGGGCGCGTCTGCCAACGGGTTATGGCGTTGGCAGACGCGCTTTAAGTAGCCTTGCGGCCCAAAAACCGTGATGTTGTTTTGGGACGACTACTTAGCGACTGGGGTTGCCCCCAAAAGCGATAGATCTCAGGCTATCGCTTTATCCGCCTTTTAGGAAGGGGGTAGGGCTTAAAATCCTGGCTCTTTGGGATCTCATGGGGTTGACAGTATATATGGGGGTCATGCGAGAAAACGCTTGCGCCCAGTTGTGTCTAACCAAAGGCGACGAAATAGACTGTCAACCCGTTTGAGACCATAAGAACGT
>WYBM01000065.1 GCA_011525915.1 Ardenticatenaceae bacterium | reverse complement strand
CTAAATGTGACAGGATGCTGCTGATGATAGAAATATAACCTCGTTCCTGAGCCTGTGTCAGTGCTTTTTCATATAAATCTTTGGCCTGATCATAATCACCCTGCTTCTGCATAAGGTTGCCCAGGTTGACCGATAAGTAAGTGGCATGAAAAGCGTGGCCCCATTGAGCGGCAACAGCCAACCCTTCTTCAAAATACGCTTTAGCTTTGGTAAAATTGCCTCGCATGATGGCTACAGAGCCCAGGTTGGACAGGATGGCGCAAACATTTTCATATTTATCATCTTGATATGCATTTGCCAGAGCTTGTTGCCAATAGATTTCTGCTTTATTTAAATCACCTTGTTTGGCAGACAAGACGCCTAAGTTGGTCAATATTCCACTCATTATTGCACTAGACTCGATCTGCTGAGCTAATTGCAAGGCCTCTTGCAGATAATCTCCCGCTTGCGCAAAATCGCCAAATTTGTCCCTTATCTGTCCAAGGTAGTGCAAACTAACAGCGAGCCTCTGCCTATCATTGCCCCGAGCAGCAACTTGCTTTGCTTTTTTCAGATACTCGTCGGCCACGGTAAATAATCCTTTTGCATTCAAAAAACGGTAGTAGGCGATAACTCCCTGACAAAAAGCTGTGTGTTTCTGGCATTCATAGGCTGACTTCAATGCATACTCAATATTACTGCTTTCTATTTCAACCGTCCGTATATTCGTTTGAAACTCCACAGCAAATTCTACAAAGTAGTCAATCATCCTGTCTTTATACTCACGACCCTGTAGTTTTTCTTGAGCGTAACTTTGCAGCAAAGGATGGAGTCGATACCGTTGTTGGTGGCTTTGCTGGATAAAGGATAGGCTGTAAAGATCTCTTATAATATCATGTACTTCATGGCCTGGTACTTGCGCAACATATGCAGCCGCCTCGACACTAAAGTCTTCACCGCCAAATATGCCGAGCATCGTAAAAAAAGCCTGCTGCCTGGATGAGAGCGTGCCATAGCTCAAATCGAAAGACAATCGCACATCTTTGTTATCGTAGACTAATTCATCCAGCGTCTTTTTTGTAGCGCAAAGCCTTGCCAAGAAATCAGAGGCCAGCCAACCCGGCTCATAAGCTAAACGGCTGGCAACAATAACGAGGGCCAACGGTAAGTGTCCCAATAGATCAGCTATTTCTTCAAACGTTTTTTTTTCCTTCTTAACCTGGGCCTCGCCCACAATCTTGGTAAACAGCCTCAGAGCATCTCCGCTTTGCTTACTGAGTTCTTTGATTTGAAAACGGCGAGACCCAATGATCATGGATAAATGATTGTTGCGCGTTGTTACTATGACAGCGCAAGTCCCTGTCGGCGGTAGCAGATATTCCAACTCATCACTATCCTGTACATCGTCAAAAATAATAAGGGCTCGCTTATGAGCCAAGATCCCTCTGACAACTTGGCTGCGGCTCCCCAAATCGGTATAGTGACTAACATTGTGACCATAGGCATTGGCAAAAGCGCTAAGAATTAACATGGGGTCAGTGACATTGACACCGGCCCACAAAACGCCATCTGGAAAACACGGCCGTAACTGATAAGCCACATGTAAAGCCAGGGCTGTTTTTCCAATACCTGCCATACCCTGAATGGTACACAGCGCGGTTGTTTCCGCTTCTAACAGAGTCTTTTTTAGCGCCTGTATCTCTCGATCACGTCCAACAAAATAGGGGACGTTGGGGAGTGCTTGAAACGGTGCGCTTTGCTGCCGTTTTTTTATAGCATTGGCCCAAGGTGCGAGTAGATCATCAACATCGATTGTTTCCCTATGCATAACAATCTCATCCAATGAAGGATAGGCACCAGCTTGTAACAATATTGATGTCTCTGATTCGTTCAGGTGCAGGGCGGCCGCTATTTTGAGTAAATCATCGAGTGTCCGCGGGCGCTTTACACGACCTTGTATCCAATTCGCAATGGTTGTTTTGGGGATCCCAGATAGTTGACTTAACTGACCTAAACTATACTTAGAGGCCTTGACATATTTTTTTAATGTATCCGCAAACTGAACCTCAGTGTCCATCCAGTTTTCCTCCAAAATAACTTGGCCTGCTTTTGGCTATTGCCCCTGCATGCAGGGAAAGGCATTCGCCAACAACAGCTTGGCAGGTAGCATACACCAAATAAATCAAATTAGTACAAAATAGTACAGATTTGGTACAAAATGCCACCAGTTTAATCACGCAAGTCCTACTATATATAAATATACTGACACCCTGTATTGGCTAGCACAATCTCATTACTGTAAGCACAACATTCTCTTGTAATGGTACAACAAGAAAACTTTCGGGCATCTCCACTCTAATTGAGGGGTATTTAGTGCATGAAAAAAACGATGCTGGCGATCTTCGCCTTCATGCCTATACTTTTGTTGTTGCCAGTTGTGCCTCAGGTGTGGGCTAAATCTGCCCCGCAATCTTCCCCACCACCATTACCTTCTACTTTTTACGGCATCCTTCAGGCTGATTCGGCCGTATCTTCAACCCCTGGCTTAGTTGTTTCTGCTTATATCAATGAAACGCCATATGCAACGACGGCCATTATTGCCCATGAAGGGCAGTGGGTATATTCATTAAAAGTCCCGGCCGATAATCCGGCCACCGAAGAAATAGAAGGAGGGCGACCAGGCGATATGGTTTCCTTTCTGGTAGACGGCCGTCTGGTGGCCACTGCCCCCTGGCAGAGTGGGAGCAACACCCAGGTAGACCTGACCATCGAACCAACAACCATGGCCCAGATTGAGCGCACCCCGCCAGAGGGCAGGTGGTTCCTCATGATGGTTGGCCTTGTCTTTTTGCTCATCGTGATCACCGTTTTCTGGTGGCGGCGCCGCAAGAAAACGGAGTTTTCTTCGGGAACGACATAAAAGTAAATAATGGTCAGAGCATTGTAGAAGAAACAAACAGGGGATTTGGAAGGAGACGCCTGTTTGTACCCGCCGTCTTAGGTCATCGGCAACAATCAATCAAAAGTAAAATCGCCTTAGGTGTTGCCGATTTCTCGAGGAGACCGCAGATTGCCCTCTTCAGGAATTCTGAATAGTTTCTGCAGTTTACCCAACCCAAGACAGCCATACAGAAGAATACAGAGGTCAACATGAAACAGTGGCGACGCAAGAAGATCATACAAAGTGCAATAGGCATTGTTGTTTGTATGTCTATGTTAGTAGAGTCCAGCCCCTTGCTGGCGATGTCTTATGAGCAAACACAGCGCCACCAGCCGGCCACAGCGGCGCCCTCTTTGTCTGCCTCTCTGCAAGCGTTTTTTGCTTTGGCACCAGCCACCGGGCCGCACCCGGCCTGGGCCGAACCTTCGCCTTTGCCCACACCACCGCCGTCGGCGGCGGCCACCCCTTCAGCCAGCCTGGCCCCGGCTGCCGCGGCCGGTGTGCCGGGGAAGTTTACGGCCGCGTTCAACAAACCCCACCTGCAATCACCATCACTGGCAGAAATCCCGCTGCTGCCTGATTGGAACCTGGTTTCTATACCCACGGAACAGGTGGATACAGACCCCACGGCCGTGTTGGCTGGTATTGCCGGTGACTACACCACGGTCTTTGCCTATGATGGCTGTAATTCGGCCGACCCCTGGCAAATTTATGATCCGGCCGCACCGCCAGTGACCAATGACCTCACGGCCGTGGACCATACCATCGGTTTCTGGATTCAGGCGACAACGGAGACGGCCGTGCCGGTGAGCGGCAGCGTGCCGCCAACAACCACCATGCAGCTATGCACCGGCTGGAACCTGATCGGCATGCCTACGGAGCAGGCCCGCCCCGTGCGCAACGCCCTCTTTTCGATTGAAGGTAAATACACGCTGGTCTTTGGCTACAACCCGGCCGATACCGAGGACCCCTGGGAACTCTATGATGTCAACGCCCCTGCCTGGGCCAACGACCTGGAGATGATGCAGCCCGGCCGTGGCTACTGGGTGCTGGCCACCGAGGACACCACCCTCACCCTGGCCAATGAGGGCGAGCCACCGGTAGTTGAAATATTTTCCCCGGAAGAAACGACAACTGAATTAACTTCCATAACCTTCATCACTGATGTTATCGGCACAGCTTATAGTGACTTTTTAGCAAACTGGGCTTTAGCGTTTCGTTCTCAAGGCGAGTCGCAATGGACCCCCCTTGCCAGTAATACTGCCCCTGTAATCAACGGCATATTGGGGCAATTCGATCCTACCTTGTTGTTAAATGGTCTTTACGAGCTTCAATTGACTGCAACAGATTACACAGGGCAAGTGGCCACGACACAAGTAAGCGTTATTGTCGAAGGCAACTTAAAACTAGGTCATTTCACCTTGCCGCTATTGGATCTTGAAGTACCTATTGCCGGCTTGCCTATTCAGGTCGTGCGCACTTATGACAGCAGGAACAAACAGGAAGGTGATTTCGGCGTTGGATGGACTATGAGTGTCAACAATGTAAGTCTTCAAGAAAACGGTGTCCCTGGAGTTGATTGGCTAAGTACGCGCGGCGGGGTTAGCTTTCCCACCTACTGCATTCTTCCGGCTAGAGCACACATAGTTTCGGTCACATTGCCCGATGATAGTGTCTACTTATTCAGGCCTGTCCTAAACCCCTCGTGTCAACCCCTTGTGCCTCAGCAAGTCGTCAATATTAGTTACCAACCACTACCCGGTACAGAGGCAACACTAACACCATTAGACCACAGTACACAGGTGTTGGTTATAGGTGGTTTTCCCGGTCTGAATGAAGAACCACGGCCAATAGAATTATGGGATCAATTAACAACCACTATACATGATGCAAACTCATACAGACTAACCCTCCGCGACGGCCGTGAGTTGGTCATTGACCAGGAAAGCGGTCTAAAGACTATTACCGACCTCAATGGGGACGTCTTATCTTTTAGTGCGGATGGAATTACCCATTCCAGCGGTATTGGTATCGCTTATACCAGGGACGAGCAAAATCGTATCATTCAGATTACTGACCCAATATCAAATACACTCTCTTATCAGTATGACCAGAATAGTGATTTGGTTCAAGTAGTTGATCAAGAAAACTTTACAACCACTTACACCTATCTTGATAATCATTATCTTTACAAAATCATTGATCCTGATGGCCAGGAAGTATTAGCTTTAGATTACGAAGGTGACGGCCGCTTGAAAGAGATTTGCAATACAGCCGGTGAGTGTAATCGAGTTACACATAATTTTGAAGGTAATTACCAGGAAACGATAGATCCAACCGGCCGCTCAGAAAGATTTGCCTATGATTCCCAGGGCAACGTCATCTCCAGGACCAATGCCTTGGGCCACACCAGAATGTTTGAATATGATCAGGCTGGTAACCTTATCAGCGAAGCGGATGCCACCGGTGCCGTTACAAGTTATACCTATGACAGTCACAATAACCGCCTCTCCATGATAGAACCTCATGAGGAAGGGGAACAGGACGCTGATTTCACCACAACCTATACTTACAATGCTCGTGATCAGGTAACCTCTGTGAGCCTGCCCACCGGCGCCCAATTTTTATACACATATGATAGCCGTGGCAACTTGGAGGAAATTCTAGACGAAGAGGGAAATCAACTGCTAGGCCTTACGTATGATTCTCAAGGCAGGATTACTGCTGAGCATCATGCCTTTGATACGATTACCTATTCCGAACACAATTCTCTGGGAGACCCAACACACATTGTTCACTCAACAGGAGAAGTTTTTACCGCAACTTACGATACTATGGGACAAATCACCGCTATGGCCGTCAATGGTGTTACCTCAACTTATTCCTATGACGGCCGTGGTCGGGAGACGTTCGTAGACTTAGGTGATGGCATTCAGGCTGAATATACCTATGGCTATAGTGATGAATGGGTTGAATTTGACAGTTCGGTAAGCGGCCATATGGAACGCGAGTTTAACGCTAGTAACCGACCCACACGTTTAGAAGGACCAAATGGAACAAGCGTCAATATTGTTTATGATGCAGCTGGCCGGCCAACTCAGGTTACCGATCCCGGAGGGAATATAACCGGGTATGAGTATGATCTGGTAGGGCAACTACGATCGGTAAGTTCGCCTTCTGGTGCCACGACCACATATGCTTACGATCCGGCAGGTAGAATCATTGCCGAGACCGATGCACTGGACTACGCGACCCACTTTACTTACACACCAAACGGCCGTATTGACTCCTTTACCACACCACTTAGTCAAACATGGCGCTTTAACCACACAATTACAACAACAACCATCACAGATCCTCTCAACCGTCAAACAACACAGATATTCTCGCCACGCGGATTACCTGTTCAAACGATTAACCCTGATGGCACTTCGTCAAAAATCACCTATCTGCTCACAAGCCCTTTAATTGATGCCGAAAATTTCCCGACGACTATCACCGATGAAGGGGGACACGTGCGGCGTTATAGTTATAACGATTTTGGGCAACTTACAGGTGCCACTGACTTGGCGGGTATCACCACTACCTATAGTTACGACAGCAATGGACTCACCTCTATAACATGGCCAACGAATGAGTCAACCCACTTTACTTATGATGAATTGGGAAATCCGGCTTCCGTAACTTTTCCTGATGGCGGCATTCAAAGGTTCAATTACGGGACAAACAACTTACCGTATACAATGACTCAGCCATCCGGAGTTACGATTACATATACTTACGATCTGATGGATAACCTGGTTTCGCGTATCTCCTCATTGGGAGAACAGGAAACCTTTGTCTGGGAGCCAAATGGACTCCTCACGCAAACCGTCGATGCAACAGGTACAACAACCTACGCTTATAATGAGGATGGTTACCTCACCCGTATCGAATATCCGGAAGGAGGTGGAATTCAATACGGCCGTGACCTTTTAGGTCAGGTATTAACCCTCACCGTTCGTCCTTCAGACACATCCCCCGGCTACACTACCTATTACGCTTATGATGCCGTCGGAAATCTCACCTCTATCATCGACCCCTTAAGTGGCCAAACCACCATCCAATACGATGCGATCGGCCGGCCGCTCACACGCACCTTGCCCAATGGGATAACAACAGTATTTACTTACAATGACCAGGACCAGATCACATCTATTGTCCATACAAATGGAAATGATGAACTCTTGGCCTCTGTCACTTATGAACGTCAAGGAGTAGGTGAGCCGACCAGGATAATCAGAGAAGATGGTTCCTACGTCATACTGGACTATGACGAAGCGTTACGGTTGCACAGCGAGCGCTACTACGATCCTTCAAACATCCTCGTTGAAGCGATTGATTATACCTATGATACTGCCGGCAATCGCCAAGTTTACTCCAGCACCCTTGGCATTAGTACTTATCAATATGATCCCGGTTATCAGCTAACAGGCGTCACGAGTACTTTAGGAAATGAGACCTACACCTATGATGCTGACGGCCGTGTTTCTTCCCTGGCGCGGGGACAAACTGCTTATACTTTTGATTACAACAGCCAAGACCAGATCACGACCGTAACAGATATTATTAACGGGACAACGATTTCTTACACATATGACGCCCTTGGTCGTCGTGTCCAGGCCACCGATGCCTCTGGCATTCGCCGTTTTCTAGTCGCTCCTGCTTTAGGTGAAGGACTTGAGTCGCCTCATGTTGTGGCAGATGAGAATGGTTCCCTTCTCTTTGGTTATGTTTACGCCGGTGAATTCCCTCTTTTGCGTTTTGATGCCAATGGACCGGTCTATTACCTGTTTGATGGTATGGGATCGACAATTGGCATGGCCGATGATAACGGTGCCAGTATTGCAAATTTTCATTATGACACTTTTGGTAATTTGCGGTCTGCATCTGGTTCTCAGCAATCTCCCCCCATAACAGCGGGTGGCGATTTTCGGTTCCATGGCAACTGGCTTGAAACATCAACCGGCCTCTATCATTTCCGGGCTCGCGATTATGATCCCCATGTCGGGCGCTTTATTAGTCGCGATGCGGCCGAAACAGATCTGCGCCAACCAGAAAACCAGCATCCTTATGTTTTTGCTAATAATAACCCCCATATCTACCGTGACCCAACTGGTTTCTTCAGTATCATATCATTTAATATCACCTTTTCTATCCAGGGCATTATCCAGGGCATGAGGACGGCTGCCCTCAACTATATTCGCAATTGGGCTAAAGATAAGATTGGCGAGGCTGTTGTTAACATCCTGGTTGAGGCACTTGAAGGTTTGTTACCCATTAGTTTAGATTGGTCTCATGGCCCTCTGAGCGCAGGGACAGACCTTGGCAAGCAGATTGAAGGTGCCTTGTGTGCAGTGATCAAGCAGACCATGGGACATGGTGTTGCTTCCGCGTTCTGGTTTGAACCACATATTCAACAGAGCAACGGTAAGGCCGTTGGCAACGGCCGTAACTGCGGGGCTGAAACGGGACCCCAAAGTCGTCCGGGAGGGAACCGTCCAGGAGATAGACGCCCTGATTTTCTGATCAAACAAGGTCAACCAATCGCCCGCAGCAGTCGAACCTGGGCAGTCGGAGATGTTAAGTTAAGCGTAACCACCCTTTATCGAGCCTATGGACCAGGCGGCTACAACAGGGAGCAATGGCAAGCTATCTGGAAACATGCCAGAAATTACGCTTATTTCCCCCACATCACAATGTTTATCACCCTTTATAAAGGCGACAGGACAAGCCGGCGTTGGCTAAGAGATGAAGCCATTAGAAGACGTGTTGGTATGGTCATCATCATACTGAAATGATGCGTTTCGAGACCAAAAGTAGCTGCAAAATATCGATTGAAACAATGCTGAAGGAGATACCATGAACGCATCTGGTAGAAACTTTAAAAGAGATTTTCAATTATTGGTGTTTGTCGTCACCGCGCTTCTGTGTCTTGGTTACATATTCCTGACAGCCAACACGGCCGTCGCCCAACCCCTCCCGGCCACTACCACCCTGTCTCCTGTACACAACCCGGCTGCCTCGCTCACGGCCAGCTTTGTCCTCACCGGCACCCTGCCCTTCACCACCACCGGGCCGGTAGCCGATTTCTCGCTTACCGGTGAAGGCTGCCCAGACTGCCTGGGGGCCGACCTGAGCCTGCGCAAAAATGACGGCAATAACATCTCCCAACGAGGCAGCATCCTTTCTTATGTGCTCACTTACCAGAACAACGGCGCCGATGTGGCCAACCAGGTGGTCATCACCGAGGTGGTGCCGGCCAACACCACCTTTCAGCCCAACCTCAGTGCCCACGGCTGGCAGCCGACCACGCTGCCCGATGTCTATGTCTACCACCTGGGTGACCTGGAAAAAGGGGCCAGCGGCTCCGTCATCTTTACCGTGCAAATTAACGATCCCCTGCCCGCCGGCGTCATTGCCATCACCAACAACGCCACCATCGGTGATGACGGCGGCCACGGCCCCGACAAATCACCAGCCGATAACCAGGCCGTAGACGTCAACTACATCAGTGAAGAACCCACCCCCGTCTGCGGCACCCTCAGCAGCAATACCACCTGGGTTCCCTACGAAAGCCCCTATATCGTCACCTGTGACATTGTCATTGCCAGCGGCGTCACCCTCACCATTGAGCCCGGCACCGAGGTCCGGTTTAACAGCAATACCGGCATCCGTGTCAACGGCATCTTGCAGGCAGCGGGGACGGAAACCGGCAACATCTACTTTGTCGCCAACCACAGCAACCCGGGCAATGGTTACTGGGATGGCATCGATGTTTTTGCCGGGGGGCAGGCCGTCATCCAGCAGGCCCACCTGACCCACGGTGGCAGCACCACCGACAGCTATGATGCCATCGTCTACGTCCTCAGCGGGGGCTCGCTGACAATGGTAGACAGCTTCCTGAGCCACAGCGGCAGCCTGGCCGGCGTGGTGAATTATGACACAAGCACGGCCGTGGACATCCGTGACAACAGTGGTATTGATAACACCTTTAACGCCATCCAGGTTAACGGCACTATTCGCGAAGACACTGTGTTGGGCCGCAACCTTGACCTGGCTTACACCACATTTGATCTGACCGTGGCCGCCGGCGCCACCCTCACCATGCAGCCGGGAACCATCTTTAAATTTATGGATACGAACGCAGACCTCTCGGTGAGTGGCCTGCTAGATGCCCAGGGCACGGCCGTGAATCCCATCGTCTTCACCAGCGTGCGCGACGACGCCTACGGCGGCGATACGAACAACGATGGCAGCAGCACCGCCCCCTTCCGCGGCGCCTGGAATACCATCCGGGTAAACAACGGCGGCCAGGCCACCCTGGATCATGCCCTCATCCGCTACGGTGGTGATGTCGATTATAATGATTTCGATTCTCTGCTCTACGTAGCCGCGGGTGGCATTCTTTCCCTGCACAACGCTACGCTCAGCCAGAGCGACCAGTATGGCCTCTTAAGCCAATATGGCGCCGTCACCCTTGAAGGCAACACCTTTACCGCCAATGACAATGTCGGCGCCTATATCCAGACCGATGTGAATACGCCGCCACCAACCGTCCAAAATAATGCCTTTACCAATAATAGCAGTTATGGCGGCGTTATTTTTTATAATGGCGGCACAACCGGCGCCATCGGTGGTAACGGCGGCAGCGGTAACAACACCAATGGCTTGCAAATCTTTGGCACCGTATCCGGCAATGTCATCTGGGAACCCAATCATAATTTCCCTTACGTCATCGCCGACTTGACCATACCGGCCGGGGCTGCAGTCACATTGCGGCCGGGCGTCATCGTCAAATTCCAGGACACCAATGCCGATCTGGCCATTTCCGGTTCTCTAAACGCCGCCGGCTTGTTGGGCCAGGAAGTGGTCTTCACCGCCATCCAGGATGACACCTACGGCGGCGACACCAACAACAGCACCGCCGGCCCCTTCCGCGGCGCCTGGAACACCATCCGCATCGTCAACGGCGGCCGGGCTACCCTCGACCATACCCTCATCCGCTACGGCGGTGATGTCGATTACAATGACTACGACTCCCTGGTCTACATCAACCGCACCGGCACCCTCACCCTCACCAACGCCACCCTGCAGTTCAGTGACCAGT
>WYBM01000064.1 GCA_011525915.1 Ardenticatenaceae bacterium | reverse complement strand
TTTTGTACGCCCACAAGCTGCTCAATCAGGGTGGTGATGCCCGGCAAGTGTTCGACCAATTATTTGCCAAGCAAGCTTATACGATGTCATATTAACATAATGTTAAGCTGAATCACAACTATCGAGTACGTTTTTGGACGACTATGGCTATTTAGCCATTTGTCCGATGTTTAAATGATTTATCTATTAGTAATTGTCCAAAAGTGACTCCACGTGAAGTAGTGCCTGAACTAGCACATGAAATTGAGCATGCCATGAAAATGTTTGTAGTCGGCAAATTTGAAGCGGGTTGGCATCTGATTTACTATGATAGAGTCTGAGGTGAAATTTGGGCCGAGTTGCAATGCATTTAGTACTTTTTTTGTCACGGGCCACCCCGTTGTGCCGCTGGCAAGCGATAGGGATTTTGGATCGTGAAACGGCCGTCTACCAACGCTTACATCAAAGGGTGGGCAAGGTTAGCATTATTTCCAGCGGTGGCAAAGAAGAGCTGTTTTATGTGGATTGTCTAGGTGATATACCCATTCTCTATAATCGTTGGCGATTGCCGCCAAACCTGTACAGTCTGCTGGCCCCTGTAATACATCTCCCCGCATTACAACAAGCGACGGTTTACAAAACAAACCAGTTGGATGGCGCCTGGACGGCCGTATTAGCCGCCAAACTTTACCGTAAACCGGTCATTGTTCGTGCCGGTTACCTATGGGCTCAGGGCTTTTCCCGCCAACAAGGGGAAGGTGTCAAAGCCCGTTTTATTCGCCGTCTGGAGAAGTATGTATACCAAAATGCTACCCACATTAACCTCACAACTTCCGCTATGAAAGAGTA
This sequence comes from Ardenticatenaceae bacterium, assembly GCA_011525915.1. Taxonomy (GTDB): domain Bacteria; phylum Chloroflexota; class Anaerolineae; order Promineifilales; family Promineifilaceae; genus CAADGU01. The sequence goes on along the minus strand of WYBM01000064.1, from coordinate 12,187 downwards.
CGTTGTCCAGACATATGGTATTCCTGAAAAACGTATCACTGTAGTCCCGAATTACGTAGATACGACCATTTTTCGCCCTTTGCCTGATGTGACCAAAGTAGATGGCCAGGTTTGCTACGTGGGGCGGTTATATTTTCGCAAAAACCTTAACCTGCTCGTAGAGGCTTTGGCCACCATACCTCAGGCACACCTGGTGCTGGTTGGACAGGGGGAAGAGCAGCCCCCGCTGGAACTTCTAGCGGCGCAACATGGCGTAACCCTGACATTGCCCGGATTAATGCCAAATCAGCAGTTACCGCTGCTGCTGAATCAGTCGGCGATATTTGTCTTGCCCTCTAAGTTTGAAGGGCATCCCAAAGCGTTGATTGAAGCTATGGCCTGCGGCACGGCCGTCATTGGCACAGACGTGGAGGGCATTAACAACGTCATCCAACACGGCGAAACGGGCTGGCTGTGCCCGCCAACCGTAGAGGGGCTGCGCCAGGCTATCATCCACCTGTTGGCCAACCCGGCCGAACGAGACAGGCTGGGCCGCCAGGCCAGGCAATACGTACAGGAAAACTTTGCCCTGGAGAAGATAGTTGAAAAAGAACTATCTGTCATACAACAGGTGGTGGCTGCGCATCAAGGGGGCCGTTGAGGAGCTATGGATGTTTTGTGCTTCTCTTCCTCTGACTGGCATGGCAAGTGGGGCAGCCGCCAGCAGGTGATGGGCATTTTGGCCCGGCGTGGGCATCGGGTGCTTTTTGTAGAGCAGATGGCCGGTTGGGAACACGCGGCCCGCTACCCAGACTTGCGCTCGCGCCGCCGCCAACGCAGACGGGAAGGTTTGCAGGAAATTCAGCCCCATCTCTGGCTGTTTGCACTGCCGTGGCTGCTGCCTGGCCGTTACTACCTTAAAGGCATGAATAGGATAAACGCCTGGCTGGTAACCCGGTTACTCCGCGCTCCTTTACAGGCGTTGGGGTTTAACACGCCGGTGCTGTGGGTTTACAAGCCAGAACACGCTTCCCTGTTAGGGCGTTTTCATGAAAGCTGCCGTGTGTACCATTGCATTGATGAGTTTACCGTGGGCACCCACGGCCGTAAACGCCGCCTCATTCTTGAGTTGGAGCAGGCCCTTTTGCAACAGGTGGATGTGGTTTTTGCTAATTCGCAGCTGACCTATGAGGCCAAACGGCCGTATAACCCCCATACCTACCATATTCCCAGCGGCGCTGATGTGGCTCACTTTCAACAAGCCAACGCCCCAGAGACCAGGCTCCACCCAGACGTGGCCGAGCTGCCCCATCCTATTCTGATCTTTGTAGGCAATATCAATGAAAAGATAGACCTTACCCTGCTGACTGCCATTGCCAGGGAACGCCCGGATTGGTCTTTGGTGCTGGTTGGCCATTGTTTTTTGCCTGAGGCCCGATTACGCCCCTTGTTACAGATGGAGAATGTGCATTTACTTGGCAAACGGCCGTTTGCTACCTTGCCCTCTATTCTGAAAGCTGCTGATGTCTGCTTGCTGCCCTATGTTCAGGGCGAAGCCACCTTGTTCCGCAGCCCGCTCAAACTGTATGAATACCTGGCTGCCGGGCGGCCTATCGTCAGCACGCCCCACCCGGAGGTGGCGGCGTTCCGTGATGTGGTGGCCATTGCCTTGCCGGCCGAATTTGTGGCCACCATCGCCGCCGCCTTGCAGGCCGATGCACCAACGGCCCGGCAGCAGCGGCTGGCCGTGGCTCACCAACACTCCTGGGAAAAGCGGGTAGACCAGATGTTAGAGCATCTGCCATGAAACCCATGCCGGTGCTGCATCTCATTACCGAGTTGGATGCCGGGGGCGCGCAAACGGCACTGCTGCGCCTGCTGGAAAAGGGCAACCGGCTGGCGTTTCTGCCGCTCGTGGCCTGCCTGTACAATGGCGACAAAATGGTAGCGCAACAAATCAGGGCGTTGGGCATTTCCGTGATCGATCTGCACATGCCGGCTCCCTGGCGAGTGGATGCTCTTTGGCGTTTGTACCGGTTGTTGCGGCAACAACAGCCATGTTTCTTGCACTGCTGGATGTTTCATGCTGATATTTCAGGCCGAGTGATAGGCCGGTTGGCCGGTGTACCGGTGATTATTACGTCGCGTCGCTCCCAGGAAATCGGTGGCCCAAATCGTGAGCGCCTCAAACGGTTGACTGGCCGCCTGGATGATAAAATTATCGCCGTCAGTTCCCAGGCTCGTCAGGCGGAAATTGAGCGCACGGGAGCGCCGCCGGCCAAAGTGCTGACGGTTTACAATGGCATTGAGTGTGACCGTTTTGTACGCCCAGAGGCCACGGCCGTGGCCATTCGCCAGGAATTTAATATTCCCTTGACTGCGCCGGTGGTAGGCATGATAGGGCGGCTGCACCCGGTGAAAGGGCACACCTTTTTGCTATCGGCGCTGGCCCGACTGCGGCAAACATATGCCGATGTTCACTTGCTTATTGTAGGTGATGGGGCGCTGCGTCCGGCGCTGATCAGCCAGGTGGCTGAGGAAGGGTTGGCGACGGCCGTGACCTTTACTGGTACCCGCGCCGATATGCCCGATATTCTGGCCGCGCTGGATATTGTGGTCCTGCCTTCTTTATGGGAAGGGCTGCCCAACGTGGTGTTGGAAGCCATGGCTGCGGCCAAACCGGTGGTGGCCACGGCCGTGGGCGGCACGCCGGAAGTAGTGGTAGATGGGATCACCGGGCTGCTGGTTCCGCCTGGTGATGTGGCCGCGCTGGCCGAGGCGTTGGCTGCCTTGCTGGCGGACCCGGCACGGGCAAAGACCATGGGGGCAGCTGGCCGGCAGCACGTAGAAAGTCACTTTACCCTGGCCCAAACCGTCAAGGCCATTGAGAACGTATACCAGACATTATGGATGCAGAAACAACGTACAACGATTTAATCACCGAAGTGACACAGAACACATCGGGGCTCAGCGACGGGCACTATCAGACGCTGCGCCGTTATTACCATGCCCTGGCGACTCATGAAAGGCAGCGGCCGTTTTATCGCTATAACTGGCTGCGCCGCACGGCGCCTATGGTGGCGCTGTTGTCCCAGTTACCACGGCGTGAGCAGCCCTGGCGGCTGTTAGACGCCGGCTGCGGTGTAGGCACAGAAACGCTGCTGTGGGCCAGTTTGCGTCCGGACATTACCGTGGTGGGGGTAGACATCAGCCCAGAGCGGTTAGACACGGCCGTGGCCCGCCAGGCACACCATGAACAAAAACTGGGGCGCCCTTTAAAGGTGCAATTTTTAGATGCCAATGTCTTTGACGTGCTGCAGGCGCAGCCGTTTGACGTGGTCTGGACCATGGAAGCGCTGTCCCATATTGACCCGGCTGAAGCGTTCCTGACGGCCGTAGCCGCCAATATTGGCCCCTCAGGTGCCCTGGTTATTTCGGATAGTCACTTGGTAAACCCTCGCATGGCCTGGCGTATCTACAACATTCGGCGGCGCACGCCAGATGGTAGTTACAAAACCAGCAAAACCACGTCTGCCGGTAAATCTATCTCCTATGCCAACGAGCGGTTGTTTACGGTGGGCCGCCTGGGGACTATGCTGCGCCAGACGGGGTTCCAAACGGTTAAAACCCATCTACACATTTTTTTTCCGCCGTCATTTGCTCGTCACCGCCGCCTGTTTGCCTGGAGCCGGGTGTTAGATGGGGTATTGGGGCAGACGCCGTTGGTGCGTAACCTGGGTGGCATCTACACGGTGGTAGCTTTTCCCCAACAAATGCCAGGGAGCGTGGCCGCCAATGCCTGAGCCAATCCGCGTGTTACACCCCATTACACGCTTGATCATTGGTGGGGCGCAGGAGAACACCATGCTGACGGCCGATTATATGAACCACGATCCGGCGTACCACGGCCGTTACCAGGTAGCCATTGTCAGCGGCCCCCAAACCGGCACCGAAGGCTCACTCATCGCCGAAGTGCAGCAGCGGGGTATCCCCCTGATGATCTTGCCACAGCTAAGACGGGAAATTAGCCCGGCTCATGATGTACAGGCCATTTTTAAGCTGCGGCGGTTGATGCGCCACGGCCGTTACCACATTGTGCATACCCACAGTTCCAAAGCCGGTGTGGTGGGGCGCATTGCCGCCCGGTGGGCGGGCGTCCCCCTCATTGTGCATACGGTGCATGGCTGGAGCTTTCATGACCAGATGAGCAAAAAGGCGCTGCGCCTGTATGTGGCTCTGGAAAAGTTAGGTGCGCGGGCCAGCCAGAAGATGATCGTTGTGTCGCCGCATGACATTAACAAGGGGTTGGCACAGGGCATTGGCCGCCCGAAGGATTACGTGCTCATTCGCAGTGGCATCGAATTAGAACGGTTTGGCCACCCGCAAGTCTTGCCGCTGACCATACGGCAGCAGTTGGGCATTCCTGGTGAGGCGCTGGTGGTGGGCAGTGTTACCCGCCTCTCACCCCAAAAAGCACCGTTAGACCTGGTTGAAGCTTTTGCCCTGGTTCACCAGCAGCACGCCCATGCCCGGCTGGTGGTGGTGGGGGATGGTCCCTTACGGCCGTTGGTAGAAGAGCGCATCAATGCCCTAAACCTGACAGGCCGGGTGATCCTCACCGGCCTGCGGCGTGATGTGCCAGAACTCATGGCCGCGTTTGATCTGTTTGTGCTGACCAGTTTGTGGGAAGGGCTGCCACGGGTACTGCCCCAGGCCATGGCCACCGGCCTGCCCATTATTTGTACCCAGGCCGACGGCTCGGCGGAAGCAGTGATGGATGGGGAGAATGGTTTTTTGGTTCCCCGTGGGTTGCCGGCGGCTCTGGCGGAAAAGGCCGTGATCTTGTTAAACGATGCTGCCTTACGACAGCGTATGGGGGCGAACGGCCGTGAACGTGCCCCGGCTTTTAGCGCCCGCCAGATGGTGCAGGATATTGACACGCTGTACCAAAGTTTACATCACGCTTTAAAGTGATCACTGTTCAGTTGTCAGTAGTCAGTTGGGTGTTCTTCTGGAGTGATGACTGGACACTGATGACTGATTACCTGGCAAAAGTCCAAAGACGTGGCGTTGTTTTTAGACAATCACTTAAAGTTGCCCACCAGAGGGCATTGCGTTACCATTCCCCCCGCATTATTCAGGTTGGAGAAGGAAGAGCGTTTATGGAGTCAAAACTATCTCGTTGGTGTGACGGTCTGATAGAAGCCGGTTGGCTAACCGCAATCATTACCACCCCACTTTACTTTAACATCCTCTCAGATCGTGTGTTTGAGCCGGATAAATTGACGCTGCTGCGTTCCATTGCCATCATCATGCTGGTAGCCTGGTTGGTGAAGTTTGTGGACCAGCAGTTGTGGCAGCAGCGTTCGCGCTTGAGCTGGCGGCATGAAGCGTCTGTGTGGAAAATGCCCTTTGTGCTGCCGGTGACGATGCTGGCGTTGGTGTATATCATTTCCTCCATCTTTTCAGTGACGCCCAGCGTTAGTTGGGCCGGTTCTTACCAGCGGTTGCAGGGAACCTACACCACACTGGCTTATATTGTCATCTTTGCGGTGACGATCATGACCATGCGCACCAGGGCCCAGGTACGCCGGATGATCACCCTGGTGATCATCACCAGTATCCCAGTGGCATTTTATGGCCTGTTGCAGCATTTTGATTTGGATCCGCTGCCCTGGGGCGGTAACGTGCAGCGGCGTGTGGCCGGGCATATGGGCAATGCCATCTTTATTGCCGCCTACCTGATCATGGCGGTGCCCCCCACGGTGGCCCGTATCATCTCCTCTTTTAACAACATCCTCAATGACGAAGAGCTGGCTACGGCCGATGTCATTCGCTCATCTGTCTATATTTTTACGCTGGCCATTCAGTTGATCACCATCTACTGGTCGGGCAGCCGTGGTCCCTGGTTGGGGTTGGCCGTGGGCATGTTTGCTTTTGTGCTGATTGTGCTGGTCTCTTTGCGCAACGCCGCTGCGGATAAGAGCCGCTTTAATTTGCGTGATGCTGGCCAGGCGCTGCTGTTGGTAGTGGTAGGGGCCGTAGCCGCCTATACGGTTGTCTCCCTGCTGTTGAATCTTATCGCCAATACAGGCCGGTTTGCTTCGCTGGCAGGGCCGATGGGCTCGTTTGTGGCTTTTGTGGTGGCGGTGGGGCTGGTGGTACTGGCTATATTTGTCATGCTGGCGGCGCAGCGCGGCTGGCGCTGGCTATGGTTTAGCTGGATTGTGCTTTCTGTCCTGTTGGGTGGCTGGCTGGTGGCGTTTAACGTGTTACCGGCCGAGCTGCCAGAGCCCTACGCCGATATGCCATTGGTCGGGGATGTGGCTGAGACATTGCATACATGGCGTGACTTACCGCTGGTTGGCCGCCTGGGCCGGGTGTTGGAATCTGAGTCAGGTACAGGCCGGGTGCGTGTGCTGATCTGGGAAGGGGCGCTTGATCTGCTCATGCCGCACGAACCCATTAAGTTTCCGAATGGCTCGCAGGACACCTTTAACTTTTTACGGCCGTTAATCGGCTATGGTCCCGAATCTATGTATGTGGCCTATAACCCGTTCTACCCGCCAGAGCTGGCCACCGTTGAAGCGCGCAATGCCTCCCCGGATCGCTCACATAATGAGACGTTTGATGCCCTGGTCATCACCGGTATTTTAGGCTTTTTGGCGTGGCAATGGTTGTATCTTAGCGTCTTTTACTATGGGTTTAAATGGCTGGGCGTGCTGCGTACAAAGCTGGATAGTTATTTGCTGATTGGCCTGTGGATTGGTGTGGGCCTGCTGGTGATGGGCCTGTTTATGACCTGGCAGGGGTCCGTTTATTTTGGTGTCGCCCTACCCTTTGGCAGTATTGGCGGACTAGTAATGTATCTGGTGTATTATGCGCTGTTTGCCCGTTTGCCAGACGAGGAGACACAGCCGTTTCAATGGGATCGTCTGTTGGTAACAGCACTTATTGCCGCTGTCCTGGCTCATTTTGTAGAGATTCACTTCGGTATTGCCATTGCCTCTACCCGTACCCATTTTTTCCTCTATCTGGCGCTCACGTTTGTGGTGGTGTATCTAATGCAGCAATCGGAGGCAGAACCAGTCAATGCTCCGGTGGTTGTTAGTAAGGGCCGTCGGCGCGTCACGGCCGTGTCCTCGGCAGCTGCCGGATATGGCACGTGGGGACCGCTGTTGCTGAATGCCTTCATGCTGGCCCTCATTCTGGGGACAATGGGCTATACCTATATTACCTACAACCAACCACCAGATGTCACCAGCGCTGACCAGATCACGCCTGGGGCCATCTTTTACCAATCCTTTCTTATCAATGCCAAAAAGGACTTTGCCCAGTCTCCGTTTATCTTTCTGATGTTTGTTCTCACCTGGGTGTTGGGGACACTGGTTATGGTGAGTGAGATGGTAAAAGACGGCGAGTTGCGTTTTGCGTCGGCCGTTAGCAAAGTGGCGGCTGACCGCCAGCGGCTCATGATCATTGTTTTTGCGGTTATGGGCGTGGGTAGTTTTTTACTGCGCTTGCTTTTTCCGCCAGCCGATGCAGCCAGCGCCACCAGTCTATTGGGGCAAAGCTTGTTTTGGGTATGGGGTGCGCTGTGCCTGTGGGCGGCCGTTCGTTTGTGGCGCGGTCGGCCAGAAAATGGACGGTTGACGGCCGGCGGTGTGGCTTTGGCAGGCCTTATCTTCACCGTCCCCCTGATGATTGGTGGCGGCGGTTGGGGGGGGCTTCTCATCGGCGTGGTGTGTGCTGTGTTGCTTTATTTCTTGTGGGATTCAGCCTGGAACAGTTCACTAGGAGCCGCTGGTATGCTGGCGGCCGTCTCCTTAGGTGCTGGCCTGATGTATGCTTATATTCAGGCTTTCCAACTGCGTTTTAGCCTCTTGTACACCGTATTAAATCCACCGCCGCAAGACCCGACCTTATTGCGCCAGTTCCTGGTGGATGAAGCTGCGCAGGCGGCCAGCATGTTGATTTATTATTACCTCTTTGTGGTGGCGCTGATGGTCCTGGCTGCTTTTGCTTTGGCCATGAGCCGTAAGCCCTCCATACGCCAGGGCGGTACAACGCCCGCGTATGCACTGATGGCCGTGCTGGTGCTCATCGGCAGCGCCGCCATCTACTTTAGTAATGCGCGGGTTGTGCAGGCAGATATTGTCTACAAGCGTGGCAAGTTTCATGACACAGGCGCCAGTCGCAGTCAAGACCCGAATGCCTGGGAAAATGCTATCGCCGTGTATGAAGCAGCCATAGATCGGGCGCCGCGTGAAGATTTTTACTTTTTGTTTTTGGGCCGGGCTTTTTTGGAGTTGGCCACGAAACTAGAAGCTACAGACCCGCAGAAAGCTACCGCCCCTCTGGATGAAGCGGAAGATCGGCTGCAAGAGGCGCAGGAGATCAATCCGCTGAATACCGACCATACAGCCAACCTGGCCCGTCTACATACACGCTGGATTGGCTTGAGCCAGGCCGAGGCTGACCGCGAGTCCCAAAGCCAGTTCGCTGAAGATTATTATCTGGAAGCGTTAATGCTCAGCCCACAAAACTCGGTCATTCGCAACGAGTATGCGGCGCTGTTGATTAATGTGATAGGTAATTGTGAGCGCGGCCTGGAGGTTTACAACGAATCCATCGAGATCGATCCCTATTATGAAGATACTTACTTCCGCCTGGCAGATGCCCTGGTTTTTTGTGGCGATAAAGCTGCCGAAACAGAACGAGATGGCATGTACCAGGAAGCCACGGCCATGTTGGCCGAAGGGTTGGCTATTGATGACAGCAACGCGAGAGCCTGGCTGCGCCTGGGGCAGATCAGCCATCAACTTGAGCAGTATGATGAAGCGGTGGTCGCGTATACGCAGGTGAAAGAACATGACCCTCAGGGGCGGCTGGCCCCGGCATGGAACATTGATCTGTTGACGGCGCGGGCACTGCTCGAGAAGGGGGACCTGGTGCAGGCGGAGGCGGCCGCCCGGCAGACGCTGGCGGCGGCACCACCAGAGGCTCACCCACAAATTGAGCAGTTGTTGAACCAGATTACGGGCGAGGAACCGGAAACCCAAACGCTGCCTGAGCGGGACGTGGTGACGGACTTTGTTTTAAACGGCCCACGGCCGTTGGCCGAACTTTCCCCGGTTGAGCGTAACAATCACTATAGCCAATATCCCCCCTTTGTTATTGATGAGACCAAGACGTATGAGGCCGTTTTCACCACCGACAAGGGGCTGATGCGCTTCCGTCTTTACGCAGCCGAATCTCCGTTGACGGTGAATAACTTTGTGTACCTGGCCTCTCAGGGCTTTTATGATGGCACCACCTTTCACCGGGTGATTGATGGTTTTATGGCTCAGGGAGGCGACCCCACCGGCCAGGGTAATGGTGGCCCTGGGTATACCTTCGGTGACGAGGTGGCCAATGGTTTGACGTTTGACCGGCGTGGCCTGTTGGCGATGGCTAACGCTGGGCCGGGAACGAATGGCAGCCAATTTTTTATTACTTTTGTGCCCACACCCCATCTGGATGGCGGTCATACTATCTTTGGTGAACTGGTGGCAGGTGACGACGTGCTGAACAGCTTGACCCGGCGTAATCCGGAAGCCGCCCCCAATTTTACCGGGGACGTGATCGAGAAGGTTGAGATTGTGGAGGCAGACGGGTAACGGCCGTCATCGTTTATGAGCGCAGCCCTGGCAATTTTTCTCATTGCGCTGGCAGTGACGGCCGTGAGTATTCCCTGGATACGCCGCCTGGCCTTAAAAACCGGCTTTGTAGACGCCCCGGCCCAGCGTAAAGTACACAGTACGCCCATTCCCCTTATGGGTGGTGTAGCTATTTTTGCCGGTGCCAGCATGGCCCTGGCCTTTTTTGCGGGGCAGGCGCCTCGCTCTGTGGCCGGGGTTTTTATTGTCCTCACGCTGGTAGCCTTCATTGGCCTGGTTGATGATCGTTATCATCTGCCGGCCCGGATCAAGTTGACCGGTGAATTGTTAGCTGTAGCTGTCCTCATAGCCTTCAACATTTATGTGCGCCTGCCGCTGCCCTTAATTGTTAATTACGCCATCACGGTGCTGTGGCTCATCGGCATTACCAACGCCATCAACTTTCTAGATAACATGGATGGCTTAAGCGCCGGCATCAGCGCCGTGGCTGCCTCTTTTATTTTGCTGCTTGGTTTGCAAAACAGCCAGTTCCTGGTGGCTGGGCTGGCAGCTGCTATGGTAGGGGCATGCCTGGGTTTTCTGCGCTACAATTTCCCGCCTGCTCAGATATTTATGGGGGACGCCGGGTCGCTTTTCCTGGGCTTTACCCTGGCCATTTTGGGCTTGCAGTTGCGTTTCCCCCAAAACACAGACATTGTTACCTGGATGGTACCTGTGTTTATTCTGGCAGTTCCCATCTTTGATACGACGTTGGCCGTGTTCTCACGTCTGCGGCGTGGTCTCAGCCCTAATACAGCTGGCAAAGACCACATCAGCCACCGCCTGGTGCGGTTGGGGTTCAGCCAGCGCGAGGCTACCCTCATCCTTTACCTGTTCACAGGCATGACGGGCATGATAGCCTTGTTTATCACCGAGGCCACCCTGCTGGAAGCCTATACCATTGCGGTGATAAGCAGCCTGATAGCACTTTACGCTGTCTGGTGGCTGGAAAAAAAATGGGATGCATGATCTTCTGTTAACGTTGTTTTGAAGCATTGTGTTGACTGCCTCATTCGCTTTCTCTAAAATTGCCGCTGTGAAGCGGTTCAACAATGCAGTCGTCCAACGGCATATATCACATCTGAGTTCCTTGGGGCTGGTGTTGGTGATACTTTTCCCCATCACTGCTTCTTGGGTTAACCCTTATTATGCGGCCATACAACCTGTGCATGATCATGTTTACCTGGGCGAGATTGAGCCCGGTCACCACCGTCGCCCCATACTGTCCCAATTAGCTCATCATCCTGCTTCCTCTAATGGCCATCCAGAAGACCAGGCTGAATCAGCCAACAGTGACATCATTTTTCTGCCAGACACCAACGCCAATCAAGCTGGTTTGTTTTTAATAGGCTGCCTTTATGCCGCGCTGATTATAAATCGGTTAGACACCCTGGGCACCAACCTGGTGGCACCGGGTTATAAGATACAAACTCTTTCGCTTCCCCCTTCACTCCCGCCACCGCGCCCCGCCTTCTTTTAATGCACAGCATCTATTTCTCATAATTGCGACTCCATTTTGTAACGCAGTGCAAGCTTATTGCGGTTGTGTTGATGTTTTATGTTCGACGCAGCCACAATGGTTGTCTCCTGCGTCATGCAAGTCAAGCATAAAAGGGCTTAATCGATGACCATTACAACCGATGCCACAACTCTAGAAAAAGATAAAACAGCTAAAGATGAGGCCGCAGTGCCACCTGGCCGTCATAAGCTGTATTTGGCAACCTGGCGCTGGCACTTTTACGCCGGGATATTTGTTATTCCCTTCATGATCATGCTTCCGTTCACTGGCTTGATCATGCTTTATCATGACACCATTGAGAGCATTCAATATCGCGACATGCTGTTTACAGAGCCTGCTAATCAGGCTATTTCTGCTGAAGCCCAAGCCCAAGCAGTACGGGACCATTTTCCTGAATCGGTAGTAAGCCAATACATTCCCCCCGCAGCCGAAGACCGAACCAGCCAGATCACCATTATTACCCCAGATGAACAAAACCTAACCGTCTTTGTCGATCCCTATTCTGGTGACATCATGGGGACGTTAGATCAAAGTACAACACTGTATTCTTGGGCCAACAATGTCCATGGCAGTTTTTTCATGGGTGATACTGGTGACATGCTCATCGAGATTGCTGCTGGATTTGGCGTCTTACTTATCATTAGCGGGCTGTATCTATGGTGGCCCCGTGATAGCATTCGGGGGGCGTTTCTTCCCCGTTTGAGAGCGAGTAAACGTGTGCTGTGGCGCAACCTGCATTCAAGCGTCGGCTTCTATATATCTGTGGTGCTGCTCTTCTTCTTGATATCGGGGTTGTCATGGACCAATGTGTGGGGCGATAAGTTTGTGCAGGCCTGGAACAGCTTTCCGGCGGAAAAGTGGGGATGTTATAGTTCAGACGGAAATGGACAGGGTCTTCAAACAGAAAGAGAATAGATACTAACCAACAACAAGGATTTGAAGACCAACATGACAACCAAGAAACGAAAGCAAAAGCATTTCCAAGCGGCTG
>WYBM01000063.1 GCA_011525915.1 Ardenticatenaceae bacterium | reverse complement strand
TTCTTATGGTCTCAAACGGGTTGACAGTCTATTTCGTCGCCTTTGGTTAGACACAACTGGGCGCAAGCGTTTTCTCGCATGACCCCCATATATACTGTCAACCCCATGAGATCCCAAAGAGCCAAAAAAGAATGGTAGTAGTTGTCTAGGACTGAAACAATGTAGCTGGAAAATTGCAGACATGATAGTTGTCACTGCTCACCTTGGTCGATCGGTATGCATTTAATGTATAGTATACTGGACTCTGGCGTTTTTTCGCCTGAGTCATAAAACTGAACCTTAAAAACTCCATATCGTCTTATCTGCTATCGTTGCCAGAGACAAGGCTGTAGAATGAATCAGCACATGACGATATTGGGGTTTAGAAAGATTCAGTTGTAAAAGAACGAGAAATTCAATGAGTTTGGCGGAATGTTGTACAATTTGCTTAATCAAGAGACTATTCTAGAATTGATGTTTAGGTTGGAAACCACAATCTTATCTGATTTAGTCTCTTGTTTTACAATCTACATCATTTTCGCCAGACTCCAGCCCAGTATTTGGATTTGCCCAAGAGGAACTATTCGTCAAATTGTAGATAATGACCCCGATAAGTATGTCATTATATTGTTGTTGGCTTCTTGATTGTCATTGCACCTATATTCGTTCTGATTTTTGGGTGTGGTATGCTCACATAGTAAATACAGATTCAAGCGGGAAAATTGGGCTAACAAATAATGAAGCTGACCTGCGAGAGCTGGGCTCATTTGCCTTATAAGGCTCTGGAGATTGAAGGTTCCGTGCCCACGGAGGGATTAAGTTTTCTCGCAGGCAGCTTATCAGACCGTTGGGCATTCGAGAGTTTACATAGATGGTGAGCTCGTTTTATATTGGGGGATTTATGTTGCGTAAATTCAAGTCAACCGCCATTTTCAGTATTGTTATTTTCATTCTAATTGCTGGATTAGCGTATTTCGGTTTCATCAGGAACCACTTATTCCTTAGGGGAATCGTTCATGCTTTTCCAAAAGCAACAGAGAGCGAAGTCTTGGTCGTTATAATTAGTACAGAATACGACAGAGCCACTGAAGACCTTCTTGCGGTGATACAACAAAGCATCGAAGAAGAGGCGAAAAGAGTAAGCCTGCAAAATGTGCGTGTAGAGATTGCCCCGTTCGACATTAATGCGAATGAAGGAAATGAGTTGAAAATGTTTCGTGAAATTTTCTGTGCCAGCCTCATATTATGGGTAGCTGACTCGGAAAAGTTGCTTGACGTTCATTTTGACTTTCTCAAAGACGCTGATGCATATGTTGGTGGCCGCTTAAATTCTCCAACTCAAATGCAGCTAGAAAAAAACGACGATCATTTACAAGTAGATAATGAGGCCTTGTTGGGCCTTTCTCAGGAGATTTCTTTGCTAGTGAACGGCTATGCAGCAGCTATTCACGGAAATCATATGCTCACTCAACAATTGGCAGGAGAATTAGGAGGAAAACTTCAAGTAGAAAATAACTTTAATGAATCAATATCCCTTGCCTTCGCTGTTGGCTGGCTTTACCATCTTTCAGGCGAATCTGAAAAATCGATCTCTCTTTACAAACAAATCCTTGAACAAGAACCAAACTATGCAGAGATGTATAACAATTTGGGCGTTGCTTACTATCTACAGTACGAACTAGACGATGCTTTATTCGCCTATAACAAATCCATTGAATTGAACCCCGACTTACCACAAGCCTATGCTAACCGAGGGATGATTCACGATGATAATTATGATTTAGAAATGGCAATTGCCGATTTCAATAAGGCCATCGCTCTAAACCCTGATTATGCGTGGGCCTATTATCTACGAGGATCAATTCATGATATTCAAGGGGAACGTGGCAAAGCGATAGAAGATTACAGCAAGGCAGCTAAATTAGCTCCGAACGCTCCCTGGATCGAATTTATTTCTATGGATTACACATGGTGGGGAACAGAACAGTATGAGCAGGGAAATTTAGAGAAAGCCATAGAGTACTTTTCATTCGCAATTGAATTGGATCCTAACAATCCCCAGCCATATTATGAACGTGGCTTAGCACGTTACGATAGTAAAGATGCAAAAGGCGCAGAAGCTGACCACAACAAGTTTATTGAGTTAAGTCCTAATGTTGCTTGGGCTTATTCTCAAAGAGCCAATGCCCATATTAAATGGGGAGATTTAGCTGGCGCTTTGGAGGATTTAACCAAAGCACTAGACTTGGAACCAGAATATCTTCAATTATACCTTGCGCGCGCAAATGTGCTTCATGCCCTTGCCCGTTCTGAAGAGGCAATGGCTGACTTAAATAGCTTCGTGGATTTGAATCCTAATAAGGTTTGGGCTTATTTTGAAACCGGCGATACTAGATCTGAATGGGGAGATCTCGATGGTGCCGTTTCTGATTATTCAAAGGTGATCGAATTATCTCCAGATTATTCTCAAGCTTATCTTGAAAGAGCGAACGTGCGATTAGAACAAGATGATTTAGAAGGTGCTTTACTTGACTATGATAAATTCATTGAATTAAATCCTGATAATGCATCTTGGGCATATAACGAGCGGGGCAGGGCTCTTCATCGACATGGCGAAACAAATAGGGCAATTATAGATTTTGATACGGCGATTGATCTAAATCCAGAATTTGACGATGCTTACATACATCGAGGCTTTGCCTATATCAAGTTGGGTGATTTGGAAAAAGCATTCTCTGATTTTAGTGTTGCACTCGAGATAAACCCTGCAAATGACAGGGCGTATACTGGTCGCGGAATCGTTTATTTTCATCAAGATAAATTAGCAGAGTCGCTTGCTGAGTATACAAAAGCCATCAAACTTGATCCTACGGATAACTATACCTTTGTTAATCGCGGGATTTCGTTCTACTATTTGAATCGCATTGATACAGCGATTGAAGATTTTGACAAGGCTATTATCTTAGATTGGGATTATCCGTGGGGTTACGCTTATAGGGGGCTTGCCCACTATGAAAAGGGCAATCTTGATACAGCTATTGCTGATTACGATAGGGCCATCGAATTAGGGTTTGTTGACCCGTGGATTCTGGATAATCGGGGAATTGCTTGGTATCACAAGGACGAATTTGAGAAAGCAATTGATGACTTTAGTTTAGCTATTGACCTTGATCCCTTATATGCAGATGCTTATTGGGATCGTGGTCGAGCCTACCAGCAAATTGGACAACTCGAAGCGGCTTTGTCCGATTTTAACCACTATTTGGAATTGCGTCCCAACGAAGATAATCAAATTACGCTGGATTTAGTTACTGAAATTGAGAACCTATTAAACAAGCGATAAATACTATAATGAACCCCCAAAACTAGACCACAGGCTAAAGTACACTTCCTAAAGCTTGTGGAGGTTGTCAAGTGGCAAACAAACGCAAACAGTACGGTAATCAATTCAAGTTCAAAGTGGCCCTGGACGCAGTCAAAGGAGCACAAACCATCAACGAAATTGCCAGTGGCCATCATGTCCATCCCAGCCAGGTAAAAAGCTGGAAGAAGCAAGCAATTATTGAGCGAAGGGCCAGGTGTCCTTGAGCAGAATACAGCCAGGCAAGTGCAGGAACAAGCAGCACGGGAAACAGAATTATACGAGCAGAAATGACCATCATGGCTATCAGGTTAATGGTCAGCGTGATCAGATTCTTATCAATGCCACCTGGGGCTTAGACGAGGCAATTGTCAGTGGGCAGGTGACACCCGACACTGTGGTTGTGGATAAATCAACCCGTAAAATCCTGTCCCGCAAGACAGCCACCAAAACCATGATGACGGTGCGGACGGACACAGCTACAGCAGAACAGGCCGTACCACAGGCACAGCAAAATCAACAGGTATTAGACGATGAAACGGCCGTGCAGTTAGCCCACTACGGTGCACAAATCGAAGCGCATTATGCCATGCCGATGGATATCGAATGGGCCATCGCCGATGGCAAGATCGCCATCTTGCAAGCCCGCCCCATCACCTCATTGCCCGACCCCAAACCGGTTCCGTTGCCAGATGTGGTCTGGGAGCCGATTGCCCCGAGAACGATCTGGATGCACCGTCAGATCGTCGAACACATGCCAGAACCGCTCTCCCCCCTGTTTGAAGATCTTTACTTGAACCAGGGTATGGACAAGACCCTGGATAAACTGCTGGCAGCGATGGCCGAGATTGGCAATGTTAGTTTTGATTTTGATGCCATGGTGCCCCATGGATTTACCGGCACCATTAATGGCTATGCTTACACGGTCGGCAGCTTTAAAATGAGTAGGTCAAATTTGATAGCGATCCTGCGGATATATGCCCGCTTTTACAAATTTTTTAAATTGTCTGCTTTCGATTGGGATGGGGTCGTGTTACCCGACTATCAGACCCTCATCAAGCGGTGGGGGGCCATCGATTTGGCTGAGACAGCGGACGAAGTAGCGGCGATTGAAGCCCGTGCCAACGGCCGTCCCAAGCGTACGACATTGCCAATTTGCTTAAGCGTTGATGGGCTGATAGGTATCTGTGCTAATCGACGCATACTCTCGTAACGTATGATTTCTGGCAGGGACTGCAAATGATAACTGCGATGAAACGGAACGGGATTACTTTAACATTTGGTAGGGGCGACCCTTGTAGTCGCCCTGAGCAGGGCAGGCACAAGGCCTGCCCCTACTCAATCTTGCGTGAACTGAAAACACCATAGATCTGGACGCAGCAAAACCCCTGCTCCTTTAGAATGCTTTATTTTTCTCTGCAGCGAGCCATAAAGATGCCAGCCGCCGGTAAGCTTTGCTCACCGGCGACTGGCATTCTATGAGAGTTACTTTAACTCGTAATCCCAGCCGAAGTTCACCGGCGAAAGATGTTGGCCGGGGGTGATAGTAACCTGGTGATACCAGATACCAGCAGCAGGGAAGGTCCAGTTGCCAGGCAGCAAAAGTGAGGCATTGCTCCCGCTGGCAGTGTTCATGAAAATGCAGTAAGTGCCGCTTGCTAAATTGGTAAAAGTGTAACGGCCGTTGGCGTCGGTGACGGCCGTGGCCAAAATGGCCGGGTTACCCGTGGCACAGGCCCCGGCTTGCAGCAAGATGGTCGCCCCGGCGATATACCCTTCACCAGGCTGGATCATGCCGTCGGCGCGCTGGCCACCATTGCCGTCAGAGACACAATTGCCACGTTGGATGGCGTTGTCGGTGCCTTGAGCGGTGTCATGGGCGTAGTGGCTGCGCATGGTAAAACAAACATCTTCCCACAGCCAGCCGGTGATAGCCCCCGTCACCAACGGTGTACGCAGATGAATGTTGTTTAGGGTCTGCCCGCCAGCCACGGCTACACCAACCACATCATCCAAGCCGCCATTCCCTTTAAGGCCCACACAGTAGCTGCCGTTAAACGCGCCAGCAAAGGTGTAACGGCCGTCTGTACCTGAAAAAACAACAGCCACCGCATTGGCGCTCACATGGCAGGCCGTGCCCGGTACCAGCCACACTTCACGGTTGGCCACCACGGGCTCACCCGTGTTGTAAACACCGTTTTGGTTTGTATCCTGGTAGATAAGCCCAGAAATGATCACGGGCTGCGGCCACACTGGTGGCC
Organism: Ardenticatenaceae bacterium; assembly: GCA_011525915.1. Lineage (GTDB taxonomy): Bacteria > Chloroflexota > Anaerolineae > Promineifilales > Promineifilaceae > CAADGU01. The sequence continues at coordinate 86,712 of WYBM01000063.1, read as the reverse complement.
AGGTGACGTTGATGTTGGCTAACTGTTGATTTTCAGCCAACACCACGTTTGCCTGGCTGACGGTGGTGCTGCCATTAACGCCCAAGAGGCAGTAAGCACCGGCGGCCAGATTGGTGAAGGTAAAACGGCCGTTGTTGTCTGTTTTTGTACTGCCCGACACGGTGCGGCATTCCGCCCCGGTTGCCAGGGTGATGGTGACATTCGCCAACATTTCGTTGCCGTCTACACTGTTGTCATGATCTTTGTCTTGCCAGGCGAAACCGCTGACGCTGCTGCTTTTTACCGGCTGTGGTGTGGGCACTACAATCTTCACCCAGAAAGAGGCGTTGTGGTTTGCCCCAATACCAAAAGGAACAGCTTCCGGGTTTTGCAGCTTCCAATCACTCTGGTAGGTGCCGGGGACGGCCGGGGCAAACATGCTGACGCTCAAGTCTATGGTCTGGCCGGGAGCCACCGTGGCCGGTAAGGCAAAAGCTGTGGCGGACACGCCCAAAGTATGCCCACCGGCGTGCACCAGTTTGTAACGGCCGTCCCAGGTGCAGCTGCCATTGTTTTTAATGCGCCAGGTCTTCATAAAACCAGCATAAGGTGCAAACTGGCTGCCATCGGGCACAGTGACGTCGGCGATAAAAGTGGCCGCGTCGGTGCAGACGTTGAGCATCGGCTGGGTGGTGGCCGTCACCGGCACGGCCGTGTTTCCTGGCTGCGTGGTGGGTGTTATCAAAACGGCCGTGGTGGGTGTTGCCGTGACCGGAGGGGCTAAGGTCGGCAGCTGGCTCTGGACGACGGCCGTAGGCAGCACCGCTACCCCCGCCAGGTTTGTTGATAACGTGCAGGCAGTCAACACGGACAGGCTTATAAGAAAAAGGACAAAGCTAATGAGTTTGAACGTGTGGTTCATGGTTATCTCCTTGGAGTGAATTTCTATTCGTTTCGATCAGGATGTCGTGGGGAGAGGGCAGACTATAACAGACGCTTCGCCTACGTTTACCCTATTGTCTGGGGTCTGAAGGCGACTGGCCTTCTTTCGGTTATGTAAACAACATCCCATAACCTTGTCGCAACCATCTAAAACAACGCCCTGCTTTGCCGGAGTAAAGGCAAAGGCCACTTCAGGCGCGTTCGTCCATCAGTTACGGTATGGATGGACACGCCCTTAACAATGTCCAAACAACTTCTTTACACGATCTAAACATCCATCAGGTAACGTAAGGGCACACAAATAGCCACCCTCCCCAGCCGGCTGGGGAAGGTCATAGTCAGGAGAAGGGTTCGATGACGAAGAGAAAAGGTTTTTGGCTCATGGGCCTGTTGGTGATCATAGTGGTGGTGGTGGGTGGGTATGTCTATTACACCAACACCACGGCCGTAGCCGCTGCCGATGCCGCCCCAGAGGTGCAAACGGCCGTGGCCCGCCAGGGCGACATTACCGTCTCTGCTACCGGTGCTGGCACGGTGATCCCGGCTGCGGAAGTGGACCTTGGTTTTACCACTGGCGGTAAACTGGTAGAACTGCTGGTGCAGGTGGGGCAAAAAGTGACACATGGGGATGTGCTGGCCCGCATAGATGACACCGATGCCCAAAAAGCGCTGGCCAATGCGGCATTACAACTGGCCCAGGCGGCCATGCAAACAGACGCTACCACTACCCAAACCGGTACCAGCTTTGATGCTATCAGTGTAGCCCAGGCGCAGCTGACATTGGCTGATGCCCAGCAAGTGCTGACCGATCTGCTTCAGTGGGAAGCAGACCCTGACGAGATTGCCCTGCTGGCGGCAAAAGTTGAAGCAGCCCAGGCGGCCTACAATGCAGCGCGTGGTCAGGAAGCGGCCACGGGTGTCAATATCACCATCAAAAACATTAGCGTGGAACAGGCAGAACGTGAACTGGCTGATGCCCAGGCAGCCTATGACACGGCCTATGACCCTGGCCGTGAATGGGAATTGGGTGATCCGCACCGCGCCGATGCTTTGTTAAATGAACGGACACGGGCAGAGGCTGCTTTGCTGCGGGCGCAGGAAAATTTGCAGGTTGCGCAGTTAAATTACAATGCGGCCGTGTCCAGCACCAACAGCAGCAGCTCCAGCAATGCTGAAAGTAATTTGCTCAGTGCACAGCAGACGCTGGCCGCCGCCCAGGCTGGCCCCACGGCTGAAGAGATAGCCGCCGCGGAAACGGCCGTGCGCAAAGCAGAACTTGCTCTGCAGCAAGCCCAACTAAACCGGGAAGCGCATGGCCTCAGCCTGGCCCAGGCTCAATTGAGCCTGGAAACGGCCCAGACCGCAGTAGACGGCACGGTACTGACTGCGCCGCTGGATGGTACAGTCATGCATATCAATTACCACGTGGGTGAGCAGGTGGGGAGCGGCGTTTTTCTTACCCTGGCTGATCTTTCCCAGCCCATGTTAGAAATCTTTCTGGACGAAACCGACCTGGACAAAGTGGGTATGGGTTTTGATGTGCAGGTGGTGTTTGATGCCTTGCCCGATGAAACCTTTACCGGGCACATTGTGCAGGTGGACCCGGAACTGTATCAGGCCAGCGGTGTCAGTGCCGTACGTGCCCTGGTGCAGCTAAATTACAACAAGCCGCAAGCCCTGCCGGTGGGCCTGAACGCCACTGTAGAAGTAATTGGCGGCCGGGCTCAAAATGCCGTCATTGTACCCGTGGAGGCGCTGCGCGAGATCGCCCCTGGTCAGTATGCCGTCTTTGTCATGGAAAACGGGGAACCCAAACTACGCACGGTACAGGTGGGCCTGATGGACTTCTCCTTTGCTGAAATCATCGCCGGCGTGGCTGCTGGCGATGAGGTAACAACGGGAATTGTGCAGACGCAGTAGCCGATGATCAGTGGACAGTGGTCAGTGGACAGTGGTCAGTGAACAGTAAGCAGTGGGTTGTTATGAATTGCAAAAAGGAAGTGGCACATGCAGGCAATTATTAAGACAGTCAATCTGCATAAGGTGTACGGCATGGGTGACATTCAGGTGCAGGCGTTGGCCGGGGTGGACATCCACATTAAAGAAGGGGAGTTTGTGGCTGTGATGGGGCCGTCTGGCTCTGGCAAGAGCACGCTTATGAATATCTTGGGCTGCCTGGACCGGCCTACAACAGGCCGCTATTTGCTGGCCGGGGAAGACGTGAGCGGGCTGAATAAGGTGCAGCTGGCGGCTATTCGCAACCGGCGCATCGGCTTCATCTTCCAATCTTTTAACCTGCTGCCGCGCACGGATGCTGTGGGTAACGTCATGCTGCCGTTGGTGTATAAACGAAGCGGGAACCTGTCGCCAAAAGAACGGCAGGGAAAAGCCATGGCTGCCCTGGAAGCGGTGGGGCTGGCAGACAGAGCCTACCACGAGCCCCATGAATTGTCCGGCGGGCAGCGGCAGCGGGTGGCTATTGCCCGCGCCCTGGTAAATGACCCGGTGCTGATCATGGCTGACGAACCTACCGGCAACCTGGATACAAAAACAGGAGAGGAGATTATGGGGCTGCTGCATCTGTTACACGGCCGTGGGCGCACCATTCTCATGGTTACTCATGAACATTACATTGCCGAACAAACAGAGCGGACGATTTTGTTGGTAGACGGCCGTATCGCCACCGATACCCCTAAGGAGACCATGCGATGACCCCTGCCCAAGAGACATTAACCGCACCACCGGCAGCTGCTGCCTCAGAAGGTGAGATGGGTATGGCCGTGTCTGGTCTCATCAGCCCCCTGGAAATTTTGCGCATCGCCTGGGAAGGGGTGGCACGCAACAAAATTCGTTCGCTGCTGACCATGCTGGGGGTGATCATCGGGGTGGCCGCGGTGATCATCATGATCGCTATCAGTGCCGGCACGGAAGCGACCATCGCTGAGCAAATTCAAGGATTAGGCACAAACCTGGTGTTCATTCAAGGCGGGTTTGGTTTTGGCCGACCCGGTGGCGGCGGTAATAACAGCCCCCAGTTGGTGTATGCCGATACGGAGATTGTAGAAAGTGTGGGTGGTGTGGTTGGTACGGTGGTAGACCAGACGTCCCCCCAAACTGTCAAAGCAGGCAATGTCACCCTGGATGAGGTGCTGCTGATGGGCACAACGCCCGATTTTCCGTCGGTGCGTCAGGTGCAGATAGCCGACGGCCGTTTCTTTAACCAGACCGAAGTGGAACGCAGCGCTAAAGTGGCCGTGTTAGGTGCCAGCCTGGCCCAAAACCTGTTTGGTGACGCCACCCCCATTGGCCAGGCGGTGACGGTGGGCACCACAAAACTCACGGTCATTGGTGTGGCTGCTGCCAAAGGTGTGGTCGGCAATACCGATTTTGACGCCCAGCTTTACACACCCATTACCCTGGTCTTTGACAAGTTTACACCCACCCAGTTCCGGCAGTTTGCCGGGGATCGTGTACGTATCATCTATGCCCAGATTGACGAAGAAGCCGATATGAACATGGTGATCCAGCAAATTCAGTTAAAACTGGCCGCGGCCAAAGAGGTAACGGTAGAAGAACTGCCATTTACCATGCAGACCCAAGATGACATCATCGAAACGCAGGGGGCAACCACGGAAGCGTTCCGTAACCTGCTGGCCTGGGTGGCTGGCGTTTCACTCCTTGTTGGTGGCATTGGCATTATGAACATTATGCTGGTCAGCGTCACCGAACGCACCCGCGAGATCGGTATTCGCCAGTCCGTAGGGGCCACGCCCACGGACATTCGCCTGCAATTTCTGACCGAGGCGCTGATGCTCAGCCTGGTGGGTGGCCTGATGGGTGTCGTCTTGGGTATAGGTGGTGCCATGTTGTTCGGGGCCACCAGCGGCATGCGCACGGTTATTGTGCCTGGTTCCATGGTGTTGGCGTTTGGCTCGGCGGCGGCTGTGGGCATCTTTTTTGGTTTTTTCCCGGCCAACAAAGCGGCACAGCTTGACCCCATTGAGGCCCTGCGGCATGAGTAAGAGAAAGACGGCCGTAGTCCACATTGATGATCTGCCTGAGATGGCCGTTACCCGCGTGGAAAAATAGACATGGAGATGTTGATGAAAAAGATAATGACCCTTCTGCTAGTGATGATGGTGTGGGCCCTGGCCGCTTGTGCCGCCCAATCTGAAAGTAATCGGGTGGCCGTTGGCGAACTGGCCGCTGAATCGGCGGCTGCCGCCGGCACGGCCGTAACCCAACTGGCTGCCGATGATGGTGAAGCCCTGTCTGTGATGGCGCAGCTGGCCGTGGGCACGCTGCAGTTGGAAGGCACTGACCTGGCCGTGGACGAAACATTGGCTGCCGAACTGCTGCCGCTGTGGCAGATGTTACAAACCTTGAGCCGCAGCGACACGGCCGCAGACGTGGAAATACAGGCTGTGGTTAACCAGATTCAAGAAACGATGACGCCGGCACAGTTGGCGGCCGTGGCCGATATGCAGCTAACCAACGCAGGATTAATGGCGCTAATAGCAAGCGGTGAATGGGGGATGGCCGCTGGCCGGGGCGGTTTTGCCGGTGGCGCTAACAATGGCCAGGCAAACGGCGGCTTCCCCGGCGGTGGGCCACCGGGCGGTGGTGCACCGGGCGGTGGTGCACCGGGCGGTGGCGGTGTTCCTGGTGGGCCGGGTGGTCCCGGGTTTGGTGGGGGTGGCACTCTAAGTGAGGATGATCTGGCCACTCGCCAGGCCCGGTTTGCCCCAAATGGCGCTGAAGGTTTTCAAGATCGCCTGGTGATGGGTGCGGTGGTGCGTTTGCTGGAAAGTAAACTGGGCATTGTCCCGGCCGCGGAAGTACGGCAAACCGTGATGAATGAGGCGTTCACGGCCGTGGCTGAAGCCGCTGGTCTTACCGTTGCTGAATTGCAAGCACAGGTGGCCGAGGGCCAAACAATGGCCGGGATTGTGGCCGCCAACGGCGGTGATGTGGCCGCTTTGCAAGTAACCCTGCAAGCAATATTTGGCCGGCTGCCAGATGTTGGGGAAGAAGACATGGCACAAGCAGTCAATGATTGGCTGGGAGGTGTGCCATAGTCGTTTTCTGGAAGTTTAAAGTTTGCCGCAGAAAGGTAAGAGGCTTGCCAATAGCCTAAACGAGTATAGAAGAAACAAACAGGCCCCTCCTTGCGCTGGCAAAAAGGGGCCTGTGCTGGCAGCGGCGCCGGCTGGCGGCAGCGCCAGCTGGCGGCAGCGCCAGTAGAAGGATTAGTTCATGTCAATTTTTTCGGTGATATCTTCTTGAGGCATGATCAACCACAAAATAATGTACGCCACCAGGCCGGGACCACCGCATAAAGTCAGTATTACAAATAATACCCGTACCAGCACCGGATCAATATTTAAATAGTCAGCCAGGCCGGCAGCGACACCGGCAATCATCACATCATTGCTTGAGCGCGTTAGTTTCTTACTCATGTTATCCCCTTTTGTTGTTTATGGGTCTATTACCCACTGAATAATAAAATTGAACTGACCCCATTACGCCGGAAAGCGCGCCGGGTTGCGGGGTTTTGTTGTTAACTTGGATACAGCGTGGGTGAAAGATTATGAAGCCGTTGACAGGTATTGGCGTTGGTAAAGCTCACGGTAGAGCGTCGATTCGACCATCAGCTGATCATGGGGCCCCTGGGCAACAACACGGCCGTCATGCACCACACAAATCACGTCGGCATGGCGGATGGTGCTCAGGCGATGGGCGATGACGATAGCCGTACGGCCGTGCATCAGCCGGTCTAGCGCTTCCTGAATCAGCACTTCCGTCACCGTGTCCACGCTGGCGGTGGCTTCGTCCAAAATCAGGATGCGTGGGTTTACCAGGGCGGCCCGGGCAATACACAGCAGTTGGCGCTGGCCAACAGACAGGTTCACGCCCCCTTCCAGAATCTGGGTGTCATACCCCTCTGGCAGGGTCTCTATAAAGTCGGCGGCGTTTGCCAGCCGGGCAGCGGCTGTGACCTCATCCAGGGCAGCATCCATCTGCCCAAAGCGAATGTTGTCGGCAATGGTGCCGGCAAAGAGGAACGGGTCTTGGGGTACCAACCCAAACTGCCGGTGCAGTGATGCCTGGGTGACGGTGCGTACATCGAGGCCATCAATGGTCACACGGCCGCTGCTGGCATCATAAAAACGGGCGACCAGGTTGGCGATGGTGGTCTTGCCCGCACCCGTTGGCCCTACCAGGGCCACCGTTTGCCCTGGGGTGATGGTGAGTTGGATAGTGTGCAAAATGTCTGGCCCCTCTTCCCGATAGCGGAAGCAGACGTCTTCAAAAGTGACAGCACCGACAATGGGCGGCATCTCGGCCGCGTCTGAGGCGTCTACCACGTCTGGCGTGGTCTCTAACAGCCTCAGCACCTGTTCACCCCCGGCCATAGCCGACTGCATGGTGGTGAAGATCTGGCTGAGCTCCTGAATGGGCTGAAAGAAGCGGGTGACATAAGCCAGAAAGGCGACTATGATCCCCAATGTTATCTCATCGGCGGCCACGGCCCGCCCGCCAAAGTAAAAGACTACGGCCGTGGCCAGCACCCCAAGAAACTCTATCGTTGGTAGAAAAATAAACGAGAGCCGCATGGCGTCAATGTGGGCGCGGCGGTTGGCGTCATTCACTTCATCAAACTGGCTGGCGACGGCCGTTTCCTGGGCAAATGCTTGAATGACACGAATGCCGTTGATATTTTCCGCCAGGTTGCCTACCAGCCTGGCCACGCGCGTGCGTGTCAGACGGAACGCGCCTTTGGCACTGCGTGAAAAGAGGTGTGTGGCCGCTATCATCAAGGGAATAACGGCAAACGTATATAGCGCCAGCCGGGGACTCATGGACAGCATAATGACGATGATGCCCGCCAGTACCAGCACATCACCCAACAGGGAGATAAGCCCTTGGGTTAGCAGATCATTGATGACGGCCACATCGTTGATGACACGCGAAACGGTGACGCCGATGATGGTGCGGTCATGATAGCTGAGCGAGAGGTCTTGCAGATGACGGAACAACGCTTCGCGCACGTCAGCCAGCACCCGCTGCGAAGTCCATCCCAACAGGTATTGCTGCCCGGCGGTGGTCAGGTACAGCCCCAGGTAACAGACAGCGATCAAAAGCGCCAGGTGGCTCAACCCGGCGGCGTCACCTCTGGCGATGTGCTGGTCAATGGCTACCTTGATCAGGTAAGGGGTCAGCAGCGTAAAGCCGGTGACAAGCAGCATCAGCCCCCAGGCCAGGGCCATTTTGCGGCGATACGGCCGTACAAACACCAACATCCTGGTGATGACATGTTTGTTAAGCAGACGGCCGTCTTTGCCTTCTTGTCCAAATTGATCAATGGCGCCGCGGGGTCCAAACCCGGGGCTGAAACTAAAGCTCATAGGCCTCCTCTGGCTGCACCTGTAAGGCGTAAATCTGGCGGTAGAGCGGTGATGAGGCCAGCAGGTCTGCATGGGTGCCACGGCCAATGATGCATCCGTGATCCAGCAGCAAGATCAGATCGGCGCGCTGTACTGTGCTCATGCGGTGGGCGATGACAAACGTGGTGCGCCCGGCCATCAGGCGGTTCAGTGCCGCTTGAATAAGCCGTTCTGTCTTGTTGTCTACGCTGGCGGTAGCGTCATCCAGAATGAGGATGCGAGGGTCGGTGATCAGGGCCCGGGCAATGGCCAACCGCTGCTTCTGCCCGCCAGAGAGGGTGATCCCCCGTTCGCCTACCGTTGTGTCATAGCCTGCGGACATGGCCATGATGAAGTCATGCGCCTGGGCGTCTTTGGCGGCCTGGATGATCTCTGCTTCGGTGGCCTCCGGGCGGCCAAACGTAATATTTTCGCGGATGGTGGCGGCAAAGAGCAGGGTATCTTGCATGACAAAGCCGATCTGGTGGCGCAGTGAATAGAGGGTGGTCTGGCGGATGTCACGGCCGTCGATCAAAATGCGCCCCTCTGATGGTTCATAAAAACGGGCGATCAGGTTGATCAGCGTCGATTTGCCGGAGCCGGTAGCCCCCATCAGGGCGATGACCTGCCCTGGCCTGGCCGAAAAAGAAACGTCACGCAGTACAGGTTGTGTATGGCGGTAAGTGAAAGAGACCTTTTCAAACTGGACATACCCTTGCAGGCGGGGCAGGGGCCGGGCTTGCGGCTCATCGGCCACGTCTACGGGAGCATCTAAAATGGCAAAGATGCGTTCGCCGGCCGAAGCGGCAATCGCCAGAATGGGTACGATACGGCCGATCAGCCTGATGGGCCGTACCAGCATGGCCAGGTATGTGGTGAAGGCCACCAGCTCGCCCAAGGTGAGCTGCCCCTGAACAACGAGCCAACCGCCATACCAGAAGATAAAGACCGTGCCAAAATTGGCGATCATGTCCAGCATAGGGGCGTTGAGCGCTTCCACGCGGGCCGATTGGGCCGACAGGCCAAACCATGTTTCGTTTTCATGGAGAAAGCGGTTGATCTCGGCCTTTTCCTGGGCGAAGCCTTTGACAATACGGGCGCCACGCAGGTTTTGCTCCAGCTGCGTGGTGAGGACGCCCAACTGGTTCTGAATATCAAAGGAGAGCGGCCGATATTGGCGGCCAAAGTGATAGGCACGATGCAGCAGCAAGGGTACGGTGAGAAGAATAAGCAGGGCCAGGGTGCTGTTCATCCACAGCAGAACAACGGCCGTGAGTAAAATTAACGCGCCTCCTTCAACCAGCCGCAGAATGGCCCGCCCGGTCAGAAAGCGAAGGCGCTCCACATCTTGCATGGCCCGCGTCAGAATTTGCCCGGCTTCCGTATGATCATGGAAAGAGAAAGAAAGCGCAGACAGCTTTTGCAGCAGTTGGTTGCGCAGGTCATAGGCCACGTTCTGCGAGGCGGTCTCGGTCCACTGCCCCTGGTAAAAGATAAAAATGCCCTTAACCAACGTCAGTGTTAACAGCAGCCCGGCGGCCTGGCCGAGCAGGTTTAACTTTCCCTTATAAATGCCGCTGTCAATGCCCCAGCGAATGAGTTGGGGTACAGTGATATTGATGAGGTTAATCAACAACATGGTGGTGTAGATGCCGGCTTCTAGCTTCCAATACGGCCGTAGGTAGCCAAAACTGCGCTGCAGTAACTGGCGGTCACTTTGGGACTTCATAATAAGAGGGATTATAGGCAAGGTGCCGGTCACTTCCAAGTAAACGAAGCCCGCCAAGACCGGTCAGCCTGCTGGGATACAGTTGCCTGAGGGGTAACTGTCGCGGTCCAATGACCAGGGCTCACTGTACCAGCGCAGGTATTCGGCCAGATGCTGCGGCCAATAGCTGTCCTCGTGGGCGCCTTCGTTAAGGACCCAGGTGTGGGGAATGCCTTGTGCGGCCATATCTTCGTGTAGTTGAAGGGTGTTGGGCAGCAGGTAATCATCCACGCCCATGTCCAGGTAAATGCGCAGGTCGCCCAGATCCTGGCTGAGGGCGGTGTATTGGGGATTTACTTCTGGTTTGGCATGGGAATCTATGAGAGCAGCGCTGTGTCCCCCCACACTGACAAATTGGTCCGGATGACGGAAGGCGATCTGCAAAGACCAGTATCCCCCGCGGGAAAGCCCGCCCACCGCCCGGCCGGCCGGGTGGGCCCAGGCGCAGTAGGTGCGTTCAATGAAGGGGATGAGGTTATCCATGATGTGCCCCTCATAGGAACGGGGGCCGCCAGAAGTGCTGTTGGCGATCCAGCCGCCATCAGCCATAACCATAAGCAGCGGGGGAATGGCACCACTGCGAATGGCTTTTTCGGCGGTTTCGTCCATGCCGTAATCATCCCAGGCACTGTCATCTTGGGCGTTGCCGCCGAAGAGGTAGAGGGTGGGGTAGACACGGCCGTCTTGCCCATAACATGGCGGCAAATAGATGCGGTAGTGGCTTTCACCGGTGAGGGCGCTGGGAAAAGTGCCTGTGCGTACCTCGCCAGGTGGGCAGGGGGTTGGGGGGATCGTGGCTGTCGCGGTAGGGGTGGGTGTCGCCGTCGCGGTGGGCATAGGCGTTGGTGTTGTGGTGACAGGCACGCCCGTAGGGGCGGCGGTCATGGCCGTGCCTGTGGCCGCCGCCGTGGTAACGATGGGCACCAGGGTGACGGTGGGGTCAACCACTGCCACTCTGGTGGCTGTAGGTTGTGCTTGGGGACCAGCACAGGCCGCCAGCATCAAGAGTGTGATCAGCAGGCCGCTGACGGCCGTTTTTGCGGGCAGCCGTATCACGACCCTGTTGGCGACCGGCGGGCCATGAACCCATATAACCCGGCCATACCGGCCACGACGATGATGACAGAGGCCGTATACCAGTTGACGGCCGTGCCGCTGTGGAAATCCCCGGGGCGTAACAATGCGGCCACCAGCACCAGCAGCTGCCACAGGCCAATGCTTTCTAAAGGCACACGCCAGCTGCTCCAGCGTTCTTCACGGCCAATCATGATTCCGCCAACCCCCAGCAAAGCATGCCAGCCAGACAACAAACGGGCCGAACGTGCCGCCAGCGGCCACGCCCAGACGGAGATCAGCCAGTCTGGAAACAGAAAACCGGCCACCGCAAATAAGACAAGCGCAAGGCCGATGAGCATCATAATCAGCCGTGATAGTTGGGGGACACGTTTGTCGTCAGGCGCCATCCGGTGGGGGTCTTGCGGCCGATTGCGCCGCCAGATAACCGGCACCAGCGGCGGTGTCACCAGGTAAAGAATCAACCACAACTGAAAAGGGAAATGACCTGTATCCACCATGTCCCAATGCAGTAACGTTAACACCAGCATAGAGGTGGCAAAGGCGGTGACGGGTAGAAACCCAGCGGCTACACGATGCCAGGCCCGGCCAAAAAGCGCGTGGGCAAACAAATAGGCTCCACCCAAATAACCGGCGCCAACATACATGGCCAGCAGCGGGGGATTGATAGCCCAGGCAAACCTTTCTGCGCTTGTTTGCGGGTACAGGTACAGAATAAGGAATGCCAGTACCAGGAAAGGAATCACCACTGCGGCCACGGCCCGGGTTTCGGGTAAAATGCGGTCGGCTGGTTCGGCTGTGGGGGTTGTTGTCAGCAGATGCGTACTCATGTATTTACCTCATGCTCACTAGCCAGCGGCTTCGGGCCGTATCTGGTGATAGTTGTGGTCTCCTATGAAAACAGCAGAGACCAGGGTAGACCACAAGCGGGGATGATAAGGGTTTGCCTTTGACAGCGCGTATTTTCTACTAGAAGAACCTGGTAAGCAACAGATTGATACGGCCGTGCCCGGCTGCCTACTACATAAAATTGCCCCTTGACATTCACGTTACGTTATACTTTATCATCCTTCTAGTACCAGTCATCAGAAGTCCGTCATCCGTTTTCAGTAGGCTATTTCCAGGGACAGGCCAACACTGAAAACTGTATACTGATGACTGAAAACTGATACTAAATAGAGGCATTCACTTCAAGAAAAAGGTCAGGGCTATGATGTATACCGTTAGACAACTGGCTGATCTGGCTGGTGTGAGCAACCGCACGCTGCATTATTACGACGAGATTGGACTTCTGGAGCCGTCTGCGGTGGGTGAAAACAACTATCGCTATTATGACAGCCCGGCCGTGCTGCGCCTGCAACAAATCTTGTTTTTCCGCGAACTGGGTTTTAGCCTGGGCGACATTCAGATCTTACTTGACCAGCCTGGCTTTGACATCTCTCAGGCGTTGCAGGTACACAAACGGGCGCTGCAGCAGCGGGTCAGACGGCTAAATGACCTCATAGGCACCATTGATCAAACGATCATGCACTTAAAAGGAGAGATTCACATGAGCAACCAGGAATTATTCGCTGGCTTCGATGAGGAAACGCAGAAACGGTATGAGCGGGAAGCTTATCGACGATACGATGTCACCATTGTGAAGGCCTCGATCCAGCGTTGGCAAAGCTACAGCGCTGAGCAGAAGGCCCAGATCATGGTGGAAGGTAACGAGATTTACCAGGAGGTACTTGCGCACATGGACGAAGGACCAGAAAGCGAGGCGGTACAGCAAGCGGTGGCCCGCTGGCACCAACACCTACGCCACTTCTATGAACCAACCGTGCCTATGCTGCGTGGCCTGGCCCAAGGCTATGCCACAGACCCAGCCTTTATGGCCTTTTACCAGAAGCTGCATCCTGATATGCCCGCATTTTTGCAACAAGCGATTGAACATTATTGTCAGGAGTTAGAGAGCGATGAAAACTAGATGGATGCCTACCAACGATTATTACCGGCGCATTCTGGCCGCCTCGTCAGCCACCGCCCGCCAGCAATGCTACCTGGAATGGCTGGTGCAGCCGTGGCAGCCGATGATGGCTGCCATGATGGGTGGAGTGCCGGGTGCTGATCAGGATGACCCTCTAGCCGGGGCGCGTGCCTGGGCCTGGCTTTTGCCAGATCAGGTCACAGAGATGACGGCCGTGTTGGCGAAGCTAGAAGCTGCTGATGCCTGGACAGTTGGCCGCCAAGCGCTGGCGGAAGCGGCCAGCCGGTTCACCCCGTATATGGATCGTATTCCCTTTGACACCGTTGAAGGGTGGCTGATGTTGGCTGACCCGGCCCGCGCCAACCCGCTGGAGCGGGGCTACACCGGGGCTACTGATTGGTTTCAGCCCCGTTTCCTGGGCCAATTCTGGGATCCCAATGCCTATAATTTGCCGCGTCTGCCGGGACTGATCGCCCATGAGATGCACCACCTGATCCGTCTGCGGTTGTTTCCCTGGGACATGCAAAAGACAACAGTGGCTGACTACATTGTCATCGAGGGCACGGCCGAAGCCTTCGCTGCTTCCCTCTTTGGCGAGGATACGGTGGGGTACTTCATCACGGAATTTGACCCCGCCGAATTGGAGGCGGCCCGCCAGCTCATTGGTGGCGCATTAGCCGCCACCGGCTTTAACGCCATTCGTGGTTACATCTTTGGGGACGCCCTGGCCGAACGGGCGGGCTTCCAGCCCGTTGGCGGCATGCCCGCCTATGGCGGTTATGCCATTGGCTATCATGTGGTGCAGGCGTTCCTGCAGCGCAGCGGCCTGTCCATTGAAGAGGCAACGTTTCTGCCGGCAGATGAGATTGTGCAGGGGTCGGGCTTTTTTGGCTAAGAGGCGGTAATCTTGCAGGTGATATGAGCATAGAGAGCGGAGATTGGCGATTGCTAAAATCTTCGCTCTCTGAACGCCACTCTCCAGACGAAAGGAGCGTAACCATGGTTAAACCCAAAACGGCTGAACATCAACGCCTGGCTGATTCTGAAGCCCGCGTGGCCGATTGGAAAAATTGGGGGCCTTATGTCAGTGACCGCGCCTGGGGTACGGTGCGTGAAGATTACAGCCCTGAGGGGGCCGCCTGGGAGTTTTTCCCGCACGATCACGCACGCAGCCGTACCTACCGTTGGCATGAAGATGGGATCGCTGGTGTCTGCAACCGCTTTCAGAACATCTGCCTGGCAGTAGCCTTGTGGAATGAGCAGGACGCCATCCTCAAGGAGCGTTTTTTTGGCCTGACAGGGAACGAAGGCAATCATGGGGAAGATGTTAAGGAGTATTACTTTTACCTGGACAGCACACCCACGCACAGCTACATGAAGATGCTCTACAAATATCCCCAGGTGGCTTACCCTTACGGCCGTCTTGTGGCCGAAAATCACCAGCGAAACCGACAGGTGCCAGAGTTTGAACTGGTAGATGCCCTGCATGATGCGCTGGCTGACGGCCGTTACTTCGATATCTTTATTGAGTATGCCAAAGTGGGTGAAGATGACCTCTTGTGCCGCATCACGGCCGTTAACCGCGGGCCTGCCGCCGCCCCCATTCATATTTTGCCCCACCTGTGGTACCGTAATACCTGGTCGTGGGGGTACAGCCGGGAAAAACCCTGGCTGAAAGCAGCCAGGCCACCCCAGGAAGGGGTGACGGCCGTGCACGGTGCCCACCGACATTTGGGCGAACGCTGGTGGTATGTACAGGTGGTGGGGACCCAACAGGCAGCGCCGCTGCTGTTCACTGAAAACGAGACGAACAGTCAACGGTTATGGGGCACACCCAACGCCAGCCCCTTTGTGAAGGATGGCATTCATGAAGCCGTGGTCAACGGCCGTGCTGACCGCGTGAACCCGGAACAAGTTGGCACTAAGGTGGCTGCTCATGCACAGGCCACCGTGCCGCCGGGAGAAGCGTTGACGGTGCAGTGGCGTTTCACTGGCCGGAAACTCCACCAGCCCTTTCTTGATTTTGCCGCCATTTTTGAGCAGCGCCTGACAGAAGCAGACGAATTTTATACGGCCGTGCACCCGGCTGGTCTTTCTGAAGATGAGCGGCGTGTGCAGCGGCAGGCATTTGCCGGGCTGCTGTGGAGCAAGCAATATTACCATTACGCCGTGCAGTTATGGCTAGAAGGGGACCCGGCCGGGCCAGAGCCGCCGGAAGCCCGTAAACACGGCCGTAACCATGACTGGACCCACCTCTACAACAATGATGTCATTTCCATGCCGGACAAATGGGAATACCCCTGGTATGCGGCCTGGGACCTGGCGTTCCACACCCTGCCGCTGGCTTTGGTAGATGCCGAATGGGCTAAACGCCAGCTCATCCTCATGCTGCGCGAATGGTACATGCACCCCAATGGCCAGATTCCGGCCTATGAATGGGCCTTTGGTGACGTAAACCCACCAGTCCACGCCTGGGCTGCCTGGCGTGTGTACAAAATTACGCGCAACATCACCGGCCACGCTGATCTGCCCTTTTTAGAGCGGGTTTTTCAGAAATTGTTGCTTAACTTCACCTGGTGGGTCAACCGCAAAGATACCGCCGGGCGTAACATCTTCCAGGGAGGCTTTCTGGGGCTGGATAACATCGGCGTTTTTGACCGCAGCCAGGCGCTGCCCACCGGGGGCTTTATGGAACAGGCCGACGGCACGGCCTGGATGGGCATGTACTGCCTGAACATGTTGGCCATGGCCCTGGAACTGGCTCGCCACAACCCGGCTTATGAAGATATGGCCACCAAGTTCTTTGAGCATTTTATTTACATCGCTAACGCCATCAATGATACGTGTGGCGATGAGGGGTTGTGGGCGGAAGCTGATGGTTTTTATTACGACCAGATTCACCTGCCAGACGGCCGTCATATTCCGCTGCAGATTCGTTCCTTTGTGGGTCTTATTCCCCTGTTTGCCGTAGAGACGCTGGAACCAGACCTGCTGGCGCTGTTGCCCCGCTTCCGGCGGCGGTTGGCATGGTTTGTTAAGTACCGGCCCCATCTGGTACAGCACGTAGCCTCCTTGACACATCCGGGGGTCAACGGTCGTCGCCTGCTGGCCCTGGTCAACCAGCAGCAGCTGCAGCAGGTGGCCCGGCGCATGTTTGACCCCGCCCAATTCCTTTCCGAGTACGGCCTGCGTGCCCTCTCTAAAGAGCATGAAGCCCACCCGTACACCTTTTATGTCAACGACCAGACGTACACCGTGGGTTACGAGCCGGCAGAATCGTCCAGCGGACTGTTTGGCGGCAATTCCAATTGGCGCGGTCCTATCTGGTTCCCGGTGAATTACCTTATGGTAGAGTCGCTGCAAAAATTTCATCATTATTATGGCGACGGGGTGCAGGTGGAACTGCCTACCGGCTCCGGGCAGATGGGCAATCTGGGGCAGGCGGCTGCCGAATTATCTCGCCGGCTGTTAACCATTTTTTTGCTTGATGAACACGGCCGTCGTCCTTTTTACGGCCGTGTAGACCTGTTCCAAAACGACCCCCACTGGCGCGACTACCTTCTCTTTTACGAATACTTCCACGGCGATAACGGCACCGGCCTTGGTGCCAGCCACCAGACGGGTTGGACGGCCCTGGTGGCCAAGCTGCTGCAGCAGCGCGCCGGCAGCCAAATGCCTTAAGTTGGCACAAAATGGCACTGTTTTTCATAGACTTGGAACTGTTTCATCACTATGCTGCATACCAATTCATAATCAAAGGAGTGTAACTGATGAGCAGTTTTAGTACGGAAATTACTATTCAGGCCCCGCCGCTGGCAACGTGGCAAGCATTGGCTGATATTGGCAATATTTATCGGTGGAATCCTGGTGTAGCGCGTTCACACCTTACCTCATCACAGGCAGCCGGCCTGGGGGCCACCCGTCACTGTGATCTGGGTGGCCCAAACTTTCTAGACGAAAAGGTAGTGAACTGGCAGCCAGAGAAACAGTTAACCATGCGTATTACAAACACCAACATGCCTTTTAAGTCAGCCGATATCCATTTTATGCTGCGTGCAGATAACGGCCGTACCATTGTGACCGTATCCCCGGAATACAAGCTAAAATTTGGCTGGCTAGGAGCACTGTTTGACCGTTTGTATGTGCGCAACACCTACCGCCAGGGCATGGAGGCGCTGCTAGATGGCTTGAAGCAGTATGTGGAGAATAGTCTGCAAGCCTGAGAAGCGGGTCATGGGCGCTGCCGGACTGTGCCTTTACCCATTTCTGCCCTGCTGGGCACGGTGCTGCCCCCCCTGGATACCCTTGGCCCGGGAAACCGGCAAGACAAATAAGACACCGTTATCAGCGCTTTCCATGTCGCCGATAATTTGTTCTGTCACCGTAATTAAACGCTCAACCAGCTGCTCATCATCAACTACTGTAAAAATGGTGCGATGGCGTTCTTCTGGCCGGCGGAAAAAGTCAGCCAGGCTGGGCATCAGCGGAATGTCTGAACGCACGGCTTTGCGTGCCCGCCCCAAACCAGAGCTCTCTAAGATGGTGATGCCGCCTACGCCCGCGGCTTCCCAGGCGTCTAAAACTGGTGAACAGTCATCTAGATTATTTAATATCAATAAGACCATGTGGTACATTAGCTTTTTTCTCCTAACATGGGTTTGTTTTGCTCTGTTTGTTGTGGCTTTTGCCGGAAAGCAGCACGCAGCATAGGCGGTGTCACCAGCGTGGCCACGATGACCATAAACACAGTGATGGAAAAAGCATTTTGCCCCAGCACGCCCTGGGCAACAGCAAAAGCGGCCACGATCAACCCTACTTCACCGCGGGAGACCATGCCAATGCCTAATTGAATGGCTTCCCGGTTGTTTAACCCGCCCAACCGTGCCCCTACCCCACAGCCGACGATCTTGCTGAGAATGGCCACCACCGTAAGTACCACGGCAAAAATCCAGTCTGAACCGCTAATGGCCCCCAGGTTCACCGCCAGGCCAATGTTTACAAAAAAGATAGGCACAAAAAAGCCATAGGCCACGGCCGTCATGCCTGATTGAATCTCGCCTTTAAATGGTGTTTGGGCCAGCAGCAGCCCTACTAAAAATGCCCCGGTAATCCCGGCCACGCCACCCAAAACTTCGGCCGCCCAGGCGTAGATCAAAACCAACACCATCGTAAAGGCCAGGACACCCATAAAGATGTTGAGCTTCTGCACATAACGCGTTAGTCGGGGGATGAGCCAATACCCTAACACGGCCGCCCCTATGAGATAGCCAAACATGCGTAAGATCGTCGCCAGTAAAGAAGTGCCACCCGTGGCCCCACCCCCTACCATAATGGAAGCTACGGAAAGCATCAAGATGGCTAGAATGTCATCAAATACTGCCGCTCCCAGGAGGGAAATGCCTACCCGGCTGCGTAACACCCCCAGTTCCATCAAGGTCTGGGCAGAAATGCTGACGCTGGTAGCCGCCAATGCCAACCCAATAAACAGAGCCTCCGTGCTCCCCAAGCCAAACAGCACGGCCGTGCCATACCCCAAAGCGGTGGGTATAAACACGCCCATCGTGCCAGATAACGCGGACACCTTGCCTGACTTTACCAGTTCTGACAGGTGTAATTCCAGCCCGGCCAGCATCATCAGGAATAAAACACCCAATTCTGCCAGTTCAGTGATGGTTTCGTGGACGTGGGTCTCTTCACTGAAAGCAGGCAGTGTGCCAAACATATTTAACAAGGTTGGCCCCAGGATGATGCCGGCCAGCAGCTCTCCCAAGACAGATGGCTGCCCCAGCCGGATACTGATGTACCCACAAATTTTGGCGGCGCTTATGATCAATGCCAGCGCAAAAATCAATTCTAAAAACGTTTCATTCATAGTTTCCTCAAGTAATGGTGCGCGTGATAACTCGAATTGATACGTCTTCCCCTTCCCGCGTTAATTCCACCATGTCACCATCGTTAATCTGGCCAATCACGTCGGCGTTAAACCCATAGGCATAGGGGATGCCCTCCAGGGAACAGGCAGGCGCGCATTGTTGGTCAATATTGGTATTCACAATGGCCAGCGGCGCATTACCCCGGTAATACAACTCCAACAATACGTAAGGGGCCACCGTGGAGCCGCTGCCTTTAGGAAAGATAGCAATTTTACCGGCCAGGCTGCGGCCGTCGGCCGGATGCCCTGGCTCTTCAATGACCCCAGTTTCCCGGTTCACAAAGCCCAACAAGGTAATGGGTGTATCGGTCACAAACGCCTGGCCGCGAACGGTGAAACTGGTCTGTGAGGGCAGCCCCTGTCCGGTGGCGCTGAAGTCGCCGGTAACAAGGCAGAGTTGGCCCGTGGTGAGTGACGGAGCTGCCTGTGGACCTTCCTTTTTTGAATTCATTTCCTCGTGGCTGGCCTGCACGGCCGTGTTTATGTTAAGCTCGCCGGTGGCTACAGCGATGCACGCTGCCAACTGCATGACCGAGGTGGGGATGCCGTTCAGGCCAGACTTGATGTAATGCTCGGCCTTCATGGAGTTGGTAAGGACATGCCTGACCCAGGTCGGGTCATAGGGCACAACCTCCGGGCAGGTATTCTCCAACAGCAGCGCCCCCGCGCCGGTAATCACCCCGGCGATGCCCGTCTTTTCGGCAATGGCCTTGTTGGCCGCAGAGGTGAATATCCACAGCGGCGGGGCATCAGGATGGACGTGTTGGCCGTACAGCAGTTCCGCCACGGCCCGCAGTTCGCCTACCGATGCCTGAGGGCAGCCAATGGCAATGAGGGAGACGGGGGTCAACGGCCGTAACGCCGCATAGCGCTTGGCCAGCGCTGCCTGGTCAAACACCAGCCGCGCTTGAAACGCAGCTTGGGCCAGCGCAGCTTCAGGTAAGTCGCTCAAACCTTCAATGTACACCATCGGGCTGCCATAGTTGGCGGCGGCGGCCGTCAGAGCTTTTTTTTGTTCATGGCTCAGGTCTATGGCCAGCCCTTTGATGTAAGGGATTGGGCCATTAGGCATTTTCCACGCTGGCGTCCGCTGTTTGCCAATCCAATCGCCCAAAATAGAAAAATCAGTTGGGTCGTGGAGGTCGGCTTCGACGTAAACTTCCAGGTTAGGGCGGCGGGCTTCTGCCTGTAACAGGCCATAATGGGGGGTATAGCCCGTCAGGGCGCAGGCCAGGGCTGACAACCCTGATTCCCGGTTTGTTACCAGCCCGGTGTAGGAGTTGCCAAAACAAATAGCGTTAGACTCGGCCCAGGCGGCCACACCGGTGATAACCACCCCTTCCCATTCGTAAGGGATGCATGATTGGGTGGGCCGTACACCCAGGCGAGTGTAATACGCTACAATCTCCTGGTTGTGTTCGCGGAATTGGGGGGCGGCGATGCGCATGGCCGCAAATTGGGCGTCATCACAGCCGGCCGAATTCAGCGTGGTAGGTACGGCGACCTGGGCTTGGGGGTCTGTGGCCAGCCGTGCCAGAAAGCGGCGCAGCCCCAGCCCGCCTGTCAGCGGCGAGACGCCGGAGAGGTGGGCGCTGTGAATGGGGACAAGTTCCGTGGCCCCAGCGGCTGCCGCCATATCCAGCACCAGGCGCAGGGCCATTTGCCGGGCAGTGCCCTGCTCACCATTGAGCATGGCGATCTGTTCAGCATTTAGTTGGATTGGTTCAGACATAGTGTATGATCCTTAACCCATCATCCATGACATGCAAACCATGAGTCAGGATGGGTTACAAAATTTGGATGACGGACTTGGGCTGCGGCCGTAACCTTACTCTTCGTGGCGGTGTGTTGGCCGAAAACCCGTGTCAGTGGTCATCCAGGACTTGCGTGAAACAACCGTGGGAGCGTCTCCATCTTGGGGAGCAGGGGGCTTTTTTCCTTCTTCAAAGTGCAAAAATTCGCGCTGTGTGGGGTAAGCAAAATCAATATCCCAATGCTGCTTATAGGCGCGCAATACAGCTTCCCATATCTCTTGCTCGCTGCCCCGTTTGCGGCGCGGGTCTACCAGGTAACGTATGGTTAATACCACGCCGCTGTCAGCCACGCTGGTATACACGGTTGGCGCGATATTGTCATAGGAAATGATAAATCGGTCGGCGCGCTTTTGGTAGCGGCGAATACCTTCACTGACGTCAGGCGCCAGTTCCTTGATGATGTTAACGAGGATGGCTTTGGCCTTTTCCCAGTCGCTTTCAAACGTAACCATCACCGGAATTTCATTCCAGATAAACGGGTAGCCCTGGTGTGTATTCACCAGCGGTTCTTTAAAAACGACGCCATTGGGAAAGTGGATGATGCGCCCGGTGCTTTGCTCGGCATTTATGCGCCGGCCCACTTCTAGCAGGCTGAAGGCAAAAACACGAATATCAATCACATCCCCCATAATACCTTCAATTTCAATGCGGTCGCCCACGGCAAACGGCCGTCGCCACACAATAAAAAACCAGCCAGCCACCGAGACAATGGGGTCTTGCAAGGCGATGGCAATACCGGCAGAAACCAGCCCCAGGTACGTCACCAGCGTATCTACCCCGGCCAACCAGATGCGCCCCACCAGCAAGATGCCGATGGCGACGCTGACATATTCCACCACTTTACGCCAGTTATACAGCAGACGGGTATCCTTACGGAACTGCCGGTACACAAGCCGCAGGGCCAACCAGCGCAGCAGCCACAAAATGCCGATGATGAGCAGCGACTGCCCAATGCGTGCCAGCACCTCAATACCCAGGTTAAGATTCAGGTATTCTTGTAAGATGTCGCGGATGAAGGTTAAGAATTGTTCCAGCATGTGTCCATGATGGGCATCAAGAGGCAACTATCCCGGTTGCTTGCCGCCTGCTGCCATTTTATTCGATCCAGTTTACCTCACGACTGATCAGGACGCACAATGTTTACGGGAATGTGGGTCTCTTTCTGAATAGTTTCGGCAAATTGCTCAATGGCGTCATCGCCAAAAACGTTGGCGGTGGTGCCGCGCGGCGCCCCCAGCATCAGCAGGCTGACGTCATTTTCCATCAGGAAGCGGCCGATTTCCTGGCGCACATGGCCCTGGCGAATGCGCACCTCGCTGGGTAATTGGGCCGCGTCAGCCCGGCGTTGGGCCATGCGCAAGAGTGTTTCGCCCATCCAGGTGAGTTCGGCCAGCACGGCCGTTTGCAACTCCTTGACGACATCTTTGTCCAGGCTGTGGGTATCAGCCACGTAGAGGAAGATCAGCGGCCGGGCCTCGGCCTTTGCCCGTTGAATAGCTGCTTCCTGTACGGCCCGGCTCCCTTCCCCGCCGCGTGTAGCACATACAATACCACTCATAGTTCGTCACCCGTCAACGGTAAACGCTCATCGGTTAAGCCCCCGATGCGTGTTTACTACCGTCCAATCCCCGATTCTCTTGAATCATTTCTACAGCTGCCAGCCGATTGTTGACTTCTTCAATCAACTCTTCGTATATCTCTTGTGATATAAGGCCGCGCCGCCAGGCGTCGCCAATAGCGCTGCGTTCGGCCTTTAATACGTCGGCGCGAGCCTGTAAAAATAGCTCTTGTTCCAATTCTGGAAAGGTCATCAGGTGTTCTTGCAGCGCTGTTTGTGCGCGGTCAATCGATTCATCATAAACCTCATGCATGGCTTCCCAGATGTCCCGGTACAAAATACCATCCGCGCGTAACCGGTCTAACTCGTTCTGCCCGGCACGTTTAGCATACAGCCGTGCCTGCCGCCGCTGCAGTTCCAACCGCTGTGCTGGCTTGTTGGCCAACCCCAGCCGGGTGATCAGCCGTTCCATCGTTGTACCCTGGACCAGCAGCGTAAACAACACCACGCCAAAGGTCATCACCCGCAGCTCCAGCGCCAGGTCTGTGCCAAAGATGCTGCCGTCTAGTGACAATGCCAGGGCCAGGCTGATAGCCCCTCTTAGCCCGCCCCAAAACATAATGTGTTGGTAGGGTATAGGCACACTGCGCCGCGGAGCCCGCCAGTTCACCAGAGCGGACATCAGGTAAATGACAATTGCCCGGCTGGCTAAAACCGCTAAAACCGCTACCAGAATCGGCAGCAAAAACCCCAGCAGTTGGGGCAGTTCAATCTCCAGACCAATCACCAGGAACACCACCGAATTCACCAGGTAGGCGGAAAATTCCCAAAAGCTTTCTAACGTTAACCGGGTGTTGGGTGACGTGTTTTGCATGCCAATATTGCCCACCATCAGCCCGGCCGCCACCACGGCTAAAATACCGCTAAAATGCAGCTCAGAAATGCCGATAAACTTACCAAATGATTCAGCAATGACATAGGAACCAAAAGCCAGGGCTACGGTTGTTGTCGTCTCGATCAGGTGGTCATCTACATTTTTTAGAATGAGTGCAGAAACCACATACCCCAAAACCAGCCCCACCACCAGCCCCCCCGCCGATACAACAATAAATTCCTGAATGGCCAGGCCAGGACCCAAAGAGCCTGTGCCCAATGTCCCCATAAGCAGCGCCAGGTTAAACAGCACAATGGCCACGCCGTCATTAAAAAGACTTTCCCCTTCTACCAGCAGGCTTAACCGCTTGCCAACGCCCAGGCTGCGGAAAAAAGAGATGACAGACACAGGGTCAGTGGCCGAGATAAGAGCGCCAAAGGCCAGGGCCGCAGCGACGGGAATACGTAACGTCTGCATCACCACGCCCCCGACCATCAACGTGCCCAGGAACGTCCCGCCAACAGCCAGCAGCAGGATGAGGCCTAAATCTGATTTAAGCTTCTTCCAGGGAATTTGTAGGGTGGCTTCAAAAAGCAGGGGTGGCACCAGGATGGCCAGGATAAAGTCAGAACCAACGTCAAATTGCAGGAAGTTAGGGAACAAAGTCAGCACCAGGCCTACAAGCACCAGGGCTGTGGTGTAGGGGATGCGCTGGAATTGGCGCACCACAATTGCCACCAGGGCGGCGATAAACAACAGCACCACCAGCCCTAACTCTTGCTGCAACAAACCACCTTCTTCGGCTAATCTAAGGAAATGTAATTCATTCATCAGTTTAAGTAAATTTTACAGATCTCTCCTGTTAATCACGGCCGTGTGCATTATAGGGGAAAGCGCCAAAGTTTTCGAATCTTAGGCATGGCTCGCTTGATCCAGGCCATACGCACGCAAATCAACACGGCCGTACTCGCCCCGTAAATATTTGCTTTTCTCCGCACCCCAGGGAATGGTACAGTCAAACCCGGCCTTGGCTGTGCGGCTTTTCTGCCCCGGCAGATGAATGCCGGAGGGGTCCAGCGAACTGCCAGTCTGGTTCTCAAAAATGATCAAGTCTTTGTTGGCCTGGAAACGGGTAGCCATGGCCCACTCCACCTGGGCCGGGTCGTAAATATCCACATCAGTGTCCACAACCCAGACATGTTTGAGCGAACCGTGCCCCTTAAAGGCGGCCTGAATGGCCTGTGTCCCATCAGCCTCTGCTTGTTTGTCAATCTGGACCACGGCGTGCAGCCAGGAAGTGCCACCAGAGGTAATGACTACCCCCGTGCACCTTGCCACTTTGTTTACCTCGTTAAAAATGGTGGGTTCTTTAGGCATGCCCATCAGAATTTTGTGTTCTAGACCACCCGGCAGCAATGCATGGAAAATGGGGTCGCGGCGATGGGTGATCAGGTCAATCTCAATCACGGGCTGGTGGCGTACAATGTCCATCGTCTCTGTCAAATCCATAAACGGCCCCTCGCTGGCGGTACGCCGCGTAATGCGCCCTTCCAGCACAATTTCGGCGTGGGCGGGTACAGCCAGGTCATTGGTCAGGCACTTTACCAGGGGCGTGGGGGTTAACGCATTGGCCACCGCCAACTCATCCACCTCTGGCGGTGGTCCCATGGAGGCCGCCAGATGTACCGCCTGGGAAACACCAATACAGATGGCGATGGGCAAATCACCATCGACCTTTTGCAGGGCGTTGTACGTGCCCCGGTTTTCAATGATACGGGCGGCAAAGTGACGGCCGTCCAGCAAAAGCAGGCGGTGGTAGCACATGTTACGGCCGTACTCCGGATCATTCACAATGACCACATTACTGGCAATATAACGCCCGGCATCCGCCGGTAAATGCAGCAAAATCGGCAGGTCTCGCAAATCAAACTGCTCTACTATCACCTCCTGGCAAGGAGCGTCCGTCACCATCTCTGGTGCAGTAGGGTTTTCGGTGGCCTGGGCCAGGTGACCCAATAAATCGGCCATTTCCACCCCCAAGTCCATGCAAAAAAAGCGGCGATCCGCACATGGTCCGGCAATAACCCGCCAGCCAGGGTGGCCTTTGATGTGGTTAAACAACACCGGTCGCCCTTCCAGGGCGTGGGCCACGTTGGCCAGTTCAAAAGTGGTATCTACCGGTTTATCAATCGTAACCAGGTCGCCAGTTTCAGTAGCCTGTTGAATAAACTCTCTTAAACTCATTGGTTGACCCCGACGTGCCAGGCACGCCCTTAAAGATTTTTGATTTCCACAGTGGCCTAAGGTGTGCCAGGCATGAATTGCGCGTAATATGTAGGATTGGCGCGTATTTTTCGTGCGGCATCCAGCCATCATTTGGTGTAATCTATTCTAAACCGATTGCCCAACTACTGCGAATTTCGTTGGTGGGCATCTGTTGTTGATGAGCAGATGTGGCGACTTTTATCGATGCCACTAACCGATGCTCAGAACTCATACGGAGAATAGTACATGATGCAACAACGTCCTATCTTATGCTTACTTGGCCTCTTCATGCTGATCTCGTTGGCCTGCAATGCTTTTGGCGGTAATGTAGAGCCGGAATTGGAACTGCCTCCGCCCACATTTGTGGCTACCCTATCGCCGGGCGGCGAACCCACGGTAGAAGGCGCGGCGCCCACGGTCACAGTGCCCGGCGGTACAGAGGTGGCCCAGGCCACGGCCGTGCCGCCGCTGCAAGGCCCTTACATCACCGTGCTGGTAGACCTGAATGTACGTACCGGTCCGGGTGTGCAGTATGATCGTGTTGGCTTTTTATTACAAGGCGAAAGTGCCCCCATTCTGGGTGTAGACCCGGCCAGTGGTTGGTGGAAGATTCAATGCCCGGCAGCACTTAGCGGCAGTGACTGTTGGGTGTCTGGCGGCTCACAATATGGTCAGGCTGCCAATGCGGATGGCGTCCCGACGGCGCCTGTGCCGCCATCACCTACCCCACCGCCCACACCCACAGCGCCGCCCGTGGCCGATACCAGCACCAGTACCAGCTCGTCCACAGCCACCGGGCTGGTGGCCTATGCAGACAATACCGGCCTCTGGGTGATTCCCGTTAATGTAAACGTCAGCCCACCCACGGCAGGCGCGCCGCGGCAGCTTGCCACCCAAACGAACATTAGCCGCCTGCTTATTTCCCCGGACGGTAAAAAGGTGGCTTTTTTAGGTGGCAGCAGTGAAGCCAACATCTTGGGCTACTTTAACACCGATGGTGATGGCGGGGATATTCTGGTGGCTTCGGTTAGCCTCCCCAATGCCAGTGGTTCTACCGATGTAGCCGTGCTTATTGACCAGATGCAATGGCTGCCAGACAGCCAGACGCTGGCCTTTAGCACCTACGTGGTTAACAAGGTAGGCCCCGGAGCTGCGCCGCAAGCCGATTTATGGACGGTATCCTTAAATGGCGCCCGGCAAGAGCGCTTTCCTGCCGGCAGCGGCGGCGATACCTTTAACATCTCGCCAGATGGGGCGCGGGTTATCTTTGGCCTGCCAGAGAGCGTGGTGCAGGTCAGTATAGATGGCACAAACCGGCAAACGGTATTGAACTTTGCGCGTGTCAACACGGCCAGCGAATATGCGTATGCGCCGGTGGTCCAGTGGTTGGCAAATGGCAACACGGCCGTGGCGGCCGTGTCTAGTCAGGATCCCTGGCAGCTTACCGCCAGCGCCAGCCTTTACCGCATTCAAAACGGCAATGCTTTTGTCAGTGGCAATGTCGCTGGCAACATTCTGTTTAGCCCAGTGCAGTGGACCTCAGACGGTAGCCGGTTGGGTTACCTTCGCTTTATTCCTGATGGTTCCAACATCAATACTGTGGTCATGGCGGACAGCAATGGCGCAGCGCCGCAGGCTTACCGCTCCGGCCAAAATTTACGCGTCTTTGGTTGGAGCCCAGATAATACCCACCTGCTTTACGCCGGGGAAGCAGATGATACATTTATTGGCGTTGGCCGGCCCGGCGCAGCGCCGGTAGAGGTATTGGTTCCGGTGGGCCTGATGGATGCGCAGTGGCTTAACAATACGGCGTTTATCATGGCCCTGGGTACAAGCAATATCTGGAACATCACCAGCGGCAATCTGGCCGGAAATACCGCGATTTTGGCGACGGCAACTGGCGATAACATTCCGTTTGACACCTGGACGCCGTAAATAAAAAGCCGGGCCTTAACTGAGGCCCGGCTTTTATTCAGGTGGAGATGGCGGGAATCGAACCCGCGTCCGAAAAATTCGGCCGCTGAACGTCTACAAGCTTAGTTGGTCTATTTCGCTTTAGCTATCGGGCGCCCCAACCAACTGGGTCAGCCGTTAGCAGGCCGCTGACTCCCGAAAGAGTCGCTTTATCTGCCTTAGCGGCATCTGGCAGAAGCACGTTGGCGTTCATGTCGCCTGGCACCTATCCGGCCAACGAGCGTCTAGGGCAGACGGGGTTCCTTACGGAACCATCAAGCACTCATAATGACTGAATTAAGCAGCCATCGGAAGAGCGCTGTAGCGTGCATTTGTGTTGGCACTTATTGGTTTGCTTCCAGTTTTACGAGATGTAAAGCGTGCTCGGCTTGCAGTCCAGGACCAACCTTCCCCGTCGAAACCGATCATCCCCAAATTGTTAATGAACAAGATTATTATACCGGAGAAGACCCTGGCCGTCTATCAGAAGAAGGTAAATGTTGGGGCACGTTTGTGATGATGTCAATAATATGATAATGGGTTATGGGTTTGCTTTGCCATGTGCCGGAGTTTACATAAGTTTCTACAGGAGCGGCGGTAGCCACCGTCAACTGCCATAGTTGGCCCTCTTTGGCCCGGAATTGAACTTGCCAACGGCCGTCTCCGATAATCACAGTTTCTACCCACTTAAATGCATCCTGGCGCAGCTGCCCCGTTTCCTGCCGCAAGGCGTGGTCGGCCACCTGCTCAACAGAGCCGTAACAGGTACGGCCGCGCACTTTTTCTGGCCACAACTTACCCTGTGATGTCATCATCAGCATCTGTGACACGTCATGGGGGCGTACACGACCGTAACAGATGCCGTCTGGCAGTGCCAGCAAGGTGGCCGCAAAGCGGTGCCCCCCCAAATGCGTGGTCATCCACACAGAACTGCCGGCTTTTTGGGCCAACACCCGGTAGAGGGCGGCCCCATGCAGGCCACAGCTGCGGTCACGTTTGCCGTTGGTGCATATGAAGTACCGTTGGCCTGTTACCCGATGTGGTTCGTAGCGGCGGTCGCCATGTAGTACCGCGGCTATATCTAACTCTAATAAATCTTCATAAGCCCCCAGGTGAAACTCATATAATCTTGGTGATGTTTCCCGGTTCACGCCTATGAAAAAGGTCAAAATATCAGGAGCAGGGCGAAACTGGCGGATAAACTGCAGACGGCCGTTGTATGTTTTTACCTGCTCCCCCAACCATGCTGCTGCCTCATCAGGCAGTTCATTATCTTCAGTGGCTTTGGCTGCCCATGGCCCGGTGTATTCCAGCATCAGCCAAACGGCCGCGGTCACGGCCGTGCCTGCCATTGGCTCATTTATCTCTGCAGACCACTCACAGCTGAGGAAGTTTGAATCAGGTGGTTGGTTTATCATACGAGACAAGAGATTATGTTAACTGTTGGGCGGTTTTTCCAACGCGCTAGACACCGTCTAAGGATGAATTCCCGATTTTTGGACAATAGCGCACCTTGCAGCGTGTCTGCCGCTCAGTAACTTGTTTGCAGACACACCCTTAGTTTAGTCTGCTACGTGCCTGAACGCAATCTCAAATGCGCGCACCGTCTGCTCAATTTCCGTTTCCCCGTGTTCAGTGGAAAGGAAACAGGCTTCAAACTGGCTGGGCGGCAGGTAGACGCCGTTGGCCAATAACGCCTGAAAGGCCCGGCCAAATTTCGCTGTGTCAGACTTTGCGGCTGACTCCCAATCAGTAACCGCAGCTTCATTAAAGAACGTGGTAAACATGGTGCCCACCCGGTTAATTTGCACCGGCACCCCTGCTGCTTTGGCCGCATGCTGAATAGCTTCGGTAAGGGTCACGGCCGTGGCTGCTACCCCCGACCACACCCCATCAACGTGCAAGGCCTTCAGCGTGGCAATGCCCCCGGCCATAGCCAGCGGATTGCCAGATAACGTGCCTGCCTGATACATAGGCCCTACGGGAGCTACCATCTGCATAATGTCACGGCGGCCACCATAGGCTCCCACCGGCAGCCCGCCGCCAATGACCTTGCCTAACGCGGTGATGTCTGGCCGGATGTTATATAATGCCTGTGCCCCACCCAGATGCACCCGGAAGCCGGTCATCACTTCGTCGAAGATGAGCAGTGCGCCATCGTTGGCCGTCATCTCTCGTAAACCTGCCAGAAAACCGGGCTGTGGGGGGACGACGCCCATGTTCCCGGCCACTGGCTCCACAATGACAGCGGCGATCTGGCCGGGGAATCGGTCAAAGAGTTGGGCCACGGCCGTGACGTTATTATAAGGCGCCACCAGCGTATCTTGCACCGTTGCCGGGGGCACCCCCGGTGAGTCCGGTAGGCCAAGCGTGGCTACGCCAGAGCCAGCCTGCACCAGCAGCATGTCTGCATGGCCATGATAGTTACCCTGAAATTTGATGATTTTGCTGCGCCCGGTGAAGGCTCGCGCCAGCCGCAAAGCGCTCATGGTTGCTTCTGTACCCGAGTTCACAAAACGGATCATCTCAATATGAGGCATAAAGCCCATCACCAACTCAGCCAGTTCCACTTCCAGCGGGCTGGGGGCGCCGAAGCTGGTCCCCTTTGCGGCCACCTGGGCCAACATGGCCACCACTTCTGGATGGGCGTGGCCGCAAATGAGTGGACCAAAGGACAATACGTAATCTATCAAGCGGTGGCCATCTACATCAATCAAATAGGCGCCTGCGCCGCGGTCAATAAACAGCGGCTGGCCGCCAACGGCGCGGAAGGCGCGGGCCGGTGAATCTACACCACCTGGCAGCAGGGTTTGGGCTTTGGTAAATAGTTCTATAGATTTTGGGATGTTCATAGCTTTTCCTTTAATAGCAGGCATTTCAGCCGTATTAGCGGCATCACGGTGAAGGTTCCAGCCTGAGCCAGCCCTCTTCGTCTGCTTTTTGCATAATCAGCTCTGCCAACTGGTTTATGAAGACGGGATCACTGTTCAGGGCCGACGGCCGTACCAACCGCACGCCACATTCGCTGGCCACCGCCTGCGCCTGAATGTCAATGTCATATAAAATCTCCACATGGTCGGAGACAAAGCCCACCGGAATAGACACAATGTGCCTGATCCCTTTTTCGGCCAGTTCGGGGATATACTCTTGCAGTTGTGGCCCCAGCCAGGGTTCGGGGCTGCGCCCGGCCGATTGGTAACTCCATGACCACTGTTCGTCACGCAGCCCTGCTTTTTGGGCTACCAACTGCGCTGTCTCACGCAGTTGGCTGTCATACGGATCACCCATGTTGATGATGCGCACCGGTAGGCTGTGGGCGCTGAAGACCACATGAACTTCATGCCGCTGGTTTGCCGGCCACTGGTTCAGCCCTTCCTGTACGCGGGCAGCCAGCGGCTCAATAAGGCCAGGCACATTGTGGTAACTGTTGATATGCACAAATTCGATGTGTCCCCGATGCATTTCCAGGCCCGCCTGAATTTTGGCCTGGTATTTGGCAATGCTCAATTTGCTGAAATGGGGAGCCAGCACCAGGCTGACAGCATGGGTGATGCCATCATCTAACATGTTTCGAATGGCATCTTCAATCCAGGGTGCCCAGTGGCGCATGCCCATGTACACCTTAAATTTTTGGGGGTCCATCTGGGCTTGAATGGCCTGCACCTGGGCGGTGGTAAAGGCCAGCAGCGGTGATTTACCGCCGATGCGGCTGTAGTTATGGGTAATTTCTTCGAGGACGGCAGGGGTGGTGACACGGCCGTGGCGTATATCGGCCAGGTACCCCGGAATCTCTTCTAAATTGTTCGGCCCACCATAGGCCATAATGAGTACGCCAAGGGGTTGGTTCATTCATGCTCCGATAGTTGGTGTTCAGTGGGTCAGTGTTCAGTGGGTCAGTGTTCAGTGGGTCAGTGTTCAGTGAGTCAGTGTTCAGTGTCGTAAGAACTGCTTACTGACCACTGCTTACTGACCACTGCTTACTGACCACTGGTTTTTTCATGCACATAATCCACCAGCCGCTTTACATTGTCTACCGGCGTCTCTTTAAAGATGCCGTGGCCCAGGTTAAAGATGTGCCCGCGACGGCCGTTGACCTGATTTAACACATCATCCACACGGAATTTTAGTTCACGCCAGGGGGCCAACAGGGCAATAGGGTCCAGGTTGCCTTGAATGGGCCGGTCGGTGCCAATGCGGGCCCACACCTCGTCAAGGGGCAGGTGCCAGTCTACCCCCATGACCGTGCCGCCACATTTAGCCACCTCTTCAATGTATGGTGTGGTGCCGGTGCTGAAGTTGATCACCGGTACGGCCGCCTGTTCCAGCATGTGCAGCAGCCGGGTGTTGTGCGGCTGTACATAACGGATGTAGTCGCTCTTGCTCAAGGCATGGCCCACCCAGGAGTCAAAAATTTGCAGGGCTGCGGCGCCCGCTTTGGCTTGCTTAAGCAGGTAGTCAGCCTGTACCGTTACCAGCTTGTCCATCAGGCGCTGCCAGGCTGCCGGTTCATTCATCATCAACGCTTTGGTGCGCTGGTACGTCTTGGAGCCGCCGCCCTCGATGGCGTAGCTGGCCAGGGTAAAGGGCGCCCCGGCAAAACCAATGAGGGGTAGGCCACGAGGGGCCAATTCAGCGGCCACCCATTGAATGGCTTGCAATGTGCCGCCCATCGTTTGTTCGGCGGGAGGGGTGGCGAGCAGGTCTATGTCATACGGCCGTTCTAACCGATTGTGCAGCACCGGCCCTTCACCATGCACAAACTCCAGGTCCAGGCCCATGCCTACCAGAGGCGGCAAAATATCGGAAAAGATAATGGCCGCATCCAGGTCAAAGGCGTTGATCGGCTGTAAAGTGATTTCTGCTGCCAGGGCCGGCGTATGAATGCATTCCAGCATCGTATGTTTGGCGCGCAATTCGCGGTAGGCGCTCATATACCGCCCTGCCTGCCGCATCAGCCAGATCGGCGTGACATCCACCGGCAGCCCATAGCAGGCTCTAAGGAATCTAGCACTTGGTTCGTTTGTCTGGTTCATAATTTCTAAGAAGTGACCGCTGTTTAGTAATCAGGTGGCTTTGACTGAATACTGAACACGGACTTACTGTTTACCGCTTTTGCCAGACCGCTTTCCCAATAAAAAACGGCCCCAGTTTTTCTAAATATAATGATGTTTGTTTTGTCTTGCGCATGCGCTGCACAATGTGGGAGAGTGGGTATAACTCTTTGCCCACCAGGCCGGCGATGAAGTCGTTATCTTCCAGGCCCAGACCATGGCAGGCCAGGCGCACATCATGGGCCAGATCAGCTTCGCCATATGCCCGGCCAATGCCGCCATGTTCCATCAGGATGACCCGCTGCTCTTGGGCCGAGAGCTGTTCAAACTGCCCGGACCGCCGCAGCGGGTACCAAACGGCCCAGGGCCATTCCGGCTTTGTGACCCGCTCGATGGGGCGGGTGATAAGGGTATGCTCCAGGTCGGTTTCATAGCCCAATGAGTAGGTACGGCCGAGCATGGTCATTTCCGGACGAGGGGTAAGCTGCACAAACGGCTCTGTATTTAGCAGGCGGCGGACGGCGCCCACAAAGTAATCTGGGGTTTCGCTAAAAGTCAGCAGCCCTACGCCATACGGATCGTTAAGATCAAGGTATAACACGCCGTGACTGTTGGTTTCTGCCAGTGCTTCCACCAGTTCATCTACCGCAAAGGCGTCGGTAAAGGCCAGCAACTGCATAAACAGGCGGCGGTCCATGGAAATGGGGTCGCCTGTCTGCGTTTTCCCCTTTTCGCTGATATCTACATCATTGGTTGGTTGTTCAATCGTCAGGTTTTTGAGTGTCATCGTTTT
The DNA here is from genome assembly GCA_011525915.1 of Ardenticatenaceae bacterium. Lineage (GTDB taxonomy): Bacteria > Chloroflexota > Anaerolineae > Promineifilales > Promineifilaceae > CAADGU01. Next base: position 53,313 of record WYBM01000063.1, on the reverse strand, counting down.
CCTTATATGGGAGATTGGAGCCAGCTGGCCGCGTCTTTGGCGTGATAGGTGATGATGATGTCTGCCCCGGCGCGTTTGATGCTGGTGAGGGCTTCCAACACGGCCGTGCGTTCATCCAACCACCCCTGGGCTGCCGCTGCCTTGATCATGGCGTACTCGCCGCTGACATTGTAGGCTGCCAGAGGCAGGTGCGGGAACTGCTGTTTGACGCGGTAAATGATGTCCAGGTAAGCCAGCGCGGGTTTCACCATGAGGAAGTCTGCCCCTTCGGCCACGTCCAGGGCCGTTTCACGTAGAGCTTCACGGCCGTTGGCCGGGTCCATCTGGTGTGTTTTGCGGTCGCCAAATTTTGGAGCACCGTCGGCGGCGTCACGGAAGGGGCCATAAAAGCTGCTGGCATACTTTACGGCGTAAGACATGATAGGCAAATGGGCATAACCGCCCCCGTCCAGGGCACCCCGAATGGCGGCTACCATGCCATCGATCATGCCGCTGGGGGCCACAATATCGGCACCGGCGGCGGCGTGGCAGAGGGCTACCTGGGCCAGCACATCCAGCGTCTCATCATTAAGCACGTAGCCATCGGGCAGGGTGGGGTACGGGCGTGACCCGTTTCCCTGGTGCAGCAGGCCACAATGGCCGTGATCGGTATATTCACACAGGCACACGTCTGTCACCACGACCAGGTCAGGCAGGGCCGCCTTAAGGGCGTGGATGGTTTGAGGGATGATGCCGTCTGCGGCGAAGTTTTCCAGGCCTATGGGGTCTTTGCTGGCCGGCAGGCCAAACAGGATGACGGCAGGGATGCCCAGGTTGTATGCCGCTTGAGCTTCAGTCACGGCCATGTCTGCTGACAATTGGTCTACCCCCGGCATAGAGGGAATGGAGCGGCGCGCCCCTTGCCCATGGGTGACAAAGAGCGGGTAGATAAAATCAGCCGGGTTGAGTTCTGTTTCACGCACCATCCGGCGAAGCACGGCCGTATGCCGCAGACGGCGCGGCCGGGTGGGCATAGTGCGGGTCTGGGTTGGGGTAGGTATCTCTAACATCTTTAATCTCCGGGTGTTCATGGCCGTTGGATGCAGGCAGTATGTTTAAAGCTGCGCTGGCAGCCGTTGGAAATAATCAGCCACGGCCGTGACCAGCCCCTCAATGGTGTATGCTTCCGGCATGATGTCTACGGGCAGGCTGACTTTTTCAGCCTCGGCCGCAGTCGCCGGGCCAATAACGGCTATTCGTGTAGGTTCACCAGGTTTGGCAAACCTGACAATTCCTGAGCTGACTATCTGCCAAAAGTTGCGCACGCTGGAAGGGCTGGTAAAGGTAAACATGTCCACTCCTTTTTCCAGTTCAGCCAGGGCGTCGGGGGTAGGCACGGCCGTGACCGTAGCATACAAGGGTATATCATCAACCACCGCCCCCCGGCGGCGCAGAATGTCCACAATTTCCGGGCGGCCCTGGCTGGCCCGCGGCAGCAAAATGCGCTGACCGGCGACATTGGCCAGCCCTAACGCCAACTGTTCGCCGGTAAACATATCGGGCACAAAATCTACCGTAATTTGCTTTTCTGCCAGAAGCTGCTGTGTAGCTGAACCCACGGCGGCGATACGCAGTGTGCTGCCGCCAGTTACGAAGTGATAGGCTGGCGTTTGTGCCAGGCGGTCAAAGAAGAAGCGCACGGCGTTGCCACTGGTAAAAAGCAGCCAATCATACGTCTGTACATGGGCCAGCGCCGTGTCCAACTCTGGGGCAGGCAGGGGTATAAAATCGATAGCCGGAAAGCGTACGGCCGTGGCCCCCAGCGCCGCCAATTGAGCGCACATGGCCTCGGCCTGATCCGGACTACGGGTGACGACGATGCGCCGGTGTGCCAGGGGCAGATGATCAGCCATGCAGCAGCGCCTCCGCCCCTTGGGCCAGGGCCTGTTGGGCCAGGGCGGCCCCCAGAGCGTGGGGGTCACGGCCGTGACCCTCCAGCCGTATGACTGGCTGTCCATCTTCCGCGGCTACCAATGCAGTTAACATAATCTCTTCAGCTGTTAAGGTGGCATAAGCGGCCACCGGCAGTGAGCAGCCCCCACCTAAACCGTTGAGGAAGGCGCGCTCGGCCGTAACACAGGTGTGAGCGGCGGTGTCATTCAGAGGGGCCAATAGGCGCTGCACGGCCGTGTCTGCTGCCCGGCACTGCACGGCCAGCGCTCCCTGCCCGGGTGCCGGCAGCATCACGTCCAGGGGCAGCCAGTCAGTAATGTGGGCGTCCAGCCCCAGCCGGGTCACCCCGGCCGCGGCCAGCACTGTTGCGTCGTACTCACTGGCCAACACCTTGCGAATGCGGGTGTCAACATTCCCGCGAATTGACATAACCTTTAGATCAGGACGATAGGCCAATAGCTGAGCCTGGCGGCGCAGGCTGCTGGTGCCCACTATGGCTCTGTCAGGCAAGGTAGCCAGTGTCCAGCCTTGTGTGGCCACCAGCACATCACGCACATCAGCCCGTGCGGAAATGGCGCCCAGGGTCAGCCCGGCATTATTTTCGATGGGTAAATCTTTAAGTGAATGTACGGCTAGATCAATGGTTCCGTTATGTAAAGCTAACTCCAGTTCGGCCGTAAATAACCCCTTGCCGCCAATCTGGGGCAGAGGCTTGTCCAGCGTCTTGTCACCCTGAGTAATAACTGTTTCCAGGCGGCACTCCAGACCAGGCCAAAAGGCTTCAAGCTGCTGCTTGATGTGATGGGTCTGCCACAACGCCAGTTTGGAAGTGCGGCTGCCGATCACCAAAGTTTGTGTTTTAACCATTTCTAAAGAGGGGGTAACAGGACGGACACGGTCACTTTTCTCCTTTTCTCGCGTAAGGCCCGTCCATCCTGTTCTCAACAAATTCTACGATATTTATTCTGGTAATCCAAAGAGTTCACGCACGGCCGTAGCATAAGCATCAGCCTGATTGTTGCTTGCTTTTTGCTTAAGCAGCAGTGTTGGTTCGTGTAAAAGCTTGTTCACAATGGACTGCGAAAGATGCTTGATGTGCGCTGCTGTTTGCGCATCCAGATCACCCAGATGGCGCATGGTGCGTTCCAGTTCTGTCTCACGGATTTGTTCGGCCTTACGCCGCATGTCCCTAATGAGCGGTTTCACCGCCAGTTCACTCAGTTGGGTGGCAAACAGCCCCGTCTCTTCGATGATGATCTGCTCTACATACGGAATTTCTGCCTGGCGTGCTGCCAGCGATTCATCCAAGGTGGCCTGTAAATCATCTACATCATACAGGCGCACGTGAGGCAGTGTGGCCACGGCCGTGTCTACGTTACGTGGTACGGCAATATCTACCATAACCAGCGGCCGTGCCCGCGGCGCTATGGTGCTGCTGCCAATGAGTGGCTGGCTGGATGACACGGCCGTGATGACCACATCGGCGTTGGCAATGGCCGTGGGCAGTTCATCCAGGCCATAAGCTGGGCCACCCCAGGCAGCCGTCAGCGCCTGAGCGCGGGCTACGGTGCGGTTGGCCACAGCAATGTGGCTCAGGCCTCGTTGGCGCAGCGCTTTAAGCGCCAACCGCCCCATTTGCCCGGCGCCTATCACTAAGATCTGGCGATGGTCAAGGGGACCTAATGTTTGTTGGGCCAGGGCAATGGCCACGGAACTGACGCTGGCCGGGTTACTGCCGATGGTGGTTTCGGCGCGGGCACGTTTGCCCGCACGAATGGCGGTTTTAAACAGGGCATTGATGACGGGACCAATGGTGTGCTGGTTTACGGCCGTCATATAGGCATCTGTTACCTGGCCTAAAATTTGGGGCTCACCTAATACCAGTGATTCTAACCCGGCAGCTACCCGCAGCAGATGGTTGACGGCCGTGTCGCCCGTCATAAAGTAGACATACTCCATAAACTCGGCCGGGTCTACCTGGTTTGCCTGCGCCAGCAAGTTTAGCAAAAAGAGCTTTGGTGCGGCAACGTGGGGCTGAATGACCGCGTAGAGTTCAACGCGATTACAGGTACCCAGGACGGCCAGTTCAAGCACGGCCGTGTCTGCTGGCAGCTGCGCTGTGATGGCTACCAGAGAGCAGCTCAACCGCTCACGCAGGGCTACCGGAGCGGTGTGATGATTAAGACCTAGACACAGAATCGGTGGCATCATAGACCTCGGCAATAGCCAGATGGACGGCATTTAGCAGGGTGTTAATGCGGCGCAGCAGCCGGACATTGGCTTCCGGCCGGATATTCACGTTTTCTGGCAGCTGCAGCGCCGTTTCTATCATGGTGTCGCGGAAGAACATAGAAGCTTGCAAGGCAGCGGTCAGGGGCATGTTAATATGCAGGCAGGTACGGCCGTATTCCCTCCCCATGCGGCGTGCCTCCTCAATCAATTGGTCGTCATCACCATTGGAGATATATTGCAAGGTCAGGGCCATAAGCTGCCGCCCCATGACCCGGTTTTGTTCCCGGGTGGCCTCATCAATGGCCATCATCCAGTGCGCGTCCTGGTGGGCTACAATTTCGGCCCGAGCCACAGTCAAGGCCCGGTCTGCCCAGACCTGCTCAATGCCGCTCAGGCGGCGCAGCCCGTGCCGGTTGTGGGCGAACTGGTCAATATCTGATTGGGCAAACCGGCGATGGCCGCCAGGTGTTAACATCAGGGGTATATCACCGTTGTCTGCCCAACGGCGCAATGTGGTGGGGTGTACATTCAAACGCCGGGCCGCTTCACTGAGGGAAAGCCATTGTTCGGTATCTGTATTCATCATCCGTGGTATGTTCCGGGTACAGCTCATCAGGTTGACTGCACATGCTGCACTTTTAAATCTATCTAAAAACTAAAAAATCTGAGCAAATCTAGGTGATTGTGAAAATTTTACCGGAGTTAAATTTTCCGGTCAACCCGAATTACGGCCGTTTCTGGTGATTGGGTGGACAGGGCGGCTATGACGTTGACGGCCGTTTCTTTTGCCTGCCGCACACAATCTGGCAGGCCTACACCCCGGTAGGGGCTGCCGGTGACAAACAACCGCTCTGGCAGGTGGGCCTCAACCGCGGCCACCCTTTGCAGATGCCCAACATCATATTGTGGATTGGACTGCTGCCAGCGGTAGATGCGGTGGAAAACGGGCACGGCCGTCACCCCCATGATCTCTGCCAGCTCTGCCTGCACCACGGGCAGCAAGGTGTCATCAGGCACGGCCATCATCTCTGGTGTGCGCGAGCCGCCAAAAAAGACGCGCAGCAGCGCATAAGCGTCCGGCGCACGGTGGTCAAATTTAGTCGAACTCCAGGTGATGGCGTTGATACGCCGCCGTTCGCTGCGGGGAATGACAATGCCAAACCCATTTAATGGGTGGTTAATCTCTGCGCGCCGGTAGGCCAGGGAAATGGTGCCGGTGCTTACGTAACGGATTGTCTGCAGGGTACGGGCAGCTTCAGGGGCAATATCGGCCAGCAATTGGGCAGCCACAAACGCCGGTACCGCCAGGATGATGGCATTGGTCTGTAAAATAGTGCCGTCTTGTAAAAACAGCTGCCAGTTAGCTGTTGGTGATGGCCCGTACGCTATTTGCCTGACGGCCGTGCCCAGGCGGCAGTCGCCAGTTAACTGCTGCCGCAGCGCCAATACCAGCTCTTCCATACCTGGTTTGAAAGAGGTGAACATGCTAGATGCCTGGTCCGGGGCCGATGATTGGCGGGCCTTTTGCGCCGCCAGCATGCCCTTGATGAGGCTGCCATGCCGCCTTTCAATCTCCCGAAAACGGGGGAAGGTGGCCATCATGCTTTGCATTTCGGCGTCAGCATTGTAAATGCCAGACAACAGCGGCTCGGCGATTTTGTCCAATGCTTCTTGTCCCAGGCGGCGGTTGATAAAAGTGGCCAATGTTTCGTCGCCGTCATCACGTTTAGGTGGGATGAACCAGTCCAACCCCATACGCAGTTTGCCCCAGGGAGAAATGAGCCGGGAGAAGACAAACGGCTTAATTTTAGTAGGCACAATCAGCATGACCCCATCTGGTAGGGGAGTGGGCTTACCACGATGTAAGATGAATGTCTGGCGGCGGCTGTCATTGGTGGGCAAAAATTGATCATCTATGCCTAACTCATGCGCCAATTGGGCTGCCCACGGTTTTTGTGTCAGGAAAGAGTCTGGTCCGCCTTCGACGACAAACGGCCGTTCACCAAAACCCTCTATTGTTTCCGTCAGGATTTTGCCGCCCCACCGGTCAGATTGCTCTACTAAAGTGTACGTTATGTCAATATTTTGACGAGCGGCCTCCTGCTGTACATACCAGGCTGTGCTCAACCCGGTAATGCCGCCGCCAATGATGGTGATGTGTCTGGAATGTTCCATAAAATCTGTTGGTCCTGTCATCGGTTAGCGGTCGGCCATTTATTGGATACCAATGGCGGCACGGGGAATGTACGTACAAAACGGCTCTTCGCCCAAATAATCCCCATCAGTACCAAAGGCCCGCGCGCGACAGCCGGCGCAAATTTTCTTAAACTCACAAAGGCCGCATTTGCCACCTAACATATCTGGTTCGCGCAGTTCGGCAAAAAGTGGCGATGTTTGCCATACCTCCTGAAATGATTGGCGGCGGATGTGGCCTGCTTCCACCGGCAGATAGCCGCAGGGGAACACTTCGCCACGATGGCTAATGAAGGTGACACCGGTGCCGGCCAGGCAGCCTTTGGTCATGGTGTTCATGGCCGGGTGGCCACCAGGGTGCCCGCCCGTGTGGGTATTACCGCCATGCTGCTGCCGGTGCATGGATTCAGGGCGTTTGCGAAAGATGCCCATGTGCCGTTCCTCTGCCTGCCGCTGGCGTACAATACGGAAATAATGTGGGGCACAGGTGGCTTTGAGCTCAATGTCTCCCACCATCTCTACATCATACATCCAGTTCAAAACCGCTTCATACTCCTCCGGTGAGATTTGCTTGTCTTCGGCAATTTCTACGCCGCAGCCCACCGGAACTAACAAGAAGAGGTGCAGGGCTACGGCGCCCATCCTTTTGGCCAGGGCCAGCGTTTCTGGCATTTGATGCACATTATGGCTGGCTACGGTAGTGTTGATCTGGCAGGGCACCCCTACTTCGCGCAGGTGTGCCATACCGGTGACAGCCTTATCAAACGCCCCCGGACCTCGAAAGATATCATGCGTAGGGGCATCGGCACCGTCGAAACTTACGCTGACACGCCGAATGCCACTTTCTTTAATTTTATGGGCCACGTCGGCCGTAATAAGCGTGCCGTTGGTGGCCAGGGCCACAATCAGCCCGGTGCTGGCAGCGTGGCGGGCGATATCGAAGATGTCTGGGCGAAACAATGGTTCACCGCCGGATAATACAAAGATTGGCCGGCCCAAGGCGGCGATCTGATCCACCATGTCGAGTGCTTCGGCCGTTGTCAGGTCTTGGGGTAGAAGCTGGTTAGCCACCGTAATACGGCGGCAGTGGATACATTCCAGGTTGCAGCCAGCGGTGGTTTCCCAGAAGATGAGGCGTGGCGGCGGATAGGTATTATCAGACATGGCGTCTCCTTGAATGTAATTCTATGGAAAATTATCTAAAGATGTCAAAAATTGTGTTGGATTTTACTATAGTTGAGGACGTTTGATCCGGTAGGTGAGAGATGTCACACATTCAGTATGACATGTAGCAGGGGTTATAGGTAGGGCGCACGGCCGTGTTTGTGATGGGCAGAATTGACCTGAGTGTCCGGCCATGTTCTGACGACAGCCGCTGCCTGGCTGGCCGGTTTATGGGTTGTTGACCACGGCCCCTAACGGCAGTAGAAACAATAAGACAGTCACAAAGTGAACGGCACTGCCCCCCATGACAAAAAGATGCCATATCGCGTGGTTGTAAGGGATGCGCTCCCAGGCAAAAAAGATAACACCAACGGTGTAAAAAAGGCCGCCTAACATGATGCCAAACAACCCCAGAGGGGGGAGCACCACGATCATCTGGCGAAAGGCCAGCAGGCACATCCAGCCCATGAAGAGGTAGCCCAGGGTGGTCCATTTTTCAAAACGACCGATAAACAGCACCTTAAAAGCGATGCCCATCAGGGCCATGCCCCAAACCACCGCCAGCAGCGTCCAGCCCACAGGGCCACGCAGTTTTACCAGCAAAAAAGGGGTGTAGGTACCGGCAATGAGCAGGTACACGGCCGCATGGTCCAGCAGCCGGTAAAATTGTTTCAGGCGCGGCCGGCGGGCGCTGTGGTACAGCGTAGATGCCAGGTAGAGGAACACCAGACTGCTGCCGTAAATGGTAAAACTGACCACACGCCAGGCGTCACCATAGATCGCGGCTAATATCACCAGGGTCACCAGACCAACAGCGGCCAGGATAGTGCCAATACCATGGGTGAGGCTGTTTAGCAGTTCTTCCTTAAACGAATAAAAACCAGCTCGTGGGATTGGTTTCCACTTCACAACGTGTCCTCCGTCTCTGTTGCTGCCAGCCCGCCGGGGTAGAATGTCCAAGAGCCGCAGCTGCCTGCCCATTGTATGCCCGCCCAGAAAAGTCGGCAACAAGGGGTAGGTGGGCTGCCCTTACTCGTGAGAAAGGGCGTTGCCTTCTTCACGGCAGGCGCATGCTTCTTTGCTGACATTGCCACGAATGAGGAAACCATCGTATTCCTGGCCCGTTCCCTGTGAAACCCAACCACCCAGGTTAAAAGCCGTGCCACCGTCAGCCGAGACCCAACGGCCGTTGTACGTTCGGGCCACATGCACGTGTGTGCCGTCAGAAAAGCCACCTTCACACGAGGGATGACCCAGCCGGTCACCCGTTTGCACTGGTGTCCCTACAGGGATGCGGTCACGTTCGCCCAGGTGCATGTAGGTGATAGCCCAGCCCGTCCCGGCAAATTTGTCACCGTCCAGGTCAACCACCACCCCGCCAAAACCGCTGCGGGTGACAATACCGTCGCTCATGGCTGTGACCCAAGCGTCGGATTCGAAACAACCCAGGACGTCAGCGTCTGGGGCGAAGTCCAGCGCAGCCCAGGCAGAGCCGGTGTTCCAGCCACCGTGTGGCCCGCCGGTGAAGTACCATGTTTCACCGGCCGCCCAGGGCAGTTGTAACGCAGGCTGCGGTAAATTGGGTGACCAGAGCGGCTCTACCGCCAGGGCAAAGGGGTTGCCAAAGAGGCGTTCATAGGTGGCGTAAAAACCGTTTGACGATACATCACGCAGCCAGGTGTCATAGGTCATGGTGTCGGCGCCCCCCAGGGCACGCTGCACGCCAGCCGTACCATCGTTGATGTCTGGCGCAAAGGTGATACGTGTTTTATCCGGCAGGGCAAAAGCGTGCAGGTTGGCTTCGGCCCGGCCGTAATACCCCCAGTTTAGCTCGTTCGCGGCCCAACTTAACTGCTTATACAGCCCTTCCTGCCCGGCCGCACCTTTGCCCAGTGGGTAATGCTGCCGCCCTTCAGGCACCACAGGTTGTGTCAACCAGCCCCCACGATATTCCAGCAGGGCCAGCAGCAGGCGGGGGTTAACACTGTGCCGATGGGCCACCAGTTCCACAATTTCTGGCCCTTCCAGCCGGCGGCCTTCTATGTCTTCAGTATAACGCAGCAGGTAGCCGTTGTAGGGCACGGCCGTTTGGCGTACATTAAACCCTTTGGTTGTAGGCCCAAACACCAGTTCACTATCTGGGATGATTTTGAAAGAAGGACCCACCTGGCTCACCTGGCCGGGGATGCGAATTTGCTGGCCTACTTGCAGGATATCGGTTTCCTGCATCTGGTTGAGGGCTAAAATGTCATCCAGGACCACGCCGTAAAGCTGGGAAATGTACATCAGGGTGTCGCCGGCATTTACGGTATGGATCTGCTGGCTGTCGCCGCCACCTGGATCATAATGGGGCGCATCTGGGGTGGGCGTGTCAAAGTAAACGGGGGCGGGGGTGGCGGTAGGCGCCGATGGCTCTGGCGGGGCCACACCGATTTGTTGAAAGGAAGCGGCGGCTATCGTAGGCGGCACCCCTGTGACACTGCCCTGGGTAATAATTGTTACATCCGGATCAGGACGTTCGCAGGCAGCCAACAGCAGCACAAGTAACGTCAGTTGTAACCCGTTTATTATCAACCATGGACGGCTGGGGGACAACGGTGCGGGGAACATAGACTTTAAGCTGTAGAACAAATTCATAGCCGCCGATTGTATCGCAACCTGCCCAATTTTCACGAATGCCCCAGACGGGTTAAAATACCCCTTTTAAGAACCACGCCGGGCACATCACGGTCAACCATGTCAGTCTGGAAGTGTGCCCAGCGCTTTATGTGATAAATTATGGAAGCAGATTACGTACAACGATGTCGCCTGACCTTTGCCAAAGCGGGCCCGGCACGTTATATCAGCCATTTGGACCTGGCGCGGGCGTTAGAGCGGGCGTTGAACCGAGCGAGCATCCCGATGGCCTATACGCATGGCTTTAACCGCCGCCCCCGGCTGCAAATGGCTGCGGCGCTGCCGCTGGGTTACACCAGTGCGTATGAACTGGCCGATATTTTGCTGGTAGAACGGGTAGAACCAGAGCAGGCCAGGCAGCAGTTGATGGCCAGGATGGCCCCGGGCATTGACGTACATCAGATGGTGGAAGTGCCGACCAATGCGCCGTCGCTGCAAGCCAGTACGGTGGCATCTCATTATGTGGCCACACCGCTGGACGTGGTGAACACCCATACCTTGCGGGCAGACATTGAGGCGATGATGGCCGCCGGGAGCCTGATGCGAGAACGTGAGCACAAGGGCAAAACAAAGGTGTATGATTTACGGCCGTTGATCCTTGACTTAAGCCTACAAGTGGGCAGTGACGGGGTGCCCCATATTGCCATGCAGTTGTTATTGCAACCATCGCTCACCGGCCGGCCAGATGAGGTGCTGCAGGTATTGGGGTTTGACCCGCTGGATGTGCACATTCACCGCACACGCATTGTGCTGCAGGATGAGTAAACTGGGCATTGGGGGCCGGCGACCGATCATGCCAATGATCGGCCTGGTGATGCTGTGGGGGTGTACGGCCGTGACCCCCTGGCCACCCACCCCCGGGCCATCGGCCACACGGCCGGCGTCACAAGCCACTGCCTTACCCTCTTTGGTTTCTCTGCCGCTTACCCCTACACTGCTGCCTGATACCAGTTGGCAGATGGTGCAGCCGGGCCTGGAGCGGCGGGTTATACGCCTGATGGCCGCTGATGGCCAGGTGCAGGAAGAGGTGTCTATTTTCCGCCTGGAGCCGGCGCTTTATGATTTTGGCATTGCCTACCATCCGGGCCAGCCCCAAACACTGCGCGAATGGCAGGCAGAGACGGGTGCCTTGTTGGTGGTGAATGGTGGCTTTTTTACAGAAACGTTTGTGGCTACAGGGCGGACGGTGGTGGCCGGGCAGGCCAGCGGTACCAGCTATGATCATTTTGCCGGTATGTTTGCCGTGACCCATGCAGGGCCGGAAGTGAGATGGCTGGGGGCACGGCCGTATGACCCTGACGAACCGCTGCTGTATGCCTTACAATCCTTTCCCGTGCTGGTAAAACCAGGTGGGTATCTTGGCTATCCGGTAGAGGATGGTGACAAAAACCGGCGGACGGTGGTGGGGCAAGATGCCGACGGCCGTATCCTTTTTATTATTGCCCCATGGGGTAGTTTTACCCTGCATGAACTGGGGGTATGGCTGACACAGTCTGACTTAAACCTGGACGTGGCCCTGAACCTGGACGGGGGCACCTCTACCGGATTGCTGGTGGCCGCGCCGGAATACACCATTCCGGCTTTCACCCGATTGCCCATTGTTATTACGGTATCAGCCAAATAAATAGACGAGATTAACATGATGAACAAAAAGAAAAGAAAAATTAGTGACGAAGCCATTATAGAAACCATTCTACAGATGTGTGCTGCGGCGGGGCCAGAGGGTAAAGTGAAGCCGGAAGACGTGGCCGTAGAGCTTTACCCTGAAGATTGGCAATCTCTGGTAAAGCGTATTCGCCTGACGGCACGGCAGTTGGCCGAAGCGGGCCACATTGATATTCTGCGCAAAGGTGAACCGGCTGACCCCCATGATTTTAAGGGTGTATACCGCCTGCGTATCAAGCCCACCTTTTTATAGGCACACCCCTGATTGACCGGCAAAACTTAGTCGGGTAATCGGTAGTGCCTAAAGCGATCTTGACTTTGAATGAGTGCTGCCGATTACCTAATCGTCTGATTTCCCCACAAATTGAATGACGCCCCATCGTCCGCTTGTGACCCAATCGGCGGTTGCGGCCGTCATTTTTTCTGGCTGCCCTGGGACCAATCCGGCTAACACCGGTGATTTACAGGTGCGCAGGAATAGAATGGGTGCTGGGCAATAACTAATAATGTCTGCCAGCGGTGTGGTATAAGGCCAGTGGGCATCTCCCAAGGCGCGGCGGTAGTTGGCGTCCCCTTTGCAAATGATCAGGTGCGTGCGGGCCAGCTCGCGGCGCAGGTCATCCGGCATTTGCCACAAGGGATGGGGCGAAGTCCAGAAGGGGTGTGTTTGCAGGTGAAAACGGCCGTTGCTCATACATAACACCAACCGGAAGGCCATCTCCTGCCCGGCTAACGATGGTTGTTGCCCCAGATAGCTTAATGTGGCCAATACATCTGTGGCGGTGGCGTCGGAGACAAAGGTGGGGTGTTGTTTAACGTGAAAGTGCAGGTTGCTGCATTTGCCGCTGGTCAGCAGATAGTCAGCCAGCGCCAGATCGCCTAATAATTCCAAACCACTGTTGTCGGTGATAAAGTCAGCCCGTGCCAGGGGGAGGGTGTCTATGTAGCTGGTTACGGCCGGCCGGGCGTCTACCAGCAGGTGTGCTTGACGTGTTTCTTCGTCTGTGTGGTCTGGTTTGTCGGCGGCATCGGCCGGCCATAAACTCAGGTCTACCTGGTTGCCCCACAGGTCTGCCAGCAGCAGACGGGAAAACGTCTCCTGGTTCCAGCCGGTCGGGCGGGTAGGCGATGGCGGTTCTAGCAGGGTCGTGATGGCCCCTTCATAGGTTACCAATCCTTGTTGTTTTTGGACGGCAAAGGGGTCCAGATCGGTATTAAAGTAATCGACCGCTTCAATGATCCGCCGGAAGAAGTATGTTTCGGCAAAAAACCAGGGCACCTGCAGCCAGTTCTGGTTGTGGTAAGGTTCAATGGCCGCTTGCCAGAGGGTGTGATCAGGCGCATGTGTGTCGGTCAACGGCCGTAGAGGGGCATTGGGCAGATCGGCTATCAGGCCTTCCAGGGCAGCGGCAGCCTCCGGTGGCAGGGTGTTCTCGGCCAGCACGCGCCGGGCAATATCCGGCAGCCGCCGTTTTACCGTATGTTCGGCGAATGAACCTCTATCAACACCACGTAAGGGTGGCGGCACGGGCAGCGTGGGTTTGTAACGCATAACATAGCCTAAAACCTGTCACAGATATGATTCTGTTTTACCGGAAATATGAAATTTAACAAGGGTAGTACTAATAACATGGTACTATCGGGCGCGAAAACCAGTAATTCATGTTACAATGTATCATAACCTGTTCATGCCTTGTTTATCATTTATCAATGGTAAGGGTGGATCAGGCCCAGACAGAAGTTAACATAAGTAACCTTTGGACTCGCCCCCATGTTAAGGCTATTACCTTTTTGGCAGCCTGAAACCATAGCTCACTTCTGGCGGCAGCAAACGGCCGTGTCCGCCTTGTTTCCTTCCTGCATACTGACGATTTTTGAACCCCCCCCTTTGGGCCACGATGCCAAATTGGCCGACGCATCAGAAAGGGTTCTAAAATCCACCAGACTCCAGTTCCTTATCTACAGTGTGTAAATGACCCATGATGAGCCATCATGGGTTTTTGTTTTATGAGTTGTTGACTACAAGGAGATTGTATTGGAATGAACCGTTCATACTTATCCCGCTTAGCCATTGCAGCATTTTTTCTTGTCCTTGTTATTCCAGTCAGCCGGGTAGCGGCGGCCAACCCGCCTGGCCCTGGAGAGGTACTCATCAACGAATATGTGGCTAACAGTGCTACCGAATGGGTGGAACTGTATAACACCACGGCCGTTGACCTGGACCTGTCTAACCACATCATCGATGATATTGCTGGCGGTGGTGGGGCGCCGAAGCTCATTCCCGGCGGAACCATCATTCCGGCGGGTGGCTATTACGTGATGACCTTCAGCGGTTTCCTTAATAACGGGGGTGATGACGTGCGCTTCTTGGACCCGTCTCAGGTGGCTTTGGACAGCACCAGCTATACGGCAGCAACGGCCGACTATTCCTGGTACCGCAGCCCAGACGGCGGCGCCTGGAGCGGGGTGGAAAGTGCTACCCCCACCCAGGGCAGCGCCAATCCTGGCGGCGGGGGCGGCAATCAGCCAGGACCTGGTGATGTGGTCATTAATGAATACGTGGCCAACAGCGGCGTTACGGAATGGGTGGAACTGTATAACACCACCGGTGGTGATCTGGACCTTTCCGGCCACTTCATTGATGACGTCGCCGGGGGTGGCGGTTCACCCCAACAAATTCCGGGGGGTACGGTCATTGTGGCCGGCGGCTTCTATGTGATGGAGTTTAACAATCTGTTGAACAATGGGGGCGATGATGTGCGCTTCCTTGACCCGTCTCAGGCCGTGCTAGACAGCATCAGTTACACCTTCGCTACCGGTGAAAATTCCTGGTATCGTGTGCCTGACGGCGGCGGCTGGAGCGCCGACGAAACGGAGTTTCCTACCAAAGGCAGTAGTAATGCTCCAGCGCCGACCATTGGTGAAGTAGTCATCAACGAATATGTAGCCAACAGCGCCACAGAATGGGTGGAACTGTATAACACCACAACTCGTTACCTAAGTCTCTCTGGGCACTTTATTGACGACATTGCTGATGGCGGCGGCAGCCCGCAGCTTATCCCCGCCGGTACTGTCATCTCGCCCAACGGCTATTATGTGATGCAGTTTAGCAGCCTGCTGAACAATGGCGGTGATGATGTACGTTTCCTGAATGCGGCGCAGGCGGTGTTGGACAGTACCAGTTATACGTCGTCCACGGCCGGTTATTCATGGTATCGCTACCCAGATGGTGGCACGTGGAGCGGTGTCGAAAGTGCCACCCCTACTCCTGGTGCGGCCAATACCGGCCTGGGTGACACCCCCTGGACGCCGGGCACATTTGAGATCCGCATCTTTGACGTGGAGCAGGGTGACAGCCAGCTTATTATCTTCCCCTCTGGTTTTACCATTCTCATTGACGTGCGCGAAGCTTCCTGGAATACGGGCGCCGGCGCTGCCTTGATCGCCCAGAAGATCCGCACCATTACCGGCGGCTCACACGTGAATGTGGGTGTTCTGAGCCATCATCACCTGGACCACATCGGCTATGCCGGGTATGGTGGCTTTTGGGGTCTTATTGAAGTTCAGGGTATTACCTTTGACAAAATTGTCGACCGCAACGCCGGCGCCTGGGTGGATGGTTATGGCGGTGGCGGTGTTGATGGTGTGTGTGACCCGGATTTGGAAATTCAATGGTATAACGCCGGCACACAATCGGGCACGTCACGCAACTGGCTGTGTTACGCCACCAATGCGGCGAACAATAACATCTACCCTATCCGCGAGTTGGCACAAATTGGCTCCACCACGCAGATTGACCCGCCTGATGCGGGCGCGGTGGTAACGATTGTCCAGTCAGATGCCGACGGGGTAATGATGAGCGACGGCATAACCCCCTTGACCGGCGACCATACCGGGGATGCTGTGCCACCCAGCGAAAATGATTATTCCATTGCCCTGAAGGTTCGTTATGGTCAGATAGATTATGCCACGGCCGGTGATTCAGACGGTGAATATGCTGTCAGCAGTTGGGGTTACACCTATAACGATGTGGAAGCCATTCTGGCCACTCGTTATGGGCAGGTGGATGTGCTGCGGGCCAACCATCATGGCTCTGGCCATTCCAGCAGTCAGGCTTATGTGGATGCACTGAATCCGGATGCCTCGGCTATCTCTTGTGGCAGCAACACCTACGGTCACCCGGCGCAAGAAGTGTTGGACCGGCTGCTGGCCACGGGTGATGTGTATGTGACCAATCTGTGTGACGCCACGCGCAATTATGGCACGGCCGTCATTGTCAGTGGTGACATCATACTGCAGTCTAGCAATGGCCTTAACTACACGGTTAACGGCGTGGCCTATGTGGCCAGTGACCCGGCGGGCACGGGCACCATGTCTGACATTCTGATCAACGAAATTATGCCCAACCCCTCCAGTGGCAGCCCGGAATGGGTAGAGCTGTACAACCCCACGGCCGTGGCCGTAGACATCTCGGGGATGTGGGTAGATGATATTGCCGCAGGCGGTTCGCCGGTACAAATTCCGGCCAGCACCACCATCGCCGCCGGCGGTTATTGGACGCTGGATACCAGCAACCTTTTTAACAATACCGGTGATGATGTGCGTCTGCTCATGCCAGACAGCACGACCGTTGTAGACAGCCACACCTACGGTAACAGCAGCAAAAATAAATCCTGGTACCGCACACCCAGCGGCGGCGCCTGGGCGGGCACAATGACCAGCAATACAACCAAAGGGGCGGCAAATCCTTAACCCGTGACGAGGGGCGCACCAGTGCGCCCCTCCCTTTTCCTCATGAAAATCCCCTCGCTTGTTATCCTGGCTGCCGGGTTACTGGCCGGCTGCCGCACGGCCAGCCAACCGCCAACGCCACCTGTTTCCTTGCCACAGACAGTGATCATTACGAACGACAGTGGTGAGACGATGGCCACCCAAACCGGCCCATTGTGGGTGCTGTTAAGCGGTGTAGACGAACATGGCCTGATCGTCGAGCATGAGGTAGCACTGCTGGCGACGCCAGATGTCACCGCCGAGGTTAAGGTGATGATTCACACGGGCACGGCCGTGGCCGTGCAGGAGATTCGCCATAGTGGGCCGCAAGGGCTGCGCCGGTTTTACCAGGTGCAAACGCTGGGCGGCGAAAATGGGTGGATTTCTGACTATTATGTGCGGCGTGTGGCCTATCTATTTGATGAGGATGCCCCGGAGGTACTCTTGTACGCTGCGCCCGGCGAAAAACAGGTGGCCGGGCTGCCAAACGTCTCCCCGGTGACCATCAAAGACCCCACGCGGCCAGATTGGTGGATTGTGCAAACGCCAGACGGGGGGATAACGGGGTGGGTGGCCGCCGGTTTTGTCAAGGAGTCACCTGAGCAGGAGTTTTTGCTCAAGCAGCAGCACGAGCATAAATAGAAAACGACGACCTAATCCCCTGACCGTTGTTGAAAGCCATCACCATCTTGAATCAACTCCACCCGGTTGCCAAATGGGTCAAAGATGTGGCCGCGTTTGCGCCCCGGCACGGTTTCATCCAATTTGAAAGCGAAGCCGGCTTCCCCCAATTTTTGCCCCAAGGCATCCAGATCACGGATGAGAAAAGCGGGATGTGCTTTGGTGGCCGGGACAAAGTTAGCCTCTACACCCAGGTGTATCTGCACGCCCTGGCCTTCAAACCAACAACCACCTCGCGCTTTAAGCGGTGTGGGCTTTTCTATCTCTGGCAGCCCTAACAGTTCGCCGTAAAATTGCCGCGCCTCACCTTCACCACCTGGGGGCATGGCAATCTGCACATGATCAAAGCCGGTGATCTCCATAGGTCTGTTCCTTTTTACATATACCCTGTCAAAGACATGCCGCCTACGGCGATGAGCAGCAATAAGGCACTGACACGGCCGTGGCGGGCCATTTTCTCTTGTAACATCGCCATTTCCGCCAGCTTTTCTGGTGATGGTGGCCCCTGGCTGGCGGCCAGTTCCTGCCCAATGTTACTGTTTACCCATTACCGGGTCAACCTGCGATAGGTAATCCGGTGCGGTCGGCTGGCAGTGTCACCCAACCGCTCTTTTCGGTCGGCTTCATAGTCACTATAACTGCCAATAAACCAGCGCGCCTGGCTGTCACCTTCAAATGCCAGAATGTGTGTGGCTATCCGGTCCAGGAACCAGCGGTCATGGGAAATGACAATAGCCGAACCGCCGTAGTTTTCCAGGGCCTCTTCCAGGGCGCGTAAGGTATTGACGTCCAGGTCATTGGTTGGTTCATCTAGTAACAACAGGTTGGCGCCTGACTTAAGCAGTTTGGCCAGGTGTACCCGGTTGCGCTCACCGCCGGAGAGAGTGCCCACCTTCTTTTGCTGATCACTGCCGCCAAAGTTAAAGCGACCTACGTAAGCGCGTGAGTTCATACGTCGGTCGCCCAATTGCAGATTGTCCTGCCCTTCAGAAATTTCTTCCCATACTGTCTTTTCGGGGGCTAAATCATCCCGGCTTTGGTCAACGTAAGCCACCTTTACCGTATCGCCCACATGCAGGTTGCCACTGTCTGGTTGTTCCTGGCCCACGATCATACGGAAGAGTGTGGTTTTACCGGCCCCGTTTGGCCCGATTACCCCCACGATAGCGCCTGGCGAAATATCAAATGTCAGGTTTTCTACCAGCAGCCGGTCACCAAATGCTTTGCTGACCCCTTCAGCCCGAATGACAATATCACCCAGACGTGGGCCAGGCGGAATGTAGATTTCGCGTTCTTCATTGGCTCGCTCAAAATTTTCGTTGAGCAGGTCATTGTAACGGTTAATACGTGCCTGGGATTTGGCCTGGCGCCCTTTGGGGGACATATTGATCCATGCCAATTCGTGCTGCAAGGTTTTGAGGCGAGCTGTCTCCTTCTTTTCTTCGTTGGCCAGACGGTCTTGTTTTTGTTGCAGCCAGGAGGAGTAATTGCCGCGCCAGGGTATGCCCTGGCCGCGATCTAATTCCAGAATCCAGCCGGCTACGGTATCCAGGAAATAACGGTCATGGGTAACGGCGATTACGGTGCCAGTGTACTCTTGTAAATGCCTTTCCAACCAGGCCACCGATTCGGCGTCCAGGTGGTTAGTAGGTTCATCCAGCAGCAGGATATCTGGCTGCTGCAGCAGCAGGCGGCAAAGCGCCACCCGCCGCCGCTCACCGCCGGAGAGGATGGAAATGGGGGTATCGCCGGGCGGGGTACGTAAGGCGTCCATAGCCAGTTCCAGGCGACTGTCCAGATCCCAGGCGTTCAGGTGATCGAGTTTGTCTTGCAATTTGCCCTGCTCCGTAATGAGGTCGTTCATTTCGTCGTCGGTCATCGGTTCGGCGAAACGGGCATTGATCTCATCATAGGCACGCAGGGCGTCTACGATTTCGCGGACACCTTCTTCCACCACTTCACGCACGGTGCGGGTTTCGTCGACCAGGGGTTCTTGCTCCAGGAAGCCGACACTGTAGCCAGGGGCCAGAACTGTTTCACCGATAAATTCCTGGTCCACCCCGGCCATAATGCGCAGCAGGCTGGATTTACCGGAACCGTTAAGGCCAAGGACGCCAATTTTGGCCCCATAAAAGTAGGAGAGAGAGATGTCTTTGAGGATATGTTTATTAGGGGGGACAACTTTGCCCACGCCGATCATGGAATAGATGATTTTTTTATCGTCGGTTGTCATCGTTTACTCGCTTTTGCCGATGTTTTGGATTATCGGCAGGGATTATACAACGGCCGTGCCGCTGGCGCTTTTACAAACTATCTGACTGGAAAAGGTTAATCGGGTACTTTGGTGTGCAGCCAGGCAATAGCTTCGGCTTCGTCGGTGAAGAGTTGGAAGTTACCACCAGCATTGACGGAGAGGGTGGCTTTCACCAGGGCGGTAACGGTGGTGTTGTGGGTGAGGACGGCCGTGTACACAAAATGGGCTTGAGGGTGGCGGCGAATTCTGACGGCCGCACGGACGGCTTCAATAGAAATTGTTGGCAATGCCCGCATGTCATACAGGCGTTTGACCGGCCTGGTATACCCATCCATTTCCGTAACGGAAGAATCGTACCAATCCTGTACTGTTTCTGATGATGTATCTTCCACGTATACAACCAGGATGTTACGAGGTAAGGGGTATCGTTTGAGCGTGCTTTGTCCCATGTGGTTTATCACAGCACTTTTCCGGCAGCCAGGCAACGGCCTTATGATGAGCGACCCAGACGCGCCAGCTCCTCATTGGCCACGGCCGTGTCTAACTTTTTGAACAGGGGCTGTGGCTTGGGCAGGGGGCGCCCTATGGGAATGTCGGTGCGCTGCCAGGTACCCACGGCCGCGGCCCCATCATATGTCAGGGCTATATGGCTACGTGTACGCTCTTGATAGGTTTCTACCTCTTGCTGACCAAATAACTGGCCTTCTTCGCCCAATAGGGTGTGAAGCTGCTGGCTGGTAAAGGGCAAGATAGGCGCCCATAATATTTTTAAACCACTGAGGGCCTGAATGGCCGTATAAAGTGCACGGGCGGTGGCCGTAAGATCGGTTTTAGCTGTTGTCCAGGGGCTGCTCTCTTCCAGGTATTGGTTTACCAGGGTGGAGAGACGAAGGTTCTCCTGCACGGCCAGGCGGAATTTGCAGCTATCATACAGGGTGGCAGCGGTGTCAAAACCAGTGTCTACGGCCGTGAGCAGTTCTTGATCCTGGGCGGTCAGTTGGCCAGGATCCGGCACCACACCGCCAAAGTAGCGCTGGGTCATGTTCAGCACACGGTTGACCAGATTACCCCAATTGCCCACCAGTTCGGTGTTGTTGCGTTCTATATACCCTTCCCAACTCCAATCACTATCGCGGGTTTCGGGCATCACGGCCGTGAGGTAATACCGTAAGGGATCAGGATCATGCCGCTCCAGTGCGTCTAGCATCCACACCCCCCAATTCATGCTGCCACTGATCTTGCGCCCTTCCATGTTCATAAATTCATTGGCAGGCACGTCATACGGCAGATTAAGCGCTTGCCCCTGCCCGTTGTCATAAAGGTCATGGGCCCCCAGCAGCTGCGCCGGCCAGAAGACGGTGTGAAAGGGGATATTATCTTTGCCAATGAAGTAGACGGTGCGCGCCTCCGGATTTTGCCACCATTGGCGCCACGCTTCCGGTTGGCCGCTGTTGTGTGCCCATTCAATGGTGGCTGACAGGTAACCAATGACGGCCTCAAACCAGACATACAGGACCTTGCCCTCGTAGCCGGGTACGGGCACGGAAATGCCCCAGTCCATGTCACGGGTGACAGCACGGCCGATCAGCCCCTGGCCCACAAAGTTGCGCGCAAAGTTGATCACCTGCGGCCGCCAATGCTCCTTACCCTCGTTAAGCCACGGTTCCAAACCATCGGCTGCCAGCCGGGGTAAATCCAGGAAGTAATGCTCTGTGTCTCGTAGTTCTAAAGCGGTGTCATCCAGCTTGCTGCGGGGGTTTTTGAGCTGGCTGGCGCTTTCAAACAGGGTGTTGCAGTTATCACATTGGTCACCACGTGCCCGTTCATAGCCACAATTGGGGCAGGTGCCTTCCACATAACGGTCAGGCAAGAAGCGTCGGGCTTTGGGCGAGTACATTTGCGGCGTGGTCTTGCGGAAGAGGTAGCCGTTTTCACCCAGTGCCAGGAACATATCTTGGGAGACGCGATGATGGTTTTCAGTATCGGTATGGGTGAAGAGGTCATAGGTGAGGCCAAGTTGTTGAAAGAGCTGCAAGAAACGGCCGTGGTAATGCTCAAAGACCTCTCGCGGTGACTGGCCTAATTCATCCGCCTTGACAGTCACGGGGGTGCCGTGGCTGTCAGAACCGGATACCATTAACACCTGGTTGCCTTGCAGGCGATGAAAACGTGTATAAATGTCAGCGGGCAAATAAGAGCCGGTGACATTGCCTTGATGAATATCGGCATTGGCATAGGGCCAGGCGACACAAACCAGGATGTATTCTTTCGTCATATCGTGTCTAGGGTTTTCAGGGGAGATCAAGAAAACCGCACTCCTTACTCTTCTTCTTCCTCTTCGAACTCTTCTTCGACATCGTCCTCATCGACGTCTTCTTCTTCAGTTACCTCGGTCAGGGCCTCGGCCAGTAGTTCGAAATCATCTTCATTAATGGGCAGGTACGCTTCAGGGTCTAAGCGCAGGCGCCGAAAACGAGGCTGGCTTTCCAGTTCCACCGCATCGACTTCCACACCGTTATCTGGCCGGGCGATGGTGGCGTCTATATCAATGGGGAAGAACTCCACATGTTCGGCGTTAACGTTGAAGAAATAATCTTTAGGATTGGCGGTTTTGGAATCACCGGTAATGGTCACGACGGCAAAGAAGGTGCGGCTTTCCAGCGCATACATAATCAGCCGATCACCGGCTTTTACGTAAACGTCTTGTCCGGCCAGGGGAGCCATCACCATGCGTTCTGCCCAGCCGGGAAAGCTCAGTTCATCGACGGCCGGGATACTGACAACCTTAATAAAGTGGCTGGTGCCCTGGGCAGACCGCCGCCGCGCCGATTTGCTGGCAGCGCGAGCTTCATACTCGGTGGCAATGTTTTGCCAAATACGTTCCTGTACCGAGATTTTTAACTCAGCTTCTTCGCCATCGCTGTAGCGTACAAGCATAATGGGTGGATTAATTTCTAATACCCTGTATTCACCCTTGCGATTGGCATAAACGCCGTTGACTTCAAACATTCTCCTCTCACTCCAAATCTCATAGGTTTACTTTCGGCGTGCATAGTAACGTTTTCGCCTGCTCTTTGCAAGTGTTTTCAACGGCCAATTGTCAATTGACAATGATTCATGATCAATTGGTTGTAAGTTACTGGGTATTCGTGAAGGATTGGCCATTCCAGGTGGTGTATACACGGCCGTCGCGAGTACAGCCGTCACGTACAATATCGTCACGGCCGTCATTATTCACATCCAGCACAGCCAGCCCAGCCAGGCACTGATCAGGAATGGACAGCAGCTTTGGGGCACCAAAGGTGGCCGTGAGCACAAGCAAGTCGCCGGTATCCGCAGCATAAAGCAGCATATCCGCCTGGTCATCATGGGTCAGGTCGCCCACATGCTCAATACCAGCACGGTAAATGGGCTGCTTCCGCGTGGAAAGCAACTGGTCTAATAACAGCGTAAAGCGGCCCGATGGGTCTGGCGTCAAGACGATGATCTGGCTTAAATGAGGGTATTCAATGGTGCTGTGCCGCAGCACCACCAGTTCGGGCAAACTATCTCCGGTGAGGTCAGCGCGTTCCCACACGGCCGTGACCGGCGGTGATTGGCTGATCCATTGTCGGTGCAGGTCGGCCAGGGCCACTTCGCCGCGCAGGTTGATCTGCGCCAGCAGGTCTGCCGCCGGATCCCCACCAGCCGCCGGCCGGCGGCTGCCAGGCATGGTCACCATTACCGGAGCCGTTGGTGGCGCCGCCAGCCCCACGTCGCCGTTGGCATTGTCTGGGTGGGCAAAACGAATCTGGCTGGCATCGGCCACCACGGCCAGGTCACAGCCATATTGCAGCGCCAACCCCTGGGCTTCGCTCTGGATA
Source organism: Ardenticatenaceae bacterium (assembly GCA_011525915.1). Classification (GTDB taxonomy): domain Bacteria; phylum Chloroflexota; class Anaerolineae; order Promineifilales; family Promineifilaceae; genus CAADGU01. The sequence goes on along the minus strand of WYBM01000063.1, from coordinate 29,883 downwards.
CCGATGGTTGCCTTACGGCCGTGGCCCCCTTCGCTTTGGGTCACATCCTGATACAAAAAGACAATGTCGTTGCTGCCTTCAAACAACTGCACTTCAAACGTCAATGGCTCACCCGTCTCATAACGAGGCACGCCGTCCCACTCTATCACAAAAATGCGATCAGGCGCTTCCCCCACCACTTCCGTTTCCAGAAAGCCAATCAGGCGTAAATCCAGGTCATCCCAATAAGGGGCGATCATGTCACCCATGCCCGCTGCCGGTTTTTCATCCAGGCAGTCATTCAGGTATTCGGCATTGTTGCTGCTGAATTGCAGATTACCGTTGCTGCTGGCTACCAGTTCGGTGTAGGGGGTGCCGTAAAAGGTAAACACAAAAGGCAGCTCTAGTTTGGTTGTGCCATCCAGCTCATAAAGCAGGGTATCATGGGTGGCGTTGATGTAGGCAAAAGCCGTGCCTCGCTCACATACATAGCCGTAATAGTCTGGCCCCGGGCACAAGGCCACCATGGGTCCAAAGCTGGCCGACGTCAGCCGCGCCCGGATAAAAAACACGGCGGCCACAAGCACAATAACAATAATGGCTATAAAAAGGATGAGTCGCCTGAACATGGGGGAAGTTTAGCGTAAGGGCGTGGGGGGGGCAAGGTGATGGTATGATCAGGTAAGGGGTGATGGGGGGGTGTTGTTATCTGTCAGAACGGCTGGTGCAGCGTGTTTTTCGTGTAGATAGGCTAGCAGAAAGAGACAGATGAGCATAATAACAAAACTAATCAGCTGCCAGGCATGGTAGCCACCGGCGGTAAGCCAGGTGTTGTCGCGGAAGGCGTCTAGCACCAGGCGAGCCGCGCTGTAAATGGCCAGGGCCACCAGAAACAACTGCCCGGCATATTTGCGCCTGGTGGCCAGCTGCCACCAGGCCAGCAAAACCACCCCCCCGGCCAAGATTTCGTAAAGCTGCACCGGATGCCGGCGCACGCCATATTGGCTGACACCCCAGGGCACGGCCGTCAGCGTGCCATACCCGGGCCCTCCCAGAAAATCAGCTAGGCTCACCACCATAAAACCGAGGATGAGGCCGGGGGCCAGGGCGTCTAAGGTGGCGGCCAGGGGAAGCTGGCGGGCACGGCCGTAAAAAAACATGGCCAGCACCCCACACACCAGGCCACCCCACGGCTGGTAGCCACTGGTCAACGGCCAGACAATGCCCAGCAAATTTTGCTGGTAAGCGGGCCAGTACAGGGCTACAAACGTCAGCCGTGCGCCGATAAACCCGGCCAACAGCCCAGCCACCGCCAGCGTATAGGTTGCCGTTACGTCTAAATTTAGCCGTTTGGCAGTGCGTTCAATGACCGTCAGACATAACCAGGCGCCCAAAATAAAGGTTAAGCCTGCGGTGGGGAAAACAAAGCGGCCAATGTGGAGTGTAGGGACCATTGGGGTTATCTATAACCGGTAGTTGGCTGACCGTCAGCCAACTACCGACTACTGGCCTCCGTCAGCAGGTTTTCTACGCGATCCTGTAACACCGCCTGAGAGACAGCGCCAATGACCACTTCCCGGACGATGCCGTCGACGTCTATGAACAGGGTGGTAGGCAGGCCGCGCACATCATAAAGCAGGCTGACACTTTGTTCTGTATCTACCAGAAGGGGGTAGGTAATGCCATACTCAGCGCCAAAGTTGGTGACGGTTTTGGCTGTTTCCCCCTGGTTGATGCCCAGGATGGCGGCCCGGCCATTATACGTAAGACTGGCCTGCTGCAAAGCGGGCATTTCTACCCGGCAAGGAGCGCACCAACTGGCCCAAAAGTTCAACACCACGGGCTGTCCGGCCAACTCCCGTAAGGTCACTTCCTGGCCCAGCGGTGTTTGCAAGGTGAAGTTTGGCGCCAGGTGGCCGACGATGGGGGCTTCTGTCAGGCTGAGGGAACTGGTTTCAGTGATAACTGGTTCCCGTGAGACGGCAATCCATGCCCCGCCCAACAAGGCAGCGATGACCAGCAAAATTGCCCATTCAAACTTTGTTTTTAACATGCCATTTACTGTAGCCCGATTTGCCAAAACTTACCACCCTTAACAACGAGGGCATTTAATATGGAGGGCTCGTATCAGTTTTCAGTTATCAGTGGACAGTGTTCAGTAGGGCCTAGCGCCATCCACTGAACGCTGGTTACTGTGAACACTGGTTACTGACTTCTGATGACTGGTCCTGGTAGTTTTCACTTATCAGTTATCAGTGGACAGTGTTCAGTAGGGCCTAGCGCCATCCACTGAACGCTGGTTACTGTGAACACTGGTTACTGACTTCTGATGACTGGCCCTAGAGAGGGATGGTGATGTTGCTCATGGAGAGAGTAATGGGTTGGGCCGGGCCGGTTTCCGGCTGGCCGGTGAGGTCGTAGGTCATGGCACCATCTATGCGCACAGGCACAAGCTGGCCCAATGGCAGTTCGCCAGGGATGATGACCAGGCCGTCAATCTCCGGTGCATCGCGATACGTGCGGCCCACGCTGACGCCATCACCGTATCCCTCTACCAGCACGGGCAACACCCGCCCCACCTGCGCCTGGTTTTTTGCCAGGGAAATGGCCTGCTGCAGCTGCATCAGCTCGTCACGGCGGGCTTCTTTCACTTCTTCCGGCACCTGCCAGGCAACGGTGGCTGATGGGGTAGAGGCTTCGTAAGAGTAAGTGAACGCGCCGAAGCGGTCAAATTGCAGATCACGCACAAACTGTTTCAGACCGGCAAACTCTTCGTCTGTTTCGCCGGGGTAGCCGACAATGAAGGTGGTACGAATGGCGATGTCAGGCATGGCGCTCCGCAGCTTGTCTACGGTTTGGTAGACCCACTCAATATTGGCCGGACGGCGCATGCGCTTTAATGTTTCACGGTGACCGTGTTGTAGGGGAATATCCAGGTAGTGGACCATTTGGGGCAGGGTGGCCATGGTCTCAATCAGTTCGTCGGTGACATAACCAGGGTAGGCGTACATCAGGCGAATCCAGGGAATGTCTGGGGCGGCTTTGGCTATGGTGCGCAGCAGGTGGCTGGTGCCGTTTTTTAAGCCCAGGTCGTGGCCATAGTCCGTAGTATCCTGGGCAATAAGGATGAGCTCCTGGACGCCGGCTGCTTGCAGGGCTGCCGCTTCGGCTATGATGCTGTCTAACGGACGGCTGACGTGGGTTCCTTTAATTTGCGGAATGGCACAAAAGGCGCACGGCCGTCTACATCCATCTGAAATTTTGACATAGGCGCTGGCCCCTTGCACGGCCGTGCGCAGTACACCCCGTTCATCCAGCCCCACCGTGGTGGCTTCATCAGGCAGGTGGTAAAGTGGCTCTGGATGTTTGCGGCGGCGCAGTTTACGCACAAAAGGCACAATATCCATCCAGCGGCGTGTGCCAATGACGCCGTCAATACCAGGCACCCATTGCACCACTTCGTCACCGTACCGCTGGGCCATACAACCGGCGGCAATAAGCAGTTGGTTCTTCTGCTTTAAATCGGCCAGCTCTTGCAGCGCGCCAATGGACTCTTGCCGGGCGCTTTCAATAAAGCCACAAGTGTTGACGATGAGGACACTGGCGTCGTCAGGATCTGTCACGCCCGCAAAGCCAGCCTTATGCAGCAGGGCGGCCATACTTTCAGAATCTACTGTGTTTTTACTGCATCCTAGACTGAGCAGGTAGAAATGCTTTTTTTGCTTATGTTTACTCATGGGTCTGCTTACTGGGTGGCTGCCCAGGTTTCTTCCACGTTCTGGCCGCGCCCACCCAGCGGGCCCAGGGTGGTGCCGTTGATAGAAACGTCTACACCGATGGCGTTGCCGGTGAGGATTTTAGCCTCATCTTCAGCCGTCCACTGATAGGTGTCACCAGGGCGGGCAATACCGCTAAAGACCACATCGCCGTCAATGGTCACTTCCATCCAGGCGCGTTCCGTAATGATGATGTCTAGCAAGATTTGCTCCATAGTGGCGGGCAGCGATGGGCGTGTAGGCAGCGGCGTGGGTAGGGTGTTGCCGGTAGTAAAGTCATTGCGGCTGGTGGAGGTGATGATGCCGGATGGAGACAGATCCGGGGTGACTTCAAGGGCAGGGGTTGGCTCTGCCTGGTTTAGTAAATTTTGTACCGCGTTCTGAATATCCTCCGTGAGCTGCTCTGTGCCGTCGCCATTGCCGGTAAGCAGTGGTAGGAAGCGCTGACCGGCCAGGTAAATGAGACCAATCAGGGCGGCGATGATCACCAGGCGTAAGATGGCTTCTGAGCGGTTGCCACCACGAAAACGGCCGTAGCCCGCGTCCACCTCCATATTCACCGGGTCAAAAAAAGGCTGGTCGGTGGGTGGCTCTTTTAACGGTTTGCCAACAACAGTCTGTTCAGCCAGGGGCTCCACTTTCTTTTTAGGGCGATTTCCCTGACCGTATTCATACCTGTCTAACAAGGGTTGTGGGTCCAGGCCTAGAAAGCGAGCATAATTCCGCAAAAAACCGCGCACGTGAACAGGGGTAGGCAAGCGATCATAGTCGCCGTTTTCCAATGCTTCCAGGTAGCGGTTGCTGATGCGCGTTTCAGCCTGAACCTCCTGGAGGGTTAGGCCTTTGGTTTCACGGGCTTCCCGCAGGATATGACCAAGTTCATCCATAGTACCTAAAAAGCGGGGCGACCAATCACCCCGCTTTCATGCATTTATATGTTTGTTGCCGTCTGACGGCCGTGAGAAAGAAAAATGACCTGGTGATGGCAAGGTATCCTATTCGGCCGCCACCGCACTCTCTTCTTCAGCCACGTCCTCATTGGGGGCGGCTGCGGCTGGGGCCACGGCTGCCGGCGCTTCTGTCTCTTCTTCAGATTCAATGAGTACAGTCAATTCGGGTTGAAATTCACCGCTCAGGCGTACTACCACCTTGTGTTCCCCTAATTGGCGCAGCGGTTCAACACCCACCTTACGGCGATCAATCTCGGTGCCCAATTTTTCATTGAGAGCATCAGCCACCATCGCCGTGGTGATAGACCCATACAGTTTACCAGTTTCCCCAGCACGGGCGGTAAAGGTCAGGTGCACCTCCTGAATACGCGCCGATAGGCTTACATATTCAGCCCGTAGCTCAGCGCGATGGGCCTCTGCCTTTTGGCGCCAGGATTCAGCCTGCTTCAGGGTGCTCGGTGTGGCTAACAGGGCCAGGCCATTGGGAATGAGGAAGTTACGGCCGTAACCGTCGCTGACTGAATACACTTCGCCAGCATACCCCAGGTTTTCTACGTCTTTCTTTAACAGCACTTTCATAGCTGTATCAACTCCATTTCTTTTAGTTTTGCAGCAGGGGATGTTATCAAAGGGAAGTGATTTTGACAAACTCCCCGTTAAATTTTAATTTTGGGCCTCTGCCAAACAGTGCTGCCAGTGTTCAGTGACCTCTAACGTTTTCCGGTGATCTGGGCCTAAAACTTGGGCATAGGTGGCCAAGGCATGTTCCAGGTAGGGTCGGGCACGAGTATAGTCACCCATTTTCATATGGGCCAGGCCAAGTGTGTGGCGGGTCACGGCCGTGTCTAAATGAGTCTTCCGCAATTGATGCTCCTGTGTGGCCAATGCTTCGTGTAAATACTCATGGGCTTTTTTCATTTCCCCTATGTAAATACATACCCTGCCCAGATAACTAAGGCTTCGGGCCGTGTCCGGATTATCTTTGCCCAGCGCCTGCCTACGGATGATGATGGCTTGCTCTAAATACGTCTGGGCTTTGTCCAATTTGCCTAGCGCCTCATGGAGTAGTCCCAGGTTATGTAAGACATCGGCTGTATCTGGGTGGTCAGGACCTACAATATCCTGGTAAAGATGCAGTGTCTTTTCTAGACGTAACTGTGCCTCTGCCAGGTCGCCCATTTCTACCAGCCAAAGTCCTAAATTGTTGCTGGCGCGCAGCGTCTCAGGATGATTTGGGCCCAGATTCTGTTCATTAATACTTAATCCTTGCTCTAAAAACCTCAGGGCATTAGCCTCATCACTGAGCTCCAGGTATAGATAGCCTATATTGCTGTAACAAGCGGCAATAAGAGGATGCCCTGGCTGTAAATAACGTTGGGCTAGAGAAAGACCATGCGTCAGATGGCCCAGAGCAGTGGCATAATCCCCGGCCAGGCTGGCGTTGATGCCAATATCCACATAATTGCTTAGGGTATCTGGGTGGCCTGCCCCCAATACCTGTTCGCGGACAGCCAGTGCCTGTTCCAGCTGTGTACGGGCTTCAGGCAAGTTTCCCATCACGGAGTAAGTGATCCCTAAATCATGCAGCGTGCGAGCCGTATCCGGGTGGTTGATTCCCAACTTCTCCTTTTGAATATCTAAGGCTTGTTCCAGGTAACGGCAGCCTTCTTCCAGGTCCCCCATATGCCGGTACATCTTGCCTAACTTGTACAGACTTTTGGCTGTATGAGGATGATGTTTCCCTGAAACCCGTTCTTGAAAAGACAAAGCCTTTGTCAGGTGCGTAAAGGCCTGAGTATACTCGCCGCTCTTGAGCAAATACATGCCCAGTTGGGAATGAAGTTCAGCCGTGAGCAAGTCAACACGAGGGTAGGCGGATGCTGCCATATAGTGCAGGTGGGCGGCCCAGGGTCGCAATAACATGGGATTACGCAACGTGTTTATTTGCTCTGCTTCGGCGATAACCGTTTCTTCTACGTCTGTTTGCGCTGCCGCATCATCAATAGTTTGTTTGATGAACTGTGCCACCAGATGGTGTAAACGGATGATATCGGTTGTTTGCTCCTGTACCAGACCCAGGGCGATCAGGCGCACCAAAGCATCGGTTCTTTGAAAAGCGCTGCCTGTTTCCCGCAGGGTTGCCAGCAACAGCTGGCGGGGAAGGGGTTCTGCCGGGGCAAAGCAGGCAGCCCGCGCCAGCAGCATCCGGGCCAGCCCGTCTATCTGCGAGTGGGGGTTGAGGCGCTTGTAGCTGAGCGCAAACGTATGGGCTACGTGTAGTTCATGACCGGTGGGGGAGTAGCCGGCTCCCTGTCCCTGGAGGGAAGGGTGGGTTAACAGTTGTTGGTTGTGCCAGGTTTGCAGTTGAGTCAGATAGGTCGAAGGGGTTATGTCGGATTGGTAATAACGCAGGTAACTGCCGGCCAGGTGCAAGGCCAATGGTAAATCACCCAACTCGGCGGCGATCTCGTTTGCCTGTATATCACTGGTGCTGGGATTGAAGCGTTGCAACAAAGCCAGGCTGTGGGCCCTTTCAAAGACATCCAACGGTACAGGGGTAACCCCTAAAGCCAGGTCCCAATGACCCCGCCGGCTGGTGGCGATAACACAACAACCACCATAAGATGGCCGCCACTGGACCAACAGCGCTTCCCGTTCGCAGCCGTCAAAGATGAGCAGGCGGGGCACCGATTCGCTCCAGGCGCGCAGCACCAGACTGACCTGCTTTTCTAGCGGCAGTTCATCAAAATCAGGACGCAAGTTCAGCCCATCTTCACGACCGGTGGCAGCTATTTGGGCGGCAATGGTGTCTGGCTCAGCAAAGTGGAACCAGAAAACACCGCCGCTAAAGTAACGGCCGTACCGGTGGGCAAATTCAATGGCCAGTTGTGTTTTCCCCACGCCACCCAATCCGGTAATAACGGCCGTTTGCCCGCTCGTCGGTCTTGCCCTGGTGCTTAGGGCGCGGGCCAACGCGCCCAAAACATCATCGCGACCTACAAACAGCGGATTCACAGTAAGGGGAATGCGTGACCCTGGGGGTAAAGGCCCAGGAGGGGGCAGATCAACGGGCAGGTCAACAAAGGTCGTGGGCGCCAATGCCTGAGGCGCTAATCGGGTTGGTATGCCCGCGTTGTGCAGCCAGGCCTCGTTCACTTCGGCTACTTCCATGGCGCTCAAGGCCCGGTAATGCCCGGAAGCCAGGAACTCATTCGCCTCTGCCAGTGTTTGAATGGCGTTGTAGTGATGCAGCACCTTTATCAGCCCCACCAACAGTTCCCAATCGGTGGGCCGTGGGCGGCTTTTACCGCGTTCCCAATTACTAATGGTAGCGGCCGTTAAGGAGATATTTGTTTCTTGCTCCAGCAGCTCGGCTACCATTTCCTGGGTTAAAAAACCACCCTGGACAGTATCGTGGCATTGCCGACGATAATACCTGAGAAGCTTGCCAAACTCACTCACAATACAGGTCCCTAAAATTCAAAGGAAGTTTAAGTAAATTCAAACTATATTACCTGGAACTATCCCCTCTGTTCAACTAGAATGCCGTTATCAAAAGCAACGTGTCAAGTTGGTTTTAGACTTTTCACCTATAGAGGGCTTTTGATGCGTGTCAGCGCTTGTTGCCTGGGAGGGTGCACAATGCGTAGGGTTAGGTCTGATGATAATCTGAGGCTGACCTATTGCTTCTCTTGGGAAGCATGTGATGGGGAGACAGCAAACATCCAATTCTTTTTACAAACAGTATAACAGGAATTGGATGTTTTACGTTGCCCTCAAATGCTAGAGATCATCAAAAAGGTGATTCCGTAGCGTAGACGTCATCCATTGACACCAAAAGATCATTTAATTCGGTCACTTCTTCCGCAATTTCCTGCCGTAGCCGTTTGGCCCGCGCCCGATCTATGTCTTTGACATCCACCAGCATCGTTTGCGAATAAATGGTACCCAGATGTGTCAGCGAATTCTCCAGTTGCAGCCGCGCCCGTTTGATGGTGCTTTCCAACGTATCTAGTGTTTGCAGTTGTTCCTGCAGCCCGGCTATGGTCACATTAAGTTGTTCTTTTACAGCCGGATTCTGCGTGGCGCCTTGCTCGCTTTGCAGTTGCTTCAGGCGTGTTTCTGCACGTTTACGATCCCGTTCCAGAATAGCCATTTCTGCCTGATAACGGTCAATACGCTGCGCCAGATCATAAATGTTTTCCAGCCAGGCGTCAATTTGGGTGGCCGTTTCAATGAGTTCATCTTTGAGCACGGAATCAGAGCGTGTGCGAATGCCGGCTTCAATACGTGAACGGTAATCAAGTGCTTCAGCCATACGCTGTTGCAGATATTTGTCCTTCAGGCGCGCTGGCTGATAATCACGGTGCAGAACTTTAGCCGCTACTTTGCGGCCAAATTCCGGGTCTGTCAGACTAACACCAACCAGGGCACCTTCAGCAACCAGACCACCAACTAACCAGCCCCAGGCTGGAATGATCTCCACAAAGTTGAGACCAATGGCTGAAGCAGCTGTCAATAACATGGTGGCCGCAATAACAATAGCACTTTCAGGGCGAAAGATCGCCTCTTGAAAGATAGCGTTACGCACTTTTTTTTCCAGAGATGCCCGTGTTTCGTTAGCCATGTGTTGTTTGTGGTGCAGTCGTCGGCGACGATTGCTGCTCTATTTTTTGAATGATGGCCTCTAATTCTATCTGTATGTCTGGGTGGGTGGCCATGCGGCGCGCGGCCCGCAGCACATCTAGACTACGTTCATAGAAACCGAGCCGGGCGTATGCTTCGCCCAGGCTTCGCTGGTAGGTGATACGTGTTGGTTCGAGGGCGGTGGCGCGCTGCCAGTTAAGCACGGCCGTGGCCCATAACCCCACTTTCGCCAGCCGCTGGGCGGCGGTGTGATACTCGCTGGCAAAACGCAGCCCTTTGGTCACAGTGGCAATTTGCCGGTAACGGATGCGCTCGAAGTCTGGGGCAGCTAGAAAAGCAAAAAACAAGGCCAGGGCCGCCATGAGGATCTGGCTACCTTTTATAACCTTCCATGTGTTAGACGTTAAGGGCTCAAGCACACCACGAATGGCCGGATCCAGGTGGTTAAACCCCAGCGCGCTTAAATCAGGCGTAATAAATAGTGTGGCCACACCCAGTATCACAATGAGGATCAACAAGGCGATGGCCAGCCAGTTGGCCCAAAACTGGCGAAAGTTCAGGGCCACGGCCGTGCCTACCAACAGCAACACCATCAATATGCCGGTGATGACCGTGAGCGGACTAGGCTGCAGCACGCTTCTGTAACCCATTTGCACAAGAAAAGTGACGGCCACAATAACCAGTGAAAACCAATAGAGGGCCAGGTTGCTGCTGGCGTTGGGGTATTGGTAGGTGGTGGTTAGTAAATTGTGATGACAGCGCAAGCAGCGGTTTTGTTCTGGCTCTACCTGAGCAGCACAGTAGCCACATAATGGGACATTACGTGACCAGACGTCCTCAAAGGTTTCATGCTGCTGGAATTGGATGATGGCCGGTTCTATGGCCGGCACAGCCGCCGCTTCTGCCGCCGGCTGGTCTAATGCCAATAAGGTCCGCCGGGCGGCGACGTTGTCGGGGTTTAAGGCCAGCACATTTTCCAGGCAAGTGCGCCGGGCGGCCTCATCTTCCATCACACTGCTAAGCCAAAGCCAGGCTGCCTCATTTTCTTCGTCTGCTTCCAGCACTTGCATCAGCAGGGAACGCGCCGCCACCCGATCCTTGTTTTTCACGGCCGTAATGCCTGCTTCTAACCACTGTTCAACTTCAGACATGATCTCGTATCAGTGTTCAGTAGGTCAGTAGGCAGTGGGCTAGTAAAACTGAACACTGGTTACTAACCTACTGATAACTGCTGTTACTCCGAAGATGCGGCTGATTCTTCTGCCTTGCTTTCTTCTTGTGTATGCGCTGATGTTTCGGCCAACCCCAGACGCCGCTTGCGTTCTTCCAGTTGTAAATCTAGTTCCGCTTTGCCCAATGAGACATCCATTTGGCTGTCCAAACGGCTGGCATACATTTCACTATGGGCGGTTGCTTTATCCAGGCGGGAGCGGATAGATTCCCCTAACCGGGCAATGTCAGCGTCGCCCACCCCTGTCAGGTCGTCCAGGCTCTTGATAGCCTTAACGGTAGCTTCTTTTGATTTTGCCAGCTGCATTAACGCTTCCAGCTCTTTTTGCTCCTGGCGAATGGTTTGCAGTTTGGCTTGCAGTTTAAGCCGGGCATTAAGCAGGGCTTCATACTCTCGCTGCTGGCGTACCCATTGTTCGTGGTACTGTTCTTGTAAACGACGGGCGGAATTGAGTTCGTTTTGGGCGGCGCGTGCCAGGTCACTCTTGCCCTGCATCAGGAGCATGTCAATGTTTTTATCTAGCTGGTCACCTTTTTTCTTGTACTCATTGTACTTCCGTTCCAACGTTTTAACTTCACCACCAACCGTAGCGGCCGCGTCTTCTAAGTCATCCAGGTTTTTTTCAGCGTCCCGAATGTACTGTTTCATCACCGCGACAGAGTTGGCTTCTAATGCTTTGTCTACCATGGAATGAAGATTTGCCTGGATAAGGGTTTGGGTTTTTTCAAGTAATGATGCCATTGATTATTCTCCTTAGGAATGTGAGACAAGCTGGAAACCTTGTCTGGATGAGTTAAAGACTCAGGTTTATGAGTTTACTGGTGTTTTACATTTACCTATTTACGTATAAAAAAACAGCCTAGTTCTAAGCGAACGTGTCAAGTCCGGTTTTACATGATATTTCTTGCCGGAGTTTGCTTAAACAAAAGCATGGTAGATGTCATGTTTCAAAAACCTTTGCGCTTTTGTTGTGTATGAGCGGCTCCATTGTAGAGCAATGGGGTGGGTTGAACAAGAGAAACCAAAGCGTATTGGGCTCAGGCATTATGCCTGGGTGTAAATGGGCAGGGCAATGGTAAAGCAACAGCCAGCTTCAGTGGTATTATTACCCTGGAGACGGCCGTGGTGCAGCATGAGGTATTGTTTCACGATATAGAGGCTGGCGATATAGTCTGGCGCGGTTACAAGATTGATGTCATCAAAAAGGATCGTCTGTTGGAAGTGGTTAAACGCGCCCAATTCTAAAGCGACGGGTGATGTCAGGGAGATATAGACCTCATCGCTTGGGCAGCGAATGTCCAACGAGACCGCCTCTGGGGTGGTCTGGCCATAATGGATGATAAATCTTAGCAGCCGTTCCACACATTCCATAAGCATTTGAGAATTACCGTACAGAGGGGGTGACTGTTCTTTAAAGGTACACTTTATGTGTGTGCCCGGAAAATGGTGGTGAGCAAAGACCTGGCTCATCTCATAAAGCAACAGACTAAAGCCGGTAATGGGCTGGGCATGCCAATTATAAGAAACGGCCGTTTCACCGGTCTGTAGTTCGGCCATGGTAATCAGGTCTTCGATCAGGCGGCTTAAACGAATGCCCCCTTCTTGAATTTCACGCAGGGAAGCGGTTAATTCTTGCTGCGAATGGGTCTGTTCTAACCCCTGGGCCAGCTTCTCTGTGTGAATGCTTACGGCCGTGAGCGGCTGCATCAGCTCTGGTGTCACCAGTTTCAAAATACTGCGTTTCAGGCTGTCAAAATCTTGCCGCACCGTTTGTTGCGCCTGGAAGCGTTTGTCCAACTGCTTCTCAATATAACGCAGGACATCGTCTGTGTCATAGGGTTTTGTAATGTACTCTTCGACCCCCAAACGATACCCTTCATATTGATCCCGCTTTTCGCCTTTGGCCGTCAGAAATATGAACGGAATATCTACCCACTGTGAGCTTTCACGCACGGCCGCAAGGAATTGATACCCGTCCATATGGGGCATCATGATGTCAGAAATAATCAGATCTGGCTGGTTATCTTGCAGCACTTCCAGTCCTTCACGGCCGTTAAGCGCGGTAAGAATGTGCATATCATACTTGCCAGTGTGAATTTCCAGCAAATCGGCCAATCCTTGTAATAGGTTAATCTCATCTTCAACCAGCAGAATGGTGGCTGGGATGCGGCCATGGGTATAAGTGTAGGGCACGGCGGCTGATTGACTGTTTGTCGTGTAAATGGGCAAGATCACCGTAAACGTACTGCCCTGGTGTTCGGCGCTGGTCACCTGGATACGGCCGTTGTGCAATTCTACCAGGGCTTTGGCAATGGTCAGGCCAATGCCGGCCCCCTGCTGTTCCATGACGGTACGGTTGTGTTGTTCAAACAGATCAAAGATGCGTTCATGCATGGCGGCCGGGATGCCTGGCCCTTCATCCTGGAAGGCAAGATGTATATGATTGTCTAGGGTATAAATGTCAACGTGTACCGGGCTGGGCTTGTCTGGTAACGGCCGTGAAAACTTAATGGAATTATCTAAAATACGCTCAAAAATTGCTTGCAAAGCTATGGGCTCACCCAGGATAGCCGGCAGGTCTGTGGGAGGGGCAAACTCAATCCTCACCCGTTTCTCTGCAGCCAGTTTTTGTTTGCTGTCGATGACACTCTGTATCATCAGGGGCAGATGGGTAATAGGATGTGCCTGTTGTTGAAATTGTTCAGTCATAGCCCCACTGCGCAAATCTACCAGCATAATCAAATCACTAACCAGAAGCGTCAGCCGGTCACAGCCGGCCTGAATACCACGCAGATGTTCGCGGTAGTTCAGGCCTTCCAGGCTGTTTTCCAGCATCTCATAATAAGCGGTTACGTAAGTGAGGGGGGTCCTGAACTCATGATTCAAAATCTGCATCATATTTTTCTTCAGCGATTCCAAAGCCTTTTCACGCCGTTGTTGTCGTTCGAAGCTGCGCCCCAGCTGTGTCTGGATCAGCTCGGCCACTTCCCCGGTGGCGAATGGCTTTGTCAGGTAAAGATCAGCATCACTCAGCCGACCTTTACGAATGTCCCCCTCTTTACCTCTGGCACTCAGAAAAACAAAGGGAATATGCACCCACTCAGGGTTTTGTCGTACGTGTTGTAAAAACTCAAACCCTTCCATTTCAGGCATCATAATGTCCGAAACAATCAGATCAGGCGTTGTCTGGGCCATGGTGGCCAACGCTGCTTTACCGTTGTCAGCCTTTAAGATATGCATGTTGTATGGAGAGGGGTACGCCTCTAACAGATCAGCAATGCCATTCAGCATTTCAACGTCATCTTCGACTAAAAGAATGGTAACTGTGCGACTCATGGTGTACGTATTATAGCATAAGCGTCACCAGGGAAATCAGGCGTTTGGTACTGGCAAAGAAAACTGGGTTTAGGTAAACCGCAGAAGCTGTTTGGCATACCTGAAGAGAGTGAATGAACTGCGGTTTCCTTGAGGAATCGGCAACACCTCAAGCGATTTTTATTTTTGAGTTACTGTTGCCGATTACCTAAAGATGGAGATTAGAGGTCGAACTATCTCTAATCTCCGGTTTCTTAATGAGTGCGCAGGCGGTGAGCGGCAACAAGTACGCCTATTAAAAGCAAACCGATCAGGGCGATGACCCAGGTTTCCAGGCCAGTCTGGGGCAGTGCACTTGCTGTTCCCCCTGTTGCGGTTATGGGCGTTGCTGTTCCTCCCAGAATAACGCTGCCTGTGCCGGCGCTATCGGTGGTGTCTGAAACAGTTACACCGCTGTCTGTACCGGTGCCCGCTTCACCGCCAATGATGATTGTACCGGTAACCCCTTCCCCGGCATCTTCGCCGCCGCCCGTCTCAGTATCGCCTTCTTCTCCTGCGGCACCTGCCCCTTCACCGGCGGCCGCGTCTATGACCGGGGTTTCCGTGGGAGGGGGTGTGCTGCTGGCTGGCGCTGGTGTACGGGTGCTGGTAGGTGGTATCTCCGGCGTATTGGTAGGGAGCGCCTGTGCGGTTTCTGTCTGGGCAATAAATTGGGCTACGGCCGTGTTTGTGACAATGGTGATGGCGTTTTGCGTTTCAATGGCCATTGCTTCTGCCGACGTTGATTCTGCCCTCCCCCGCACCGTCAAAAGAATCAGCGTGCAAGCTGCCGCCAGGATGAACACTGTCACCAATGCCCCCACAATAATCAGGAACGGACGGTTATTGGCTGATCCTTCACTTTCTTCCAAGAAATCGTCTTCGATGAATTCGTCTTCCATGCTTTACCTCCATTTCGTTTTCTGTTGTGGCCGGTCTGCTGACCACGCCACTTATGGGCACAGTCAAAACCCGGCCAGAGCCTGGGTCAGGTTAGATAATCACATCAAAGTTGGCAAAAGGAACAAAAGCCACGTTGCCATCGGCCAGCTGCACGTCTACCCCTTGAGCTTTTGCGCCTGTTGCCACTATTTGAGATAAGGTATAAATTTTGATGATTTTGCCTGATTGTCCCGCATAAGGTGCCCGCAACAATCTGACAGTTTGCCCTAATCGAACCGGTTTGTTGGCTGTAACCGCTTCACTAGCGGGTGTCGCTGACTCTGGAATAATGATTTCTGGCCGCTGTCCTCGGCTTTGTTCATAACTACCAAAAAGCGACGTTTCCCGCCCGTCTGCTTTTTGCAACAGGCTAAAAATGGCGGGGGACATATTTTGTTTGCCGATGCCCTCGGTGAGGATCACGGGGTAATGAAGGGTCAGGGCTGCTTCACACAGTTCGGCAGGCATGCTGCCGGCGACAATGCCGGCTATCCCCTTCTCGTCGGCCAGCTGCAGTACTTCTAAATGGTCCACGCGGCCGGCAACCAAAACCAGGCTAGCCACATCGCCAGAAACTTGATCTTTGGTCAGGAAGCCGGTATTGCTGCGGGTGGCGACTTTGAGCTTGCCAAAGTTTTCCATGCCTGATCCCCACACACCCTGAATCAGGGTGCCATAGGTTTCAATGATGACGCCGCGATCACCCACATAACTCACAACCCGGCCGCTAACCATAGCCCGCCTTTCCAGCCATTCTGATGTTTGTTGAACAACAATACGGCCGTTAAAAACGTCAAACAACAGCCCTTCGGCCGGCGCTAACACCTGCCGGGACCGGAATAACTGTTTCTTTTGAGCCAGCACTGTCCCCACATCGACGATCGCCTCCTTTTCCACAATCACATAATCTGTCACCTTTTCCGGGGGCACGTCTAAAATTTCACTGGCGTCTACGATAGCAAAATGGGTTTCTAAGGGCATACGGGCAACCACCAGGTTAGGGGTGACATCATTGCCTACACCCGTGCCTACTTCGCCGCTTTGGGGCAAGGCGCGCTCCCGGCGGATTTTGATGCCTGATTGAATAATGGTTGTACGTGTATGATGTTCCATTTTTGGTGGCCCTTAACCGCCTAAGTCCCATTGCCATTTGCGGATCAGGCTGCGGCGGTCTGTGTCATCACGAGGTAAATTTAACGGCCGTCCACGGGCATCGACGACCAGGCCGCCCACAGCACCGCCTTGTAAGGTCAACGTTTTACCCTGACCGGCGCCAAAACCAATATCAAAACGCCCCGTCGGTTTTACAGTCACTTTGGCTTCCTGGCCGGGGGGAATTGGAAAGATCTCGATCTTCCCAAACTCAATTTCGCCTTCGAAACGACCATGGGCTGATTCAATGGCTATATCCATTGCTTTTTTACCAGTCTGCCCCTTGCCCGCCAGCGCAATGACCCAGCCAAGTTCAGACATTACCCCGGCTTCTAGTGCCTGGACAACGACCAGGGGTTGTGGTGCAGCTAAGGCCCCCAGAGGAGGCAGTACCCCATATTGGTCTAGTGACACAGAAAAGATACCCACCGGCTGCAGCGCATCTAATAACAGCAGCATCACCTGACCAGGCCGTGGCATGTTGGCCAGCGTGCTGCCATGGGCCAGTAAGCGGTCAAAAGCTGGCAGGTAAGGCTGGTGACCGCGCACCCAGTTCCATTCCACGGCCGTTTCCATCAAGGCACAACGCAGCATCTCGCGGGCCATGGCCTGTTCAAGGTGCAGGTCGCTTTCTGTTACGGGTATTGTTTGCGGGTGTGCCCCTTTGTTGAAAACGTAATTCGCCACGTCTGCGGCCTCAATTTCTTCTGGTATCCAGCGGGCAATAGCATCTGGTGAAATTTTCCGTAATAAACAGGGAGCTGGTTCACCCATGCCTATATCTGTACGAATAGCCAGTTGTATATGATGGGCATCGGCCATAGCAATAGTCGCGCTGTTGCTGCCCAGGTCTACGCCCAAAATCCGTTGCTTATGTAAAGCAGCGAAGTATTGACAGATACTGGCAAATGACCGGCTTGACGGCAGCATAGGGTAACTGGCCCATTCATTTAATTCATGCAGGCTAGGTAAATTATGAATCTTGATATCTTCATAGAGATCGTTGGCAATGCGTATCACGTCATCTAGCTGTTCTGTGGTCAGGTCTGGGCATACGTTGTTGGCCATATGTACGTGGGCATTTTCCTCCATCAACGCGCGCACCTGCTCGCGCAGCTTTAAATTTCCGGCATACACCACGTTGGGCCGGTATGTATGGGTAAGCACGGCCGTGGCCACCCCTACAACTTCGATCAGCCGCAGCAATCGCTCTTCCGCTCCGCCATCGGTGCCGCCCGTAATGGCAATGAGGTCAGGATGGTGATGAATGATGGCCGTGATTTGTTCCTCCTCTGTGCGGGTATCCGCCAGGCTAAGAACATCGACCTCTTCCATATAAACGCTGCGCAGCGCCTTACGCAGGCTGGCAATGCTCATTTCATCATACAAACCAACCACGACCGTTTTCAGGGGCGCCGGCGCACTGACCACCGCGGCAAAATGGTCCACGCCAGAGCCATCTTTGCGTGGTGGCCGGATCAGAATGCCCCGTTCATTCAGCAGGGTGCGCCCGGTGATTTCAGAGATACGGGTGATCGCCTGCTGGACACATTTGGTGACATCCAGCCAGGGTAAACGTGCCGTGGTAGGCACAGAAGCACGTGCCACCAGCCGGTAAGCACCGGCGACCGTATCCAGCAAAATAACGGTGGTGTTGGTGGTGCCAATATCGGCTACGATAAAGGATTTTTCCAGGTCATCTACTGCCTGGATAGGGGCATTTTCTTCCGCGTCAATCATGGTAGGTAACGGCTTAAGGCATTCATGAAAAATAAAATTCGGTCAGCCAACAAGACAAAGCTGGTATTTAACGTCGTGGCAAATAGTGCGCCAAAGGTAATCATCAACACGGCCCGCCCCAGCAGACTCACCGCCCGCTGCCAGGGAGCACGTTCCCATAGGCCGCTGCTGCTGGCGTGGAACGTGGTAAATTGGAAGGAAAGCAGAACCAGGGCGGCTAACACGGCAATGGTGACACCCCGCACGGGGCTGTCTGCATTTGTGATGTTGCCGGTTAGTTGGGGCAGCAGCGTACCGGAAAGCGCCCCTAGAAGGGCTACCGCTGCGCCCACACCCACCAGCAGCCCAATGGTTGTATTACCGATCCAAATGGCGGCACGCAGACGGCGCAGCAGTAAAAATAGGGCCAATAGAATAGGCACGACCAGGTAAATGGCGTCAGCCGGCGTGGGGTCTTGCCGGATCGTTTCATAGACAGGTTGTACAACCTGTCGAATGACAATAACGGCGGCGTAAGCGGCACTGGCGCCTACCAGAATATGAATTGCCAGCCGGTAGGGGAGGCGGTCACCAATAAAAAGATAGCTGTAGATGCACAGCGTCAAGGTCAGTCCGATAATGAGCCCAATGAGTTCGAGGCGTTCTGCGTCCATAGAAGTTATGTGCGGCGGCGTTCTATCATTCCTGAAATGATATAAATCAGCGCGCCTAAAAGTAAGACGACGATGAGCAGCATTTGCGCTGTCACCTGGGCGCTAAACAAGCTTTGAGTATGAGGGTTACCGGTGAAATAGGTTTGCTCGTACACGGCCGTACCGGGAACCCCATTTAAGACTCCTTCAAGCTGCTGTGTCTCAAAATAGGGTGCAGCAATGGGCGCCAATGCCTGGGTAACACCAGCCACCATTGGCCGGTCGTCAGACGCACCTACCTGTTCGATCCAGTTCACCAGGCTTTGCCGGTCAGAGGTAAGGACGATGATAAGGGCCACATTTTGTAATTGGCGCTGTTCATCGGCTGTTAATGGCCGACCAAACAACCGGTCGCAATTAGCATTTTCGTTAAGGCACTCACCTAGCCAACGCAGCCCGATAGCGCCGCCAGGCAGGTAGCCCAAGTGGGTAACTGACCGCCCGCCAATTTGCTCAGCCAGAGTGGCGCCAGTGGTATACTGGCTGATGGTAAGGGTGGGGCTCTCATTCTGCTGGAGATGGGCCAACAATGTTTCGGCCGCTGGTGTCAGTTCTCCGGCCATCGCTGGCGTGTATTCAAAAGCCACCAGCACATTATGGCTTGTCGCCCTATTCACCGCAAATTGCACGCCACTCAACGCGACAGGCACTTCGCCTGGTATCTCTACCGGCGTCTCTCCCCGTAACCCCAGAACGACGGCGATGATCAGGACGAGGGCGAACAACGGTCGCAGCCATCCAGAAATATCGCGGCTGATTTTAGTGGTTACGGCCGTGTCTGTAGACTGCCCATTTTGTGAAAGCTGGCGTAACAAGGCTACCTGTTGTTGTTGTTCTGGGCTCACTAGAAATTGTTTGAGGGGGCCGGCGACGCGAGGTAAGGCAATAACAGGTTCAATGGTTACCACGCCGCGTAAACCGCTCAGAGGGCCAAAGGTTTCTTCAGGCCCTGCCGGTTGTGCCTTGGGGGCTTCGCCAGTCAATTCTGCCGGCTTCAGGGCCATGACCCAATCGGGAATCTCCGCTTTAGACAACATCTCTTCCAGCGGTACGGCCGGTGGCAGATCGTTAAGAATTGCTGTCCATTCGTCGCTGACAGGTGTCAGCTCTAGCGTGCCGCCGGAACTGTCAGCCAATATGTCTGCGTCTGCGTCATCTAAGGCCAATCCTGCTTGAAGCCAGTCAGGAATATCTGAAAGTTGGGTGTCTGCCGGCATGGTAATAGGCGGCAGCTCCTGAGCATCTCGCGGGAAGTCTTGCAGCCAGTTTGGTAGATCAGCGCCTACCAACTCTTCTGGGACGCCGGCCAGGTTTTCAGGCATTAAGGCGCCCGGTAAGACGCTGTCACCTATGCCCTGGCTGGGTCGCAAATTGGCCACCCAGTCAGGTAGTTCGTCACTGGGGATCAGCTCATCTTCATCATCAGGTAAATCACGGGTGGCATCTAATTGGCTGATCCAGGCTGGCAACGCCTCGCTGGCTTCTTCTGGCGTCTTAAACGTTTTGGGGGAGGACCACTCTTCACTTTCATCATGGTCAGCCCAGGCAGCGGCCTGGCCCGGCGCCGTTGGCGCTTTTTTGCCCACAGGTTCATCGGCGAATGGTTCAGGCTCGGCCGCTGCTTCTTCTACCTCATCCAGGAATGAGGGGATGTCATCACCCATCGTTGCCAGGGCGGCTAACCAGTCTAGTTCATCAGGTGAAATCGCAGCTGAGGATGTATCTTCATCTTCAGCCTCACTCGATGGGTCAGTGGCATCATCATCTAGACGTAAACTGCCTGTTTCCCGCAGAAAGTCAATCTCTGTCGCTGCGGCTTTACGTTCGGCGCTGAAAATATCATCCAGATCGTGGCTGTCGTCTTCATCATCTGCCGGGATGCGTGGTTGGGCAGCGGCGGCTACGCCTGCCAGCCAGTCTGGCAGATCTTCTTCAATGCCCGGTTGTGACTGGAAAATGTTGGCCAGATCTTCTTCTGTTTCATCCAACCAGTCCATGTCGCTGGGCATCTTTTGCTTAATTGGCGCGGCTACCGGTGGTTCAGGTTCTTCCAACCACTCAAAATGTTCTTTGGTTGGTTTAGCTTCTGGCTTGCTCTCAAACCAGGCGGCCAGCCGGGCGGCCTCATCAAAACGTGATTCAGAAGGTGAGCTTGGTTCGGAAGTAGTGCTTTCTTCCTCCGGCAGTTCATCTTCTTGCAGGAACCAGTAGGCCTGTGTTTCATCGGTGTCATCATCTGGGGTATCTGGGGTGGGTACGGCCGTGGTGCCGGCATCTTTTGCTTTTAACCAGCTTGTTAACCGGTCAGAAATATCCCAATCCTCAGCTTCAGATGTGGGTTCCCCATCTTCTTCTTCCCCTGTTAACCAGGCGGTCAGGCCACCAGAATCTGCCTCTTCCACCACCGGCAATGCTTCACCACCGTCATCTTCGTCTGGAAAATCTCCCAGCCAATCTGTCAGGCTTATATGAATATCGCTGTCTGCTTCAGCAACCGGTTGCTGAATATCTGCATTTGTTGACAGCCACTCGGTTAACCGATGAGACTCTGGTTTTTCGGCGTCGGGCTCTTCGGCCTCAGTCTGGTCTTCATCCGGCAAATCTTCCAGCCAGCCTGTCAGACTCTGGTGAATGTCGCTGGCGGCTTCGACCACTGGTTCCTCGGCACCTGGGGTTAACCAATCTGTCAGACCATCCATATCTGGTTTTTCAGCGGCCGGCCTGGTTTCGTCTGCTGTCACCTCTACCTCATCGGAAAAATCAGACAGCCAGTTTGTCAAACTTTCTTGAATATCGCCGGGCGGTTCATCAACTGGTTCGTCACTATCATCAGACAGCCAGTCTGTCAGGCTGTCTGTGTCGGTCTGTTCGGCCAACGGCCGTTCATCTTTTGGTTCTTCTGACGGGTCGCTGAGCCAGCTTGTCAGGCTTTGCCCCGTATCCGGTTCTTTCCGGCGAGGGGGAAGTGGGGTCTGCGGCGTTTCTGGTGGTTCTGATAACCAGTCTGTTAATCCTTTTTCAGATTTAGGGGAGCCCGGTGATTTGGCCAACTTTGCGGCCGGCGGTGATTGGGGGCCGGTCTTTGGCCCATCATCTCGCAGCCAGTCTGGCAACTCTACGTCACCTTCAGGGAATAACTCATCCGGCTGAGGCAGGTCCACTTCGGCGCGATCTAACAAATCCTTATAAAACTCAGTGGAGATGATGGTAGGCGCGCGAATGATAGGGTCGGAATCGGCTTCGTCAACGAGCCATTCGGGTAGATCATCTGTGTGCTTTTTACGGGTGATTTCCTCAATGCGCGGTAATTCTTGCTGGTCATCTTCTTCGTCTTCTTCTTCACTGTGTTTCCCAGTTTTTAGCCAATCAGGTACGTTTCGCGGATCCAGGTCGCCGGTTTCCCCTGGTTTGCGGGCGGGGAGTGAAAAAGCGGCCTTGCCGCTGGCAGGTGATGCCTCGTCTTTGGGCTTCTCATCGGGTTTGGGTTCTTCGGGGATAAGCCGGGTGCCGCACTGGTCACAAAAAATACGGTCGATTGGGTTGGCGTTGCCACAGTTGGCGCAGATGATATGGGTGCCCAGCGGTAATCTAGCGCCGCAGTTATTACAAAACTTACTGCCGGGCGGATTGGCAAACTCACATTCCTGACAGATGATTTGCTGGCTCATTTATTATACGGCCGTTCCAAACCAATTAACATACGTATCGCCAACATGATGGTGCCTAGAGCCACACCGATCAATAATCCACGCATTCCGGCATTGACGATCACATTGTGAATAATATCTTGAATCTGGATAAACCCCTGGCTGAAGCGCGGTGGCAGCCAGGGCGTTACCTGCAACACGTTAGTGCCTAAAACGAGCAGGGCCGTGACCAAAAACAGCAGTGACCACACGGTGCGCTGCCGCTTCATAAGCTGAAAGCCGGCAAATAACAAAAAGAAAGCCAATAAAGAAGACAGCGCTGCTTCCAGCGGTGCCTGTACCCAAACAAAATACCGATCTAACCAATTGTTTGTCAGGTCGCGCATATCTGTCAGGGTAATGGCAAAGACGGCCATCATACTCGTGATAAGAAAAAGGCTGTAGATATTTTTCTGCCGCATCACGCGGTTGACATGGACCACAAATAAATTTAATACCCCCAATATCAGGGCAAACGCTACCAACAGGCTTGCCCAACCCAACACCAGCCTGGTAATGTCCGGTACGGGTATCAACAACCCTATCAGGGTAAGCCAGCCAAAAAATACGGCAATGACCAGAGGGAGCAGGTGTTTAACTCTTGCCATGACCCTATAACAAACCCTCGACAACAGCCAGGAGCACAAGGGCACCCGCCACTATCCAGCGAATAATGTCCTGTAATTGCAAGCTGGCCAGACGACCGGGGTGGGCTTCCAGGTAAGCGCCCGCAGCAAACATCTCTTCCCCAACCAGTACATTCTCACTAAAAGCTGTAGCGATAGCCAATGCTGTGGGATCATCAGCGCCGAGGAGCTGTTCTAACTTGCGATTGTTGGCAGCTTCAGCAATAAGTGCCAATTCCGCGCCAAACCGGCCAACGGCAATATTACCGGCGACCTGGTCATGTTGCAGCAAGCTGGCCGCACCGCCCGCATAGATAAACGTGTTGGTTTCGGCAGCGATAAACTGTGCCTGAGCCGGATCAAACTCACCACTACGTCCGGCTTTCTGGAAAGCATGGCGTAAACTATCCTGAGCGGCAGGCAGCAGCGTCCCTTCCCCGACAGTCACCAGGGGGGGGGTGCTGTTAGCGCAGCCGTCCTCTGCGAGATGGTCTAATACATGCAGCGCCGCTACCGAGGTGGGGTTAGCCTGGCTGACCAGGCTGGCATGGCCCAGTGTAACGTGCAGCGGATTACCACTTTCAATGGCCCGGCCAAGCTGCCTATGTAAATGATCCAGTGCTGGCAACGGCCGTATAGCTACCTTGCGCCCTGCTTGAAGACTGCGCTGTAACAAAAATAACAAAACAGCAGTGGCTGCAATGATGACCAACGTGATAAGCGGAGTCATGTTGGGTTTGCCCCTTCTGTTTCCAGTTTGGTGATTAATACCTGAACAGCTTCTGGCTCTTCCAACAGCAGTGCCGTTTGCCGCACGATGTCAGAAGGGATAACCAGAGATAATGCCGGTTGGGCCAGCCACAAAAGCTGCCCGCTCAAAAAAGTGAATGGCTGACCTGTTCCCAGAAAAATGAGTGCAGGCGTTTGCCACCCATAACGGCAAATAACCGTCGCGGCCTGGCTGATGAAGCTTTCCGGCACCGATAAACCATTCATTTTATTTTTATTTTCCCTCTCTTACCCGGCACTGCTAGTAGGAGAGGGCTTTAGTTGACGTAACATAATGTTATAGAGCGGAGTATAACACGTTTACCATAGGGTGTAAAGCCAACAAAGGGTAACCTTGTAGTAATACTACAACATTAGGACTTTAGTCATGTGACCTGCCAAACGGCCGTTTTTCCCATCAACCTGAACCGCTGATAGGTTGGTTTGTTTGCCGACTGCAGTGGCGTATAATTCGCCCGGCAACCTGAATCCCAGGTTGGCAACTCGAATCCCAGATTGGCAGCCCAATTTTCAGGTTGGCAGCCCGAATTTCAGGTGACAGTCCCTCTGACTTTGTAGTGTTAAGGGTGACTGTCATCTTAAGGCGACAACAACGCATGCGTGTAAAGGTTATCTTAAACCCTTATGCAGATAGGGGTAGAGGGCGAGCGTGTCAGGCAGGTATTGAGGCCGCTGCACAGCCTTTTGGCAGCGTCTCGGTGGCACTGACAGACTATCCTGGCCACGGCCGTGAACTGGCGCGGCAGGCTGTTGCTGCCGGGTATGAACTGGTGGTGGCCGCCGGTGGTGACGGTACCATCAGTGAAGTGGTCAATGGGTTGATGCAAGGTGAAACAGCCGCCGCCAGGTTGGGCATCATCCCCATCGGTTCAGGCAATGACCTGGCCTGGTCTTTAGGTATTTCTGCTGATCTGACCACGGCCGTGCAGGCCATCTTCACCGGTCAGCCACAAACCCTTGACCTGGCTCGTGTGGAAGATGATCACGGCCGTTACCGCATTTTTGACAACAATATGGGCATTGGGTTTGATGCCCGTGTGGTGATTGAAACCGAAAATATCACCCGTATCCATGGCTTTCCCATGTACATGTTGGCCGTTTTACGCACCATTGCCTTTTACTATGATACCCCTCACTTAGATATACAGTTTGACGATGAGGCGCTCAGCCAGGCATCGCTGTTTCTGGCCTTTGGTGTGGGTCCTCGTGGTGGCGGCGGCTTTCTGTTGACCCCCCAGGCCCGCCACGATGATAACCAGATAGATACATGCCTGGTTAACCCGGTGAACCGCCTGACCATGCTCATGATGCTGCTGCGGGTGATGAAAGGCACCCACGGCGCCCATAAAGCCGTTTCTATGCGCCAAAACCGGCGCATCACCGTGCGGGCAGACCGCCCTATGCCTATTCATACCGACGGTGAGGTTTTTGCTTACCCCAAAGACAATGTGCGCCAGGTAACGGTTACCAGTTTGCCTGGGGCTATAGAGGTTATTGTTTAACGGATTATGCGCTCATTAGTACAAGCTCTTCAGGACCATGAACTAATAGTGCTGCGGGTGATTGGTGAATGGTGGGAGCTGGATCTGACCGGTTCCGTTAAGGCTGCCTGTGTCCGCGAATTGGCGCCGGCGTTAATGCAGTTAAATCTGCCCCAGGAAGTTCAGTTTCTGCCGCCAGAAGAGGCAGCCGCCATGCAGGCGCTGGTACGCGCCAGCGGGCGGCTGCCGGTGGCCGCGTTTGCTCGTGATCATGGTGATGTGCGCCTGATGGGGCCTGGCCGTTTGGAGCGGGAAGAACCGTGGTTTGACCCGGAAAGCCCGGCCGAAGCGTTATGGTATCGCGGCTTTATTTATCGCGGGTTTGATGAAACGGCCGAAGGGCTGATTGAGTTTTTCTACCTGCCGAATGAGTTTCTGGCGCAGTTCCCACCATCACCGAAGCTGACTGCGCCTGTAAAAGCAGCGGCTGTTGCTGCTCTGACGCCCCTGACCGAGGCAACGCCCCCCGTTCCGGACCTGACCGACGCCGTTGATGACCTGACCACGCTGCTCTTGTTGGCCCAGCAGCATGGGCTGCAGCCCGGCCATGCCGCTGATCATGAAGCCTATCTGTTGAACCCGCATAAAGACAGGCTGTCTTTGCTGCTTAACCTGGCCATGGAAATGGGGCTGCTGGCACTGCAGGAAGAGGTGATACGGCCGTTGGCCACGGCCGTGGCCTGGCTGCAAAAGAGCCGCGAGAGCCAGCTGCGGGCCCTGGCCGAAGCATGGAGCAGCAGCAGTTGGAACGAGTTGTGTCACACCCCTGGTTTGCGCTGTGAAGGAGACCAGTGGCAAAATGATCCCATCTTGGGGCGCACGGCCCTGCTAGATGCGCTGCCGCATACCGCCGAGTGGTACCGGCTGGATGATTTGGCTGCCCTTGTCAAAACCAATGACCCTGACTTTCAACGCCCAGATGCTAACTATGATGTCTGGTATATCCGGGACCTGGAAAGCGGCGCCTACTTAAATGGCTTTGAAAATTGGGAGAAGGTCGAAGGCCGGCTGCTGCGCTTTTTGGTGCAAGGGCCGATGGTGTGGCTGGGGTTGGCGGTCACGGCCGTGTACCATAACCAGCCGGTTTATGCCCTGACCGACCGCGCCCTGGAATGGCTGGCCGATACGCCACCGGAAACACACGAAGTCACCACGCCCCTCATTGTGCAGGCAGATGCTATCATCCTGGCTCCAGCCAACGCCAGCCGCCTGCATCGTTTCCAGGCCGGGCGCATCAGCGAACTATTGCCAACGACGTCGGGCAGCCCTATGGCGTCGGGCAAACCGTACCAATGCCGCCTGACACCTCAATCCCTGGCGCGGGCGCAAAAGCAGGGCATCAACCCAGAACGGATCGTACAATTTTTAGAAGAAGCCAGCAGCGCCCCATTACCGCCCAGTGTTAAACGGGGTATCTTGCGCTGGGCGGAAAAAGGGATGGAAGGGCGGTTGGAAACGGCCGTGATCCTGCGTGTGCGTGAAGCAGCCATCCTGGAAACATTGCGTGCTAACAGCAAAACCCGTGACTACCTGGGTGAAAGCCTGGGTGACCTGGCCGTAGCTGTGCCTGTCTCACATTGGGAACAACTGCGTACGGCCGTGGCCCAATTAGGGCTGCTGTTGGATGTGACGGTAGAGTAACCGGTAAGTTTCTTGTAAGGAGTTCCTAAGCGTGGTGTAAGCAGACGGCCATAAGATAACAGACGGAGGTAAACGTTATGATTTCTTATCATCTGGTTTCCATGACACGTCTGTTAACCGTTTTCTGTTTGCTGTTCTTGGCCGCCTGTGCGGGTGGGGGCGCGCCGTTAGAAGAAGTTGCCAAGGAGGAAGTTTTACCGGTGATGGCGGTGGAACCGGGGGCAGAGGAAGGTGTTCCCAGGGACACGGCCGTGCCCACCCCTACAGAGAAACCCATGAAAGCTGATTTGCCTGATCTGGGCCTTGCCCCTGAATTTAAAAACGACACCTGGCTCAACGCCGCTGAGCCCATTACCCTGGCTTCTTTGCAGGGTAAGGTCGTGTTGGTGGAGTTCTGGACCTTTGGTTGTATTAACTGCCAACGCACGACGCCCTGGATTAAGGAATGGCACGCCCGGTATGCCGGGGATGACTTTGCCGTGGTTACCATTCATTACCCGGAATTTTCTTATGAGCGAGATATTGATAACGTGGCCGACGCGCTGGCCGAAAATGATATTACCTATCCGGTGGCCATTGACAATGACCGCCTGACCTGGAACGCTTATGGCCAGCGATACTGGCCCACCACCTACCTGATCGATAAACGCGGCCACATTCGCTATGTGCATATTGGTGAATTTACACGAGGGTCTGATCAGGAAGCGGTCGCAGCCATTGAAGCGCTTATGGCTGAAGCAGGTCCAGAGTCATAAAGGTGGTTACCAATTATCTGGAGAGTTCCATGCAGCTGTATAAGTCTAAAGCGGTGCCCGATGCAAATGGTTATTTTGAAACGGTGAGGGCTGAACGGGTAACGCCGGGCCAGATGACCACAGTGACCATCAACGGCCGTAAACTCATTCTCACCCGGTATGAAAACAAGCTCTATGCCTTCAGCGCTGCCTGCCCACATGCCGGGGCTGACCTGGCCGAGGGCTGGATGAGCCATTATAAGGTCACCTGCCCGGACCATGAATACTGTTTTGATATACGTCACGGCCGTATTCTCTGGCCGGAAGACGAAATGTACCGCCTGAAAAAGTATGATGTGAAGGAAGAAGACGGCCTTGTCAAAGTGAGGTTGTAGATGAGAGCCTATCACCGTATTTACCTTACTCTGGTTGTCAGCAACATTATTGGTGCCTTTCTGATCTTCTTTTTTCTGGCGTATATTGACCTGGAAACGTTTCATGCCAACATCGCCTTTTGGCGGGGATCAAACGCTGATTGGCTGACGTTCACGGCCGTGATACTCATCCTTAACCTTTTGGCTGTGCTGTTGGCCCACGCCATTGGCCGCCGTCTGGCTGCCTGGGAGCGCCAGGTGAAAGCCGGGCTGCCGGCCGACCATTTGCCACAGCGTTGGCAGCATTGGGCCGCTACTTACCCCCTGGTTGTAGCGTTGATCAGTTTGGGTGTCTGGCTGCTGGCCGGCTTCTTTTTTGCCCAGGGTGGTCTTACGGTTGTTTCTACCTCGCTGGAGATTTTCCTGCGCACCTTTATTGGCGTCAGCTTGGTGGGGGGCGTTACGACGGCTACACTCGTTTTTTTGCTGGCTGACGCCATCTGGCAAGACCAGCTGCCCATCTTCTTTCCTACCGGCGCCTTTTTGACCCTGGATGTGCCCCGCATTAGCGCCCGGCTGCGGCTGGTGGCCACCTTTTTGCTGACCGGCTTTGTGCCCTTGGTTATTCTGGCGGTCTCAGCACGCAACGGCATCCTCAGCAGCATGGCCACCGGGGTAGACCCTTATGAACTGCTGGACAGGCTGCAATTGACGGTACTGTTTATTGTGGGGGTGGCGCTGGTGAGCAACATTTTGCTAAGCTGGCTGACAGCGCGCAGTTTGTTACGGCCGTTAACCACGCTCAGCCAGGCCATGACCCAGGTGGCTCAGGGTGACCTCAGCCCGCGTGTGCCCGTGCAGGCCAACGATGAATTGGGCCAGCTTTCTCACCATTTTAACCATACGCTGGCGCAGCTGGCGCAAAGCCAGAAAATGCGCGATCTATTTGGCCGTTATGTCAGCCGCGAAGTGGCTGAACGGGTCATCACCGAAGGTGCAGATTTGGGTGGTGAGACGGTGGCAGCCACCGCGCTTTTTGCCGATATTCGTGACTTCACCACGCTTTCTGAACGGCTGCCACCGCAGCAGGTGGTCAACATTCTTAACCGCTACTACACACACATGGTGGATGTTATTGTTAGTGCCGGGGGTATGGTCAATAAATTTGGCGGCGATTCGTTATTGGCCATCTTTGGTGTGCCCATTCGCCAGCCTGACCATGCTTTGCGTGCCGTCCATGCCGCCTGGCAAATGACACGCGCCCTGGCTGCGTTTAATGCTGAACAGATGGCGCTGGGTTTGCCACAACTGACCATTGGCATTGGCATCTCATCCGGCGAGATGGTGGCCGGTAACATCGGTGGGGAAACACGGCTGGAGTATACGGTGATTGGGGACCCGGTGAACCTGGCTTCCCGCCTGCAATCGCTCACCAAGGAGTGGGGCACGCCCGTCTTGTTAAGCGAAGACACAGAAAGTTTGTTAGAAGGGGACACGGCCGTGCTTCGCCCTCGTGACCGGGTCACCGTTAAAGGCAAAGCCAAACCTACCTTAGTCTACGAACTGCTGGCCGCCTGATAGGGTTTATTATTACAGTCGGTAACGGCTGCGAAATCCCTGCCAACTGTAATAAACCCCCCTGATCTTAACGCCATAAGCGGTAGCCTATCATCCGTAAACGGGTGATGGTTTACGGATGATAGGCTACTGGATTTGATTGTATGTTAGCTGCAGCCCAAAGGGGGTATGGCGGTGGGCGTGGGCGTAAAGGTGAAGGTGGGGGTGGGTGTAAAGGTGGGGGTGTTTGTTGGTGTATTGGTGGGGGTGGACGTGTAAGTGGCTGTCGGTGTGTTTGTGGGGGTGTTGGTATGCGTAGGCGTGGGGGTCATGGGGGTGCCTTCTGGGCGCATGACCACAGGCAGATAATTAAACAGGTCGGTACCGGCAAAGAGGGCCTGGGTGGTGGTCTGAATCTGGTAGACAGCGCCGCTGCCGCTGCTGTAATGGGCCACGTACAACTCGCCGTCAC
>WYBM01000062.1 GCA_011525915.1 Ardenticatenaceae bacterium | reverse complement strand
TTATGTGGATGGTGTTGGCAGTGATCCGGCCACGGTTCAGATCATCAATACCCGGTTTGAGAATAATGTACCCAACCCTTACCAGTTTGTGCAAACGGGCAGCGGCGCACTTAATACACAGATTCTGGATCAATCTATCTATCTTCCAGCTGTGCAAAAACCCGCCCCCACTCCGGCTGCCTACGTCCGCATCAACCAGATCATGTTGGATGAAACCTTCAATTTTGTGGTAGCGTATGATACCTTTAACTTTACACCGACACTGCCGGGCGTTCACCTTCACTTTTTCTTTGACACGGTTTCCCCAGAAAATGCCGGTGCCCCTGGTTCTGGCCCCTGGAAAATATACGGAGGCTCTAGTCCCTTTACGGAGTATCATTTTAACGAACGGCCGTTTGGCCCTTATGGTGCTGAAAAGATGTGTGTCCTGGTGGCTAACGCGGATCATAGTGTACGGTTGGGAACTGGCAACTGTGTCAAGCTGCCGTGATAGCTTCAGGTGACAACTACCTGGCCATGCTCGTCACCTGGCCAGGATATTTTTGAACTTAATATTGCCGTCGCGGATGATTTTGCCGGTATCGGCAAAGTGAAAAGGCGGGCGCAACAGACCATAAGCCTGCAGGTAGTAAAGGGGCACCACGGCCGTTTCTGCCTGTACCAGCAGCCTGTCGGCCCGGTGGTACAAATCGAAGCGTTTTTGTGAGCTCCTGGCTGCTTGCGCCTGATCTAAAAGATCATCAAACAGGGCATGGTGCCAGTTTAAGATATTATTGGAACTACGGCTGTAAAAAAGCCCTCGCAGCACATCATCCGGGTCGGGGAAAGCAGCATACCAACCTGATAACGCCAGATGCCCTTCTCCCTTTTTCAGGTATGCCGTAAATTCCTCATCTGTCAGGCTCTCTTTGATCTCTACCGTTACGTTTAAATGGGTTTGCCATACCCACCTTAAATAGGTAGGCGTTCCCGCAAATCCCGGCAGCGCCACCAGGGTTATCGGCGGCAGTACGCGCCCATCCGCATACCCCGCTTGATGCAGTAAATAGCGGGCCTTTTCAGGGTTAAATGGCAGGTCAATTTCTGGAGAATGGCCGGGCATGCCCGGGGGTACAAAACCGCCAAATGCCGGCTTTTGCACGCCTGCCCAGGCGGCCTGTACCAGTTCGTGGCGGTCTACCGCGTGTGCAAATGCCTGGCGCACCAGCTTGTTGTTAAAGGGAGGGGTATGGCAGGCAAACCCCAAAAAGAAGGTGACAAACCCCTGCACCAAAAAAGCAGATTCCGGAAACAGGGCCGGTAAATCAGCTCTGTCATCTACCCGGCACCAATCGACCTGATTTTGCTGATACTGCTGCCAGTTCGGTTCGTGAAATTGCAAAGATACCTGAGTGACATTACCTGTCCGTAAGCCCCGGTAATGGGGATTACGAATGAGACGTAATGTCCCCTGATGGGGATCATAGTCGGGCTGAAATGGACCATTGCAGATCACCTGCGCTGGCCGGGCCCAGCTTTCCGGGTACGGCCGTACCCGGTGAGCCGGCTGAGGCAGCGTGACCGGGTAAGCCAGCAAGTAAAGGAAGTAATGAATGGGGGTATCCAGCACAATTTCTAATGTCCAATCATCCAGGGCTTCAATGCCCACGGCCGTGGCATCCTCTGCTTCCCCCCGGTGAAAAGCAGCTGCCCCCCGAATAGCATACAACTGGTGGGCCATCCCGGCGCTGGTCTGTGGGGTAAGGTTACGCCGCCAGGCAAAGACAAAATCATGGGCCGTTACCGGCATGCCGTCACTCCAGCGCCAATCCCGCCTTAGTTCAAATCGGTAACGCCGCCCATCCTCCAGCACCTGCCAACGGCGCGCCAGCAAAGGGATGATGTTCCAATCGTTATCCAACTCCACCAGCCCATCAAACAGGTTAATGATCACTTGTAAGGCTTCTCCAGTCTCTACGTAAGCCGGATCCAGGTTATGGGTAAATTCGGCCAGCACGCCCCAACGGAACACAGGCACGGCCGTTTCGCCCATAGGGTCATCGGCCGCTGCCTGGCTTGCTTCCAAATGCTCCAACAGGTCAAAGGCGCGTTCATAAAACGTTTGGGCGCCGTCAAAATCAAGATTGTTTACTTTGACCTGAGCCATTTTCAGATAGGTTCTGGCCTGGCGATCTAGCACAGCCGCATCAGCCGGTATTTTTTCTAACAGGGTTAGAATACGGCCGTAGAGCAGTTCAGCCTCTTCATGCGCGTAAAGCAAACGGGCCTGGTCGGCCGTTAGACTAAGGTAGTAAACAGCGTTGTCTAACTCTTCAGCCTGTTCCCAATGATAGGCCAAAAAAGCCATCTGTTCAGCGATAGCTGCCGGGAAAAGCTGCTCAAACGCTTCCGCCACCTGGCGGTGGTACATGCGCCGCCGCTCATGCAGCAGTGTGCTGTATGCCCCTTCTTGAATGAGGGCGTGGCGAAAGGTATGGGCCTCACCCAGGTCTGCGCGGTCGGGGCGAATATAGTCGCGCCCTTCCAGTTCAGACAACAAGCTGGCGACCTGCTCCTCGGCGGTGCTGATGCTGGCCAGCACACGATCCAGAAACGTTTTGCCAATCACGGCCGCCAGCTGCAGTGTATGACGCGTTTCTACCGCCAGCCGGTCTAATTGAGCCAGCAGCAGCCCCTGCACCGAGTTGGGTAAATCCAGGGCGTCTAGTTCTACATGGGCCATGTCGGCGTCAGCCATCACTTTGAGGGTGCGTACCAATTCCACCAAAAAGAGGGGGTTGCCGCCCCCTTTGGCGACCAGGTAATCCGTCACTGGCGGCGGCAAGTCAGGGGCGTGCGCGCCAATAAGGGCCGCCGCGGTAGCTTCATCCAATGGGGCCAGGGTGAGCCGGGTAAGCGGCAGCTCGCTGGCGTCCCAACCCTGCACTATCGCCCATGCCCGCGTCTCCATCTCTGGACGCAAAGCCAACAACAACAGCAGCGGCAATTCAGCCGTCAGCGGCGCCAATCGCTCTAACAGCTGCAGCGATGTAGCGTCAGCCCATTGCAAATCATCCAGCACCAGGACCACGGGATAGTGTTGGCAAAGCAGGCGCAGCAGTTCGGGAACCAGTTCAAACAACTGCCAGCGTACACTCTCCCCGGCCAACCCTTCCAGGCGGGCCGCAATATCGTCGGGTAAGGGCAGGTTCATGAATGTTGCCAGATAGGGATAAGTGCTTTCTAGCCGTGTCAGGCCAAATAATTCCTCGCAAAAGACACGCAGGCGCTGGCTGGTTTGGTATGGTGTGGCCGCAGGAGGAACGTTGAGCAGATCACGCAGTAGTTCGATGAACAGATAGCCGGTGAAGGTATTGCCATAGGCCAGGCTGATGCCGCTGGCCCAGATGCCACCCTGGCGCAGCGGCTGCCAGGCTGCTTCCGTTTCTGCGCGCACTTTATCCAGGAGCAGTGTTTTCCCTTGCCCTACTTCGCCGATGATGACGATGATACCACCCGGTGACTGGGTCTGGCTCTTTGACTCGCCTGCGGCCGCCGTGATCGGTAGTCGTTGAATGAACTGAGCATCGATGAGCGATAACCGATTATGGATGGCCAATAATTCCTCGTCCCGTCCAAAGAGCTTCTCTGTATGCCGCCTCTGCCATTTCGGCGGCTGGTAGTCAGTCGCCGCGTAGATATGGATGGGATCCGTCTTGCCCTTGACCTGGATGATGCCGTGGTCGGTCACCCGTATAGCGCTGCTAAGTTGGTGGCGCACGGCCGTGTTCAGCAAAATCTGGTGATCAGCCGCGTGCTGCATCAACCGGGCAGACAGGTTAATAGCATCGCCCATCGTCGTGTAATCATGGCGGCGAGGGGAGCCTACGGGCCCGGCAAAGACGCGCCCACTGGTGACCCCAATGCGCTGCATAGCGATGAAGGGCAGCCCCCCACACTCGGTCTGCAAATCCAGCGCACAGCGGGTGGCGCGTATCTCTTGCTCTTCTACACTGCGCGGCGCGCCAAAAATAATGTGCAGCAGGCTGCCTTTGTCGCCGGTAATGAGACGGTTGAGACGACCACCATACCGGGCTACTACCTGCTGCGCGGCGGCAAAATACGTTTGCAGCTTGGAAGCGATCTCCGGGTCGGTATCGTAATCCAGCCCATGAAACTGCACAAACAAACTAACGACAGGTTTTAACTCGGCTACCTGTGTTTGCCCGGCTTGCAAGGTTTCCAAAATGGCCCGCGGTACATAAGCGGCCAATTTTTCCACCAGTTCTGGTTCAGCGTCTTCTGCCCAGGTAAGAGGCGGCCAGGGTTTGGGGCGGGCTGAACGGCACAACTTACCAACGACGGCTACACCCTCACGCCAGGCATTCACCGATACGGCCGTGTCCACCAACTGCCATGTTGCCGCATCCACCATAATGTCGCCTGGCGTGGCCTGGTGTTCATTGTTTGCCATGCGGTCTAGTGTACCCCCTGCCAGTACATCTTCATACCCAAAGTCGGGCAGGCCAAGATTAAAGCGTTGAACGGAACCATAGGCCAGGCCAATTTTCATACGCAGCGTAACAGCGCCAATAGGGGTGGGAATCTGCCCACGCTGGCGCATGACGTTTTGCATCCGCTGTGCCGCAGTAAGGGCGCGGTGAATCACGGCCGTACGCCGCCCCCGTTTTTCCCGGCCAAACCATACAATTAGGGCATCGCCGCCAAACTTGATGACACTGCCCCGGTAGTGGTGTACCTGGTCGATGAGCGGCGTAAAAACGGCGTCCAGGGCCCGCGTCAGCTCCTCTGCCCCATGATCGGCCTGTAAACCGTGCGTCAGCGCCTCTGTCAACGGCGTAAAACCAGAGATATCGGCAATAAGGGCTACCCCATCCTTTGCCAATGGTGTGCCGTCAAAAATGTTGTTAACCCGATCACGAGGGATGTAAGCTGCCAGTTGCGTGACTAAATGGGAAGCCATTCCGTTTAACCTGCCTGAACGTATGCTATCTCTTTTTCAGAAACCTGGCAGGCTTATCAAGCCTGCCTTAAGCATAACAAAAAAGATACTCTGTTCCATTATGATATAGGAATGAAGAGAACCAAACCAACAGCGGTATATAAATTGACATGGTTCCATCAGCCTCTTTACAATCCCTGTCCGCTCTCTTCATAATCTCTTAACAACTTCGGGTTAAGATGTCTAGGACCAGTCATCAGAAGTCCGTCATCAGTTTCAGTAGACTATTTCCAGGGATAGGCCAGCACTGAAAACTGGTCACTGATGACTGAAAACTGATACTAGGTAATCGGCAACAATCATTCAACATGAAGATCGCTTTAAGCAGTGCCGATTACCCGACATGGCAATGGTTGGCCGCCTTTGCGGAAATGGGTAACGATATGATCAAAACCATACTGGTCGTCGATGATGAAGAGCGATTGGTTTCGCTGGTAAAGGCATACCTGGAGCAGGGGGGCTTTCGGGTGCTGACGGCGCCTAACGGCCGTGATGCCCTCTTCCTGGCCCGCCAGGAAAAACCTGACCTCATCTTACTGGACATTATGATGGCAGAGATGGATGGCTACGAATTCTTGCGTGTCCATCGTCGTGAACGGGACACCCCCATCATCCTGCTCACCGCCAAAGTAGAAGAAGATGATAAAGTGCTGGGTCTGGAACTTGGCGCCGATGATTATATTACCAAGCCTTTCAGCCCTCGTGAACTCCTGGCCAGGGTGCGCGCCCTTTTACGCCGCACTGGGCAAGTTTTGCCCGAAGCCGGGGTGCTGCGTGTGGGTGACATTATGCTGGACAAAGACAGCTTTCTAGTGAAGGTCAATGAGGAACGTGTAGACCTGACCCGCTCGGAGTTTGATTTGCTGGCAGCGATGATGGCTGTGCCTGGCCGTACCTTTTCCCGCCTGGATTTACTGGAACGGGTACAGGGTGACGCCTTTGAGGGGTATGAGCGCACCATTGACGTTCACATCAAAAACCTGCGCGGCAAAATAGAGCCCAATCCGCGCCAGCCCCGCTACATTGAAACGGTCTATGGCGTGGGCTACCGTTTCACCCTGGCATAAGATGCGTTCTCTGGCTTTTAAGCTCACCCTGGCGTTTTTGTTCGTCAGCCTGACCGGCGTTGGGCTGGTGGCTTTTCTGGCCAGCCGGATCACGGCCGTAGAATTTGGCAACTTCATTGTGGAGCAAAACCAGGCACTTATTGCCGAACAACTGGCAGATTATTATCTGGCTAACGGTGGTTGGGGTCAGGTTCATCAACTGATGCCACGCTTTATTGGTGGGCATGGTCCGGACAGTGGCCCCGGGCCAAACCACGGTATGGGCCCAGACCGCGGCCCGGGCCAAGACCGCCTCCCCTTTGCTATCACGGATGTACAAGGGGCGGTGATGGTGCCGGGGGGAAGATACCGGGTAGGTGAGCGTGTGCCTCTAGACCTGGCGCGTAATGGTGTGCCCATTGAAGTAGAGGGCCAGGTGGTTGGTTATGTGGTTGAACCATTAGAAGCAGAACGGCAGCAGTATCGGGCTGCCTTTTCACGGCGGGTGAATGTGGCCATTCTGCTGGCGGCGATGGGCGCGGTTGGTGTATCGCTGATGTTGGGGGGGGTGTTGTCACGCAGCCTGACACGGCCGTTGCAGGAACTTACTCATGCCACCCACCGCATGGCTAAGGGCCAGCTGGCACAGCAGGTGCCGGTGCGCAGTGATGATGAATTGGGGCAACTGGCTGTCTCTTTTAACCAGATGAGCACCCAGTTGGCCCGTGCCCAGGCACTGCGCCGCCAGATGACGGCCGACATTGCGCATGACCTGCGTACGCCGCTTAGCATTATCTTGGGTCACGCAGAGGCACTGCGTGATGGTGTCTTGCCGCCAGAGCTGCCCACGTTTGAGATTATGCATGACGAAGCGCAGCGGCTTAACCGGCTGGTGGAAGATTTACGTACCCTGTCGCTGGCTGAAGCCGGTGAGTTGACCATGGCACCGCGGCTGGTTTCGCCGCATGCTCTTCTGGAGCGAGCCTATGCAGCCCATTGGCCCCGAACTCAAGAAAAGGAGATCGTGTTGGAACTGAACGCCGCCCCCGGTTTGCCAGATGTGAATGTAGACCCTGACCGGATGGCTCAGGTATTGGACAACCTGGTGGACAATGCTTTGCGGTTTACGCCGGTTCATGGCCGTATTACCCTCACTGCCATCGTAGTCGATCATACTGTTCAGCTGGCGGTGCAAGATACCGGCCCTGGTTTGCTGCCAGAGGCTTTAGCCCATGCATTTGATCGCTTTTATCGGGGAGATAAATCACGCCAACGGCAGACGGAGGGGGGGTCAGGGTTAGGGCTGGCCATTGTTAAGTCATTAGTAGAGGCGCAGCACGGCCGTGTCTGGGCTGAAAGCCAGGCGGGGCAAGGAGCTGCATTTATTGTTGCCCTGCCAGGTGTGTCTTCAGCCGCCCACAAACCACAAGGCTAATCATCCATATCCTTAAAGAGATCGGCCAGCCCCTGTTCCCATACATCATCCAGCGGGTCAAACGGCCGTTCCGTAAACTGCCCAGAAATCTGGGCCAAAACCTCCCGTACTTTCAGGTGGGGTGCCTTGTCTGCCAATTCCTCAATCTGTGTTTCCATTGCTTGCCGTACGTAGTGGCTTTTTTGTTCCAGGTCAACCAGGTTCAAATTCAGATCAAACAAGTGGTTGATGCGGCGCATAATGTCATACCAGGCCTTGTAATCATTTTCAATGCGCACTTCACGCCCGGCGGCCCCAAGTTGGGCAAAGTCATAGTTGGGTACAAACCCGTAAAACGCTTGAAACGGCATCTTTTCTTTTTCAGCACGGTCTACCAGATAAGAGCCAATCGATGCGCCGCCCTGGTAGTCTGAAAAGCGAACAGCATATTGGCTCAATTCTGGCTGCATCTCCGGCAGGCTGTAAATGCAGCCCACCTCCCGGTCTTTATCATAGGGCACAGGTCCATAAACACCGCCCAGCGAGGCGATGCGTTTGACGCCCAAAGCGCGGGCCACCGCAAAAAAAGCGGCAGCATACCGGTCAACATCCATGTTTGGTTCATCGCCCAGGAATATGACCATCCCTTTCTCCTGGTTGCCGGCATAGTAAATTTCATTGCGCTGCCTTTCCAGCGACTGCCGGTAGCCATTGGCAAAGCTCACCACTGGCCGCAGCAGATGGTGGGTGCCGGGAATCTGGAACAGATAAAACCCATCTGGGGCCATATTCCCAATGTGTTTGGCGTTGGTAAGTTGAATGAGATAGTGGGGCAGGCCAGAGGAAATAGAGCCGGCGTCAGCCCACTGCCGCCAGCCGGCGATCATAACGATGTCTTTGGCATCTGCTTTATCCCACAATTCAAATGGTTGCGTCATAGCCACTTCCTGGAGCACGGCCGTATGCCGGGCCATCCTATTACCAGTTTTCAGTAATCAGTGACCAGTTTTCAGTGCTGGCCTACGTCTGGAAATAGTCTACTGAAAACTGATGACGGACTTCTGGTTACTGGTACTATCTAGTTTACCAACACTCTGCCTCTATGTATACTGGAATTTCGTAATACCTCTTGCTACTTTGGCCAGTATCTATACAATGAATCCTAATTGATCATCATCACCATTTCAGGCAATGGAGTGTGACCAGAGGGAAACGATGTCACAGCATCTGGCTCTTAGATGAATAGAGAGGTATTGTGAGTCAAGAAACAAAACAGCAGGTAAAGGTTTTTATCTCCTACTCGCGTAAAGACAAACCGTTTGTACAACAATTACATGACACCTTAGAGACAGCCGGTATTGGCACCTGGGTAGATTGGCAGGGTATCCCCTTGTCAGCTGATTGGTGGGCAGAAATTGAACAAGGCATTGAAGATGCCGATGCTTTTGCCTTTGTGATCAGCCCTGATTCGCTTAAGTCTGAAGTATGTAGCAAAGAGATTGAAACGGCCGTTAGTCATCATAAACGCCTGATCCCCGTGCTCTATCGTGAACCAGAAAAGGGGGATCCGCTCCACCCGAAAATTTCGGCCCATAATTGGGTTTTCATGCGCAATGAAGAGGAATTGCAGAGCCGTGTCCCAGAGATGATCCAAATCATTCACACCGACCTGGCGTGGGTGAAGGCCCATACCCGCCTGTTGGTGCGTGCTGCGGAGTGGGATAAAAACGGCCATAACCACAGCTTTTTACTGCGCGGTGATGACTTAAAAAGGGCGGAGTCAATGTTAATTGACGCGGCCGGCAAGGAACCTGTACCCACCGCCACCCAAACCCACTATGTGCAGGCCAGCCGTCAGGACGCTACCCGCCGCCGACGGCTGGCCATGGCCGGGGCGACCGTTTCCCTGATCATCGCTTTTCTGGCCATCTTATCCTATGTAGAAGGGGTAGAAGCTGACCGGCAGCGGAGTATTGCGGAGGAAGCCCGGGCCACGGCCGTGGTTAATGAACATGAGGCGCTTCTGCAAAAGGAGATCGCTATTTTTGCCCAGGCTACGGCCGAATCGGCCGCGGTTGACGCCCAAGAGCAAAGGGAAGTGGCTGAAGAACAGCGTGACCTGGCCACAGAAGCCCGCGCCGAAGCTGAAAAACAAAAAGTCATCGCCGAAGAACAACGAGACATTGCCGTAGCCGCCGAAGCCGAAACCGCCCGCCAAAGAGATATCGCTACAGCGCTAAAAGAGGAAGCTCTGGCGCTTAAGACGGCCATCACCGGTGAGTTGTTGCAGCAGCAAAACAAACTTACGCTGAGTGCGTTGGTGGCTATTGAATCGTTCCAACATCACCCCACGTTTGAGGGCGAACAACTGCTGCGCAGCTTGCTGGCCCGCCTACCCGCCGCTAAGGATGAGTTTAACCACGATGATTGGGTGAATGCGGTTGCTTTCAGCCCAGATGGCCACCGCCTGTTAACAGCCAGCGATGATGGCACGGCCGTTCTCTGGGACGCGAACAGTGGTGAACGCTTGTTGAGCTTGCCTCACCAGGGGTTTGTGCTGACGGCCGTTTTTAGCTCCGATGGCCGCCTGATCGCTACCGGCACCGGTCATGAAACAGAGACAAACTACGAGGGCATGGTTACGGTGTGGGATGCCGCTTCTGGTGAACTTATGTGGGAATTTGCCTACGCCGACTGGGTTAATGCCGTAGAGTTTAGCCCGGATGGCCAAACCGTTGCCGCCGGCAGCTATGACGGCGCCGTCCGTGTGACCAGCGTCAGCACCGGCAGCCCGCGCCTCAACACCAACCAGGGTGACGTGGTTTGGGATGTCACCTTCAGCCCAGATGGCGACTTGCTGGTGTCCACCGATGAGAAAGGGCGTGCCTGGGTATGGGATGTCAACAAAGTGGCCCTTCTGGTGACGTTATCTCACGATGATGCCATCTATGGTTCAGTCTTTAGCCCCAATGGTGAACGCCTGGTCACGTATGGGGCAGATAACACCGCACGGGTCTGGAACCGTTTTAATTGGGCCCGTGTTACCACCTTGTTTCACGAGGATTGGATCGTTGACGCCGCATTCAGCCCAGACAGCCGTGAAGTGGCCACCGCCAGTGCCGATGGTACCGTGCGCCTCTGGCAGGCCAACAGTGGCCAAGAGTTGAAGGATTTTGAACATCAGGCGTTTGTCAATGATGTCACCTTTAGCCCCAATGGTAAATGGCTGGTGACCGCCAGTGATGACAACACATCTGTCCTTTGGGATACCACTACTGGTCAGGAAGTAGGCTTTATGATTCATGACACCCCGGCCTTTGTCACAGCTTTCAACCCCGATGGCACATTGCTGGCGACAGGTTCCCTGGATGGCACTGTGGCCTTGTGGGATGTAACCAAAGATACACCGGAAATTGGCCGGGCTACCCATTATGACCCGGTCCACGACCTGGCCTTGACACCAGATGGCACGCAGTTGGTGACGACCAGCCGTGATGGGCTGCGCGTCTGGGAATGGGCGGCGCTGGCTGTTGGTGATCTGACACCAGATGGGGCTGCAGCCTTTTTCCAAACGGAGCAGCCGCTGCAAGCTGTGGCCATTTCGCCAGACGGCCGTCTGGCGGCCGCCGCTGGCCAATATGAGGGCGTTTTCTTATGGAATATGGCCTCGAACACAGCTGGTCTAACCCTGGCTGTGGGCCAAACGGTCGGCGACCTGGCCTTTAGCCCAGACGGTCAGCGACTGATAACCGCTGGCCAGGTGGCCACCCCAGGGGGTACATTTGGGGTCACTATTTGGGATGTGGCTTCGGGCAGCGAGTGGCTAACCATCCCCCAAAACAGCCGGGTTCTGGCAGTAGCCTTTAGCCCCGATGGTCAGTATGTTGTACACGCGGGGGATGACGGCCGTGTGCAGGTATATAATGCGGCGGTTGGTGACGAGCAAAAGCAGTTTTGGCATAACGAAGCGGTGTATGCTCTGGCATTCAGCCCAGACGGCCGTTTCCTGGCCACAGGCAGCGCCGATAACATCACCAGTGTCTGGAACGTGGCTTCCGGGACGCTGGTAGCTAATCTGGTACATGACAGTCCCGTTCGTTCGCTTGTCTTTAGTACAAGTGGCGCGTTTTTAATAACGGGTAGTGAGGATGGTAACCTGCGCTTTTGGGAGATGGCTACAACCAGCGAATTGGGGCGTATTCACCAGGGGCAAACTATCAGGGCCATAGTTATGCACCCAGATGGCGATGTTCTGGCTACTGCCAGCAACATTCTGGCAACGTTGTGGAATTTTGAGGCCGTCCAGTTTTTGCGCTCACAGCAGTTGATAGAGAAGGTGTGCGCTCGCCTCACCCGCAACCTGACACGCAGTGAATGGGCGCAGTATATTGCCTTTGAAGAGCAGTCAGAAACCACGGCGTACCATGCCCTTTGCCCAAACTTGCCCTTTGAAGAGTGAGTGATAAAGGGCTTATTGGGCCACCAGTGTGCGCCGGATCTGGTCCAGGTGGGCCTGGCAGTGGGCGGCATAGGTGCGCAGCAGGTCTTCCACCGTGATGTCACCCATATCTGGGTGGTAACCTACACGCTGCCACTCTGGTTCCGTCAGGCTGGCAAAAACGGCTACCCAACGGCCGTGCAGCCCGCGTAAGATCTGAAATGTCAGGGCAAAGTCTGGGGGTGTGGCGTCCGGGAAGCGGGCCCAGGCATTTTCATCATACGGTTTGAGCGACGGCCGGGTCTCTGTCAACATCAGTTTTAAGCGTATGTAACTGTTCAGGTGTGAATCGGCCGTATGGTGGACGTTTTGAGCAATGGTCCATTCACCCTCCAGGTAAGGGGTGGTCAGTTGGGCCGGGCTTAAACCCGTTACCAGTGCCTCTAATGTGGCCGGAAAAGTGCGAATCTCCTCGATCAAAACGGCTCGTTCTGTAGGTGTTAACATGATGATCCCTCCAAGGTTATGCGTGACCGTCTAAAAACAACCTTTTGTTTGGCTGAAGTGAAGGTCGTTTTAAGCGTGTCTATCCATCAAAACCGACGGATAGACACGCTGTTATGTGTTCAGGGTTAACGTCATAGACCCTTTACCTTTCTCTATTTTCGGCGATGATACGCATAATTTGTTCAATATGGTTTGCATCATGCCAGCTTACGTGGGCGGCCAGCGTGTATAAGGTGTAAGGGCCTTGTGTCACGTGCTGCCCTGTACGCTGCCAGTCAGCATCCTCCAACTCGTTAAAAAAGGCTATAAAAGGTTCTCTTGAGGCCATCAGGGTTGTATAAGCCTGGGTTAAATCCTGTTGATTATAGGCCCGCTCTACAACCATAGCCAGGTGGTCATAAACAGGGAAGGTGGGGTGATCATGGCTTAGCATCAGTTGGCCCCGTTCTAGAAAAATGGCGTCATAGTCGTGCAGATGGCAGACAATTTCTAGAATTGTCCAGCCATCAGGACCATCACGCCAGGTGCTGGCCTCTGCCTGGGTGACCCCTGGCAAGAGATGGCCCAAAACCTGTACGTTTTTACGCAGGCTGTCGATCAAGCGTTGTCGTAAGAGTGAGTCGTTCATAGTATCCTCCAAATGACCAGATGCCATAGCATAGCATAGCAGCACTATTACTCATAACGAACGTTTTAGAATATAATTATCGAAATTATCGATAGGAGGCACCAAAAAGCACGTGGATTTAAAACAACTGCATACGTTTCGCATATTAACACAAACCTTAAGTTTTTCACAAACGGCCATAATGCTCAACTACGCCCAATCTACCGTGTCTGCCCAAATTCAGGCCCTGGAAAAAGAGCTGGGTGTCACCCTTTTTGATCGTTTAGGCAAACAAGTTATGCTCACCAATGCCGGACAGCGGCTGCTTCATTATGCGGAACGGTTGTTGGACCTGGCAGGTGAAGCCAAAGACATGGTAGCTGATGCCGAAACGCCGATGGGCACGTTAACCGTCACCGCTCCAGAGACACTCTGTACGTACCGCATCCCGGCCGTACTGCGTACATTTCGGCAGCGTTACCCGCAGGTTCAGTTAATTTTTCGTCCACGTCCGGAAGTAAACCTGACACGGCCGCTGCGTGGTGGTTACATGGACATCGCTTTTGTGATTGACCAGCCTGTTTATGCACCAGAACTGTGCATTAAACCGCTGCTTACGGAAACGATCCTGTTAGTGGCTTATCCGGCACATCCATTGGCAGCCGCTACGGCCGTAGGGCCGGCCGATTTGCAAGCCGACCCCATACTCCTGACCGAATCCACCTGTGGGTACCGGCTCCTGTTTGAAAAAACCATAAGCGAGGCCGGCGTACGTTTGCATACGATGATGGAATTTCATAGCGTTGAAGCCATCAAACAGTGTGCTATGGTGGGGCTGGGGGTGGCCTTTTTGCCGGAGGTAGCCATCGCGGCTGAACTGGCTCAGGGCCGGCTGGTACCCTTAAACTGGGTTGGTCCTACCTTTCAACTGGTGACCCAAGTCATCTGGCACAAAGACAAATGGCTCTCGCCGGCTATTCATGCCTTTTTACAGGTGGTGTATGCCATGATGAAGGCAGCCCCCAAGGATAGGCAGGGGGGATGATCCACTTATTCTCCTGCCGGGACAATCTCCAATTTATAACCACCGGACGAATCATCCCAACCATGGGCGAAAATGATGTAAACGCCACTTTTTGGCAAGGTCAGGTTGCTTAAAAGCGCGTTGTGCTCTTCACCGCTCTCGTCATCTTCGTCTACAAATTGTCCATCGGGGGCAAACACGGTAACCAGGGCATCGAGCTCACTTTGATATTTATCCAGGCGAATGGTGATGA
The DNA here is from genome assembly GCA_011525915.1 of Ardenticatenaceae bacterium. GTDB lineage: Bacteria > Chloroflexota > Anaerolineae > Promineifilales > Promineifilaceae > CAADGU01. The sequence goes on along the minus strand of WYBM01000062.1, from coordinate 56,630 downwards.
TTTGCCCGGCCTGCCCGGTAAATAACCAGTATTCCCCCAGGTAGGGTTCAACCGAGCCATAAACGGGCTGGTTGAGTTCAATTTTCCCTGCCAGAACAGAGGCTTCGTCAACCGCATCACAGGCAGCCTGCCCAAACTGACTTAGCGATGGCGACTCTGCCAGGGCACACAGTGGGAATAGATAGCGTATGGTGTTTGCTTCAGACACGGCCGTTTCTAATGCGGCTTCACAGTTGGCCTGCACCAGGTCGCCGGCCGGTGTATGCCCCACACTCAGACAGACTTCTGTATTTAAGAAGGTCTCGCCCCAGGCCAGCGCCAGCGCAGAGGCCTGCTCACAAGCACTGCGTACCACGGGGTTGTCCACGGCCGTGTCTACCTGCCGGCAAATGACGGTATACACCGTGGCCAGATTGGCACGCCACGCCAGCGATGAGCCAGGAAGGATGGTGGCCAGCTCTTCAGCTGCCGTCAACGCAGCCTCATAATTACCCGTGTCTATGGGTGCCTGCATGGCCTTGATAAGGCCGTCACGCAGCGTTCTTAGCGCATAATAATCCGCCGCCAGGGTAGGGTCGAGTACAAACGCCCGCTGGCACAACGTCTCGGCCAGCGATAGTTGTTCTGTGGCCAACGCATTGCCACAGGCTTCCAGGTAATACCAGCCGTCAAAAGTTGTCAGACGAGCTACCGGGATGGCCAGAGCCTGGGCACAAAACAAGGGAGTCTCTTCTGTATCACGCCGGGTTATGGACATTGAACACAACGTGAGTATGGTGTAGGCGTCCAGGTGATTGGCCGGGAGCTTGTGAATGACGGCAGGGTCCAGGGCTAGGGCTTGTTCCAGTAACGCGATTCCTTCTGGATCGTCGGCCACGATATAAAGATACTGCAAGCCCAACACCGCCAATGGGTAAGCCAGTTGGGCGTTATCTGGGTAGATTTCTACCAGGTGCTGCAGTAAAGTCAGGGCCTCGTTCTGATCTATCAACCGGTTTTCCACCAGGTTCGTGATGGCCAGCACCAGGATCTGTGCCGTGTTTTCGCCTGTCAGCGCCTGTAAGGTTTTAATGCTTTCATTGATGTCATCACCACTGGTGAGCAAAGATTGAATATAGAGGGGGTCGGGCAAATTTTCTGGGCAGGTCAGGCGGTAATCCCCTTCTCCGGGCAGGTAAGTATGCCACTCATCCATGGTTAAATTGCGCGAAAGCCGGCGGCATGCCGTAGCCATAAAATTCTCTTCAACAGGATCACCTAAAGGCAAGAAGTGAATGGCCCCCCTTTCTGAACTGGCGGCCAATACCTGGCCATCAGGGGTAAAGGCCAAGGACCACACCTGGCCATCGTTGATGTAAAACTCACGTAGCGGTTGGGAGAAATTGGCTGTGTCCCAAAGCAGCACACGGCCGTAAAAATCCGCTGACGCCAGCAGTGTACCATCTGGGCTGAATTTCACCGCATTAACATTTGTGGTGTGTGCAACCAAGATGGTTGGTGACAGGTAAGAAGCGGCGGCCACCTCACTTAAATCCCAAATTTTCAGCAGGGTGTCATCACTGCCAGAGGCCAACCACTGCCCATCTGGGCTAAAATCGAGTGAATTAATCCAGGCTTCGTGTCCGGGCAGGGTAGCCGTTGCCTCCCCTTCAGCCAGCAGATGGGCCACATCCCACAGCAACAACGTGCCAATCTGGTCTGCCGACGCCAGCCACTGCCCATCCGGGCTGAACGCCAGGTTGCTAATCACGGCATCGTGGGCCGTTACTTTTTGCAAAAGGTCAGGGCTTGCCAGATCGACGACATCCCACACCGCAATAGCACTGTCATTGCCGCCCGTGGCTAATAACAAAGGATCACCATGAAAGGCTATGCTCTTTACCTGGTCTAAGTGAGCTTCGAAGGCTGCAGGGATGGGTATGGCCCGCGAAAGATCAGAGAGTTGGGATGGTGACCACAGATAGATGCCGCTGCTAAAATCAACAGAAGCCAACAGGCCTGTGGGACTAAAAGTGATGGCGTTGCCGGCAAAGGGATTAAAACCGGCCGGGTATTCTGGCAGCGGTGGACTGAGGTAAAAGGGTGGGGGCTGATTAAACGCCAGAAAATCTTCTGCTAACCACAGCCGGATCCCTTGATCGGCGCTGACCGAGGCCATCATCTTGCCATCTGGGCTGAAAGCAAAAGCCCAAACTTCGGCAAACCCATCTCGCAGAGCGATTGTGGGATCTTCGGGGATCAACTGCCAGAGTTGGATTTTGCCGTTGTCATGGCCAATAGCCAGGTTCTGGCCATCATGGCTGAAGTTGATGGTCTGGGGAGAACCGGCCTGGCTGCTAAATTGATCTATTAAAAAATCCCCTCCGGGAATTTCTGAGACGTTTGAGCTGTAGCGGAAAGCATCAGCGATGGAGAGCTTGTTCCATAATAAAATCTGCCCATCGCTGCTGGCTGAGGCCAGAAATTGCCCGGAAGGGTCAAAAGCCAGGGCCATTACGGATGTTCTGTGAATAGAAAGGGATAAAGGTTCAGTGGTTAACGTGGTCTCAAACCCAGAGATGGGCCAGATATAAAGTTCACCGTTCTTGCCGCTGGCACCACTGCCGCCGGCGGCAAGCAGAGAGCCATCGAGGGAAAAGACGGCCGTCTGCAAGGTGACACCTTCTTTCTCCCAACGCATGAGCGGGGCGGTAGGCTGGTTTACCTGCCAGATCTGAATTTCGTTACCGGCTGTCACCGCTACCTTCTGGCCATCAGGCGAAAAGGTAAGGGTGTTGATAGGCCCTGCCTGATCTAAGGAGATTGTTTCCGAAACGGCCGTACGGGTATCCCAGACGTAAATAATGCCCTCTGTAGTGCCGGCTGCTAACAAATTCCCCGAATGATCGAATTCAAGCGCCAGTACGGCAGCCCCCTGATGCCCCAGTAGGGTCGGTTCTTGAAGGTCTGTTTCAATAGTCGGGGTAGTCCAGAGCTGCAGGCGGCCGTTATCATCGGCCGTCGCCAGGGTATGGCCGTCTGGGCTGAATTGCAGCGCTCGAATACCGTTGCCCTGGCGAGGCAGCAGTGTGGGCAATGTGCCCGGTGCTGCCAGCTGCCAGAGGAAGATGGTGCCAGCGTCATCAGCCGAGGCCAGCACGTTGGTGGCCGCGCCAAAGGCCAGCGCTGTAATGGCATGGTTATGACCGGACAGACCGATATTAAAGTGCCAATCTGTCATGATCCGGGTGACCAGGTCTGTATTTTTATCCTCATTTAATTGCAGGGCTTCTAAGGCCAATAGAGCTGCTAATTCGGTATTATCTTGTGCCAACTGGTCGTTGGCTTGAAGGGATAAAGATTGGGCCAGGCCAATTTGCCGCAAACGTTCGGCTTCAGCCTGGCTGGCCAGCAGCTCTGCCTGACGGGTGGCGGCCAGGTTGGCATTGGCAATGGCTTCTACTTCACGCGTAGCGGCCAGATCGGCATTGGTAATGGCCACGGTGGCGTTGGCTTCGGCCGTTTGCCGAGCTTTGACGGCAGCTACTTCGCTGAGTTCGGCCTGGTTTTGTTGGAAGATGGCTATCCCTTCACTGGCTTCGGCGGTGCTGCGGGCTTTCACGGCCGTGTCTCGCTCCCGGGTGGCCGTAAAGGCAAACCAGATGGCTACCAAAATAGCCGCGGCCAGGGCAACGGTTAAAAAGCGCAGCCGCCGGGCAGTTTGGGCTTCCGCTTCGGCGCGGCGCGCCTGCTCTTCTGCCAGTTGTTGGGCCTGTTCCAGATCACGCTGGCTTTGTGCCTCCTGGCAGGCCGTCAGAAATTCTTGTACAGATGGTTCCAGCATCTCCCACTTGACACTCTCCAGCGTGCTGCTGAGCTGTTCATCTTTGTACAGCAGGTCGCGTCTACGTTGAGAGCGTAACCATAGTTCTGCCGCCTGCATCAGCGGATTTTGCCGCAGCCGCCATTGCTGGTTTGCTTGTAAGATGGGGGCCACGAAGCGATCATGAACCAGTTCATACCACAACCCGCCGGCCCGCGGCTCGGCCCGCAGCAGGTATTGGTCTGCCAACAGCCGCACCGTCTCGTTAGACATGCCTTCTGTGGTCTCTGTACCCCGGTAGACCGTGCCCCTTGTACCGGCTTCAGTGATCAGCTTCTCTTCAAACCAGCGGCGCAGCGCCAGCTCTGATTCGTGTGTCTGGTGCAAAACGTGCCTGATGGCTGTTTCGTAAAATTGGGCCAGGGCGGCGTCTACATCACCAAATGCCTGTAGATCCTTTTCCGTGATCATTTCGGGGGGGGCTGGCTGAGCATTCAGGTTTTCCCATAACTGGTAACAGACCACCTGCAGTTGTACTGGTTCGATAAACTCCCCCAAGGGGGCTTCCCCTACCTCTTCGGCAGTACGTAACTGGCGCAGATTGTCTACCAGTCGCTGTGCGGCCGCATCGATAAACGGCCGTCCCCCTTTTTGGGCTGGTTCGGTGATCGCTTTTAAGGCCGCCGCCGCCGTCATGCGCTGCATGTTAAAGCGCCGGCGAATGCCCCAAGGCAGGTAGCGAGCATAGGCTTCGATAGCCGCAATATGATCTTCCCGCATCGTCAACACCACCCACAGCAGCGGGTCTGCCCGCAGCGCCTCCGCCAGCTGCTGGAAAAACTCCTGGCGATCCTGCCAGCGCTCCAGGTTTGTGGTCACGATCTCTTCAAATTGATCAATGATCAACACCCACGCCTTTTCCTGACCATACTCGTCGGTAGTGGGGGTGGCGTCTTTAAGTGATTGCAAATAGTGGTGTAGTGTCGTTTGTGTAAAGTGGCCGGGATCATCATCTGTGGGGTTTAAGCTGGCGATGAGGTTAAACATAAAGATGTTGTCTACGTCACTCACCCCTTCTGGTAAAGCCCCGCCCACCCGTGCTGTAGGCAGCACCGTAAACCCCTCTTCGTATAAACCTGGTCGCAAGCGGGTATTAATAAGAGAGCTTTTACCGGCCCCCGACTGTGAATAAAACAGCACCAACCGTTCTGAAATGACCATAGAGAGCAGTTGGCGCGCTTCATTGTCCCGGCCAAAAAAAAACTCTTTGTGGTCCTCTTCAAATGTACGCGGCCCAACGTATGGATTTTTGAGAGGAACGCCCATGTTTAATCTCCTAACTGATCCCAAAGGTCTTGCGTAAATGATTGGGCATCACCCCAGTAAATTTCAAATTTGTATTCACGGAAATAGGTTTCCAGGTATTTTTCTACCTCTGGCGCAGTACCCGCTTCGTTTTGCCGCGGATCCAGCTGGATGCAAATGCTCATCAAACGCCGGGCCGTTGGTTTACTTTTAATGAGCCCGCGGAACAAAACACGGAACTCCCAATCTTGCAATTCATACCCCAACAGTAACAGCGAAGAATCGGCCATTGCCTGGTGGATGCGATTTGGCACCGCCTGTTCGTGTTGGGTGACGTTCACCAGAAAGTCTAAAAAATCGTCTTCAGACAAAACCAGTGTGGCCGGGTCTGCATCCATGCCATGCAGATGGTAGACGACTGGTGTTTGGGGATTATCTTCATACTCGTCGCTATCAAACAGGGAGGGACTTGGGCCGCTCTCATCATGCCAGGCACACAGTTCCAGGCGTGGGGTTTTGTTTGATTTTTCCAATGCCTGGGCCATAAAGGTATGGAAGCTGGTGGTGAGGTAGATGGGAATGTCAAAGTGGGCCAGGATTTTCAGGGGGTTCATGGTGTCATCGTCAAAATTGGGGTATTTGAGCCGGGCAGCCACCTGAGAAAAAGAAAGCATCTCCAGTTCGTCTTCTAATGTGTCTAAAAAGTCGCTGGGGCCGTTTTGTTGCTGGCGCGCTTGCTTAAGTACATATTGCTTGAGATATTCCAGATAATCCTCTTTGGCGGCCAGGGGGTCTTTGGTGACACTGCGATATTGGGAGACACGGGTAATGCTCTGGGTATTGGGCATAGGATAGCCAATCTTATTGGCCCAGCCCTGAATGAGAGCCGTACTGGTAAGAAACCCGTCGTGGCCTACGCGGTCACCAATAATGGGGGTGAGTTTGCCGGTGCGTATGCGCCGCTTTAATAACTCCCAGTCAATGCTGTTTCTACTGTTTGTCATGGTTATGGTCCGGTCTATTGGGCGTGTGTAATCTGGCGATTGTAATACGAAAGCCGCGGTGTTTGTTTTTATTATCCGGTGCATACCAGGCACGGGCGGCACAGCGGTGGCGCGCCTGATCATCAACATAGGCGCTGCCGCGCACAATTCGGTACACGGCCGTGCCCGCGGCCGTGTCTTCCCGCCCGTCTTCTGCCTGGTAGGGGTAAGGGTACTCAGGCGTCTGGTAATCGCTGCCCCACAGGGTGCTGGTCCATTCGCGTACGTTGCCGGCCATATCCAGACAGCCAAAAGGGCTGGCGCCTTCGGGGTGGGCGTTGACGGGGGCGGTGGTGTCGCTGTGGTGATGGCAGCGGCCGTCGGCCCACACATTGCCCCAGGGGTAGACACGGCCGTCGGTCCCCCGGGCCGCTTTTTCCCATTCCGCTTCGGTTGGCAGGCGGTACGGCCGGGTGCTTTGTACACGCAGCCAATCACAATAGGCCACAGCGTCATACCAACTGACGTTTACCACCGGGTGTTGCTCTTTGCCTGGCGGCGCTTTGGGCCCCAACCAGCCGCGTGGTGGCGAATATTTGGCCTGTTTCAGAAATACAGCATATTGGGCATTGGTGACAGGGTAACGGCCAATGGCGTAGGCAGGTAGGGTGACTTCGTGCTGCGGCCGTTCCACATCGGCCCCACCCTCAGCCGGCAGGCTGCCCATCAGAAATGGCCCGGCTGGGATGAGGATCGTCTCTGGCTCATATGGTTGGGGGGGGGTGACCGCTTGACCAAGCAGCTGTTCATTGGCCAGCAGATGGGGGTCTGGCCAGTTCAGGTGGGGTCGCTGCTGCCGGCCGTAGGCCACCAGTTCATCCAACCGGTGGGCACGGGCGCATAATAAGATCAGCTCCCGAACCTTCCCTTGTTTGCCTAGACTGGCCGGCAGATCTTCAAAGTCAATATGAAGGGCAAAACAAAGGGTGCGTACCTCATCTTCATTGAAGGTTTCGTGAATAAGTTCAAGCAAACTATAGGAGGGTGTATCCATATATGTGATTGCAACCAATACAACAAAAATGACATAAAATCAGGGACATGATTACTATAAGACGGAGCAGCCCCGGATGCAAATGATTAGTTGACATTCATCTGACCGTTTGTTACCATCTGGCCTATGGTAATGCAAAGAATGACCCATCATGCCGCCACCGCCCAGACCATCTGTCTGGCCTGTGGCGCTGCCTGAGTCACTAACCTTATCATCTGGCAGCCACCGCCGCCAGACTGGATGCCCGGTCTGGCGGTTTTTTGTTGGTCAGATACAATTTTGGCAGTCGTTGAGTGGTCATGGGCCTGGTCTCTAACCGCCTATGACTGATGACCAAACACCGATGATGGAGTAAAGATGAGACCCACTACGAGTAACGAAATACGCACCGCGTTTTTGGAATTTTTTAATGAGCTAAACCATGAGATTGTGCCCAGTGCTGTCTTGCCGCAGCATGATAACCCCACGCTGCTGTTTACCAACGCCGGTATGAACCAGTTTGTAGACGTATTTTTGGGCAAGGAGAAACGGCCGTATACCCGCGCCACCTCCTCCCAAAAATGCATGCGTGTGCAGGGCAAACATAATGATCTGGAAAATGTTGGTCCCTCGCCGCGCCACCATACCTTTTTTGAAATGTTGGGCAACTTTTCCTTCGGTGATTACTTTAAGGAAGGGGCCATTCACTTTGCTTATGATTTTATGACCAAGGTGTGTGGCGTCTCGGCTGAGAAACTTTACTTCACCGTGCACACTAGCGACGACGAAGCCTATGCTATTTGGAAAGACAAGGTAGGCGTGCCTGAAGACCATATCTTGCGTATGGGTGACAAGACCAATTTCTGGATGATGGGCGATATTGGCCCCTGCGGCCCCACCAGCGAGCTGCATTATGATTGGGGGCCGGAAGCGTGTACCTGTGGTGAGCCAGATTGTAGTGTGGTATTAGATAATGACTGCGGCCGCTGGCTGGAAGTGTGGAACCTGGTTTTTATGCAGTTTGATCAGGCGGAAGACGGCACCCGTACACCGCTGCCCAGACCTGGTGTGGACACCGGCATGGGGCTGGAACGGATCAGCAGTGTTGTGCAGGGCACACCGGTGAACTATGATAATGATCTCTTTGCGGCGGCCATGGATCGGGTCCAAGAGCTTCTGGGTGATAGTGACCAGCAGCGGGCAGAAAAGTTTGTGGGTTACCGGGTGATTGCCGATCACGGCCGTGCGGCTACCTTTATTATTGGTGATGGCGTGCGCCCCGGGGCCGCTGGCGCGGGTTACGTGCTGCGCATGATCATCCGTCGGGCGGCCCGCTTCGGCCGGTCTATTGGCTTTGACCGCCCCTTCCTGGCAGAAGTGGCCAGGCTGTACATTGCCCAAATGGGTGATACCTACCCCGAACTGCGCCAACGCCAGGATCATATCTTGCGCACACTCACCCAGGAGGAAGAACGTTTTGGTCGCACGCTGGATAATGCCCTCACCCACCTTCAGGAGATAGTGCAAACCCTAAAAGACAAGGGTGAGACGGTTATTTCCGGTGACGCTGCGTTTAATTTGTATGCCACCCATGGGCTGCCGCTGGAAATCACCAACGACGTGGTCAAAACGTGGGGCATCACCGTGGATGAACGTGGGTACCAGGAAGCCCGCCGCCAACACGCCATGGCCAGTGGCTCTGGTGCTTTTAAGGAATATGCACAAGATACCGGTATCTACGGGCAGCTGCTGGCTTCCCTGGTCACCTCCGGCCTGTCAGAAGGGGTAGAGTATGATCCTTACAGAGATTACTGGATAGCATCGGAAGTGGTGGGGCTGCTGAAAGACGGCGAACCTGTCACCGAGGTTAGGGCCGGCGACAAGGTAGAGTTGGTCACGGCCGTGACCCCCTTTTATGTGGAAGCTGGCGGCGAAGTCAGTGATACGGGCCGCATCTATCATGACACCTTCACCCTGCGTGTGGATGATATGAAAAAGCCAGTCAACGGTCTTATCCTGCATGTGGGCCAGGTAGAAAAAGGCAGTGTGGCCATTGGCGATAATGTGCAGTTAGAGGTAGATAACAAACGCCGCGGCGACATCCGCCGTAACCATACGGCTACCCACATTCTACACCGGGAACTGCGGCGTCATCTGGGCAGCCACGTCATTCAGCAGGGGTCGCTGGTGGCCCCAGACCGGCTGCGCTTTGACTTTTCTCACACCGCCGCGGTAGACCAGGAAACGCTCTCTCTCATTGAGGCCGATATTAACCGGGCAATTCTGGCCAACTACCCGGTGCGGGTGGCCTATATGGGCCAGAAGGAAGCGATTGCGGCCGGGGCCATGGCCCTTTTTGGTGAAAAATATGGGGACATTGTGCGTACGCTTCAGATCGGAAAGGAAGGTGAAGAGCCGTACAGCTTTGAATTGTGCGGTGGCCTGCATGTCAGCGAGACAAATGACATCGGCCTGTTCCGGTTCACCAGTGAGGGCGCGGTGGCCGCGGGCATACGCCGTGTGGAAGCGGTGACCGGGCGCGGCGCCCAAAAATTGGTTGCCGAACGATTAGACGTGTTAGACCGGTTGGTGTACCGGCTAAACACGCCGGTTCATGAGTTGGAAACACGGCTGGAGGCGCTGCAAAACGACAACCGCGCCTTGCAGAAGCAGGTGGAACAGCTGCAGCAAAAGCTGGCGGCGGTGCAATTTGAGAGCCTGATGGCCCAGGCACAAGATGTGGCCGGGGTGCGGGTAGTTACGGCCGTAGCTGAAGGGGTAGACAGCGAAGGACTACGCCTTCTGGCGGACCGTTTTCGTGATAATCATGAGACGGCCGTGGGTGTCATCGGTACCGTGTATCAAGGCAAGCCGCTCATCATTGCCGTGGTTACCAAAGATCTGATCGCCCGTGGCCTGAAAGCGGGAGACATCGTGCGTGAAGTGGCCAGGGTTGTTGGTGGCGGTGGCGGCGGCCGGCCAGACATGGCCCAGGCCGGGGGTAAAGACCCCAGTAAACTGCCAGAAGCCCTGGCCTTGGTGCCAAACCTGGTAAAAGCGAGCCTGTCATGAAAGTGATCTCAGTCTTTGGCAGCGCGCTGCCCCCGGCAGACAGCCCCGCTTATGCCGAAGCCCGTACCATTGGGCGCCTGCTGGCCGAGGCTGGTTTTGCGGTGGCTACGGGGGGCTACAGCGGCACCATGACGGCCGTATCCCAGGGGGCAGCGGAAGCTGGTGGCCATGTCATTGGGGTCACGTCAGACCAGATCGAACGTTTCCGCCCCTTAGGACCAAACCCCTGGGTCAAAGAAGAAATTCGTTACCCCACCCTGCGTGAAAGACTGCTGCACCTGGTGACAAACAACCAGGGCATGATTACGCTGCCCGGCGGCATCGGCACGCTGTCTGAAATGACGCTGGCCTGGAGCTTCTTGCAGGTGGGTGAGATCGAACGACGGCCGTTTGTGATGCTGGGTAGTAAATGGCCACAAACCATTCACACTTTTTTTGACCCGCTCTATATCCGGCCAGAGCATATGGCGCTCTTAACCTTTGCTGATTCACCAGAGACGGCCGTGGCGCACATTGTGCAAGGTCATATATAAGGGCTTTGGTGTTTTGAAGTAATCAGTGTTCAGTTATCACTGTTCAGTTGAGTGTTCCTCTGGACTGATTACTGGACAGTGATCACTAATTACCTGGTAAAAGTCCAAAGTTGTTTTTGAAGAAATCTGAGTATGCTGTCCCAAAGTGATTCAGTTATGACCGATGTGTTGTTCTTAAAACTTGGTGGCTCTTTGGTCACGGACAAGACCGGGGTAGAAATGGTTCGGGCCGGTGTCCTGGCGCGGCTGGCACAGGAAATTCAGCAGGCCCGGGCCGCCAGGCCTGATCTAAAGCTGGTTCTGGGGCATGGCAGCGGCTCGTTTGGGCATGTGGCCGCCGCCCGGCACGGCACACGTCTGGGGGTCAAAAACCCAGAGCAGTGGGCCGGTTTTACAGAGGTGAGTGCCGCCGCCCTGCGGCTCAACCGGCTGGTGGTGGAAGCCTTGCTGGCTGCCGGCGTACCGGCTATCCCCATCTCGCCGTCGGCGTCGGTGACATGTGCCGACGGCCGTATCACGCATATCGCCCCTGAACCCAGCCACTATGCCCTGGCTGCCGGGCTGCTGCCTGTCACACATGGCGATGTAGCCTTTGACACGGTACGTGGCGGCACCATTGTCTCTACAGAAGAAGTAATGATGGCACTGGCGGAAACGTTACGGCCGTCGTGGTTATTGTTGGCTGGGGAAACCGATGGGGTTTATGACCTGGCCGGGCAGGTTATCCCGCATATCACGTCGGCCACATTCCCTGAAATTGAAGCCGCTCTGGGTGGCTCACGAGGAACAGACGTTACCGGGGGTATGGCCAGCAAAGTACACAGTATGCTGGCATTAACAGCGCAGCACCCTTACCTGACCGTTCGCATCTTCTCCGGGTTGCGCCCCGGCAATGTATATGAGGTGTTGTGTCGGCCAGAAACGGCCGTGGGCACAACCCTGACTTAAGACCCGGTACTTCTGTACTAGCGCCCTTCTTCTTTACGCATATTTTATGGTTTTGGTGGTATAACGGTAGTGTGCTCAACGCGCAAAGTCGCCCTTTGTAAGAAGTACTCAATACGAGGCGTAAGGATGGCAGTGTGACAAAGGCAAGGGTGCTTTACATTGAGGATGATCAGGCCAGTCAACGGTTGGTCAACCGGTTATTGAGCAGTAATGGTTATGAGGTTTTTACCGCTTCTGATGGCATTGAAGGTGTTGCTTTAGCTCAAAAAGCGCAGCCTAACCTCATTTTGATGGATATTAATCTGCCCCTGTTAGATGGGCGAGCTTTAACAACGCGCCTGCGTAGTTCGCCAAATTTTTCAGAGACCCCTATTATTGCCCTGACCGCGTATCAGGATGCCAATAACCGTAAAATGGCGCTGGCCGCTGGCTGCACCGGCTTTCTGACAAAGCCCATTAACGTGGATGTGTTTCCCCAACAGATCGAATCATTTTTAAATGGACAACGGCATAAACTATCACAGCAGGAACATCAGGAACACCTGGAACGACACACTCAGGAATTAGTAAGCCAGTTGGAAACAAAGGTGCGGGAATTAGAAGACACCAACCGGCGCATGCAAGAATTAAACGAACTCAAGAGTGACTTTTTGCTGTTGGCGGCTGAAGATCTGCAATCGCCGCTGGCTTTAACCCGTGATTACCTGGATTCACTGGAAGTACAGTTGGATACTGTGGAGGATCACGCGGCCGTGCAGCCTTTACAAAGCCTGGTACAACGTATGAAAAGCGGCATTAACCGTATGCGCCAGGTGTCAGAAGAGATTGAGCAGGCGTCACAAATTATGTCTGGGCTGCTGGAGTTAAATCTGACCCAGGTTCAATTGGGTGAATTGGTGGCCGATTCGGTGGGTGAATTTGCTCAGGTGTGTGAGCATCGCCGCTTGCACTTATACATGGCTGACCTGGGTCATCTGCCGCCCATTCTAGGCGATGCCACCCAGTTACGCACGGCCGTGACGGCCATTATTGGGAATGCCGTTAAATTTACCCCAGATGGCGGCCACATATACATTACCGCTTCCACTTCTGACAGCGAGTGCTGCCTGGCGGTGCAAGACACGGGTCTGGGCATTCCCAGAGAAGAACAGACCTATATTTTTGATCTCTTTTATGCCCTGGGGTCGGTTCAAAACCATTCTACCAGTAAGTCAGCTTTTTGTGGAGGGGGGTTGGGCCTGGGGTTGCCGATGGCCCGGGGGATCATAGAGGCGCACAACGGCCATATCAAAGTAGAAAGTGACCCCAAAATTCTGCCGGGCAGCACATTTGCCATTTACCTACCTTTACGCCAGTCTGCCTCTTAAATGGCACTCACGCTGCGGCAGGTTGTGGTCCCGGCCAGAACGTCACTTGTGATGCCCCTCGTAGGGCATCCCATACATCCCCAATGGTGTCAGCCAAGGCCACCGGCCTTTGCAAATGGTTGGCCACATCTTGTGGGGAGAGGTCATCCAGGGCAATCCTATCGGGATGGTCAAACATCACCCGTGGCAAAACCACCATCTCCCCAAAGCCAGAAGCCACTAACTGCGCCAGCACGTCACCCCCCATTAACAGCCCGGCAACCGTGATGGTGTCCCCCAACCGTTCATTCACCACCGGCAGAACGGTGACAGAGACGCCGGTCATCTGGGCAAATTCCACGGCCGTGGATCGCAGTGTCTCGGCAAACAATGTGCCCGTCACCAGGGTCAGTGATGGGCCATGGGCAACCGGCGATTCACGCCTGATCTCGGCTTTGACGCTTTCCCATTCATCCAGGAAATGCCGCACCATGCCCAGGCCGTTTTCGTGCAATTCATAGCCGTCATAGGCTGCCAATGGTGGCACCTCACGGCCAGTTACCAGATACCATTCGTCGGTGGGGTAGACAAAACGGGCGCCCAGTTTATCTATATACTCAGCCTGCAAATTTTCCACAAACACAAGCGTGGCGGCGGCTTCTGCCGGGGTGTGGGGGCGCATCTTATACTTGTGCTGCTTTGTCAACCCCACGGGCACCACGCTGATAGATTGTACGGCCGGCCAGAGTGTTTCCAGGTCGCGGATAGATTGTTGCAGCCAACGGCCGTCATTCACCCCCGGCGTAATCACCAACTGCGTATGCAGTTCAATGCCCCACTCAGCCAGCTGGCGCAGTTGGGGCATAATGTCTGGCGCGTGGGCATTGCGCAGGTAGTGGCGGCGCTTTTCCAGGTCGGTGACATGCACGGAGACGTACAAGGGTGACAGCCCCATGGTTTTAATGCGCCACCAATCATGCTCGGTCAAGTTGGTGAGGGTGACGTAATGACCAAAAAGGAAGGAGTAGCGGTAATCATCGTCCTTAATATAGAGCGTACGCCGGAACCGGGGCGCCATTTGCAGCACAAAACAAAATTCACAAAGATTGTTACAGCGGCGAATGTCTGTGTCAAACGTGGGATGGCTGAAGGCCAGGCCCAATGATTGGTTATAAGCACGCTCCGCCTTAAAGTGTAAAATCTCTTCCCCCCGGCGCACGGTCAGGGCCACACGTTCTTCAGCGGCGTAAAATTGCACGTCAATGATGTCGGCTACGGCCTGATCATTAACCGCCAGCAGTTCATCGCCGGGCAGCAGGCCCATGCGGGCCGCCACGCTGCCCGGTTCAATGTCGGTCACGTGCCCGCCGCTGAAGGTAGAAAGGTCAATTTCCTGAAATAATGCCATGTTCGTTTTTGTAATTACCGGGCAGCCAGGCAATCAGCCGATGACTGACCTACTGCATACTGGATACTGAGTACTGCCCCTTCACCAGAGACATTAAGGCCTCTACAATCTCATCCACCGGTCGGCCGGTGGTGTCAATCATCAGGGCGTCAGCGGCGGGGCGCAAGGGAGAGTGTTCGCGGCTGCTGTCAATGCCATCGCGGCGTTTGACGTCGGCCAAAATAGCGTCATAGTCAGCTTCATGGCCCTGGCGGCGGCGGTCATGCCAGCGGCGGCGGGCGCGTTCCTCGGCTGTGGCCGTGATGTAAAGTTTCAGCGGCGCGTCTGGCATGACAACGGTGCCGATGTCTCGCCCCACCATGACAATACCACCGCGGGCACCCAGGAGCCGCTGTCGCTGCACCATCTCCTGGCGCACACCCAGGTAGCTGGAAACCTGGGAAACATGGGCATCCACGGCCGGGGTACGAATGGCCCAGGTGGTATCCTGGCCGTCTAGTAGTACGGTGTAGTGACGGCCGTCGCTATGCCGGCCGTGCCGCCCGCCCGCGCCCGTTTCCGGTTGAATATCTATGTCAATCTCCTGCGCCAGGTGGGTCACGGCCGTTTCATCCGTTACCGCTATCCCACGCCGCAGCGCCGCCAGCGTCACTGCCCGGTACATGCAGCCGGTGTCTAAAAATAAAAACCCCAGCCGTTCCGCTAATAGTTGGCTGATGGTAGATTTGCCCGATGCCGCCGGGCCGTCTATGGCGATAACGTTGATGTCGTTCACTGAGTCTCCTGGTGATCGGTTATCGGTGAGCCTGCCGATGACCGCTTACCGTTTGCGTTTGGCGGGTTTTGGCTTACGTTTGGCTGTTTTGGCCACCTCTCGGCGCAGCTGATGCACTTCCTGAGCGTGTAAGTGCCGCCACCCACCCCTTTTGAGCGTGCCCAGGTCAATGGGGCCAATTTTAAGGCGCATCAAATGCCTGACCGGGTAACCCAGCATATTAGCCACGCGCCGGATCTGCCGCTTACGCCCTTCGCGCATCACCAGTTCCAACAGCGTAAAGGTGACTTCTTGCCGCAGCACAGTGATTTTAACCGGTGCGGTTTTACGGCCGTCCAGGTAAATGCCGCTGCGCCAGGTATCTAGTACATCGGGGGGAATGCGCCCTTCGACGGTGACGCGGTACGTTTTTTCATGACCGTAGCGCGGGTGTGTAAGCTTGTGGGCCATGTCGCCGTCGTTAGTCATCAGCATCAGCCCTTCGCTTTGTTTGTCCAGCCGCCCTACCGGGTAGAGGTGGCCGGGCAGGGGGATGAGATCGCGCACCGTTTTGCGCCCTTCTTCCAGTTCATCATCCAGCGAGGAGAGTACCCCTTTGGGTTTGTTGAGGGCGATGTAGACAAAGTCTACCTGTTGGGCGCTGATGACCCGGCCGTTGACCTCAATGCGGTCTTTGTTGGCGTCTGCTTTGTCACCCAGGTGGGCGGTACGGCCGTTGACCTTCACCCGCCCTGCCTCGATCAGCTTTTCACATTCCCGCCGCGAAGCGATGCCGGCGTGGGCCATAATCTTCTGCAATCGTTCTTCCATCCAATCAATCCTTCCTATAGCCGCAGCTTGCCTTCACGTGTTTATATCTCTTACCCATGAATGGCAAGACACTAACAGTATAGCGACCTATGGCAAAATCGGCATCTACCAGCCCTTACGGCCGTTACGCGTGACAGCCGTTTAATTTTCAGCCAGCACTACAATCCGATCTTCGGAACCAAAGGTAACGGGGTGTGATTTAGGGGGGTTGATTTTTATACCATAGGATGCAGCCGGGTTAAAGGCTTCGGCATCCAGACGGTAGCCAATGGCTATGCTCCCCTGCCGCCGGGCGGCTTCTACGACGGTATAAAAGTTTATGGCCGTCCCCAATTGCACATAATCACTGGCAGGCTTGAGATAAAGTTCCGAACCTTCGGGGTCAAAGAGGCCCTGGAAGACGGCCGTTAACCGTTTGTTTTCCGCTAATTGAGCCAACATCAAACTGATCAGCCGGTCGCTGATAATAAAGTCGTCTGCCTGAGCCGCTTCTGCCAACTGCCGGTTACGAACATCCAGTATCTCGCTGACAATAGAAAAAGGGTGACTATAAGCATGGCCAATTTGCCGCAGGTGAAGCAACGTTACTAACGTGTGCGCATCCGCTTTTTGTATATCTAGCCCGTCTGAGTTGCTCAATACAATGATGTAGTGGTATGTTTGCACTTGCAGCGAATTCAGCATAGCGCGGTCGGTTGTGTTGCCCAATTGGTAGGAAACCGTCAGGTTTTGGAAAGGCGGCAGCTCACGCCGAGCAGCGTTCCAGCCTTCTACCTCAGCAACGACTGTCACCACAGAGCCGGGGGCCACATAGTTATCCAATTCCGAAATGATGATGGGGGCACGTAGATTCCAGCCCAAAATCAGCGTTCGTTCAGGCGTAGGCTCAACCGGGTCAGCGGCCTGGATGGATTGTTCATCTATGCCAAGCTCGGTCACGGTCGTCAGGCGAATCGTGTCATCATCTTCAGAAATAGCAATTATCTGGTCGCCCGCGGCAATCGAGGTTTCCATGGGCGGATTGAGCAGGATACGGCCGTCTTCGTGGAAAATACCAATCACCGCCGATTGTTCATAAGCCAGCAACACGTCCCCAAATGTTTTACCTGCCAACTGCGGCTCATGATGAAAATAAATCTCATCGCCGCCAAAATCCAACAACTCAGTATAAACAACCGACAACCCGGACTGGCGGCAGGTTTGGGCAGCAATTCGGGCAATCAGGTCGCCAGACAACACCAGTTGTACCTCTTCTCCACCGGCTAACCGGGCCACCTCCATATTCTTTTTGTCCCGAATGGCGGCCACAATATGGTAACGCTGCGCCGCGTCACGTGCGCCGCTGGTTAGCGCGAGAATCGTCTTGATCACGTGAATATCGGGGTCATCATCCTCTGGCGACAGGATGATAATGGCACGAGTTGGGTCAGAAACACAACCAGGGTGACAGAAAAGATGAGAAAGGCCGAGAAAATCATCAACCAGGCAATTAGAACAATAGGGCCTTTAGACATGGTGTTATCAAATTGGTAATGCAGGCGCTCACGCCGGGTGATTTGTTTCATCATTAGCCTCCAAGCAATTTTGCAATGTTGTCAGAAAACCCTCAGGGTCTAAATTACCGATGAGCAAGTATATTCATTTTGGTTTGTATGAGGCAGTATGCCATTGGTCACCTATAGGGATTTGTTGGCTTCACGGCCGTAGAAGTCTACAATGTAGGGGCCAAGCGGCGTGGGTGTTCTTCTAGACTGATAACTGGACACTGATAACTGGACACTAATAACTGATTACCCGGCAAAAGTCCAAAGTTATTTCTGACCGTACGCTAAGCGTCTGCTGGTTCTGCCGGCGGCACAGCGGCAAACGCTGGTTCCAAGGCCGGCAGCTCCTCCAGCATTGTCAGCCCAAAGTGCCCCAAAAACTCTGGCGTCGTGCCGTACAAAATGGGGCGGCCGGGGGTCTCCTGGCGGCCCACTTCTTCGATGAGGCCCGTGCTTAACAGGGTGCGTAGGGAGGTGTCTGAATTGACGCCGCGAATCTGGTCAATCTGCGGCCGGGTGACCGGCTGCATGTAAGCGATGATCGCCAGCACTTCCAGCGACGCCTGGCTGAGCCGGGTGGTGAGTTCCAACCCTAAAAAGCGCTCAATCACACCGCTGGCGGCCGGGGCGGTGGTCAGCTGTACGGCGTCGCCGCTCCATTGCAGGCGCAGGCCGCCCGTCTGGTAAGTGGCGGCCAGGGTTTGCAGGGCGTTTTGCACCACGGCCGTGGTCACTTCCAGCGCCTTGGCCAGCCTGGAGATAGGCACCGGCCCGCTGGACACAAACAACACGCTCTCTACCAGCGCCGGAATGCTCATTTCTTCGTGACTCAAATCTGTGCTCATTTACGTTTTACAGTTCCGTCAGCTATAATCTGCCCGATTATACCCGCAAGCGATTGCAAAACCGAACGGAGACACACTATGCCTGACCCTATTGCCTATGCCCAGGCCCACCGCGAAGAACACCTGGCCGAGTTGATTGAGTTCCTATGTATTCCCAGTGTCAGTACCCAGCCAGAACATAAGGCCGACGTTGACCACGCCGCCCAGTGGCTGGCCGGCCGCCTGACGGCCGTGGGCCTGGAAAATGTGCGTGTGATACAAACCGCCGGACACCCGCTGGTGTATGCCGATTGGCTGCACGCGCCCGATGCCCCTACGGTGCTGGTGTATGGCCACTATGACGTGCAGCCGGCCGAGCCGTTTGACTTGTGGCAGTCACCCCCCTTTGTGCCTACCGTGCGCGATAATTACCTCTATGCCCGTGGGGCTTCAGATGACAAAGGGCAGGTATACCTGCATGTCAAGGCGGTAGAGGCGCTGCTGCGCAGCCACGGCCGTTTGCCCCTTAATGTTAAATTTATCATCGAAGGCGAAGAAGAAATGGGAGGGGCCAGTTTGTCGGCCTTTATCCCCCAAAACCGAGATTTGTTGGCGGCTGATGTGGCCTTGGTTTCGGATACGATGATGGTCAGCCCGGAACAGCCGGCTATTGTGTATGGCTTGCGCGGCATGTGTTACGTGCTGTTGGACATTCAGGGGCCAAAACGAGATTTACATTCCGGCAGCTTTGGCGGCGGCGTGGACAATCCATTAAACGTGTTAGGTCATATCATTGCCAAGCTTAAGGATGAAACAGGGCATGTGTTGATTCCAGGGTTTTATGATCAGGTACGGCCGTTGACCCCCGAAGAACGTGACATCCTGGCCCACTACCCGTTTGATGAAGTTGGCTGGCTGGCGGAAACTGGCGCGCCCCAACCCTGGGGTGAACCGGCATTTACGCTGGTGGAACGGTTGGGGGCCCGGCCTACATTAGATGTTCATGGTGTGATCGGCGGCTACACTGGCGCTGGCGGGAAAACCGTCTTGCCGGCGCACGCTCATGCCAAATTTTCCATGCGCCTGGTGCCAGACCAGGACCCGGCGCAGATCAGGGCCCTGGTGCAGGCCTACGTAGCCAGCATCATGCCCCCCACCGTGACGTACCAGCTGCACTTTCAGGGCAGCGCCCCGGCCAGCCTGAGCGATTTGCATCACCCAGCGATGGCGGCCGCCAAATCGGCCTGCCAGGCGACCTTTGGCCGCGAGCCGGTGTTTATGCGCGAAGGCGGCTCTATTCCCGTGGTAGCCGAATTTCAGACGATTTTGGGACTAGAGACGGTGCTGCTGGGTTTTGGGCTGCAAAGCGACCAGATTCACGCGCCTAATGAACGTTTTTACCTGCCAAATTATTTTCGGGGCATTGAAACCAGCATTCGATTTTTGCAGGCCTACGGCCGTGCCCCTGGCTGACACGGTCCTAACACTTTCAGGCCCCTGGCAGCACATGGTCAAAAGCACCAGATGCCCGGCTGCAGGGGGGGGGTATTATCAACGGCCGTCTACAATTTTGCCATCCCCCAGGCTAAAAGCGTAGGGCATTGCTGCCGTATTGAAGGCAATCCCCACCTGGCCAAAACGGTCCACGGTAATGAGCCCACCCGTTCCTCCTGTACGCTCGGCCAGCAGGCGAATGGCCGTTTCACTGGCCGCCTGGGCCGTCAGGCCGGCGGCCACAAAATCACATACCTGCTTGCTGATCACAATTTTCATCAGCAGTTCCCCATGCCCGGTGGCGCTGACGGCAGCGGTACGGTTGTCGGCGTAGCCGCCCGCGCCCACCAGGGGGCTGTCACCTACCCGCCCCGGCATTTTGCGGCGCATCCCCCCAGTGGAAGTAGCCACGGCCAGGTTTCCGGTGGCATCCAGGGCCACGGCACCCACAGTGTCGCCGTATGGCCCGGCCGACGGTGAGGTTTCCATTTCCGGCACCAGCAAATCGGCCGTTTCACAGCGCGGAAACCCTATCTGGTCGGCAAATGCTTCTGCACCTGCACCCACCAGGAGGGCGTGTTTTGTCTCTTGCATGACACGGCGGGCCAGGCTGATGGGGTAACGGATGCGCTGCACGGCGGCCACCGCCCCAGAGTCTAACGTGCGGCCGTCCATAATCAGGGCATCCATTTCAATGTCGCCGTTGCGGTTGGGGTAGCTGCCCCGGCCCGCATCCAAGACAGGGCATGCTTCCAGCAGACGCACGGCCGTTTCCACTGCATCCAGCGCTGACCCCCCGGCCATCAATAACTGCTGCCCGGCCTGGGCTGCTTCACGGCAGGCAGTTATGGCGGTCACCAGCCGTGCTGAAGCCAGGTTCCACGCTCCCGCGCCCCCGTGTACAATGATTGCTATTTTATCACCCATCATACCCTCCGTGAAAGATGCCTCATTGGCAATATGCCGCGGGATAGTAGCTGGCAAAACGGCAACTGGCAACTGGTAATCTACAATCTGCCCACCTGCCTGGCCCCATTTTTGGGCAAATCTGTCTTGACGCCAAGGTTGCTTTTGTTATAATCCCGCTCGCTATGTTCCTCAGTAGCTCAATGGCAGAGCATGCGGCTGTTAACCGCAGGGTTGTTGGTTCGAGTCCAACCTGAGGAGTCAGTGGACGGCAGACATTAGTGTCTGCCGTTTTTTTGTTATGAGGAAAGCGTTGGCCGAGCCGCCCCCTCTTCAGAGGAAAGCGCGGCACCCTCAGCCTGCTCTACAATTGTTTAACAGGAGATTTCACCGGCAGGGCCGACCACGATGAATGAAAATTCGTAGTCTGGACATCCCTGTCCGGACTACCGGGCAAGGATGCCCGATTTACAAGGAGTTAACCATGAGTGGCAAACCGGTAGCACTAATTATTTTAGACGGGTGGGGCATCCGGGAACGGGAACATGGCAATGCAGTGGTGCAGGGGCATACGCCCCATTATGATCACTGGCTGCGTACCTGTGAACGGGCAGTGTTGGATGCTTCCGGCGAAGCTGTGGGCTTGCCAGATGGGCAGATGGGGAATTCGGAGGTGGGGCATCTAAACCTGGGTGCCGGGCGTATTGTGTACCAGGACCTGACACGCATCAACCGGGCCATCCGTGACGGCTCGTTTTTTGAGATGCCTGTGCTGGTGGAAGCCATGCAGCGGGTCAAAACCCAGGGCCGCAAGCTGCACCTGATCGGTTTGTTGGGGGAGGGTGGGGTTCACAGTCACAGTGATCACCTGTTTGCTTTGTTACAGCTGGCCGAACAAGAAGGTGTTGAACCGATCATCCATCTGATTACCGACGGCCGTGACACTCCCCCACACAGCGGTAAAGAATATGCCGCCCGCTTAGAAGCCACCCTGGCGGATCACCCCGGCGTGATCGCTTCTGTCTGTGGCCGGTATTACACCATGGACCGGGACAAACGCTGGCCGCGTATCCAAAAGGGGTATGAGGTGATCGCCCGGCACCAGGGAGAGGGGGCTTCTATGGCTGCGTCAGCTACAGAAGCCCTGACTGCGTCTTACACCAACGATGTCACTGACGAATTTGTCTTGCCTGTGGCCCTTGATGTGGGGGACAAAAATGTGCTGGTGACACCCGGTGACTGCCTCATCTTCACCAATTTCCGCGCCGACCGCATGCGCCAGATCGTAACGGCCTTCCTTTTCCCCGACTTTGACGGCTTTGCGCGGCCGTTTATTGAGGACTTGCACATCCTCACCATGACCTCTTATGAAGATACCTTTGACGTAGATGTGGTCTTCCCTGAGCAGGACGTTACAAACCCTCTGGCCAGCGTATTAAGCCAGGCAGGGCGGCGGCAGTTTCACGCGGCAGAGACAGAAAAGTACGCACATGTTACGTACTTCTTTAACGGCGGCCAGGAGACGGCCGTACCTGGTGAAGAGCGCCACCTGGAGCCTTCGCCCAAAGTAGCGACGTATGATTTGCAGCCAGAGATGAGCGCCATCCCGCTCACGGAGGCCGTGCTGCACCGTCTGCAAACCCATGATGATGATTTTATCCTGGTAAATTTTGCCAATCCAGATATGGTAGGGCACACGGGCGTGCTGGCCGCCGCCATTAAAGCGGTGGAGACGGTAGACGAATGCGCCGGTAAACTGGTGGAGGCCATTGTGGCCAAAGGTGGCGTGGCTCTGGTAACCGCCGATCATGGTAACTGTGAAATCATGATCAATGAACAAAGTGGGGGGCCGCACACCTACCACACTACGCAGCCTGTCTCCTTTTTTGCCATTGGGCCACAGCAATACTGGCTGCGACCCCGCGGCATTCTGGCCGATGTGGCCCCCACCGTGCTGGCCTTGCTGGGCCTTGACCAGCCGACAGAAATGACGGGCAAGAGCCTGATTGAATAGGGATAAATAAAGTATTTAGTGGCTGCGCCTGAACTATGAAAAACGGAAACACCTTTCACACTTACATTGAAGACACCCTGACCCTGCTAAACCAGATAGAGGTGGTGGCTTATTATGGCAAACCATTACCCTATGAGGTTGACCAGCAGATAAACATGATCATTACCCGGTTCACGGCCGTGACCCCGGCCGAACGCGAGCAGATCCAGGGAGCGCTGGCGCCAGAACATCGCTCTTTGTTTGGCATTTATGGTCACCGGGCGGCCACCCTGGCCGCCCGCGAAGCTTCAGCCGACTGGCTGCGCAGTGGGTTGATTGGGTTTGCCATGGCCAATTACATCATTCCAGAAAAACGGAAGGTCGAGGTGGGTATGGCAGTTTATGTGCATGTAGCCCGCAAGTTAGGGTTGGACCCCGCTAAGGTGTTTGCAGACGCGGCCGTGTACGCGGCCCCGGCCATTGCGGCAGAGATGCGCGCTTTCAGCCAGCGCCATGATGTTACTCTCAGCAAATACGGTTGGCAGGAACTTAAGACGCCTGATGGTGTAAAATACAAGTTCACCTATGGCTAAAGGCGTGTCCATATTCCTACCGAGGTACATCGATGACAAATAACAACAAATTACGCAATTTTATTAACGGACAGTGGCAGTATGCGGGAACGGAGCGTTACCTGAAGGTGGTGAACCCGGCCACGGCCGTGACCATGACCCATGTTCCCCTATCTCCGGCACTGGAAGTGGAGACGGCCGTGCAGGCCGCTGCGGCGGCTTTCCCAGAGTGGCGGCAAACGCCAGCGGGCGATCGCATTCAGCCTCTCTTTAAGCTAAAAATGCTGCTGGAGGAACATCTGGATGAACTGGCTCGCCTCATCACCAATGAATGTGGCAAAACCTATGGCGAAAGCGTGGGTGAGATCCGGCGGGGTATTGAAAATGTCGAAGTGGCCTGTGGTATCCCTTCGTTGATGCAGGGGTATAACAATGAAGATATTGCTCGCGGTATTGATGAGCATATGTTCCGCCAACCCCTTGGGGTCGTAGCAGCGGTTACCCCTTTTAATTTCCCGCTGATGATTCCGCTGTGGTTTTTGCCTTATGCTGTGGCTACTGGTAACTGCTTTATTCTTAAGCCCAGCGAAAAAGTGCCCATGTCTACCCAGCGCTTTTTTGAGCTGGTGGAACAGATTGGTTTGCCTGCGGGTGTGCTGCAGCTGGTGAACGGCGGCAAAGAAGCCGTGGATGCCCTGCTTGATCATCCAGCGATCCGGGCAATTAGCTTTGTCGGCTCTACACCGGTGGCCAAATACATTTACAGCCGCGGTGCGGCCAACGGCAAGCGGATGCAGTGCCAGGGTGGGGCCAAGAACCCGGTGGTGATTATGCCCGATGCTGACCTGGACACGGCCGTGCGCATTATGGCTGATTCGGCGTTTGGCTGCGCCGGGCAGCGCTGCCTGGCGGCCTCGGTGGCCGTGACGGTGGGGGCGGCCCAGACAACCTTCACCGAAGCCATGGCGGCCGCCGCCGCGTCCCGTAAAGTGGGCTATGGCCTGGAGGAAACGGTGCAGATGGGGCCGGTGATCAGTGCCGACAGCAAACAGCGCATTGAACATCTGATTGGTGTGGGTGAACAGGAAGGGGCAAAGGTACTGGTAGACGGCCGTCAGCGCGCTGTTGCCGGCTATGAAGACGGCTACTTTGTTTTCCCCACCCTCCTCGACGGCGTCCACCCAGACGGGGAGCTTGCCCGCACAGAGATCTTTGGCCCGGTGCTCAGCCTGATGCATGCCAGGGATATTAACGAGGCGGTTGCGCTGGTCAACGGCCGTGCCTTTGGTAATATGGCCTGCATCTTCACCAGCAGCGGCGCCGCTGCCCGCCACTTCCGCTACGCCGCGGATGCGGGTAACGTGGGCATCAATATTGGGGTGGCCGCGCCCCTGGCCTTCTTTCCCTTTAGCGGCTGGAACGAGAGCTTCTTTGGTGATCTGCACGCCCAGGGGCGGCATGGGGTGGAGTTTTATACCCAAACAAAAGTGGTGGTAGAACGTTGGCCTCAGGAGTGGAGCCGCCAATTTTAGAGATGCGGATCGTAGGCGACAGGGACGAGGCCATCGGGGAAAGTCAACCGGCTATGGCACTTTTAACCCGATGGCCCCTTTACTTGCTAATCCATTTCAAACGCGCTGATATACACCAACGGCCCATTGGAATCGTTGGCAAATACCCGGCTGCCGTCTGCAAAAGCGGCCACGCCTATGGGCTGTATAAAACCGCCCTCCGGCCAGGCCTGGTGTGAGGCGTCCAGGTCAATTTCTGTGCCAAATTGGGATACCAGGTTACCGGTGGCATCCAGCTTTATGACCCCCGCCGGCGTCCAGACGGCCACGTACAGGTTGCCAGCGTTATCCACACTGATGCCCTGTGGCCCGCTGAAGCTCAGCGCCTCTTCGCCCAGACGAGCCACCACGGCGCCCGTGGCCGGGTCAATTTTTAAGACGTAACCGCCCACAAACCCGGTGATGTACAGGTAGCCGCTGCTGTCATCGGCGGCGCCAGAACCATAATCCATAGCGGTAGCAGAAAAAAAGTCTTCTTCGATGGGAAATTCATACAGGTAATCTCCGGCAGAGGAGAAGACCTGGATGCGGGTGAAATCATTTCCGGCATTGTCTTCGTTATCATCCAGCACATAGATGTTGCCATCCCCATCCACGGCCAGGGCTTGTGGGCTGAACAGGCCAAACTGGCCGGGGCCGTTGCCAGCTTCACCAAACTGGGTCACCAGTTCCGGGCCGTTAGCTGATGGCTGGAAGACAGAGATGTTATTGCTGCCCCAGGCGGCCACGTAAATTTTGCCGTCGAAATTTACTTTGACGTCAGCGGCATTGTTGATATTGTCGTCAGAGATGAGGCGGATGACCTCGCCGGTGTCTTCATGCAAGACATACACACCGTGGATGTTATCAGCTACATAGAGGTGATAGTCCGGGCCAATAGCCATGCCCCCCAAAGAAGCAAATTGGTCATCGGCCGCACCACTTTTACCTTCACCACCCGCACGCCACAGGAAGCCAGCCGGCGTCTCAAACATGACCTCTGTGCCGGCAACAGCCTCGTCATTGCCGCTGCCTGAGTCGGCGGCGACCCCGGCCAGGGCTTCGGCCACCAAAGGATCAGCCAGCCCCACCAGCTCTACGGCATCAATTTCATTCCAGCTCAACCCTAACTGGGATTGGTCTAATGTCATCCGTACGCCAATGATCTGGTAATCGGCCTCATCAAGGCTTAGAGAGAGGGTCAGCGGGCATTCGCTGACTTCGGGCTGGCCGGTATAAACCTCCCGGTAGGTGCCGCTGGTATCCAACACTTCTACGGAAACGATCTGGGTGCCGCTGTTTGTCTGCAGGATGTTTATTTCTGTGGGTACAACGGGCACGGTGTAGAGCAGCTCCAGCCACTCATGAGCGCTTTGCCCGTCAGCGGAAGCCCAGGCGGTGGTGTAATCACCACAGCCATCGGTATCTGGCGCGCCGGTGGCTTGCATGGCAGACCAACTGTCATCGCCGTACTGGCTGCTGGCGAAGGCGTTGGTGGCCCACTGACGCAGTTCCACCAGTGCCGGTGCCGCCGCGTCAGAAGAGTCGGGCACGGCCGTCGGTTCTGGCGCCGGTGTTGGTACGGCCGTGGGTGCCTCCACCACCGCAGCCACGTCTCCACTTGTTTCTTCCGTGGTTACCCCGGTCGGTTTGTGCAGCTGCACCGAATTCACTACGGCCTCCAGGACGGGCAGCAGTGTCTGTTCACTGGTTTCATCCACCAGGCCAAACATGAGGACCGTGAGGTTGCCATTTTTTACGGCCGTAAACAAGGCTACGCCCTTGCCGTCTGACCCTTCTACGTCATACAAAACACGGGCGGCACTATGACCATCTAGCTGCATAGGTTGCAGCGCCATCCGTTCCGTAAACGTCTTGTCTCCCTCGGTGGTGATCAAATCAAAAAATGCCTGTAAAACGGCTCCAGGGTCACTGGGGTCTATGTCTGTGTCGAACAAGGGCACGATCTCGTCTGGCAAATTGGTCATCAACAAAAACGCGCCTTGTGTGATGTCATCGCCCCTGTTTTCTGCAAAAAACGCGGGGTCTGTGGCCAGCTGCAGGTCGCCACTGGTCTCGTCAAACTCTTTGGCCCACGCTGGGGGATGTTTAATGGTGACGCCAATGGGGTCGCTGGTGATGGTTACAAAGCCGGCGGTAGGGTCAGCCGGGGCGGCTTCCTCCACCGCCTCGTCACCACCGCCGCAGGCCGCCAGGCATAAAACCAGCCACAGCATCAAGATAAAGGGAATAGGGAACTTTTTCATAGGTGATCTCCTTAACAATAGGGGTATTGTGGCCCGGCTGTCATCGTTTGCCGGGCTGCATTCACATTTAATGAGATTGAGGGGATTGTAAGAAGACAGCGATCCCAAAACGATCCTTACCTTTAATAAATAAAGGGATCGTGCCTGGTAAAGGTGCCGGAAAGTGTGCCCGATTGCACCATTCCCCCCCGGTTTTGCGTAGGAGATATTACCTTGTCTTCATGGAGGATTCAGATGCATAAAAGATGGGCTTTTCTTGTCACGGCCGTGTTGTTTTGCTTGTACGCATTAACAGGATGCAGCGACCCTGACGCGCAGCGAATTTTGTTTGTAGGCAACAGCTACACACACCAAAACGATCTGCCCAAAATGTTTGGGCAGCTGGCCAAATCTGGCGGGCATTCTGTGGTGACTGACACATTTGCGCCAGCTGGTTGGTACCTGTCTGATCATGCCGCCTCTACTGACCTACCGCAAAAGATCGAGAAGGGTAACTATCATGTGGTGGTGCTGCAGGAGCAAAGTGTTTTACCCGCTACTACCCAGCGTGGGGCTGAAATGTACCCGGCTGCGCGGGCTTTGCACCAGTCTATTAGCGCCAGCGGCGCCGAGACAATGTTTTTTCTGACGTGGGCAAGGCAAGAAGGCACGGCCGTGCAAGAGATCGGTTTTAGCACCTTCAATGACATGCAGACCCAACTGACTGCCGGTTACCAACAAATTGCCAACGAATTGGGAGCGCCAGTAGCCCCCGTAGGGCCAGCCTGGCAAAGAGCACTAGCTGAACGGCCAGACATACCGCTGTACGCCAATGATGGTAGTCATCCATCTAAACAGGGCACCTATCTGGCAGCGGCCGTGTTCTATGCTGTTCTTTTTAACGAAAGCCCTGAAGGGTTGGCTTACGTTGCTGGCCTAGCCCCTGAGGATGCTACGTTCTTGCAGCGCATGGCAGCGGAGACAGTTTTGGCGCCAGTACGGTAAAGTGACAGAGGTGATTCAGGATTGGGTTAATGTTCTCTCAATGCGCCGATCTGGAACCAGCCACATGATGGCCACCAGCGCATACAACCCACACGCCAGCCAGGCGCTGACAAAAGCCAGGGGAATGGCGGCTATATAGAGCACCACCGACACCTTGCCTTTAACCTCCCGGCCCAACGCGGTTGCCAGAATGGAGTCACTCTCATGGAGCGCCAACAGCACACTGGTCAGGATAAAATAAGCAAAGGCCGCCATCAATAGGACGGCACCATACATGGCTACTGGCCAGGCCGCAAACGCATTCTCGCCCATCCAGGCGGTGACAAAAGGGGTCAGCGATAACCAGAATAGCAGATGCATATTGGCCCACAGGACACGGCCGTCTACCCGCTGCACTGCTTGAAACAGGTGATGGTGGTTGTTCCAGTAGATGGCCAGAAACACAAAACTTAACACATAGCTCAAAAATTTTGGCATCAACAGCTGCAGCGCAGCGACATTGGCTTCGTGTGGCGGCCTCAATTCCAACACCATGATGGTGATGATAATGGCCAACACCCCGTCGCTAAACGCTTCCATTCGTCCCTTACTCATACTAAATCTCCATAGGCATAGCAGCCAGGCCCTTAGATGCCTTGTCACCAAAAAACGAGAAAGTTGCTTCCACACGGCTGCTTGGAGAGAAGTCTGCATGAAAACACAGGTTTGAGCAAGAAGCTAATAAAGAAGGCATAACAAGACAATTTCCCAGGAAAGCACCACTGCTTACCAGAATATCCGTTCTATTGACAGGGGAGTGTTTTTCACTAATATTTCACAGTATAGCAGTATTCAGGATTTATATATCTCTGCCAATTAACAATAAAGAGTGAACAGCAAGTTGTGCATATACTCTTAGCAGCATGACACAATAAGCGTCTGAATCTTCTGTTCAATACGACCAGCTTGCGACGTGGGTATGGTTTGTATCTTGAAAAGAATGTTCAGCGTATAAAAGCATCAGCACTAAATTTGGCGCCTTCTCATGATTATTTCTCATAGTCCATGCCGTATGAGAGACGGCTCTTTGTTGAGCCACTTCTTAACTTCGCTGCTTAGAATACGCGGTAGAAGTACATTTCTGTGACAGTTGCCCATCCTTAGTAGTGTTGAGGGTGGGCTTTTTATATTTGACCGCTCAGGTTAGAAAGCAGGTCCTTCCCCTGAGTTTTGGGTCACATGATGTTCCAAATGTGTGCGTTTATGACAGCCAAAGAAAAACACAAGGAGATAATAAAATGAAGTCAGATGGTTCAGTTGGAGGTTAAGCTAATGCATCGTGTTAAAATGCAATTACTCACAGTTTTAGTCACTTTTTCCCTTGTTGTGCCTTACATATCTCTATTACTAGAGGATGGCTCTATTGGTGGAGGGTAAGATAGCAGCTGCCCTGATCATTGCCTAAGTCAATGTCGGGTACAACGTTTCTCGTAGTTCAACAAACTAAAAGTGTGGGGTAATTTCCCCGGAAGCCAAAAGTTTTGGGGAAATGTGTATGCTTACCCCACGCTTTTAGGTGTTTAGGTATCAGTAAGCCTGCCACTCACAACAATAAACCGGCTCCCCAGAAACTAAACGTCTTGATCTCCTACTAGCTGGCGCAGACTTGCAAATCATTTCAAACCCCGTCTATAAACTGGTATAATCAACTGTAACGTTAAAATACAGCATTAGACAAGCCCTTCAACCTACTCTATAGGAGTTGAAAATGCCTGTTAAGCGTGCCGAGACCCTTGAGGAAGTACAGTTTGTTACTGAACCTTCACCACTTCGAGACGAATCTTTGGATGAGTTTTACGTACCCACAGATTCAGCTCGGGACAAAAGCTTCCCCCCCTCCAACGTATTACGTGATTACCTTTATGGCAAGTCATATCCCCGGCGCCTGCTTTTTGCCAGTCACCCCGGAGCCGGAAAATCCACAGAGTTAAACCGCCTGATGGGCAAAACAGAGGAAGATTTTTGGTTTGTGTATTTTTCTGCCAGGCAGGAACTGGATTTAGCTACCCTTACCCACGTTGATTTGATCTTAGCCCTTATGGAAAAGCTCTATCAGCGGGGCTGGGAAGAAAAACTGATCAAAGATAAAAATGTTATTGAACCCGTACGGCGTTGGCTGGCTGAAATTATCCTTGAAAGCAAGATCTCTCGTGAAGGAGCAGTAGACACAGAGGCCAGCATAGGGCTCGATGGCATACTGGCCCAGGTTGTAGGTTTAATGGCCAGGGTGCGCACCGTCTTTTCTTTGTCCTATGAATCGGCTGAAAATGTAAGACAGATTTTGAAACCAAGAATTGTAGATTTGCGCAACTATTGTAATCAGATCATTACTGAAATTGCTTTAAACTTGGAGCAGAAAACACCTAAAAAGCGCCTCATTATCATTGTTGAAGATACCGATAAACTGGACGTTGAGATCGCACGCCATTTGTTTGTGCAGCATACGGGCCTCCTGGCCGATTTGCAAGCAACCATCATCTATACAGTGCCTTTGTTTCTCATTCACTCCCCGGATCGGCAGCGGTTGGAGAGCTATTTTGACACCTTAACCCTGCCTATGATAAAAACTTACACGCCGGATCATGAACGCTTTGAAGAGGGTTGGCAGATTCTGCATCAAATTATTGTTAATCGTCTGAATACCAATCTGATTGCACCTGAGGCCCTTGAATTGGCTATAGAAAAAACAGGGGGCGTCTTGCGAGATTTGCTGCGGGTTATCCAAAGCGCCAGCCAATTTGCTCATTATGCTCAGACTGATCAGATCACAGAACAAGCGGTACGGTATAGCCTTGATCGGCTTAAACGTAACTACCGGAACAGTATTTATGGCAATGGTTCTATCAGTACAGATCATTTGTACAAGAAGATAAGAGAGGTTGCCGCTGCGCCTGGCGGGAGCGTTCCGTTGGATGCAGCCTTACAATTGTTGCTTTATACGCAAGTGGTCATTGAATACAACGGCCGTGGCTGGTACGCTCTTCACCCCCTCATGCATGAAGCCTTACAGGAAATGGGAATGTTAAGCGATTAAAGGGACACAAGCCGCCTGGGGTGTCCGCATTTTGGCAAACAAGCATTTGAGTACTTACATGAGTTGGATTAATGAGTTAGAACAGGTTATCACGTCGCTGGATAGGGCATCACATCGTTTGCTCCTTGTCGTTTACGAGGGACAGTTTATGTATGATGTGATCTTGCGGCGGCTGCAAACGGAGTTTGCTCAGCATCAGTGGCATTTACGGCAAGCACCTTTTTCCGTACGCATTGTGCAGTACATTAAAGATCAACTGGCCAAAGAGCCTCTCAAAGCAGTCACGATACACCTGGATGAACATACAGAAAAGGACGCACTGCGGGCGCTTAACCTTATCCGCGAACAACTGTATGACCTGCCTACGAACATTATCTTTCTTGTCCAGAAAGAAGCGTATCATCGACTGCTGACTCAGGCGCACGACTTTGTTACCTGGATGGACCTTCCTTATCACTTTACAGTGCCGGAGATGGGCCTGCCAGATTTACCTGAACCGCCGGTAACCATTGCTTCGTCGGCGGGCATTGAAAAGCAAATCAGATATTATCGTGATCAGATCCTTGACGTTATCGGCGAACACAACCAGCAAGAATTATTGGCGGTGTTTTTACCCTCTTTAGCTGACCTTTACCTTGAGGCCGGGATGTATGAAACGGCCATCAGTGTCTATGAAGCTTTAGTAGCAACCGATAACAGAAACCTGGAACGGTATCAGCAGAAATTAAAGATCGCCGAGGGCTGGAAACTGATAGCCAATCTAAATCTTGGGTCTATTGCGGCTGCAGAGCGAGATTACCTGCAAGATTTGTTAAATAAAGGCAAATTTTCTGTTCAGCATGATGGGAATGTACTAAAAGTGGTCGATGAAACAGGGCACTCCCGGTCTGCTTCGTCTGAACTTATTATACGTCTGGGCATTGTGTCGGAAAAAATTCATGAGCACATTAAGGAAATAAAACAGGGGGCAACAGATCCTACCCTGCTGCTTTTTGATGCTGAACAAGCGCATACGTATTGGGCGCGCCGGTATGGCATTGGTTACAATGCGCAGCATATCCAATGGGATATCCAACTTGATGGTTCGGCCGTTGTTGAACGCAGTATTGATATAGAAGCTTATGCAGATATTGACAGCCTGGATACCTATTTAGCCATTCCGGAAAGATCACCTGA
Source organism: Ardenticatenaceae bacterium (assembly GCA_011525915.1). GTDB lineage: Bacteria > Chloroflexota > Anaerolineae > Promineifilales > Promineifilaceae > CAADGU01. Next base: position 24,232 of record WYBM01000062.1, on the reverse strand, counting down.
TGGGGCGGCGCGGCGGGTGGGCTTTGAAAGCATTGAATCTTTAAGCCCAGATAGGAGCATTGAGGTAAAAGATCAAATCGTAGAAGAACACCTGAGGCGCCTTTCGGCCAAAATTGTGTTTTCTCCCCGTTTAAGCGAGGGTGAAAGAACGATCTACAAAATGCGAGAAAACCTCACGCCAACCTATGCCATCAATGTTCCTCAACATGTTTTAGAAAAACGTGAAGCGCCTTATGATTATTCAGGTTGGAATATCAACCGCCCAACCCGAAGACTCTCTATGCAAGTGATTTTCCCTGAGAACATCAGGCCTGCTGTTTATAATGCTGAAGTGCGTTACGCTTCCACCTCTGGTTTCCCTTCAGAGCGTCTTCATTATGAAGAACACAAACGTTTGCGAAAACCGACGTTAAAGCAGCTAAGTAACAGGCAATATGCCCTGCAAATGGAGGTGAACTACCCCATGATTGGGCTGATCTATGTCTTACGCTGGCAGCCGGTGGGCTAACGTGTGATGACGCTTGCACCCCCTCTTGGCTAATCATCGGCTTCACGGCCGTCTGGATGACAGGCCAGACAATCTCGCAGCTCTGTCATTCCCTTATCCTGGTGTTCCTCTTCAAAATCCGCACCGTTGTGGCAGGTAACGCAGCTGTAACGGCCGTCATCGTTGCTTGTATGGCAGGCCGTACACTGCCCATAAGCGCCCCCATGATCTAATGGGAACGCGTGATCAAACGTGGCGCTGCCGAAGTTGGTGGTGTCTGTATGGCAGTTACGGCAGGCGCCCTGGTAATGGTTGAGGGGTGGCGTATGGCAGGCGGCGCAGTCCTGGTCGCTAATGAGGCTGTGGTTAAAGGTGGCGCTGCCGAAGTTGGTGGTGTCAAAATGGCAACTGCTGCAGGCGCCCGCAAAGTGATTAAGGGGTGGCGTATGGCAGGTGGCGCAGTCACGGTTGCCAATGAGGCTGTGGTTAAAGGTGGCGCTGCCGAAGTTGGTGGTGTCAAAATGGCAACTGCTGCAAGCACCGGCAAAGTGATCAGGTGGTGGGGTGTGGCAGGCGGCACAATCACGGGCGCCAATGATACCATGGTCAAACGTGGCCTCATGCCAGTTGGTGGGGGTGTGACAGGTGGCGCAGTCGCTGCCATGAGCGCCCTCATGAGCGTCATCGTTGGCATGGCAGGCACTGCAGGTGGGATCTGTGCCCCGGTAGACGCCGTTTGCGTGGCAGGCGGCGCAGTCGTTCAGGGCGTGGCTGCTGCTCAGCGAGAAGAAGCTGTGCCCTATCACCGCGCTGGCACCTGGCGGAAATATGACCGGTTGGCCAGCCATCTTGCTTTCTGGCGTTGTTACGGCACGCAGCAGGGCAGCGATCTGGTCGGCGCTTTCAGCCCCGCCGCGGAAAACTGAAGGCTGTCGTGACAGCCGCAGCGCCCACAAAATGGCGGCACTAAAAATGATGAAAGTCGCAGTTATGAGGAGGAAGCGTTTCATAGGTTGGGGGTGGCCGGCAATGGGCCATGTTGCCCGGCACTGTTTTGCCATAGATTTATAATCTGCCGGCGCAGCCTTTCCCGGCTGCTTTGCAGGTGAGGCAGCAGCGAAGCAGCGTCCACCTGGCGTTCGATGAGATCACGCAGAGGGTCGGCCAGGGTTTGTTCGCCAATGATCAGAGCCCCCACTATACGGGTGCCGTCCAGCGCCAGGCGCAATGTATGGGGTCCGCTGGCTGACCAGGCGCTCTGGTAACTGCGGGGGAAGGTGTACCACACTTCTGACGACCCCCGTGACAGGTGCTGGATCTCTTCAAAATCATCTCTGGCCTGGCGGTCAGGGCTGATCTGGCCGATGATGGTGATGTGCAGGCCAAAAAGCAGACAGGCATTAAAGGGAATGCCTTTGGTGTAAGGGGTGGGCTGGCCAACCATGTTCAGGGCAGCGGCTTGTCCTTCAGCAATGGCGCTGGGCCACAGAACGTCCAGCAAATGTTGGCCGCTCCAGCGGTCGTAGACCTGAGCACAGTCCCCGGCGGCGTAGACGTTGGGCACGCTGCTTTGCATGGTATCGTCCACCAGAATGGCGCGGTCGGTCTGGATGGGCGTGTTGTGTACCAGGTCTAACTGGGGGCGCACACCGATAGCCACACCAAAGAGATTACATTTAAATTCCTCTCCGGTTTTCAGGCGTACCGCCCGCACTTTGTGCCGCCAATTCCCCAGAATTTCAGCGGCCTCAGTGTTGGTGTGGATGTGGACACCGTGATGGTGCATTTTCCCCGCCAGCAAACCGGATTCAGCATCGTTGAAGACCTGGCCCCAGAGACGGTCACGACGCAGAAAGTAATGGGTGTCTACGCCGCGTTGGGCCAACCCTTCGACCATTTCCAGGGCGGTAATGCCCCCGCCAATGACGGCTGCCCGCAGGCGGCGGCCGCGCAGCCCGCGGCTGCTCTTTTTGAGTAATGCTTTTGTGCCCTCGAGGGTGTCCAGGTAGACCACCCCATCAAGGTCGCCGCCGGGGTAAGGTGCGGGCACGGCACGGGCGCCGGTGGCCATGAGCAGTTTGTGGTAGGGGAATACACGGCCGTCCGCCAGTGTCACGCTCTGAGTGTGTACATCTATCGTGTGGGCACGGCCGTGTACCAGGGTTAGCCGCAAATCTCCGTACCATTCCCTGGTGCGGGCAATCACCTGTGATGGTGGAATCTCACCACTGATAACGTAAGCCAGACCCGGCCGAGAATACATAGGGTATGGCTCTGCTGCGAGGATGGTAATGGCCCCGTATGGATCATGCTGCCTGATGGTTTCGGCAGCGGTTGCCCCCGCCGCGCCATTGCCGATGATGAGGTAATTGGTCATAGTCAGTCACCGATTACTGATAACAGAGTATCGATTAGCGGGTGGTCTCCCAGCGCAGGGTGCCGCGTGGGCACACCTGGATGCAGTTGCCGCAGGTGATGCAGGCTGCATCGTCAACAGGTAAGCCTTGCCGGGCATAATCGCGTACGGGAATGCCCACAGGGCAGTTATAGCCGCAAACGCCACACTGCACACAGCGGCTGGCATCGGCGGCCACCCGCCCCAGGTGGATAGTTTCTGCGGCGGTCTGATGAGGTGGCTTTTCTCGGCGTTTGAACATGGTTTATTGACCGTACCTTTCTATAGTTTACTCTTCTTTTTGCCCTGTTGGGTGGCATTCTACGCAGTTAGTAAGGGCTACAGGTGATACGCCTTCTTCCCGATGCTCTTCAACCATTTCTGCGGGGTTGTGGCAGGCATCGCAGGTAAAGGTGGCCAGGGTAGCTGTGTGGCAGGTGGTGCATGCTATGTGCCCTTCGTCGCCATGGTCGAGCGGGAAGGTGTGGCTGGTAAGCTGCGCTGGCCGCCACCCATCGGTGGTGTGGCAGCGGATGCAGTCGGTGCCCAGCAATCCTTTGTGTAGGTCAGGCTCGGCGTGGCAGCCGGCGCATTGGGCCGGGGTGCCGGCGTACTGCTCATGTTGATGGCAGGCGACGCATGCCAGGGCGGCATGCTGGCCGTCTAGGGGAAACAAAGCGGCATGGTGGGTGGTGGTGAACTGGTCAAAGGCGGCAGCGAAGAGGTCAAAATGGTGTCCCTGGTGTTCGCTGTGGCATAGAGCGCAGTCAGGTGTGGTCAGCCGGCCATGCAGCCCTGTGCCTGTTTCCCGCTGCTGGCTGATCGAGGTATGGCAGGTTTCACAGCGCCTGGTTGTAATGCCCACCCATGGCTCGTGGCACTGGCGGCAATCATCGCCAAAGGCGGCATGGTTGGCGAAACCACCACTTTGCGCGTCACCATGCGCCAATGCTGACAGGTCACCAGGGCTGAAGGCACGCCCACCTGTTTGCCACAACACAAAGACCAGGCCGAAGATGAGCACGGCCGTGGCCAGCAGGGCAATGGGTGAAAAGAAGGGGTGATGGCGCGGTGCCAGTGGGGGCGGCCTCATTTAAATAACCCTGCCCGGAAGTAAAGGGCGGCCAGGATATGAATGGCCACGGCCGTGAACAGGGCCAGCCCCAGAGGAATGTGCACCGTATGCCAGAATTGGAACAGCCGCCGTGTCTGACCCAGGCGGCTGGCCTGGCGGTCTAGCCGGTTTTGCTGCTGCTGGATGCGGGCCAGGCGTTGCTGTTGTTGGCTTGTTTCGTTTTCGATGGCGTTGAGTGCCTGCTGTAAGGCACGGCCGTAACGCCAGCGTGCCCACCATGACGTTTGCCCGTAGCGGGCCTGCAACTGGCGAGAGATTTCCCGAACCTGGGCTGGTTTGGCGCTTTCCATGTGGCGGATGGTTTGCTGAATTTGGGCTGCCTGGCGCGCCAGCTGCTGTTGGCTCATTTCACTGCTGCGGATGCTCGCTTGCAAAGCGGTGTAGAGATACCGGCCGGTGAAGCCGCTGAGTACCACCACGGCCGTGAGCAGGGCCGTCAGCCCGGCCAGCCCCCGAAATTGCAGGCCGGTGTGCATAAGCACCAGAAACGGCCCTACCAGTCCGGTGACGATGTGAAACGACAACCACCAGCGTACCGGCCCGGCCCGGTTAAGCAGGCGGGTGCGCTTGCGCAAACTGTACAACGTTTCTGTCATCACCATCAACAGTGTGCCTATGATGCCCAACGTGTGGCCAAAGGGGTGTCCCCCGGACGGCTCGGCCAGGATGTCATAAGCGACGTACACGCCGCTCAAGATGATGATGATAAAAAAAGCAATCTCCAATTCGCGATGCTTTGGCATGGTATCTTATGTATTGTGCAATGTGTCAATACTGTATTCTGTTTATTGTAGTCGTAACTGGCATAAAAAAGTTACGCTGGCTGGCCAAATTGATAGGCACTGATGTTCTATTCAATACAGCGCCGGGCAAATTTGCCCGGCGCTGTATAACATTGGCTTAGAGTGTGGTTTGTTGTCTTGGGGTTTACTTGTGGAGCCGGCGCCGTCTGGGTAAAAGCATGCCGCTGACGAGCAGGGGCGCTACGGCCGTGGCCGCCCACGCCCATGCGGTTCCCCCGGCTGTTGGTGCCGTGCTGCTGGCGGCGTCACTCTTTAAGATGATGGGCAGGAAGATGTCGTAGCCGCCGGCTGGGGCTGTCACTGTCACCGAGATCGCATCCATTGATCCCAAAGGATTATGAGCCGGGTCTTGTAATTGGGCCGCCAGCGAATGTGACCCTACCGTTAACGTCACAGTATGCGTGTAGCCGTATACCGGCCCCAGGTCATTGCCGTCCACGAGTATATGCCAGTGACCGTCATCGGGGATGATAAAGCCGTTGGTGATGGTAACGACCATGGGCACGGCCGTGTCTACACCATTTGTCGCTGTAAATACGGCGCCGTCTGCCGGGCTTTCAATAGAAATAACGGCTGACACCACCACCGAATAGGTTAAGGGGATGGTGGCAACGGGCGTTGCCGGGTCGTTGCTGGTGATACAAAGCGTGTCAGTGTAGACGCCCGTGGCCAACCCGCTGGCATCAAAGCGCACGGCCAGGTCTTCGCTGGCATCCATGGGTAAGGTGCCCACAATGGGGGTAACATCCAGGTAAGGCGCTGTGGCTGGTGTGGCACAGCCCACGCCCAATGTGCGGCTTAATTCATAGCCCACAATGGTGTCATTATCGGTCTGCTGCAGCCCCACAAAGGTCAGGACGCCAGGGATAACGTCTGGGCTGATGGTTGCCCCCCCGGCGGCCCCATCCAACTCATTAGCCCGGAAACTGATGCCAGTTTCTGTGCCTGTTGCCGGATCGATCTGCGTGGCCGTTACCTCGCCATTGTTGTTGGGTGTATCAGACCAGGTCCACAAGTAAGGCCCACCAGCCGACCAGCTGTCCCAGGCCAACCCGTAGATCTCTGTTGAGGGTGAGGTGATAGGATTGGGGTACATGTTGATAACCGCCCCACTGCGGTCAATTTCGTAGATGGGGTTGTCCTGGTCTGACACCCAGAAATGGTCGGTGGCCGGGTCATAAGCCAGGCCGCGCCCCGGATTATGGGGGCTGGGTATGGTAACGCCAGTAGGCATGCCGGTAGCGGGATCAATTTGCTCAATAACGGCCGAATCACTGCCATAAAGGTAGGTGCCATCATAAGCCAGGTCTCGCCAGCCCCAGGTAGAGACCGTTGGCTGAATAAAAGTGTTGATGACGGCCCCCGTATCATCCAGTTCAAACAGATAATTTTGCTCCGTATTGCTGGCCAGACCACCGGTCGTTACCCAATAGTGCCCATTGACGTACTCTACACCCAAGACGACCACACTTGTTGTTGTCGCTTCCACGTCAATCCGATAGAGCTCATCACCCAGAGGCAGGTCAAACGCATACCACGCCAGGTCTAAATCACCCAGGTTGCTGATGGTAACATTGTTCGTGATGATATCCCCTCGGAAAAGTTCTTCTTCGATAGCGTCAGGTGTATAGAACAGGACGGGGGCACTGACGGTAGTGAACGAGGAAACGGCCGAAGTCCCACCACCGCCACAGGCATTGGCTGTTGTCACCCGCCAGTAATAGGTGGTAGACACATCCAGGCTGATGCCCAGTTGATGGGTGGTGCTTTCCACGGTGGTTGTGTAGATAATGTCGGTAAAGGGCCCGTCTGTGGCCAATTCTAACCAGTAACTGCCGGGCTGCGTGACAGCTGCCCAACCCAAAAGCGGGCTTTGAGCCACCTCCGTCGCCCCGTTTGTCGGGGTGATAAGTGTGGTTATGCCGGGCACAGCGTCAAACAAGTTAAGGGTGACGGTGGCGGTATGGGTGCGTGTGGTGGCCATGCCGATGATGTCAATGTCATAAGCGCCGGGGGTGGCCGCGCCCGTATTGCTGATGGTAAAAGTGAGCATGGCCGGCGGCGTGACCGGGTTTTGTGAAAAGTCACTGTCGGCGCCGGCCGGTGTGCCCTGGGTACTCAGAGTGACGGTATCGGTGAAATTTTCTATTTGGGTAATGGTCACATCATATACCGCATCTGCTGGCGCACAGATGTCCAGGCGATCTGGTGTTGCTGCCACGTTAAAGTCAGGCTCTAGGGTAGGGCCCAGGATAAACAGACCACGATCAATGCTGCTGACGATAACCACGCCGCTGTCGAAATAGGGGTAGTTGCTCCAGGAGCCACTGCCACCCGCACCAGCATTGTCGTCTTCTGGGTAGACGTCAAAGTAGGCGATCTCTTCCAGGATGCCATTGCCCACGTCGCTGATGTCCAAAATGCGCAGGCCGGACCGGTAGTTGCTTAAATAGGCCAGGTTGCCCCGGATGTAGAGATTGTGATCAGAAGAGGGGTTGGTGGCCACGTAATTGCTGGTATTAACCGGGTTATCCAGATCGCTGACATCCCAAATGTAGGTGGTGGTGTTGACGCCATTGCCTACTTCATCTAATTCATCATCCAACAAAAAATAGGTATGGTCTTCTGTCAACCACCCCTGATGCGTGTAAGCTGAGCCTACATAGGGGGTGCGTGACAACTGCACCGGGTTGTTCTTGTCTTCAACATCGACGATGGTGAGGGTGTCTTCGTTGGCATTAAAGCATATCTCTCGGCCCTGGTAGGTGGTATCTGGCCCATTGTAAACCACACATTGGGTGTCATGGGTGTACCCATCGGCGCTGAAGCAGCCGGCGTCTGTGGGGTTGGTGGGGGTGCTAATGTTGACCATTGTCAGGCCAGCAGAGCAGGTGGCGGCGCCTACGGCATAAGCATAGGCTGTGTCTTCATTGATGGCGAGGTTATGCGCACTGCCAAAGCCGGCATAATGGGCAGTTTCGGCAAAGGTGACAGGTGGGTTGGTGACTGTGCGTAATTCAGTGAGGTCAAACACCTGCATGCCGTGGCCGCCGGCTTCACTGACGATAAAGGCGTGATCAGCATACACTTTAATATCGCGCCAACTAGAACTGACACCATTATGACTGGGCAAGTTTCCCAGGTAGATGGGATTTTCCGGATCCGTGATGTCTATGAATGAGGTGCCACTGCTGCGTCCCATCAGGGCATATTCATTACTGGTGAGCGGATCAGTCCAGCCCCAAATGTCATTGCCGCTGCCACCGCCGATATCTGCCAGGGGCATAAACGCCAGCAAGTCAACCTTGTCACAGGGGTAAATGTCGGCCATACCGCCCACGCAGGGGTCAGCAGCCAGCGCTGCGGCGTCTGTAGGCGTGTACAGATCACCAACAAAGCGCCTGGTTATGGCTTCATCACCGCTGTCAGTGGGGGTGTCTGGTGTTGGTGATTGGGCCATTAACAATGAACGGCTGCCCAACAAGGCGGCCACGGCCGTGACGGCCAAAAAGAAGCCAATAAAAAATCTGGCTTGCCGGGTTAAGGGTAACAGCTTCATTTGCTCACTCCTTTTTGTGATTGTGTGGGTGTTGTTAGGTAAGTCGCCGGGTTATGAGTTGACTGATCAGTAATACGAGCTACTGAGGCAAAACTATTATAACGCCCGGTTTTTTGTTGCCCACTTTAAGAAGAAAACGACCGCTATGCCAGCAGAAAAGGGGGGAAGTGAGGGGGGTCAATGTTTATCAGGTGGGTGATAGGGAGCATACCCGTAACTTTTTATGGTGGTTTGCGACTTAGAGTATGATGGATACACAAACACTTTTTCCAGTACAGTCAAAATGGGCAAGAGGCATGACTAGATCATGGTTAAGGGGCGTGGATTGGACGGCCGTCGCCGCCTTTGCCCTGCCTTTTCTGCTTTACCTGCGTACCCTGGCGCCCACCATTTATAACCTGGATAGTGCCGAACTAACCACGGCCGTGGCCACCAACGGCCTTATTCGGGCCACGGGTTACCCGCTGTATCTGGCTGTGGGCAAGGTGTGGTCGTTCTTGCCGGTGGGGGATATGGGTTACCGTATGAACCTGTTTTCCGCATTCTGTGGTGCGCTGACCATCTTGTTAACTGACCAGATTCTGCGCCGCCTGCGTGTAGGTGCTTGGGCGCGGCTGGGGGCGTTGGGGCTGTTGGCAACGGCCCCCTACTTTTGGGCGCTTTCGCTGATTGCCGAGGTGTACACTCTGCATACGGCCTTGATGGCTGGGGTCATTCTGGCGTTGATCATGTGGGCAGCACGGCCGTCGCCTTTTCGTCTGGCGGTGCCCATCCTTCTCATGACGCTGAGCATGGGTAATCATGCCGCCACCCTGCTTTTGCTTCCCGGTTGTGTCTGGTATGTGCTGGCCAGCCATCCCCGAGAGAGTGTAAAGCTGCGGGTGTTGGCCGCTGCGCTGGCTGCATTGGCCGCAGGGGCATCTATCTTTCTGATGCTGCCTTTGCGTTACGCTGCCGCCCCCGCTTTTAATTACGCCGGTGTGTATGATGCCACCGGCACCTTTCAGCCAGTTAATTTGCAAACGTGGGCTGGTTTCTGGTGGTTAATAAGTGGGCAGGCATTTGCCGGGCAGATGTTTGCTTATGAAGGGACGGCCGTGTGGTCAGAAGTGTGGGCCTATGTGGGGCAGTTATGGGCAGCGTTTTTAGTGATAGGCATTGGGCCGGGGCTGCTGGGTTTTGCCGTTCTCTGGCGGCGGAACTGGCGCTTAAACGGTATGTTCACCCTGATGTTTCTGGCTAATGCCATTTTCTATATCAATTACCGTGTAGCAGACAAGACCACCATGTTTTTACCTACGTATGTGATCTGGGCGTTGTGGCTGGGGGCGGGGTATCAGGCGCTGGGGCATGGGGTAAAAAAGAGGGGACCACGCCGGACAGCGACAGGTGGTTCACATAGTGTCGATCGGCAGCTATCTATCACAACCTTGCGCATAGTCACTGTGGCCTCTGTGCTGCTGGCGATGCTCGTCCATTGGGGCCAGGTTGACCGCTCACAGGATTGGAGCACGCGGGAACAAGGCGAAGAGATCCTGGCGTTGGTGGCGCCTGATGCCCTTATTTTTGGCTGGTGGGAGACTGTACCGGCCGTTCAATACTTACAACTGGTAGAAGGGCAGCGGCCAGACGTGACGGCCGTGAACCGCTTTTTGATCAGTGGTGATGACATGCACCACCTGATCATGTCTGAATTGGGTCATCGCCCTATTTATGTCAACAATCCGTCTGTAGAGCTGTTGCGTATTGCCAGTGTCAGACTGGTTGGCCCTCTTTATTTACTTGAACCACGTGGTGCGCCCAAACATTAAGTTGAAGGAGGTGATGCTGTTTTGAAATGCTGCCAAAGGCTTGGGTAAACCGCAGAACCTGTTCCGAATTCATGAAGAGGATAACCTGCGGGTTCCTCCAGGAATGGGCAACACCTAAAGCGATCTTGATGTCGAATGAGTGTTGCCAATTACCCAAAAGCCTATACCTGTAGCGTGCTGCCAGGTGAGTTCACTGGCGGCCACAGACAAAAGCAATTGTTCAGGGAGAATGCATATGCAACGATTATCACGTGATCAAATGATCAGACTATCTCTAACGGCGGTCATTTTATTGTCCGGCTGGGTCATGGTTCCGTTTATTAACATGCCTGTGCGGGCGGCTATTACCTGGCAGACCCTGATAGGCGTCTATGAGCCGGAATTGACGGTAAATGAGCCGCTGGGTATGTCCGGCAGTATCTTTGCCTTTACGGGCAGCAGCTACCCGGCAAACAGCCAGGCCACGGTGTTTGCAGACGGAGACCCACTGGGCGTGGTGACGACGGATGGTGACGGTATGGCCACGTTTATGATAAACACCGCCGGGGCTGCAAATGGACACTACAACGTTACATTGGAGGTGAACATCAATGCCGCAGCAACAACGGGCATTGAACTGGTAGAAGAGGGACCGGTAGTCACGCCACCCCCAGGTTTTACAGGGCCGACCTTTAACCTGGGTCATGTGATTTACCTGCCGAGCATCACCAGGGAGTAGGGCAGAGCAATCAGCCCTACAAACACGAGGGGAGATTGGGGAATGGCCGTTCGCCCGGCCCCCCAATCTCCAGGTACAGGTGAACCATGCCTATTGTAGTAACAAAGAGAGACAAAACCCAAACGGCCGTCGCCCGCATCACTACCGGCAAACGTACGGCCAGCCCCGCCGCCTGGTGGGTCTGGCGACCGCTGGCCGTGTTTATAGCTACCCGCCTGGGCATCCTGCTGGTGGCTTATCTTTCGGTGGGGCTGATAGCTGACGCCCCGAACACGCCACCCTATCATTTGCGCGGTGTTGGCAACCGGCTGGTAGATGTCTTGGGCAGCCGGTGGGACACCGGCTTTTATGTGAGCATTGCTGAAGAAGGTTACTTTTATAAAGACGTACCTTTGCCATCGGTGGCGTTTTTCCCGCTTTACCCGCTCATGATGCGGGCGCTGGGGGCGGTGGTTGGTGATCCGCTTATGGCGGGTATTATCATCAGCAACGTAGCTTTGCTGTTGGCCGCTGTGCTTTTCTACCGGTTGGTGGCGGAATCATGGGGGCAGCCGGTGGCTGACCGGGCCGTCTGGTATTGGCTCATCTTTCCCGCCGCGTTTTTTGGCACGGCCGTTTACTCGGAGTCTCTCTTTCTCCTGTGTGTTATCGGTGCCCTGTATTTTGCCCGGCGCGGCTATTGGGAAGCGGCTGCCTTGTTGGGTATTGGTGCGGCGCTCACCCGGCTGGTGGGCGTGATCGTGGCGCCGATGCTGCTGCTGGAATGGTGGCGCCAATGGCGGCTGGCACAGGACGCCGCCAAAGGGCCGTTGGGGCCGCTGCCCTTAGCTGTGGGAGCTGCCCTGGCGGTGCCCCTGGGTACTCTGGCTTATATGGCTTATCTGTGGCGTGTTTTTGGTGATCCGCTGGCCTTTATCCATGGGGCGGCAGCCTGGGCGCGCCAACCGCAGTCACCGCTGGTGACCATAGCCGGCCTGTTAGAGACCCCGGCAGGTGGCTGGCCAGCGGCACTGCTGGCCGGGCAGATTCATCTGGATGATTGGTTTGATTTCCTGGGGGTGCTGCTCTTTTTAGGCTTAGGTGTGGTGCTGCTCTATTGGCGGCAGTGGCCGGAGGCGGCGTTTGTGCTGCTAGGGGTGGGCGCGGCCTTTAGTTCTGGCCTGTTGATGAGCCAGCGGCGCTACATGTGGGTTTTGTTTCCAGCGTTTATAGTGCTGGCCAGGTGGGGCGGCAGGCCGTGGGTAGATCGTGTGGTCACGGCCGTGTCCCTCATGCTGCTGGGCTTGTTTACGGCATTATTTGCCAACGGATACTGGGTTGGTTAAAAAATTGACAATTAACAGTCAACCATTAACAATTGTCAGTGGAGATCAACCCTGGTGCAAGATGAGCTAACATTACTGGCGCGGGCCCGCGCCCTGGAAGAGGATGCTCTGGCGGAAATCCACCAGACATATTATCGTCCTATTTATCGGTACATTGCCTTTCGCGTCAGCGATCAATCCCTGGCTGAAGACCTGGCAAGTGAGGTCTTTACCCGATTGCTGAGCGCCCTGCGTGATAAGTCTGCGCCGCAAAATACCCTACGTGGTTGGTTGTATGGCGTGGCCTCGCGTGTCGTCAGTGACCATTATCGGCAGGCTGGGCGCATACCGCAAGTAGCATTATCAGAGATGATACCGGCAGAAGAAAGAACTCCAGAGGAGGAAGTAGACAGAGCGTTGTCTTCAGAGCGGCTGCGCACGGCCATACAGGGGCTGACAGAAGAGCAGCAGCGGGTGTTAGCCTTGCGCTTTGGTTTTGGTATGCGCCTCCGTGAAGTGGCGGACACACTAGACAAGAGCGAAGGGGCCATAAAACAGCTGCAACTGCGGGCGCTCACGGTCCTGTCACAGCGGTTATCTGGGGTGGGAGGGTCACATGAATGATGAAGTGAAGGAAGCCTTGTTTATCTATTGTCTGGATGAATTAGAAGCGGGTGTGCCCGCCGCCGAGATTTTGGCGCGTTACCCAGAACATGCAGACGAGATACGGCCGTTGCTGGAAATGGCCACCCAACTGGCCGCGTTTACCCCAGAGCCGCCGCCGCGGGCACAGGCTCAGGCCCAGGATCTGTTTCTGGCACACGCCAGAGCCATGAAGCAGGCTGGCCGGCGGCCAAGAATGAGTGTAGGTAGCTGGCGGCGGCTGGCGCTGGCCCTGGGTGCTGCTGTGCTGCTTTTTGTGGCTTTTCTGGTGGCTTCAGAGGAGACGGCGTCAGCGCTGCCAGGCAGCGCCTTTTACCCCGTCAAGCGTGCGGCTGAAGATCTGCAGCTGCGCCTGACCAGGAATGATGAGATCAAAGAGCGCCTGACCCAACAATTTGCAGACAAACGGGTACGGGAGATCAACAATTTGCTGGCGATCAATGGTGAAGCAGAGGTGGAATGCCACGGCCGTATTTCAGAGATAGGCGCCGAAATCTGGACCATTTGCGGCTTGCCGGTGGTGGTCAACGAAGAAACACTGATTGAAGGTGCGCCCTTTGTGGGTGGCGAAGTGATAGTGCAAGGGGTGACACGAGACGGCCGTTTTATTGCCATCCGCATTTTCATGGTGCCCGGCCAGGTCATGCCGTTCATAGCAACCCCTTTGCCGTCATCACCCACACCAACCCTCAAGGACAGCCCTACGCCGCTTCTGCCGGTTACCCCACGGCCGTCGCCTGATCCTGAACCAGAAGAGACAGAAGAGCCAGAGGAAACAAGAGAACCGGAGAAAACAGAAGAGCCAGAGGAGAGTGAAGAACCAGAAGAAGAGGACGATGACAAAACCCGCACCCCTGAACCGGATGATGATGATGACAACAGCGGCCCTGGCGGGGGTGATGATAACAACAGCGGCAGCGGCTCCGGTAACAGCGGCTCTGGCGGGGGTGATGATGATAACAGCGGCCCTGGCTCTGGCAATGGCGGTGGCTAAAACGAGTAGGGCAGCCTGGTGACGACCTGACGGCCTGACTTGTTGCACATGCCCCTTGCTGTCAATACAATAGGCAAAACTTATCCACCGGCCCACCGGCCACAAGTTACACCTTACCATAGATAGGAGGAAGACATGGACAGAAGAGAGTTTCTTGGACTGGCTACCAAAAGCGCTGCTGGCGCAGCTACCATGGGCTTGGTCAGTTGCAACACAGAATCAGAAGTCGCCGAAACATCTGAAAGTGTTGCTGCTACCACCGCCCCCGTAGTTACCGATGAAGCCACTCTTACTGAAGCCGCACAGGATGATGCTGCCTTGCCTCGCATTGAGTGGCAAATGGCCACAAGCTGGCCCCTGGCCCTGGATACTATTTTTGGCGGCGCTGAAATTTTGGCTCAGCGTGTCTCGGCCATGACTGGAGGACGGTTTGCCATTACCCCGCGTGCGGCTGGTGAACTGGCGCCTGGACTGGAAGTGTTAAATGTTGTGGAACAAGGCGCTGTACCTATCGGCCACACAGCCTCCTATTACTATGTGGGCAAAAGCCCGGTAACGGCCTTTGGTACCGCATTGCCCTTTGGGCTGACTGCTCGCCAGCAGAATGCCTGGTTTTATGAAGGGGGTGGCCTGGATTTGTTACAGCAATACTACATGGATCGTTTTAACGTCATTCAATTCCCAGCCGGAAATACCGGGGCGCAAATGGGTGGCTGGTTTAACAAAGAGATTGAAACAGCCAATGACCTGAAAGGGTTAAAAATGCGTATTCCTGGTCTGGGCGGGCAGGTCATGGACAGGCTTGGCGTCACGGTACAGGTCATTGCCGGCGGCGAAATTTTCCAGGCCTTGCAGACAGGGGCTATTGATGCGGCTGAATGGGTTGGTCCGTATGATGATGAAATACTGGGCTTAAATGATGCCGCCAGCTTTTATTACTCCCCAGGTTGGTGGGAACCCGGACCGGCTTTAGAAATCCAGATTGGCATGGGGGAATGGGAAAAGCTGCCAGAGATTTACCAGGAAATTATCAGGACGGCGGCGTACCAGGCCAATACCCAAATGCTGGCTCGCTACGACGCGCGCAACAAAGAAGCCCTGGAACGCCTGCTTGAAGGTGGCACACAGTTACGCAGCTTCAGTACCGAAATTCTTCAGGCTGCCGAACAGGCGTCATTTGCTCTCTATGATGAGTTTGCCCAGGCTGATGCTGACTTCAACATCATTTTTGAAGATTGGAAAAAGTTCCGCGATGATATTCAGCTCTGGCACAGTGTTAATGAGACTGATTACATGAAGTACATTGAAGCGCAAATTGGTCAGTAAACCAGCCACAACCCGGTAAACTGTCTGGAAACAGCTGCTCACCTTTCTGGCAGTTGGGGTACCAGCTACCCTTTGAGCGGGGTTCTTGTTTTGTGGGCGTAACATTAAATTGGTGATACTAAAGGTGGATCAAAGAGCTTGATCCACCTTTTTCTTTGACAGCATTTGTGCCATTCGTTACAATCAGCGCGAATGTGCCCCGGTGACGGGGCATTTCCACTCTAACATACAGGTGGGAAACTCTCATAGTCTTGAAAAGTAAATAGCGGTTACAAGGCAGACGTGGTTTTGCCATAAGCAAAACCTGTATCAAAGAGCCGCCTGATCAAAAATTCAACCCAGAAGCAGGAGAAAATAAACTTGGAGGCTGATGACAATATGGATGCATTATTTTCTATAACAACCCAAACTGTGGCCCAGGAACCATTGCCCCTTATCTGGTGGCTGGGTCCTGTTGGTGCCGTTGTGGCCCTTGTTTTTGCCTGGTACTTCTACCGGCAGGTCATGAAGGAAAGCGAAGGTACGCCTAAAATGATAGAGATCGCCCAGGCAGTGCGCGAGGGCGCTATGGCTTATTTGTCGCGTCAATACCGTGTGGTAGCCATAGTTTTTGTGGTGCTTTTTGTTGTTTTTGGTGTGATGGCATTTTTGGAGTTACAAAACCCAATTGTGCCTGTAGCCTTTATCACCGGCGGTTTTTTCTCGGCGTTGTGTGGTTTTTTTGGCATGAAAACGGCCACCAACGCTTCGGCCCGCACGGCCCACGCCGCCAGTAACAGCCTGGATGCCGGCTTGCGGGTGGCCTTGCGGGCTGGCGCTGTCATGGGGCTGGTGGTTGTTGGTTTTGCCCTTTTGGATATTTCTGCCTGGTTCCTGATTCTTTACTATGCACTGCCATCTTTCTTGCCCAATGGTGGGTTCATTATGATTACTGGAAACCCCTTACCCATTATTACGGCAACTATGCTGAGTTTTGGGATGGGCGCTTCGACGTATGCGTTGTTTGCTCGTGTGGGCGGCGGTATTTACACCAAGGCGGCTGACGTAGGCGCCGACCTGGTGGGTAAGGTGGAAGCTGGCATCCCCGAAGACGATCCACGTAACCCGGCGACTATTGCCGATAACGTTGGTGATAATGTTGGTGACGTGGCCGGCATGGGGGCCGATTTGTATGAATCTTATGCTGGTTCTATTCTGGCAACATCGGCGCTGGGGGTAGCGGCTGTAGCCACGGCTGGGGCTGCGTTTGTGGCAGATTCCGGCATGACGCTCATGCAATTACAGTTGCGTTATATCTCGGCCCCCATAGCCCTGGCGGCAGTTGGCGTGTTTTTATCGATTCTGGCTATTTATCTGGTGCGTACTGAGGAAGGAGCAAACCAGGGCCAATTGATTAATGCGCTGTCGCGCGGGTTATATGTGAGTTCTGTGGGCATTGCGATTCTGGCGCTCCCTATTTTGTATATATTGCAGGTCCCCAACATTGGGCCGGTCTGGTTTTCCATTGTGGTGGGTCTGGTGGTAGGGGTTATCATCGGCAAGGCGACAGAATATTATACTTCCCATGCCAGTAAACCTACACGGGGCATTGCTGACCAGGCAAATACCAGCACGGCGACGCTTATGATCGAAGGGCTGGCTGTGGGCATGGAATCTACAGGCATCCCGGTGGCAGCCATTGTCACCGGCATTGCCCTCAGTTTTTACGTGATGGGCGGCCTGGTAAACATCTCTATGGGGCTGTATGGTGTGGGTATTGCGGCCGTGGCCATGCTTTCAACGCTTGGTTTTACGCTGGCCACCGATGCCTATGGCCCTATTGCTGACAACGCCGGTGGTAACGCAGAAATGTCTGGCTTGGGGCCGAATGTGCGTAACCGCACAGACCAGTTGGATGCCGTAGGCAATACCACGGCCGCTATTGGTAAAGGGTTTGCCATTGGTTCGGCGGCGCTGACTGCCATGGCTTTGCTGGCCGCTTACCTGGAAGAAGTGCGCCTCTCTCTGATTTTGCATGGTGATGCCGGTTTAACATTTAACGGCCGTAACATCGCCGAATGGACCATGCAAGACTTTATGACCTATTACAATGTGACCATCCTGAACCCCGCTGTGTTGATCGGGGTGATGGTGGGCGCGGCCGCCGCTTTCTACTTCTCATCGATGACCATGCGTGCCGTGGGCCGGGCTGCCGGTGGCATGGTGGAAGAAGTGCGCCGCCAGTTCCGCGAAAAACCGGGTATTTTGGAAGGCACAGATCGGCCAGATTACGCCCGCTGCGTGGAGATCAGCACCGTGGCCGCTCAAAGAGAAATGATTGCGCCGTCGCTGCTGGCACTTGTGATACCGGTGCTGGTAGGTGTTTTATTTGGTGTAGCCGGTGTGCTGGGTTTACTGACCGGCACCCTGGCTGCCGGTTTCTCCCTGGCTGTCATGATGGCCAACTCTGGTGGGGCCTGGGATAACGCCAAGAAGTATATTGAAGAAGGTCATTTGGGCGGCAAGGGCTCCCCGGCGCATAAAGCCGCCGTGGTGGGTGATACGGTTGGGGATCCGTTTAAGGATACTTCCGGGCCAGCACTCAACATCTTAATTAAGTTGATGGCCATGGCTTCCGTAGTGTTTGCCGGCCTGGTAACGTTTTTGGCCGAAGGGCAGGGGTTGATGACTATTCTTTTTGGTGGATAGTATAAAAAGCTTCCCCTCTGTAGCCATAAGATGGGGTGTGGTCAGGCGGCCACACCCCATCTTTGTTTGTGGGGTATAATAAGGGTAAGGATTTGAGGCATGAGTACACTCATCATTTACGCGCCGGCAACCGGGCATCACAAACCAGGACACCCTGAAGGGCGTCATCGTCTGGCAGATTTGCTGCCCTTTCTGGAAGGGCAGGGAGTACTGGCCGACGTGATGCACCTGGCCGAGCCGCACCAGGCGTCACTGGCAGATTTGCGCCGCGTGCATTCAGAGGGTTTGATTGAACTCGTGCGCCGGGTTTCCCAGCATGGTGGGGGGATGTTGGATCATGGTGACACCTATGCCACGGCCGTTTCCTACGAGTTAGCTTCCCTGGCTGTGGGTGGCTGCCTGACGGCCGTAGATGCCATCATGACAGGCCGCGCTGTGAATGGCTTTGCCCTGGTGCGGCCGCCTGGTCACCATGCTGAAACCAGCAGCATCAGCGGCTTTTGCTTATTTAATAACGTGGCCGCCGCTGCCCGTTATGCCCAGGCAAACTATGGGGTAAAACGCGTCATGATTATGGATTTTGATGTGCATCATGGCAACGGCACGCAGGACATCTTCTTTCAGGACGAGTCGGTGCTGTTCGCCTCTACGCACCTGTTCTTGCCTCGTATGTTTTATCCCGGCACAGGTGGGGTCAGCGAGGTAGGCATTGGGTCGGGCCGCGGGTTTACGTTAAACGTTCCGCTGCTGCCTCACGTCGGCGATGCAGGCTATGGTCGTCTCTTTCAAGAAGTGATCTGGCCTAAAGCCAAGGCCTTTGCGCCAGAGTTGATTCTGGTTTCTGCGGGGTATGATGCCCACTGGCAAGACCCACTGGCCATGGCCGGCCTAAGCCTGACAGGATATGCCCATATTGTGCGCGCATTGGTGACCATGGCCCAGAAATTATGCCACGGCCGTATCCTCTTTGTCTTGGAAGGCGGTTACCAGATAGACGCCCTCTTCTATGGCATTCTTAATACCTTGTATGCCCTCTTGGACCAGGACAAGATTTGTGATCCTCTGGGCAGTATGCCCCAGGCCGAAACAGACGTGACCGAGTTGCTACATTTGCTAAAGGAGCGTCACTTGATTTATTAAAGGAAACTTTGCATAATAATTTGCATTAAGTTGACAATAAATAATCTTAAACCATTAGGAAGTGCAAAACTCCTAATGGTTGACGAGGCAGGATGACAACGATAACCCTCCAGGAATACCTTGAGCGTATTGAAGACCTCATCGAAGAAAACCAGTTTTCAGATGCCATCAGCCATTGCCGTAACGTCTTAGAAACTTACCCGCGTCACATTGATACCTATCGCTTGCTGGCGAAAGCTTTGTTGGAACAGCATGATTATGATGGCGCGGCTGATTTATTTCAGCGCGTGTTAAGTGCGGACCCCAACGACTTTATTGCCCACGTGGGCCTTTCTGTGATTCGCAATGAGGAGTCACAAACAGATGATGCACTGTGGCACCTGGAACGCGCCTTTGAAATTGAACCCTACAATGCGGCTATTCAGGATGAATTACGGCGGCACTATGCCCAGTTTTCTGATATGGCCGTTGATCGTATTCCCCTAACGTCTGGCGCCCTGGCCCGGCTTTACATTAAGGGTGAGTTGTACCAGCAGGCAGTTCAGGAATTACGCCAGGCGCTGCAGCAGACACAAGACCGGGTAGACCTGGAAGTGCTGCTGGCCGAAGCGTTGTGGCGCAATGATCAGCGCATTGATGCTGAAGAAGTGTGCTTAAATGTGCTGCAAAAGCTGCCCAATTGCATTTTGGTAAACGCCATCCTGTCAGAAATCTGGCTGCAAACGGGGCGTATTGGTGAGTCGCAAAAGTATTTGCAGCGGTTGCAAGATCTAACCAGCCTGGATAGAGCGCGGTTAGATCTGGATACGGCCGTAGGCCGGGCCTTCCGCACAGATGGCGCTCCCCCCTTGCCGGAAAGCATAGAACTGGAATACAAGGGTGATCTAGATGGCACACCGGCGCTGACGGTCTCGGCCAAAGGACCATCCGCCGAGTGGATGAGCGAAGTGACCTTTGATGCAGAGATGGGCGAGCAGTTTGAATACGGCCGTGACTCAGAGGTTGTCCATGAATCACCCAGTGGCATGCACAGTTATGATTGGATGGCCGACGTAAACGATGACCTGACTACCGCCGAAGAACTGCCAGTGGAAACCGACTGGTTTATGGATGAAACCCAGGCGCAAGAGGCTTCCTCTGATTGGTTTGCGGAGATAGCCGGTGACACCCCTGCCGATAAGGCCGCGGTTGATGACTTTAACCTGCTCTTTGGCGAAGATAATGATCTGTCTATAGCGCCGGCGGCGTCTGACGATGTTGATGCTGACTGGTTTGTGGGTCAGGCTGATCAGGCGTTGCCGGCAGAGGAAACGGCCCTGCCTGAGTGGCTAAATGATCTGGTGGCCGAGCCAGATACAGTGGATATGGACGAGGATTCTTTGCAACTGGCGGCCGGTGAAGGCTGGTTTGCAGACGACGATGATGAGACGCTTGCCCCTGAGGCCGCCGAAGGGATTCCCGATTGGTTAAGTGACCTGGCGGATGACTTACCCATAGAGAGCGTGCCGGAAGCCGAAGACGCGTTTGATACCGATCAGGCGGTGGAGCAACCGGTCCATGATTCGGGCTGGTTGATAGACCCACACGCAGAAGATAGCTGGGATGAGGGTGAGTACAGTGCGGAAGATGTCCCCGACTGGCTGCAAGATAATATCGGCTTTGGCGAGCCTGAGACGCCGGAATCCATTGCCGTTGAAAGTGAAAGCGAGACGGCCGTTTATGATGATACGCCTGACTGGCTGCGGCAACAAACCGGTTTGCTGAGTGCCGATGAGCCAGATGATGATCTGGATGACTGGTTTACTGACGTACCTGAAGCGGTACCGGAACCGGCAAAATTAGAGGCGAAGGGCTCGCTGCTTACCAATTGGCTGATGACCGACGCTGATGAGGAAGTGGTAGAGCCGGCGGCCAATGAGGTGGCCGCCGCCGACGAGATGGCGGCCGAAGATGACTGGCTGGCCGCCCTGGATGAGGCCGGTTGGGATGAACAGCCCATGAGTACGGCCGCTGAGGCCCCCTTTACGGCCGTCTCCCTGGATGACCTGGAGCAGACCACACCTGACACTCTGACCAGTGATCTGGACAGTGACTGGTTGGCCGAGGCAGCCGGTGATAACATGCTCGATGAATGGGCTGAAAGTGATTGGTTGGCAGATTTTGCTGGGGAAGGTAGAGGGTCGTCAGCGTCTGCCCCCCAATTCCCCACGCAGTCCCTGGAAGAGCTGGACATTAGCGAGGAAGATGAAATCCCGGACTGGTTGTTACCAGACAGTCCGGCCGAGTTGGGTGAAGTGGAGGCTGTAACCATGGGTGATAAGGAGAAGAACAGGCAAACCCCACCTGAAATGCCTGAACCGGAAATGGATGACAGTGCTGATTTTGCTGATCTGGAGGATGATTGGCTTTCTGCACTTTCAGCCGAGGCCGACGAATCGTCGGTTGCGCCCCAGCCAGCAGATGACCTGTTACCGGCGGCTGAAGGCGTGCCCGATTGGCTGAGTGACTATACCGGCACGGCCGTTACCCCGGATGACGAAATCCCCTCAGATCACTCCCTGGATGTTGCCCCGGATGAAGAGGCTTTGCCTGACTGGTTGGGTGAGTACACAGTAGATGAGGGCGGGGAGGATGTCGTAGAAGAAGGGCTTCCCGATTGGTTGTCCGGATCGATCATGGATGATACGGTAGCCGAACAAGAAGCAGCAGACGAAGATGACCTGGATATCGCCGGGGAAATGGAGGGGGATCTGGAATTTTCAGCGTTTGCCGATGATGACCTGGCTGATATTTTGGCAGACGCCACACCTATGGTCGATTGGCTGGCCAATGAATCGGTGGAAAGCGCCGACGATGATTGGCTGATGGCCGATGATGCTCCCCCGCAAGCAGACGAAACGCCTGCCCGAAGTGGCTTAACCGCCTGGCTGTCAGAAGAGTTTGCGCTGTCTGATGATATGGCCGCGGCCGCACAAAAAGCAGAGGCCACCCCCGATGCACCCGAGATTTCTTCTGACGAATTATTTGCTGTTGACGAGGATGGTTTTCCAGATTGGCTGTCGGCTGGGCCGGAGGAAATAACCTCTGAAACGGAAGCATCAAACTTGCCAGATTGGCTGACGGATAAAACCGCCAGTGACATACCAGCCATGATGGATTCGGAAGATTTGTTTGACCTGGATGATACCGAACGAACCGCCGAAAGTGAGGCGGAGATTGACGTTGTCGAAGAAGACCTGACGGCCGTGGGCCTGACGGCGTTGCTTTCCAGCCTGGACGATGAACCTTCTACTATCGGTGATATTGAGACGGATATTGCCTGGTTGGCAGATATGCCTGATGACGAAGATCTGGCAGATATATCCCTGGATGTGACGGCAGAAGCCGGCCTGGATTGGTTAGAGGAAGAAACGGCTGCACCGCCCAAAGCGACCAAAGCTGCAGAGATAGACATAGGCGCAGATGCAGCAGTGGCCGATTTAGATGATGCCATTTCCTGGCTGGAAGAATTGGCGGCGCAGCAAGAAACTCCGGTTGACGAAATGCCCACGGTGGCTGAGGATTTACTGGAAGAAGAAATTGCTTACCTCTCCCTGGATAAGCCAGACGATGTGCTGGATGAGGTCGTCACGGAATTTATGGAAACGGCCGTGGTAGATATGGCCGAAGAAGAGACCACAAAGGCCGAGGGCGATAGTTGGCTGGATGTGCTAATGGCCGAGGAAGAGGCCGCCGCCGCGGCCGAACAAGCAGGTCCGCCTGAAGATGATCCCGAAGCGGCGATGGCCTGGTTGGAAGGGCTGGCGGCCCGTCAGGGCGCGCCATTGGAAGAGCTGCCCAGCCTGCATGGCGCTGCCACGGATGAGATGGATGAAGTGGTAGACAGCGCCCAGGCAGACCTGGAAGAGGCCATGGCCTGGATGGATGACCTGTCGGCTGCACCTCAGGAAGAGTGGCCGGAATTTGATGATACCTTGTTGGAGGCAGCGCTGGCGGGCAAAACGGTTGGTTCTGCCCGGCAGGCAGAAACATTGCCACCTGAAGAAGAGCAGGAACTGGCTGAAGCCCTGAACTTTCTGGAGCAGCAGGCTAAGGCAGAGGGCGTCCTTCCCGTGGCAGCCGGAGGCGTGGCCAAGGTATCTGATGCTGAACTGGCCGCAGCCTTAGATTGGTTGGAAGAAATGGTGCCAGCAGCAGAGGCGGCCGTAACGCCCGAACCATGGGCGGCCGATCTTGAAGAGGACAGCTGGCTGGAACTGGAACCGCTTGATGATTTGCTGACTGTAGACGAGGCACCGACGCCGGCACAAACACTGGCCATAGAAGAAGATGATTTTGATGTTTTAGACATGCCAGATGACCCCGATGCTGCGCTTGTCTGGCTGCAAACGATGGCCGGGGATGACAGTGAGATTGAGTTTGACATGGAGCCGCCGCCCATCACCCCCAGCGAAGATGCCGCCTTTGCCGTGGCGTACGATGAACCTGATAGTATCACAGCAGAAGATCTGTCTGATACATGGGACGAAGATGAAGATCTCCTGGCTGTAGAAACGGGTTTCCTGGCTGCGGGTGAAACGACGGCCGTGCCCGATATTGACCTGGATGAGATGCCCGATGATCCAGATGCGGCCATGGAGTGGCTGATGGCGACAGCCAGGGACAATGCGGCGATCGATTTTGACATGGAGCCGCCGCCCATCACCCCCAGTGAAGATGCCGCCTTTGCCGTGGATTATGATGACCTGGCAGATACGGCCGTAATCTCTGAAGTGGACGATCTGCTGGCGGTGTGGCCGGAAGATGAGATGCCCGATGATCCGGACGCGGCTATGGAATGGCTGCTTTCCATGACTGAAGATGAAGCCGAGGTCGATTTTGACATGGAACCGCCGCCCATCACCCCCAGTGAAGATGCCGCCTTTGCTGTGGATTATGGCGAACCATCTGCGGCGCCACTAGAAGCCGAACTGCTGGCCGATGACCTGGACACGGCTGTGGCTGATGATGAAAGCTGGCTGGAAGATATGCTGGGTGGCGACGATGAGATTGAGTTCGACATGGAACCGCCGCCCATCACCCCCAGTGAAGATGCCGCCTTTGCCGTGGATTACGGCGAACCAACGACGGAGCCAGCAAAAGCTGACCTGGTGGCCGATGAGATGGACACGGCCGTGGCCGATGATGAAAGTTGGCTGGAAGATATGCT
>WYBM01000061.1 GCA_011525915.1 Ardenticatenaceae bacterium | reverse complement strand
TGGTGGTGACCAGCAGCGGCGCCTGGGCATGGGCCAGCATGTAGGCCAGGCGCTGCTGCGGGTAGGTGGGGTCCAGGGGCAGATAAGCGGCCCCGGCCTTCAGAATACCCAAGATGGCCACCAGCAGCATGCTGTTGCGGGGCAGCGCCAGACCGATGAGCGTGTCTGGCTGCAGGTCAAACTGGCGCAGGTAGGCCGCTAACTGGTCTGACCTTTCCCCTAACTCGGCGTAGGTGAGCTGGCCATCAACAGCCGTAACCGCGATCGCCTGCGGTGTTTGTTGGGCCTGGTGTTGGAACAGCTGGGGCAAGGTGTGACTGGGGTACGGCCGTGCTGTCTCATTCCACCCCTTGACCATTTGAGTTTTTTCTGCCGGAGACAGGGCGGTGAGATGGGCAATAGAGGTATCCGGCTGCTGCCCGATGTGGGCCATCAACTGCTGAAAGTGGGTAACAAACCGAGACATCGTCTCATCGCTGAAGAGATCAGAGTTATATTCCAGATAGCCCCGCATCCCCTGCTCGTTGTCCCACATGGTGAGTGTGAGATCAAACAGCGAACTGGCCTTGTTCGGCTGCAAGGTGGTGAGGGTAAGGTCAGGCAGACTGATACTTTGCAAGGGCGCGTTTTGCAGAATGAAGAGATGCTGGAAGTAGGGGGTACGGCTGGGATCACGCGGCGGGTGCAGTTCTTCTACTAGTTTTTCGAAGGGGATATCCTGATGGGCAAAGGCATCGAGGGCTGTTTGGCGAATTTGTTTGACAAAATCGCGAAAACTGGCCTGGGGGTTCACCTGGTTACGCATCACCAGGGTATTGATGAACAGGCCAATGACCCCTTCTAACTGCTGGCGGCTGCGTCCGGCCACCGGCGTACCGATGGCAATATCGGTTTGGTGGCTGTAAATGTAAAGTAAAATGTTGAAGACAGCCAACAA
Source organism: Ardenticatenaceae bacterium (assembly GCA_011525915.1). Lineage (GTDB taxonomy): Bacteria > Chloroflexota > Anaerolineae > Promineifilales > Promineifilaceae > CAADGU01. Next base: position 24,150 of record WYBM01000061.1, on the reverse strand, counting down.
ACTCATGAACAGGGTGATGTTCTGGTTGTGGCTGAACTGATGGAACTGCCTGGCTACCTCGGGCTGGATGGTGAAGTAATGACGAGCGCCGGCAAAGGTTTGTACGGTTGGCCTGGGGTAATCGGTTGGGAGATCAATAACGGCCGTATCTGCCAACTGTTCTCGCCAGTAGGCCAACTGCTTGTCTAGCGTCTCCCCTTGCAGCCATTCCCGCTGCCAGGCGGCAAAATCGGCGTATTGCACAGCCAACTTGGGCAACGATGAGGCCAGATTGGCGTTTTTGGTCTGATACAAGGTGGCAATTTCGCGGATGAGAATGCCGATTGACCAGCCATCGGAGATGATGTGGTGCATGGTCAATAGAAGGATATGGTCGTCTGGCTGCAATTTCAGGAGTTTGGCGCGGAAGAGTGGGCCATTGGCCAGATCGAAAGGGGCCTGGGCTTCAGCGTCTGCTTGTTGCTGCACGGCCGTTTCCAGTTCAGCCCCCTGTAATTCGGCGAAGGTGATGATAGGCAGCGGAACCTCTACCTGGTGTTGAATTTGCTGTTGGGTACGGCCGTTGCCATTCACAATTCTGGTCCGCAAACTCTCATGCCGGTTCACCACTGTCTGGATGCTTTGTGTTAACGCCGGAATATTAAGGCTGCCTTGCAGGCGGACGGCCGTGCGTAAGTTGTAGGCTGCATTGGCACTGTCTAGTTGATGCAAAAACCAGAGTCGCTCTTGCCCAAAGGAGAGAACGGCCGTTTTCTCCACTTTTTTCGCCCTCTTTTCTTGTAGCAATTTTTGCAATAACGTTCGTTGTTCTTCTGGTGAAAGACTTTCTAAATTGGCGGTAATCGTTTTATCCATAACCCGAATTCCTAAGGATACGTGATATGTTTACTAATTTGTGCGGTTTACCTAATATAGTGGTTCAGAAATTTTATGACCTTTTGTAGGGGGAGGTCTTGTGCCTGCCCTTACAAAAGGTATGATTTTTATGAAACAGTGCAGTTAATTGCCAGGCTGTAAGATCAGTGTTGATTCCTGAACCGCTTCCACATCGGCTTCTGAATAGCTCATAGGGAACGGACGGCCTTCTTGCCACAGTTTGACGACATCTTCTCGGTGTGGGCTTAACAGATTCATGTTTTGTCCAGTTGATCCCAACATCAAGGAGTTACTGTAATCACCCATGTCGGTGATATGGCGGGCACTGGAAACAATCCAGACCTTAAACGGATTGGACCAGTCATACGAATTGGTGTATACAGAGAAGTTGCCGCCGCGCATGGGATAGGTTTTGGAATTGAAAATATTTTTTAATACGGGAATCTGGTTAAACGGCTGGTGAGGGAACGTGACAGAATGAAGCCGGCCCCAATCCCAATTGGCAATATCATCTCCTTGCAGCCGGGTAAGCCAGGCAACCGCTTCTTCAAAGCTCTGTTGAATAATGTCATCGCGCATTTCTAATTCTGGCGTGTTTTTGTTATCGAACCAGGGGTGGTCTGGTTCGGCCATCATGCTAACCAACATGGGCATTTGTTGTGTGGCATGGCGTACATAATGCCCACCAATGTAGAGAGCCGCCGTTTCATCCCCCAGCTCATCGGTAATGATATTCGCCAAAAATCGCATTTGCCATGCTTCGTAGATAGACGTTCCGGCCCCTTCAATATTTGTATGCAGATCCCAGTTGAGCAAGGTATCCAGCGCTTCTTCTTCCAGCGACGAATTGGCCTTGATAACATTCAGATAGGGCATCAACAGGGCTGCCTGGGGCGAATAGGTATCTTCCTGGATCAAATCCATATCGGCAATTGAGAGGGGAGCGTATTCATGCAACAGGTTTTCAATTTGCCGGGCACGGTAGCCAGGTGTGTAACCATCGCTGATGTAATAGGGATACCCTTCCGGCTCTACGCGGTTGTTGGCGGAAAGCAGGTAGCCTTGTTCTGGATTGTAGGCTCTGGGCAGCTCTTCGTAGGGGATGTAACCCGACCATTCATTTTCGCTTGTCCAACCAGGCACGGGAAGACGGCCGTTTCCATTGGGCCGCAGTGGAATCTTACCCACCGCCTGATAGCCAATATTCCCTTCTCTATCGGCATAAAAGATGTTTTGTCCCGGTGTATCCCAACCTTTCAAAGCCTCCTGAAACTCCTCCCAATTAGAAGCCATGTTGAGTTTTAAGATAGAGGTAAACAGGGTACTGCCTTCATGCTGTACCCAGCGCAGGGCCATAGGATGCGCGATAGAAGGGTTCTGCAAGATGAAGTTCATAATAGGGCCATGCTGTGTCATATAAAAGTCCACAGTGACCGGTTTTTGCCCTCGAACTTCGATCGTTTGCTGGACATGTTCCAAATCCAGCCATTCACCGTCGTACAGATATTGGGTCGGTTTGGCGACATCATCCAACCGCTCAATGTAATAATCTTGGGCATCCGAGCCAAGATTGGTGATACTCCAACCAATGTTGGCATTGTGTCCGCTAATGATGCCAGGTACACCAGGCAGGGTGAAACCAACCACATCAAAACGTCCACCGTGGAGCCCTACGGCATGCCAGATAGAGGGCATTGTCAGGCCGATGTGGATATCGTTGGCGATAATAGGTGTGCCAGTTTCCGTCATAGAGCCATCAACCACCCAGCCATTGCTGCCAATGCCAGACAGCGGACTGCCCAGAATATCATCTACCTGCAAAAGGGGTGTCAGGTCAATTTTATCCAACCCAGTTAAGTTGCTGGGATCTGCCGGTACTGTGATAGGCGTGTCTTCGGCTGTGTAGGGGAACAGCATGTTCATGCCCTCTTCGCCTACAGCGGCAACTACCTGACCTCGGATCAATTCTAGACGGCGGTTGCTGCTCAACTGGAGGGAGATGGCATTGCCCCAAACCAGCGAATCAATGGGGGTCCATGGTTCAGGTTCAAACATTAAGATTTTGTATTCAATGGGAAGAGCGTTTTTATGCTCTTCTAGATAGGCATTGACGCCATCGGTGTAGGCCTGCAAAATGGCTTTGGAATCTTCATCCATTTGTTCCCAGATTAATTCGGCCGTTTCGCGCATCAGCATATTGCGGTTAAACGTGTCAATGAAAAGCGCCCGTTCACCCACAATTTCGGCCATACGGCCGCTTGGCGACCGCCGAAACACTTCCATTTGCCACATCCGATCCTGGGCTACCGTGAACCCCTGAGCAAAAAACAGATCATGTTCATTTTCAGCGTAGACATGAACCGTTCCCCAATCGTCGCGCACTACCCTGACCGGGTCTATAAGACCAGGCAGTGCTAACGTGCCATCGGTCTGGGGCAAAGCGCGGCGCAAGGAAATGTAAAAATAGCCTGCCAGCACAATGACAAGTGCGGCCAAAAGTAACCCAATACGTAACACCCATCGTGCACCAGATTTCATAGTTTTTCCTCTTTCTCCTGATTTGGTTGTTATGACCTCATGATTAGATTTCGGCGACGGCATTACGTTGTCATCGCCTTTACCAGCATGTGCGCCGCCTTCTTGCTCATCCTCAATGGCATCTGGAATTTCATCTTCAATCAGGCGCGTGCGTGGCTGTAAATAAGACCAGATGATGATGAGCAAATTGATGAAGCCAGTGACGATTAAGAAAAAGCCAACGCCTCGTCCACTGCCGACACCAATGATTTGCCCTACGCTGCCTGCCAAAACACCATTTTCTTCGAGCATGGGTTGGAAAACATAGTCGGACAGCGGCCCGGCTAGAATTTGCCCCAGTGGAAAAAAAAGTGTGGCAATGATGCGCAGTGTGGCAAAAACACGCCCCTGAATTTCAGTTGGCACCTTGGTTTGCCAGATGGTGATGATGGAAGCGCTGGCGATTTGCGAAAAGAACAGGTAAAAAGCAGAGGCCAGGGCAATCAACAAGGCATTGGGTTGTAGACCACCCAACAACAACAAGATAGAGCGCAGGGAACCAAAGATAAAAAAGCCATTCATCTTGCGCTTGGGACCACCCCAAACACTCATGGTGATGGCCCCCAGCAGTGCGCCTATGCCTGACACCGCAAATACCCAACCTAACGTTTGGGCATTAGCAAAACTCAAGACAATGGGGGCAATAAGCACAACCACCATGCCCTGGGTAAAGTTAATGACGATGGCGATGAGCATCAGGTAGTACAGACCAATTCGTTCGCGCACGTACTGCCAGCCCAGTTTCGCTTCCTCAAGGTAGGTAGAAAATTTACTGGGGCCGGCAGCGGGCTTGGGCCCAGGCGTTTCCTCGCGCACAGGACTGGGAATACGAATGGCAAAAAGGACAATAAGGGCAAAGAGGAACGTAGCCAGATCAATTTGGGCAATCCCTTTAAGGCCAATGGTGACGAGCAAAACACCTGCTATAAAGGGAGCTACGATGCGGCTGGCCGCCGGACCAATCTGCATCATGCCGTTGGCACGCCCAAGTTTATCTTTAGGAATCAGCAGCGCTACCGTCGCCTGGCTAGCTGGTTCTTGAATGGCACCAAAGAGAGAAATGATGGCAACAGCGATGTAAATATGCCAGGTTTGCAGTTGATCGGCCGTTACTAGAAGCAAAATGAACAGGGTACTCAATGCTGCCCCAAAATCACTGAGCATCATCGTCTTGCGCCGATCCCACCGGTCTACCAGCACCCCGGCAAATGGGGAGATGAGGACACCGGGCAGTCCATAAAAGAAGGTGATGAGCGCAAACTGGGTGACAGAGGCGGTCTGTTCATAGGCCCAGACGCGCAGGGCAAAACCGGTGAGGCCAGAGCCGATGATGGAGATCATCTGGCCAAACCAAAGTGCGTTGAATACGTTCTGTTTATATTGGGGGCTGTAAGTGATAATTGTCTGGCTCATGGTGTTATCCTTAATTCTCCGTTTCCAACATCTGGCTTAACATGGCAGCCACTTCATCATCTGAAAGGGTATCAATGTTGATTTCGTCAACGGCCGTTTCTTCCTCTATTGCTACAACCGGGACCCGCCACTCCTCTGAAGGCACTGCATAATTGTGCGGCAGCTCATAACCCAACTGCTTCGCCAACAGCTGCGTGCTGGGGTCCAGGCGGCGCGGCAGCGTGATGTCCCGCCACGTTTCAGCCAGGGATGGGTCAATGTCTGTGTGTGTCAGAATGTTGGGATCGCCAATACCCCCCATCATGCGCTCACGACGGCCGTCATAAGGCGTAAGGAGCGCCGGGTTGTAAGGGAGTGACAACAGTTCACACACCTCGCGCATGGTCGCTTCTGGCGATTGCACCAGGTCTTCATAACGCACCAGGCGATGCCGGGCGGGATCTATGCCCTTTAAGAAAGTCGTCAAATTACGGTTGGCCGTGGCCCAAATCGTCTCCGCAACAATGTACGGGTCCGGGTTCGGGTCGTCGAACAGGCTAGAGCTAAACTGTTGATCCAACCGCACCCGTAAGAAAGATTCCATCATGGCGTAGGGGTGACGCACCAAATGAATGTAGACAGCATCTTCAAAAATTTGTTCGGCCCGCTGCAAAGTCTCCATGTCCATGGCATAGGGCGGCGTTTTATCCACCACCAGCCGCTCGCCTGCCAATGTTTGAATCTGGTTGTACACATCGGGCACCGTGCGGTTTTCGGCCACCATCTTTTCAATCAGTGACCAACCTTCTTTTGGTTCCAGTTTGAGCAGCTCAACCAGCGCCCAATGTAACCCTTCTGCCGGCCAGGTAAAGTCCTGACCAAAACTGACATTTTGCTGCCACTCCTGCATATCCTTGAAAAACAGCAAGGAGATCTCTGGCGGACAGAAAATTTGCGGGTGACCAGCTAACATCACCCGGAACAACGTGGAGCCAGCTCGTGGGCTGGAAAGCACAAACAACAATCGCTTGTTTTTCTTTTTGGGCGGTGTGAACTGGGCACGTTTATGTGCACTGGCGCGGTGTTCTTTGATGGCATAGACGGATAATGGTTTTTGGGTAGCATAAGCTGGCAAGTTAGCAAGTCGTTCCTGCTGCTGCCAGACAAACTGCGCCAGGTCAGGCAGCCTGGGCATGCCCAAAATCTCGTGCGGATAGAATTGTACTTTTAAGTCACGTTTGAGGTTCCACATCAAGTCTAACGTTGTTAACTGCAAATCAAAACCGGACAAATCGCCGTCAGCAGGGATTTCCTCAGGGGCAACATTCAGGCTGTTGGCGGTTTTTTGGCGCAGGTAGGCTTCGACAATAGACGGCCGTTCCACCGGGAAAGCCTCTTTCAACTTTTGCAAAATTGGTTTGTCTGTGTGCCGCCCTTCAGCCAGGCCGCGGGCAATACCTTTTGCCACCCCCGCTGCTGTGGCATCGGCAAACAGCCGCTGTAGGGAAAGCTCAATGCCAAATTCATGATGCAGTTGATTGTGCAGTTGGGTCGCCAGCAGAGAATGGCCGCCTAATTCAAAAAAGTTATCGTCCACCCCAATTTTTTCGATACCTAGCACCTGCTGCCAGATGGCAACCACCCGTTCCTCAATGTCGTTGCGTGGCGCTACGTATTCGGTCCATAAAGCGGGACGGTTGTACAGATTTTTTCCAGGCAGGGAAGCTTTTTGTTGTCGTCGCGCCAGGCGTTGGGGCAAACTGGTTGTAGAGATAAGGAGGCTATCACAAACGGCCGTCCCCAGTGCCCGTTCCAGCACCGCATAACCCTCCTGTCTATCCAGCGCCAATCGTGATAATTCACTCAAAACCGGCATGGCCTCAGCTTCCTGGTCAAACTTCCACACGTCCCAGTTCAGCGCCAGCCAGGGAAAAGTGCCCTGGCGGTTGAGCTGCTGTACCAGGGCATTTGTACTGTGGGCAGCAGCCGTGAAGGCCGCAAAACCTACACCACCCAGCACGGTAGACAGCGCCGAACTGACCACACAAAACTCCAACGGCAGATCGGCAATCACTTCTGCTAAAACCGCCAGACTGGTCAGTTTGAGGCGGAAAAAGATGTTGCTTTGGGATGGCTTGATGTCGGCGATGGCCTGGAATGCTTGCTGATCGGCGATGGTGGGGGAATGAACGACACCTGTGAGCGGCCCACACGTTTTTACACCCTCGTCAACGGCCGTTTGCATCGCTGTCACAGAGGTTAAATCTGCCGGCAAAGCCACCACCTGCGCTCCGGTGGCTCTCAACTGTGCCAGCTGCTCTGGGTCGGCTGGCTGTTCATCAATGAGCAGCAGACTGGCCGATGTCTTCTCGGCCAGGGTGCGGGCAATATCATAACCGATGCCCGACAGTCCGCCGGTGATGAGGTAGGTACCATTGTTGGCGAAAACGGCCGTCTCCGGTTGATTCAATGGTGTCGAAACAAGCGCTTGCTGCCACCGCTTCCGCCCACGCAAAGCCACCTGTGGTGTTAGCACCTCAGTCATACACTCGGCTAATAGCTGCTGAGCAGTCAGGCGGTCCCTGGCCGAAATGTCAATCACCTGGCTGGTAAGGTGCGCATATTCTTGGGGAATGGTCTGGTTCAGGCCTAACAGCGCTGCCTGAGCCGGCGGCAGCGCTTCCTGATCGTTTACGGCACACGCTTCATGGGTGACAATGTGCAGCCGGGCCGGATTACCCGCCGCCCCAGCCGCCTTAGCCAGGTAAGCCAGGGGATAGAAGGGTGTATCCAAGACCATGCCCCACAAAAAGAGAATATGCTGCGGGGGTGCAGACAGCCTTTCCAAGAGGTGGCGGTACTGTAGCTCATCGTCTGGATTCAGAGTAAAGCAGCCCTCAGCCTGGCCCCAATCATTGCCGGGCTGCACTATCGTCAGGGGCTGCCCGGCCTCGGCCAACTGCGCGGCTATCAGCGGCCCCATGGTGTCGTCGCTGAAGATGAGCCACGGTTCGGCCGTTTGGGGTGGCCTGTACCTGGGTAAGCCAGGTGCACTTTGCCAACCAGGCAAGTAGCCCCACTGGCTAAGGTCCAGGTTTTTCTGCAGCGGTTCGTCTGGCCGATAGGCATTGGGATTACTTTGTGCCTCAATCCAGTATCGCTGCCGTTCAAAAGGATACGTAGGCAGGATCACCCGCTGCCGGGTTTCATGTTTGTGGAGGGATTGCCAGGCAACGGCCGTTCCCGCCAACCACAACGCGCCTAAAGTGCGCTGCATTTCCGCCGGGGTCAATGCTTCAGCATGGCGCAGGGTGGGCAAGTGCGTTACTTGAAAGAGGCCATCTGGCAGGCTGGTTGTGATTTGTCCCAACGAGAGCAGCAGGCGCGAGGGCAGCTGCTGAATTCGTTCCAGAGCGATAATCACTTTCTCAGTCAGAGGTTCATGGGCAGCATCTTTGGCCAGCTGGTTCCAATAACCAGGATGGTAATCCTGGACACCTATCCAGTTACCAATCTGGGTTGAAAAGATAGGCAGCGTGCCGGTTTGAGCCTGAACCTGATCAGCTCGCAGGGTCAGTGGTTCGCCAGCAGCCAACCGTACGCCATCGGCCAGGGAAATGACACCAGCTAACACAGCGGCCGTGATTTCCCCACTGCCCATCCCCAACACTGACTCAGGAATGATGCCCCACGCTTCCCACGTTTTGGCCAGGGCATATTCAACAACAAAAGCGGCGGCGGTGGCTACAGCTGGCGGTGAAAGTGATTCCGTTGTTCGCCCATCGTCTGGGTACAGCATGGTGCAAATATCGAAACCTACATACGGCCGTAACAACAACGCACACGATTCAATGTGTTCACGGAAAACAGGCATGGTGTCATATAGTTGGCGAGCCGTGTTTACCCTGACGCCCGCGCCCGTGCAGATAAAAGTCAATGCGGGGATGGTTTGCAGCGGCACGGTCTGGCTGCGGTACTGCTTTTCCTGCAGCGCAGTTATGGCCTCAGCCACACTGCTGGCTATAAACAGGCGGCGGTGGGCAAATGGCTGCCGCCCCACTTGCAGCGTGTAAGCCACATCAGCCAGGTTCAGATCAGGGTGCTGCGCCAAATGGGCGGCCAACTGCCCGGTGGCTGTCTCCAATGCGGTGGCCGTTTTGGCCGAAAGCAGCATTAGCTGTGGCGAAGCATTGGGGGCAGTAGGAGGAAGCTGCGGTGCTTCCTGCAAAATCAGGTGGGCATTGGTGCCGCCCAGGCCAAAGGAACTGACACCCGCCAGACGTGGCGTGTCTTCTGGTGCTTCCCAGGGCATGAGGGTAGGGTTGGGAAAGACAGGTGCATGAGCAAAATCAATCTCCGGATTTGGTGTGTCGAAGTGCAATGAAGGGGGGATCTCTCGGTTTTCCATGGCCATGACGGTTTTGATGAGTCCGGCAATACCGGCGGCGCCGGTGAGATGCCCCACGTTTGTTTTGACAGAACCGATGGGGCAAAAGGCGGTTTTGTCAGTGTAGGTGCGGAACGCTTTGGTCAGGGCGCGAATTTCGATGGGATCACCCAGGCGCGTGCCGCTGCCATGCCCCTCGACATATTGAATGTCGGCCGCATCCGCCCCAGCCACTGATAGTGCCTCGGTGATGGCGGCAGCTTGGCCATCAACACCAGGAGCAGGAAAACCCACTTTGTCTGAGCCGTCATTGCTAACGGCCGTTCCCCGAATAATCGCATGAATATGATCATGGTCCGCCAAAGCATCTTCTAATCGTTTGAGGACAACCACACCCACGCCACTGCTAAAAACCGTGCCCACCGCCTCGGCATCATAGGCGCGGGTACGGCCGTCTGGCGACAAAATCGAGCCTTCGATATAGTGGTATCCCTTGGGATGATCCACATGGACGGCAACACCACCCGCTAGAGCCATGTCACATTCATCGCCCAGCAGCGCCTGGCAGGCAAGATGTACCGCTACCAGCGATGTAGAGCAGGCGGTCTGTACCGTGAAGCTGGGGCCGCGCAGATTAAACTTGTAAGAGACGCGCGTTGCCAGAAAATCGGCGCCGTTGCCAATATCAATTTGCCCTTGATCCATGTGCTGGAGCAACTGAGGGTTGGTAGCCAGGTTATAAACCAGATAGGAACTGGTGGTGCTGCCGCCAAACACGCCGACCAACCCTTTGTATTGCGCGGGATCGTAACCCGCCTGTTCCAGCGCCGTCCAGGCAGTTTCCAAAAAGATGCGCTGCTGAGGGTCCATGACCTCGGCATCACGCGGGTTGTAACCAAAGAAATCAGCATCAAAGCCATCCAGCTCATCCAGGGCCGAATTGACCTTGATGAAGGTAGGGTCCTGAAGTTGTTGTTGGCTGGCTCCGGCAGCGCGGGCTTCTTCGTCGGTCAACGGCCGTATCGAATCAACGCCGTTACGAATATTCTGCCAAAACGCCTCGACATTGGCCGCGCCAGGGAAGCGCCCGGCCATGCCCACAATGGCAATTTCTGTCCCGTCAAATTGATCTGTAAATAATATTTCTTCACTCATATTGTTACTTTATCCCTCCTGCTCCGCTGTTTTCTTTTCAGGTCGCGCCGCCGTTGGCCGCGATCAACCTGCTCGGCATAACCATTACCTTCACCCAGGCCATTCTCCGACTGCACCTGGGCAATTAGCTCCGTTAATTTGCTCACGGTGGGCTGCTCATACAAACTCACCGCAGAAATGTGTACCTGGAAGGTTTCGTTGATCCGGTTGATGAGCGTGATACCCACCAGAGAATTCCCCCCTATCTCAAAGAAATTGTCATAGATACCCACCTGCGTGATCCCCAGAACTTCTTGCCAGATCGTCACGATCTGCTGTTCGATCTTGTTGCGTGGGGCAGCATAATCTGTGTGATGTCTTTTGTCCGTGTGGGACGGGGCTGTTTTAGCCAGATTATCCAGCACATAAGCCAGGGTCATCTTGTTGCTTTCAGCGATGACGGCGGGCAGGTATCGGGGTGAAACCAGAATTTGAGGCGGCAGATGGTGCAAGATGCGGCACAATGCTTCCTGTCCTTCTGAGGGCAAGATGGCGTAGCTGCTTTGCTGCTTGCGCCACTGTTGAATGATGGCCGAGCCTTCGGTTTCGACTGCCATGCCAATCTCAGCCCAGTCACCCCAATTGACGCTGATGACGGGATACGGCCGTTCCCACACCGTTTCTTGAGCAAAGGCATCCAGAAAGGCATTCGCCGCACAGTAATCAATTTGACCAAGGCCCCCAGTCACGGCCGTTAGCGAAGAAAACAACAGCATAAAGTCCAACCGCCGCTCGGCGAACACCGCCGCCAGATTGCGCGTTCCCTGTACTTTGGGAAGAAGCACCTGCTCGGCAGCGGCGGCCGATTTCAGTTGAATAAGACCACTCCCCGCCACACCCGCAGCGTGGAACACCGCCTTGATTGCCCCAAAGTGACGTTCTGCCTGGGATACGGCCGTGGCCAAACTATCCATATCCGTCACATCTGCCTGTACTAGCTGAACGGCGGCCCCAGCCATTTCCAGCGCCAGCAGCCGCTGAATACGGCGGCTGATCCGATCATCATCACCATGGGCGGCCAGCCACGCCTGCCATTCCTCCCGCGGCGGGAAAGTGGAACGGTGCAGCAGCACCAGCCGCGCCTGCACTTGCGCGGCCAACATCTCGGCCAATGCCAGCCCCAATCCACCCAAGCCACCGGTAATTAACACGGTAGCCCGGGGTTGCAGGCGGGGCCTTAAAGCCGTGTTGCTATACAGCGGCGCCGGCGTAAAACTCTGCACCCAACGCCGCCGCCCCCGGTAAGCAACCGTTTGCCCCGGCTGGCCGGCCAACTTGAGGCCAAATTCTGCCAGGAGCAGTTGCCCAATCTCATCCCACAACCAGGAACCAGTCGGCGGCAGCTGCACATCAATCAACTGCGTATGAAGCCAGTTAAACTCCTGTGGAATGACTTTGGTTGGGCCGCATAACAATCGCTTTTCGGCCACCACTGGCTCACCTTCAGTAATGGCGTAAACCTGGTTAGCCACCAGATGCAGATGAACAGTTTCCTGATGACCGATCTTGTCTAACGCCTGAACCAAATAGAGCAGGCTGTAAAAGGCATAGACCATATGGGTAGCGGGTTCTTCTGAAACAGCCGACACGTTCCACAGATGAACGATTCGTTCAGGCCATTTTCCGGTGGCGTATAATGCCTGACAGAGCATTTCATAATCGGCCATGTTGGCGGGGTTAAGGCAAAAGGTCGTTTCATCAAGCTGGGCAAACTGCCTGCCAGGCATGACAAACGTGATCTGCTGTTTATGGTTGCCTAAAAAGCTGCCTAACCGGTCACCCAGGCCTGTTTCGTCCACAAAAAGCAGCCAGTTAGAGGAGTGATCCAGTAAATTGTGCTGTGTCAATGTAGGAGGCAGTGTATGCTGCCAATCAGGCAAGTAGAACCAGTCAGCCAGCTGCGCTTTTCTTTGGGTGGAGAGGTGGCGCGGCTGTGCCGCGGTAGGTGGGTCCAGCCAGTAGCGCTCCCGTTCAAAAGGATAGCCGGGTAGAGGTAGTCGTCGTCTGTTTTGGTGCTGATACAGTTTTTGCCACTTCACGGGCAAACCGGCTAACCATAACTGGCCGACGGTGGTAAACGGCCGTATCCGGTCTGCTTCCTGCTGCCGGGGATGGCGCAGGCTGGCATAAGCCAGTTGAGAATCATTTGACCCAATTTGCTGCTTTACCAGTGAGGTCAGGGCGCTGCCTGGCCCTACTTCCAAGAACACCGCATCTTTCAGGCTTAACAACGTTTGAATACCGGCGGCAAAATGGACGGTGTGGCGAAGATGGTTAACCCAATAATGGGGATCGGTAGCCTGTACGGCCGTCAGCCAATCTCCCGTTTCGTTGGAGATCAGAGGGATGGTGGGCGGCTGCAGCGGTATCGTTTGTAAATGGGCCAGGAACGGAGCCAGGACAGCTTCCATCATAGGTGAGTGGAAGGCGTGGGAAGTGTGCAGACGACGGCACTGCACACCCTGAGCTTCCATGTGGGCAGCCAGGGCCTCGATGGCTTCATCTGGCCCGGAGACGATGCAGTTGTCCGGGCTGTTGATGGCAGCTACCGCTAATGTGTCGGGAAGGTGTGCGGCCACCTGGGCAGCCGGTTGGGAAACGGCCAACATGCTGCCACCGGGCAGAGCTTGCATCAATTCGCCCCGCCTGGCAACGGTGCGGAGTGCGTCAGGCAACGTAAAAACACCAGCCAGAGTGGCCGCCACATATTCGCCAAGGCTGTGGCCGATCATGGCATCAGGCTGAAGTCCCCAAGACTGCCATAATTTAGCCAGGGCGTATTCGATGGTGAAGAGGGCAGGCTGGGTGACGGCCGTGTTTTGCAGCTGCTCGCTGGCCCACGCCATGTTGGCGGCGGGCGGGTAGATTACATCGCGCAGCTCCAGGTTGAGCAACGGCCGTAACAAGTCAGCACATTCATCCACCGTGTCCCGGAACAGCGGCTCCGTTTGGTAGAGCGCCTGCCCCATGGTCACATATTGTGATCCCTGCCCGGAAAACATGAAAATGAGCGGGCGAGATTGTTCGGCCTGTATCCGGTTCAAAATTCGTTCGGGATCAACTGACCTAAGCACAGCGATGGCATCGGCCACATCATGGCAGAGTACCATGCGGCGGTGGCTGAAGGTGTGGCGACCGGTGTGCAGCGTATAGGCCACGTCGGCCAGATTGCATTCAGGATTGGCTTGCAGATAGTCGGCCAGGTTTTGGGTCATCGCTTCCAGCGCTGCGGCTGATTTGGCGGACAGTTGGAGCAGCTGCCAGGGTTCGGCCGGGTCAGATGGGGCCGCAGCCGGTGCTTCTTCTAAGATGATGTGAGCGTTGGTGCCGCCAATGCCAAAGGAACTGACACCAGCACGCCGGGGGACACGGCCGTTTTGCCAGGGAACCAGCGTGTTGTTGATGACGAAGGGGGTTTGTGCCAGGTTCAGCTTAGGATTGGGAATGTCGTAGTGACAGGTAGGTGGAATCTCTTTGTGCTGTAGGCTAAGTACGGTTTTGATCACTCCGGCCACGCCGGCGGCCGTATCCAGATGCCCCACGTTGCTCTTGACAGAGCCGATGTAGGTTTTTTGCTCACTGCTGCCCTTAAACACTTTGCCCAACGCGGTAATCTCGATGGGATCGCCGAGTTCGGTGGCGGTGCCGTGGGCTTCGATGTATTGAATGCTGTCTGGGGTAACATTGGCCGCCGCCTGGGCACGGGCAATAACATCTGCCTGACCGTTGATGCTGGGGGCCGTATACCCCAGTTTGAGATGGCCATCGTTGTTAACGGCCGTTCCTTTTATCACCGCTTGAATATGGTCACCATCAGCCACAGCCTCCGCCAGCCGCTTGAGCACAACCACACCGACACCGGAACCAAAGACCGTGCCCTGCCCGGCCGCAGCAAAGGGGCGGCAGTGCCCATCTGGCGAAGCGATACCGCTGGCCTGATAGACGTAGCCAGCTTGCTGCGGCATTTTTATGGACACACCGCCGGCCAGGGCGATGTCGCAATGACCATTAAGCAGACTCTCGCAGGCCAGATGCATGGCTACCAGTGAGGTGGAACAACCCGTTTGCACATCCAGACTAGGCCCGGTGAGATTTAGATGGTAGGAAGCGCGGGTAGCCAGGAAATCTTTGTCATTGCCAAGCATGACCGCAAAGCTGTCGTCAGTGGGATCTACATCAGGATGTCCCAATAGGTTAAACAGCAGATAGGTGCTCATGCCCATCCCGGCAAAAACGCCAATCTGCCCTGAGTATTGCTCACTGCTGTAACCTGCGTTCTCCAAAGCGTGCCAGGCAATCTCCAGAAAGAGGCGATGTTCTGGAGCCAGCAGCCTGGCCTGGCTGGGCGCGTAGCCAAAGAAAGAAGCCGCAAAGTGATCAATGTCGGCCAGCAATGGTTCCGCTTTGACAAAGTTAGGGTGATGGCGTAACTGCTGTGGGATACCGAGTTGGTCCAGCATCGCTTCATCCAGCATCTGGATGCTTTCGATGCCCTCACGCAGGTTCTGCCAAAATTGGGCTAGGCTAGATGCACCGGGGAAACGGCCATCTAAACCAATCATGGCAATATCATCGCGCTGGCCTACGGCTGCACGGCTCAAGGCAAAGCCATCACCCGCTTCTTTTACCTCTTCTGCCAACAGAAATTGGGTGATGCCATGAATGGTGGGCTTTTCCAGAAATTGTACCAGTGGAATCTCGCAGCCTAATGCTTCTTGCAACTGGCGCTGTGCCTGCACCAAAAGCAGCGAGTGTCCACCTAAATCAAAGAAGTTGTCGTGAATACCTACTTCGGACAGTCCCAAGACTTTTTGCCAGACCTGGGCAATACGCCGTTCCAGTTGGCTTTGGGGCAGGGCACTGGGTTTGACATCTGTGTGCAGATCGGGTGGGGGTAAAGCACGGCGGTTTAACTTGCCGTTGGGCAGCAAGGGGAACGTGTCTAACGGCACAAACAGATTAGGCACCATGTGATCGGGCAAGATAGCTTGCAGTTGGTGACGGATGGTGGGAATGTCAATGGGTTGACCTGGCCGCGGTACCAGGTAGGCCAGCAGCCGTTTATCCTGGTCGTTGACGGTGTGTACGGTGACCAGGGCTTCGCGCACTTGGGGCAATGAAGTGAGCTGGTTTTCGATTTCACCCAACTCTATGCGGAAACCACGCAGCTTGATCTGGTGGTCAACGCGGCCTAAAAAGTGGATATTGCCATCCGGCAGATAGCGCACGAGATCGCCTGTTTTATAGAGACGGCCGTTTTCCCTAAACGGATCTGGTATAAATTTCTCTTCCGTCAGCTCGGGCCGATTCCAATAGCCACGGGCCACACCCACCCCACCGATGAGTAATTCCCCCGCGACGCCGCGTGGTACAGGCTGTAAATGTTCGTCTAAAATGTAGAGTTGTGTATTGGCAATGGGGCGACCGATGGGCACCAGTCGACGTGGATCTTTGGGCAGACACTGCCAGTAACTGACGTCAATGGCGGCTTCGGTTGGGCCATACAGATTGTGCAGTTCACAAGTGGGCAGTTGGGCAAAAAAACGCTGGGTCAAATCATAGGGCAGTGCTTCACCACTGCAAATAACACGCCGCAGCGACGTACATTCAGCTACATGCGGCTCGGCCAGAAAGATTTGCAGCATAGAGGGTACAAAGTGCATGGTGGTGATGGCCGTATCCTGAATAAGCAGCAGTAAATAGGTGCTGTCCAGATGGCCGCCTGGTTTGGCGATCACCAACGTCGCCCCAGTGATGAGGGGCCAGAAAAATTCCCAGACGGAGACATCAAAACTGAAGGGGGTTTTTTGCAGAACGTTGTCATCGGCGGTGAGCTGGTAGGCATCTTGCATCCATAGCAGCCGGTTGATGATGCCACGATGGGTGTTCATGGCCCCTTTGGGTTTACCCGTTGAACCAGAAGTGTAGATGGTATAGGCTAGATGATCGGCTGTCAGGGAAACATCGGGGTTTGTTTGTGGCTGCCGGGCAATGTTTTCCCAGTCGCTGTCCAGGCAGACGATTTGGCTGCTGCTGGCCGGCAAGTTGTCAACAAGATGTGCCTGGGTTAGCAGAAGGGGCACTTGAGCATCTTCCATCATGAATTTCAACCGCTCGGCCGGATAGGTGGGATCGATGGGAAGGTAGCCACCACCTGCTTTAAGAATACCCATCAAGGCGATCACCATTTCCAGACTGCGCTCCATGCAAACGCCCACCATACCATCTGGCCGGATGCCCTCGGCAATGAGGAAGTGAGCCAATTGGTTGGCTTTTTGGTTGAGCTGGCTGTAGCTGAGAATATGTCCGGCAAAACGGAGTGCCGGTGCGTTGGGAGTTTGAACTACCTGGTTTTCAAAGAGGTGATGCAAGCAGCGGTTGAGGTTGTAGGGAACGGCCGTATCATTCAGTGTGTAGAGCAGGGCATCTCTTTGTTCTTCGGTGAGGAGCGGAAGTTGGGAAACGGCCGTGTCTGGTTCAGCCACAATCGCCGTCAGCAGCGTGGTGAAATGGTCCGCCATCTGGGCGATAGTGATCTCTGTGAACAGGTCCGTATTGTATTCCCAGGAGGCCAACCACGCGCCATTAACCTCGGCCATAGCCAGTGTTAAATCAAACTGGGCTGCCTGCTGCGTCAGCGCCAGCGGCGTGAGGCGCAGTGTGCCCAACGGCACCTCCTCACCTGCCTGGCCCAAGGCCAGAGCCGTTAGCCCCTGGTGGGTGGCATGGGCTTTTTGCCAGACAAACATGTTCTGGAAGACAGGGGAATGCGCGATATTGCGCGCGATATTGCGTGCCAGGCCCAGATCATCAACCAACGTGGGGAAGGGATAGGCCTGATGAGCAAAGGCAGCAATTGTCGTTTCTTTTACCTGCTGCAGCAGCTCACGGAAACTCAACCTACCTATACCTAGGTAGGTTCGCATGACAACCGGATTGACGAAATAGCCCTGTACATTCTGGAACTCGCGCTGCTCTCGGCCAGAAGTGGGCGTGCCGGTGAGCACCTCATCCTGGCCGCTAAACCGGGCTAACAACAGTTGGTAAGCGGCCAAAAATGTCATAAACGGCGTGCAGCCTGAGTCCTGGCCTAACTGAGTTACCTGCTGCCCCAACTTTGCCGGAAGCTGTGTGCAAATGGTGCGGCCCGTATAAGTTTGACGGGTGGGGCGGGCCGCGTCTGTGGGCAGGTTAAGGGGAGGGAGTTCGCCTTGTAACTGCTGCTGCCAATAAGCACGCAGTTCTGTGCCCCTTTCAGCTTTCAGCTGCTGGGTCTGCCAGGCAACATAATCGCTGTACTGGTGGGTTAGCGATGGCAAGTCTACCGTTTCATTTTGCCCAAGCGCGGTATAAATCTGGGCAAATTCCTCAATCAGGGAAACCAGTGACCAGAAATCGGTGATGATGTGGTGAACCACGATGAGCAGGTCAAAGGTGTTGTCGCTTATTTGATAGAGCCGTACTCGCAGCAAGTTTTGATCGAGGGCAAGGGGGGTATTGGCGGTGGCTTGCAACTGGGCCTGATGGTCTGCCGGGGATGTTTGGCGGTGGTCAATGAAAAGAAAATCGGCCGCACTGCTGGCGGCGATGCGCTGGATGGGTTGGTCTGCTTCCAGGTGAAAGCTGGTACGCAGGCTGGCGTGACGTGCCACCAGTTGGTTGAGGGCCTGTTTCACTATTTGGGGGTCAATACGGCCGTTCAGGCGCAGCCCGCGGGCTATGTTGTATACGGGACTGTCTGGTGCCAGTTGACACAGATACCAGATTGCTTGTTGGCCGGGGGATAGGGGGAACTGCCCTGGTGGGCTGCTTGCCGCCGGGATGGGTTGACCGCTGCTTGTGGCCGGGCTGCTGAGGGCAGTTACAATGTGGGCACTTAGCTGCTGGATGGTGGGGCTTTCCAGCAGGCCGGCGATGGGCAAATTGATTTGCAGTGTGTCTTCCACGGCCGTTTTCAGTTCAATCGCCAAGAGTGAGTCGAGGCCAAAGGCAGCTAACGGCCGTTCCAATTTAATGTCATCAACCGCTTGGTGCAACAAACCGGCTAAATACTGCTGCAGATAGAGGGCGGTTGCGTGTGTTTGTTCGGCGGCGGTGGGCAGCGACAGGATCATTTCCCGTGAGATGTGCGGCAGCGCCGTTACCTGGGCGACGGGTTGAAACTCTGGCACATCCTGGCCAATGATTTTGATTTCCCCGGCCAGGTACAGATCACGCGTTTTGCTCCGCTGGATCTTGCCACTGGAAGTTTTAGGAATGGCCCGGGGCTGGGCAAGAATAACACCGTACAGCTGCAGATCATGCTTTTCCGCAATGGCCTGGCGCAGGATAGGCGCTACTTCGGCTGCATCGATGCGGCGATGGCTGCGCTTCACTTCTTGAACCAGGAACAGCTTTTCTTCGCCGCCAACTTCGACAGTAAAGGCGGCTCCGGCATCAGAAGCTAAGGCTTCGTGGCTGTCCTGGGCCGTTTTTTCAATGTCTTGGGGATAGTGATTACGGCCGCGAATGATGAGCAACTCTTTCAGACGGCCGGTGACGTACAGTTGACCCTCCTGCAAAAAGCCCAGATCACCTGTGCGCATATAGCGCGTGTTCTGCCCGGCGACGGCCGCGTGAAAGGTCTTAGTAGTTTCTTCAGGGCGCTGCCAGTAACCCTGGGCCACACTTTGACCGGCAACCCATATTTCACCAATTTCCCTTTCGGCACAGGCTGTATGCGTTTGCGGATCAACAATGCAGATGCTTTGTTCGTTTGATAACAGGGTGCCGCTGCTGGTAAGCAGACGGCCGTCTGCCACATGGGTGGTAGGTTGGGCGAGGTTTTGCTCCAGAGAGTTGGTTTGGAAACGGCCGTGAACCGGTTCACGGGCCCGCTCACTACCAGTGACGATCAGGGTTGCTTCTGCCAACCCGTAACAAGGATAAAACGATGAGAGCTTAAACCCAGTCTGGGCAAAGGTCTGGGTAAAGGCGGTCAGGGTCTCATAGCGAATCGGTTCAGCGCCATTATAGGCTACCGTCCAGTGGCTCAAATCCAGGCCAACCCGCTGTTCAGGCGAGATGGTATCCAGACAAAGCTGGTAGGCAAAGTTTGGTGCGCCGCTGATGGAGGCCTGATAGTTAGAGATGGCTTGCAGCCAGCGAATGGGTTTTTGCAGGAAAGCAAAGGGGGACATGAGCACTGTAAAGCCCTGGCAGTAGATGGGCTGCAAGATGCCGCCGATTAGACCCATGTCGTGGTAGGGTGGCAGCCAGCTCACCCCCCGGCTTCGGTCGCTCAGCTCAAACCCTTTGTAAATCAGGGCCAGATTGCTGAGCAGATTGTGGTGTGAAAGCACCACCCCTTTGGGCGTGCCGGTGGAACCGGAAGTGTACTGTAAAAAGGCAATATGTTGGGGTGTGATGGCGGGCATTTGCCAGTTGTCGGGGTCATTGGTAATGGTATCAACGGCAATCCAGTGCAGGGCAGCTAAATCAGGCATGTGATCAAGGCGTGATTGGCGATCTTGATAGGTGTCGTTATCGGTTAAGACGACTCTGGCCTGGGCATCATCCATGATGGCTTGCAAACGGGCATCATGCCGATTGCGGCGAGGTGGGTAGGAAGGCACGGCGATCCAACCAGCGTACAGACAACCAAAAAAAGCGGCGATGTAATCGAGACCGGGAGGGTAGAGCAGCAAGGCTCGATCCCCCACGCTGCCTTGCTGCTGGAGCAGACTGGCAATTTGACGAGCGCGTTGGTCTAGTTGGGCATAGGTTAACGGCCGTTCCACCGTTTCCCCATCGGCCAAAAAAGTGTATAAGGTTTCGTGTGCACTGTTGTTGGTTCGATGGCGCAGCATATCTACCAGAGTGGCAAACCCATGTGAAGTTAATTGTGTCATAGTATTTATCTCGCAAGCACAGAAGGTATTTAAGACAATAAAGATAAAGCTTTTTCCTGCTACTCGTTCAGAACTGACACATTTGGGGCTGCGGCCAGTGTCTCACCATACCGCCCTACCTGGTATCAGTTTTCAGTAATCAGTGTACAGTTTTCAGTGCTGGCCTACCTCCAGTAAATGTCCACTGAGAACTGGTTACCGACTCCTGATTACTGGTACTGGCTTGATCAGGGGATCAGATAATCCGCAATCTCTAATCTCCGATGTACCTTCTTAAAGGTTAAAACAAACCCTTAATGATTTGCCCCTTTACTGTGATGACGACGGCGTAATTGATTTTGCCGCCGCTTTTGGCCGCGATCTTTTTGTTGTTCAGCTTGCTCGGCGTTGTGATTAGGCGGTGTAAATGGCAGCGGATTACCCGCTTCCTCAGGAACCATGCCTGAATCTCCAGATAACATCGTTTGCCACTGCAAGGCAGCACCAGAAAGCCATAATTTACGAATCGTCGATAATAAAAACCAATGATCATCTTGGTGATCATAGGAATAGGGCAAAGTTGGGAAGATAAACGGATATTGGGCCTGTTCACATTGAGGATGCTGTTTGGCAAACGCACTCAATGATTGTCCCGGTCCCACTTCAATGAGGTGATATGTCTGTGCTTGATTGAGCAAGTTGTACAGCATCGTGAAATATTGTACTGGCTGGCACATATGCTGAGACCAATATGTTGGGTCTGTAGCTTGCTGGGCTGTAATCCAGGTTCCCGTCACGTTGGACAGGTAAGGTATTTGTGGTGCCGAATAGGTGATAGATCGGGCTAGATCGTTTACTTCGGCAACGGCCGTTTGCATCATATGTGAATGAAAAGCATGGGATGTATCCAGGAGGCGGCAGGCAATTTGCTGCTCTAGCAGCTTCTGCTGCACAGCCAGAATGGCTTCTGCTTCACCAGCCAAGACCGTCAGCGCCTCGCCGTTATGTGCAGACAGGGAGACGCTTTTGTTCAAGTAAGGAGCAGCGGCTTCCCGAGAGAGCGGGGTAGCCAGCATTTTGCCTTCAGGCAAGGCTTGAATCAGTTGGGCACGCCGGGCAACCAACATCAGGGCGTCTTCTAGCGTAAGCACACCGGCAATTGTTGCGGAAACGTATTCACCCAGACTGTAGCCAATTAACCCTTGTGGCTCCAATCCCCAATATTGTAGCAGCCTGGCCAGGGCATATTCAAAGCTAAAAACAAGGGGGTGAGCAATGATAGTCTCTTGCAGCCGCACCTCTAGTGGGGTGTTAGAATTTGGCGCAACCTTGCGCCCTAACATCGCGGCAAGGTCTAAGCCTGGTGAGGAATGATTGTTTGACTGGGAAGATTGCGCTGCTGGGTATAGCAGGTCTATAAGTGATTCGTTGAGAAACGGCCGTAAGCCTGCATCACATTTCTGCAAAACTTCACGAAAATAGGCAATGTGTGTATATAGACCCCGCCCCATTTGTACATAATGATCGCCAATACCTGGAAACATAAAAACAACCGGCAGCTTCTGTGTTACTGCATCAAAAGCTGCCGGTTGAAGCTCATTTTTTGTTAATTGCTCGTCAAGCTGTGCCGCACTATTAGCGACGACAGCCTGACGAAACCCACTTCTTGTCACTTCTTGTCCCAAAGAAGCAGCAATCTGATGTAATGATATAGTAGGGTATTGTTGTATGTATCGTCTTAAGGCGGTAGATTTTTGTTGTAGATCACTTGGTGAAGACCCCGTTAATGGCAGCAGATACCACTTAGGTTGTTGGGATTCACTACCGTACATTTTTAATGTGATCCTACGGGTATCTGAAAAGATACTGGAACAGACCGAGATGCATCAATAAAATGTTCCAACAAATCCAAACCCAAGCGAGAGAAGCGCTTAATACGGCTTTCCATTTGGCTCCGATCTGGCATGGCCTTGAGCCTGGCCCTCATATGCCTTTTCCCACTGCAGACAATGTCATTTATCATACCAGACAGGGTATTTATATGTTGGACCTGGTGAACTGGGCGTCGTTTGGGATAAATTTGCATCAAAGGCTTTCTTATGTGACGATACACATGGTGATTACCGCCCATGAGGTATACTACTTTTGTTTGTAGCCAATAATGGAATTTACTCGATGTTTCTCTCTCTTGTCACATCTTAAATTAGTTTCTTAAAAGCGCATGGCAGCGAGATTGTAATCATCGCCGACACAGCCGTCAAGCTAAAGATTTCATAAAAAAACGGTCCCGCCTCCGGTACTGCCTCCTTCAAAACATATCAAATGCGGTAAGAACCGGAGGCAGACGAACATCGGTTACGGCCGTACTGGCACTGTTCCAGTTGTGGGCGAAGGAACGTTGTCGGCTATTTTTAGAGGAATTACGTGTCCGGCGCTCTTTATGAGGCAGGCCAACGGCCGTACTGCTTCATCAGCTGCACCACCTCATCCACTGGCAGCGCATACCGTGTGTTACCATCTCGCCCCACGACTGTGTGGGCCATAAACAGGCTGTTATAAATGGCCTCTTCAACTGCTTCGATGACGGCCAACGACAGCAAGCTCATGGCCGGTTGTTCGTAAAAGGCAGGCTTTTCTACCTGCAGTTTTGTTGTCCGGTCCGGTATACGGTTGGTGGTACTAAAGGCGATCACAAAGTCGCCGCTGCCGCCGTGACAGGTGCTGCCCGTGCGCGCCAGACCAAAGGTCGCGCGCTGGCACAGCCGCCCCAACTGGCGGCTGTCAAACGGTGCATCAGTGGCCAACACCATCATAATGGAGCCATCTTCCTGCCGGGTTTCTGGTTTGGGCGGCTGAATATGCCGCCCCACAGGTACACCAACAACGGTCAGTTCCTCTGGTGAGCCATAATTGGTTTGCACCAGTACGCCAATCGTAAAGTTACCGGCCTCCTGGGGTAATTGGCGGCTGGCCGTGCCAATACCCCCTTTCCAGTCAAAGCAGCTTGTGCCTGTACCCGCCCCCACAGCACCTTCAGCAACCGGCCCACTGGCAGCGTCTGCCAACGCCGCCCGCACCTCTGCCAGACCCACCGGCCGCGCCTGCAAATCACTCAAGAAGCCATCGCTGGTCTCCCCCACCACCGGGTTGACGCTGGCGTAGCCTTGCCGCCCTGTCGCTGAGAAACCCAGACCAATGTATGGGTTTTGCTCAATGGCTATGGTCATAAGGGCATCAGCCACACGAGGGACATTCAGGGTACCGGTGAGGGCAATGGGTGTCTCTAGTGTACCCAGCTCACGTACCTGCTCAAAGCCATACACCTTGCCGAAGCCATTGATGGTATGTGTCACGGCCGTGACCTTTTCTTCATACAAATTGCCCGCATGCGGCAGGACCAGCGTTACGCCGGTACGGAATGGACCATTTCCCGTCCACGCCCCCTCACCACGAATCACCGTGGAATGACCCACCGCCACCCCGGCTACGTCTGTGATCGCATTGTGCCGGCCAGGGGGCAGTTTGCTTTCATAAATTGCCAGATCACGAATTCTGGGCATGGTGCCTCCTTCAGAAAACGAATGCATAGGGCGGCTCAGCCGCATCTAGTACTAGGATCAGTTTTCAGTCATCACTGGTCAGTGTTCAGTTTTCAGTCATCACTGGTCAGTGTTCAGTGGAGCCTAACGCCAGTAACTGTCCACTGAACACTGGTTACTGAACACTGGTTACTGAACTAGCTACCGGACAGTTTCAGAAATAAGGAATTGTTGGTAAAGTAAAAGATTGCTCGTTAACAACAGACCTATCAAATAAATCAATGCCAATGCGAAAGATACTCAAATCGCGTCGGTC
>WYBM01000060.1 GCA_011525915.1 Ardenticatenaceae bacterium | reverse complement strand
GCACATTTTTTAATGATGTGGAAGCCTTGCTGCGCTACTTGATATTCTCAGATTGGCGTTCGGTGCTCAAGTTTATGTTTGACCAACTTGAACTTGAACCTGATTGAGGTCATATTTCGAATTGCTGTTTCCGCTAACTGGTATTTGACATTTTTTGCAACCTGTGCATACATCAAAACCCACACTTATGTCAACAAAATGACGCATTTTATGTTCACTTAAATCATTTCAAAGCACCGGTTAGATTGACATAAGTGTCGCTATTTCTGATATACACAATTTGGTCGTTTTGTCAAACATGACTTAGCGGAAAGTAGAGTAGTCCTCAAATTCCCATTTACCGAACCTCCCAAGTTTTTGCGCTACGATTTGCCAATCAGAATCATTTACCTGAGTACAAAGTGTAGTTATTGCCTTCAATATAACTTCATAATCGTATCTGGTTACGAGTAGATGATGTCGCCCAAAAAGATATTTTTGTGAACCTATGCTTTCGTTAAGCCATTTCGGCGTACAGACAATGAAATCAAAAGATTCTTCAAAATTCTCTCCAACCGCGCCAATCATAGCTTGTACAATAATCCTGAAGTTCTCTGGATCTGATGGATTGTAGTCTTGTAGATCAAATACATCTGGGCTATGTAAATACTTTAGTTGTACTCTAATCATTTGTTATATGCTCCTTTTAAGGTATGACGTCGACATGAGCGTTCCCTAACCAAGGGCCTCGCGGTTGTACCCGCCACTCAAGATTTGCCTGTAGAGTTCCACCTTGCCAGCTCTTCCATGTAGGAGGCCTGAATTGCCTTAACCCATCGGCACTTATCAAAATGTTAGGGTTTGAACGCGAAACTTGATAATTTGGTCCTACCCAAGCTTCCCCCATAGCCATAATCTGCTCCCGGTTAGCTTGACCTACCCCGAAATTACCCTTGCGTTTAGAGGCATCCCTTAACATGCCAGATAATTCTGCCCAATCATTACACTGATTATGAACTAACCATTGATTGTCACCGACAAAGTAGGTGTGAGCAGTGGCCACGGTGAAATTGTACATGGTCTGGGGTGTAGTTGTAAATGTGATGGCTTCTACAGTGCCTGTATCCCATGCTGCGTTGCGAATTTTATCGCCGGGCTGAAGGTTGGCCGCCTCTACCCATTCGTCTTCACTGGTATAGAAGGGGTGTTCGGGAGTGGTGGTTACGGTCTCTCCGTCAATCGTCAGGTAAACAATCACCGGGTCTTCATGAGCCCATACCGCTATCACCGGGTAATAGCCAATTTCTCCGGCTGCTTCATTGAAAGCCAGGACTAATGTCTCCAAGCTAACCTGGCTAATGGGTACAAGACCATCTTCAGTCATCACCGGCGTATCAGCGCTGAAGCTGCAGTCGTATTGTGCCATCGTCCCTCTAGAAGGGATTACGGAAGGTTCAGATGAGGATGATCTAGAGGGAACTCCAACCCCACCGTAGTTTCCTCTGCCTTCTAATGCGTCCAGGAATGCACCTTCTAAAGCGTTACCCCAAGTTCGATGCAATTCTAATACTTCCGAAACGCTACCTTTCCCCCAAGTTTCCATCCCGTGGTTAACATATCTAACCCTTTCCTGGATTGTAGCTACTAATATCTGTTCGGCGGTAAGTCCTTCTTCTAATCCATATGAGTTAAACAAAAATTGTTCAACAATGAATTGCCCCAAAGGATTATCTTCAACATTACTGAAGTCAGTGTTCTCAACTATGTAATTGATAAAGTTGTTAGCCCAATTATCTGCATCGGTAGCACAACCTTCGTAGTCACAGCCGTCGCTTACACGGTGGCCTGATGGGTCGGTGAAATTCAGGGGCGAATTGAGTACGTAACTGTACCGATTGAAAGCTTGCGGGTTGGCGGGGTCTGGCACGATGGTGTCGGCGGAGGCAAAACGGCCGATGCCGGGCACGTAGAAGCGCGCGTTCATATAGATCAACCCCAGGTCGTTGCTGCCCAGGTTGTTGTGCCGGTGGCCGGTGAAGCCCCGCTCCGTCAGGAAGGTGGGGTCGCTGCCACGGAAGTCCCCAAAGGGGTAATAGAGCGTCTGGTCCTGCAGCGCACCGCTGCTGCTGGTCACCGCGCTGATGCTGCCCAGGTGATTGCTGTGCAGGTAGACCAGCGTGTTGTAGCTGCTGGGGCTGCCCGTCACCCGGATGTTGTCAAAACTGACATCGCTCTGGTTGGTACGCAGGGCAATATAACTGCCGCTGGTCAGCGGACTGGTGTCTGTCCAGCTCAACACCTGGGCGCCGTCCCGGTAGACGGTAATGACGCCGTTGGTGTACGTCACCCGGTACTGGTACTTCTGCCCGTTGCCGGCGCTGAGGCTGGCTGTAGCGCGCTGATAGAGGGTGTTGTTAATGCTTTCATAGATCCGCACCAGGCTGGCATCCTGCCACACCAGGTAGCTGTTGCCGTGGTTGGTACTGCCTGCTTCGCTGGCCATAAGGTGCAGCCCGGCGGTGCTGGCGCCGCTGTTAAAGGCTGCTTCCCATTCATACGCCATGGCCCCAGACTGGGTTAAGGCGTAGCTGCTGTTGGTGGCGCTGCTGCTGGTGTTTGTCTGGCGATAAACATAATCGAAAGACGAGTCTATGCTCCAGGTGCCGCTGTGCGCCGTCCAGCCGTTGCTGTTGCCATCATCATAGCTTTCAGCCAGCCCCAATCCTAGTTCCCGCTGGGCGATGCTTTGCCCGCCCAGGCTATAGGTAACGCGCCGCATGGTTACGCCACCGTTTACTTCTACTTCGTAGCCGGGGAAAGGATAGTACAATGTCTTGCCGGATGGCTCCACCGTTTTCATGCGCTGCCCATCGGCGTCATAGGTAAAGGTGGTCACATTGGCCGTGTGGGTGCCCTGAAGCTCCAGCGCCAGCTTGTCTAGCCGGGTGCCATCTTCTCGCAGGTACACCACAATGGTATGGTTGCCGGCCGCCAGGTAAAACGACACGGGATCGGTCACCGGGGGATTCTGGTTGTTGAGTTCATCCTCCTGGTAGCTGGTGTTGTTTTGAATGTCCCAGTAATAGCCGTTGCTGGGGCTGCCATCTACCTTAACAAAGAAGGAGTCATCGTTATCATTTGCGCCGTAAACCCACCCCTTCAGTTTGTAAGTCCCGGCCGTAGCCACGTTAAAGCAGTAAGTAATCTTATGATTCTCATTGGGTGTTGTGTAGATGGTCCCTACATTAGGTGCATGAACGTACTTGCCACTGCTGGCATTTGTATCTGTGGCCTCTTGAAAGCTTCCGATACGCGTTCCGGCTTCTGCTTCTTGCACCAGTCCACCGCATGTCTCGGTACCGGACTTGGCTACCTGAACCAGGCGGTTTTCAGCATCAAACTGCTGGTTGTAGGTCTTGTTCCCGTCTGTACGGTGGGTCATATTTCCATTGGCATCGTACATAAATATTGCATAGTAAGGGCTGTTAATGAAACCGCCGCTAAAGCTAGTTACAGCATGTGGTTTAGTTGAACGATACCCGTACCCATAAGTAATCACCACGGGATTCACATTTTCGACACGACTCTTAATATTGCCTAATTCATCATAGAAATAACTATGATCGTATCCAAAGATGTCTGTTCTCGCGGAAGTAAGACGGTTGCGGTGGTCATAGCTGAAATATTGCACCTGGTTGCTGTTGACATAGTCGCGGATGGCATCTATGTTCCCGGCCGCGTCAAAGGAGTGGCGCAGGTCCAGCCGCTGGTCTGCCAGCGGCTGGTCTTTGTTCGCTTCCTGGCAGCGGGTAGAAGCATCCGGCGCGGTGCAGATGCGCCACAGGTTGCCGTACCAATCTTCCCAACCGGTCTGGGTGACGTTCCGGGCATCATAGATGTCATTGTGGCCAAAGCCTTCATAACCGTTGTAGCCATAGTAGGTCTTTAAGCCATTGCCCAGGTCCAGGATCTTTGTCTGCCCCAGGCGGTTGTACTGCACGGCATTGACATAGGCGTTGGTGCCGGTCAGGCTCTCCGGCAGCCCCTGGTTGTTGTAGGCGGTGGCCACCGTCTCACCGTTGGGGTAGGTCTGGCTGGTCAGCCGGTCCAGAGGGTCATAGGCATACTGCATGGTAAAGGCGGTGGGCTGGCCGGTAATGACCCGGCTTTCGCTGGTCAGCCGGCCGCGGTTATCATAGACAAAGGTGTGGCTGCCAGAGGTGTCATCCACCTTTGTCAACCGGCCGATGCCGTTGTTACCACCGGCCGTCTCGTCATAGGTGTAGGTCGCCAGCCCTGCCGGGCCGGCCGCTTTACTGGTCAGCCGGTTGAAGCTGTCGTAGCTAAAGGTCAGGGTCTGCATTTTAGCATCGGTCTGGGTCATCAGGTTCCCGGCAGCATCATAGGTGTAAGTCCAGTAGCCCATGTCCGGGTCGTCCATCGTCAGCTTACGTCCCAGCGGGTCATAGGTCATGTCTGTGTCATTCCCGGCATTGTCAATGACTTCAATTAATTGGTCTAGACGATTGAAATTATAAATAGTAGTGGAATATATAGCCCATGGTGTTATGTAATTCCCACTACATTCGAATTCGCTGGACCTGCTAATTTCGCAATCGCCCGAGAATTCAATGACCTTTATCATCCGCCCCCAGGCATCGTACACTTGCTGGGTGCGGTGGCGGTTGGGATCTATGATCTCCTGGTATGTTCCTATCGCATTTACTTTATCAAACACACCATATTGGTGAATGCTTGTAGTATTGTCGGGAGCCGTGGTCTTGGTTACCCGCCCCAGCACGTCATACTGGTGGGCCGTATGGGCATAAGCGGTGCAGGCATCATCCCGGTAAGGGGTGGTGGGAGGATCAGGCCAGATGTATTTGGGTACATCATAGGGCGTGGTCTGGCAGGTGAGCAGGCCGCGGGCATCGTAAGCGGTGGTGGTGATAACATCCCGTTCGCCAAAGTCGCTGCTGCCATGCCGCACATCGGCGCGGGGAGATTGCGCCTGCACCAGCCGGCCCAGGCCATCATAGAACTGGCGGGTGCTCTGCCCCTGGACCAGGGTGCCCTTGTAGGTGGTTTCCATAAGCAGCGGCTTGAGGAACAGCGTGCCCTCGGCCAGGGTGGGGTCATCCCAGTAGCTGTAACGGATGGTAGGGTTGCTGCTGTTGTCGCCGGGGCGGATGACCTTGGTCAAACGGCCGAACTTGTCATAGGCATAGCTGGTGGTGTCATTGTTGGCGTCGGTGACGGCGGCCGGCAGCCAGGCGAAGAGGCCATCATAGGTGACGCTGGTGGTTTGGGTGGTCACACCGCTGCCGCTGGCCTGGGTGCTGGTGGGCAGGCCCAGGGGGGTGTACCCAAGGATGGCGCTCGTATTGCGCACCGAACCGGCAAAGGCCGTGGTGGTGCTGGTGTCGTTGTAGGTAAGGGTCTGATAGGGCAGGCCGACATGGGGGCCGCTGGTGTAGTAGAGGGTCTGTGTAGAGACGTAGCTGCTGCCGCCCTGCCAGGCCAGCGCCCAGGCCAGCGCCGCCTTGCCGTCTAGAGTGGTGTCGGCCGGCGAGGTGGGGTCATCGTAGCGGTAGAGGGTTTCGGCTATCTTGGGTGTGCCGCAGCTGCCGCTGTACAGCGTCTGCCGTACCGGGTGGTTTACCAGCCAGATGGGGCCGGTGGTCTGGTGGGTATAGGCGTGTTCGGTGCAGCGGTAAAGGGTGGGGCCGCCCGTGTCCATACGGTACTCTTCCTGCCGGTACAGCCCACCAAAGTCGCTGTAGTAAGAGAACTTCTCATAGGTGTGCAGGGTGGCTTCAGCATAGAGGTAATGGTCCACCTGTGTCAGCTGGGGATCGGTGCCGTACGTTCCGGCCGCGTCCCAGGTAAAGAGTTCTTCAGTTAACTTGGTCGCCGGGGTAGCGGTTGGATCCAGGGCCCGCTGGGCCTTTGTTTTGCCGTTGAGCCAGTAGTTGGAAACATCAAACTCCTCCTGGCTGCGGGACAGGGTGGCCCAGGTGCTGCCGTTGTAGGTTTGGGTATCTACGGTGACGCCGCTGAAGCCCACCAGGGCATTGCTGTTCTCCTGGCTGGGGGCGTCACAGCCGGTGTTCACCCGCTCATAACAGGCGGCGTAGCTGCTGCGGTCATAGACCAGGCGGGTCATGGCCACCTCGCTGGCGGCGAAGTCATGGCGCACACCATCCCAGGCATACACCTCCTTCACCACAAACCACTCACCGCCAGTGATGGGCTGGCCGTTGCTGGTGTAGGATTGGTAGACGAAACGGGTGACGCCGCCATACCCGTTATCGACTTTGTCTAACAGTTTGGCGCAGGTCGGCTGGCTGCTGCCGGGATTGGTATGGCAGCCTTTGGTCTCCTGGCTGTAGGTAAACGTCTGGATGGGCAGTTTGGTGCCGCTGTGGTTGGGCGGGGTGGGGCTGTAAACGTAGTCATTGCCATAGGGGGTAATGCTGGTTAACCACCAGAAATTAACAGAGTACTGGTCACCGCTGTCCAGGATGGTGTGGTTGTACTCTTCGTAGGCAAAGGTGTACGCGCCCACCGTTTGCCCTGCCTGTTGAATGATCAGCCGGTCAGGCCGGTAATGCCCTACGGTCATATTCTTGTCCCGGCGCATGGGGTCAATATTACGCCCAAAGTAGCCGAAGGTGATGGTGGTTTGGGGCACGCCGCTGGAGAAGTTATACTGAATCTGGTTCACGGCCGTGTCGACCTCGGTCTCAAAGGGACCCACGTTGCGGCAGCCAGAGGTGCCCAGTTGCTCGCCGCATTTTTCCAGGTAGGTGTAGCGAATTTGACGGCCGTTCACATCCGTCACCGTGTCCAGCTTCCAACTAGCCGCGGCATAGGCATCGTTGCGCCACTGCGTACTGTTGTGGAAGGCGGAAACGGGGCCCACAACCTGCTCGGCATCTTCCTGGTAACCGAACTGGTAGGTGGTGCCGTCGGCCGTGCGTACAACCCAATACTCCCCAGTCACGTTCGGGGCGGCGTCGGCGGCCAGGTAAGCCACGTATAACTCGGGCCCGCCCAGGGCATAGAACCGCCGGTAGCGGCCGGTGTTCCCTGGAATGGGCAGCGTATTGGCGTCTGGCTTTAGTTGGTAGGACGCCCCGTTTAGCACCAGGGTAAACTGGGAGTTATCAAACGTGCTGCAGCAGGCAGGGTTGGGCTGGTACATGTCCCAGGCGCTGCCGTTGACAATTTCGGCCTGGGGCATGCTCCAGCCGGCGCCAAAGCCATGGGACTTCACCGGATAGCGCAGACCATCCACCCCCCGGCTGCTGTAGCTGACGGCCAGTTGGGGGGTGAGGCCACCGCTGCCCGGCGGCAGCGGCATGGCGTAACCATAGGTGGCGGCGCCGGTAAACGCAGACACCCCAGGCGGAGTATAGGTAAACTGCCAGTACGTTGGTGTCGAGGCGCCGGGGCCTTGGGCTCCCTCTATAGAGGGGTCAGCATCAGCAGCATCAGCCGTCACCGGCAGGGTGACGATGGTGGTGACGGGCACCGCCACGGCCGTGCGTACCTGGAAAGGCAGTTTAAGCAAGTCACCGTCGAACGGGCCCTGGAGGCGCAGCGAAAGGGTCACGGACAGGCTGTTCTTGGCCGTGACATCATCCAGGGTGAGGGTGCCGCTGCCGACACCCTCGGTGGGGATGCCCGGGCCGGCGGTATACCACACGGCCGTGTGCGGCGGCAGGTCCAACTGCACGCTGTGCATGGGCTGTTCGGAACCGTTTTCGACGATCACCTCCAGGGTGATCGCTTCTCCTACACCAAAGGGGCCGGCTGGTGCCTGCACGGCCAGAGCCACCGGAGCGGGCATAGGCTCTTCGTCAGCTTGTTCCTGAACGGGAACGGTCAGGCCCTCGCCGCTCTCCTGAGCCTGAAGCTCCAAGGGGAAGCGGATCGTCGTTTGCACGAGCAACACGAACACAGCAAACAGGATAAAACGAAGGGGTTGTTTATAGCGAGACATCATCCTCCTCCCTACAGCGGCAGGGGCCTACAACCCTGCTGCTGACAGGCATAAAGAACGCGCTGGGAGCGCAGCATAATATCAGCCTCCCCCTAGGAGGGGGCAATAATTAACGGCGAATAACCTGTTGTTGGCGCCGCCCTTTGTTAAAAGGGTTTATAGAATCAACGGTACTCAGATGGTGTTTACGACATGAAGTTGGTGCAAGTTTCCTCCCCAGGATGGCTTTCTGTGATGTATGTACAAATTACCGACTGGTAACTGAGTATCAATACCTAACTCTTTCTCAATCAATGCGGTTCATTGTAGCCAGCGCCCCCCTGGCTGTCAAGCTTAAGATTT
Source organism: Ardenticatenaceae bacterium (assembly GCA_011525915.1). Lineage (GTDB taxonomy): Bacteria > Chloroflexota > Anaerolineae > Promineifilales > Promineifilaceae > CAADGU01. Next base: position 172,859 of record WYBM01000060.1, on the reverse strand, counting down.
CATAAAAATTTACTTACTGCCTGTATGATAAGGTCCCCATGAAGTAAAAAATGCCGGACAGGTATCTGTCCGGCATAACAGTAAGTGGGTATGAAAAGCAGCGCCTTACGGTGCTGCCGGTCGGCGGGCGGCTGCCGGGTCATTGGCCGGCACGGCGCCTGAGGCCGGCCCTATGTCGGGCGCAGGGCTGGCCTGGAAAGAGACGTCATCGACAAACAGGTTGCTGTTCAGGCTGCTATCGGTCACGGCCCGAATGCGTAATTGAACAGATTGGCCCGCATAAGCAGACAGGTTCACTGTCTTTTGCACCCAACCATTTGTGTTTTCTGCCGAGCAAAGATCGTATTCGTGCACAACCGCCCCATTAATCAACACACTACCATAGTCCCACCCACAAAAATCTTCTGAATCGATCCAGTGCCAGTAAGCCAGGTAAGGGGTACCGGCGGGCACCGTGACCTGCTGCTGGATATAAGAAGTGTCAAGATGGGCTCCACCTAGCCGAGTAGCCCAACTGCCGCCATGAGGTGTTACACCGCTGGGAAACCCTGAGTTGATGATCAGGTTGCGAGGATTGGTAGCAGATTCTGTCCAGCTGGTGGGGCCGCTTTCAAACCCGGGGTTGATGATCGGGTCGGTTGGCAGCGGTGGCGGACCCTGCATGATGTACAGCGATAGGATAAATTTGCCGGCCGTGGCGCTCAGGGCGTCGTAGGCGTCTACAATGCCGGCGCCGCAGTTGCTGGTGCTGCAGGTGCTGCCGCCGGGGAAGCTGCGGGCTGTGTCTTGCAACAATGTCAGCACTTGCTGCGGCGTGTAACCGGGCTGGCGGCCCACAATAAGCGAGGCTAGGCCGGCCACATGGGGGGCGGCCATGCTGGTGCCCTGGTAATACTCGTAGGTGTGGCTGTTGGCCGGCACCGTGGCACCTGAATCCAACGTTGACAGAACGCCATCTGATTGGAAAATATCTGTTTCGCCGCCGGGGGCGCTTACTTCCACCACGCTGCCATAGTTACTGTAAAAGGCGCGGCTGCCGGTGCGGTTGGTGGCAGCCACCGTAATGACGTTGTTGCAGTTGGCCGGGGAGAAACCGGCCGCATTGGCGTCGGCGTTCCCGGCAGCCACCACCACCGTGCTGCCCGCGGCCACAATGGCGTTGATGGCATTTTGCTCAGTGGCCGAGCAGGCGCCGGGCCCACCCAGGCTCAAATTTAACACCTTGGCCGGGTTGGCGTTAGCGGGCACACCGGCCACAGCCAATCCGGCAGCCCAGCGCATGCCATCAACAATGTCAGAGGTATAGCCGCCGCATTTACCCAGCACCCGCACCGGCAGAATTTTGGCCTGCCAGTTAACACCGGCCACCCCCAGGTTGTTGTTGGAGGCCGCACCGATGGTGCCGGCCACATGGGTGCCATGCCATGAGCTGTCCTGAGCGCTGTGGGTGCCACCACACTCATTGGCCGCGTACCAGTCGCCGGGGTCGGCCGGGTTGCTGTCACGGCCGTTGCCGTCATTCCCTACAAACGGATCAGCAATAAAGTCATACCCCGGCACCGTTTTCCCGGCCAGGTCATTGTGGTTCAGAATGCCGGTGTCCAGGACGGCCACCACGGTGCTGGCGGAACCGGTGCTGATGTTCCAGGCATTTACCAGGTTCAACCCTTCGGCGCTGCCCGGCGTGTACATATAGTGCCACTGGCTGCCAAACTGGGTGTCATTGGGCGTCAGGTTGGGGTTAAACAAGGGCCTGATAGGACGGCCGTCTATCGTTTTGATCAGGTCTGGTTCGGCGTAGACCACACCTTCTACCGTCTCTAATTGGGCAGCGATGGCCGCCACGTCGTCTGGTGGCAGCGCCTGCGGCAGCCGTAGGACGTGGGCGTCACCAGACATTTCCCGCACGTAACTTACCGACATGCCCGCCGCCTGGCTCAAGGCAGCCAGCTCACTTTGTTCCGTCGCCGTCAAGAGGGCTGCCTCCGCCGCGGCGTCCTCAAACTGAATGATGATTTGGGCCGTAGGTGGGGTCAGTGCGGCGGCGTGGACGGCTGACGGCCGTTGCGGCCCCTTCAGGCTGGCGGGCAGGGTCAGCGCCAGCAAACACACTATCAGTCCAGCAAAAAACCACATTCTTTTCATGGGGAACTCCTTTCCAGGTACGCTTTTGTGGTGCGTATACCTGTTGCTAAAATGGGATTTAATAGAGTTATAGGGAATAACCTCCTAAAGGTTTTGTCCCCGCTAGTCCTCCGGAGGTTAAACCCCCAAAAGGCTGCCTAACACTGACCACTGACCACTAACTACTGATCACTGACTATTGACCACTGACTACTGACCACTGACCGCGGCTTACGGCCGTATACCTGATCATAATCCTGCAGCCAAGGCACAGTATACACGTCTTCCAGGCCAAATGTCTGCATGTAATTTTCAAATTGGGCCACATTTCGGTACCGATCAGGGAAAGCTTTCCCCCACGCCCCTTTGCGCCGTGTCACCAACAGTGTGCCCCCCGGCTTTAGCACACGGGCCATCTCCACCAGCGCCCCGTCTGGCGCCGGGAAAAATTCTAGCGCTTCCAGGCAGGTGACGGCGTCAAAACTATTGTCGGCGAAGGGCAGACGCCCGGCCACCTGTTGCACAAAAGCTGCCCGCCAGCCGTATGGCCGCAGCTTGCTCCCGGCGTGCTGCAGCATCTTCGCCGAGGCATCCAGGCCAGTCACCCGGCCGTGAAATGTGGGGTAGGCCAACAGGGCATATGGCAGCCGCCCGGTGCCCGTAGCCACATCCAGAATCCGCGGTGCAGGTATGGCTTTCAGGTGGGCGAGCAACGGCCGTATCAGGAAAAATTCCTCAAACTCCGGCTCAAACTCCTTAATGCCATCATACTTGTGGGCCGTAATGTCATACAACCATACCACCATTCGCCGTCCCAGGTAAACCCCTTCCGTGACCACCAACAGGTAATACCCAAGGAGCCCACCTACGGCTAAGATCACTGCCAGGCCCAACAATGCCCATATCTCCATGAACCATTACCCCTGTAAATACCCCTGCGTCCGCAGCCAGCTTTCCGCGGCCATCCCTTCATCTAGCGAGACACGCGGTCGGTAGCCCAGACGCATTTGTGCTTTGTCCGTGGGGTAAACAGCGTGGCTGGTCAGGAACTTTAAGCGCTGCTGGTTCAGGGGCAGGCCCAGGTGAAACAGGCCGTTGACCCCTGCCAACAGGCTGGCCATCCACAAAGGCAGGCGGCGCGGCTTTTTACCACACATACGGCCGCCGTCTACCCAGGCCGCGGCGTGGAAGACAATCTCTTGCCCAGCGACGGCCGTGTGCAGTGCTGCCTCATCTTGTAAATCGGCCGGCAGCAGCGTCACCCCCGCTTCTTTAAGGAAGGGAACGTTGTCCAGGCGGCGTCCCGTGCCGGTGACCGTGGCGCCTTCTTCCACCGCCAATCGCTGGGCCAGCCGCCCGCCGATAAAGCCAGTAGCCCCGGTCACCAGGACACGTTTGCCTTTTAAGGCATTGTTGAGGTAAGACATAGGCCGATTGTAGCCGAAAGTGCGCCAAAGCGCGCAAAAGCGAAGATTTTTTCCAAGGGAGAGTTAAAAGATGAAACCAATCAAACCGTTTGTGGTTACGGCCGTGCAGGAGCCGCCGGTGTTCCTGGATTTGGCCCGCAGTGTCGACAAAGCGTGTACCCTCATTGCCCAGGCGGCATCTGCCGGGGCACAGATAATCGTTTTTCCGGAAACGTGGCTGCCAGGGTACCCGATCTGGCTGGATGAGGCACCGGGGGCTGGCTTGTGGTGGTATGAACCGGCCACGGCCGTGTTTCGCCAGCTTTTTCAGAACAGTGTCACTCTGGAAAACGAGAGTGAGGCCGTTTTTCATTTATGTCAAGCTGCCAGGGCCGCCAATGCTTTTGTGGTCATGGGGCTGCACGAGCGAGAGGGCGGCACATTGTATAACACCATGCTTTATATTGACGCTGACGGTCAGGTGGTGGGCAAACACCGCAAGCTGACCCCCACCTACACGGAACGCCTGATCTGGGGCATGGGTGACGGCAGCACGTTGACGGTGCTGGACACGCCCTGGGGCCGCCTGGGTGGGCTGGTGTGCTGGGAACATTGGCTGCCTCTGGCCCGCCACGCCCTACATGCCCAACAAGAGCTGCTGCATGTGGCCCAATGGCCCACGGTGAAGGAGATGCACTTGGTCGCCTCACGTCATTATGCCTTTGAAGGGCGCTGTTTTGTAGTAGCGGCGGGCACGGTGCTGGCCAAACGTGATCTGGCGCACCTAAATCTGCCGCTGCTGACGGAAATCCCCGGTGACGCCGACCGGCTGCTCATGCGCGGTGGCAGCGCCATCATTGCCCCTAACGGGCAGTGCCTGGCCGGGCCATTGGTTGACGAACCCGGTCTGGTGAGCGCGGAGATAGACCCGGTAGCGTGGATTGACGGCCGTCTTACATTGGATGTTGTAGGGCATTACAGCCGTCCCGATGTGTTCCAACTGCACGTTAACACCACGCCGCACACGGCCGTTCACTGGCAAAAACCAGCAACACCGTAGAAAATCCGTGCTATAATCTTCTCCATTCAGCGGCCATCACGCATGGGAGCCTGGCCTATGCCCTCAAGAACAGTACAGGCACACCCATCACGGAGTACCAATGACGGATAACAACTTATGTCAACAACCTATGTCGCCATAGACTTGGAAACCACCGGCCTTGACGCCGATAATGACCGCATCATTGAAGTGGCAGCCATCACCTTTCGTGATCATGACATCCTGGATGAGTTTAGCTCCCTGGTGAACCCCCACCGTGACCTGTCGCCTTATATTACCCAATTGACGGGCATCACGCAGGCGATGGTGAATGACGCCCCTGGCATGTTTAATCTGCGCTCGCGGCTGCGCGCCGTTTTGGGTGATCATGTGTTGGTGGGACACAATGTAGACTTTGATCTGGGCTTTCTGCGGGCCGAGCGCCTGGGGGTGAGCAGCCACCGGGTAGACACCATCACCCTGGCCACCATCTTGTTCCCAGATGCCGGCCGGTACAACCTGGATGCCCTGGCCCGCACCCTACATTTGCCCATGCCAGACGGGAAACAGGTTCACCGTGCCCTGGCTGACGCCGAACTCACCGTAGAGTTATTCCTGGCCCTGAAAGAACGTGCCCTGCAGCTGCCCCTGGCCCAATTAGACGAACTGGTGCTGGCCGGGCGCCGGCTGGGCTGGCCGGAGACGATCTTCTTTGAAGACGTGTTGGCGGCGCGTGCCCGCACCGCCTTTGCCGAGGGCGACCTGCGCCAGCGAGGGCGGCTGCCCCGGTTGTTTAACCCGCCCAAATTAGAAGGACGTGCCTTCACACCACTGGATAAACCCGTGCCCCTGGACCCTGATCTGGTGGCCGCCATGATCCGGCCTGGCGGCAACTTTGAGCGGGCGGTGCCCGGGTATGAATACCGGCTGCAGCAGGAAGAGATGCTGCTCTCCGTGGTCGACGCCTTTAACTACGGTTCGCATGTTATTGTCGAAGCGCCTACCGGCACGGGCAAATCGGTGGCCTACCTGATCCCGGCAGCATTTTGGGCTGTGCAAAACGGCCGTCGTGTGGTCATCTCTACCAACACCATCAACCTGCAAGACCAGCTCATCCATAAAGATATCCCGGAATTACAACGTATTCTCCCCTTTGACCTGCAGGCCTGCGTGCGCAAAGGGCGCAGTAATTACATCTGTACCCGCCTTTTCCAACAAATGCGCCACAGCGGCCCCAGCAATGCCGATGAGATGGTTCTTTTTGCCCGCATCTTGCTCTGGCTGGGGCAGACGCAAACGGGGGATGTGGCCGAATTAAGCCTGCGCACCCCTGGCGAACGGTTGGCCTGGGCCCGTATGAATGGTGAAAACGGCGTCTGTACCATGGATCAATGTGCCCTGGAAAACTGCCCGCTGCATCACGTGCGCCGCCAGGCGGAATTGAGTCACATCATCATTGTCAACCACGCCTTGCTGCTGTCTGATGTAGCCAATGAGGGCCACATTTTGCCTGATTTTGTGGATTTGATTGTCGACGAGGCCCACCATCTGGAAAACGCCGTCACCAGCGGCCTCAGCTTTCAGGCCGACCGCCGCTTTCTGGAAGCAGTACTGGATGAGATCAACAAGCCCCGCGCCGGGCTGCTGGCCGATCTGCAAAACCGCATCCAGGCGGCCATGCCGCCAGCTTTTGCCGAGAAGTTTGACCAGGTGATCCACCTGATGCGCCGCGAAGGGCAGCTGGCGGCAGAGCGATTGGAAGAGTTTTTTATGACGCTCTCTTACTTTTTGGCGGAGTATGTCAACCGACGCAGCCAGTTTGCGGAGCAAATTCGCCTGACGCCGGAGGCGCGGCTGCAGCCGGGTTACAGCGAAGTGGAAATAAGTTGGGACAACCTGAACACGCACTTAAAGCGCATTTCAGACGGCTTTGACAAACTGGCCGGCGGCCTGGCAGATGTGGAAGACCAGTTTGATATTGAGGAGGCAGAGGAACTGCGGGCGGCCTTGTTAAGCAACGGCCGTACCCTGGAAGAAGCCCGGGCCAACCTGGACGCCATCATCATCCAGCCGGTGCCGGGTATGATTTATTGGGTAGAGCTGTTTAGAGAGCGCATCTCCCTGCATGCCGCGCCCCTGCACGTAGGGCCATTGGTAGAAAAGCACATCTTTAAGGCGCTGGAAACGGTGGTATTAACCTCAGCCACGCTGCGCACGGCCACACCCGGCGAATGGGAAGCTGCCCCTACCTTTGCTTATATGCGCAACCGCTTGCACGCTCATGACGTGGGCGAACTGGCGGTAGATTCCCCCTTCGACTACCAAAACTCCACCCTGCTTTACCTGGCCACGGACATCCCCGAACCACACCAGCCTGGCTACCAGCGGTATGTGGAAGAGGCGATCATCGATGTGGCCACAGCGCTGGGCGGCCGCACCATGGCTTTGTTTACGGCGTATGGCCAGCTTAACCAGACGGCAAAGGCGGTGGAGAGTGTGTTGGCGGACCAGGGCATTACCACGTTGACGCAAAATTCCGGTGCGTCGCGGCAGCAGTTGTTAGAGCAGTTTAAGCGGCCCGATGCCCGCGCCGTGCTGCTGGGCACCCGCTCCTTTTGGGAAGGGGTAGACGTGCCCGGTGCGGCGCTGCAAGCGGTGCTGTTGGTCAAACTGCCCTTTGATGTGCCATCTGACCCTATTTTTGCCGCCCGCTCAGAGACCTATGAGAATTCGTTTTTTGAGTATTCTATTCCGGAAGCGGTGCTGCGCTTCCGGCAGGGGTTCGGCCGCCTGATCCGGCGGGGCACAGACGAAGGGGTGGTGGCCATTCTGGACAAGCGGGTGATCACCAAGCGGTATGGCCAGCTGTTTTTAGATGCCCTGCCGCCGTGCACCGTCCTGCGCCAGCGCACGGACCGCCTGGGGGAGCTGACGGTACGCTGGCTGAACCGGGAAAGGTAAGGGGTAACCAGACCTGTTTACTCGTTATCAAGAATTTCCTGAGCAGCGCGCTGGCCAGAGAGGTAAGCGCCGTGGACGGTAGAGGGAAAGGCACGCTGGGTCGCTTCCCCGGCAAAAAAGAGGGTGACACCCAGGGGTTGGGCCAGCGTTTCATAATCGTCGCCGGAAGCGCCTACCGGAATGAAGGAATAGGACCCATAGGCAAATGGGTCAGAAGCCCAGCGAGTGATGTGCCATGCTTCGGGTTCAGGAATGGCCGGTCCGAACATCTGCCGTAGTGCGGCCATCATCTCGGCCACAATATCGGTATCACTGCGGGCTTCCAGGGCACGGCCGTAGGCCGCTGCGTTGAAGCCACACAACACTGGCTGCCCGGTGTGCTGGGCCATATTCAAAAACTCTGCCCACTTCCCTTTTGGGGTGGATATACGGCCAATCATCTCCACATCAGCGTCCCAGAAAACGTGCGGAAAGCGCAGGTACGTTTTGTTCAACAGCCCCATGCCCAGCCGCCCAATGGCTGCCTGCTTCCAGGCCGGCAGCGGCGGGTCAAAGCGAATACTCCCTTTTTTCAATACGCCTAAGGGAATGGTGATGATAGCCTGACGGCCGTTAAACGTGCCCTGATTGGTGACAATCGTTACCTCTTCGTCGCCATAACGAACCTCAGAAACGACGTGGCTCAGGCGCACATCTAACCCGGCCGCCAGCGGGTGAATGATCTGGTCATAGCCGCCAGGGAAGAGCACATCGTGGCCGGATTGGTCTTCGTCCTGGTTCCATTCCAGCAGTGAGAGTTCGTCCACATCGGCGGCATATTCTTGCTCGATGGCCGCGTTGACCACATAGTTCAGTTGAATCATCTGTTCTGGCGTCAGTTCTTCCTCTTCGGCGGCGGCCGCAATGGGCGCGCTTAGAGGCATATCTTCATCTGCTTCTTCCTGGGCGGCCGTAATGGTTTCATCTACGGCCGTCAGATAGAGGAACAACTCATCTAATTCGGCCGCTGTCAGCTTACGGCCGTGCCGGTCATACACCGCCAGGTTATCGTAATCTGAAAAAACAGTGGTTACCCCCCACTGATCTGCCAGGGCTTTGATGGGGTTGCCGTTAATGCCGTGAATCCACGAGGCGCCTAAATCCAGGGGGATGCCCGGCCAGGCATGGTCTGTCCAGACGCGCCCACCGATGCGGTCTCGCGCTTCCAGCACCGTCACGGCGTAGCCGCTGTCATGCAGGCTGCGGGCAGCGGCCAGCCCGGCAATGCCCGCGCCGATGATGAGGATGGGGTCTGAAGAGGTGGGGGGCACGGCCGTTGTCTCCTTATCTTCTGTACATGCGGCCAGACTGCTGCCAACCAGAGAAAGCAGGGCCATTTCCAGAAATTGTCGACGGGTAAAAGCGTTCATAAACTTATAGATGGACACACGCTAGTTAGTGCCAGTTATCAGAAGCCCGTAATCAGTTTTCAGTTAATGAGAAGCCAGCAGTCAGTTTTCAGTGGACATTTATCGGAGGCAGGCCCTACTGATAACTGGTTGCTGATTGATGAGCATCATGGCATACGGCCGTAACTCCTACATGGCGTATATTAGCTTAAACTGTGTCACTTTCATATAGTTAGGTTCGGAAACATGGTCATTATACTTGATTGCTGCCGGCCACAGCTTTTATAATGCTGCCACCAACCCGTTCCTATTATCCGTCATCGGTAGACCATAATCGGCACGCTTTCCACCGGTCGTCGATTGCCCGTGACGGATATGTGGGTATGAATTACGGAGAAAAAGATGTTCCCGAAAGAAATTGAAGTGATTCTGGCGCGTCACCTGGCAAGCTGCCTGGCCATGCCGATTTTTATCATCGATGAACAAGGCAGCCTGGTTTTCTACAACGAACCGGCCGAACTCATTTTGGGCCGCCGTTTTGAAGAGGCCGGGGAGGTTAACCTTGATGAGTGGACGAAGATCATCACCATTACGGACAAGGCCGGCGGGCCAATCCCACACGAGGAACGGCCGTTGGTCTATGCCCTGAACCAGCGCCGCCCTACTTTCCGCCAGATATGGCTAACTGCCTTTGATAATATCCCCCGTTTTATCGCTATCACCACCTTCCCTCTCATCGGCCAGGCAGACCGGTTTTTAGGGGCGATGGCTATTTTTTGGGAAGTAGATTCCAGTGGGCAGTAATCAGTGGGCAGTAATCAGTGGGCAGTGAAGCAGTCAACTGAACACTGACCTACTGAACACTGACCTACTGAACACTGACCTACTGAACACTGACCTACTGACTGATCAAGGAAGAAGATCATGCACATCAAATTATGGGGCACACGCGGTTCGTTGGCCACGCCAGACCTGGAGATGGCCCGATATGGTGGGAATACAGCCTGTGTAGAAATACGTGGGTCACAGGGCACGGTGTTGGTGTTAGACGCGGGAACAGGCATACGGCCGTTGGGGAATGCTCTTTTGCACGCCCGCTCGCGCCTGGATATTCTGCTCACCCATTTGCATATGGACCACATTCAGGGTTTGGGTTTTTTTGCGCCCATCTTCGACCCAGAAATGGAAATTCACATCTGGGGGCCGGCCAGCACTACCCTGAATTTGCTGTCACGTATCACTCGTTACCTGTCGCCGCCGCTTTTTCCCATTCGCATCAACGAACTGCCCAGTGACATTGTTTTGCATGAAGTTCCCTGCCCTGCGTTTGATATTGGCGAATTTCACGTGCAGACTATGCTCATTTGCCATCCTGGGCCCACTGTTGGTTACCGGATCACCGAAAATCACCCCCATGGGCCTACGCTCACCTACCTGCCAGACCATGAACCGGCTTTGGGGCTGGGGCGTTTCCCCCTTAGCCCGGATTGGACGTCTGGCCATGCCCTGGCCGCCAATGCTGATTTGCTTATTCATGATACGCAGTACACCCACGAACAATACAGGGCCCGGCATGTTGGCTGGGGACATTCCTCCTTGACGGATGCCTTTAAGTTTGGCGCGCTGGCTGGTGTAAAAGAGCTGGTCACCTTCCATTATGATCCCGCCCACAATGATGCCACCATTGATCATATGATCACGGCTGCTATTGAAGCCAACCCGCCTGCCTTCCCGGTAACGCCTGGTCATGAAGGGCAGGTGTTTGTCCTAACTTAAATTTGGCCCCCCTCCCCGATAACGTTATCATTTGCCAAAATCAGGAGAACATGTATGTTGGAAATGAAACGGCCGTTAACGGCCGAAGACCTCTACCACCTGCAGCTTGTCAGTGATCCCCATATGTCGCCAGACGGCCGTTACATCATCTTTGGCTTGCTGCGGGTAGACCGTAAAACAGAAAAAAAGTACGCTAACCTGTGGCTTGTACCCACAGACGGCAGTGCCCCCCCGCGCCGTTTTACCGTTGGCAACCAGACAGACACCCACCCACGCTGGTCACCAGATGGCACAAGCATCGCCTTCCTTTCTAACCGCCAGGACGAAAAGCAGATGCAGCTTTGTGTTATTCCTTTTCAGGGTGGCGAAGCCCGGCCGGTGACAGAGGTGTTGGGCAGCTTTGCCGGGTTTTCCTGGTCACCAGACGGCCGTCACTTTGTGGCCCAATTCCGCCAAAAAGACCAGGAAGCCATCGAACGGGAAAAGGATGAGCAAAAGAAGAAGTTAGGCGTGGTCGCCCGGCATATCACCAGCCTCACGTACAAAAGTGACGGTGTGGGCTACCTGCCCCAGGAAAAGTGGCATATCTGGACGTTTGACGCAGAGACGGGGGAAGGGGTGCAGCTGACGGAAGGTGACAAGCACGAAACCGAACCTTGCTGGTCGCCAGACGGCCGTCACATCCTCTTTGTCTCCAACCGGCATGCCGTGCCTGACCTGAACCCGGACGCTACGGAACTGTATCTGATACCGGCTGCGGGCGGGCAGATGGTTCAGGTAGAGACGGGGCACCACGGCCGTAAATTTTCCCCAGCCTTCTCGCCGGACGGCCGTACCATCGCCTACCTGGGCCGTACCCGCCCCGGCGATTGGGCCCAAAACAGCTGCCTTTATGTGGTGCCGGCCGTCGGCGGCCAGGCGCGCAACCTCTCTGTGGCCCATGATCTGCACCTCAGCCTGATGACGCTGACAGACACAGGCAGCAATACACCGCCGCCGCCGCCTACCTGGTCACGTGACGGCCGTCACATCTTCGTCCTGGCAACCGAACAGGGCAACCAGCCTCTGCTGGCCTTTGACACAGTCAGTGGTGACTATAAACGCCTGATTGATGACCCTGGTCTGGTAGGCAGCTTTAGTTTTAATGCTGCCCAGGACAAACTTGCCTACCTGTGGGGGACACAAACCATGACCGGGCAGGTATGGCTGCATGATATGGCAACCCATGAATCTACTGCGCTGACACACTTTAACCAGGACCTGTTTGCCGAAATTGCTTGGGGACAACTCGAAGAAGTGTGGTTTACCGGCCCTGATGGCCAGCCACTGCATGGCTGGATCTTGCAACCGCCGGGGTTTGACCCTGGCCAATGTTACCCGGCTGTCGTGGAAATTCACGGTGGGCCGATGACGCAGTACGGCCGAGCCTTTATGCACGAATTTCACTTTCTGGCGGCCCATGGTTATGTGGTGGCCTTTAGCAACCCACGGGGCAGCCAGGGGTACGGTGAAGACCATGCCATGGCCATTGCCAATGGCTGGGGCACGGTGGATTACGCTGACGTTATGGCCTGGGCCGATGTGGTAGCCGGGCTGCCCTATGTGGACGCCACCCGTATGGGTGTGACCGGTGGCAGTTACGGCGGCTATATGACCACCCTTATCATCGGCAAGACACACCGCTTTAAGACGGCCGTGGCCCAGCGGGTGGTTAGTAATTTCCTCAGCTTTTACGGCTCGTCAGACCTGAACTGGATGACGGAACATCTGGTAGGCATTGATGGGCAGCCCTGGGACGACCTGGCCCAGTATTGGCAGCAGTCGCCCATCAGCTTCATTGGCAATGCCCGCACCCCCACGCTCATCATTCACAGCGAAAATGATCTCCGCTGTGATCGGGAGCAGGGCGAGCAGGTTTTTGTGGCCCTTAAGAAGCTGGGCGTAGACGCGGAAATGGTGCTCTTTCCCGAAGAAGCCCACGGGCTGAGTAGAGACGGCCGTACCGACCGCCGTATTGAACGCCTGCACCATATGGTGCGCTGGTTTGACAAATACCTCAGGAAACACCTATGAAAGAACTTTCGCAAAGATTGCAAACCCTGCCCGCCTCGATGACCCTGGCTGTGAATGACAAGGCCAAAGCGATGCAGGCTGCGGGTGCAGATGTCATTGCCCTGGCCGGGGGCGACCCTGACTTTGACACCCCGGAACACATTGTGGCCGCCGCCGTGGCCGCCCTGGCGGCTGGCCACACCCATTACCCGGCGCCGATGATTGGCATTTTGCCAGCATTAGAGGCAGTGGCGGCCAAAATGGAACGGGAAAACGACATACCCGTGCCTGACCCGCGCCGCCAGATCATCTTGACGCCGGGCGGCAAATGGGGATTGTATCTGGCCCTTAGTGCCGTCCTTAACCCCGGCGACGAGGTGTTGATTTTAGAGCCGCATTGGGTTTCTTACCCGTCGATGGTGACATTGGCCGGGGGCATACCGGTGGCTGTTAGCCTGCCTGCTGAAGACAATTTTCAGGTCACGGCGGAACGGCTGCAAGCCAGGGTAACGCCGCGCACCAAAGCGATTATGGTGAACAACCCTTGCAACCCCACCGGGCGTGTACTGACCTCAGAAGAGGTAGAAGCGATTGCCGCGGTGGCCCTGGCGGCGGATTTGTATGTGATTGCCGATGAGATTTATGAGAAGCTGGTGTTTGACGGCCGTCGTCACCTCTCCATAGCTGCCCTGCCGCACATGGCAGAACGCACCCTCACTGTCATGGGCCTCACCAAATCTTACGCCATGACCGGCTGGCGCCTGGGCTGGTTGGTGGCCGCGCCGGACATCATCAGGTTGGCCACCCGTATGAACAGCCAGACCGTGTCTTGCGCCGCTACCTTTACCATGCATGCTTGTGTGGCTGCCCTCAATGGGCCGCAAGAGAACATCGCCACCATGCGTGATGCCTACCAGCGGCGGCGTGATTTTATGGTACAGGCGCTTAACGACATTAAAGGCATTAAATGCCGTTCCATTGAAGGGGCGTTTTACCTGTTCCCGCGCTTCACGCACAGCCAACGCAACAGCCTGGAACTGGCAGACGCCCTGCTAGACAAAGCCCGGATTGCCGCTGTGCCCGGCATTGCCTTTGGCCGCAGCGGCGAGGGACACGTTCGTTTTGCCATCTCTACCGCCCAACATGACCTGGAACGCGCCGTAGCGCGCCTGGCCAAAGTGGCCCATGAACTTTAGCCAGGCATGGCCATATGCCTGGCAGATTGCTGCTTATCACTCAATGTAAAAGAGTTCTCCATGAGGAGAGAAAGGAAGATGATGCCCTTTGGGAAGAAGATAGGCGTGCGGGCGAGGGGAGGTAAAGGTAATAATATCGCAATAGCCATCGGTGATGATGAGGACAGGACCATTTTTGGGGAAGTCGGGCGTGCGCTCTAGAAAGGAGAGGGCTGGTTGCAGAATTGTTCCTCCTCGCCCGCGTACCCGAACCCGCTCGGCAATTGCTTCGGGAGGCATGTACCCCTGATCATAGTACGCCGCATCACAAAAAATCACACGCGCTAATGGCACGTCTCGAGCGGTAGCATAGCTGGCAATTGCCCCCAGTGCTTTGGCCAACAGTGTGCGGCTCATGGAGCCAGAGGTGTCAAGTATAACGCCGAATGTCCGGTCCTTGACGGCCTCCTCCGGTATAACCCAGCTTGGACGGGGGATATCTGGTGTCGCCGACTGGCGGCGGCTTGGCCGGGCGTAACTGCGGCGCTTCTCTAAAGCTGGAAAGTAGAGATCAAACCAGCGAGCGAGCTCCACGTCCCAGGGGATAGGTGGCTGGCTGAGTGCCCAAATCTCTTCGATAAGACCGGCCGGCAAAAAGCCACGCTGCTGCTCGTGATGATATTCAAGCCCTTGGATCAGGCAGTTGCGATAAAAGTCGTCCAGACGTATGCCGTCATCCAGGCGCCACCAACCCGGTCGGTTTGGGGGGATCAGGTCCCCCATTCCCTTGCCCCGCAGGGTCCATAATTTACGATACCGGCGTAGATCGTTGACAATTCGGTCGTAGATGGCTTCGGCCGAGAACCCTTTTAATTCTTCATCATAGAGTGCGCCGAGTGCGGGCATTTGCCCTACCTCCATTTCGATGAGCCAGCTGTTGATTACATAATCACAGGCAACATTCCACAGAAACCAGTCACGTCCTTGTATACGAGTGTCATGGCGCAGGCCGACGTGCAGCAGCTCATGCGCCATCACAAAACGCATCTCATCGGGCGTAAGCGCCGCCGCGGGATTAATATAAATTTCCTGTAGTTCCGCATTGACGGCCGCGACGCTAATCGTCATGCTCTGGCAAATTTTGATGTCCTCAATAATTTTAAAGCTTGCGGCCAGCGCCCCCAGCAAGGGAAAGGAAGCGATAAACCATTGACGTGCCTGCTCTGCGACTGACATATTAACAGGCCGACCATCACGATCCAGAGTAACATGGCTTGTGTTGGCTACCGCTTCCTTGACGGCCAGCGCGATCCCTATCCCCAACAGAGATGGCCAATCTGGTGGCTTACGATAGCTATGGGTAACCAGCTCTTCTATAACCATATCTGCCCCCTGGGGGCCAGTTGTACCGCAGTGAAGCCAGCTTTCGGGGAAGTTGCCGCTGAGCATCTGGCGAAAGATCGTTTCTTCAGCGCCAGTAGGAAGAAGGCTGAGGTCGCTTTCCATATCGGCCGGCGCTTTTCCGATCTTCAACTGAGCCAAAAAGCGGGCAATGTAGGCATCACAGGCACTATTCCACAGCTGAAAAGTACGGTCATCAACTTGGGGACGAAAATGATCAAAACCAAGATGGAGCAGACAGTGGGCCAGAATGTAGACCCACTCTTCGGGGGTGCCACGTCGTGTGGGGTGGGTATGAATATGGCCATTGCGGGTGACAGTGGCCCAACCATTTTCTGGGCAGCGGTTCCCCTTGCGGCGAACAACAGTATAGTGATAGCGCATAGGGGAGAAAATGGCTATTCGCGATAACATTTGCAATCCCAAAGCAAATGTTTCTGAGGCGGGGTCAAGCTTGTTTTTGTTTTGGCGTGATTTAGCCATCCGTTAGTTCACAACAATGCGTGGTAGATCGCGGGCAATCTCCACCATGTACCACTCAGGTAAGGGTTCAAGGGCCTCATCCTCATTGGAAACAACCAACTGGGCGATTTCAAAGTTGATGAGTGCCAACTGCTTAATAAGCGCCTTGGAGCGGTGAGTAAGCGACTGGCCATCGGCCGAGAGGGTCTCTTTACTCTTTGGTAACTCACGCCCAAGATGGGCACGAAACGAGTGGGCTAAAAAGTAGAGCACATCCCGGTCTTCAGGTTTGTCTGGCCAGCGCATATCCCCTTTGATAATAGCGTTTATATCGTATTGACGGCGTATTTTTTTGACAAACGCCTTAAATTGTCCCGCGTGAACGGCCGTCAGACAGCCAAAAGCGACTGCTTCAAGCATCTGCTCATCTGCCTCTTCGCCAAACTGATGCAGTGTGTCACTGAGCATATGCCAGGCACGCGGTGAAGAGAAAGGTTCTTCGGTTTTGGGAGGCTGTACCCACAGATGATCTGGCCTCATTTCGATATACTGGACAACCCAGGGGTGGATACCGGCAGGATAGGCCCATTCAAGCCAGTCGGTTGCTGTTGCCTTGAGCTGGACGTGAACCATACGGTTGAGCAGGGCGGAAGACATTGGTTTGACGATGGCGCTGTCCTGGGTCCGGTTCCCTGCCCCAATGACGATGGAGCCGGGGGGCAAGAAGTAATCCCCCACCCGCCGATCATGAATGAGGCTGTAAAATGACTTTTGCACCTCGTGCGAGCAGGCATTAAGCTCGTCAAGAAAGAGGCAGTATGGTTCATCACGGGCAATCAGTGCCGGTGGGCAGAATCGGCTCTTACCATCCACAATTTGTGGTACACCGATGATATCTTCCGGGGCAAGCTGGCTGCCCAGAAGAGAAATGCAGGAGAGCCCAACTTCAGCAGCGAACTTCTCCACCAGTGACGATTTACCAATGCCGGGTGGCCCCCAGACAAAAACTGGTCGCACGATAGCCACGTTGAGAAGAAAGGTGGAGAGTTGTTTTTGGGAAAGAGTGATGGTCGGTTTCATACGGCATATCTATTCTTTTCACACACTAACCTGGTGTACTTGTTTTGTTGTGTACGTTTTACCAGAGATCACCCTCAAAAACAATCTTATTCGTGCTTCCTGCCCTACCCTTTGCAGGGATACAACAATTTTAGCAGGTGGCCTCAGGGATCTTTACACGGCCACCTGCTTTCTACCTATCTGCTTGTCCGTTTTCTCATTCGTGGTCGTTGACTGAAGCCAGGTTTGCCAGATTAAGACCCACCCTTAAACGCCTTGCGGGTGAAGGTGAGGGGTACCAGGAACAGGACCAGAAAGAAGGTGTTCACCATAGCGTTAAACACCACACCATATTGCAGCGAAACGGCCGTGTCCAGTACATACCAGGCCAGCAGCCCGTAAAAGAGGCTGTTCCAGGCCCACATTTCCCGCTGTTTAAAGGGTGTGTGCGCTAGAGAAAAGAGGCAAATGCCCCAGCCCACCATCACTGCCCCCAGGAGGCTATAGGCCCAGCCTTGAAACGCCAGCGCCGATGGTGACACGGCCGTGTCCCAAAAAACAGGGTTTACCTGGGCGTGAAACGGGGCAAATAACACGGTGCGGTGCAGAAAAGTGGTGAATAAACCAAACAGTATCACCAGTTCGCTGGCTGCTACCAGCCACTTCTGCCAGAAATGAAAGCGGCTGGTCTGGGGTCTGTCTGGGGTAGTTGCGGCGCTCGATGAATGTTGAAAAGTCATGGTACATCTCCTTGTTCTAGGGTTGATTTAGGCGACAGTGTAGGCCGTCAACCACTGCCATGTCCGCCACAATCACTGCCAACCAGTGCCAGAATCATGGTGTGGGATAACACGGGCTGGCAGGCTCACCAAATGGGTGACTGGTTACGTATAACAGGCAAACCACAACCAGGAGATGGAGACAATGAAACGTTTTGCCTTGTGTCTGCTGGCAGCCATATTGGCTGCCTGTGGCCGTCAAACGGCGCCGGTAGTGCCGGAATCATCCTCTACAGCCACGGCCGTACCGGCTACCCTCGTTCCCACCTCTCCCCCAGAACCGACGGCCGTTCCACCTTCCCCGGAACCAACCCCCACCGAGGAGGTAAAAGGACCCGTGCTGCCCACCACCTTTACCTATCTGCCCGAACCGGTAGTTACCAGGGAGCCAACCAGCGCCATTTCTCATGCGTACATCAACCCTGGCGCTGTCATTTTTGCCGATGGGCAGTTCCACATGTTTTTTAACAGCTTCACCAACTGGCCGGGTGATGTCAGCGTGGGTTACCTCACCTCGGCGGACGGCGTGACCTGGACGGCCGTGCAGGATGACCCCGTCTTTAGCTCTGCCGACGTGCCGTTTGCCCGCCCCGGGGCGGACGTATCCAGTGTGTTAAAACTGGATGATGGCACATGGGTGATGTATTTTCATACGGTGAATAATGCCAGCCTCCCCTCGGTCATTGGCCGGGCGACGGCCGTCTCGCCGCTGGGGCCCTGGGTGGTGGACCCTGACCCGGTGCTGCTGCCCGGCAGCCAGCGTGAATGGGATCAGCGCGGCCCTACCTGGCCCAGCGTGGTAAAAACGGTCGATGGTTTCCTGATGTTTTATGGCATTGCCCAACGTGGGCAGTCACACATTGGCCTGGCCACTTCAACCGATGGCCGCCACTGGATAAAGTACAATGACCCGGCGACGACGGAAGCCCCTTTTGCTGAAAGTGACCCGGTGCTGACGCCAGATGCCGACTGGGAAGAAAAGAGTAATGACCGACCGCGTGTCCAGCTTGTGCCCGATGGCCTGATCATGATTTACCAGGCCGGGTCCCTGGTGAAGCGTGGGCTGGCTTTTAGCCAGGATGGCATTCACTGGACCAAATACGAAGCCAACCCGGTTCTCACGGATGCTGATTTCCCCAAAAGCGGCAGCATGTGGGACACGTCACTGCTGTATTACCAAGGGACGTTTTATTATTACACGGAGATTGGCTCGATGGCGGGGACAGACGTGTATCTGGCTACGGCAGAGGAGGGAGAGACACGGCCGTAAAGCAGGGGCAGCGGTGAATTACCTGAGTGCACATGAGCCGCCCACCAGATTTGGCAACAAATGATGGTTACTGACGTACAGGGATGTGATGAATTTCACAATCTGCATCTGGTGATGCTTAAAACCAGTTAATGACGCATGAGGTGAATTAAATGTCCTTCCCTATGTTATCTTCATACAAATTGACGCGACTGGCCCAACCAGCGGCACACATCACGCGCCGCGATCAACAAACGGTTCGCCCTCTCTCAACCTCTGCCCTGGCAGCTTCAATTACCAGGGAAGCCAGTGCCCAGACCTATTTTACTATTCGCTACCTGGTTGACCGTCCGTTGGTGGCTGACGCCTATCGCGCTTACGCTTATTTCCGCTGGGTTGATGATATGGTTGATCAGGAGCAACTGACAAAGGTAGAACGACTTGCTTTTTTAGGCCGGCAGCAGGCGATCATAACCCGCTGCTACCAGGGGGAATGGCCAACCGGCCTGTGCCCGGCAGAATACCTGGTGGCCGATCTGATCCACGGTGCGCCAACAGCTAACCATGGTCTGCAAACATACATCGAGCAGATGATGGCGGTGATGGCGTTTGATGCTGAGCGTAAAGGGCGCTTAATTGCCCCAGAGGAGCTGGCGGCATATACGCGCTGTCTGGCCACGGCCGTGACCGAGGCACTGCATTACTTCATCGGCCATAACCAGGCCGCCCCGCAAGATGATACCCGGTATGTAGCGGTGACCGGGGCACATATCACCCACATGCTGCGTGATGCTATGGAAGACACGGCCGTTGGTTACTACAATGTCCCCCAGGATTTCCTTGCGAGTCAAGGCATCTCCCCGGTCGAAGTGAATCATGAAGCTTACCGAACCTGGGTGCAAGAACGTGTGCAACTGGCACGGCGTTGTTTTGCCACCAGCCGGGCTTACCTGGCCCGGGTAGAAAACCGGCGCTGCCGCCTGGCCGGGTATGCCTACATTGCTCGCTTTGAGGTGGTGCTGGACGCCATTGAAAAAGATGGCTATAGCCTGCGCCCTGTTTACCCGGAACGTAAAAGCAAACGGGCCGGGCTGAAGATGGGGTTAACGGCATTAGGGCAGATAATCCGCCCTTCGCTGCCGGCCAGGCGCACCCCAATGATCAACGCAACACCTTTTACGGAGGTGGCCGGATGAATGTGATGGGCACACCTTCAGTCATTGTTATCGGTGCGGGCATTGGTGGTATTGCCACGGCCGCACACCTGGCGCAGCAAGGTCTACAGGTTACCGTTGTGGAAAAGAATGCCCGCCCTGGCGGTCGTTGTGATCGGTTTGTGAGAGAGGGCCACCATTTTGATGCCGGGCCTACGCTGTTTGTCATGCCCCTGGTTTACGAGGCAGAATTTGCCGCTTTGGGCGCATCTATGCCTGACCTGCTGGATTTACAGCGGGTAGACCCAACCTACCACCTGGTCTTTGATGACAACAGCCGCCTGGCGCTTACGTCTGACATGAAGCATATGCAAGAGCAGTTAGAAGGCATTGAACCGGGCAGCTTCCAGGGGCTTTTGCGTTACCTGGATGAAGGGTACCGCCATTACCATCTGGCGATGGAGAGGCTGGTTAACCGTGACTTCCGTACGGCAACCAACTTTTTCTCACTGGGCAATATACCGCTTTTATTCCAACTCAAGCCATTGGCCAAACATTACGATAACATGTCTCACTACTTTAATCATCCACGGTTAAAGGCGGCCTTTACCTTTCAGGATGTATACATGGGGTTGAGTCCTTTTGAAGCGCCAGCCACTTTTTCCATGATGCCGTATACAGAGATGGCACATGGCGTCTGGTACCCCAAGGGAGGCTTATACCGGGTGGTGGAAGTGCTGGTAAAAATTGCCCAGGCCGCGGGTGTGACGTTTGCCTTCGGCACGGCCGTCGCCGAAATCATGGTAAAAGGCTCAGCTGTAACAGGGGTAATGTTAGAAGATGGCCGCTGCTTGCAAGCAACGGCCATTGTCGCCAATGCTGATCTGCCTTATGTCTACCAAAATCTGCTTCCCTCCGATGGGGCTGCGCAGCAAATGAAGCGCAAACGCTACTCCTGTTCGGTGGTCAGCTTCTTTTGGGGGGTAGATAAACCCTACCCGGAACTGCCGCCCCATACCCTCTTTTTGGCCGACGACTATCGTGGAAACTTTGACAGCATCATCAAAGAGTTGACGCTGCCGCAAAACCCCAGCCTTTATATCCATGCACCAGCCCGGCTGGATGCCTCTATGGCCCCGCCAGGTGAAGAAACCTTGATCGCTATTGTGCCCGTGGGCCATCTAGACGACGCGGGTGAGCAGGATTGGCCCCAGATTCGGCATCGGGCACGGCAGGCAGTTTTTAAGCGTTTGGCGTCAGTAGGCATCCATGATCTGCAAGAACACCTGAAATTTGAGGTAAATTACACGCCGCTCTCCTGGCGTAAACGGTATAATCTGGCCAAGGGGGCCACACACGGCCTGGGCCACACCTTAACACAGCTTGGCTATTTGCGGCCGGGTAACCGGCATAAGCATTATCGCAATCTCTATTTTGTGGGCGCCAGCACCCATCCGGGCACTGGTGTACCTACAGCGCTTGTTTCCGCCCGTCTGACGGCCGTGCGGCTGCTGGAAGAAATGGATGGTTGTGGCTGAAAAGGATGGGTTTGAGGCATCTGGCTAAAGGCAAAACAAGCCTGACGGCAGGCAAATAAACAGTTGATCAGATCATTCCTTAGGTGAATGTTTGGGGTAAAGTACCAGCATGCAATCCGGGCAAATGCCGTGGCTGAAAATAGCGTCTGAATGGTCACGAATATACACTTCTACGGTGTGCCAGTAGCCTTCGTCATCACGGATTTTTTTACAGCTTGCACAAATAGGCAGCAGGCCGCTCAGGGTTTTGACACTGGCTAAAGCGGTTTGCAGCGCTTCGTTCTGCGTTTGCAGCTGCTGGTTTTTGATGACCATCTCTTGCTGTAATTTGCGGATGGTCAGGTGCGTATTGACACGGGCCAACACTTCTTCAGCCTGAAAAGGTTTGGTAATATAATCTACCCCACCGGCGGTAAAGGCGCGCACGATGTCTGCGGTGTTATGTAAAGCGCTGATGAAGATGATGGGAATATCACAGGTGTTTTTATCTGCTTTTAACTGGGCGCACACCTCGTAACCATCTATTTCCGGCATCATGATGTCTAATAGAATGAGATCTGGCGGCGAAATTTGGGCGGCGGTAAGGGCCATACGGCCGTTGGACGCCGGCCGCACTTTGTAGCCGCGCTCTACCAACAGACGCACCAACAGGCGCAAATTTTCACGGGTATCATCAACAACCAGAACCTCTGCCCCGGCGTGAGGGGCACGGGCAATAGATGCAAGTGGTGTTTGTTCGCTCATAACTCACATGGAACTTTTATGGTCTGACGGTTTTCAGAAGTTGCCAGGCATCAGAAGGCTATATATAACCCGCTGCTTTTACTTGGTCTGCAGCAGGTATAAAATTTGTTCAAAGTCAAAATTAGCTGCCATGATTTGTAATGCCTCGGCCAGAGGGCTGTTGATAGGGGCCACGGCCGTAATTAATGTCTGTGTTGCCTCCATGTCCACACGCAGTGCTGCCTCTTGCAGTGCATGTCGTGTCTCTGAGGGCAATGTGGCTGCTTGCGATCGTAAGTGTGTTGCATCCCAGGGTGGGGTCAACACTGCCTTCACTTGTGTATTATCCGTCTCATCCTCATGATACGCTACATCTAAGTGCTGCGGCTGTGTGGCAAACGGTTTTGACGTATGGGGTGGCTGCGGGAGGAAGCCATCTAGCGTTATGTTGCTTGCCTCAGCCTTTGACAGGTCCAACAGTCGATTAATGAGTGCCCGCAGCTGTTGGCTGCTGCGCGTGATAACCTTTAGAATATCCTGGATTTCAGGCGACAGGGTGGTGTCGCGGCACAGTACATGAGTGTAACCCAAAATGACGTTGAGCGGCGTGCGCAGTTCGTGGCTCATATTAGCCAGGAATTCGCTCTTAGCGTGGTTGGCTATCTCGGCTTCCTGACTGCGAGCTTCAGCCCGGGCTTTGGCCTGGGCCAGTTCACGGGTGCGTTCATACACCCGCTGTTCCAGATATTCCTGATGTTGGCGCAACTCCCTTTCTATCACCTGGCGGGCGGCAATTTCCTGGCGCAGCGTTTGCAGCGCTACGGCATAATCGGCGCGGGTAGCCTGATCAGTGGCCAGGAGTTTTTCAATGTCGGCCTCGATGGTGCGATCAGACGGCCGTATGACAAATTCATCATAGGCATCCCCGTTGGCAATATAGGCTGTTTGTTCAGCCCAGCAGTTGGCGCCAAACAGTCGGGTACAATACCCGGCCATCTTGCCAGCTAACATGCCGCTGCCCCAACACACCTGCATTGTCCGTTGGTAGGCGCCTTCCCAACTGTTATACACACGGATAGTGGCTTCCTGTTTTTCCTCATGCAGTGACATGAGTTGCCAATGACCCCAACCAGCGACGGCCGCCATAGTGGCAATGGCGGCAAACCCTTCTGGAAACGTGGGGAACCGGGAGATGACCTGCCAATCGGCAGCGACACTGTTTCGCCCTTCGCTTTGCAGAGCCAGGACAAAACGCTCTGTCCCTACCATCTTTTGGACCCCGGCCATGAGCCCCATGAGGGTGGTGTCTACCCAAAGCATAATGACCGGCAGCCCTTCACAGGCAAACAACCCTTGGCTTGCGTCCCAAGTCATGGTAATACCGGAAATGCATACGCTGGTAGTTTGGGTGGGGCCGCGCTTTAGCAGCGCAGCTTCTAACTCGGCGTTGCGCTGGCGCAGCCGGGTCATCTCTGCCAGGAGCTGGTAATTTTTACGTCTTTTTTTATCCAATTGGCTCACCTTCACATTACTTTAGTAACAAGCTGCCCCGTACAAACAGTTGGTAGATTGGGCACAAGCCCATGTGGATTATAAGGGATGATGACCGAAACCGAAAATGATGCACATGGTACGGCCGTGCCATATAATCGTAACTTGTATGTTATAAAAAGGAGACCCTTGTGCTGATTGCCTTATTTAAAACAATGCGACCACGCCAGTGGCCTAAAAATGGGTTTGTCTTTGTGGCCCTTTTTTTTGATGAAAAGCTGCTGGAACCAGTTTATCTAGGGCACACCATTGCCGCTTTTATCCTGCTTTGTCTTATGTCAAGTGCCGTGTACCTCATGAATGACCTGAGCGATATTGAGAGTGACCGCCAGCACCCTACCAAACGGTTACGGCCGTTGCCTGCCGGTGAATTAAGCCCGACAACAGCCATGATTGCCGCAGTGATTTTTGCTATGGGCACGCTGGCGGCTGGTTATTGGCTCTCTCTGGAATTTGCCCTCATCTTGCTGACTTACCTGCTGAGCCAGATCGCCTACACGTTCTGGCTGAAAAATGTGGTGTTGTTTGATGTGCTGGTTGTGGCCCTGGGCTTTGTACTGCGAATTGCTTCTGGTGTGGCCGTGATTGAAGTGGAGCGTTTTTCCCCCTGGCTTTACCTGTTTGGTGGTTTCCTGGCACTCTTTTTGGTGTTGGGCAAGCGGCGACATGAGTTGGTGCTGTTGGGGGACGCCGCCGGCCGGCATCGCAAAATCCTTAAACAGTACAATCTGGATTTAATTGACCGCATGTTGGGGCTGGTCACCACCAGTGTCCTTGTCTTTTACAGCCTTTACACTTTCCTGGCTGAGGGGCTGCCGGCTAACCATACCATGATGCTTACCATTCCGTTTTTAATGTATGGCATTTTTAGGTACCTGTACCTCATTCATGTGCGGCATGAAGGTGGTGCCCCAGAGGAAATTGCCCTGCGTGACCGGCCATTGCAAGCGACCATTGCGCTTTTTGCCATAACGGTCTTTATTGTGATCTATGTTTTTTAAGGTGAGTGTCACTGCCAAACTGTATGGTCTCTGCAACTGCCCCAGGTAAAATCATTCTTTTTGGCGAACACGCGGTGGTCTACGGCCGTCCGGCCATCGCTGTGCCTCTTTCGCAGCTTAAAGCCACGGCCGTCGTCAGCCCTGGCACCCAACCGGGCATCCGTCTCATTGCCCCCGATTTAGGCCAGGACATCATGCTCACCGACGCGTCGCCAGATGACCCTATTGCTGCCGTGATATGGCAGGTACAAACGGCCGTGAACCGCCCAACGTTACCAGACCTCACCATCACTGTCAGCAGCCAGATACCAGTAGCCAGCGGGTTGGGCAGCGGCGCCGCTATCACCGCCGCGGTCATTCGGGCGCTGGCCAGCTTTTTAGGGGTGGGCCATCTGGCCACCAACGCGTGGGTATCTGCCCTGACCTATGAAGTTGAAAAAATCCACCACGGTACCCCCAGCGGCATCGACAATACGGTGGTAGCTTATGAGATGCCCGTCTATTTTGTACGGCAGGCATCTGGTAACCACCTTGAACCTTTTACCGTAGCCCAGCCCCTTCACCTGCTGGTGGCCGATACTGGTGTGCGCAGCAGTACCAGAGTGGCTGTCGGTGATGTGCGCCGCCAATGGCAGGCAGCCCCAGAGAAATTTGAAGCGATCTTTGACGGCTGCGGCCATATTGCCGTGGCCGCACGTGCCGCCATTGAAGCGGGTGACACGGCCACCCTCGGCGCATTGATGGTTGAAAACCATGCCTGGCTGCAAGAAATGACAGTGTCATCACCGGAGCTGGATACGCTGGTGACGGCCGCCGCAAATGCCGGTGCCCTGGGGGCCAAGCTCAGCGGCGCTGGCCGGGGCGGGAATATGATCGCCCTGGTAACACCCAAAACCGCCGCCACCGTGCGCGCCGCTCTCTATACCGCTGGCGCCAAAACCATTCTGGCTGCCACGTTGGAACCATCATAACCCATCTGCGCTGCTTGTGATACAATCTATGGTTAACGTCATTGGTAACAAGTTAAAAAACTCTGGTGAAGGTTAAGAGACAACATCGCCTTAACCTGGACCTGTGAGACGAACATAACAGATTACACTTGCGAGGGGCTGGAGATGAGAAGTTGCAGGTTGCCCACGCAGCCAAGCTCTTATCTCCAGTATTAACTATGACTGTACACCATGATAATTTTGGCATGATAGATATTTCTACGACGGCCGTATCTACAATTGCTAACCAGGCCATTAACCAATGCTACGGTGTGGTTGGCATGGCAGACAAAAATCTGGCAACGGGCATCGCCAAGTTAATTGCCCGTGACAGCCGGCGAGGCATTGATGTGACTTTACGTGACGGTGGCATTGTCATTGATGTTTACGTCATCGTAGAATACGGCGTGCGTATTAAAACCGTGGCCGAAAGTATTCAGCACACGGTAAAATTTCACCTGGAAAAAGCCCTTAGCCTGCCCGTACACGAGGTAAATGTTTATGTGCAGGGGCTGCGGCTAAATCGGGAAGAGCAGTAATCGGTGTTTGGCAGGCTGACATGAGTTGCTCGGCCTACCAAACACTAAACCCTGAATACTAAAAACTGAACGAGAGGAAGGAAGTCCCGTGACACAACCTACCCTAGCCGAGGTCACGGCCGTGCCGGAGAAATGGCTGCACTGCAACGGTCAGCAGTATAAAAAACTGGCACGTGCTGGCCTTATCTGGCTGGAACAAAACCATCAGCATGTTAATTCGCTTAACGTCTTTCCCGTACCTGACGGCGATACAGGCACGAATATGCTGCTGACCATGCGCTCGGCTTATGCCCGTTTGCAAGACAAAGACGAAACTCATGCCGGTAAAGCGGCCGATGCCCTGGCTCAGGGGGCGCTCATGGGCGCACGTGGCAACTCCGGCGTTATTCTTAGCCAGATATGGCGCGGCCTGGCGCGCGGCCTGAAAGACAAGCAGCATTTTAGTGCGCCAGAGCTGGCCCAGGCCCTGCAAACCGCGGCCGATACCGCTTACGGCGGGGTCATGCGCCCTGTTGAAGGTACCATTCTGACCGTGATCCGCGAAGGTGCAGCCGAAGCAGCTGACGCTGCCGCCAAAAGCCTGGATCTACGCTTCTTGCTGGAGCGCATGTTGGAACGATGTCGGCAGGCATTGGACCGCACCCCGGAACTGCTGCCCATCCTCAAACAGGCGGGTGTGGTGGATTCTGGTGGGCAGGGGTTGGTGTATGTGCTGGAAGGCATGCTGCGTTATGTCAACGGACAGATGGGCAGCCTGGAGGAGGCAGTCACGGCCGTAGCCGCTCCCCAGCAGACCACCGTAACTGCTCAGGAACTGGCCATGCCCGAAAGCGGCCACCTGGAGAATCCCTATGATGTGCAGTTTATCCTTATGGGCCAAAACCTGAACGTGGCTGAGGTGCGTGCCCGCATAGATGCCATGGGTGACTCAACCGTTGTCGTCGGCGATGAAACCACGATCAAGGTGCACATCCACGTCAAAGACCCTGGTGAACCCCTTTCATACGGCATCAGCCTGGGGCATATTGCCGACGTGGTGGTAGAAAACATGCAAATGCAAATGGAAGAGATTGTCCATAGCGCCTCCCCGGTGATGCCCGTACCGGCCGATCTGCCCGTACCCACCATTGAGCCTGGGCAGATCGGCGTGGTAGCTGTGGCTGCCGGAAAAGGGTTGGCGGCCATCTTCCGCAGTCTGGGTGTTGCCTATGTGGTTAATGGCGGCCAGACAAACAACCCCAGTACGGAAGAGATATTCCAGGCCATTCAAGATGTACCCACCGATAAGGTCATTATTTTGCCCAACAACAAAAATATCATCCTGGCGGCAGAAGCAGCCCGTGATCTCAGCCCCAAAGAAGTGGCTGTTGTGCCCACCCTCACGGCCCCTCAGGGTTTTAGTTCGCTGCTGGCCTATGATCCAGACGGCGAATTGGCAGCCACGGCCGTAGCGATGGCTACCTGTGCCCAAGAAGTAGCTACCGGGGAGATCACCCGCGCTACCCGCTCCGTCAGCCTGGACGGCGTCGAGGTGCAGGATGGCCAGATCATCGGTGTGGTGAACGGCCGTCTCTGTGCGTCTGGGCCAGACATGACGGCCGTGCTCCATCAGGTGTTGGCGGCGATGGCGCTGGATGAGCGTGAGCTTATCTCTCTTTATTATGGCGCAGATGTATCCGCTGCTGACGCCGCTCACATCGCCGCCCAGATCGAAGACACGTACCCAGACGTTGAGGTGGAAATTCTACCCGGTGGCCAGGCCCATTATTACTATATTTTAGGAGCAGAATGACAATGGCCTTGGGTACAGCATCATTACCCAAGGCTTAACAACACCATGATCAAAATTGTTACTGACAGCGCCCTGGATGTGCCCCCTGACATGGTGGAAGCGTATGGCATTACCGTTGTGCCTGTTTTTGTCAACATCGGTGAAAGGGGATACCAGGAAGGTGTGGAACTCTCTCGCCAGGAATTTTATGAGAATCTGGAAAAGTACGAGCCGTACCCCACCACGGCGGCGCCTGCGCCGGGTACCTTTGCCACGGTCTATGAAAGTCTTACTCGTCAAGGGGCAACGGACATTCTCTCCATTCACCTGGCTTCGGCCCTCAGCGCCACCTATGATAATGCCCGGCTGGGCGCCGACGCCGCGCAAAGCTGCCCAGTACATGTTTTTGATTCACAGCAGATCACGTTGGGCGGCGGGCTGCTGGTTATGGCCGCGGCAGAAGCGCTGGCGGCCGGCAAAACGCTGCCTGAAGTGATGAATATGCTGGCCGTATGTGCCCGCCGCACCCGCGTCTTTGGCATGATCGACACCATGGAGTCACTGCGGCGTGGCGGGCGTGTCAGTTGGGCGCAGTTTGGCATTGGCACACTGCTGCAAATCAAGCCGGTGATGATGATTAGCGCCGGCGAAATTAATGTGATCGCCCGGGTGCGCACGCGCAAGAAGGCGCTGCCAGAGATGCTGCGGTTGGTGGCCCAGTTTAGCCCCTTTGAGCGTATTGCCATTTTGCATGTGCGTGCGCCGGAAGCAGCCGCAGAACTGCAGCAGCAGTCTGCCCACTTGTTCCCAGACGGTCGTCCTCCCATCATTGCTGAAGTCACCCCGGCTATCGGCGCCCACCTGGGCCTGGGCGCTATTGGCTTTGCCACCATAGCTGCCGGATGATAGGCAGCACCAAATGTAAAAAGATTGTTTGATATCTTTTCTGAGGGTATACCCTAAACCATATGTCTCGAACATTTAACCGATTACAACGTGTACTGGATTTAGAAACGAAACAGGGATACAAAAATACGGCCGTCGTCGGCGGTATTCGCCAGTTTGTTACCTATTGGGTGGGGCAGGCGCGTGAAGAAGTTGCCGATGAACAAGACCGCGCCCTGGTAGAGCAGATCGCCGATGTATTGTCTGATTATGGCCGTCTGCCTGGCCCGGAGGCACGCGCCAAAGCTATTAGTGACCTAAATATGCAGCTGCAGCGCCGCCAGGAGCGGTTGGGTGGCCAAAAACCAGCCCAAACAAAGACCCGGACGGCATCACGTCAGGAAGCGAAGGCGGCTACGGCCGTGGCTGAACCTGAAGTTGATGACCCCCCCTATGCCTCAGAACCTGATGAACCTCCGCGGCGGCAGCGCACCTATAAACAGGTGGAGCCTGATCCGCAAGGGCTGTCCCAATCTGTCACCACCCTTAAAGGTGTTGGCCCTAAAATTGCGGAACAGTTGGCCAAATTAGGCGCCAACACCCTCTGGGATCTGCTGTATGTTTTCCCCCGCCGCTATGACGATTACACGCTGATGAAGCCGATTAACCGCCTGCAATATGGCGAACAGGTGACGGTGATTGGCACCATTTGGGAAACGCGAGCCCGCCGCAGCCGCAACAACCAGGTCATTGTGCAAAGTACCATCAGTGACGGTACGGGGAATCTCCAGGCCACCTGGTTTAATCAGCCCTGGCTCACTGAGCAGTTAAAAGCAGGCACACAGGTGGTCCTCAGCGGCACGGTAGACCAGTTTTTGGGACGGTTGGTTTTTAATTCACCCGACTGGGAATTTCTGGAACTGGACCCCTTAAAGACGCGGCGTATTGTGCCCGTTTACCCTCTGACCAAGGGGTTGGGGGGCAACAAGATGCGTGAGGTCATGCACACGGCCGTAGACCAATGGGCCGCCCGTGTACCAGACCCACTGCCACAAAGCATGCGTGACCGCCAGAACCTGGATATGCTGCCGGTAGCCCTGGAGCAAACCCATTTTCCAGACAGCCAGCAGGAACTGCACAACGGCCGTCGTCGCCTTATCTTTGATGAACTGTTCTTGCTGCAATTGGGCATGCAGGCCAGCCGCTATGATTGGCAGTCACAGCCCAGCCACAAAATCGAAGCCGACCCGGCCGTGATGGTGCGTTTTCGTAATGCCCTGCCCTTTGAACTTACCGGGGCGCAGCAGCGTGTTATTGATGAAATTGCCGCCGACATGATCGCCACCGTACCTATGAACCGCCTGCTGCAAGGGGACGTGGGTGCCGGCAAGACATTGGTGGCTGCGGCCGCTATGCTCTGTGTGGCCAGTGTTGGCCATCAGGCGGCGCTGATGGCGCCCACGGAGATCCTGGCCGAACAACATTACCAGGGCCTTAGCAAACTGCTGACCCAATTTGGCGTCACCACCGGCTTGCTGACGGGCAGTACTCCGGCCGTGGCCCGCGAGCAAATCCTGGCCGGGCTGGCCGACGGCAGCATCCAGGTGGCCATCGGCACACATGCGCTGATTCAAGAACATGTGCAGTTCCACAACCTGGCGCTGGCTGTGATTGATGAGCAGCACCGCTTTGGCGTGGATCAACGGCAGGCTCTGCGGGACAAGGGTACAGGTATAGGTGACAAGGTTAATCCACACCTGTTATCTATGTCGGCTACGCCCATTCCCCGCACCCTGGCATTATCGCTTTATGGGGACCTGGATGTGTCCATTTTGGATGAGATGCCGCCAGGGCGCCAGGAGATCAAAACCCGCTGGCTGCCGGGGCGGGATCGGGAGCGGGCTTACACCTTTATTCGTAAAGAAGTGGCGCAGGGGCGGCAGGCTTATGTCATTTACCCCTTAGTGGAAGAGTCAGACAAGGTAGAGGCAAAGGCCGCAGTGGCCGATCATCAGCGGCTGGACGAGCAAGTATTCCCGGATTTGCGTGTAGGGTTGGTACACGGCCGTCTCTCTGCGGCCGATAAAGAAGCAGCTATGCGCGCCTTTAAAGAAGGTGAGCTGGATATTCTGGTTTCCACCTCTGTTATTGAAGTAGGGGTAGACGTGCCCAACGCCACCGTGATGCTCATTGAGGGGGCCAACCGTTTTGGCCTGGCCCAACTGCACCAATTCCGCGGCCGGGTAGGGCGTGGTGAATACCAATCATACTGTCTGCTCATCGCCGACAGCGAATCAGACGAAGCGGGCGAGCGTCTGGCGGCCCTGGAAAAAACCAACGACGGCTTTGCACTGGCAGAGAAAGATTTGGAACTGCGCGGGCCGGGCGAATTTTTTGGCCGGCGGCAAAGCGGCCTGCCAGAGCTGCGGCTGGCCTCGCTGCTTGATATGGAAATGCTGGAGAAGGCGCAGCAAGAAGCCCGCACCATCTTTGCCGATGACCCGCTGCTGGCAAAGCCAGAACATCAACTGTTACGAGATCGTGTGGCCCAATTCTGGGCAGATGCGGCAGACGTTAGTTAACCCATAAGGTAGTAGCCATTTCCAAAGGGCTCGTTTACAATGAACTTGCTGTTTTAAAGTGATCACTGTTCAGTTGGGCGTTCTTCCTGACTGATTACTGGACACTGATGACTAGATACTGATTACCTGGCAAAAGTCCAAAGTTGTTTTGAACGACCCCAAAGTGCCTGCCACCAATAAAAAAGAGGAATCCCACTGATATGAAAACCAAACGCGCTCTATACCCCGGTACCTTTGACCCGGTTCATTATGGCCACGTGGATTTAATGAAGCGTGCGGCCGTGATTTTTGACGAGCTGGTGGTGGCCGTGTATGACCATAACATGCCCACCAAGTCGCTGCTCTTTTCCGTTGAGGAACGTGTAGAAATGATTGAGAGCGCTTTAGGGGTGCTGGACAACATTCGGGTCGTGCCATTTACCGGGCTGACGGTAGATTTTGCGCGGCAGGTAGGCGCACAGGTATTTGTACGTGGGCTGCGCGTCTTTTCAGATTTTGAGTTTGAATTTCGGCTGGCCCTGGCTAACAAGCGGCTGGCGCCGGAAATTGAGACGGTGAGCCTGATTACCGATGAGGAACATACCTTTCTCAGCGGCACGACGGTGCGGGAGATCGCCTCTTTGGGTGGAGATGTGAGCAGCATGGTGCCGCCTAATGTGGCTGCGGCGTTGTATGCCCGGTTTAACGGCCGTCCACCCCATGAATTTAACCGCCCGGTGCCTTTACGGGATTAGGTAATCGGCAAAAAGTCTTTGGAAAAAGAGCGAGCGAATCGCGACCGATTACTCGAGTATTTCCAGAGGTAGGCCAGCACTGAAAACTGGTCACTGATGACTGAAAACTGATACAAGAAAGTTAACCGCACCCTTGTGGTTAACCTATACGTGGCCTGTTTTACGTTTCTATGGTGTTATACAGCGTAAAACCCCGCGCCTGATAATTGGCTAAGGCATCGGGGTGGTCCAGGGTGCAGGTATGCACCCAGACGCGCCTGGCCCCCCACCCCCATGCCTGGGTAATGGCTTCTGTGAGTAACGCTCCCCCAAAACCCTGCCCCATAAAGCCCGGCGCCAAGCCAAAGTAAGCAATTTCTACGTTGGTGCCTTCTTGTGCTTCTAGTTCAAAGTAGCCGGCGGGTGTGCCCCCTTTGTAAGCTACCCAGGTACGCAGATTGTCAGCCTCGGCGTAGGCGCGCCACTGGGCATCGGCCCAGCCCAACTTATCTACCCACTGCCAGTCATGACCAACCAGGGCATAAAGATATTTGTTAAACTGCCATTGGCGCACGGCCGTTTCCAATATCCGAAACTCAAGATCGTTGGTGTATTTTGGCCGGAGCGCCTCTGGTGAATGCATCTCCAGATAATAAACTTTCATGATGGTAAGACGGCCGTCATATACAGCCCGTCCATCTCAAAGCCATGATACTTGCGGTAATACTCACGTGTGCCAATAGCGCTGATAACAGCGATCTTCGGGAAACCGGCGGTTTGGGCCATCTCTTTTGCCCTGATGATCAGTTCCGACCCCAGGCCCATATGCTGGGCTTCCCCTTCGCTGTCGTCACCCAAATTTAGCGCCGGACCGTATACATGTACCTCACGGATCATAGCATGCCCGGCCAGTTCCGGAATGGGCAGGTCTTGGTTGGCCATAGGGAATGAGAGGCGCAGAAAGCCGGCCAGCCGATCATCCTCTGTTTCCAAGCTCAGGAAATGCTCGGTGGTGGCATCTGTCTCATATGTGGTCAGGCGCAGGTGCAGGTCACTGCGATATACCTCATCACGCCGGACCTCGCGGGCGCGTATATCTTGTAACTTTTGGCCGCGCTGCTCGGCGTGCTGTGTGGCCACCTGACGCAGATTGGCTTTTTTGTTGCCCGCCACCACGTTGGTTGTGGGGAAGTCACGGATGACACGGTTGACACGCACGTAACGGGGCACCTGTGTCAGACAGTCGGTTAGCAACGCCGTGAGCGTTTCTTCATCATAAGGGTGGTATTCACCGCGCTGCCAATAGGCGTATAGGTCGGCGTTTTCCACCAACATGCAGGGATAAATTTTGAGTTCGTCTGGGCGAATGGCCGGATCAGCCCACAGCCGGGCAAAATCCTGGCGGTCACTTTCTGGGGTAGCGCCCAGCAGGTTAGCCATCCAGTGGCCGTGAACTTTGAACCCGGCCAACCGTAACTGGCGGAAGGCGTCACGGGTAGATTGCACATTATGGCCGCGTTTGTTGATGTCCAGAATATGGTCATCCAGACTTTGAATACCCACCTGCACTTTGGTGACACCCAGCGTGCGGAACCAGCGTAGTTCATCTGGGGTGATAAAGTCTTGCCGTGTTTCTACCACCAGGCCTACATTGCGGCGCGGGCCGACGGCGTTCTTGGCTTGCGCTTCGGCCAGTGTGGCTGAATCCTGGCCATTCATAGCATCCAGACAGCGTTGGACAAACCATGCCTGGTAGTCACGGCGATAACTGGACCATGTGCCCCCTAGAATGAGCAGCTCTATTTTTTCTGCCGGATGGCCGATTTGTTCCAGGGCTTGAATGCGGGCGGCCGTTTGGGCATAAGGGTCAAAGCCGTGACGTTCGGCGCGCTGTGCGCCCGGCTCATCATGCAGGTAACTTTTGGGCATACGCACATCGGTAGGGCAGAAGATGCATTCGCCGGGGCAGGGGTAAGGTTTGGTCAGTACGGTAACCACGGTGACACCGGCCTGGCTGCGGGTGGGTTTTTTCTGCAAATGTGTGACAAAGTCAGGGTTGTATGTAAGACGGCCGTCATCACATAGCTGCTCATACAGATGCAACACATCACTCTTGCCCAGCCAGGGCAGCCCCCGCCTGGTGTAGGTGCGGATCAGATGCTGGTACTTTTTGCCGGTTAACGGCCGTGTTTGTTCCAACTCCTGTACCAACTGTACAAACAGTGGCTCCAAAGCCGGCGCCAGGGTCACCGGTTCATGCTGCGCCAACCATTCGGCCGCCTGGGCCTGCACGTCTTCTGGGGGGGGGATGGTGTTTGCTTCGTACTTTTTCATCAGATTTCAGGCTTTATTACAGCATAGGTGTCATCAGAATATGATCAGGCTAACGAAAGCGTAATCTAACCCGGACTGTTATGGTCAGTTCTATCTTAGGTAAACCGCAAAAAGTTTTCGCAAATCCAGCGCACCAGATTTTTGCGGTTTCTTCGAGGAATCGGCAACGCCTAAAGCGATTTTGTTTCTGAATTATTGTTGCCGATTACCTAACTTCAGCCAGGTCTCCTATGCCAATTCTGCCAATAATTCTACCATGATGCGCAGCGTTTCTACATCAAAGACGGTGATGTTCATGGTGGTGAGAGGAGCGTTAAGCCACAAGGAGAGCCGTTCTTTCACCCGGGCGCGTGGACCAACCAGGGCCACATCATCAATGAGGGCTGGCGGCACTTTCATCATCGCTTCTCCCTGTTTGCCAGAAAGATACAGTTCCTGGATGTCGGCGGCCTCTGCTTCGTAGCCATAGCGACCGGCCAGGTCATTGTAGAAGTTTTTGCCCTTGGCCCCCATACCACCAACATACAGCGCCAGCAACGGCCGTAACATGTTGTAACAAATATCCAGATTATCATTAATTACCACGGAAACCGTGGGCGCAATGTCAAAGTTGGCCACGCTTTTGCCGTTACCGGCCTTGGCAAAACCAGCCTCTATGTGGGGTTTATAAATCTCTTCGTACTTTTGTGGCGAGAAAAAGATGGGCAGCCAACCATCAGCAATTTCTGCGGTGAGTTCTACATTTTTAGGGCCAATGGCGGCCAGGTAAATGGGAATGTCTGGGGCGGCTTCCAGTGTGCTTTTTAATGGCTTACCCAGGCCGGTAGCGTCGTCACCCTGGTAAGGGATCTGGTACAGTTTGCCTTCAAACGTCAGCCGCTCTTCGCGGGCAAATATGTGGCGCAAAATGCTCACATATTCGCGGGTACGGGTAAGCGGCTGTGTATAACTTTGCCCGTGCCAGCCTTCGACCACTTGGGGCCCAGAGAGACCTAACCCCAAAAGGAAACGGCCGTTTGACAGTTGATGTAAGGTCATGGCTGTCATGGCAGCGTTGGCCGGCGTCCGCCCTGGCATCTGCATAATGGCTGTACCCAGCCGTATATTTTGGGTCAGTGCCCCCAGCCAGGCCAGCGGCGACACCGCATCTGAACCATACGCCTCGGCCGTCCAGACGGTATACACCCCCAGACGGTCTGCTTCCTGTACCAGTTCAACGGGCAGCTCAATCCGCCGCCCCGCATAGCCCAACATCAATCCTAACCGCATGATGACCTCCAGAAACTGTAAATTGTAAATCCTTCATGGTGAATTGTGGATGATTCACTCAAAATTAGCAATTCACCACGGTCTTAAACCAAAAAGCTCCGCTTGTTTGCAGGGCTTCAGTCCTTTTTGTGCCCTTACACGGCGCCATACCAACCCACTGTCGATAGGTTCGACAGCTTGAAGACCTGTTCAACATATCTTATCATAAGGTCATGCTATGAGCGGTAAACTCACATTGTGCTATGGTTTTAAACGAGCCCTGCTTGCCGCATCATACCCTCTTTTCCCTTTGACCAAGGCTGTTTTGACCGATTGGGCATTAACGATAGCGGCGCTGGGGGTCGCTTTTTGTCCTTCTCGTTGTCGTATCTTCTCGCGCAGGTTTTTGTTCACTTTTCCCACAGCCCCCTTTTGCGCCATTTGCGACGATGATAATAAACCGTTTGCCAGGGTGGTAGGTCATGGGGCAACATGCGCCATTGACACCCTACCCGATTAACAACACAAGGAAACGGCGTTGGAGATAGTGCGTCCTCCCCTAAAACTGGCACAAAAAACGCGACTGGAACGACCGATCGGGCAGGCAGAGGGCGGTGACACCGGATGTCCTCTGCCGCCCCTCTCCTCGTGTTGGTCAACGCCCGTTAGAGGCCATCAGCCATGGCGGCCTTTTTCCTGGTAGCAAAGTTGTACAGTTTATGCTATTTTAATCGGGCGAGTCCATTCAGCCTTTAGGGGCCGTATTGCCGGGACAGCACTTTTTTATACAATTAGTTTTATCAAATTGAGCCACCCACACGGCCGTTACTGGACTCGCACTCCGAGCGTTGTTGGCAGCGCCAACCCCTGGGATGGCTCTTTTTTACTGGGAGAACACGTGGCCAATAACAACAACCAGGAACCCATCGAAACCCAATTGTGGAAAGCGGCCGACAAACTGCGCAAAAACATTGATGCCGCTGAATACAAACACGTTGTCCTCGGTCTCATCTTTCTGCGCTACATCTCCGACACCTTTGAGAGCTTGCACGCCAGACTCGTCGCCGAGCAGGCGATGGGCGCAGACCCCGAAGACCGCGACGAATACCGCGCCGAAAACGTCTTTTTTGTGCCGCCCGATGCCCGCTGGAGCTACCTGCAAAGCCAGGCCAAAGACCCCGAAATTGGCAAGAAAGTGGACGCGGCCATGGACGCCATCGAGCGCGATAACCCCAGCCTGCGCGGCGTGCTGCCGAAGGTGTATGCCCGGGGCAACCTGGACCCCACCAACCTGGGCGGCCTCATTGACCTGATCAGTAACATCGCCCTGGGGGAGGCGCAGGCGCGCAGCGCCGATGTGTTGGGGCATGTCTTTGAATATTTCCTGGGCGAGTTTGCCCTGGCGGAAGGCAAAAAGGGCGGCCAGTTCTACACGCCCAAAAGCGTGGTCAAGCTGCTGGTGGCGATGTTGGAGCCGTACCGGGGGCGCGTGTTTGACCCCTGCTGTGGTTCCGGCGGCATGTTTGTGCAGTCGGAGCGGTTTGTGACGGAGCACCAGGGGCGGCTGAACGACATTTCCATTTACGGGCAGGAGAGCAACCAGACAACCTGGCGGCTGGCGAAGATGAACCTGGCCATTCGCGGCATTGATAGTTCGCAGGTGAAGTGGAACAACGAAGGCTCTTTTTTGAATGATGCCCACAAAGATTTGAAAGCCGATTATGTGCTGGCCAACCCGCCGTTTAATGACAGCGACTGGAGCGGGGCGCTGCTGCGCGGCGATGCCCGCTGGCAGTACGGTGAACCGCCGGCCGGCAGTGCCAACTACGCCTGGATCCAGCACTTCCTTTACCACCTCAGCCCCAGCGGGCAGGCCGGGTTTGTGCTGGCCAAGGGGTCGCTGACCTCCAAGACTTCCGGCGAAGGGGAGATACGGAAGGCGCTGGTGGAGGCGCGGCTGGTGGATTGCATTGTCAACCTGCCGGCCAAGCTCTTTTTGAACACACAGATTCCGGCGTCGTTGTGGTTTCTCAGCCGCAACCGCGCTGCACCAGATTTGACAAATCTTCAAGATTTGTCAAATCTTAATCGCCGCGACGAAATTCTATTCATCGACGCCCGCAACCTGGGCCATTTGATCAACCGGCGCACGCGGGAATTTGCCGATGAAGATATTGCCCGGATCGCCAACACCTACCACAACTGGCGCAGTACAGCCGCGCCGCCGAGAATTGACAAATCTTCAAGATTTGTCAATTCTGCCTACGAAGACATCCCCGGCTTTTGTAATTCTGCCTCAATTGAACGCGTGCGCGAACTAGATTATGTGCTGACGCCAGGACGGTATGTGGGCCTGCCGGATGAGGAAGATGACTTTGACTTTGCCGAACGCTTTACCCAACTGCAAGCAGAATTAGCCAAGCAGTTAGTGGAGGAAAGCCGCCTCAATGCGCTGATTCAAGAAAATTTGGCAAAGGTGGCAGTTGATGATGAGTGAGTGGATTGAAGTTAGGCTTGGGGACATTTGCGATATTTATGATGGGCCCCATGCAACACCACCAAAATTGGACTCTGGGTTCATTTTCTTAGGAATATCCAGCCTGGGTTTTGACGGAAGAATTGACTCCTCACATTTTGAATTCATATCCGAAGATTCATTTAAGAAGTGGACAAAGCGTATAGAGCCCAGATATCAAGACATTGTTTTCTCTTATGAAACAAAGCTCGGAGTAGCAGCAATCATCCCTAAAAATTTAAAATGTTGCTTAGGTAGAAGAATGGGCTTGCTCAGGCCCAAAGAAGGGGTTGATCCTCGTTTTCTGTTGTACGCATATTTGGCCCCTGAATTCCAAAAAACAATTTACGAAAGAACATTTCATGGGAGTACCGTTGATCGAATCCCATTGAAAGATATGCCTAATTTTCCGATTAGTATTCCACGCCTTGAAGTACAAAAAGCAATCACGGCCGTACTCTCCTCCCTCGACGACAAAATAGACCTGCTCCACCGCCAAAACAAAACCCTCGAAGCCCTCGCCCAAACCCTCTTCCGCCACTGGTTCATTGATGGCGCTGATGATGATTGGGAAGAAAAATCTCTGGTAGATTTCATTGATTTTAAGGAAGGACCCGGGATACGCAACTGGCAATATGTCGAAGATGAAGATGGAATAAACTTTATCAATATCCGCCTCATTCAGAATGGAGAAATCGATCTTCAATCTGCAAATAAAATCTCCAGGGAGGAAGCCTTTGGAAAATACGCTCATTTTTTGCTGCGAGAGAAAGATATGATTGTTTCCACTTCAGGTACACTGGGCCGTTCTGCTATCGTTAGGTCATATCATCTACCGTTATGCTTGAACACGTCTGTTATCAGGTTTAGACCTGTTGATGAAGTTCATTATTCGTTTATGTATCAGTATCTGCAATCGGAAGAGTTTTTGTCGCAATTAACATCGATGGCTTCTGGTAGCGTTCAACTGAATTTTGGGCCGACTCACTTAAAGAGAATTACTATGGTGATCCCACCCAAGAATACACTTGATGAATTCGAGATATTAGTTAGTCCGTTATATCAACGCACTAATACAAATTATCTTCAAATCCAAACATTGGAAAAACTGCGAGACACCCTGCTGCCCAAATTGATGAGCGGCGAGGTGCGTGTGCGCCAGGCGACAGAATTGACAAATCTCAAAGATTTGTCAATTCTTTGATTCTCATGCTCATGTCCATCCAACCACTCCACTTTGGTCAGCATTACCACATCTACAATCGCGGCAACAACCGCGAAACCCTCTTTGTCGAGCCGCGCAACTACCCCTACTTCCTCACCTTATATGCCAGACACCTCCTGCCCGTCGCCGAAACATTTGCCTACTGCCTGCTGCCCAACCACTTCCACTTTGCCATCCGTACCCGCACTGAAGATGAACAAGAAGCGTATTGGCGGGAAAAAGTTTGCCCATCCTCAAAGAATGGACAAATCTCACCGTTCAAACTCACTGAACCCAGCCGCGCCTTCAAAAATATGTTCATTGCCTACACCCGCGCCTTAAATAAGGCCACCGGCCGCACCGGCACCTTATTCGAGCGTCCCTTTCACCGCAAACCGGTCGAAAGCCAGGCCTATCTGCTAAACTTAATCACCTATATTCACCGAAACCCGCAAAAACACGGCCTGATCGACAACTTCCGCGATTGGAAATGGTCGTCATACGGCGCGTATTGTTCGCACAAACTATCAAACATCCAGCGCGAAGAAGTCATCGCCTGGTATGGCAGCTACCGCAGCTTTGTTGAAGCGCATACAGATTTGACAAATCTCCAAGATTTGTCAAATCTATGGGAACCGTCATGACCCATAAAATCAGCGAAGATGCCATTGAACGGCTGGCCATCGAATGGCTGGAAGCGGAAGGTTACCGTTATCTGTATGGCCCCACCATTGCCCCTGACGGTGATGACCCCGAACGCGGTCGCTATGAAGATGTGCTGCTCTTGGACCGCATTAAATCTGCCATTGCCCGTCTCAATCCCCACCTGCCGCCCAACGCCCATCTGGACGCCCTGCGCCAGATCCAACGCCTCAACGCCCCGGACCTCATCGCCAACAACGAAACCTTCCACCGCCTGCTCACCGAAGGCATCCCCGTTACTTACCAAAAAGATGGCCAGCCGCGCGGCGATTTCGTCTGGCTGGTGGACTTCGCCCATCCTGAGAATAACGAATACCTGGTCGTCAACCAGTTCACCGTCATTGAAAACGGCGTCCACAAACGGCCGGATGTGATTCTCTTCATCAACGGCCTGCCCCTGGTCGTCATCGAGCTCAAAAACGCCGCCGACGAAAACGCCACCATCAAAACCGCCTTTAAGCAGTTACAGACCTACAAAGCCCTCATCCCCAGCCTCTTCACCTACAATAGTCTGCTTGTCATCTCCGATGGGCTGGAGGCCCGCGCCGGCGCGCTCTCCGCCACCTTCAGCCGCTTCATGGCCTGGAAAACGGCCGAAGGCCTCATAGAAGCCTCACCCCTCATCCCGCAGCTGGAAACACTTATCCGCGGCCTGCTCAACCCGCGCACCCTGCTGGACCTCATCCGCCACTTCACCGTCTTCGAAAAAAGCAAACACGAAGATTTGGGCAGCGGCCTTGTCACCATTGAAACCACCAAGAAGATCGCCGCCTACCACCAATACCACGCCGTCAACAAGGCGGTGGAATCCACCCTGCGCGCCGCCGATCTGGCGGAAACGGCCCTGACGGTTAGAGACGATCCGGCCGCCTACGGCCTGCCCTCCGTCGCCCGGCAACCCCCCGGCGACCGCAAAGCCGGTGTGGTGTGGCACACCCAGGGCAGCGGCAAATCCCTCTCCATGGTCTTTTACACCGGCAAGATTGTCCTCACCCTCAACAACCCCACCATTGTTGTCATCACCGACCGCAATGACCTGGATGACCAGCTCTTTGACACCTTCGCTGCCGCCAAACAACTGCTGCGCCAGGAACCGGTGCAGGCCGCAAGCCGCGACCATCTGAAAACGCTGCTCAAGGTCGCTTCCGGCGGCGTCGTTTTCACCACCATTCAGAAATTCCAGCCCGAAGCAAGCAACGTCTACGAAACCCTCTCCGAGCGCCCCAACATCGTTGTCATCGCCGATGAAGCCCACCGCACCCAATATGGCTTCCAGGCCAAAATCGTGGATGTCAAGGATGAAACGGGCGCCAAAATCGGGGAGAAAATCGTCTACGGCTTCGCCAAATACCTGCGTGACGCCCTGCCCAACGCCACCTACCTCGGCTTCACCGGCACCCCCATCGAAAAAACAGATGTCAACACCCCGGCCGTTTTTGGCAACTATGTGGACGTGTATGACATCGCCCAGGCGGTGGAAGACGGGGCCACCGTGCGCATCTACTACGAAAGCCGCCTGGCCAAAATCGAACTGAGCGCCGCCGGCCGCCAGCTCATCCGTGACCTGGACGTGGAGCTGGCCGATGAAGATCTGACCAGCACCCAAACGGCCAAAGCCAAATGGACGCAGTTGGAAGCGCTGGTGGGCAGCGAAGCGCGGCTGAAAAACGTGGCCCGGGACATCGTCACCCACTTTGAACAGCGCCAGGAAGTGTTCGAGGGCAAAGGGCTGATCGTCGCCATGTCCCGCCGCATCGCCGCCGACCTCTACTGCGAAATTGTGGCCCTGCGCCCCCATTGGCACCATGATGATCCGGACAAAGGCGTCATCAAGGTGGTGATGACGGCCGCTTCCGCCGACGGCCCGGAAATCGCCCGCCACCACACCAACAAGGATCAGCGCCGCGCCCTGGCCGACCGCATGAAAACCCCCGACGACCCCTTGAAGCTGGTCATCGTGCGCGATATGTGGCTCACTGGCTTCGACGTGCCCTCGCTGCACACCATGTACATCGACAAGCCGATGCGGGGCCATAACCTGATGCAGGCCATCGCCCGCGTCAACCGCGTCTACAAAGACAAACCGGGCGGCCTCATCGTCGATTATCTGGGCATCGCCTCAGACCTGAAAGAAGCCCTCTCCTTCTACTCTGACAGCGGCGGCAAGGGCGACCCGGCCCTGGCCCAGGAGCAGGCCGTCACCTTCATGCTAGAAAAACTGGAAGTCGTCTCGCAGATGTTCCACGAGCGATTGGGCCAATCGCCTTTTCCCTACGAAGATTATTTCGCCGCCGACACTTTACAAAAACTCTCCCTCATCCTGGCGGCCGAAAACCACATTCTGGGGCTTGAGGACGGCAAACGCCGCTACATCAACGAAGTGACCGCCCTCTCCCAGGCGTTTGCCATCGCCATCCCCCATGAGCAGGCGCTGGATGTGAAAGACGAGATCGCCTTCTTCCAGGCGGTCAAGGCGCGGCTGGTGAAGTTTGAGGGTGGCAGCAACGGCCGTAGCGACGAAGAGCTAGAAACGGCCATCCGCCAGGTGATTGACCAGGCGCTGGTCTCCGACCAGGTGATTGACATTTACGATGCCGCCGGGCTGAAAAAGCCGGACATTTCCATTCTCTCTGAAGAGTTCCTGCTGGAAATCAAGGGTATGGAGCATGAAAATGTGGCCCTGGAGCTGCTGAAAAAGCTGCTCAACGATGAAATTAAGGCCCGCGCCAAGAAGAACCTGGTGCAGAGCAAAAAGCTGGAAGAGATGCTGGAAGAGGCCTTAAAACGGTATCACAACAAGGCCATCACCTCGGCCCAGGTGATCGACGAGCTGATCCACCTGGGCAAAGATATCCGCGACTCTGACAGCGAAGCCAGAGAGATGGGGCTGACGGAGTATGAGTATGCTTTTTACACGGCCGTGGCCAACAATGACAGTGCCCGTGAGCTGATGCAGCAAGAAACGCTGCGCGAGCTGGCCATCATCCTCACGGAGCGGGTGAAACAAAACACCTCTATCGACTGGACCATCAAGGAAAGTGTGCGCGCCAAGCTCAAGGTCATCGTCAAGCGCACCCTACGTCAATACGGCTACCCACCCGATATGCAGCAATTGGCCACCGACACGGTGCTAAAGCAAGCAGAGCTGATTGCGGAAGAATTGACCAACATTCACAAATGAATCGGAGTAAAAAATAGAAATGGCCTACTACAGTGCCAACAAACCAAATCGTACAGTAACTTTACACAAAGCTGGTTGTCATTGACTACCCAATTCATTACATAGTTGTGGTTGTGGAGCTACTGATACTCCGTAAAATTGATTGGCAGTCCCACAACGGTTTCTCTGTCCTCCCTCATTCCCTTCCCTCCAAAGACCCATTCCCCGCGAGCGCCCCGAACCTGTCCCCCATGCCGACAGGGGTAAGGATCTTACCTGGTTATCAACTTTTGGGGCAGAGCCAGCCACCAAAAGTTCCGCTATAATTAAGGTAGATGAAACCATCTGAGGAGCGCAAACTATGGCCGAACAAGTGACCATTTCCAT
The DNA here is from genome assembly GCA_011525915.1 of Ardenticatenaceae bacterium. Classification (GTDB taxonomy): domain Bacteria; phylum Chloroflexota; class Anaerolineae; order Promineifilales; family Promineifilaceae; genus CAADGU01. The sequence continues at coordinate 128,992 of WYBM01000060.1, read as the reverse complement.
CCCCCAAACACTCTACCGCCGGGCGCGGGAGCTGGCCCGCAGCCGCAACCAATCGGTAGATGATGTGCTGGTTGACGTGCTGAATGAAGCCTTGCCGCCAGACCCCGGACTGGACAACGGCGCCGAAGATGCGGCCGCCGAAGATGCGGCCGCCGAAGATGCGGCCGTTGAACGAGAAATGCGAGCCTATATCGCCCTGCACCCCATGTTGAAGGAAAAGCACCTGGGCCAGCATGTGGCTATCTTCAACGGCCAGTTGATTGACATTGACGAAGACTATGGCGCTTTATACGAGCGAATTGATGCCCAATATCCAGATCAATTTGTGTGGCTGGCCACCGTAGAAGAAGAACCGCTGCCTACACTGGTTTTTCGTTCCCCCCGCTTTGTGGCCTCCGCATGAGCATTGTCTACACGTATAACTACGACACCGACTACAACCCGGCAATGCCTGTTGTAGAGATTAGAATTGGCCGGGCCATGGCTGACGCTTCTCTCCCCTTAGCCGCCTTAGTCGATTCCGGCGCTGATGCCACGATCATCCCCATAGGTTATCTACGACAAATTCGCGCCCGGCGCGGCCGGCGGAAGTGGATGCGCGGTGTCGCCGGCGGCCGGAAACCCGTTGACTTATATGCCATTTCTCTACAGATAGGATCATTCAGGCAGGCTCACCTGGAAGTCGTGGGCGACCTGGAAAATGATGAAATCATCGTCGCCCGCGACGTGCTGAATCATCTGCTGGTGACACTCGATGGGCCAGGCAGTTCCGTACAAGTGGCTGCCTGAACCCCACCTTTCTCCCAAAAACCCATTCCCCGTAAACGCCCCGAACCTGTCCCCCATGCCGACAGGGGTAAGGATCTTACCTGGTTATCAACTTTTGGGGGAGAGCCAGCCACCAAAAGTTCCGCTATAATTAAAGTAGATGAAACCATCTGAGGAGCACAAACTATGGCCGAACAAGTGACCATTTCCATTCCCCAACCGCTGTACCAACGGGCACGCGAACTGGCCCGCAGCCGCAACCAATCGGTAGATGATGTGCTGGAAGCTGGCGTATCGCTGGTAGAGGCCTCTACCAGCCTACTGGAGAGCGAAGTGGAAGCTATGCGGCGAGAAAAGGCAGCTTACCTGGCGATGCACCCGGAACTCATGGCGCAGTATGCCGGGCAGTACGTGGCCATTTATCAAGGGCAGCTCATTGACCATGACCAAGATGAAACGGCCTTGTTGCATCGCCTGGATGGCCGATATCCGGATGATGTGGTCTTGATGAAAAAAGTCCGCCCCCTGCCTGAGCCGGAATTACGTCATCGTTCACCCCGCCCGGTGCGCAGCGGCTCATGACCACCAGCTACAACTACGACCGTCGTTACAATCCGGCCGCGCCGGTTATCCCTGTTGGTCTTGGCCCTTCCGGTAAAGAAACCTTCCGGCGAGAAACCACTGCCCTGGTAGATACTGGCTCCGATGCCTCTATGTTCCCCATTGATATCCTGAAAGGGGCGGGCGCCCGGTATGTGGACCAGTCCATGATGCGGCCGTTGGTGGGGGAGCCGGTAGAGGTCAGCCTGTACGTGACGGCCGTGCATGTAGCCGGTTACGCCATTCACGGCATTCACGCCATCGCCCAACCAGTCGGGTCGGAAGCGATTCTGGGACGGGATGTACTAAACGAACTAGACATCACCCTCAAAGGGCTGGCCCAAGAAATCTGGATCGCCTGACTTCCCCTTTTCCCCCCAAAAACCCATTCCCGTAAGCGCCCGAACCTGTCCCCCATGCCGACAGGGGTAAGGGTCTTCCCTGTTTTTTTGTATCCATTGGCTGCGCCGCGCTCCTCTCCTGGCTCTGCCGCCGACGGGGCTATCGCCCCTGAGAGGGTGAAATTTTATTGTTTGTTTCACCTTCACCCCCAAGGGGAGAACCCCATGTTTCAGAAACTCACCATCGTCGGTAATCTGGGCCGTGACCCGGAAATGCGCTATCAGCCGGACGGCACGGCCGTGACCAACCGCCATGTCGCCTGCCCGGGGCAAGGAAAAAAAGCCCTGTTCCACAAAGCCCACGTGTTATTCCTGGATCAGCCATTATCGAATTTTTGGAGCGTCGCGAACTGGAATAAACAAAAGAGGCCGCGCACTGTGCAAAGTTTGCGGCCTCTCTTGCTAGAGAACTGTGCCCTCACGGAGATTCGAACTCCGGTTTTAAGCTTGAAAGGCTTACGTCCTAGTCCCCTAGACGATGAGGGCAACAGGCGGAATTCTATCATTCTGTATAGGCAGGGTCAAGTTTTAAAAGATTGGAGTTCCTCATCCAATCCTTTGCCCCTAACCTTAGCGTTTAACCCGTTTGAAAGCGATGTTGCCTCACGGCCATACTGAGCAATCTGATGGCCGTTATGGTAATAGAAGACCTGGCGGGAGTTCCACGCGATCATCCGGGTAACGGCCGTTCGCGGCGTTGAAGGCCGGTAACCGCATGCCCGTGACCGGATCATAAAGGCCAATGGCCAGCGTGTAGTGGCCGGGCGGCAGATCGGGTGGCAGGGTCAACAAGTGTGAATCGCGGATTTGTTCCCCGGCCGCCCAAATGGAGGTGGGATAGCGGTTGTCTTGAGGTGGTGTGTCCGCTTGAGCCAGCAGTGTCCCGGCGGCGTCTGTCAGGTGAATGAAAACGGTGTAGTCACGGCCGTCCGGCTGCACCCCTTCCCAATATAACGTTACCGTCAATGGCCGGGCCGCGGCCACATCTGGCGAAAGTTCATACCCCAACAGCCGGAACTGCGAGCCAAAGGTGGCCGCCGCCGGCTGCGGCGGCGCGTAGCTGGCCGTTTGTGCCGGATTAATTTTTAAGGTTGCCAGCCGCGCCTCAGCGCCCGCTGGTTGGCCATAGGCGGCCACCGGCAGGGGCCTGCCCGGCTGGCCTAATGGGTAAAGGATCACCACCAATGTGCCCAGGCCGGGTGTGGCCGTGGTGGCTGTCGGAGGCAGCTGCATGGTGTCTTGAAACGGCCGTCCCACCGGCCACACCACCGTCGGAAAACGCCCCTGGTAAGGCACGCTGTCTATGCCTGTCACCACTTGCTGGGTCGCATCCAGAATGCGGACGGCTACGGCGTAGCTCTCGGTTACCGGTTGGAATGCCTGCCAATAAAGCGTCACTTCGACCGGTTCACCCGGCGTCACGGCCGTAGGCAGTTCATACCCCAACAACTGCACACTATCACCAAATGTTACGTCGGTGGGGTGAGGGATGACGGCCGTAGTGGCCAGGGGTGCCGGCCGGGCATAGGCCGGCTGGATGATCAGGAAAGGCAGTGTCGCTGCCCATACCCCCAGGATGATGACGATGCCTTTGCCCAGTCGCTGACGCTGGCTGTCCAGCGCGGCCACCCCCATTGTCAGCAGCACCGTCAGGCTGCTGACGGCCGGAAACAGCAGCCGCCCCTGGTTGGTGGTCTCAATTTGCTGCATCCAGCGCAGCAGCAGCATGAAAACGATGGCACTCCAGACGGTCAGCAGCAATGCTGGCAGCAGTAATGCTGGTGAAACCAAGAGGCGGCGGGCCGATTTGCTTAACAGCCTGACCCAGCCCACCAGGGCCACCAAGACAACCCCTTGCACAAACCAGTAAAAAACCGCGGGCGCCGGCAGGCCATAGCCAAACATGGCCCAATAGGTCTGGCGTAAAAAGGAAGCGTAGACCAATGTTTCCGGCAGTGTCAACCGTTCTGGACGCAGCAGGCCCTGGGTTACGGCCAGCATCTGCTGCCAGGCCAGTGGGTCCCCATACAACTGCCAGTTGCGCCCAAACCACCAACCGCAAACGACCGCGGCCGTGACGCCAACCAACACCCCGCCGCCTACCGGCCGCCACGTTTTATGGCGTACGGCCGTTATGGCCAGCGCCACTGCCAACACACCGCCCAGGCCCAGGCCGGTTAGCTTGGCCAGCACCGCCCCGCCCCATAATAGACCCACCAAACCATAATGCCACCAGGGGAGTTTGGGCTTATCCCCCTGCCACACGGCCCACCAGACCACGGCACTGCACAAGGTGATGACCAGGTTGTCATTGTTCACCACGGCGCTCATGAACACAAATTGTGGGTTGAACGCCACCAGCGCCGCCGCAATAAGGGCGTAACGGGGATGAACGGCCCAGGCTGTACCGTAGGTGCAAATGATGGTGATCACACCCAACACGGTTGACACCAGGCGGGCCACATGCACCGCCAGGGAGGTGCCCTGGTAGGGGAACTTTTCAGCCTCGGTGTGGTAATGAGCCAGCTTACCAAAGCCGGCCAGCCAATGGGGATTCAATGGGGCAATAGTAGCCAGGTCTGAACGGTCAATGGGGGCGATGACGGCGGCGATAAGGGCATAATAAAGCGGTGGCTGCCAGATTTCACCTACGGATGCCCGGTCTGTGACCAGGTGAGGCAGCCCGTGGCCCTCAGCCAGCCAGTGAGCGTAGCGCAGATGGTCCATCTCATCGGGGGCCTCAAAAAGAGGTACGGCCACGTTGTAAAACAGGGTCAGCGCCACAAAAAGCAGCAGCAGAGCGCCCAATCGCCAATGTGTACGCCACTGGTTGGTGGGAATGGGGGGGGACACGGCCGTTTCATTCATCACCCTGGCATTTTACCCAATTCACCGGGCAAAGCTACCGGGTGGCTCTGATTTTTTGATCGCGGCGCAATGTGGTAAAAAGAGGTAGGAGCCTGTTGCCTCTGCTAACGCTCAATTTTGGGGCAATAGGCTATATATCATAGATGTCCAGGTCTGCATGTAAGCAGTTATTACCGGTGCTGGGGGCCTTTACCCTCCTGGTGGCCATTTACATCTGGTCTATCCCCCCTATGGAGGGATCAGACGAATTTGAGCATTTTGCCCACGTGGCCTGGCTGGCCGAAGGTAAGGGATTCCCACCCCAAGGCAAAGCCGCTTACCAGACGCCGGTGCGCCAGGAAGCCAGCCAGCCGCCGTTGTATTACTGGCTGGCATCGCTGCCGGTACGGTTGGCCGGCACCGATCCCCCTCTTGTTTTTCGTCCCAACCCGCACTTTCGTTACGAGCTGGACCCGGTGATACCAGACAATAAAAACACGGCCGTGCACTACCCGGCAGACACAAACCCCCTGCGTGGCAGTTGGCGGGCTCTTTACCTGGCGCGAGGGGTGTCCTGGCTTTCCGGGCTGGTGCTGATTGTGTGCGTTTATGGCCTGGCGCAAACGGTGATGCCCCAATGGCGTTATGCGCCGCTGGCCAGTGCGCTGTTTGTGGCCATGATCCCCCAGGTGGTGTTCCACAGCAGCCAGGTCTCTAATGACATGCTGGCGGCGGCCCTGTGTACGTTAACGCTGTGGCTGGCTGGTCGTCTGGTGCGGCAGGGGCTGTCGCTGCCGCGGGCGGCCGGCGTGGGCCTGGCCCTGGCGCTGGCTACTCTGACGAAGGTGAATGCCTTTATTCTGGGGGGGCCGCTGCTGGTTGCCTGGCTCTATTTCTGGTATACCTACCGCCGCCAGCGTTCCCTGGTGTTCGTAGCCGGATTGGCCATGAGCGGCGCTTTTCTATTGGTATCGGGCTGGTGGTTTGCCCGTAACTGGGGGGTGTATGGCTCTCCTTTTGGCCTGGATACCCATTGTTATCAGGCGGCGGCGTTTTGTGGCTCACCCTTTTTGCGCTGGCCGGTGTGGGTGCAGTGGCGGGATATTTTTTATTCGTTTTGGGCTAACTTTGGCCTGTCTAATCTACGGCCGTACCCCTGGGTTTTCCTCTTTTTTGCGGGGCTGATCGTCTTGGCGTTGGTGGGGTTGGGGCGGGGGCTGGTACGTTGGCAGCAGCAGAAACCACGGCCAACAGACACGGCCGTACTCCTGCTGATGCTGGGCAGTGCCTTTGTCACCAGCCTGGTGCTGCTGGAGTTCTGGTTACAGCAGCTGTTGGCCACCTACGGCCGTTTGCTTTACCCGGCATTGGGCGCGTTTGTGGTGCTGTTGGTGTATGGGTTGTGGCGGCTGCACCCCCGCCTGGGGCAAGGGGCCTGGTTGGTTCCGGCGCTGCTGACCTGCATAGCACCCTTCTGGCTCATTCGCCCGGCGTTTGCCCCCCCAGCCTGGCTGACACCGGCTCAGGTAGCTGCTTTGGGCCCGCCGGTGGGTTGGCGCTTTGGCGGTTTTGTGGAACTGGTGAGTCTGAGGCCGCAGACAAGTGCGGTTACCGCCGGCGATCTGCTGCCCATAGACGTCTGCTGGCGGCCGCTGGCCCAAACCGACGAGGACAAAACCATGTTGATCCACCTCATTGGGCCGGGTAATGCGGTGGTCGCTGACCGCTACACATATCCGGGGTTGGGCAGTTACCCCACCAGCATCTGGACACCGGGAGAGGTGTTTTGTGACGTGGTGCGTGTGCCCATTCCTGAAGATCTGGCACAAACGTTGGTGTATCACATTGTGGTAGGTTGGCTGGATGGCACGGGTGAACGGCTGCCGGTGACGGATGGTGCCGGCCAGCCGGTGGCGTATGCGCTGGCCGGTGTGGTGAAGCTGGTGACGGCCGTACCCCGGCCGCCGCCGACCACGACGGTGGGTGACGCACCTATCCGCCTGGTCTCGGCCGATTTTTCGCCGCAGTGGCCGGCTGGGGAAACACAAAACGTGACGCTGCATTGGTGGACGGCCGTGCCGGTGGACGGCGACTATACCCTCTTTATGCACTTGCGTGATCCCCTCAGCGGTGCCCTGGTGGCCCAGGCCGATGGCCCGCCGCTGACCGGTTGGTATCCTACGTCCTGGTGGGCACTTGGTGAACAGGTGGTTGATGCCCGTACCTTTACCTTACCGGCGAACACACTGCCAGGGATGTATGCACTGGTTGTTGGCTGGTATAATCCGGCTAGCGGTGACCGCCTGGGTGAAGAGTTCCCACTGGGCACCATTACCGTGACAGATGAATGAAGCTTTGGTGAAATAAATCTAACATGGTCATTCTATATAAAAGTGAGGTGAACATTGCATTCCCGATATTCACAATGGGTACCCGCCACGTTGGTGGCCAGCCTATTTATGATCGTTAGCCTGACGGTGGGTGCCACTGCCCCCCGTTCATCATTTAATATAGGCGCGGCCGGCGGCGCCACCACCCAGTACCTGCCCTTGATCATCGCCGATAACCAACCCCAAAGCATCGGCTTTCTGCCGGTATTTGTGGACAATGATCTGCTGGGGGATATTACCGATATCGCTCATGCCAACGACGGCCGTCTGTTTGTGGTGGAAAGGCCGGGGCGCATTGTGGTTATTGAAAATGGACAACTGCTGGGCGCCTTTTTGGACCTGGGCGGCATTACAGGTGGTCCAAACTGGGAAGAGGGGCTGCTGGGCCTGGCCTTTCATCCCAATTATCCTCAAACGCCGTACTTTTACGTGCAGTACACCGAAAGTGGCCTGTACAAACGTGTGGTAGTGGCCCGTTATACCGTCAGCAGCACCAACCCCAATCAGGCTGATCCGAACAGTGCTGTCATTTTAATGCGGATCAATAAATCAGCGAATCCGCCTAACTTGCCAGACCCTTACAGCCCGGTTCACAACGGCGGTGACCTGACCTTTGGCCCAGACGGCTATCTTTACATCCCCGTAGGTGACGGTGGGCCTGATCCCTTTGAGGGCGTTAATGGCGACCCGGACAACGATTCTCAGAACCTGGGCAATCTGTTGGGCAAGTTGATGCGCATTGATGTTGATCCCGATGGCGGTTTACCGCCAGAGTGTGGTGGTACTGCCAATTACTCTATCCCGCCGGATAACCCGTTTGTAGGTCAGGGAGGGTGTGATGAAATATGGGCTTATGGCCTGCGTAACCCCTGGCGCATCAGCTTTGATCGGCTGACAAATGATCTGTATATCACTGATGTGGGGGAGTGGTTATTTGAGGAATTAAACTTTGTTCCTGCTGGTGAAGGTGCGGGCTGGAATTTTGGCTGGAACTGTTATGAAGGGAGTCATGAATACCGCCCCGGCTGCAACGGCGATTTTACCTTCCCGATTTTTGAGTATGCCCGCGGCGGCGGCTGTGCGTCTATTATTGGTGGGTTTGCTTACCGCGGGAGTGCCTACCCCATACTCACCGGCCATTACGTTTTTGCTGATTATTGTGCCGAACGGTTGTGGACGATAAAACGAAACTTTTCGGGAGCGTGGGGCGTGCGCGAATATCCGTTTAGTGATTTTAACCTGACAACGTTTGGTGAAGATGTCAACGGTGAATTGTACGCCGGGCGGTCAGACTTTGATGGTATTTATAGGGTCACCGCCCCGTAAGGTTATGGTCATAAGTTAAAGTCCTCCCGCCCTTCATGTCAGCGGCGAATAACAGGCAAATAGGTATGGTACAGCACCGGCACGACAGTGAAGATGGCCGGTGCTGATTCCAGGCTGCGGCCAGGGTCATAGACGGTGACGTTAAACGTGCCAGCTTCATCAACGTCAGTGGCCGGAATCACGGCCGTGACCACCAGCCCATTCACATAGGTCGTCGCCCGTTCAGCGCCCTCCCAGCGCACCACACTAGTGGGTGTAAAACCGGCGCCGCTCACGGTGAGCGTAAACTGCCGGATCTCGTTCAGGCCGGAGGTTGACGGGCTGAGGCTGGTGATGATAAGGCCGCCGCCAAACTCAAACGCGCCGCTGTCACAGGCGCCGTTGCGAGCATAACCGCGCTGGTCGGTAGGCGGGCAGTTGTTCCCGGCGTTAATGGCCGGGCTGCCATCCAGCAAGGGGACTGTTTCCGTGGGGCCGCCATAATGACCCAGCGTGCCGGTGAGGGGGTTCACGGCCGTTTGCCCGCCAAAACATTCATAATCATTCCAGTTTGTAGTCACCCGCTGCGGGAATTGTAGGTTATGGCCGTTGTTGGTTAGCTCGATGGTGCAGTTTTGTTGAATCTGCCAGACGTTGCCGCCGGTGTTGTTGCTGATGATGGTGTTACGCACGGCCGCGCCCCCGGCAATGGCCCCACCCACAAACCCAGCATGGTTGTTCACAAACGTGCTGTTGATGATGGTAGTATTATTGCTGGTGCGAATGGCCCCACCAAACCCACGATGCCAGTCATCGCCGGGCAGGTTTTGGGTATGTACCGCCTCATTATAAGCAAACGTGCTGTTGGTAATGGTCACCGGCGAATCGATCAGCCACAAAGCGCCTCCCTGGCCGGCCTCATTGGCCGGCACGGCCGTGGCCGTATTGTACACAAAGGTACTGTTGCTCACAGTCATGGGTGCATTCCCCGTCCGGCTTTGGTGGTAGATAGCGCCACCGTTACCCCCGGTGGTGAGGTTGTCGTCAAAGGTGCTCTGGTCAATGGTGGTACGGCCGTCTTGGGTGATATAACTAAAGATGGCCCCACCCAACTGGTTGGTGCTGTTTCCGTTAAATGTGGTGAGTTCGATCAGCAGCTCACCGCTTAACCCTTTGGTGCCATCCATATAGATCGCGCCGCCGCCGCCCCCCCCGGCCGTGTTATTGGCCACGTTGTTGTTGAAGGTGACATCTATCGTATGCAAATTGCTGTGCAGCAGGTGAATGGCGCCGCCGTTTTGGGACTGATTGCCGCTGAAGGTGCTGTCTGTGACAGTAGCCGCGGAGCCGCCAGAAAGATAGATGCCTCCCCCACCGTTGCCGCCGCCAGGCAGCGCGGCCGCCGTGGCGGTGTTGTTGCTAAATGTGCTGCCGCTCACGGTAAGGACAACACCAGCGTCGTTTGCCCCCCAGCCGTTGGTGGCAATGCCGCCGCCATTGTGGCCGGTATTGCCGGTGAGCGTGCTGTTCTCGATGGTTAGCGTGCTGAGCCGCTCAGCATAAATGCCGCCGCCGTCTGCGCTGCTGTAGCCGTTGGCTATGGTTAGGTTGCGAATGGTGACGGCGGCCCCGTTTTGGATGTTAAAAATGCGGCTGCTGCCGCCGCCAGACAGGGTGATAAGGCCGCCGCCGTCAATGGTGGTGGCGGCCGTGATCGTTTTCTGGCTGCTGAGGGTGATGGTGTGGGCGCCGCCGCAGTCAAAGGTGACCAGGCCGCCGCCGTTTAAGGCGCTGGTCAGCGCGCTTTCGGTACAACTGCCGGGTGTGCCGTCCCCCACCACCCCGGCCCCGCGTACCTGCGCGGCAGGTAACGCTAAAAAGATCAATAAGGGAAGATAACGGAGAAAAGGCAGGCATAAATGACGTCGTTTCATAATATTCCTCACAGTTTAATCAGTTTTCTGCTCCGGAGGATATTGTGAGGGAGGCGACGGCCATGTTAAACCGGACTTTGGTACTGGTCAAGAGAATGCCTAAAAGCCAACCTTTCAATCGCGCCCTTTTAAGCCGATGCGGCGGAAAAGGTCACCCAGGGTTTCATGTTTAAAGTCGGTAAATTCACCGGCGTCAAAGAAGGTACCGTAACAGACAGGGCAGCTCTCGTACCAGATGTGGGGCTGGCGCAGGTCTACCATACGGGTTAGAAGCGTCGTACAACGAGGGCACTGAATCTGGTCAACGGTGTTATACTTGGTCCCCAAGGTCACATCTCCCTGGTCAATGACTTCTGACCCTTTGTGTTCCTTCAGCCGATCTTGTTCAAATTCGTCAAACCAGAGACCATAACATTGTGAACATCGTTCAACGATGATGCCTTGAAAATCCACTTGTTTCATAGCTCCTGTACATTTTGGACAGTTCATGTATGCCTCCTATCATTAAAATATTGATAAAGAATTACGGACATGCGTCACGGCCGTTGCAAGGTTAACGCCAAAACCCTTCGTGTACCTGCCGCGCTTCGTCTTCCAGTAGGGGACCAATAACATGGGTGGGCACAGCGCCCCGCTTAAAAACGTCCCGACAGGGAAGCACAAGGCTGCCTGTGGTGGTCATTCTGGCCAGCATCTCTGTGCTGCAGCCATAGACGACAACCGGAATGCCTGCCCAGTAAATAGCACCGGCACACATAGGGCAGGGCTCTGTGCTGGTATAGAGGATAGATTTGACCAGTACCTCTGGACGTAATTGGCGGCTGGCCTGGCTGACCAGGTTCAGTTCGGCGTGGTGGGTCACGTTATAGCCGGTGTTCACCGTGTTTTGGGCGGTGAGCAGCAGTTCGCCATCTTTTACCAATAAGGCCCCAAAAGGGTGGTTGCCGTTGTCTCGTGCCTCTTGTGCCAGGGCAATTGCCTGGCGGATGAATTGCTCATGCTGTGCGTTCATGTGTATAAGAGTACACAGAACGGTGAAAATGAACGAATTTTCCCTGAAGCTTTGGTGGTCGCTGTAAGGCCACCCCTGTTAGGGCTGATTCAATGGTTCATGAGCGACGGCCGTGGCTGGTTGACGAATTTACTGCAAACGGGTACAGTTTATAGGTTAACATTATGAGTGTTTTGTTTTAGATCGTATGAGAACCGTCTGGACTCACACAATCCAGGCGGTTTTTTCTTATCCCCTAAAATGAAATACCCCCACCTGCTTTCAAAGCAAAGGAGACTATATAAATGAGTGAGACGTTACAAGGGGTCGTGAAATGGTTCAGCGACCAGAAAGGTTATGGGTTTATCACGCGTGATGATGGCGGCAACGATGTCTTTGTCCATCATTCAGCCATTCAAGGCAATGGTTATAAATCATTGGCTGATGGTGATCGCGTGACGTTTACAGTTGAGCAAGGGAAAAAAGGGTTGGCTGCTGCTGAAGTTAGAAAGGTATAGGCACGCTTGTGAAAGAACACCCCAATTTAACGGTAGCCGATGGCGTCGTTGTTAGCCTGGACTATACGTTGCGTCTGGATGATGGCGAGATCATTGATGCTTCCGAGCAGGAACCTTTGGAATACTTACAAGGGTATGGCCAGGTTATTCCTGGCCTGGAAAGCGCCCTTATTGGTATGAAAGTGGGTGAAGAAAAGAACATCATTGTGGCAGCAGAAGATGGTTACGGCGACATAGATGAAGAGGCGTTCCAGCGGGTAGGGCGTGACGCATTCCCGCCCGACATGGAGCTGGAAGAAGGCATGCAGCTGCGCATGCGAGATGCCCAGTCAGGTGAGCTGTTTAATGTGGTGATCGATCAAGTGGATAATGAAGGCGTTGTCCTGGATTTTAACCACCCGTTAGCCGGTGAAGTGTTACACTTCCAAGTGAAAATTGCCGGGCTGCGGGCGGCTACTCCCGAAGAAATGGCGCATGGGCATGCCCATGATGCCGACGACCAAGACTAAATAAACCTTCCGGTGTGTGTAAACTACCGGAAGGTTTTTTTGTTTTATGGGGATGGGGTGCTGCGCGGTGTCGGCGGCGATTTATGTGCTTGGATAACACTTTGCGGGCAGACAATAGGCGGAGCCATACGGTAGCGCCCTTGGGCCCAAATGCGGGCACGTACTTCGTCCGGATAATGCGGGGGAACAGGCAAATAGAGACGTATAGTCGCATTTTCAGATGGGCGCGATGTATTGACAACACACTCTGTAGGCAAAGGCATTTTTGTGCCATCAATCAAATCCGGCTGGCTTTGCACAAAGCGCTGCGCTTCGTCTGCGGGCAGGGGCAGTGTTGTCAACGTCCATGCCCCCAGGTTTTCCGCGGCGTTGATATTATATTGAATGCGTGGATTACCATGTGTAGCGGCGTTGGCCATAAACCAGTCTGTACGGGTGGCCCCGCAGGCACTACTGCCGGTGCCCTGAGGCATGCAGACCAGCCGGCTTTCAAGACCTTGTGGTTGAATGAAGGCATCCAGGGGGGGACGGCCGTCTACCCACAAACTCTGTGCCATCTCCGGCGTGTTATAAATCGTCTGCATAATATAGTTCCATAACGGTGCCGCGCCGCGTAAACCGGGCAAATCTACCATAGGGTGGCCGTCTGAATTGCCAATCCACACCCCCACCACAACACCTGCCGTGTAACCCAGTGTCCAGCCATCACGAAAATCATTGGTGGTGCCCGTTTTTACCGCGGCCGGAAACGGCAGCGCCAATGGATTATTTGCTCCCATCGCCGGAATGCGTGCCTGGTCATCATCTAAGATATCCGTGATGATGTAAGCAATGCGGGCATCCAGCGCATTTACGGCAGGCAGCCGGTTTTGTTGGGCATCATATACCACGTTCCCACGACTGTCCGTAATGCGTAAGACACTGGTGAGCCGGGGCTTTTGCCCCTGATTGGCCAGCGTGGCAAAAGCGTTGCTCATCTCTAACAGGGGCACTTCGCCACCACCCAACGTCAGCGCCAGGCCATAAAAGCCGGGCGGCTCTTTCAGTGATTCCACCCCCATTTTGCGGGCGGTGGCAATAAAATGGGGGATACCGATATCCTTAAGCAGGTGAATGGGGGGGATATTGTAACTGTTGGCCAGGGCGTCACGGAACAGTACCGGACCATGAAAGTAACCGTCATAATTGCGCGGCTGCATGGTTTCGCCCTCACCCAGGTCCAGCACCATCGGTGTATCCCACAGCACGTCAGCGGTGGTCCAGCCGCGCTCCATAGCGGCGGCGTAGGTGATGGGTTTGATGCTGCTGCCGGGCTGGCGTGGGCTGATGGCCACATTCACCTGTCCATCAATGGCCGCGTTAAAGTAATCGAGGCTGCCCACCATCGTCAGAATTTCACCCGTGCCCGGTTTGAGGATGACCACGGCCGCGTTGCTTACATCATGGGCGGCCGCGTTTTGGGCGATCCAGTCGCGGGCAGCCTGTTGGGCCATGTTTTGCATGTTTAAGTCCAGGCTGGTGGTGATTTGCCAACCGCCACGGCTGATGGCATCGGCGCCGTAGCGGCGTTCTAACTCATCTTGCACATAAAGAACAAAGTGAGGCGCTTCCAACACAGCACTAGCCGCCTGTTCTTCCAGGGTAATGCGCGGCTGGAGGTTAAGCGTTACCCCTTTGGCAACTTCGGCCTGAACGTAATCGATAAGGCCATCGGCGAGCATCAGGTCCAGGATCATCTGCTGGCGAGCTTTGGCCCCTTCAAAGTTAGTGTAAGGGTCCCATTCAATAGGGGCTTGGGGCAGCCCAGCCAGGAAAGCCGCTTCAGCCAGGGTCAGCTCTTTGGCGGATTTGCCGAAGTAGGTCTGGGCGGCGGCTTCAATGCCGTAAGCCAGGTTGCCGTAGTAGATCTCGTTGAGGTACATCTGGATGATAGCCGCTTTGCTGCGCCGCTGGGTCATAATCCAGGCCAGAAAGATTTCGCGCAGTTTACGTTCGTAGCTGAGGCTGATGCGCTCTTCATAATCAAAAGCTACAGCGCGGACCAGTTGTTGGGTGATGGTAGAGGCACCTACCGGACGGCCGTTATCTGACTGCCGTACATTACTCAAAAGTGCTGCCCCGATGGCCGCCGGATCAAAGCCAGGGTTTGTCCAGAAGGTGTCATCTTCTACAGAAACAGTGGCGTTAATTACCTCTATGGGAATTTCTTCATAAGCCAGCCACTGGCGCTTTTCCGTGGTGGTAAGCTCAAACAACAAGTTACCGTGACGATCATAAAAACGTGGGATGCCTCCCAGCCCCGTGCCGCGAAAGTCAGTGATCTGGGCAATGGAATCTTCTAGCTGATCACTCAGGTACATATACCCGCCCATAAAAACCAGCAGCCCAACCAACAGGCCTGCCAATGCCAGCCAGACGATGATCAGGAGAAGGGTAGAGAGGCAGCCCCGTTTTTTGCCATTTTTACCGGGAGGGCCAGGGGGTTTGCCAGGCTGTCCCCGGTACTTTTCCATATATTCAAGCTGGTAGCCGCCATTTTGAGCCATGCCGTTATGTTAATATGCTTAGGCCCAAGTTGCAAGTGTCTGGCGGCAATTGCGGTGGTAGGTAATGCTTGATGCCCAATGGGCTTGACGGCCGTAACCACTTTGTGTTATGCTAGCGCTATCCAAGATTATATCACATATCACATATCAAATATCACAACCCTGACAAGATCGTCATGAGTTTGCAAGACGCCCATAAACAATTGAATGACGTAGTATCTGACCGGCTTCGTGCAGCCATTCTGGAAGGCCAATTTCGGCCTGGTCAATGGATGCGCCAGCGGCAAATTGCGGAACAGCTCGGCGTTAGCCAGATGCCCGTACGTGAAGCACTCAAGGAGTTGGCAGCTGAAGGGTTGGTGGAACATGTTCCCTACCGCGGCGTGCGTGTTATCAAGTTCTCAGTTAATGATGTAGCCGATCTTTACACCCATCGTTCTTTCCTGGAAGGGATGGCCGCCCGGTATGCAGCCCAAAACATTACCCCAAATGAAATTAGCCAACTGCGCACTTTGCAGGCGCAGATGCAACAGAACCTGGCTCCAGAACAACTAGCTGAATATCGTCGGCTGAACCGCCTGTTTCACCAGACTGTCTTTGTTGCCAGCCGCCGTGATTATTTGATGCGCACATTAAACCAGATGTGGTCTACTTTTCCGACCATGTTATGGAGTAATTTTGCCCAAACCGCCTCCCGGTCACTGCCGGAGCGTGACGCCACCGATATTGCCGAACATGATGCCATTATTCATGCGCTGGAAAACGGGGATACAGATAAAGCGGAGCAACTGGTGCGGCATCATATCAGAATGGCCGGTGAAGAATTTGTTGCAGCCTTGCGCGCCGTGGAAACAGAGCGTAAGGATGCGGAAAAATGAAGCTCTCTGGTTTTGTCTTTGACGTAAACCCTGAGGGAAGGAGTGAAGATGAATACAGCACAGCGACTCACCTACCTGCTGGCAGCAGTAGGGCTGGCGCTTATGGGGGTTATGGCCGTGGCCACCCATACCGCTAGAGCTACTGCCCCTGGCACGCCTGGCAGCCTGGTTCCCGTTGGTGCCAGTTATCAGACGGCTACCCTGCAACGCTTTGTTGAACAGGCTATAGCCTATGACAGTGATGATGTCATCAAGCTGCGCGTCCTGTTCCCCAGCTTTGCCACGGATCCCATTTCCATTACCCAACAAGAGCGAGCCGTTAACCTGGCCGATGCTCTGGTGCGCGTCAATAACCTGACATCGGCTTGTAACACACTCATCCAGCCATCACAGACATGTGACGTTGACCTGATTGATATTCAGGTTCGTGGCGATGCTGATACCCCGGCGCTGGCCGGGCAAATTGACGGTACGGTGGATGGCATCTTCCACCTGGGTGGTGACCAGCAGGTGGCCATGCTTGTGTTGGCCAATACGCTGGCGGAAGACAACCTGGCACTGCAGCATCAGGCGGGCATGCCTTTTGGCGGCACGAGCGCTGGCGCGGCCGTGCAATCCCGGTATATGATTGCCGGGTATGCCGAGTGGGCCTATGCCTGGCACGGCCTGGAGGTCGGCGCCGTCGATTTGTGGTATGGGGCCACGGCAGAGATGACACGTGGGCTGCGGTTTGGGCTGGAAACGGCCGTTATTGACCAGCATATCCTGGAAAGAGGGCGCATTCCGCGGCTGCTGCAAGCCACACAACAAAAACCAGGCCAGCAGGTGGGCCTGGGGGTAGATTGGGGTACCGGCGTGGTGGTAGAAGGCGGCCAGGTTGTCAGCCAGACAGCCGGTTGGTATGCGGGCGTTATTTTAGATGAAGAGACCTACCAGGCGGCCGCTACGGCCGTTTACACCGGGCCGCGCCAGATACTCTCCATCCAGAATGTGGCCTTTCACCTTTTACCGGCAGGGCCTTATGGCTATGATCTAAACAGCCGCCGGCCCATTGTTAGTGGCACGACGGACCTCAGCGCCCCGGACATCACCAGCCGCACGCTGGCGCTGCTCAGCCAGCCGGTCACGGGGACACTGCTTGTGGCCGGAGACCTGGCCACAGTGCCCACCGGCACGGTAACATCCCGTTTTGCTGCCCTGGCGCAACAGGCCGGTGGGCCGGTGGTGGTGCTGGCCGCCGGTTATGTGACGGACACAGCCGCCGCGGCTGCCGCCAACCTGTGGGCAGAGTACCTGGCTGCTGTGGGCCTCACCAATGTACAAACCACAACCCTGACGGCCTCCACTAATTTGACAGACCTGGCCGCTCTGCTGCACAATGCTGGCAGTCTCTTTGTGACTGGCGATGATCAACGGGAGATGGCTGTGCAGGTGGCTGCCTTACAATCGGCCGGCATTGACGCCATATTGCGCCAGAAGTGGGAAGCGGGTGGTGTTTTGCTTTTTGATAAGGCGGCTGCGGCCGCGGTTGGTAGTTGGATGAGTGATGAGTCGGTACCAGCTGACGTGGAAGTGGCAGCCAGCGACAGCTTTCTGGTAGATTGGGTACGTATTGACCCCGGACTGGGGTTGATCCCCGGCACGGTGTTTGAGCCCCGAGTCATGTATGATTATCTTTACGGCCGTCTGGTCAGCCATGTCTATGCCCATCCAGAAGTTGTTACCTTTGGCCTCTCGCGGGGAACGGCGCTGGAAATCAACCGTACCACCAGCCGGGTTGTGGGGGAAAGTGCGGTGATGGTTATAGACGGCCGTTACAGCCGCCTGCTGGCCCCCGGCACCAATGGTGTTATGGCTGCTACCTGGCTTTTGCTTGATACTTACGCTCCCGGTGATAGGCTGCCCACACAACGGCCGTCAGGGGCTGAGCTGGCCATTTATCTGCCCCTGGTCCGCAACGATTGATGTGTAACGGTTTGTCCGCATCTACAGCATGTTGGGCGGGTCACTTATCAACTACAAAGGAGGTGTTCATCGGCCCAGAAAATAAATGATTATCCTGCTACTGCTTGTTGGTTCAAACCTATCCATTGGAGGAGAGTATGAAAACAAAAACAATATTGCTGGCCCTTATAGTGCTCGGCTTGCTGCTGGCTGCGTGCGGCGCGCAGACCGATCCTGCTGACAGCAGCCAGACGACCGATACAACCTCAGACACGGCCGTGTCTGAGACAGATACCATGACGGAAGAAGAGCCGGAAGCAGCCGATACCACGGACACCGCAACTGAAGGCGGCCCCCGCAAAGTGGCTACTTTTATCTTCACCCAAGAGTTTGATTCGCTCAGTCCCATGTATACACAAATGTGGTTTTCCACCATCACTCAGCAAATCTGGAACGCCGCGGCCTGGGACTTTGACGAAAGTAACAATCCTCGCCCCGTGTTAGTCGCTGAAATTCCCAGTGTGGAAAACGGCGGCATCTCTGACGACGGCACCACCATCACCCTGAACCTGCGCGACGATATCGTCTGGTCAGATGGCACACCTATTACTGCCGATGATTTTGTGTTCACGTATGAGATGGTGACAGACCCCAACAACATCGTCGGCTCCACCTATCCCTATGACCTGATCAGCAGTGTCACCGCCCCCGATGCAAAGACGGTGGTGATCGCCTTTGAGGAGCCATTTGTCCCCTGGTTGGCGACCCTTTACACTTACCTCATCCCGGCACACGTTTTGCGCCCCGTTTATGAGGCCGAGGGAACGCTGGATACGGCCGAGTGGAATCTGGCGCCGACGGTCAGCGCCGGGCCGTATACTTTTGCCGAATGGGAATCTGGCAGTTTTGCCCGTTTTGTACGCAACAATAATTATTATGGTCCACGGCCGAACATTGATGAAATTTTTATCCGCTTTGTGCCCGATGATGCCGGGCAGGTAGCCGCCCTGCAAACCGGTGAAGGCGACCTGGGTACGTTCATTGCATATTCTGACGTACCCATGTTGGAGGACGCGGGTGTGGAGATCCGTGCGGTGACTTCCGGTTACAATGAGGGCTGGTTTATGCGTCTGGATGAGAAAGCGCACCCCGCCTTACAAGATATGCGCGTGCGCCAGGCCATTGCTATGGGGTTTGACCGTTTCAAGTTGAATGAAGATTTACTGTTGGGTCTGACTCAACCGGCAGCCACTTTTTGGGATAATTCCCCGTTTGCGGCCGCAGACCTGGCGCCCTGGCCTTATAACCCTGATGCGGCCAACGCCCTGCTGGATGAGGCCGGCTGGATAGACAGCAATGGGGATGGTGTGCGGGATAAGGATGGCATGGATTTGGTGTTGACCCACGGCACCACCACGCGTGAGATCCGCCAGGACACCCAGGCGGTGGCCCAGCAACAACTGGCCGAGATCGGCGTTAAACTGGATATTGTCAGCTACCCATCTGACATTTTCTTTGCCAGCTATGGTGAGGGCGGTCCTTGTGCTACCGGTGAAATTGACATCTGTGAGTCGTCAAACGCCCCGGCCTTCCCTGATCCGGATACCAGCCGCTGGTTATGCAGCGAGATTCCCAGCGACGAATTCCCAGATGGCAACAACACTCAGGGTCTATGTGATGAAGCACTGGATGCCCTTTTCCAAAAACAGAAAACGCAGGTGGATCTGCAAGAACGTCAGGCAACCTTCTATGAGATTAGCCAGATGATATTTGAAAACGTGTACTGGTTGGGTATCTGGCAAGATCCGGACATCTGGGCTTTAAGTGGCCGTCTGGAAAATGTGAAGCTTTCTGGCGCCACGCCCTTTTTTAACATTGCGGAATGGGATATAGCTAAATAACGGCCGTTAAGCAACGGCCGTTGCTTAACGGCCATCAGGATACGGTAAGCGGTAAGCAGCCCATGGCTGCTTACCGCTTACCGAAAACGGATAACCCCAGATGATTCAATACATTATTCGCCGGTTGTTACAGGCTATTCCATTATTATTTATTGTCAGCCTTATCTTGTTTGCCCTGATGCAGAACATTGGTGACCCGCTGGCTACCATGGGCGGGCGTGAAGCCACCCGCTCGTCTGATAGACAGCGGTTAACCCGGCAGCTTGGGCTGGACAAGCCCATCTATCTACAATATTTCTACTGGCTGGCTGGCAATGACTGGACAATGATTGACGTAGATGGGGATGGCGTGGCCGAGACGGCGGGGCAGCGGTTAGGTGTGTTACGCGGAGACTTTGGTATGTCTATTGTTACACGGGGCAAAACGGCCGGGGAAATCATTTGGGACCGCCTGCCCAATACCTTGATGCTGACGGTAACCGCCCAGGTGGTCATTGTAACGTTGGGACTGCTTATTGGCATGTATTCGGCGCTGCATCAATATTCAGTGATCGATAATATTGTTACCACTCTTTCCTTTGTGGGATTTTCCATGCCTATTTTTTTTATTGCCCTGGCCGGTGTTTACATTTTTTCAGTGCAGTTCAAAAATTGGGGGTTGCCGCACTTACCGGCCAATGGCATGTTTGATCCACAGGTTGGTAAGACAACCGGGCAGGTAGCCTTGCATCTCATTTTGCCGGTGTTAAGCATTGCTTTTATTGACGTGGCCCGGTACAGCCGGTATGTGCGCAGCACCATGCTAGAAGTGGTGAATGAAGATTACATGCGTACGGCGAAGGCTAAAGGGTTAAGCCGACGGTATATTACCTACCAGCATGGTTTACGTAATGCTTCATTACCCATTGTTACCCTCATTGGCCTGGATTTGCCGATCTTGTTGGCTGGGGCTGTGGTAACGGAACGGATCTTTGCCTGGCCGGGGATGGGTCGGTTGTTTTTAGACCATTTACAGCGCGGAGACACGGCCGTGGTCATGGGCATTGTCATTCTGTTTGCGGTGGCCGTCATCCTGGCGCAGCTGCTGACTGACATTGCGTATGCCGCCCTGGACCCGCGTATTCGTTATGATTGACCGTTTGTTACGTTTGCTAAAAAAGCGTGGTGGTCCGGTGAACTTAGACCCTGGTATGGACTAGTAATGCCCACTAAATGGGAGAGAAAAGATGGATGCTGCTTCACCCCCTGTTTCCCTTGATCTTTCGGCCGATGCCTTAGAGACGCCCCCGTTGTCGTTGACACAGATGGCCTGGCGGCGATTTCGGCGGCACAGGCTGGCCATAGCCAGCGCGGGGATATTAGGCGCGCTGATTTTGTATGCCACGGTAGGTGCCTTTTTTTACCCAGAAACCTATGCCAATGCCACCGATACCGGCATTCGGTTGCAACCGCCTTCCTGGGAGCATCCTTTTGGCACCGATACGGTGGGCCGGGACATTCTGGCGCGCACCATTTATGGGGCGCAAATTTCGCTGCTCATTGCCCTTACGGCCGTGAGCGTGGAACTGGTGATTGGTATTCTGGTGGGGGCGGCAGCCGGCTTTTATGGCGGTAAGGTGGACGCCGTGTTGATGCGCCTCACCGAAGCGATGTTGGCCATTCCTACCCTCTTTTTGTTGCTGGTCATGTCCAAGTTCTTTGGCGGCAGGGTGCCCAATATTGATTTCTTCGGCCGTACCTTCAGTGGTAGTGTGGTGGTCATCATCCTCATCATTGGCCTGACCACCTGGCCGGGGCTGGCCCGGATCGTCCGCGCTGAATTTTTGTCGCTTAAAGAGCGTGATTTTATCATGGCCGCCCGGTCTACGGGCACACCCAACCGCCAGATCATCTTTCGCCATATTCTGCCCAACGTGGTGGCCCCCATTGTGGTGGCTGCTACTCTGGCCGTAGGTGGCGCCATTTTATACGAGGCGTATATTAGCTTTTTGGGGTTGGGGGTGCAGCCGCCTACGGCTACTTGGGGCAATATGATCACCGGCGCCGGTACCTATATTGAATCTGCTCCCTGGCTCTGGTTCTTTCCTGGGCTGTTCATCTTACTAACGGTACTCAGCATCAACTTTGTCGGTGATGGCCTGCGGGATGCCCTAGATCCACATAGTCTGGCCTAGCAGGTGGAGAAACTGATGGAGACTTCCAACAATCTCATCTTAGACGTAAACGACCTGCGCGTTCGCTTTCATACACCAGAAGGGACGGTCCATGCTGTTAACGGCATCACTTACCAGGTTTACGAAGGTGAATCGGTAGCGGTGGTGGGCGAAAGTGGCAGTGGTAAGTCAGTGAGCATGATGTCTATTCTGGGGTTGATTCCCATACCGCCTGGAGAAATTACCACTGGTCAGGCCATTTACCGGGGGCGTGACCTGCTGCAGATGGTCGAAGACGATCTAGAGAAGATTCGCGGCCAGGAAATAGGTTTGATCTTTCAGGATCCGATGACTTCGTTGAATCCGGTATTGAGCCTGCGGCTGCAATTAACAGAATCGTTGATTAAGCATTATGGTCTGACCAATGAACAGGCGGGAAATCGGGCAGTAGCGCTGCTGGAACTGGTGGGTATTCCCGATGCGGGCCGCCGCTTAAAGGATTATCCACACCAATTTTCTGGCGGTATGCGGCAGCGGGTGATGATTGCCATGATGCTGGCTTGTAACCCTACGCTGCTCATTGCCGATGAGCCGACAACGGCGCTGGATGTCACCATTCAGGCGCAAATTGTGGAACTGGTATTAAAAATAAAAGAGAAGATGGGCATGGCGCTTATCTGGATCACCCATGATCTGGGGGTGGTGGCCGGCATGGCTGACCGGGTTATTGTCATGTATGGTGGCACCATTGTGGAGGCGGCGGATGTCTATAGTTTATATGAACGGCCGTCACACCCTTACACCCTGGCTTTGCTGGCTGCCCTGCCGCGCGTAGACCAGAAACGCGGTCATGACCTTCAGGCTATTCCCGGCGCGCCGCCTAGTTTGCTGGTAGAACCGTCGGGCTGCCCTTTTGCCCCACGCTGCCCCTACGTGATAGCAAAGTGTCAGCAGGAACGGCCGCCACTGCTGCCCATTACCCCCACCCAGAAAGCCGCCTGCTGGGTAGACGTAACCACAGGAGAACCGCGATGAGCGAGGAAAATGGAAAAAACAACACCCCGTCGCTGGCTGAAACTCTCATTGAAGTGGCTGACCTGAAAAAGCATTTCCCCGTGCAAAAAGGCGTTTTCCGGCGCACGGTAGGCCATGTAAAAGCAGTCGATGGTGTTTCCATGACTATCAAGCGAGGGGAAACCTTGGGTCTGGTGGGCGAAAGTGGCTGTGGCAAAAGCACTGTGGGCCGCACGATGCTGGGTCTTTACCAGCCTACAGCCGGCACCGTTTGCATTGCCGGTATAGACGTAGCCAAAGCCCCAAAAGAAGCCCGGAAACAATTACGGCGAAAAGCCCAAATGATCTTTCAAGACCCATTTGCCTCGCTTAACCCACGCTGGACGGTCAACGCCATTGTGAGTGAACCCCTGCGGGTCCATGGCCTCGCTGCTGACAATAAGGCGCGCGCTGCCAGGGTAGCTGAACTGCTGGAACTGGTAGGGTTGAGCGGCCGTTACGTGAACCGTTTTCCCCATGAGTTTTCTGGTGGCCAGCGGCAGCGCATTGGCATTGCACGAGCCCTGGCCTCTGAGCCGCTGTTTATTGTTTGTGATGAGCCCATTGCCGCACTGGACGTCTCTATTCAGGCCCAGGTTGTTAACCTACTGCAAAAGCTGCAAGTGCAGCTTGGCCTGACTTACCTCTTTATTGCCCATGATTTAAGCATGGTACGCCATATTTGTGACCGCGTGGCGGTGATGTATCTGGGCCGGATCATGGAGTTGGCCGCCAGTGATGACCTGTATGATCGCCCGCTGCACCCCTACACGCAGGCGCTGCTTTCGGCGGTGCCTGTGCCTGACCCCAAAACGGCACGGCAGCGGCAGCGTGTTGTGCTGCAAGGAGATGTGCCCAGCCCCCTTAACCCACCGTCCGGGTGTCGTTTCCATACACGCTGCCCCATCGCCCAACCCCACTGCGCCCAAATGGAACCCGCCTGGCGCGAAGTACAGCCGGGGCATTGGGTGGCCTGCCACGAGGTAGAGCCGAAGATGACCCCGGTTTTTGAAAAATTGTCGCCTTTCCCCTAGAATTCTTTTATGTTGACACAATTGGTTTATATTTTATCGGCCGACGTATGGTGGAGTTATGCGCTGCGGTTGGGGTTGCTGTTTTTGCTGGCGTGGCTGGTATCCCGGCTGTCTGGACATCTGGCCGACCGGCTGTTGGGGGTGGGGCAGATGTCCAAAGAAGGCCGCCAGATGCGCCCAGAGCGTTACCAGACACTACGCAGCCTGATCGCCAGTACCATCACGTTTGCCGGGTTTGTTATTGCGATGATTCTGGCGTTGAGCCAGTTTATTCAGGCCGAGACCCTTATCTGGATGGTGGGTTTGTTTAGTGCGGCATTTGGGTTGGGCGCACGGCCGTTGATCAGCGACTTTCTCATCGGCATCAGCTACCTCTTTGAAGATCCGTTTGATGTGGGTGAAAAGGTAGAGTTGTTAGGCGTAGAAGGCATCGTGGAGAAAGTGAATCTTCGTACCACGGCACTGCGCGCCCCCAGTGGGGAACTGCTCATTGTGCCCAACGGTGAGATTCGCATGGTGCGCAATTTTAGCCGGGGACTGTTTTCCCCGGCCACCGTCAGCCTGAAAATTGCGGCCGGTGATTTACCGGAGGCGATACCACTGCTAGAGGCATTGGGCCGGGAAGCGGTGGTGCTGCTGCCCAATTTGTTGGAACCATGGCGGGTGATTAGCGAGTCTGGCGAGATGGGCCAGCAGACGGAGCTGACACTGCTGGTGAAGGCCCGCTTTGGCTCGGGGGCAGAGATGCGACCACGCCTGCTGGCGCTGGTACATGAGCGTTTGCAAGAGGCAGATATTCAATTAGGTAGCTAAGGGCGCGTCCATCAATAAGTTAGGGAACTGATGGACGCGCTTGAAGTGACCTTCACTTTGGCAAAACGGGACGTTGTTTTTAGACAGTCACTTAAGGAAACAGCTTATGATTACGAAAGTGCAGGAAGCACTGGCCATGGTGGCCGCAAATTTTGCCGATAAACGCCTTCACGTGTGCCGGATAGAGATAGCAGCGGTGAATGATGCCTCTATCACTTTGCAAGGGGTGGTCTTGGACAAAGCCACGTTAACGGCCGTCACCCAGCACCTCCTGAGGCACTTTCCCGGTCACGCTCTGGACATCGCGGCCGTTACTGTCTTGCGCCAACCGCAGCCACATCTCTTGGTGATGACCACTACCATTACCGGCCTGCATAATGCCCCTGGTTTTTTGTCTGAGCCAGGCAGCCAGCTGCTGAATGGCACGGTCGTGGAATGGCTGCAAGAAGACGGGCGGTGGGCTTTTGTGCGCCAGACAGATGGTTACCTGGGGTGGGTTTACCGACCATACTGTGGCGACGTGCTGCCGCCCGAGGCCACGCATCTGGTGTGTGAACCGGTTGGTTTGTTACGAGCAGCTCCTGAAAAAGAAGCAGCGTTGTTGAACCGCATTCTTGGCGGCACGGCCGTGGCCATTGAGGCCACCTCAGATGCCTGGCAGCAAATTAAACTGGCCGATGGTCAGGCGGGCTGGTTGCCGGCTACGGAGTTACGTTCTTTCAATGCTTTTCCACAAACCGCAGAGGCCTGCCGGGTGCAACTGGTAGCTGACGCCCATCGTTTTATTGGGGTGCCTTACCTGTGGGCTGGCATCTCGGCATATGGTCTGGACTGTTCTGGCTACGTGCAGCTGCTGCACAAGCTGAGCGGCATGCCGCTGCCACGTGACGCGGATATGCAGTATATGGCTGGGCAGCCGGTAATGCCACCCTACCAGCCGGGGGACCTCTTCTTTTTTGGCGGCGAAGGGGATCACCGCCGCATTTCACATGTGGGCATGAGTTTAGGTGGCTGGCAGATGATTCATGCCTCGCGCAGCCACAACGGCGTATTTATAGATGACGTGCAGGCGGTTGACCATTTGCGGGACCGGTTCGCCGGGGCCAGGTCTTTTCTCCCTTAACCTGGTCTACTTGCTGGCCTCCATGCATTTTTCCACAGTTACGTTTTTAATACCGTGAAACAGACAATCAATAGCATACTCCCCGTTGGGTGAGGCGGCGCGCATCCAGATGTAACTGCCCTGCTGCGCCAACCATTCAAAGTGGGGTGTGCCCTCAAACCGGCCCGCCCGCCTTTGCAACCAGGACAGCCATTCAGCATTTACCTGGGGCCGGCAGCCAAAGCAGGTTTCTGGCAGCGGTTCACCAGTAAAAAGGCTGCGGAACCCAACTGTATACGGCCGTGACGCCTCATTACAAAAACTCAGGTATGTAGCCCGTAGGTAGTCGGCGTTCACCTGGCAGTTGATCCAGGCACCACTGTCAAAATGGGCGGCGATGGTGATTAAGGAGCCAAACGGGTCTATTTCGGCCACGGCCAGTTGGTAAGGGCCGTCAATCTGGTCGTGTACCGGCGCTACAGCACTGTAGTTAAAGCCGGTTTGCCGAGAGAGCGCAAACAGGTCACCTTTGTAGGTGCGGCCAACCTGTATGCCTTCGTGTGTGAAGGCCAGCGCCTGCCGGGGTGCATTACCGGCATGATCAGGCATCATATAAGCCCCCAGGCCAGCAAACAGCGCCGGAATCAAGAGGATGAAAAAGGCGCGTGCGCTTAGGCTGGCCCGATCACCCAGTTCATTGTAGGCGTGCTCCAGGCGCAGGGCTTGTAAGATGGCCAGAATAACCAACACGAAAATAAGCGCCAGGCCAGCTATGATGAAGCTCCACCAGGTGATGTTTGGTGGCATGGTATAAATGGGCAGGCCACGGAAGCGACTATCAGCAAGCCAGCCCCACCAGTTCTGGCTGATGAGGGGGATATGGCCCAACAGCAGGGTAACGGTAACGGCCGTGCCCAACCAGGCCAGCGCTGTTACCCACCCCTTTCCCATGATTCCGGAGAGCCAGCCAACGACCGTACACAGTAGAATGATAAGCAGCGAACTCAAAATGATGCCCGGGTAAACTGACGGTACCGGTAAATCTAAAAGTACCATGACTTTGGGTCCCCAGTATGCCAGGCTGATAGCCAGCCCGATGAGCAGGCCGTTTAGCACAGCCAGACGGCCGTAGCTTGGCAGTTGGTGTGTTTCTTGGGGAAAATACATAGCAGAAGGGTCATTTGCCCGGTTTAACGGCCGTGACGACGCCATATCACGCCTCCTAGAATAACTATCATCACAAATACACCACCTATCAGCCAGCCTATAGCGGGTAAAGGTGTTGGCTCAGGAGTCATAGGTTTTCCCGCTAGGGGAGGCAGGGTGGGTGTTGGTGTTAACGCTGGCTGATTATACACCGTAGACAGGGGAATTGTGCCTAAAGTGTCTTCCGTTAATTGTTGACCGTTCCCAGCATTGTGAGCCTGTGCCAGGAAAGCGGTTATTGCCAGGTATTCAGCATCGGTCAGGCTGTTGGGCGCCTGCAAGGGCATGGCTGCCCGTATGAAAGTGTAGGCCTCGGCCAGGGTAGTAAACCGCTGCAGGCTGCCTTCACCCATGACCGGCGGAATTTGTCGGGGGATGGTAAAGCCTTCTTCATACGGCCGTGCCCCGTGGCAGCCAGACTCCCAACAATATTGGTCTTCTGGCGGGTATTGGGCACGCCAATCATCATCGAGGGCGTCGGTTAGCCCCTGGCCTACGTCACCATGGCAGGGTTGGCAGTGCAGCCAGTACAGTTGCGCGCCGTCATCAGCCTGGGTTGGTGCGAGCACAGTAGGAGGGGCGGCCAGCCGGTCGGGGGTGGGTACGGCCGTTTGGGCCTGAGCCAGGGAAAAAGGGATGAGACATAACAGGGTAACGGCCGTGAGTCCCATGGCTACTGTCCGGCAAATGCCCCCCCGGTTGCTTACAAAATTCCACATCAACAAAAAAAGAAGCGGGCTAACCATGCAACCCGCTTTCTCATATTCTATGGATAAGGTAAAGGGAGCATTATTCCACTATCTGAGAGGCCAACGCGCCCCCTTACCTACCATCCTTGTTTATTAAGTTGACCTACCCGCTCTTACCCCGCAGCTTGGGGTCCAAAATATCCCGCAGTGCATCGCCGAGCAAGTTCCAGCCCAAACCGTAAAACAATAGCGCTAATCCGGGGAACAAGATGACATACCAATAAGTGTCCAAAGAGACAATATAGCTGCGGGCAAAACTAACAATCTGCCCCCAATCAGCGTACCCTGGCTCCACACCCACACCTAAAAAGCTCAACGCCGCAAATGATAAGACAATGGACCCCATGTCTAACGATAAAAATACCAGGGTGGGGAAAATGGCGTTTGGCAATACATGCTTTAAGATAATGTGTGAATCTTTGGCGCCACTGGCGCGGGCGGCCATAACGTAATCTCGTTCTTTGTTGGAGAGTACATCACCCCGTAACAAACGGGCATACCCCATCCAGCCAAAAACAATAAGCGCAATAACGGCCGGCCGGATACTGCGCCCAAAGATCGGTATCAGAATAGAAGATAACACCAACACAGCCACCAACCCCGGGAAGACAACAAAAACCTCCACAATACGCATCAACAAATCATCGATCCAGCCGCCAAAATACCCGGCTATGGCGCCAATCACAATGCCCAGAGTGGCCGAAACAGCGACTACAAACGTCCCAGCTAACAGGGCCGTGCGTGTGCCCCAAATAAGGCCATACCAGATGTCATACTGCCCCCCGGTGGTGCCCAATAAATGGACCCACTCTTCATTGCCGGTTATGCGGTACCAGGCGGGGACATAATAAGGGGCATTTTTAACCCAGGGTGTCCCCGGCGGCTTCGGCTCATTCTGAAAGCCGTCACGAGGGATATCATAAGGGTCCCAATTGGGCTTGGGCGGTGGCGCCAATAGCGGCGCCAATAAACCTACAATTATAAACCCGGCTACAATAATGAGCCCCATTACGGAAAGGGGGTTGGTGAACACGCCTTTTATCAGGCGGGCCCATTCTGGGCCCAAGGCCTTTTCTAATCGGGTGGGCGGGCGCAGCCCCACCCGCTCTGTCGGGATGGTGGCTGGTCCACCAGCGGGACTCAGAACATCATTTGTTGTCATAGTATCACCTGTTGTTTTCTTGAAAGCAGCCTTGCCTCACTGCCCGTACCACAAAAATGTCCATTACTCATGAAAGACGTATGCGAGGATCAATGACCACGTACAAAACGTCTACTACCAGGTAGGCCACCACAAACATCACCCCGTTAAACAAGGCAAAACCCAACATGGTTAAGACATCTAACTGCACGGCAGCGTCAGCGGCCATCTTCCCCAGGCCAGGGTAGTTAAAAATAACCTCCGTGACCACCACGCCATTCATGAGGCCGGCCAGGGTGGCGCCAGCAATCGTTACTACGGGAATCAGGGCATTACGGCGAATGTGGCGGTTGACGATTGTTCTTTCACGTAACCCTTTAGAGCGGGCGGTGCGCACATAATCCTGGCGCATCTCTTCTAACATAGAAGAACGGGTGACTCGTAATAACAACGCCCACTGCACAACGGCCAGGGTGATGACTGGTAAAACCAGATGTCTTATAGCGTCCACAAAAATGTCAAACCGCCGATTTAATAAGGCATCCACAGTCATCATGTTTGTATATACGGTAAACCCAGGTCGGGTCACCTCCAGCCCAAATTGCGTAGACAGCCGCCCCGGCTGGAACCAGTCCAGACGGGCATAAAAAACAAGCAGTAAAATCAAGGCTAACACAAAGGTGGGCACGGACCAGCCCAACGTAGCAAAAACACGGGAAGCCTGGTCAATCAGTTTGTTATGATTTAAAGCTGCCTTAATGCCCATCCAGATGCCGCCAGCAATGATGGGGATCATGGACCACAGTGCCAGTTCCAGGGTAGCCGGGAAGCGTCGTTTTAGCATATCGGTGACCGGTTCACGCCCGGTACGAGAAAACCCCAGGTCACCACGCAGCACGCCCCCTATAATTTCACCTGTAGCCTGATCTTCACGTCCCACCATCCAGTGCCAGTATTGCAGCGGAACGGGATCATCCAGACCGTAGCGTTTGATAATGGCTTCCACCTGGCTGTCTGTTTTAGGCACATCACGCACATAGAGCGCCGAACGTTCCACTGGCCCCAAAATTTGCAGCATGCAAAAGATCAGCAAAGTCACACCAAACAAAATGATCGGCATGTAAAGCAATCGGCGAATGATATATGCAGTCATGGCACTCTCCTAATCATCATAGAAATTTCCCCTGATACAGTTATTATACGTGATTGCACGTTTATATATTGACATACCGCCCTTTAAACTTTCCTTTTCAGGAAAATCTACTGTGGACTCTGAAATGATAACACAATCAGCAGTGGATTTGCCTGAACCGGGTAAGAGAAAGCGGCATTCTCAAGTCTTATCTTGAGAATGCCGACCTTCTAATAACGCATAGCTACACGTGTGAATGTTTGACCACCACTTTTACCGTCAGCCAGATCAAGAGGCAATCAAGCACCCAGCTACTTTAGGCTCATAGCGTAGTAATAGGTGCCGGATTCGATGGGATTGTAATACCAGCCATCAACCCAGCGCTGCTCATAACGGGCACCAAAGGCCTGGGCCAATGTGATTTGAATAGCCAGGTCATGATGCAGTTGTTGAAGTTCAGCGTAAACTGCTTCACGTTCGGCCGGGTCTGCCGTAGCCACACCGGCATTCACCAGAGCCGTGAATTGATCAATGATCTCTTGGGGCAGCTTTTGACGGCCGGCGTACGTGCCAACGGTGAAGGGCTGCACCCAGTTGTGCGGGTCATGGATATCTTCCAACCAGCCGCTGGCAATGACCGGGATCTGTGAAGCGCGGAAGGTACGCAGGAAGGTTGGCCACGGCAGGCCGACAATTTCCACCTGGTATGCGCTGTTGATAGCGGCCATCTCAGACTGTAAAATTTCGCCTACAGTCTGGCGGGCGGTGTTGCCGGTGTTGTAGGCAATCTGGAAGCGGAAACCGATTTCTGGTAATTGGCCATCCCACGCCTGTTCCAACTCAGCGGCGCATTGTTCAGGATCATACTCGTACATGGGGCCATCTTCATTGTAACCCAGCATGCCCTTGATGATGGGGCCGTTGTTGCGTACACCTTCACCGTTGAGTGCTTCGGCAATGTAGGTGTCGTAGTCAAAGCAGTAGTTCATTGCCCGACGTACGTGAATGTCGCTGAAGAAGTTAGACGGAATGCCGTTGCCATCCAACTGGCCGCTGCCAATGTACGGCGAATCGGCCCCGGTGTCGAAGATCATAAACACGTCGGTGCGGGAGACGCTGGGCAGGCTGGCCCATTTACGCAGCCCGCCATTGGGGTTGTCTGGGTTTTCTGCGCAGGCGCCATCAGCATCACAGATTTCACCTACAAATTCATCAGCCTGCGGCCGGTCTGCCAGGTTTACAGTGACATTTTCGGCATCACCAGCTTGTAAGGAAGCGAAGCGGGTACCCCACTCATCTACCAAAGTGGTAACCACAGTTTTGATAGCCGGTTGGCCGGCCGGGCCACCTTCCCACACGGGTTGGTCATCACCACGCCAGTAATTTTCATTGGCAACCATGACATACCCTTCGCCCGGTGTCCAGCTTTCCAGCATGTAGGGGCCGGTACCGTTGATGACATCTGTGAGTTCAGAGTTTTCTGACCCCGGTGAGTAATGATTTTGCCAGGTTTCGCAGCTGCCATCCCACGCGCCTTGCTCAATGGCCCATTCCATATCCAGGATGGAACCCCAGGCCGGCGGCAGGGTAGCCAGGAAAGGTCCCCAGGGCACAGCCAGGGTAAAGACTACGGTGCCGGCTTCGTCATCGGCGACAACAGCGGCTTTTACCAGTTCGCAGGTGGCCAGCAGTTGTTCGGCCGTCGCGGTAGCTAGCAGCCCATCTTTGTCCCCGGCCAGGTTACAGTCAGGGTCAATACCTTCCGTAATATCGAAGCAATGGTTGTAACCCAGGATCGGTTCCAACAGCAGCCATTGGGCGCTGTTGGGGTCAGATTGCAGCAAACCGCGCTGGAAAGTGTAAGCCACGTCATGCGGTTCCAGCGTGCCACCCTCATGGAAGGTGACGCCTTCACGGATGTTAAATGTATAGGTTAGACCATCTTCGGAGATAAGGCCATTTTCCAGGCTGGGCACTTCTAGAGCCAGGACAGGCACAAAGTTGTTAGCATCTTCCCGATTGTAGCGGATGAGCGGTTCCATGACGTTCAGGGCCAGGGTACCACTGGCGGTATCGTAAATCAGGTTCGGGTCCATGGTATCAATGTCACCGAAGGTCTGGGTGCGGTAAACGGTGTTATCGGGAGACATGAACTCTACCGGCCCTGTGTCTGTTCCTGGGGCCGGCACTTCTACTTCCACGGTTTCAATGACAGTCTCGACAACGACACGGGTGACCTCTACTGGTTCGCCTTCAACTTCCACGGTTTCTACCACTGTGCTTTCGACGACGCGGGTTACTTCAACGGTCTCTACTTGGGGTTGGCAGGCGGCAACAGCCAGACCAATAACAACCAACATAACCAACCACCAGAGTGATTTTTTTTGCTTAAACATTGAATCTCCTCCACATTTGAGATTTTTTGGGGGTTTAATACAGTATACTCCTCGCTCTTTCCAAAAAAGCTGATCACTTTTTCTTCAGACATCACCTCCTTACTATGGGTAGGGGCGAGGCAGTTGGAAAACCAATTTGTCTTGCAGTGCAAACAGCTGCCCAACTGCCTTACCCCTACAAAATTACAGGAATTTTTCTGCGTGATGGCAGGCGACCATGTGCGGATGACTGGCTGTGCCCAGATTGCGGAATTCAGGGTCTTGCTGGCTGCAAATGTCCGTAGCATATTGACAGCGTGTATGGAAGCGGCAGGCTGCAGGAGGGTTCACCGGGCTGGGCACTTCGCCTTTTAGAATAATGCGCTCTCGCTTTGTTTCCTTTTCCGGGTCGGCAATAGGAATGGCTGACAGCAGGGCCTGGGTGTAAGGATGTAAAGGCTGCTCATATACATCATCGCGGCTGGCTAACTCTACAATTCGGCCCAGGTACATGACGGCCACCCGGTCGCTGATATAGCGCACCATAGAAAGATCATGAGCGATGAACAAATAGGTCAGTCCTAATTCGGCTTTTAAATCGTCAAGAAGGTTGACAACCTGAGCCTGGATGGAAACGTCAAGCGCGGAGATAGGCTCGTCGGCCACAATAAAACTAGGATTTGTGGCTAACGCACGGGCAATGCCAATGCGCTGCCGCTGCCCGCCAGAGAATTCATGGGGGTAGCGGCTGATGAAGTAAGGGTTCAGCCCTACTACTCTGAGCAGTTCTTGCACCCGTTCTTTGCGGCTTTCTTTGTTGCCGATATTATGAATTTCCAGCGGCTCACTGATGATGCTGCCGACGGTGAGGCGGGGATTCAAAGAAGCCTGCGGGTCTTGAAAGATCATTTGCATATGACGACGCGACCGACGCAGTTCGCTTTTACCTAGTTTGGTCAGATCCCGATCATTGAGGAAAACCTCGCCGGCTGTCGGTTTGAGCAATTGCAGAATGGCACGGCCGGTGGTGGATTTGCCGCAGCCGCTTTCACCTACAAGCCCCAGAGTTTCACCCTTATAGATGTTAAAAGTCAGGCCATCTACTGCCTGAACAGCGCCTACCTGACGCCGAATAACGCCACGCATAATGGGGAAGTGTAATTTCAGGTCTTTGACACGGACCAGGATTTCTTTTCCATTTTCTTGACTCATGCAGCGACTCCAGCTTTGCTTTGATTGCGAACCTCTTCCCAGCGCCAACAGGCCGAGGTGTGATTGGGGGCCACAGGCAATAAAGGGGGGTTTTCAGCCCAGCATTTATCGATGGCAAAAGAACAGCGGGGCGCAAAGGGACAGTGCGTTGGTTCCTGGAGGAGGTCAGGGGGAAGACCTTCAATGGAAGATAAGCGGGTGCGTTCTTTTGCGTCTACCTGGGGGATGGATTTTAATAAGCCCAGGGTATAAGGATGGCTTGTTCTGGTGTACAGGTCATTGACGGCGCCATATTCAATAATAAAACCGGCATACATAACCGCCACTTTTTGCACCATGCCGGCCACGACGCCCAGATCATGGGTGATCCAGATAATGGCCATACCCAGTTCGGATTGCAGTTTCTTGACCAGCTCAACGATCTGAGCCTGGATGGTGACATCCAGGGCGGTCGTGGGTTCATCGGCGATGAGGATGGAGGGGTTGCAGCTCAGCGCCATGGCAATCATAATGCGCTGCCGCTGGCCGCCAGAAAATTGATGTGGATAATCTTCTAAACGATCCCGGGCATTGGGAATGCCCACAATGCTTAAGAGTTCGGCGGCGCGCTCTTTAGCTTGAGTCTGAGTCATATCTAAATGGAGTATCAGGGCTTCGGTAAGCTGGCGACCAACGGTAAGGACCGGATTTAAGGAGGTCATGGGGTCTTGAAAAATCATGGCGATTTCCCGGCCCCGTATCTGGCGCAGTTCCTCAGGAGAAAGTTTTAAAAGGTCACGGCCGTTGTATGAGACCGACCCTGCTTCCACTTTGCCTGGCGGGCTGGGGATGAGCCCTATGATGGACATGACCCCCACTGATTTACCAGAACCACTTTCACCGACAATGGCCATGGATTCCCCTTCACGAAGGGTATAGCTAATGCCATTGACAGCGTAAACAATACCATCTTCGGTGTAAAACCGTGTTGTAAGGTCTTTAACGTCTAGAACTGGTGTCTTCATATTTGTTTGTCAATTTTTTATGCACTTGTACTAAATGCCCGGTTAATAACGGTTTGTTTCACCATCATGCCCCGTAAACGTCGCTAATTGTACTCCCTTTGATCCCTTTTGCCTAGTTTACAAGAAGTTTTTAACTCTGCAACTTTGCAAGTTTTCTACGAACAGCTTGTATGTTATAGTGCCTTTCTATGGAGCAAAAACAAATCTTGTTGGTAGATGATGAACCAGCCATTACCAGTGCCCTGACTGTGATTTTTGGGCGCGCTGGTTTCCAGGTCATCGTAGCCAAAACAGGAGAAGCAGCTTTGGCCCAATTGTCTGAGACGCCTGACCTGGTGGTGCTGGATGTCATGCTGCCAGGCATTGATGGGTATCGTGTTTGCCAGGAAATTCGTAAACTGCCGGTTTATGTGCCCATATTAATGTTGACGGCCAAAGACACATTACCAGATAAGGTGATGGGGCTAGAACTTGGTGCCGATGCTTACCTGACAAAACCTTTTACACCGGGAGAACTGCTGGCCCAGGTAAGGGCGTTGTTTCGGTTGATAGGCCAAAAGGAAACTGTAGTGCAGGCGCCACGGCCGTTACAATGTGGCCCCCTGACCCTATACCCCCAACAATGCCGGGTAGAACGAGAGGGGCGGGCAGTCGATCTGACACCTAAAGAATTTGCCCTGCTTCACCTCTTTATGCAGCGGCCGGGGTACGTCTTTGGCCGGGAAACATTGCTGCGTGAGGTCTGGGGGTATGATTATTTGGGTGATTCGCGTACAGTAGATGTTCATATCCAGCGCTTACGGGCCAAAATCGAAGCAGATAGCAGTGCGCCGGAACTGCTGCAAACGGTACGGGGGTTCGGTTATCGGTTAGTGGCTGCCGCCTGAGTACACCATGTTACGCATCTGCCTCTTTCGTGAGTTTACGTTGACACATCATGATAAACCAGCTGCTAGCTTTAACTCGCGTAAGGCGGAAGCTTTACTTGCCTATCTGGTTTGCCAGGCACGGCCGTTGTCCCGTGAAACCCTGGCGACTATCTTCTGGGACGACAGTGACCCGGAACAGGCCATGGCTAACCTGCGTAAATTGCTTTCTGTCCTGCGTAAACACCTGGCGGATTACCTGATCATTGAACGACAAACGGTTGCTTTTAACCACCAAGCTCCTTACTGGCTGGATAGCGCCGAATTTGTAGCGTTGGCAACAAAGCCACATGAACAGGCAGCCCCGGCACAATGGCAGCAGGCCGTTGCCCTCTACCAGGGTGATTTTTTAGCCGGGCTGCACCTGTCAGATGCGCGAGACTTTGAAGCGTGGGCGGCGCTGGAGCGCGAGCGCTTAAGACGGCACCTGGTGGATGTGCTGCGCGCCCTGACACAGCACTTTTTACAGCAGCGTACCTATGAGGCCGGCATTTCCTATGCGCGCCGGTTAATAGCGTTGGACCCACTAAGCGAATATGCTCATCGTCAGTTGATGTTGTTGTTGGCCCGCAGCGGCCACCTGGCTGACGCCATGGCCCAATATCAGAGTTGTGCCCGCCTTCTGGCTGATGAATTAGGGGTGACGCCGACACAAGCGACCACTGCGCTATACCGGCGTTTGCAAACGGCCGTCCCAGATGATACCGAACTCCCTGAACTGATCGCCACTTTTGTGGGTCGTGAAGAGGAAAAGAGCCAGATTCACCACTATTTAAATGATCCCCATTGTCGCCTGCTGACCTTGTTGGGACCAGGTGGCATTGGCAAAACGCGGCTGGCGCTGCAAGTGGCGGCCGAACGCACCGCCGATTACCTCCATGGTGTGCACTGTGTCACTTTTGCTGCGTTGGATTCAATCAGTGCGGTGACCTCTGTCATTGCCGATGCCCTAAACATCTCCCTGGCCGGACCAGGTGCGCCTCTGGTACAGCTGTTAAACCAGCTTCAAGGCCGAGAGATGCTCCTGATTTTAGATAATTGTGAAACACTTTTACAGCCAGACCTGGCCGAAGGTTTGGCTGTTATCGCCGCTATGTTGCAGCACGTTCCTCAAGTCACTGTACTGGCCACATCCCGTGAGCGGTTCCATTTTCAGGCGGAACAGGTGTTTGCCCTGACAGGCCTGCCTTATCCGGCGGCTGATGCCCTGCCAGAAACGACCGTACAAACGCCCGCCCTCCAGTTATTTGCCAAACGTGCCAGAGAGGCAAGGGCCAGCTTCTGCTTAACCCCTGAAAACCTGCCACATGCCGCTACCATTTGTCGTCTGGTAGAAGGCTCTCCCTTGGCCATTGAATTGGCCGCAGCCGCTGCCGCCGCTCAGGATACGGCCGTGGTCACCGCCGCCATTACCCACAGCCTGGACTTTTTGCGGATGGCGGGAAAGACAGACCGCCATCGCAGTTTACGCGCCGTTTTTGACAGCAGTTGGGCACATCTGCATCCGGCAGAACAAAAGATTTGCCAGATGCTTTCGGTGTTTCGCCGCGGGTTTACGGCCGAAGCGGCCTTTGCTATCACAGGAGCCCATTACACAGACCTGTTGGGATTGGTGGATAAGTCATTTTTACAGTTGGGGGAAAACGGCCGTTACCACCTACATGAAGTCATTCGCTATTATGCAGCGGCCAAACTGGCAGAAGATCAGGCCGCCGCCCAGGTCGCTGCCGGCCAACATGCTGACTTTTATTCCCGTCTGGCGCAGCGGCATGGTGCAGACCTGAATGGGCCACGTGCCAGGCAGGCGATGGCTTCTTTGCGAGCCAATATTGACAATGTGCGCCAGGCGTGGCAGTGGGCGGCCGTCCACGGAGATGTGCCCGCCCTGGCCCGCGCTGCCCCTGGGCTGGCCCAGTATTACCGTTTGCGCGGGCCATTTCAAGAGGGGGCGGTGCTGTTTGCCACGGCCGTTTCCCACTTAAGCCAGCAGCCCGCAGCATCAAAATTGTTAGAAGGTTTAGGTGAGCTGTTGGCCTTGTGTCACGTGCTTGTGGCTGGTTTTCACAATGAGGCAGGCCATTATGAGCTGGCTGCCGCGCAGGTGCAACTGGCCTGGCAATGGGTGGGGGAAGGCACGGCCGTGGCCGCCGCGGCTCATTTGGAACTCGGCCGTACCCTTATCAACCAAAGCAGCTACGATGCTGCCCGTTCACACGTGGAAACAACGCTTTATCTGGCTCAATCAGATGCCCAGGTAGCCATTCCTGAGTACGGTTTGCCGGCAGCAGAGTACTGCCAGGGACTTCTGGCCGAAGGTTACCGGCTGATGGGTTTGCTAGACTTCTATCATGGTCATTATGAAGCTGCCAGAGCACAATTTGAAACCGCCTTGCACATGCATCGGCAGCAGGGTAACCGCTGGTCAGAAGCGGGCCTGTTAAGTAACCTGGGGGTTGTCGCTAAAAAGCTGGGTGAACTGTCAACGGCCCGCGTTTATTACGAGCAGGGTTTGCAAATAGCGGCAGATTTGGGCAACCATATCGTGCAAAGCAAACTGTTGATTAACCTGGGGGTGGTGCTGCGTAGTCTGGGCAACCTGGCTGGGGCACGGGCCGCCTATGAAGAGGCGCTTGATCTGAAACGGCAATTGGGTGAACGGCAAGGAGAGAGCCTGGCGCTCAACAACCTGGGCAGCTTGTTGATGCAGCAGGGAGATTATGAAAATGCCCACCGTTATTTTACAGCCGCCTTGCAGCTTTACCAGGAGATGGGACGGCGACGTGATGAAGCGATGACGCTTTCTAATTTAGGGCTGTTGGTACACATGCTGGGGGATGAGGCTGCCGCTGTAGCCCACAGCCAGGTCGCCCAATCTATAGCGCATGATTTAGGTGATAGGATTACGGAAGCGTATGCCTATACCCATCTGGCAGATGGTTTGGTGGGGCTTTCCCGCCTGGAAGAGGCTGCAGCGGCATACAAACAGGCTCTGGCTATCCGGGAAGAATTGGGGGAAACGTCGCCGATGGTAGACGCGCAAGCCGGGCTGGCGCAGGTGGCCCGTTTACAGGGCGATGTGGCCGGGGCGTTGGCCCTGGTAGAAGCGATGTTGCCGGCGGTGGAAAGCGGCCAGGTGAGTGTCAGCGAGCAGCCTTTGCGGGTATACCTGACCTGCTATGAAACGCTGGAGGCAGTTGGTGACGGCCGGGCCCCGGCTATTCTCATCCATGCCTATGACCTGTTACAAAAACAAGCTGCCCAACTGGCAGATGCCGCCACACGCCGTACGTTTTTAGAGGGGGTGGCCGTCCATCAGGCGATTATGGCTGCGTATAGACGGGGAGAATAAATTGTGGAGGATGCCGCCAACAGTACGTACGGCCGTTGGCGGCATGGTTGTTTCCCGGAAGGTGTGTTAGGTAATCGGCAACAATATTTCGAAATTAAGATCGCTTGAGGCGCTGCCGATTCCTCGAGGAAACCGCGAGAAAACGCCTCTTTTTACATCCGAAAACTTTTCGCGGTTTACCTAGTACCTGGTACCAGTAATCAGAAGCCTGTCATCAGTTTTCAGTAGACTATTTCCAGAGGTAGCCAGCACTGAAAACTATATACTGATGACTGAAAACCGGTATTAGTTAGAAGCATAGGCCGCCTGGCGGTTCCGACGTCGGGCCAGTTCGCTGGTATACTGCTTACCCAGCGAGTGTGCGTTTTGTCGGGCCCAATTGGTCAGGCGGGTGGTGCCTGTTGGCGGCGTGTCTACGTGTAACAGGTCGGCCATTAAGCCGTCAATCTCTTCGCGGGTGATCAGCACGTCGTTGACCAGGCGGCCCACTACCTGCCCTACTACAAAACCCAGCGTAGGGGGAACGGAAAGAATCGGCCGTTTCACGCCGATGATACTGCCCAACGTTTGCACAAGCTCACGGTAAGTAAATGTCTCCGGGCCAATGGCGTTGAGGATGGTATTGTCATCTTTATGGCCCTGCTCTACGGCCAGCCTGGCCAGATCATCTACAAAAATGGGCTGCATCCGGTACTTTCCATCACCAAATACGCCAAACACAGGGAACTTACGCAGCATCCAGGTGATGTTGTTGATGAGGATGTCTTCTTTGCCAAACAGTACTGTCGGTCGCAAAATGGCGTATGAGAGGCCGGTGCCTATCAGCGCCTGCTCTAAAATGGCCTTGCCACGGAAATATTCTAACGATGAATCAGATGACGGGTTGGTAATGCTGACGTGGATGATGCGCCGGACGCCAGCAGCTTTGGCCGCATGAAACAGGGCAATACTGTTTTGCACGGCGTCAGCATGTTTAAACGTTTTGTGGTTAAAACGCACCCAATAGGTGTTGTAGAGAACGTCAACCCCTTGCAGTGATGTTGCCAGTTGGGCCGGATCGTCAAAGTTGAAGGGACGGGCGGGAACACGGCCGTGAAACTCATTGGTGCGGTCTGCTGAATTGGTTAAAGTGACCACGGGTTTGCCCTGCTCTAGCAGCCGCCGGGCTATGTATTTGCCCGAATAGCCAAAGGCACCTGTAACCGCGTGAAGTTGTTGTGTTGACATAAATGTCTCCTTGTGATGGTAAATTTATGATTAAATTTGAGGATATTTGTGCAGCCACATGGCTGTGAATGCCGGTGACAGAATGCCCCCTATGGCTATCAGCAGGATAAGCCAACCCATAACCCCGTATGACAGGTAATCTTGGGGCAGGCTGTAACTGCCCGCGCCGCCCATCGGCAAAATACCGGTTACGGCTGATAGTGCCAGGAACAGGGTCAGTCCCACCCCACTTAGCCCCAGTGACAGGAGCATATACTTCACTATCTGCTGTCGCCAGCGCCCCACGGGGTCATCTGCAGAACTTAAGACCGTAAGCAAGCCCAGGGCCACCAGGAAGATCAGACCGCTGCTGCATACATATGCGCCAATAAACATGAGCTTATCCTTTCCCCCTCCGAGAATACCCTGCCGGAGGCTCCTACGATCAAGGTCATCTGGGATGAAACCTCCGGGAGGGTGACTTTTATTCATCGTGATGGGCGGCTGCCTATAGAGTCTGTCGCCGAAGACAAAAGTGGGGTCACCGCTCTGAACTATGGCCAAACAAGCGAGAGAGGTTGCCAGAGCGCAAATTGTCCAAAGCAATGAGCATGGCCACCAGATTGTCCAGGTTGTTAAAGAAGTCTTGAATGTTGGTCATACGCTGCTGGTAAAAGACGGCCGTGGCTGCATCTGTGGCCAGCGCCTCCGGTGACCGGGCCATCTTCAAGCTTTCACCAACGGTGCGCAGCGCCAGGTCAAATTCTTGTTGTTCCCGTTCCCGCAGCACGCCACGAATCACTTTCCAGAAGTCGGTTTCCGCCGTGTAATAATCTTTGCGGTCACCCACTTCCAGGTGTTTATGCACCATGCCCAGCCGCTCTAACAGACGCACGTTGGTGCTGACAGCCCCTTTTGTCACGCTCACCTGTTCCACCAATTCATCCAATGAAATGGGCTGAGGTGACAGGTAAATGGCGCCGTAAATGGCGCCCATCGCTTTAGGAAAGCCCCAAAAATGGCTGATACGGCTCATGCTCTGAATGAAATTTTGGCGGGCCAGGGTGAGTTGTTCTTCCATTGTGTTTCCTTTGTTGATAACGTTTAGTTCAAACTAAACGTATTATACTAAAAGAGGACAGTATGTCAATACCTCAAGGATAAAACCGCAAGAAACGTCAAGACACGGCCGTCTTCTTCCTTTATAATCTCTGCTATGCATGCCGCCCAGGAAAACCTGCAAAAGTTGATGCCGGTACTGGTTTATATTCAAACCCACCTGGATGAGGAGCTGTCACTCTCCTACTTGGCCGAAGCAGCCGGGTTATCTGAGTTTTACTTCCACCGCCTCTTTCTGGAAAGGGTTGGCGAAACGCCAAAGGTGTATGTACAACGGCTGCGCCTGGAACGGGCCGCGTACCAGTTAAAAATTTGGCAGGGTACTATCCTGGACATTGCCCTCAACAATGGCTACCAACATCACGAGACGTTCAGCCGGGCCTTCAAACGGTGGTTTGGCGTATCGCCCCAGCAATACCGGTATTCTTACGGCCGTACCTGGCGTGACCAAACACCCTCTCAGCAGCCACTTAACCGGTTAATAACTGGTTACACGCTGTCCCGGTTGACCGTGCAGCGGCTGAGCCCCATTGCCGTGGCCTTCATCCGCAACCTGGGCGCCTATATTGACGTGGATACTACTTATTATGACCGGTTATGGCGCTGGGCAGATAGCAAAGGGTTGTGCACCGGAGATAACTTACTCATTGGTGTAGGGCATGATGACCCCGCCATTACCCCCGCTGACAGAGTACGCTTTGATGTATGCATCAGCGTGCCGGAGCGATTTCTGCCTGAAGGTGAGATCGGGTATCAGGCGCTGCCCGGCGGTCACTATGCCGTGGCCAGCTATACCGGCCCGTTTGGATCGCCGCTGATTCGGGCATATGATGATTTCTTCGTACAACTGACGCAGCTCAAAGGTGTGGAGATCATCGGCCTGCCAGTGATAGAGATTTACCGTATGACACGTGTCAATCCGGCGTATGTGCTGAACCATATCGATATCTATGTACCTGTGGTCAACACGGCGGATGGTATGCCACGCTGACTGTCTAATAGTTTACATAAGGAGAAAGGATGATTGTAAATAACTATACCCAATTTGGCGGTGTCCACCCGGAGACGGCCACTATGACTAACGTATTAGCCAGCCAGGGGGTGACGGCGCCACACACAGGACGGCCGTATACTGAGGCGATGATCCTGGGCCTTGCCGGTGGCATTGGTTGTGGCTATATCCTGTGGGAGTTTAAAAAGTATGATGCGGCTATTTTGGTGATGGGCTTCCAAAACAAGTGGAACTACACAACGGAGTTCATAGAAAATTTGTGTGCCCGGCTGCATGTCCAGCCCACCTTTCTAGAAACCGCCGGGGTAAAAACGGCCAGCCAGCAGTTAGAAGCCGCCATTGGCGATGGCCGGGCCGCTATCGCCTGGGTAGACCAGGGATGCCTGCCTTACTTTTACCTGCGCTCTATGTACAACGGCTGCTTCGGTCACCTTGTCAGTGTCTATGGTCTAGATGAGACGCAGGTATACATAGATGACCGGGCCCAAAAACCGCTGCAAGTAAACCGGGAAGCGTTTGCCGCGGCTCGTGCCCGCATCGGCTCTTACAAAAACCGGCTGCTGCTGCTGGATGGCGGCCATGAACAGCCAGATCTGGCGACAGCTATTTATGCCGGCATCGAAGATTGTGTTCATTACCTGGCGGCCGATTCGCAGACGTTTGCCATTCCTGCCTTCCGTAAATGGGCGCGGCTGCTAACAGACCCCAAAAACAAAAAGGGGTGGCCAGTGGTGTTTAAACAGAAGCAGGGATTGTACAGCACGCTTCGTTCGCTGCATGAGGGTGTTAAACTCTTTGGGGTGAAGAGCGGCGGACTGCGCCTGTTGTATGCCGATTTTCTGGAAGAGGCCGCGCCGGTGCTGGGCGGCACGGCCGTAGTGGAAGCCGCTGCCCATTACCGTGCTTTGGGCCAGCAGTGGGCGCGCTTTGCTGACGCTGTACTGCCTGATGCCATAGCCCCGCTGGCGCAGACACGCCATTTGCTGGCGCAAAAGTACGCCATCTTTTTACAACAAGGGGGTGAGGGGCTGGACGAAGTTGCCCACCTTAGCCAGCAGCTTACTACGCTGGAAGAGGAACTCAACAGCCACTTTCCTCTTTCTGATGATGAGATACACGCCCTGTTCAGCGACATGCAGACACATCTGTACAATATTTATGAAGCAGAATTGGCGGCACTGGCGGCACTGCAAGCCTGTTTGGGTTAACTGGGCGTTCGTGCCAAAAAGGCAAGGATGTGCTCTGCTATTTCCTCGCCTTTATCTTCCTGCAAAAAGTGACTGGCCTTTTGAATGGTGATGTGGGGCTGTTCGTTGGCCGTAGGAATAAGCCGGCGAAAGAAGCCGCCCATGGGGCCCAGGATAGGATCGCTGGGGGCAAACAACACCAGGGCCGGCTTTTGCCATGCGCCCAGGACGGCACGGGTTTTTTGCATGGCGTCTGCCCCCGGTTTATCAGCAGAGATAGGCACAAGTTCGGGAAAAATTTTGGCCCCAGCCAGGTAGCGGCGGTTGGGGAAGGGCGCTTTGTAAGCGGCCACCACCTCTTTAGGCAGTTTACTGGCAGTGCCGATCTGCATGAT
This sequence comes from Ardenticatenaceae bacterium, assembly GCA_011525915.1. Lineage (GTDB taxonomy): Bacteria > Chloroflexota > Anaerolineae > Promineifilales > Promineifilaceae > CAADGU01. The sequence continues at coordinate 85,292 of WYBM01000060.1, read as the reverse complement.
AAGGCCAACGGGTAACACAGGCATGTACTTGGCAAATAAGCGCCAGGCGGTAAAGGTGGGTGACGGCCGTCCCCGCCCCACCGGCAGCATCGTATTCATGATCACCAGGCGGGCAAACCGTTCTGGCATTTCAGACACTACCCGCAGCCCAATCAGGCCGCCCCAATCTTGCACGACGATGGTGATCTCTTGCAAATCCAGGGCCTGAATAAAACCCATCATCATGTCGTGGTGCATCTGGAAAGAGTATTCGTGGGGTTCCGTAAATTTATCTGACTTGCCAAAGCCAATAAGGTCTGGGGCAATAACCCGGCCGTGGGCCGCCAGAATGGGTATCATCTTGCGATACAGGTAAGACCATGTGGGCTCCCCGTGCAGGCACAAAATAGGTTGGCCGGTCCCTTCCTCTACGTAATGGATGCGGGCACCGTTGATCTGTACATAATGGGGGGCAAACGGGTAGCCGGGCAAATGGGCAAAGTGTTCTTCTGGGGTACGAATGAAGGGCATCAGCTTCCTCCGTTGGCCTGATAACGTTTTACACAGGTGGCCCCACACCACTCGATCCAACCTGAGTGTATTGGACTACCGCTTCCTCCACATATGGGTGTCCACTGTTCCTATAAGCGGCCATCAGCGCCTCTACGTCAAAAGGCACACGCCGAAACTCTAGACGAACACGGCCGTCATTCACTGACAACACTGCATATTCTGCCCACGGGTCTGTGCGAAATATGGTTTCATTTTGTTGATGATTATAAGCCAGTCCTACGCTGCCGGGATTAAAAAAGAACCCATCCCCCAGGCGCCGGATCTGCTGTAAATGGGTATGCCCTCCGCTGAGGAGGTAACCGGTATAAGGGTTTAGTAAACGCTGGAACGCATCTTCCGGAGTGGAAGGGAGGATAAGATCGTCAAATGAGTTCGGTGAGCCGTGAAAGCACAGCAAGTTGTGTTCTGCGGACAGCCCAATGGTAATGGTTGGCCGGAAATTGCCGATAAACGCCAGGGCGGCTGCCGAAAGTTGGGTCAGAGACCATGCCCGTACGACGTGCAGCTTTTGCAGCCGCTCTGCGGAAATCACCTCTTCACCGGTTTCTTCACCATTGAGCAGCCAGGCATCTGCATTACCCATCACCATGAGGCAGCCTAACATTTGCAGGCGTTGAACCACCTCTGCCGGCTGTGGTCCGCCCTGAATTGCATCACCCAGGCAGACAATTTTATCAATAGATTCGTGTTGGATGTCTGCCAATACAGTGTCCAGAGCCACACAGTTACCATGAATGTCAGAAATCACAATCACTTTCATAGCGCCTCTTTTATTGTTTGCTAAAGCTCAAGCAGGGGAAGCAGGCAACGTAAGCACGGCCGTCACGGCCGTCCCCTGGCCTGGTTCACTAGTAAGGTAAAATTGCCCACCCAGCCGTTCCATTCGTTCTTGCATGGATGTTAAGCCAAGATGACCAGGAAATGATGCTGTGGCATCAAAGCCACGGCCGTTGTCTCGGATTTCTAAAGTGATGATGCCGTCGCTCTCTTGCAGGTTCAGGTCTACGCGGCTGGCTCCAGCATGTTTCACAACGTTGTGCAAGGCTTCCTGCGCAATGCGGAAGAGAGCCTGTTTTACGTCCAGATTGGTTTCAGGCTCCTCTGAAAGTACCATTTGTACTTGTAAATGGTGGCGAGATTGCATGGCCGCCGCCTGCTTTTCCAAAGCTGCTACCAGGCCCTCAGTAGCTAAAGATTCCGGGCGCAGTTCAAAGATCAGTGCGCGCATTTCTGCCAGCCCCGCTTCTGCCAGTGAAAGAACGTATTCCACCGCTTCTATTGCCTTGGTAGGGTCACGATCCAACTGCATACGAGCGGTACGGGCCCCCAGGGCGATACCATACAAGGCTTGAGAGACCGAATCATGCAATTCCCGCGCCAGCTTTTGCCGTTCTTGAAGGGCGGCCAGCTGCTGAGCCTGTTCATACAGGCGGGCGTTTTCAATAGCCGTGGCAATCTGGTTGGCCAACAGCTGCAAAACAATAAGATCATCAGCATCGAACGCATTGACCTGCTCACTTTCCACATCCAGGATGCCAATGACTTGCCCTTTTACCTTCAGTGGCAGCACAACATTAGACCCTGACTGCCCCGGTGCTACCGGAATATACCGCGAATCCTGCTGCACGTCTGGCACCAAGATGGGTTCGCCACTAGCCGCAACCTGGCCGGAAAGACCTTCCTCGCCTACTTTTAATTGGTAGTTGCAGCAATGGCAAAAGGGTTCACGTCCCCAGACACCGGCTGAGGCCTGGAAGGTCACATACTCGCCCTCGATCAACCCAATGTGAATGTGGTAGTAGCCAAATGCTTCTTGTATCAGCCGCACCGTCTGACTTAACAGCTCGTCCAGAGTCAGGATCGAGGTGATGCGCTGCCCCACTTCACTGATAATGCGGAATTGTTCAGCGCGGCGCTGCTTGGCCTCATACAGACGGGCGTTTTCAATGGCGACAGCTGCCTGGTTGGCAAAAGCTTTTACTTTATGTGCCTGGACTTCTGAAAAAGCGCCTGGCTCCTGATGATGTACCACCAGGATGCCTACCGCGCGCCCCTTGATGGTAATGGGCGTTGCCATCCAACCTCGTACATAACGGAAAGTGGTTTCAAACAGGTCACGTGCTGCCGGGGCGGCATGTGATTTCATGAACGCATCTGTTTGCATATCGGCCACAATCACTGATTGGGGGCTGTTTAAAATCTGCTGGCTGGTAGCATCATGAATAGAGTAGCGGGTGCGTAAAACGGTGTCGGCTGGGGCGGGGCCACGATAAGCACGAGGGATGAGATTTTCCCCCTCTACGACCAATATGGTTGCCCCATGATAGGCCACCACACCTAAAAGCTGGTCTAACATCGAGCCCAGCAATGATGCCAGATCAAGCGTCAGGGTAATATTGTGGGAGATTTCCAGCAACGTTTCTAATTCACGGGTTTGTTCAGCCATATGCTGTTCTATAAGTTGTTCGCTTTGGTCCATGGTTGCATTATGTTGTTTGTCTTCGACCATGACCCGGTGAAATGGCTACTGGGGTACAGGTACCAGACCTATGCGCACGGCATACAACGCCGCCTGGGTGCGGCTGGGCACGCTCAACTTGGCCAGAATGTTGCTGACGTGCGTCTTAACCGTCTTTTCACCAATGGTCAAGGCATGGGCAATCTCTTTGTTGGACAGCCCTTGAGCCAACAAGCGCAGCACTTCCGTCTCTCGTTCGGTAAGTGGTTCCGGGCTGTCTGGGGTGCGTACTTCACGGATGAGCCGGGCCGCCGCCTGTGGTGAGAGTTGCACCTGCCCGGCGGCGGCTGCCTTAATGGCCCGGCACAACTCATCTGCCTGTGTGTCCTTAAGCAGGTAACCAATGGCCCCGGCCCTGATAGCGCCAATGACCTTTTCGTCCTCCAGGACGCTGGTCAGGGCAATGACTTCACTATCCGGCAGATCGCGGCGGATCACGGCCGTGGCGGCAATACCATCCAGACGGGGCATAAGTAAATCCATCAAAATGACATCGGGCTTGAGCTTGTGTGCCTGTGCTATGGCCTCTACCCCATCTGCCGCTTCCCCTACCACTTCCAGTTCTGCATCCAGGCTCAAAAACATACGCAGTCCCTGGCGGACAACCGTATGATCATCCACTAATAAGATTCGTATTGACATTTACGTACCTCTCTTCACAACGACCAGCGTCAAAATGCCGGTGCCAAGCTCAGAAACATGCGCAGCCCCTGGCGCATCACCTACGATCATCAGCAAGTAGAACTTGAATAGCCATAGGCGGATTCTAGCAGAGCCTTCTCCTTTCGTCCTCCGCCTAAAGTCGGAGATCACCCTCACCCAAAATCCGTAGCGGCGATCAGCGAAACGCCCGATGTGGCTTAAATTGGTGGTCAGTATGCTACTGGTTATCAATCTAACATTCGCCGATGACCTGAACCGCAAAACAGGACGCGGCAAGGAGGTCGTTATGTTTCATCACTATGACTGGCTTTATTATCGGGAACAGCATAAAAATTTGTTGCGGGTCGCAGCCAGGGCACGGCTGGCAGAGACAGTACAGCAGAACACCACACGACGCCAAAGGCTTTGGCAAAGAGTTGGCGTCTACTGGCATCGCCAGATAAAGGATTGTTCTCATGATTACGCTGTTGTTGGTCGATGACCTGCCGACGGTACGGGCGGGGTTAAAGCTGCGCCTATCATTAGAACCAGATATACGGGTTGTGGGTGAGGCGGGTAATGGCCGTGAAGCCATTGCCCTGGCGCGGCAGCTGCAACCAGATGTCATCCTCATGGATTTGCACATGCCCTGCCTGGATGGCCTTGCAGCCACAACAACCTTGTGTTCCCAAAGCAGCCCCAGCGCCATTGTCATCCTCACCTTACAAGATAATGCCACTTACCGGGTACAGGCAAAGGCAGCCGGCGCTGTAGCTTTTGTTTCCAAACAAGGCAGCCCGGAAACATTGATTACGGCCATTCGTGCTGCTGCTGGTTTTCTACCCAAAGAGGGCCTAACAAGTCAGGACAAGGGTGCTTATGAGGCATGCTGTGGTAAACGGCACCGCTGAAAAATTTAATCTTAACAAGGAGCATCAGAAATGTTGAAGTATAAAATGAATACCCCCTTAATAGCATTTGGCTTATTGCTGGCAGCTTGCTCACAGACCGTGACCGCCAGAAATGTGCCGCCAGCGGCCGTACTTGAGCCAGCCACCAGGCGCATGGAGGCTGACGCTTTCTTTGAAGCCCTGGCAGATGATGCTGTGGTAGAAAAGGTTGGTGAAGTCACCCAACCCTTCTTCAGCGTACCCGGGCAGGTCTTCAGCCTCAACGGCAGCCAGATACAACTCTTCGTTTACGAAGACATGACGGCCGCCACGTCCGAGGCTGGGCAGGTTTCACCAGAGGGTACGGCCGTTGGTCCTCACAGCATGATGTGGATGGCCACGCCGCACTTTTACCATGTTGAAGATGTTATTGTGCTCTACATCGGCGATGATAAGGTCACCCTGGCTTTGTTGGCAGAGGCCTTTGGTCCGCCGTTTGCCGGTGGCCAGATGTCTTTAAGTAGTGACGAAATTTCAGAAGCGGCGCTGGCCGGCTTACAGCAGGTTGGTTGGGATATCAACGGGTTTTCTGCCGAAACGACGGTCATTGATGGTGATTATGCCCGTGTTACTATCACCTCCACAGACCCACCCGGCGGGTTCACGGCCTTCATGAAGCAGAAAGGTGGACATTGGACGGTAGCAGCTCATGGCTCAGCATACAATCCGGACGAATTAAAAACAATGGGCTTTCCTGATAGCGTCTTACCTTAAAATCTGGTCACGAAAGGTAGATAAAACCGCAACAGATGTAACCACCCTTAAGTGCTGGGTGCCTGGCACTTAAGGGTAACAGGCGCTACAGTTCCCCTGTTTTTGTCAACACCAACAGTTCTTCATATCCTTTACGGGCCGGCACGGAATCTGGCGGGGATTCGCGGTGGTGCAGGGTAAAACCGCGTGTGGTAAAGAGGTCAATGATGGCCTCTGGCTGCACGGTAAAAGGTGGGCCGCCAGGGCGCGTGCCAATGGGGAAAGCCAGAGAAATGTATTGCCCGCCAGGTTGCAGCAGGCGCGTGACAAGATCGGCGTAGTCGCCGCGGCGGGCTGGCAAAATAGCGCAAAAGCTGGTGTAATCAAGAACGTATTGGTAACGGCCGTTAAAGGCCGGTGGCAGCCAGAAAAAATCACTTTGTACAATCTCCAGGGGGTGGTCAAGATCGGCCATTTCCTGCATGGCGGCAACGGCCGCATCGGCGAAGTCTACGGCCGTGACGGCAAACCCCTGTCGTGCAAACAGGCGAGCATCGTGCCCCCGCCCGGCCCCCAACACAATCATCTTGCCCGGTGTTAGCTGGCCATTGGCAGCCAGCCGGGCAAAAACCGGCGTTGGCCCGCCCAAATCCCAGGGGAACTGGTTATTTTGATAGCGAATGTCCCAAAAGTCGGGCGAATTAGAGTCGGTCATAAGCTAGGAAATAAAAGATCAGAGATGGTAGATAAAGGCGTTAATCGGTAATCAGTTGAACCGGCAGTTGTTCTTCACCGCATCACCCGCTTAATTAGGCATCGCCCGCACACCCTGAACTTCCGGCAGCCTGACGGGAAGTTCTACGGTGAAAGTAGAGCCTCTATTAGGTTCGCTGTGCACCGTGATCTCACCGTCCATCATCTGGCAAAAGTGGCGGCTGATGGTCAGCCCCAGCCCAGTGCCCGTATATTGACGTGAGAGGGAGCTGTCTACCTGGGTAAACGGCTCAAAGATGCTGGCTGTTTGTTCTGCAGTCATACCAATGCCCGTATCTGACAGCTCAAACCGTATGGTATCCCGCCCCAGGTTATAAGGCTGAGTGCCGCGGCTCACCTGCAGGCAAATCTCACCGCTGGCCGTAAATTTGGCCGCATTGCTGAGCAAGTTAAGCAGCACCTGACGTAATTTTGTCGGGTCTGTATAAATGTAGCCCAAATCATCGTGTGTGTGCAAATGGAAGCTGTTGTCATTGCGGGCGATTAACGGTTGGGCCATCATTTCTACTTCCTGCAGCAGCAGGTGCACGTTGCACCACTCTTCGTGTAATTCCATCATACCCGCCTCTATTTTGGACAGGTCTAAGATGTCGTCCACGACATTTGAAAGATGCCGCGCAGCGCGATGGATTTGTTCTAGACGGGGCAGGAGATCATGATGCTGTTGGGCCCGGGCTAACTTTTGCAATATTTCTGTATAGAGGGAGATGATGGTAAGCGGCGTGCGTAGTTCGTGGCTGATGTTGCTGAGAAAAGTACTTTTGGCACGGTTGGCGGCTTCGGCTTCACGGTGGGCGCGTTCAGCAGCTTCTTTCGCCAGGCGCATTGCTTCTTCTGTTTCTTTGCGTTCGGTAACGTCTACCAATACCAGGACACGGCCGTTAACCCGGCGCTGCCGGTCATACAAAGGGGTCAGATGACAGTCGAAGGTTCGGCGACGGCCGTCTGGGTTGGTTTGAGCTAACTCTACACACGTGCTGCTGACCTGGCCGTTGAGGGACAGCAGTGCACCAGATTGGGGGAACACGGCCGTGATGGGTTTGCCTATGAATCCGCTGCTGCGCCCAGCAATGTGCTGTGCCGCTGGGTTAATATCCACAATCCGGTGTTCGATATCCAACACCACCACGCCATCCGCCAGATTTTCGATGACCGTGTTCCACGCTGTAGGCAGGAGGTCTAAAAATTGAAACCGGAAGACAGCCCAGGCCACACACAGGCCGCTGATGGCAAAGGCAAAGGCTGTGGGGTTAAAGGGCAAAGGTATGATTTTTAAGAAATAGATGATGTTGGTAAACCAGGGGAAGATAAGGGCCAGAAGGACGGCCGTCACCTGCCGCCGGTAGACATGGGATGTGCGGCTGATGCCCTGCGCCAGCAAAAAAGCGCCTAGCAGTGTAAGCAGTTGAAAGTAAACGATATGGACAACGTACCACAGGCCATAACTGGCGCGCCAGGCAGCAAAGCCATACGGCCGTTCAATGTCTACCGTTTGCCAGATCAGGCCGTGGGCCTCATTTGTCCAGACCAACAGCAGTGTCGCCAGTGGAATGACACACAAGGCTGCCAGCCGCGGCCATGTAAGCCAATGCCCGCGGTTTGTCAACGTAAGCGCCAATGTTAACCAGCCCACTGGCATCATCACAACGCCTACAAATTCAATTTTAGCCAGAAGGGTGATGGTAAAGATATTTTGGCTGCCCAGTTCCAGCATGTAGCCCAGCACATAGATGGTGATGGCCATCATGGTCCAAACGAAAGCCCCGGCTCCTGATGCCGCATACCGCCGCCAGCCTATAAAAATAAGGCTTATGGTAATAAACACGCTGGCCAGAAAAGGCAGCATGGCGCTGTTGTATTCCCATACGAACATGGTTTACCTATACACATTGTTCTGCCAGGCACCCCAATATTACCCGGCCGCCGGACCCACATCTTCAAGAGTACGCCGGGATCGCAGTCATGTCAACGATCATAAAAAACTCAGTAAAATTTGGGGGGAATAGTTTTTCGCTTTGGCCATACCCAGCCGGTAAAATAGCAAAAATCACCGGAGGAAGCATATGTCTTTTCCTAATTCCCCGCTACTTAAATGTACAAAACGCTTTTTACCCGGCTTTTGCCGGTGACGGCCGGGCCCTTACATTCCTCAGCGACATCACCGGTGTTTACCAGGCCTGGCAGGTAAAATCTGACACAAGGGGTAGACCCCATCCCCTGGCCAGAACAGCTGACGTTTGCCCCGGATCGGGTGCTGCGAGCGCACGATTCGCCCGTGGCTGGTGACAGCCGCTTGCTCTATGCCCATGACATAGGTGGCAATGAAAACGCGCAATTATTTTTGTTGGATCTGGTTACCGGGTAAGAAAACTGCCTGACAACCGGTTACGAACAGGCGATGCATATCCCCGGCGAGTGGTCGGCAGATGGTTCCCGACTGTTGTTTGCCGCCAACCGCCGTCATCCAGATTTGTTCGATTTATATGTGCAGCCGTTAGATGGCCGGTCACTGGACGGCCGTTCTCTGGCATACAGCCTGAACCAGGACGGCACCAGTGCCCTGGCCCTGCTTGATCTATCAACCGGCGCCACCCGCTGCCCTCACCGTGAAGCGGATTATGGTTCGCTGGCCAAAGACCGTGACTTTCTGGAGCGTATTGCGCCTATCAATCACATAGAAAAACTCACCGCGCCCCTTATGGTCATTCACGGTGCCAATGACCCGCGTGTGCCCCTGAGCGAAGCAGAGCAGTTGGTGGCTGCCCTGCAAAACCGCGATGTTCCCGTTAAATTCCTGGTTTATCATGACGAAGGCCACGGCATTGTTAAACTAAAAAACAAACTTTCTCTTTACCCTCAGGTCGTGACGTTTTTGCAGGAAGTATTGGCAACATAAAGAGGGGCAGGTGAAAAGCCTGCCCCCCCATTATTTACGGTTCTACCACAAACCACACATCGCCAACACCCTGCCCAAGGGTGTCACCCGGTTTTTCATCTTCATACCAAAAGTACAGAGGCCAGCCATCGTAAGTTACCTGGAAGGTGCCATCATCCCGCTCTGTAACCCCCAGTTCACCGGTTAAGCCGTCACCAGCCAGGGGTATCTCCCCTTCGGCTATCAACAGCGGCGGCCAGGCCACAGCACACTCATCATAGCAGGTACTCTTGTTAGGCTCATCCACACCAAATAGGTACAGCGTCATGCCATTATTCGCCACCAGGAAAGCCCCCAGTTCTTCCGTACCACCCAATTTCACCGTAGGCACTATAAGGTTAAAGGGAGGGGTGACTACCTTTCCTGCAGCATCTACAGCCGGCACGTCATCACCTGGGAATTCATATTCGCCGGCCGTGCCCGCGTCTATATGCAGCATGGCGTAAAGGGTGTCGGTGGTCGCGGCCGGGTCAATTTCAACAACAACGTCGCTGTTTTCACCGGCCATGACCGGGGCAAAGCCAATGACAGGGCCAGGGCCGCCATCAGCCTGAGCATGGATGACCAACCAGCCTGGTTCCGCCGACGTGATCATGGCGATGGTGACCGTGTGTCCTTCACCCAGGGGCTGATCTTCTACGGTGACGGCGTTAGCCGGCGCCGGCAGGGTTACCTGAAAGGAAGGAGTGACTACACTGCCCTCGGCGTCTTTGGCGGGTACATCATCGCCGGGGAATTCATACGTACCGGCCGTGCCCGCATCTACGTGCAGCATGGCGTAAAGTGTCTCAGTAGCCTGCGCCGTGTCGATCTCCACCATCACGTCTGTATTTGCACCGGCAGCCACGGGCGTGTAGCCAATGACTGGGCCGGGTCCGCCGTCGGCCTGGGCATGGATGACCAGCCAGCCTGGCCCAGAGGAGGTGACGGTGGCAATGCTGACGGCCGTACCTTCTACTAAATCCTGGTCAACCACGGTAACGGCATTGGGAATGGTCACTTGGAAGGGGGGTGTCACCACACTGCCATTGGCGTCTTTGGCGGGCACATCATCACCGGGGAATTCATACGTACCGGCCGTGCCCGCATCTACGTGCAGCATGGCGTATAACGTTTCGGTAGCGCCGGCAGTGTCAATGGTCACTATGACATTCTCATTGTTGCCGGGTTTAACGGGCGCAAAACCCAGAATAGGGCCGGGGCCGCCATCGGCCTGGGCATGGATGACCAGCCAACCGGCGCCGTCAGATGTGACATTGGCGATGGTGACGATATTGCCTGCCCCTAATGCCTGGTCGGCCACAGTAACGGCGTTGGTGACGGCCGTTTCCATTTCTTCGGCTGCGGTTTCTTCCGCTTCTGCCGTTGGCGTGTTTGTGGCTGCCGGCCGCGGCGTAGGGGTGGGCGTCTGGCCACCACAAGCGGCCAGAAAAAGCCCCAGCCAGATAAAGAGGACAGTTAAAGTGGTAAGTCGGGCTTGGTTGTACATGCGTTTTCTACTCCTTGATAATAGTTTTTATCCAACCTCAGGTTTGCCACCTTGTCACAATGGCAACCTATGTATTGAGGCATGTCAAGGGATAGATACGGAAGCGATGGGTTTTTGGATCTATGTGGGGGTTTTGTGAACGGCAGCCTCTCATCCGCAGTTCATGTCATCAGTTGTTGCTCAGCACTTTGTCGCCGGTGGGGTGAGGACTGCCCTCGGCAGGTTCAATGGTGATACCAAAGGTTGTATAACTATCCAGGGGTTCGGGTGCGCCCACCCACAGGTTGCGGTAGCCATCTTCGGCGACAGTGAAGATGCCGCCGCTCACGCGCTGGCTGTCGTCGCGTTGGCCATCGCGACTGAGCCACAGCTGGTAGGCCAGCTCTTCAGGCAGTGGCGGCAGCTCTTGCACGACCAGGGTGCCGTGCTGGCCGTTGGCGCTGATGATGATGATGCCCGTGGCGCCGGGGGTCACGGCCGTACCGGTAAGGGTGATGGTCTGGAATGCGCCGGTTTTTGGCCTTTGTGCCCGCTGCCAAAGAACCAGGTTTCCTAACAGCAAAATGAGAATAAGGGCGGCAGCTGCGGGCTGCCAGAGCGGGCGCTGCCAGAGCGGGCGTTGGAAGAGGCGGGACCACCGCGAAGGGTTGGTCGGCGGGGTCACGGTCGTGGTTGGCCGGGGTGTGATATCGGCCAGCAGGCGTGTTTTCAGGTTGGCCGGAGGGGCAGCTTCGGGCACTGCCAGGGCCAGCTCACCTACCAGAGCCTGATACGCGGCCAATTCTGCCTGGCATGCAGCACAGGTCACCAGGTGCTGGGCTACCTGTGCTGCTTCGGCTTCATCCAGGCTGTGCAAGGCATAAGCCGGTATCCATTCTGTGACATGTGTTTCGGCCGACATGATTCACCTTACCATTACATTTAGATTATACATACGCATCTGTTCGTCAATCCGATTTATGTCTTATTGATCTGTTCACGTAGCTTTTGCAAGGCCAGCCGCAGCCTGGTTTTGACTGTGCCCAGGGGCAGGCCTGTTTCAGCAGCGATCTGGCTGTGAGAGTAGCCATTAAAGTATGCCAGTGCCAATATGGACCGTTGTTCTGGCGGTAATTCGGCCACTGCCTGGCGGACGCGCTGTTTGTCCAGAGAGATAGACACGGCCGTTTCCGGGCTGTCTATCTCCGACGGTATTTCCTGAGGCAGTTCAGCCCAGCCCACGCTGTGCCCCTCCGGACGCACCTGTTCCCGGCGCAGCACGTCAATGGCCCGATGGCGGGCCATGCCTACCAACCAGGTGCGCACACTGGCCCTGTCGGCGCGGTATGTATGAGCTTTTTCCCAGACCTGGCGAAAAATGTCCAGGGTAATTTCCTCGGCTATGGCCTGGTGGCCCACCATATGGTGAGCTACGCTAAAGACAAGACGGCCGTGGCGATCATACAAGACCGCCAAAGCCCTGTCATGAGCCTGGCCGATCCAGTGCAATAATGTCTCATCATCCAGGTTGGCGTAATCCTGGGGCAGCTTTTTCGAATTTGTGACCACAGGATGGTATTGTATAGGCAGGAAACGGCCGTGCAAAGTGAACGGCGGCGTGTCTTCTTTTGCTTACCTTCCCTGGCAAGGCATAATTAGGCCAAATTTTGGCACAAGAAGGAGAAAGCCCATGCCTGTAAACGTTCACAACCGTAGTTTGACAAAGTTGTTAGACTGGAAACCACAAGAGATCCAATTTCTGCTCACCCTGGCCAGGTCGCTTAAAGCAGCCAAATATGGCGGTTATGAGCAGCCCCGGCTTCAAGGTAAAAACATTGCCCTTATCTTTGAAAAGTCTTCCACCCGTACCCGCACCGCGTTTGAAGTAGCCGCCTATGATCAGGGCGCACATGTTACTTACCTGGGGCCAAGCGGTTCACAAATTGGCCACAAAGAATCCATGAAAGACACTGCCCGTGTGCTGGGGCGGATGTATGATGGCATTCAGTATCGTGGCTTTGCCCAGGAGACGGTGGAAGTCCTGGCCGCCTATGCCGGGGTACCGGTGTGGAACGGCCTGACCGATGAGTTTCACCCCACACAAATTCTGGCTGACCTGATGACGATGGCGGAGCACAGCAAAAAACACCTTAGTGACATTGCTTACTGTTACCTGGGTGATGCCCGCTTTAATATGGGTAATTCCCTCATGGTAGGTGGTGTGAAGATGGGCATGGATGTGCGCCTGGTGGCCCCGCGGAAGTATTGGCCCCAAGAAAAACTGGTAGCCCAATGCCAGCAGATTGCCCGGCAAACAGGCGCCAAACTGACCGTCACAGAGGATGTAGAAGCGGGTGTCAACGGGGTGGACTTTATTCATACAGATGTGTGGGTGAGCATGGGAGAGCCAGATTCCGTGTGGGCCGAGCGGATCCAGGCATTACGGCCGTATCAGGTTAACCGCCACACGCTGGAACTGGCTGACAACCCCGATGTGAAGTTCTTGCACTGCCTGCCGGCCTTCCACAACCGTGAAACCAAGATCGGGGAAGAAATTTTTCAGAAATATGGCCTGGATGGTATGGAAGTGACGGAAGAAGTCTTTGAATCGCCCCATTCTGTGGTCTTTGACCAGGCTGAAAACCGTATGCACACCATCAAAGCGCTGATGGTAGCTACGATAGGGTAATCGGTATGCGGTGGTCAGCGAGCAGTTAACCGATAACCGATGACAGATGATGAGGGAACATGACTGAATTTGGTGTATTCTCAGAAGTAGGTAAACTGCGGAAGGTGATGGTTCACCGGCCTGACCTTAGCCTGTGCCGGTTGACGCCCGCTAACCATGATGACCTGCTGTTTGATGATGTGTTATGGGTGGAGCGGGCGCAGCAGGAACATGATGCCTTCGTGGCGATTATGCGCAGCCGGGGCGTAGAAGTGTATTACCTGGAGGAACTGCTGGCTGAAACGTTAGCGCTCAGCGCAGAGGTGCGGCAGCGTGTGATCAAACGTGAGGTCTCTGAGCTGACAGTGGGGGTTTCTCTGGTACACGAATTTCGTGATTATCTGATGGGCATGCCACCGGCACGGTTGGCGCAGCACCTCATTGGTGGCCTGGCCCGCGCAGAGATTCACCGGCTGGACCTGGATGAGATGAGTAAACGGTCGCTCACGGCCGTGGCCACGGCTACGAACGAATTTATCTTGCCCCCCTTACCCAACACCCTCTTCACCCGGGACTCCTCTTGCTGGATTTACAACGGCGTCTCTGTTAATCCCATGTACTGGCATGCGCGCCAGCAGGAGGCTATTCACGTTGGCCTCATTTACCGTTTTCATCCCATGTTCCAAAACGCCAACTTTGAATTCTGGTACCCTCCAGCCGGAGATGATAATCAGTTTGACCTGGAAGATTTTGGCCGTGCTTCGTTAGAAGGTGGTGATGTTATGCCCATTGGCCGGAAAACTGTTCTCATTGGGGTCAGCGAGCGCACCACGGTGCAAATGGTGGAGCAGCTGGCGCGTGCGCTGTTCAAAAAAGGCGCCGTAGAGCGTATCATTGCTGCCCAACTAACCAGAGACCGGGCACATATGCACCTGGATACCGTTTTTACCATGTTAGACCGGGATGCGGTGACCATTTATCCCAAAGTGATTAACCAGATTCAGACCTACAGCCTGCGTCCCGGCGATAAAGAAGGCACCTTTGATGTGTGCCCTGAAAGCAGCTTTTTAGAGGCAGTGTCTGATGCGCTCGGTGTAAAGGAGCTGCGGGTTATTACCACGGGCGGTGATGATTACCAGGCAGCCCGCGAACAGTGGGATGATGGGAATAATGTGGTAGCGTTGGAGCCAGGTGTGGTCATCGCCTACTCCAAAAATACATATACCAACCAGAAATTGCGTGATGCTGGTATTGAGGTGTTGACCATTGACGGTTTTGAACTGGGCAAAGGCCGCGGTGGCGGTCATTGTATGACGTGCCCGCTGCTGCGGGATGGGCTATGATAAGTAATGAGGTGATACATTATGGATGAGCAGCAAGTTGAACCATTTTTGTTGACAACGGCGGAACGAGAGGCGTGTGAACGCCTTGCCAGCGGAGAGGCACCATACAGCCAGCGGGCGCTGGCCCTCTTGGCTTTAGCCGACGGTGCATCGTTGGCTGAGGCGGCGGCCCACGCTGGCCTGACGGAGAATCAGGTCAAACTTTGGCGAGGGCGCTTCCGCAACAGTCGGCTGGCTGTTTTCCCGGCGGAACTGCTGGTGGCTGAGGCCACAACTTCAGCTACCCCAGCTGTATCAGACCCCACGGCCGTAGAAACAGAAGTAACGGCCGTGCCTGAGAAAAAGAAGCAGGCTAAAAAAGAGAAAAAAGAAAAGTCGAAAAAGAAAGACAAGAAGAGTAAAAAAGAGAAGAAAGACAAGAAGGGCAAAAAAGAGAAAAAAGAGAAAAAGAGAAAAAAAGAGAAGAAAGAGAAAAAGGGCAAAAAGGAAGACAGTAAAGGAAAGTCAAAAAAGAAAACAAAGAAGCCATAGCAGCGGGCACTGGCCTGCGGCAACATGCCCATTCCCAACCCGCCTGCTGACTCTTGAAATTGTATTTGGAGAGTCAGCAGGCGAAGGCAAGCCCATGAATCAGTTAATGTATCGGTTAGCGGCCGAGGCTGACCCCGCAGGCGTAGCACAGACTTTATCACAGACCTTTGCCCTTAAGGTAGAAACCACTGAAAAAGCCCATCTGACTTATTACGATTCATTTGATTGGCGGCTCTATCAAAAGTCATGGGCGCTGGCTGGGTACAAACAGAGCCTGTACCTTTGCCACCTGGGGGAAGCCAAAGAGATGCCGCCTGTTCGTGTGGAGAAACCACCGGTGTTTGCCTGGGAACTACCGGCCGGTTCTTTTAGAGAACAACTGACAACAGTTTTGGATGTGCGCGCCTTGCTGCTGCAGGCGCGTATTGACACAGAATCTACCCGGCTGCACATGGTGGATGATGAAAAGAGGACCGTGCTGCAACTGAACCTGGAGGCCGTACGGCCGTCAGCCTACACGGACGCTCCCCCCACAACCATCTATGTCCGGTTAATACCGGTGCAGGGACATGCTGCCGTCGCCCAACGTGTGGCCCAATGGTTGGGCGCCCGTGGAAGCACGGCCGTTACCCCAACCGACCGCTTTCACCAGATGATGGCGGCAGCAGGCAAACAACCGGGCAGCTACACCGCCAAACCCCGGTTGGCCCTGGACCCAACCATGCGTGCAGACATGGCGCTGAAGGCCCTGCTGCGGGCGGATTTAGAAATCATCCGGCTAAATGCGCCGTATATCTCCCAGGATATCGACACCGAATTTCTGCACGATTTTCGGGTGGCCCTGCGCCGCACCCGGTCAGCTATCAGTCAGTTTAAGCACATCTTGCCGGCTGATGTGGTGATTCGCTTCAAAAGTGAGTTAAAAATGGTGGCCCAGTGGACAAATGCACTGCGTGACCTGGACGTGTACCTGCTGGCAGCGCCTAAATACCGGGCCCTGCTGCCAGACATCATGCAAGCAGATATTGATCCCTTGTTTTCTTACCTGCGCCAAAAGCGAGTGACAGCCCTGGCCGCGGCCGCTGTCCACTTGCAATCAGCTGACTATCATCGTGTCATACATGATTGGCAGGCTTTTCTTGATATGCCGGCTGGTGAAACGTCGCCCGGTGCCGTCCTCCCTATTTTGCCTTTAGCACAGCGCCGCATTCACAAACGCTATCGCCTCATTCTCAAAGAAGGCCGCCGCATCTGGCAAGAGGGTGACGAGGCCCAGATGCACGCCCTGCGTATAGAATGCAAGAAATTGCGGTACCTGTTGGAATTTTTTGCCAGCCTGTTCCCGCCAGAGGAAACGGCCGTGCTGATCACGCAACTTAAAACATTGCAGTCAAACCTGGGTGACATTAACGATTTGCGGGTGCAGGAAGCTTATTTATCCAGCATTGCCGGGGAATTACCAGCGGCGGAATTCCGGCAAACGCTGTTGGCTATTGGGGCTTTGGTGGCCCATTTGCATGGGCAGCGGGCGCAGGCCAGGGAAAAGTTCAGTGAAGCCTTCGCCCAGTTTGCCGTGAAGGGGAATCGGCAGCTCTTTAAGCGGCTTTTCAAGGAGACGCCATGAGTTTAAGCTCAACACCATGAATGAAAATCTGTAGCCCGGACATCCCTGTCCGGATACCCGGGCAAGGATGCCCGATTTACGAAGGAGGGGTGAGAAGGGGCAGCGGCGGATAGAACCAAACCTGCATTACCATGTACAACCAGGATCAAAAAAGCTCCCTATCAAGGAGCTTTGGCTTTCTTGCCAGAAGAATTTGTCCATTCAGCAGCACCTAAAGTGGTACTAGTTTTTGGTCATCGGTGTACAGTTTTCAGTGCTGGCCTACCTATGGAAATAGTCTACTGAAAACTGGCTGCGGACTTCTGATGAGGGGTACTAGTGAATGAATTCAATGAGACCGTAACTATCATCTTCCACAGGCAAAGCCGTTATTTTAATAGAAGCTTCCTTCCCCGTTTGACCTCGTAGAATGAGGTGGGTCTGATCATGCCACTCCTCCCACAGGTCGCCATCCACAATTTTGAAGCTGCACATAGCCCCATGCCGGCCAAAAGATTTGGTCTGGTCAATGTTATAACCATTGAGGACCACCCTGGCCACAGGCGCCTTAGTATGTGGCTTGTAAACGTCAAGCACATTCTCAACTGAAGATTGTAGCTTCGGTTTATTATTGTTGCGTCTAAACATAGTGTTCTACACAAGTAATAGTGGTTATAGTGTGCTGCCTTGCGGGGAAAAATCTCTCTTCCTCAGAAATACCTTGGTGGCTGCGGTTGACCAGTTTAACAATACCAGTATAGTTAAAGGTCAGTGCTATTATAGCGCCTCTTTAATTTTCTAGTCAACCGCAGCCAAACCTTCTCTTCGCTTCCTAAAAAATCCAATACACATTTTACTGTTTAACCCGGCCGTCAATGTTTCCACAAACGGCCGTGGTAAATTCGTTATAATCATATACCTGACAAATCTGAAGAACTTACTGACAGTGTGAATTTATGGAACTTTCTGAACTGCTGACTGATTTACGGCTCAACCGGGATTTTATGGCCAATGTGGTTGCCTGGGAGCGGCTGCACGCCCGGCCATCACGCACCGCCGAGCCAGATGTCCCGCTAGACAAACAGTTGCTGGCGGGCCTGCGGGCACGTGGCGTGGCTGGCTTTTACAGCCACCAGGCGGCGGCCCTCACGGCCGTAGCCCAGGGCCAACATGTGGTCATTGCCACTGCCACCGCTTCCGGCAAATCGTTGTGTTACACGGTGCCCGTGCTGCAGCGGCTGCTGGCCAGACCATCTGCCCGTGCCCTGTACTTGTTTCCTACCAAAGCCCTGGCGCATGACCAGTTGGCAGAGACGACGGCCGTCATCAAAGCGGCCAACCTGCCTATTCCGACCCACAGCTACGATGGCGACACACCCCGCAGCCAACGAAGCAAAATTCGCCAGAGCGGCGGCATCCTCATCAGCAACCCAGACATGCTGCACGCCGGTATCCTGCCTTACCATACCGGCTGGCGTGACCTCTTTACCCATTTAGAGTTTGTGGTGCTGGATGAAATTCATGCTTACCGGGGTGTTTTTGGCAGCCACATCGCCAACGTGCTGCGCCGTTTGCAGCGACTCTGTCGCTTTTATGGCAGCGATCCCCAATTCATTTGCTGTTCGGCCACCATTGCCAACCCCCAAGAACATGCCGAACGCCTTGTTGAACGCCCGTTCACCCTCATTGACGACACACAAAACGGCGCGCCCACCGGCGAAAAGCAGTTTATCCTTTACAACCCACCCATTATCGATGAGGAACTGGGCTTACGGGCCAGCACCATCATGGCGGCCCGTGATGCCGCCCTCACCTTCTTGCAGCAAGATGTGCAAACAATTGTTTTTGCCCGCGCCCGCAACACGGTGGAACTGCTGCTCAGCTATTTGCAAGATGAGCTGACCTATGCCGGCCAGGGAGAGACGGCCGTCACCGGCTACCGTGGTGGTTACCTGCCCCTGGAACGGCGTGACATTGAACAGGGTTTGCGCTCTGGCGCGCTGCGGGGGGTGGTGGCTACCAATGCCCTGGAACTGGGTATAGACATTGGCGAACTGGACGCCGCCGTTATTACCGGTTACCCTGGTTCGATCGCTTCCGTCTGGCAGCAGGCAGGCCGCGCCGGGCGGCGGGCGGCCCACTCCGTGGCCCTGCTCATTGCCGGGAATAACCCACTTGATCAATACATTTGCGCTCACCCACGTTACCTCTTTGGGCAGTCGCCGGAACATGCACTAACCAATCCGGACAACCTGCGTATTATGGTCAAACATTTGCTTTGTGCCGTCTATGAGCTGCCCTGGCAGCAGGGTGAAACGTTTGGCCGTTATGGCCCCGTGGACGACGTATTGGCCATTTTGCAGCAAGAAGGGGTGCTGCATGAAACCCGCAACCAATACCACTGGCTGGGTGATGGTGCGCCGGCCACGGCCGTCTCGCTGCGCACCAGCGGCGATGATACCGTTGTCATTCAAGATGTAGATGCCCCTGGCTCCCCAGAAATCATCGGCGAGATTGACCTGGAGACGGCGCCGATCATGGTCTATGAAGATGCCATCTATATGCACCAGGCACGTACCTACCTGGTAGAAAGTTTTGATTGGGACGGCCGTATTGCTTATGCCCGCCCGGTAGATGTAGATTATTATACGCGGGCCAGCGTGGGCAGCAGCATTCGCGAACTGCGCCCGGAGACAGAAGCGGAAAGCGGCGGCATTTTGCGCGCCTTTGGCGACGTTTCCGTGGTCACCAAAGCCACTGGCTACCGCAAGATCAAACGTTATTCACATGAGACGCTGGGTTTTGGCGAGATTGTGCTGCCAGAATTGGTCCTGGAAACCAGCGGCTACTGGCTGATCTTTAGCCAGGAATTAAGTGAGCAGTTGTATGACGCCGGCATTTTGCTGCGCCCCAATGAGTATGGCCCCAACTGGCAAGCGGCGCGGCGGGTGGTGTTAGAGCGGGACAATCACCGCTGCCGCCTGTGTGGC
Source organism: Ardenticatenaceae bacterium (assembly GCA_011525915.1). Lineage (GTDB taxonomy): Bacteria > Chloroflexota > Anaerolineae > Promineifilales > Promineifilaceae > CAADGU01. The sequence continues at coordinate 65,625 of WYBM01000060.1, read as the reverse complement.
GCCGGTGAAGAGGTCCCCCAACAGACGGATATGGCTGAGGCCACAAAAGTAGAGCCTTCTTCACAGAAACCGGCCAGGTCTGTCTTATTGCATGTACACCATATACGGCCGTTTCGCGAATTTGGCTATGTTCCTGGTCAAAATGAAAATTACCGGGAAGCCAACAAGCCAGAGAACCTTATCACCCTATGTCCCAGTTGTCATCGCCAGGCAGAAGCCGGGCAGCAGGCACGTTCGGCGTTGGGTGGGCTGGCTTACGTCTTGCGTAACCTGGCCCCACTCTACCTTATGTGCGATCCGGGCGACATTGAAGTAAGTGCCGAAAGCCGCAGCCCGCTGACACAAGCGCCAACCATTGTGATATATGAGCGGGTGGCGGCCGGTGTTGGCTTCAGCCAGCGCCTGTTTGAGCTGCATGATGACCTGCTGGTGGCGGCGCGGGAACTGGTGGCTGGCTGCCGCTGTCGCGATGGCTGCCCTGCCTGTGTGGGCCCGCCCGGCGACATTGGCCCGGATACAAAAGCGGTCACGCGGCGTTTACTTAAACTGCTTAGTGATCGGTAAGCAGTAAGCAGTCATCAGTGGTCAGTTATCAGTGGGCCTAATGCCCGTAAATGCCCACTGAACACCGGTGACTGACTTCTGACGACTGACTTCTGACGACTGGTACAGGGTCTTGACTCTCAAGTCGCTTGAGACGTTACAGTAAGACTATCTTCGAAGATGAAGTAGGAAAAGTCAGCATGTTCAAAATAGGTGATTTCTCAAAACTATGTCGTGTACCCGTTTCAGCGCTGCGTTACTACGCCGACATTGGTTTATTAGAACCCAAACACATTGATAAGTTTACGGGTTATCGTTACTACGCAGTCGAACAACTGCCGAAACTCAATCGCATTTTGGCGCTCAAAGACCTTGGCTTCACACTTGAACAGATAAAACAGTTCCTTGATGACAACTTATCTGTGGATACCTTGCAAGGAATGATGCTGATGAAACAAGCCGAAATTGAACAAGGAATTGAGCATGAGCAGGCCCGTTTACGGCGAGTAGCTACCCGTATTGACCAAATTACAAAGGAGGGCAAAATGCCCGAACAAGAAGTGATTTTGAAAGATATTCCCACCCAACATGTTTTATCCATTCGTGAAGTTGTCCCGACACAGGAGCATATTGCCATACTACTTGGAAAAGCCTGTGGCGCCGTCTTTGGGCAAGGTATTCAACCGACAAGCGTCCCATTTACCATCTATCATGACCCTGAATTTAAGGAAGTAGATTTGGATATTGAGATCGCCTTACCAGTGGACAAGAGTGCGGCACAAACCATTCAAATCGATGAGAATCGTCACGTGACTGCCAGCGCATTACCTCAAATGCAAGCTGCTTGTATCATTCACACGGGTGATTATGACTCAATACTAAAATCTTATAGGGAGATTGCTGCCTGGATAGAGAACAATCATTATGAGATTGTTGGGCAGGTCCGTGAAGTTTATCTGCGGCCACATACCGGCGAAGAAGAAGGTATCACAGAAGTTCAATTTCCTGTGGATAAAGCTTAAATAAAAGGCCATAACGTTTAGTAGGGGCGGCCACAAGGGCCGCCCTAAGCGTGGGCAGGCACAAGAGCTGCCCCTGCAAAAGGGCATAAAATTTCTTTAGCAGCGTGTTCATCACAAAAAAGGGAAGAGACTACTTGACACAGCATATTCCTCACATCGAATTTGGCGGCCAGGGACCGGTTTTGCACTTTGCGCACCCCAATGCTTACCCACCAACATGTTTCCGGCAGTTTCTGGCCCCGCTCACAGCGTCTTACCGGGTGATAGGGCAGGTGCAACGGCCGTTGTGGCCTGGCCAACAGCCTGAAGATGTCACCGACTGGCGGGCGCTGGCCGATGATTTGATTTGCTTTTTTGACCAGGAAGGGCTGCAAGGCGTCATTGGTATGGGGCATTCGCTGGGGGCGGCAGTGACCATGATAGCGGCCGTAAAACGCCCTGATCTGTTCCGACACCTTGTATTGATTGATCCGGTGTTTTTAGCGCCCTCCATGTTAGAAATGGCGGCGCAGCTGCCGGATGGCGGCGCTGGTAACCCTTATGTTATGGCGGCACGCAACCGGCGCAACCGGTGGTCAGACGAACAGGCGGCCTTTGAGCATTACCGTCCCAAAGCGGTCTTTGCCCGGTTTTCAGATGAAGCTCTGTGGGATTATGTCAATAGCAACATTACCCCAGATGGCCAGGGGCAGGTGACACTGCGCTACACACGTGAGTGGGAAGCCCACTTTTACAGCCTGCTGGTGCAGCAAGGCCGGGCAGCATGGGAGGCATTGCCCCAGGTAAAACAGCCTACATTGGCGGTGCGGGCCCAAGAAACAGACACACTCTTCCCGGAGGCGTGGCAGTTATGGCAGCAGTTGCAACCAGAAGCGACGTTTGTAGAGGTGCCACATGTAAGCCACATGTTGGTGCTGGAACGGCCGTTGCAGATCGCATCCATGATTCAGCATTATCTGGATATGGCGGGGGAATGACAAATGTCAGGTCATTAACGCTAAAACCTCGGCAGCGACAATGGCCAACGGCCGTGTTTCCGGTTCCGGCAGCGTCAGGGACACTATATCTGGCGCCAGCTTCACAATGCGCTCTTTGGCGTCCTGGTCGCAAGCCGGGTGTTGGTAGGCGTACTGCAGCAGGCGCCTACCCTGGGTAGGGTTGTATACGCCCGTTTGCTGATCGCACCATAAAAGGGCCACCCCTACCAGGGCATAGAGCATACGGTCATCCCGCTGTAAGCGACAGCCTAATGCCAGCGCCTCTCGCCACTGTTGTGTCGATTGTTCATACAGGCCGGTTTCATAGGCGACTTCGGCCAGATTAACCAGGCAGAAAGCGACGCCCAGCTCATCCCCTATGCGCTGGCTGATGGCCAGGCTCTCTGTGTACATTGCCCGTGCCGTGTCATGGTGGCCTAGTTCATGGTAAACGGTACCCAGGTTGCCCAGCACCATGGCAATGCCCAACGGTACGCCCATCTCCCGGCGAATAGCCAGGCTTTCTTCATAGCACTGAATGGCCAAAGCCCACTCTTTCATATGACAGGCCAGGATGGCCATCATGTTCAGGTCTGCTGCCGCGCCCGCCAAATCGCCCGATTCCCGCTTCATGGCCAGTGCCTGGTCATACATTGCTTTGGCGGTGGGGTAGTCGTTGGCCCAGTTCTGCCAGATAGAAGCCAGCCCGCTCAGGGCATAGGCCAGGCTGTACCGGTTACCCATCTGCTGGTAAATGGCCTGGGCTTTCTGAAAGCAATCTTGCGCCTGTTCATAGCGGCTCTGGTGAAAAGAAAGCTTGCCGCTGCTGTAAAGCGCGTCTGCTTCACCCGCCTGGTCGCCCAGCTGCCGGTAAAGGGCCAGGCTTTCGGCGTAGGCAGCGGCCGCCGCCTGGTGCTGGTTGCGGCCAGTCGCAATGCGCCCACGAATGAGATTGGCCAGGGCGATCTCTGACGTAAGACGACCGTTTTCGGCCAGCGCCACCCCTGTCTCCAATGCGGTCAGCGCCTGGTCATACTGGTTGAGACGGGTGAGCAGGGCCGCCTGGCGGATCATAAGCTGGGCGATGATTGTGGGGGCTGATCTGGTGATAGAGGGTGAGGCACTTGTTTGTTGGAACAGGGCCGCGCCTTCCTGAAAACGCCCTTTCCAGACATAGAACCGATACAACCCTTCCGCCATCTGGGAAAGGACGGCCGTGTCCGGGTGATGAACGGCCCACTGCCAGGCAGCCAGCGTATCATTCAGGTTCACGCTGATGGCATCGAGAGCAGCTTTTTGTTCCGGCCCATGGAGACGGCTGGCCTGGGCTTGCAGCCAATGGCCATAATAACGGCCGTGGGCTGCCCGTATGGCCGGGTACACTGTTGTTGCCCTCAACTGTTCCAGGCCATATTGCCGCAATAGTTCATGGATCTGGTAACGGTCAGAGGCTTCCACCCGCAGCATAGATTTTTCTGCCAGCGCCCGCAGCATGGCCGGGCTGGCCTGGGCCACTGTCACGGCGGCGTCCAGGGAAAAGCCACCGTGAAAAAGCGACAGCCGGCTAAACAAGGCACGTTCACGGGGATTCAACAGTTCCCAGGCGTAGGCAAACACAGCGCGGGCGCTGCGATGGCGCGCCGGTATATCACGGTCACGGGTGGCTAGAAAATCTACATTGTTTTGCAACTGTTGGGCTATATGTGCCGGCGAAAAAGCGCGCACGGCCGTGGCGGCCAGTTCTAAGGCCAATGGCAGCCCTTCGACCAGCTGGCAAATACGAATGACATCGGCCTGGGTATCTGCCGTGAGGGTGAAACCAGGGTTTACCCGTTGGGCGTGCTGCTGGAAAAGCTGCAGTGCCGGGTAGTCAGTGGTCAGTGACCAGTGTTCACTATGCTGTGCAGGGTGGTGTTTAGACTGACCACTAAACAGTGTGTACTGATGACCAACTGCCAGGGGAAAAGGAAGCCCACTTAATGCCCACACCCATTCCCCTGGCAGGCGCAGGGGCTGGCGTGAAGTGACCACGCAGGTGACGTGGGGAGCCTGCTGACGCAGCGTTTGCAGCCAGTTGGCGGCGGCCAGGAACTGCTCGAAGTTATCCAAAATCAGGAGCAATTCCTTTTCCCGCAAGTAGTCCAGTAACTGGTCTTCGGGGGAGTGGCTGCCGCTAAGGGGCACATTGAGGGCATGGGCCATGGCGGCCGCCAGTTGGAGGCGGGGGGCATCGGCTGGCGCTAAACCAGCCAGCGGCACCAGGTAGACGCCATGCCGGTAATCGGTGCTTAAGTCAGCCGTGGCGGCCAGTGCTAACCGCGTTTTGCCCACGCCCCCTGGCCCCACCAGGATGAGCAAACGGCCGTATGCCGTATGGCCCTGCGTTGTATCTAGCTGCTGGCTGATGAGGGTCAGCTCGGTTTCCCGGCCGACCAGGGGGGGCAGATGGAAGGGGAAATGATATGGCCTTTCCGGTGCCTGGCGGATGCGTTCATAGACGGCCGTGGTTTCAGGCATGGGTGGCACGGCCAGGTCATGGGCCAGCGTACGTTCACAGTCGGCGTATTGGGCCAGGGCGGCGCTGCGCTGACCGGCGCGGGCCAACAGACGCATAAGCAGGCGGTGAGACTCTTCGTGTAGAGGATCCATCGCCAGCAGGTGCGTAGCATGGAGGATGCCCTGCTGGTAGGCACGTCGGTGCAGGCAATATGTGGCCAGTTGTTTGCGGGCGGTCACGGCCGTCAGCCGCAAACGTTCTCGTTCTAGAGCCGCCCACTCGTCAAAATGCACACTGTCACGCAGGTAAAAACCGGCCAGAAAGTCGCCTTTGTAAAGGGTGATGGCCTGTTCAAGTTGGGAGAAATAAAGATCCAAGTGTGGCGATTGGCGGTCTTGCCCGTATGGGCTTAACGCTCTGATTGCTGCCAGAAATTCAGCCACATCCAGCCAATAATCGCTGCTTGTGTCAAAAGCAACAGTTTCCCGGTCTATGAGCAAAAAGTTACCCACCACCTGGCGGCAGTCAGAAAGAAGCTTGCGCAAATTAGCCTGGGCTTGTGCCGGTTTACTCTCTTCCCAAAAAAAGGCGGCAAGTTCTTCACGGGTAAACGGCCGTTGACCATGGACCAGGTACGCCAGCAGCGCTTCCGCTTTGCGTGACTTAAAATTGGCCAGGGTACGGCCGTCTTGTTTGATGTTTAAGCCACCCAGAAGTTCAATGGTTAACGACGTCATTTTCCTTTGGCTGTGGCTGCGCTTAAGCCGTGTTTCCGCTTACATCGGCCTGAAGAGCCGCCCACATAATAACCGGCTAAAAATAACTTCCCGGTTTTGGGGTAATAAGGCTGCTTACAGCGCGTCTGCTAATTCAGTAACGTATTTGCAGATGCGCCCATAGTGACTGGACGGGATCGCTTTGGGATCGTTCTATGATTAAGCTGGTAAGCAGGTTAGCCATTTTATAACGTCTGCCTCTTTGAGCATAAAACAGCGCAGGCATTTAAGGGTGCGTCCATCCATAAGCTGCGGTATGGATGGACATACCTGAAATGACCTTTACGTCGGCAAACCGGGAAGGTGTTTTTAGACGGCTATCAAGGTCTCCGAAGCTTCAACGACCTTCATTATAAACCCTCTGCGCCAAAGCGGCAGGGATCACGGAACTGGGATATGAAGGATAAAAAGACTCGGCCAACGTATCATGCCTTTTTGATACGCCTATGGCAAGAGGGGGACACTATTTGGCGCGCTACCTTGGAAGACCCCCACACCGGCCAGCGGCACGCTTTTGCCGATGTGGACAGCCTGCTGATGTATATTCGCCACCAGGTAGAGCCAGCCCCTACCTCAACGTTAAAAGATTCTACCTGAGCCATTACCGGCATGGCATAGAATCCCTGGTTTCCAGAAAGGAAAAAATCTATTATTGTGGTGACCACCAACCTGTTTGATCATAGAATTGCAAACAAAGGAGCGTGAAATGAAAACAAATTGTTGTGTTTTGTGGTTGTTTGGCCTGCTGCTGGGCGGTTTTTTGGCGGCATGCGGGGGAGGCAAGGTGGATACGGCCGCCTTTAAGCAAGCCAGCAGTGAAGAATTAGGCATTACTATCGGTTATCCGGAAGCGTGGGTAGCCGATTTTACAGAGGGTGATATTCAACTGGCGACCAGCCAGGAATTGTTTGACAGCCCTGACAAGGTAGACGAAGGGGCCCTGGTGATCATTACTGGTTTTGACCAGGCGATGACCAGTTTATTAAGCCCGGAAGAGATAGAACCGGGTGACGCCGTTGCCTTGTTAGACGTCTTTCGGGAGATCGTTTTAGCTGGCGAAGAGGAAGCCACTATTCGTGAAGAAGCAAAGGCTGTCCAATACAATGGGCACGCTGCTGCCATGATGATCATAGATGCTAAGAGCGAAGCGGGGGAAGACCTGTTCATCATGCTCACGGCCGTGCCCAATGAAAATGTCATCGTTTACCTCTTTGCCGCTACCCCCGCCGCCCAAGAAGAAGAGATGCGGCCCCTGTTCGATGCCATACTTAATACCATCGACCTTAGTACCCCCACGCTTTCCAATGTTGTTGATGAAGAAGTGGCGGCAGCATTGGCGCCGCCACCAACCAGTGCGCCAGAACCAACGGCCACGGCGGCATCATCCCCAACCCCGGCGCCTACAGCGACCCCCAACCTTGCCGCCGATTTTGCTGACGCTACCAGCGAGGGCATTGGGGTAACCATTAGCTACCCGGCCGGTTGGGTAACCGAGGTGACTGAAAACGGCGACCTGCGACTGGCCTCTGACCCGGCCTGGTTGGGCGACCCGGAGCAGATGGAAACGGGGATGCTGGTGCAGATCACCAACCTGCCACAAGAAGCGCTGGCCTTCATCATGCCTGCTGATGCTGATCCCAATGATCCGGTGGCCGTTGTAGAGGCGTTTGTTACCTTGATCGCTGGTACGGAAGGAGATAGTGATGCTGCCTCGTTCACCCAGCGTGAAGCGGCAGCGGCGGTTACGATGGGTGGCTATGACGGCGCTGCGGCTCTTTATGACGTCAGCAGCAATGATCTGGATGGTACGGTGAAGTTTGTGGCCCTGGCTGATCCAGACAACGGCCGTATTGTTTTTATCTTTGCCGCCACCCCTCTAGCTGCTGAAGCCGACTATCTGCCGATTTTGGAAGCGATGTTACCGACAATTAAGTTATCTGTGCCGACGGCCAGCGGCCTGTTTAACGGCGTGGACGACACAGAGACGATCACCCAGTGGGCTACATTTGCCCTGGCCTCTTCAGAATACACACCATCAGATTGGTCGGCCGAGCAGGCCATGGGTGAACCAGATACCTTTGAATGTGGCGACCAGGTAACAGCCTGGGCTTCTGCGGACAGCGACACTGAAGAAACGATTCTTTTGGGGTATGATGAACTTGTTTACGTGACCCAGATCAACATTTACCAGACCTACAACCCTGATCAGGTGACGGCCGTAGACCTGGTGGACGAGAAGGGGGATTTTGTGCCTGTGTATGAGGGCACGCCCACGGCCGTGGCTGACACCTGCCCTTACGTCTTATCTATCCCTTTAGACGGCGATATTTTGGCCGATGGCGTGCGCATCACCCTTGATCAGTCACAGTTAGGGTTGGGGTGGAATGAGATCGACGCCGTTGAACTGGTAGGTTTCCCTGAAGGAGACACCGGCGCTTTGCCCCCGCCCACCTCTGGCAGCAGCCCGGTAGGCATGGTGGGCAGCGGCGGGCCAGCCACCGTGCGTGATGATGTGCCTCGCATTACCCCGGAACCCGGTATGACCATGTTCACCAATGGCAACGAGGTGATGGCTATTGCTGTTCATGGCGGCCAGGTTTACGCGGCCACCGGCGGCGGCCTGGTAGCCTGGGATTACGCCAGTGGTGAACCGGTCGGCCAGTGGACCACCCTGGAAGGGTTGGGGCATAACGTGGCCCAGGCCGTGACCATCTGCGACGTGCCGGAGGAGCGTATTGTCATTGGCACCAAAGCCGGCCTGAGCCTATATGACCCGGCCAGCGACACTTTTGAAAACTGGACGCCAGACAACAGCGGCATGAGCAGCGATGATGGCGTTGTCTCCCTGGCCTGTGTGCCCCAGGCCAAGGCTCTGGTCATTGGCTATGATCTGGATGGCGTGGATGTCTACGAAGTGGGCCGCGACACATGGACGTATTACGAACCGTTTGATGACCTGGAAAGCGGCTGGGCTGAGGCGCTGGCGGTCAAGGGTGATCTGGATGAAATTTGGGTGGCCCATATTGGGGCCGTCTCGCGCATCAATCACCGGCAGGGGACGGTAGATTATTACGATGACGAAAGCGGCCTGGACGATGCCAGCACCGATAATTTTGAGGACTTTGTAGAAGACATCCTGGTAGATAACAGCGGTACAGTTTGGTTTGCCCAGGGCGGTGGGTTGACCCGTGTAGATGGCGATGGGCAGTTTACCTTTATTGCCAGCGAAGACATCCCCGGTTGGCCGTTTTGGAGCGGCACCGATGACCTGGCCTTAGGGCCAGACGGCACGATCTGGACCAATGACACCCTGGGGGGTATTTGCCAGTTTGACCCGGCCAGCCAGACCTGCCTGACCTCCTTTGAAGACGAAGAAGGCATGGCTGATGACTTTAACAACGGCCTCTTTGTAGACGACATAGGACAAATTTTTTACGGCAGCGAAGGCGAAGGCATCAGTTATTATGACGGCGCAGCCTGGCATAATTTTAAGCTGGAGACAAAGCCGCTGTTTAACGAGTTCCGAGCCATTGCCCAGGGAGCCGACGGATCGATCTGGGTAGGTGGTTACAATGGCGGCCATCAATTTTTTGCCTACGATGTGGCTGGAACCTGGGCAGACCTGAGTGATCATCTGACCTGGAACGGCGTCAACGTCTTTTATCCGGAGGCCGATGGCATGTGGGTTGGCCATACGGGCGGGGCCAGCTTTTATGACTATGACAGCGGCGCCTGGGCAGACCTGGAAAACGCAGATGAGGCCGGCGCAGGCATTTACCAGGGTGATGTGACTTCTATAGCTCGTGACAGCCAGGGACGTCTGTGGTTTGGCACCACTGGCGGTGTAACGGTGTGGGACGGCGACACATTTACGTACATGGATCTGTTAACGGAGACAGAAAGGAAAGACGGCCGTTCCCCCCGCTGGATACACGCCATCCTGGCCGAGGGTGATAACGTCTGGGTGGGCGGCGTGAATGCCCTCTATCGCTTTGATGCCAGCGATAGCAGCCTGCAAACCTTCACCCGTTGGGATGACGCCGACGGCCTGCCCGGCTTCTTTCCCAGTGTGAACGCGCTGGCCCAAGACCAGGACGGCAACGTTCTGGTGGCAGTAGATGACACCTTGCTGCAAAACGACGGCAATGACTTTGTTGAAATTTATCAGGCGGGCTATGCCATCCATACGGTCATTGTGGACAATGAAGGGGGCATTGCCCTGGGTACAGATGGCGGCGGCCTGCACATCTTGTTAGACGGCGCTCCCCTCATCTTGACCACGGCCGAAGGTCTGCCCACCAACAACCTGACCGGCCAAAACATTCTGGTTGATTACCTGGAAACGCTCTGGATCGCGGCCTCTGAAGGGGGCATCTTGCAGATAGCCCCCTGAGCGCCATGCCCGGCACAGGCTGAATGTGGACGGTAGTTGAGTTGCCGACCACATTCAGCTAGGCCCGGGCCACAAAATTTGACCATTTCCCCCACCTCGCTATACTAGGAAAACCTGATTATGCGCCTGGGAAGAGGCCACACTCTATCAGGGTTTGTCTTTTTCTTTTTCACTGAACACGGCAAATCGCCTTCCAGCAACCACCATGCACAAAGTAAAGATTGCTTCAATGGATAGCCGCTTACATATTACCGCACATGGTAGTACGGCCGTTGATGGTGCTTATAATCAGGGATGAGGGATAAAACACGCCCACATTTCTTACGCCTATCCATCTCACACAAAAGGAGGGAAAAAGTTAAAGAATAAACCATTTAGCTTATGAATTGTTTAGCTCAGTCTTTCGATAGAGGCACAACCGAAAGACGCTTGTAGACCCGGTTTTATAAAGCAAAGTGATACTTTAAACTTTTGGAGGAGAAAACATGAACAAAAAGCCGTTTATGATGATTGTCAGCTTGTTATTATTGGCCCTGGTACTGGTGGCCTGTGGCGGCGGGGAAACACAGACCGTAGAAGTCACCCGTGAAGTGCAAGTGGAAGTTACCCGCATTGTGGAAGTAGCGGGCGAAGGCGGCGAGGCCCAGCCTGTTGCTGTGACCTTCGCTGGCGGTGACGAAACCTTGGGCCTGGTGCAGGAGCGTGGCACCCTTAAGTGTGGCGGCAACCAGAACGTGCCCGGTTTTGGCTATCTGGACCCCGACAGCGGTGACTTTACCGGGTTTGATGTCGACTTCTGCCATGCTATTGCGGCCGCCGTGCTGGGTGACGCTGAGGCCATTGAAGTGACCCCCACTACGGGCGAGAGCCGTTTCCCCACCTTGCAATCTGGCGAGGTAGACGTCCTCATCCGCAACACAACCTGGACGTTTAGCCGTGATACGGCCCTGGGTTTTGATTTTGCACCCACCACGTTTTTTGATGGGCAGGGTATGATGGTGCGCAAAGCCAGCGCGATTGGTTCATTGGAAGACCTGGAAGGGGGCACCGTTTGTGTGCAATCTGGTACAACAACGGAAAAAAACCTGGCTCAATACTTTGAAGGCATTGGTGTGAGCATTGAGATTTTGGTCTATGCAGATGCCGTGGCCACACGCGAAGCGTATGACAGCGGTGCCTGCGATGGCTTCACCACCGATAAGTCTGGTCTGGTTTCGCAGCAAATTTTGCTGGCCGACCCGGAAGCGCACCAGATTTTAGTGGAAGATATGTCCCGTGAACCACTGGGCCCGTTGACCCGCCACGGCGACAACAACTGGAACGATATTGTCTCCTGGGTGGTGTACTGCACCATCAACGCTGAATTCCTAGGCGTGAACCAGGCCAACGTGGATGATATGCTGGGTGGTGATGACCCGGTTATCTCTGACCTGTTGGGTGAAACCGGCGACTTGGGCCAGAACCTGGGGTTGTCCAATGATTGGTGTTACCAGGTGATCAGCCAGGTAGGTAATTATGGGGATATTTATGACCGCAACCTGGGTCCGGATACGCCATTTAACCTGCCACGTGGTTTGAACGCTTTGTATACCGACGGCGGTATCTTGTACCCAATTCCGTATAAATAAGTAACAAGGTTTGTGGTCTAGTGAACACAGTGACCACAGCCGGCGTTAACATTGAGGGCAGGGTGTCCGTCATGAACGCCCTGCCCTGATCCCCTTTCACGACGGAGAATGTCATGAGAAGACAGCCTGGTAAATTGTCTGTGCGGCTCTCTCTAGTACAAAAAGTAATCAGTGTTCAGTGTTCAGTAATCAGTGTTCAGTGCTTGTTAGCTGAGTAGTGGCTGCTGGTTACCGAGCAGTGGCATAGGGGAATGTCTATGTCAGATTTAAGTAACCGCCCCCCCCAATATACCACCCAAGAACGTATACCTTTTTGGCGTGACGGCCGTATTCTGGGCGTCCTGGCGCAGATCATTTTTGTTATTGTCGTGGGCAGCGCATTGGCCTGGTTTATAGGCAATGTAGGCGCTAACCTGGTAAGACTTGGCCCGGCGCAGTTTGTCTGTCTGTATGGCACCGAGGAAAAATGGTCTTATCGCTGTGCGTTTGACTTTCTGGCCACCGAAGCCCAGTTTGATATCGCCGAATCGGTGGTGCCTTACAAGACCAGCGACGCCTACTGGGACGCCATCAAAGTAGGGCTGCTCAACACGGCCAAAGTTTCATTCATTGGTATCATATTGGCTACCATACTGGGTACCGTCACTGGTATTGCCCGTCTCTCCAACAACTGGCTGCTGCGGAATATTGCCAAGGCATATATAGACATCATCCGTAACACACCGCTGCTGTTGCAATTGTTTTTTCTTTACTTTGTATTCCTGTTATTGGAGCTGCCATCTGTACAACAGGCGATTCAACCCTTAGGCTTACCCATTTTTATCAGTCAGCGTGGTGTCAATTTCCCCAAAATTGTGACCCTCTCATCCTTTGCCATCTGGTTTGCGTTTGTCATATTGGGCATTATCCAGGCGCAATATTTGTGGATGTACCTGGGCAACCGCGAAGAAAAGACGGGCAAAGCCAGTAACCGCGCCTGGTGGTGCCTGCTATCATTTGTCGTGGTTGTGGCCGTTGGTTGGATCGTAGCCAGCAGTACGTCCAGCAATGAAGGTTTTCTGGTAGCCAAGGCCGAGCGCGTGCGCGAATTTGAAGACCTGGAATCGATGATGGAACGCCGCCTGGGAATTGGTAATCTGGGCTTGTTGAGCGAGGAACTGGCCAAAGAGAATCTTACCGCCGACGACGTGACTGCAGCAGCGCTGCAGGTGTGCAGCCTGCAGGGGGCTGCTTCGGAGGTGAACTTTACGGCGCAACTGCGGGCGGCGGGCATTCCTTACAAAGTGGCCCGGTTTGCCCGGCCTGACCAGGCGATTCAGGCTTATGACGATGAGGAAAAGGCGTGTGATGTATTTGTGGCCTCTAAGGCAACCCTGGCGGCGGAACGAGATGTATTGGGAAACAGCGCCGGCCATCTGGTTGTTTCTGTGCGTGAAGCGCCGGCCCGCTGGTCTGTGCCCGCCCTGGAAGGGTTTAATTACGTGGGCGGCAGCAAGATGTCACTGGAGTTTACGGCGTTATTGTTAGGGTTGGTGGTGTATACGGCCGCATTCATCGCGGAGATCGTGCGTGCTGGCATCCTTTCTGTGGGCAAAGGGCAGAGCGAAGCTGCACGGGCGTTGGGCCTGTCTGAAGGGCAGCGGCTGCGCCTGATTGTGCTGCCCCAGGCGCTGCGGGTTATTATCCCCCCCCTGACCAGCCAATATTTAAATCTGACCAAAAATTCCAGCCTGGCACTGGCCATTGCCTTCCCTGATTTGTGGCAGGTGATGACCATTATTGGCAACCAATCTGGCCGTTCTATCCAGCCGATTTTGCTGACAGCCCTGACATACCTGACGTTTAGCATTATCATCTCGCTGTTCCTGAACTGGTATAACAAGCGTATTCAACTGGTGGAGAGATAAGCTATGGCAACAATTTCTGAACCCAAAATGGAAAGACCTTCCTCCCACCGTATTCACTTAAATTGGAACTTGTGGGTGAGTGATCATATTACCAAAAACTGGGGGCTGACGTTATGGCTGGTGGTTCTGACTGTGTTTACCGTTCGTTTTACCCTGGGGCGCCTGGAAGCGACGCCGGTCACGACAATTGTGATACTGGTGGCCTGGGTGGTGAGTGTGGCGGCGACGGTCTATGCAGAATTGATTCACCGGCACATGGCCGTAACCCTCTGGCTGCGTAACAACCTCTACAATTCCATCACCAACATCCAGCTGACACTCATCATTGTGTTAGGGTTGCTGGCCGCGGTTTTTGGCTTGTTTCGTTACGCCTTTGAAACAGCCAGCTTTGCCACGACCCCCACGACCAACCTGCGGGCCGACGTGGCCTCGGTGACAGGAGATACGTACTGCTTTAACATCGGTACGTTGGCCGCGGGAGCCGATCAGTTGGAAGAGACCAGCCAGGAGTGCTTCCCCCGTTGGGCCTTTGCCCCAGACATCTCAGAAACAGTGATTACAGAAACAACCCTCGGTGAAGAACCAGCCTCTTTCTGTTTTGACACGCTGCGCGATGACCCAGAAAACGGCCGTACCTGTTTTAAAAGCACGGCCAGTAACCCCGCCCGGTACGAAATTTCCCGGCAGTTCAGCGGCGCTAACTGGGGGGCCGTGTACGCCAATGTGGTTAACATGATGGTCTTCCGCTTTAACCGGGCAGAGTTGTGGCGGGTAGCGGCGGCCACCATTTTAGGCGTAAGCCTGACGGCTGTTAGTCTTTTTGTTTACCGTCCCACTTTCCAAAACAAGCGTACCCGCCGCACGCTTACCTACATCTGGCTGGCCTCACCCATTATCTTTTACATTTTGTTGGCTGGGTCGCCAACAGGTCGGGGGAATGTTTTCTTAAATCTGGCTGCGTCTTTTACAGAATGGGTTTCATCACTTAGAGATGGCTTTATGGATGAAAGCTTCCTGGTACGTGGTTTAACAGAAAGGGCAGAAACAGCTAGAAATGATGTGATTGGTAATATGGGGGTTTATTTTGTGGTCATCGTTGGGGCAGCCGGTTTGTGGGCCTTAAATAAATACATTAACGCCAGGTATCCGCCACAGATTGGTGAATCAGAATTTACTCGAGTAGGCCGGATTCTTGTCACAGTATTGACAGGGTTGACTGCTTTTTTGGCTTTTATAGGCGTAATTAATGTCACGCTGCTCATATTTAGTCTGTACAAGCTGCGGCCGTTGACCCGAGATGAATTTTTTGGCGAGATTCAGCCTTATGCTTCTGTTCTGATGGTCGCTTTCATCCTCTGGCGGTTCAACAAATATATCGCTGCTAAATATCCGCCACGGATCGGTGAATCGACCTTTGTTCGTTTTGGTCGTAGTTTGCTCAAACTCTCTGTTACCATCCTGATCTTGCTTTCTTTCTTCAGTGTTCTCAGCATCATCTTTCTCATATTTGGCTTGTTCAACGTACCCCCGACGACTGCAAAAGGGTTGTTGCGAGAAGTTGTGCCGTATCTTATTGTCGTAGTCAGCACTATCATTTTGTGGGGGATCAATAAGTATCTCAATAATAGGTATGTGGCGCAAGAGGGAGAAGCGGGAACAAGGGATACTGGCCGGCTTCTGCTGAAATGGTTGGTCCGCATTTTTATGTTTCTCTCCTTCTTTAGCATGATTATCGTCGTCAGTTATCTTTTCTCATACGCTGACTTCTTGGTCATAACTAAAGAAAGACAAGCATTTACGCCCCTTAGTCCAGACGTAGATTGGGGTGGCTTTATGCTGACGCTGATCATCACGGCGTTTGCCATTGTGGTCTCGTTCCCCTTGGGCGTCTTGTTGGCCTTAGGACGGCGCAGCACCATTCGGGGCATCCCCAACTGGATTACTTATTCGGTAGCCCTCATCATTATGGTGCTGGGACTTTATTACAGCACACGGCCGTTGGTAGACAATGCCCGTAACAACTTTGAAATGGTGGTGGCTTACTGGCCACTCATTGTGCCGGTGATTGCCTACCTTTTCCAGCGGGTATGGAAAGGGAATGTGGTGTCTGGTTTCTGCACGATGTATATAGAGTTTATTCGCGGCATTCCCCTCATCACCGTATTGTTTCTTTCCATCATCCTCTTTCCCATCTTCTTGCCGCCAGAGATGGAGTTTTTGAAGACATGGCGCGTGATGTGGGCTTTTGCGCTTTTTGCGGCGGCGTACCTGGCCGAAAATGTGCGTGGCGGGCTGCAAGCCATTCCCCAGGGACAGTATGAAGCAGCTGACTCGTTAGGACTGAGTACCGTCAACAAATATCGTCTTATCATCATGCCCCAGGCGCTGCGCACCGTCATCCCGGCCATTACCAACCAATACATCGGCTTGTTTAAGGACACGACATTGGTCGCCATTGTCGGTTTTTTGGATATTCTGGGGGTGGCTAACTCCATTGCTGCCCAACCACAGTGGCTGGGTGTACGTCGTGAAGCGTACCTGTTTATTGCTGTATTGTACTTTATCGTTTCCGCGTTTATGGCCGGATATGCCGCGCGGTTGGAAAAGCAATCAGGACTTGGAGAACGGTAAGCGGTAATCCGTAAACTGTCGTTACTGGCAGATCGGATTACAAATTACGGATTATGTCTTGGGAGGAACAATGACCTTAGCAGAACCAATTGTAACAACGCCGGTGTTGGATAATGAATACATCATTGAATGTCGGGACGTGCATAAGTGGTACGGGGATTTTCATGCCTTAAAGGGCATTGACCTGAATGTAAAGCCGGGTGAGGTGATCGTTATCATTGGCCCGTCAGGTTCGGGCAAGTCTACCTTCATTCGCTGCCTGAATCGGTTGGAAGAGCATCAGCAGGGGGAGATCATCGTCGACGGTATTACACTGAGCCACGATGTACGTAACATTGCCGAAATCCGGCGTGAGGTGGGCATGGTGTTCCAGCAGTTTAACCTGTTCCCTCACCTGACGGTGCTGGAAAATGTGATGCTGGCGCCCATGCACGTGCGGAAATGGTCGCGGGAAAAGTCCGAGGAAACGGCCGTAAAATGGCTGACCCGTGTGGGCATTCCAGAACAGGCCCATAAATACCCCGGTCAGCTTTCCGGCGGCCAGCAGCAGCGGGTGGCCATTGCCCGTACCCTGACGATGGAGCCGAAGATTTTGCTCTTTGATGAACCCACGTCGGCGCTGGACCCGGAGATGATTAAAGAAGTGCTGGATGTGATGCGTGATCTGGCGCATAGCGGTTATACGGTGTTGGCCGTAACCCACGAAATGGGCTTTGCTCGTGAAGTGGCCGAGCGGGTTATCTTCATGGATGGAGGGCATATTGTAGAGGAGAATATTCCTGCCAATTTCTTTAGTAACCCTAAAAACGAACGGACTAAACTGTTCCTGTCCCAAATTCTACATCACTAATATCAGTTTTCAGTCATCAGTGGCCAGTGTTCAGTAGGGCCTATCTCTGGATGCAGTCTACTGAACACTGGTTACTGGCCGCTGATTACTGACTTCTGATAACTGGCCCTGGCACCTGTGCGGCCCTTAATCCCCTGTCGCTTCTATATAAACTTTAAAGATGGTAAGGCCGTCGGGGCTGCGGCCGTGGATAACCCACACTGGTTTGACCACTTGCTCCGGCAGCAGGGGCGGTAGCTCGTACAGCCCGGTTGGCGGGCCGGAATCGTAGGCTGGCTGCCAGTAATACACAAGTTCCATGCGTTCTAACACCATGTCGGCCAGGGTATCTAACGGATCGGTTGGGACATAAGGGATCAGGGGCGGCTCTTCTTCCAACGGAAACTCAGACACGTCTTTCGCTTGCGCGATGTAGCTGTCATAGAGGCTGCTGCGGATGATGAGGATGGGATGCCCGGCCACATCTTGCTCGGGGTGAATGAGGCCGCTCACCAAGATTTGAGGCTGGCGCACCATGTCATCATTTTCACGGTAATAGACATCTTTCCAGGCGATGATGTACCCCTGGTCGGTGGCATGGTCTACAAACACGGCCGTGTCCACACCATCGATCACCTCTAATTTAATGTGCCCCAGGAAGTTTTGTGGGCGTGCCGCCGGCCACACCGGCCTAAACGTCTGTACTTCCAGGGCCCGACCAAACCCGGCTTCCACCTCTGTGATGACCCCGGAAACTGTGAGGAAACGGCCGTGGTAGTCGGCGATCTCGGCCAGAACTTCCGGCTCTGCTTCCAGTGCTAAACTACCTTCTACCAGTCCCACATCGTTAAGCGGTTGCAAAAGTATCTGGGCGCGTTGGCTGCCATCTGTTTCGGCAAATATGAGGGCTTCTACAGTGCCGGTTATAACCACGGTTTCGCCCACTTCATACTGCGCTTCGGGGGCATCCGCTGGCAAAAGATAACCACCGCCACCGCCGCCACCGCTAAAGGTAACATTGTGTTCCACCATCACACTGCCCACCTCTGTCGTAGACGTTATGTCTTCGACGACTGTTGCCACTTGCACGGTCGTCATGCTCATGCCACCTTCTGACAGGGGGGGGACTTCCGAGGCTGGTGGTTGGGAGATGTCGTTCCAGGCCAGGTCCACATTGTCAGCCGAAGGCGGCTGGCCACAAACTTCAATACGGTCGCCATCGTGCAGCTCAGCCGGAGCCTGAGGGAGGCGGTAACGGAGAGTGTCATCTGTGATGATCCAACCTTCTTCGCCTTCGCGGCTGAATGTGCCTTTAAGGCAGGTGTAATCGCTAAAAGAGCTGTAACTAGAACGGGCTAGCTCCCAATCGGTGATTTCTATCTGGTAGGCGCCTTCATCCCAGACGGCCGTTACCGTCCCTTGCACCGTCACTTCACCCGGTGGCGTGGTGCCTGTCATTTCCAGCAGCTTATCGCCGGTGAGATGGTAGGTGCCCGGCAGACGGCCGTGCAGCGTTGCCTTGATGTCGCTGTCATCGGCGGCTACCATCAGATTCACCCAGCCGGTGAGCGTGATCACGTCCCCTACCTGGACTACCGGGGGTGGGGCAGCAAAGTGACGTATCGCCATATTAACAACCGATTCATCCATGCGCGCTTCCATGCCAAGTGACTGAATATCCCCCTGTAAGTAAGCGTCATAGGCTGCCTGGGCGGGCCGTACGGCCGTGAGGTTACCCGGCGTAAACGTGGCAAATCTAAACTCAGCATAGATAACGGTTCCGTCAGGATCGACATGGATCTGAGCATAAGGTGCACCATAGTTGCCGGCCAGGGGGTAGCCATTAAGATCAGGGACAATGGCGATGCGGCGATAAGGGAGCAGGCGGTCTGGTGCATCTTCGGTCACCTGGTAGCTTTCCGGTAGAAGATTATGGGTGGTCAGAAAGTTGACGGCCGCTGCCGCCGCGTCAGTAAAAGGCAGTGGATCACTTTCTGACGAAGCCGTCTGGTAACCCATGATTACCTCTTGCCCAATGGCGTAGTAGATGCTGGCGGGTCCATGTGGTTGAAAGGTAAGTACTTCATTGCTGCTGCCTATGACCTGGAACCCTGCCTCTGGTTGGCGAGGATCGGTGTAGACTTTGGGGTCTGGCAAGCCAAAATCAGCCGCCCAGGCCAGCGCCTGCTCCGGCGTTGTCGGAATTGGCAGCTGTTCGATGTGGTATAGGGGCAGTTCGGCCGGGACTTCCGGAAAGATTTCGGCAGGATCGGTCGTGGTGCGTTCCGTGATCTCCACAGCATCACC
Source organism: Ardenticatenaceae bacterium (assembly GCA_011525915.1). Taxonomy (GTDB): domain Bacteria; phylum Chloroflexota; class Anaerolineae; order Promineifilales; family Promineifilaceae; genus CAADGU01. The sequence goes on along the minus strand of WYBM01000060.1, from coordinate 46,115 downwards.
GCTAACAGCAGGTTCCGGTTCCAGCGTTCGCCACTGCTGCCACAGGGTAGGTACGCCCCATGCCAATAGCGCGATCAGGCCTACAACAGCGGTGGCGCCCACCACACGAGGCACAAAACGCATGATCAACCAGTCTGCCCGGGTACGTGCCGAGTTTTGTGGCCGGGCTTTTGCTTGCAGTTGGGCAGATAAGTCATTGACAAATTGCGGCCGGGGTTCCACTTGGGCGGCCTGCTGCTGTAACTGTGCCACCACGCGCGCCGTTTCCGCATCAGGCGCCGGGTGGTGTTTGGGATCATCGATATAGTGATTCAGTTGGTTTGTGTCTTTTTTACGCATGGTGTATGCATTTCTCCTTTAACTCGGCGATCATCCGTGAGATAAGCATTTTGACGGCCGCTTCTGATTTGCGCATGACCACGGCCGTCTCATGGACACTCAGCCCACCCCAAAAGCGCAGGTAAAGAGCCTCACGCCGGTCAGGGCTGCCGTTCTGTATTACCTGCTGGACGCAGGCCATGATCTCTTGTTGGGTGGTGCGTTGTTCCAGGATGGGAGCCATAAGATCAGGGTCAGGCAGGGCGACGGCCGTGTCCAGGCCTTCTTCGTGTTGGCGGTAGTGGCGACGATGGAAATCGGCACACTTGCGCCGGGCGATGCCAAATAACCAGGCCGCAAACGAGCCACGCCCGCCATACCTCGGCAGCGCTTCCCAGGCAGCCAGGAAGATGCTTGCCGTCAGGTCTTCCGCTTCTGTTGGGCAGCTGGTCTGGGCAAAGCAGTATCGGTACACGGCCGTGACATACTGCCGGTACAACCTATCAAATGCCTGCGGATCATCCCGTGCGGCTCTAATTAATTGGACTTCACTGATGTTTGTACTCACCTGATTAATAACCATAAAACCTCCGATAGTAAGTTTGTCATCTTATCTGTCGGGGTTTCAGGTAAAAGGTAACATCTGCCAGGTTAATGCTTTGTGGTGTGACTAGTACCAGTAACCAGAAGTCTGTCATCACTTTTCAGTAGACTATTTCCAGAGGTAGGCCAGCACTGAAAACTGACCACTGATTACTGAAAACCGGTACCAGGCAGGTGAGGGGGGAAAGCGGTGCGTAAAAAGACACTTATGGCCGCACTGACTTGTGCTGGTTGTTCCCACATCATTTTATGACCGGCACCGGCGATGGTCACCAATTCAGCCTGGGGAATGTGGGTCGCCAGGAAGTGACTGAATGTGGGTGGCGTCATCTTGTCCACCTCGCCGGCTATTACCAATGTCGGCACGTGAATAAACGGCAGCCGATCCATCACATTAAACTCATGACAGGCCACAAAATCATCATGCAATACCTGGGGGTCTGTTTGTGCCAGGCGCTGATGGTCTTCAGCCACCAATGTGGCCGGCGCGCCGCGGGCCCAGGAGTATCTGGTAATAAAGTCCACGGTGGCCGTAAAGTCGGTGAGCGCCCCATTTAAAATGGCGTCAGACACGGGCAGGTGGGCGCCAGTGCCGATGAGCACCAGGCCGGCCACCCGCTGCGGATGGCGCAGGGCCATCATCTGGGCCACGGCCCCGCCCATCGAATGGCCGACGATCACGGCGGTGGGCAGTTTAAGTGCCTGGATGAAGGCTGCCACATCGTCTGCATAAGCGGTGACGGTGCGGCGGCCAGGTGGGGTGGAACGCCCGTGGCCTGGCAAATCCAGCGCATAAACCGCATACGCCGGCAAATAGCGCACGTCCACCGGCCAGACCTGGTGATCATTCCCGGCACCGTGCACCAGTACCAAAGCTGGCAGCCCCCGGCTGCCGCTTTTATGGGTATAAAACAGGCGTTGTGCAGGCAAAGGCAGGTAAGGCATAAGTGAATTTTACTCAGGCCAGCCATACGGGGCGAAAACCCACCGTGACATGGTTCCTATAAGCCGGGTCAAGCCGGGTATTGGGGTCTTGGGGGCTGCGGTTGGTAACCCGCAGGCTTAAGGGACTGTCACTGCTCCAGCAGCCACCGCGCAGCAGACATGGTTCACGGCCGTCCACCTCTGTTAAGCCGCTCTGCCAGCCCGTGAGGCACCATTCCCAGACGTTGCCACACATGTCCATGACGCCAAAGGGGCTGGCCCCGTGGGGGTATTGGGTGACCGGGGTGGTTTCATCCACCTGGCGATGCCAGTTACAGTGTGTGGCCTCTGGTTCCATGTTGCCCCAAGGGTAATAACGGCCGTCGTCCCCTTGGGCGGCCCGCTGCCACTGCTGTTCTGTGGGCAGCGTGATCGTCTGCCCGGTTTCCTGGCTCAGCCAGCGGCAGTAGGCCAGCGCCTCATACCAGGAAATGCCCACTATGGGGCAGTCGGGCGCATTCCAGTCACGGCCGTGCCAATAACGGGATTCTGTCCACCTTTCTTTTTGGCGGAGGGCACGGCCGTGGGCACACCACCAACGGTTGTCGGTATACCCGCCGGCCGTTATAAACTCGCCAAACTGCGTGTTGGTCACCGGATACCGGGACAGGGCAAATGGGGGCAGGGTAAAGGTGGTGATGGCTGCCAGGTAGCCACCAGCGGCCAGCGTTACCGGCCCGGCTGGAATCGATACCCAGTCATGGGGTCTGTTCATGTTTCATTTCCTTTTACAGCGCCTGTACTTCCTGGCGTACCTGGCGCACCCAGGCCAGTTCATGTTCATAGAAGGAGCGCCAGTTTTGCTGGATCATCGCCCATAGATACCGTTCACGGGGGGTGCGTTGGGGTGCGTCTGACGGCCGTTGTGCTTGTTCTTGCACCATCAAAAGCTTTACATAAATTTCTTCTTCATAAACACCCAGCAGCTCATCTAATTCCTCTGGGGCTAATTGGTCAGCCCAGGCCAATTGGGCCAGAAACAGATGTTTGACCTGGGGCAGTTCTGGCGGCGACAGCAGCCATTGTCTTAATGCGGCCAGCCCCGCGGTCGTGATCGTATACACTTTGCGCGCGGGGCCATGTTCAGGCTGTTCAACCTCTTTGCTGACCAGTGCCGCACGATGCAGCTGAACCAGGGCGGTATAAATCTGGTTGTTGTTGCCTGACCAGGGGAAGGTTTCCCAGGCGGCAAACTGTTTTTTTAAGTCATAACCGGTTAACGGCTGCCAACTTAAAAAGCCCAAAATGGCGTATTGGAGAGGCATTGGCTTTTATCCTTCACCTGCTAATACGTACCGTACATATGTTAATATTAACATATGTTAACATACTTTAAACCGCTGTCAATATCTGAGTTGGGAAACGTTGGGGCCAACCTTGATGGTTGGCGTGAGCAGGTGAAGAGTCTACGGCCGTCCCCTCCTGACAATACGCCATGGGTTTATGACTACGGCACCATTTTATTGGCCTGGCCGACTGTAAACCGCCGGTGACAAGCCCATGGGTCTCTGTATCAGGTTACCCAATCCTTCACGCTTAAATTAGACACTCTGGAAAATTCACGGATGTTATTTGTCACCAAGGTTACCCCCAGACTCTGGGCGTGCCCGGCTATTAAAAGATCATAAGCGCCAATGGGCGTGCCCAGGCGCTCTAAGGTTGCCCGAATCTGACCATAATGTTGAGCGGCAGCCGGGTCGAAATTGACGATTTCCAAAGGCGCGAGAAATAAATCCAGCGCGGCTTGATTTTGTTTTGGCTGTTGACTTTTTTCTACACCATACTGCAATTCGGCGACAGTGATCGCAGAAACACAAATATCGCCCAGCCTATGAGCCTGGAATTTTTTCAGCACCTGGGGAGGTTTACGTTTGATCAAGTAAATGCACATGTTGGTATCCAGCATGTACTTCATTCAAACATACCCTCGCGTTCTGGCATCTCTGGCTGATTTCTCGTTTCCATAAAATCATCTGAAAACATGTCCAAACTTTCTTTAAGGATTTCCCAAGGAGCATGATAGGGAATGAGCATGACCACATCACCTATCTTTTTGATGTACACTTCACTACCCTCAAAACGATACTTTTTGGGCAAGCGAATGGCTTGACTTCGTCCGGTCATGAAAATCTTTGCGGTTTCCATAGGGTACCTCCCGATAATATATATTATTAGTATATATCTTTTGGGGGAGAATCACAAGGGAGTGTCACAAAAAATGAGAGACCGTGCACCGGCAATCAGGGCTTCACGGCCGTGGGCGCACCACCAACGGTTGTCGGTGTACCCACCGGCAGCTATAAATTCGCCAAACTGCGTGTTGGTCACCGGATACCGGGCCAGGGCAAACGGGGGCAGGGTAAAGGTGGTTATGGCTGCCAAGTAGCCACCGGCGGCCAACGTTACCGGCCCGGCCGGAATCGTTACCCAGTCATGGGGTCTGTTCATGTTTCATTTCCTTTTACAGCGTCTGCACATTCTGATGCACCCAGGCACCTTGCTTTTATGGGGAACATAAAGAAACTGGTTGCAGTAACATGCCCTCTGGAAACACAGCACACAATTCGGGTGGTAGGGTCGTCAAGGGATTATTCACCAGAGAGATATCTGTCAAGTTTGTCAGGTTGCCAATTTCTGAGGGCAGACTGCTTAACTGATTGTTATTTAGATAGAGAGAGCTCAAGTTTGTCAGATTACCAATTTCCGGAGGCAGGCTGCTCAAGTTGGTATTCGATAAACCAAGTGCTTCCAACTTCGTTAGATTGCTAATTTCTGGGGGCAGGCTGCTTAAGTAGATGCCATCTAAATATAAGTACCTCAGGTTAGAGAGGCTTCCAATTCCTGGGGGTAGAGTACTAAAGTTGTTAGCAGATAAATTAAGATAATCCAACCTTGTGAGATTGCCAATTTCTGAGGGCAGGCTATTTAAGTTGTTGTTATATAAATTAAGATGATTTAACTCCGTTAGGTTGCCGATTTCTGAGGGCAGACTGCTCAAGTTATTGTCATATAAAGAGAGACTTGTCAAGGTTGTCAGGTTTCTAATTTCTGGGGGCAGGCTGCTCAGTTGATTATGGCCTAAATAGAGTCCGGTCAAATTAGGCAGGTTACCAATTTGTGATGGCAGGCTGTTCAATTGGTTATTGTCTAAAGCGAGATGGGCCAGGTTGGGCAGGTTGCCAATTTCCGAGGGCAGACTGCTCAATTGATTGTAGCTTAAACTGAGTGTTTCCAAATTGCGGAGATTGCCAATTTCCGGGGGTACGCTGCTCAAGTCAGTGGCATGTAAGTAGAGCAATCTTAAACTGGTCAGATTGCCAATTTCCGGAGGCACGCTGCTCAAGGGGTTGTTGTCTAAATAGAGTTCGGTCAGATTAGACAAGTTGCCAATCTCCGGGGGTAGGCTGCTTAATTTGGTTTGATTTAAGGAAAGGGATTTTAAGCTGGCCAAGTTGCCGATTTCCGGAGGCAGGCTGCTCAAATTTGTTGTTCTCAAATCGAGCGTTTCCAAATGGGAGAGATTGCCAATTTCTGGGGGTAGGCTGTTCAAGCGGCTAATGTAAGCCAGTGTAATATCGGTAACATGATGATTAGAGCAAGCGACCGCGCTCAAAGAACAGGGGGAAGAGACTTCTTCTAGCCACTCTCCGTTTAACCCATATGCTTGCGTATAAATGGCCACTAAGGCTTCACATTCAATTTGAGGGATGTCTGTCACATGTGAGCAAAAATCGGTAGCAAGCTCAGGCAAGGGCGTGGCCATTATCGTTGGCTCAAGTGAGTTGGCTGCTGTATTTGTTGGCGTTTCGGCCTCCACTGTGGAAGTTGAGGTAGGCGTGGATGGCCAAGAAGTGGCTGTTTTGGTGGGCACCGTCGCCGCCGGAGAATTTAACATGGTTGTAGTTGGCGCTGGCGAACTGGTGGGAGTTGTGGTTGGCAGAGTTGTGGCGGCTGGCTGTGTGGTCGCTGCCATGGCTGCTGGCTCGGTTACTGTGCAAGCTGTCATCATCATCAAGGTCAATGTGATGATAAAGATTTGTTTCATTTTGTCGCATTCCTTTTAAGCTGTGTTGTTTTTAGAGTAACTGATAAATCATTGAGGTGCTTGTTATTTTCCGAACGTTTGATGGCTTTTTACCCCACGGCAATGACACAGTAAACGCACGCACGGCCGTACCCTCCTTTTTTACCTGCCCCACTTTCCTGCCGCTCATCTGTTCTCCCTGTACTGCCTGCTGGTGGACGGCCGTCCTCCACTTCTTCTACTCTTGTCTCCAATGGGCTTTTGCGTTCACGGCCCTGCTGGTGGACGGCCGTAGTTAGATAAAACCGCTGCTTGCTGATTGACACCAGGGGAAAGTTTGCTCATGCTCAGGGAGCAACCAAGCGGGAGATGGCCGGGAAAAATGGGGTGCAGTATGTAACACTGCTCCAATTGTTTAAGGAAACTCGTGGTTCAGCAAGCGCAATCATAGTCAGTCGATTTACGAGTGAGGGTGAGAATGTAGTGGTCGCCCCACCCCCGTGTATATGAGGCAGTTCGGCTTTCCAGGGCAGCCATGTGGTTAAAAAAACGTGGCCAGCGCTCCACAAGATGGCCCAGGTAGCTGGGCGGCAGCCAGAGTCCCAGGCTCTCCGTATGGCAATGGTGAAACCAGGGGGCAAACGCCCGACGTAGCCGCCGGGCCGAAGGGTACCAGATGGGAATGGTGCTGTGGCCGATGGTTGCCAGGGCGTGTGGTTTACGGCGGCGCACGGCCGTGCCCCACTCCCCATGCAGCAGGTGCCAGCCAAACTCCCAGGGGCAAACCGGCCCCATCACCACCAGAATCACCATGCTGCCAGGCTTCACCAGGGACGCCAAATTTTTGGCCAGCGGCCGCCAGCTGCCCATGGTATTCAGGCCGCCGAAGTTGCTGAAGGCACCGTCGTAAGCGGTAAGCGGCACTCCGTCACCCGGTGGGTGAGCGGTCAGGGCACGGGGATGATGGCCTTCAGCCAGGTCTTGCAGTGAGATCTGTATGGGGGTGATGAGGTGGCTTACGCCGGCTTGTTGGGCTTTCACGGCCGTGGCCTGCACCATCGCTGCCGCCCCATCGGTGGCCGTGATACGCACACCCTGCTGTGCCAGCCAGACGGCATCTTCACCGGTGCCGCAGGTGAGTTCCAGCACGTGCTGCCCGGCCGTAAAGTGCTGCCTCAGGTGGCGCCACACACGCTGCCGCAGCAGTTGGCCCAGCCGTGTCTGGGTAAAGGTGGCGTCGTAATCCTGGGCGAAGGCGTCAAAGGCGGAGGGGTTCATGTTCAGTGATCAGTATTCAGTGATCAGTGAACAGTATTCAGTGACCAGTGAACAGTATTCAGGGGGCAACCGGTTGATTGACCTACTGACTACTGACCTACTGACTACTGACCTACTGACTACTGAATACTGCATTACCAGGCGTCGGCCGCGCGCTCTTCAGCGGACCAACCACGGCCGCTGCCGTCTGGGGTACGGCCGTCTTCCCGTTCATGTTGTGTCAGGCGCATGCCCAGGCGGCCGCGTTGGGCATTGGCAAACAGTTTGCCCAGGCGCAGCGGGTTGCGCTGCCCGGCCAGGCGTGCTTTGTGCAGATTTATGTCATTGACCAGCCAGCGGGTGGCATGGTCATAAAAGCGGCGGGAGTAACGGCCGTTTACTTGCAAATCTCGGTCGGTGCGCCCCCGCCAACTGAGGGGAGTGGTTACCTTGTCGGCTACCTGTTCATAGTAGGCGGTGCCTTTGATGGGGTAGGCGACCGTTGTCAGGAAGATATCGGGGTTCGACTGTTTTAAATAATCGGCCGTCGCTTTAATATCGGTCACATCCTCGCCATCATAGCCGAGCATAATGAACATGCCAACCTCGATGCCGGCGTCTTGCAGCATTTTGTTTTTGGCCAGCAAGTCGGCGACGGTGGTTTTGCGTTTCATGGCGTCTAACATGCGCTGCGAGCCGCTTTCAGAGCCAAGCCAGAGCCGGGCACACCCCATCTCTGCCAGAGCAGCGATGATGTCTTCATCCAGCCGATCTGGCCGGCTGATACATTCAAAGGGAATGCGCAGGCCGCGCCGTTTTAACTCGGCGGCGTAGCTCAGGAACCAACGCGGGGCGATGGTGAGCACGTCATCGGCATACCAGAGCTGGTCGGGCTGGTACGTTTCTTGAATCCAGGCCACTTCATTGGCCACATCTTCGACGGAGCGGCGGCGGTGACTGTGGCCAAAGACACTATGGCTGCACCAGGTACAGGTGTAGGGGCAGCCGCGGGCGGTGATCAGCGAAACAGAGCTCAGGCCATGATGGGTTTTCCAGGTGTCCAGGTAGCGGGGCATATCAATAGCCGCCCGGTCTGGCCAGGGCTGGGTGGAGAGGTCTTTGATGAACGGCCGTGCCCCCGTTTGTACCACCTGCCCATCATCATCCTGAAAGATGATACCCTGGACGGTATGCAGGCCGGTACGGCCGTGCCGCGCCAAGTGGGGTATCAATGCCGTTAATGTCAGCTCACCCTCGCCAGATACGATGATATCTGCGCCACAGGCCAGGTATTCGGCGGCGTAGCTCACCGGCTCTGGCCCACCCAGGATAAGGGTGGCTCCCACCTCCTGGCACACCGGCATCATGCGCAGGATGTTTTGTTTGGTCATCAAATTGCAGTAGAGGCCTACGAGCGACGGCCGTGTTTGCTTGACATACGTTGCGAAGTCGGCCATGGTGTGGAACGTGGTATCGTACAGATCCACGGCAAAGCCGTGGGCTTTCAGGTGGGAGGAGATGTACAGCAGCCCCAGGGTGGGGTACGGCTTCATAATTGCCTGTTCGTGTTCATCTTCGGCGATAAAGTAACCATGCGAGAGGAGAATGTCCATCATTTCTCTGGTTCCCTCAAATTCTTACAATTGATGAGCAATATTTGTAGTGTGTTATGTGCCATCATAAGCCACTTTCTTCAAAGCGACAATAAGCGTAGCTTAATCGCTTATTACTGAGACTATGGTAAGTCCTGCTCGCCTGTTATCCAAATTTCCATACGACCGTAGGTTTCATTCTCAACGATGGCTATTCGCGAAAAATTGGCTTTAACCATCCACTGCATGATCGCGGCGGCTGTCTGCGGATCAGAGTCGAATAGTTGCTGTATTTGTCTATCGAGCAAGATGACGTTTGGATTTATAGTTGCTAAAGCTTGGGGTAAGGTTGGCGCAGGATTGTCAATTCTCATTCGGACTTGTGTCAGCGGTACAAACCAACTGCGATAATCAAACTCGTTCAACCCCAACCAGTAGGTGTGAAGCCCTAAAATACGAGCGCCATCAGGAATAGGCTCGCGCACCTGAGCAATGAACTCATCATATGGTTGGATGTGCTTGCCTGCCTGCCATAGGGTGTAGATACGCCCCACTCCTTCCAGCGAAACTAGTAAGGCGCACATCAGCAGCAACGGCCGTGCCCAACGAACTGACTGCCACCTTTTATCGTGCCAGATGATTACTACCCCCCAGGCGAGAGCCAGACTCCACATCGGCATGATGGTGACGAGATAATTGGGAAACTTTGAGTAGAGAAGCAAAGCGAACAGTGCCGGCATGAGCAAGGCTGGTATAACAACAAAACGAACTGCCTCATCACGCTGGAAAATGGCTTTTATAGCCAGGGCCGTCGTAGACACAGGAACGCCCAGCAACCATACAACTAGGCCTGGCCGCCAGAGGTCTGGATAAGAGCGGCTGCCCAATCCGGGAGCATAGCGCCATGGTTCCCGTATGACATTTCCCAGGTACCAGCGCCAGGAGAAAAGTTCAAACCGCTCTGAGTAAACACCCAACTGGCTGGCCCAAGCGGGCACGTCTTGCCAGATGTATAGCGCATAAGGTAGCCAAGTTAAAAAAACGCCAGCGAAGAGAAAAAGGAACGAACGCCAATCACAGCGACCCCACCATAGTAGTAGTAGTAATACAATCAGCCAAAAAGCCCCGTACACATTTGCCAATGCCGCTAAAGCTGTTAACGACCCGGCCAGCATATATAACCCAATTTTACCTCGTCGGTTGGCAGAAAGTGTCACGTGCATGGCTGCCAGGCCAAAAACGGGCACGAAGATGTCATAGCGGGCGATACGGGCGATGTCCAAAAAGAGAATGCCGCTGACCTGGCTAGGCGTCACTGCCGTCGTTCGTAATAACAGCAAAATGATCACGGCCGTTAAGCCGACACTGGCGCCAAACAATCGCTTCCCGAGCGCATAGGTCAGGACCGCTGTGAACATAGCCATAATCACGGAAGGCAGACGTATTTGAAACAATCCTACCCCCCCCAGTCGTAATAGCCCGGCCAGCGCGATTGGCTGAATAGGCATGAAGGCATAGGAAAAGGATTCCATGTGGTTGAGCCCGCGGAACATGTTTGATCCGAAGACACCCTCCGTTGTCAATTTCCAGGCGGCCGAAGCCAGCCACGGTTCATCCTCATACACCTGTGGCACGCTGTCCAGATGATGCAGACACAGGCCCCAAAGTAGCAGGAGGAGTAAGATGGGTAAAACACGATAATGTATCATCAATTTTGCAATTGGTTGTTTAACGCGCGATCTTTAGTCTTCTCAGGATGCTGAGACAACCATCCACTTGCTTGGCTAGAGCTTTGCCATACTCCCCAAATGGCTATCCCCCATAATAATAAAGTGCCATAAAGCTTAGGGTAAGCCAAGATTGCCCACAAGCCATTGGCCACACGTGGTGAACGGTAAGGTAAATTGGCGGCCACAAGGTAAAAGGCAAATAGGAGGAGCACCCAATGAACGGCCGTGCCCTTGGCCCGCACATATGCCGTGACGATGCCAAACGGTAATAGCAACAGCGGGTAGTGATAATCTAAGGACAGAGGGCTGAGTATAATGCCTAGAATTATAAAAATGGAAAATGATAAATCACGCGAAAAGCTAGCAGGGTTGGCAAAAGTAGGTGAGGAACGTGAGGCCTTGTAGACGACAAACATACTTGCAACCAGTAGGGTTATGGTGCCCAATAAATTGAGCACCCTGCCGGCGGCGGCCAGGTTAAATAACGGTTCAGGATTGTATTGATTCACAATGAAGAAATGGCCAGAAAAGCTGGTCCATGATTGGTGGGCCGTAACCAGTCGTTCTGGTTTTCCATTAGCTTGAAAAGCCGTGATAAGATGCCGTTGCCAAGCAGCCGTTCCCATCAGTGGCCATGTCACCAGGATAATCAACACCGTTGTACCAATGCCCCAGGCTATAGCCCTCCATCGTTTAAGTATCAATAACATTGGCCAGAGGAACAGGCCGGCCAGTTTGAAAATCAATAATAACCCCAACATCCCGCCTAGCAAGCCATCTTTGCTCTGGCGATAGCCGTGCCAGGACAAGAGTAAAAGACCCAGCAAAAAGAAGTAAACCTGCCCATCGGTGATATTGGCGTATACAGGCTGGTATAGCAGAACCGGTATCAAAATAGCAAACAACCACATACCAGAGAAATGAAGTTGCCTGGTCAGCCAGAGGATCATAAAAACAAACCCGATGACATTGGTGATAATCCATATGGCGCGCGCCGCCGAGTATGGCAGCCAGACCAGAGGCAATATGAGTAGCGCAGTCGTGGGGGGGTTGATGAAGATGTCAGCTACTGCCGGTTCAAAACGGGTAACCTGGGTGTAAAACCAGGCGTCATCATACAATTGTGCCATGTCTTCCCCTTCGATCAGTAAATGGGAAGCCGCATAAGCAGCCACAAAACCAGGTGTAGGACGAGAAATCTCTCCAGCGGTAAAGATGATAAGTTTTACTGTCAAGAGAAAGAGTAAAATACTTCCTCCTATGGCCATCAATCGTCTAACATTCATAGAACATCTACCTCTATGCTAGATTGGTTTTGTTAGTATTTAAAATCAACGAGTCCAATCACCAGGATAAACACCATAAAAGTAACGAGGGGCGCTCTGCTTAAACCACGATTTTAAGTTGGCGCGCCAAAGCTGGGGATACGGCCGTAACTGTATTTTTGCCGCTTCCAAGCGGGCCTTGTCAGTGAAGTCCAGATACCCTTTCAGAGGCCGGAAATGATCCAGCCCATGGGTTTGCAAATAGGCCCGATTGTAAGCGACACTGGCCGCTTTGGTGGCCGGGTTTTGAAAAAAACTCAACCCTGTCAGTAGTAACAAACCATCTAGGGTTACCTTCTCTTTGACAGCCAGGGCATAAGCAACCGGGTTGGCAAAGAATGGGAGGCAGCGGTTCACGATGATCACGTCAAATTGGCAACTCAGTACCGATAGGTCTGTCAGGTCCATCTGGATGGCTTGCCAATTCATATGGTAATGTTTTTTTGCCGCCAGGCCGTCATATGCGTCGGTAAAGTAATCAATGGCTATAACGTGATGCCCCATCTTGGCAAGCCGGTTGCTTAACCAGCCATTCCAGGCGCCTATTTCTAATATATTCTGAGCTTTGCGCCCAGCCAGCAGCTTGGTGACGATGGCCAGATCATAACAACGCATCCGCCATTCCGGGTTGTTTTGTAGCTGAGGCGCGCATGGGAGAAATTCATAGATGGCCGTGTCCAACAAACGTTTTTCCTCTTGCTGACGCAATGATTCAAAGCCTATGAGAAAAGCAGCTAGCTCTTGACGGAAAGCAGCATCCAATAATACTAGCACTTCCGATTCCTTGTGAAAGTGATGGGCATTGAGACAGCGAAGCGACCTATCTGAGTGCAAGGCTTCAAGTGGTTGATGGCAAGTGGGGCAGCATAAGTCTATGTCAGTAATCATCTGGTTTGCTTAGGACAAAAAGATAGCTTTCAATCAGTTGACCATCCGCTCTGTGCTGGCGCAACCGCTGGCGGTACTGCCAGCGGCGCCAGGCCCGACGCGGTGTAAAATGGAGCCTCCGACGTAGCCAGTTAACCTCCGGTGCAGCAAACAAGCCCTGCTTGGCGCGGATGTTTGTGTCTGCTTCGGATTTGGCCACGACATCTTCTAACCGGCGTGCAGTTTTTACGTGAAACCCGGCCGTTTGCATGGCGGCCAGCCAATCTTGTAATGACCAGGCCTGTTCGGAAGCCTGACTGATGCCAAAATCGGTCATACAACGGGCATAAATGGCAGCCGCCTGTGCTGAAGTTACATAAGGCTTCCAGATAGCTTCGTTGGCGACATACAGGCCATTGGGCTTTAAACTACGATAGATTTGTCGCAGCATAATCTCGGCCCCAGTGACGTTTTGAAACCCTAGCACTGATTCAGTATAAACACGGTCATAAAAACGGGCCGGAAACGGTAAGGCGAGGCCACTGGCCTGATAGAGAGCGGTTTGTGCCTTGTACGTGGCCCCTCGTAGCCGTTGCTGTGCTTGACGGCACATTATTGGCAAGGGATCGATGCCGTCTATGGATACGGCCGTGTGTGCGGCCACCAGCGCCATCGTCCCGCCAGTGCCACAACCCACTTCCAGGACATGCTGCCCGGTTCGTAAATCTAAGGCCGAGATCAAAGCCCATGTTGCAGCACGTTCTAACGGGTGTAAATAGGCAACCCCCAGATCTGCTAGATGTTCCAGGTAATGTGGTCTCATGTGAAATAAACCTTAGCTTCCCGAACGTAGATGAGCAAAATGATCCATTCCACCGTTACCGTTGCTAGCACAGCCCCCAACAGCCCTAAGCGCGGCAAAAAAGCCAAATTCAGTAGCAGAGTCAACAAACTACCCAAGAGGTTAATCCAGATAACCCTTGTCTGTCGCTCTGCTTTGTACAGGCCATAAATGGTTGGCAAAAAATAAAAGATTGGCAGCACGGTCAGGCCGCCGAGGAGGAAGAAAGCGGGGGGCATGTGAATACGGTATAGTGTTGTCAGCAAAAGAAACAAAACTAGCATAGCTGGGGGCACAATCAGTAGCCCCAGTCCAAATAGAAAGAATGAAATTTTGCGGATAGCCGCATATTGTAATCGGTAGATACTCTTCACGAACGGGAGCAAAATGAAGGCAGACAGTGATTGTATATATAACAAGTAGCTTGTGAAAACCTGATATTGGCCCACATCTGCCGGCGGTAAATAAGAGTGGACCACATACAGATCGATCCGGGAATTGAGCATGCCGCTAAACCCCAATAGGAAGAAGGGGAAGGCCAGCATAAAATAACGGAGATCAAAACGGCTGTATTCACCCCATGTATAGGCCCGAAACCGGATTAACAAAATGGCAGCTTTAGCCAGAGTTACCAGCGCAAACAGTGTCACTAATTGGTTAGGTGTTATCTGTGGCCCCCAGGTAAACACGGCTGCGATCATAGCAACTAGCCCAATTGATTCGACGGCAGCCGAGAAAATAAACACTTTTTTATACGTGATCAGAACGGCGCAAGATTGGTGCAAAATCAGGGCGGCACCCCACAAGATTACCCACCCCGCTATTTCGGGATAGAGCAAGGCAGTCACCAATGCCACCAAGGCGAATAACATCATTCTGGTCTGCACGTTTGTCTGCCACAGGCGGGCTATGGACGCTGGATTACGACTGAAGTCGCGCAGCAGGTATTCATGGTTGCCCCAGGCGACAATGTGTGCCCCAAGCTGCACGGTAATCAACACGCCCACAAATGTGCCCCATAGTGTAGCTGAAGTTTGCCTGATCACTAATAGTGATAGCAGAGGGGCAAATAGTGTTGGCAGCAGGTTGTTCATAGTGCTCGCAGTCATCAACCGGACCCGCCGCTCCCATTTAAGCCATAGAGGCTGCTGCCTTATTTGCTGCCATTGAGCCAGACGAATCATGACGGTAATTGTAATAAACATTTTCATAATGTGACAGGTGCTGTCGGATTGTCCTCAGAAACAATAACTTGTTTCTGCCTTGGGGTATGTGTGCCCCGCGCTCATGTGGCATTGTTAATGTTCACGAGGACGCTGCCTTTGTTTAAGCCACGATCCACAACATTTGACAATATCTCAGAATCAAAACTTCATCATTGTGTAAGGTTGGCCAGCGATCAAGGCGGGTCAAAGATACCCACCAAAAAAGAAGCAGCATAAACAAAGGGGATATCTTTTTAGATAGCCTAAGTCCAGGCATATCATCAGAGGTCATGTTGATGGGAGTAGACAGTATAGCCATACTGTCTCACTGATGAGATGGCGCTGCTCTACCGCCTGGTAGGCAAAGCCTTGATCTTGAAACAGGCGCAGGATGTTATCGATGGCCGTTTCCGATGATAATAACAACAGTACGCGACCACCTGGATTGAGATGATCGCCAACTTGTGCGGCGAAGCGCGTAAGGACGTCATTGGCACGAAAGGCACGATCCAACGTGTTTTGGGGTTCACCAGAAAAGTAGGGAGGGTTAAATAGGATGACGTCAAATCTTTCGCCAGGCACTGTCGTAAATAAATCCCCTTCACGTACTTCCACACAATCGTCTACTTGATTAAGAAGGACATTGATGCGGGCACTGCGCGCGGCTGCCGGGTTGATATCTATAGCTACCACCTGGGCAGCCCATTGGGCGGCAAACACCGCCCCTACCCCTGACCCCGTGCCCATATCCAGTACCCGTGAACCAGAAGGTATCAACTGCTCAGTGAAAGCCGCAACCATAAAATCGCTGGTCAGAAAAAGGGTGGGGTTAAACACTTCAGGGAGAATCAGAAACGGTCGTCCAGCCACCGATTCCAACACCAGCCGGTTAAAGCGATGGCGTT
Source organism: Ardenticatenaceae bacterium (assembly GCA_011525915.1). GTDB lineage: Bacteria > Chloroflexota > Anaerolineae > Promineifilales > Promineifilaceae > CAADGU01. The sequence continues at coordinate 30,464 of WYBM01000060.1, read as the reverse complement.
GAAACAGGTGGAAGCGTAGTTTAAGCCACTGTCGCCAAACGGTACGTTGGAGATTCATATTATCTGGTTTGTTGCCCCACCATGAGAAAAAATGTGGCCGGTTCGCGGTGGCCGCGCAGTCGTGCCAGCCACGGCCGCATAGCCCAACGCCAGCCGTAAGTTGGCTTTACCCAATGCCAGCGTACACCAGCACTTTCTGCCAATTGTGCCAGTCGGTCAAATGTAAGGTAATTCTCGTTGGGCAAAGCATCACCGCGAAAGCCATACAAATCTTGAAACTGTTGTTGGCGCTCCTGCACCATCTGCTGGCCGCTGCGTGCGTCTCGATAAACAGGTGAATCCATAATAACCACACGGCCGTCTGGCAGCAGCACTCTTAGCGCTTCTTGCAAACTGCCTTTATAACTGGTCGCATAATGAAAAGCACCGTTAAAGATGAGTAAATCGACTTGGGTAGGGGCAAAAGGCAGGCGGTCAAATTCGGCCTGCACAGCTGCAAACGCCACGTCATAAAACACCTGTGCGCCTAGACCATCAGCCGCGTTTGTAAGCAAATCAACGGCAGCCACCTGATGCCCGGTCAGGGCCAGCCGGTAAGCCAACCAGCCGTTGCCCGCGCCTATGTCTAGAATACGTAATGGTCGGCCGCGGGCCTCCGTCATGGGTTCCACAACATGCAACCTTAAGGCGTTATAACTGCACGCCCGCATGTGCCAGATGTTCCGGTGACGGCCGTTAGCCACAAAGGGTAAGGCGCGATAATACGCTGGCTGCTGGCTGCCCCAGCCTTCTGCCAGGCGCACCGTTTCATACTCGTGGATAAACTGCTGAAAGTAAGCGGCTCTTTCTGGCAACAAAAAGCGCCAGATAGCCGCTTTACAGGCGAAGCTCAGGCTATCTTCAGAACAATGGTAAGACGCAGCATCGATGGCGGTTAATGGCCCCTGGCAACGGGGACAGGCAAAGGCAAAGTCGTTCATCGAGAATATAAAAACAGTTTTTTCATGGTGTGATACGGCCGTTTTAAAAACGGTAAGGATTGGCTGATACGCCGGCGGGGATGTCGTATCGTTTGCCGGACAAGGGTGGTGTCACTGCCCAGTAAACAAATTAAGGAAAAATCATTAGGTATAAAACAGTGGGGGCTAAAAGCGGCCAAATCTGTTTGCTGCCAGTGGGAGCGATGTTGCTCATAGGGATTATCAAAACCTTCCTGGTTAAAGAACTGTTTAGGGGTGCTGATGAGAACATTACGGCCTATTTGCAAACATGCCTGCAAAACGGCCGCGCCCCGTTCTGGCGTAAAGTGTTCTATCACATCAATCATCAAAATCAGGTCATAAGATGACGTTAGGTCAGCTAATACTTCGGCAGCATCCCCGATGTATAAATGGTCGTAAATAAAATGATGTAGGGGTGTAATATACCCGGCGAATGCCTCAACTCCCTCAATACGTCGCTGCCAGTCATGGTATTGTTTACGGCCGTCCAGCAGTTCCAGGTATTCACGGGCCAGCACACCATACTTGCCGAAGCCCACGCCTACGTCCAAAATGCTTTGGGGATTCAGCAAGATAATAAGCTCAACAATCTCGTTTAGCTGACGCCGATGACTTGTGGGCATGGGCCAGACTGTACCACAAAATCAGCCGATATAGTACTATAACCTTATGTATCGTATGGCATACGCTATTTCGCTGGCCCTGTTTTTCATCTCCCTTACTGTGCGGCTGATCGCCGCATACCTGACGCAATTTGATGGCCTTTACGGGCAAGACGCTTTTGCCTATTATCAATACGCTTTGGCACTGCGACAGGCGCTGTTGATGGGTGAGCCGCCACCGCCTTTTTTCTGGCCCATTGGCTTTCCCCTTTTTATGGCGCTGATAATGGGACTGGCGGGGACGCAGCCCATTGCTGGACAGTTGGTGAACCTGGTGGCCGGGGCGGCCATTGCCCCTCTGGTTTACTGGCTGGTCCTTGCTTACCGACCAGGCGCATGGCGGGGCGGATTAGCAGCCGGCTTGTTGGTGGCCGTGGCCGCCCAATTGTTGCTCTCTAGCCTGTTAGTGATGTCTGATGTAGTTGGGTTGTTTTGGGCTACATTGTCGGCGTTATGTTTGCTGCTCTATTGTCAGCGATGGCAGATGCGGTGGCTGGTGGTTACGGCCGTGACACTGGCGCTGGCTGTCCTTACCCGGTGGGCATATGGCCTGCTGCTCGTTCCCTGGGGGGTCAGCAGCTTGTTGGCCTGCCGCGAGCAGCGGATTGGTTGGCGGCAAGTGATGGCTGCTGGGAGCACAGCCGTGCTCATTGGTGTTATCATTGTTGGCGCCCAGTTTCTAGGTGATGCGCCGGGTGAGCCATCCCACATCATCGATTTACAGGTGGTACGCTGGCAACCGCTCAATGCCCTGCGTCAGGTGACCCAGAATAGTGATGGCGTGTTTTATTATGAGCACCCCACTGGCTTGTATTACCTGATGCCCCTGGCCCATCCAGCTTACATTTTTCCCTTGTTTGCCCCCTTTCTCCTCGGTGGTTTGTGGGCAATCAGGCGGCAGCCACGGGCAGCGGTGGGGTTGTTGCTAGGTTGGCCGCTTACCGTTTACCTGTTTCTGGCTGGGATCGCCTGGCAAAACTGGCGCTTTCCCCTCTCCTTTTTCCCGCCGTTACTGGTGTTGGTAGGTCTGGGGTTCGACTGGACATGGGAGCAGCTATCTGCCCGCTGGCGTTCTGCGTTGGTAATATACTGTCTACTTGCTCTGGTAGGCAGTACCGCCTGGGCTGTGCGTGATGTGGGGCGCTTTACTGCCTGGGCAAACAGTCATAAGCAAATTGTGCGCGCGATAGCAGACGAAATGCCTGCAGATGCGCGTCTGCTGGCATTTGGCCTGACGGCGACGGCACGACATTATACAGATGTTGATGTCCAAGAATTATTTGTGCTAGAAGAGGCTGATTTACAGATCCTTACAGGGTCAGACACGGCCGTATACCTGCTGCTTGATCCGGAAGATATGCAAAGCCGGCGTGTAGAAAGAAAAGGGGGGCAGAATTTCAACTGGTTACAAATTAACACCCGGTTAAGGGAAGTTAGCCGGTATGGTCCTTTCGTGTTATATCAGGTTCTGCCCGTCGCTGAAAAAAACTTTTCACAAACTGAGCCCGGTTCAGATAGATGATTTGAGATTAAGATGATTGTGCAACCGTCTTTTCACAAGCTGCAATGGGTGATACAAAAACGGAAAATTTCGTTTAATGCGTTGTTTGGTGCTGTTAAAATGGGTGCACACCACTTCGCTTTCTGACCCCCAAAAACAGATGAGAGAAATGGGACTGGGTACAAAGCACTTTGGCGTAAATTGTCTGAAATCATCTTTGGTCCATTGTGACAGATGTCGTTGATAGGGGTTTTCAAATCCTTCCTGTGAATAAACTTTCGCAGGGGTACTGATGAGGGTGTTTTTGCTTTTTTCCCGACAGGCACGCAAGATGGCTTCGCCATTGTCGCGGGTAAAATGCTCTAATACATCCACCATTAAAATCAGGTCATATTGTATTGTCAGGGCAGGAATAATTTCTACAGCATCCCCAATGTAAATGTGGTCATAGACATAGTCGTGAATGGGTGAGATATATTGGGGATAGGCTTCAATGCCATCGATACGATATTGCCAGTCATTATACTGGTTACGGCCGTCCCATAATTCCAGGTATTCACGGGCCAACATTCCGTACTTTCCAAAACCAACGCCCACATCCAATACCGATTTTGGCTGGGTGAGAAAGATGATTTCGATAATGTCTGATATTTGATATAAATGACTTGTAGGCATAACAAAATGGTACCTTAAAGGCAAGGCAGGCTATTGCACAACGTGGAGGGAATATGCCACTGGCAACTGCCTTGAGAAATCATGAGAATTGCTCTAATTGTGCCCGGCTTTAGCCATAATGCCAACCATTGGGCCATCCCGGCTTTGCAAAACCTGGCCTGCTGCCTGGCGCAAAGTCATGAGGTGACCGTGTTCAGCTTGCGCTACCCGCAGGCAGGCATTTACCGCTTCGGCGGGTTGACGCACATTGCTTTGGGCAGCGGTCAGCAGGGGGGGGTGTCATCTTTGCGGTTGTGGCAAAAAGCGGTGTGGACCATCGTGCAGGCGCACCGCCAACGGCCGTTTGACCTGCTGCACGCCCTTTGGGTAGATGAGCCGGCTTTTACGGCCGTTCTCGCCGCCGCCTTCATTAAAAAACCCGTCCTCGCTAGTGTGGGTGGCGGCGAACTGGTCTATTTCCCTGATCTAAATTATGGTACGCAGAGTTCATGGTTGAGACGGCAAATCATTCACCTGGCGCTGCGGTGGGCCACGGCCGTGACCAGTGGGTCACTGTACCAACTTAACCAGTGTCGTGCGCGTGGTGTTCTGGCAGAAAAGCTGCGCCTGGCCCCTTTGGGGGTAGATAGTGAACGCTTCCAACCAGGACCAACGCCTGACTGGTCACACCCGACCATTGTTCAGGCGGCTTCGTTGGTGCCGGTAAAGGAACAACAGCTGCTGTTGGAGGTCATAAGGCGGGTGCAGACGGCCGTGCCCGCCGTTCATCTCATCCTGGCAGGGAATGGCCCCCAGGCAAACGACCTGCGCGAGTGGGCTGCCCATCATGGTTTGACTGGGGCTATTGCATGGTTGGGTAAAGTGCCTTATCCGGCGATGCCGGCAGTATATCAGCGGGCACACCTATATCTGCAAACGTCCCGGCATGAATCACAGGGCATCTCGGTGTTGGAAGCCATGGCTTGTGGGCTGCCGGTGATGGGCACGGCCGTGGGGCTAATGCCGGAAGTTGCCGCTTGCCCACCAACCCATGACCCGGCCGCATTGGCCGCCCAAATCATCCATATTCTAGGCAACAGAGAAGAGCATGAGAGGCAGCGACGACAGGCACGGGCGACGGCCGTTAACCGTTACAGCCTGCTGGTTCGCACAGAAGCCTTCCTGGAAATTTACCGGCAGCTGATAGACGATTTTGAATGACAGGAGTTCATCTAATCTTGCTGGGGTGACGGCCGTGATGCCTCTGCCAGCGACATATGGGGAAGGGGGGCCACACCTTCATGTGGCCGGGTCGCCAGTTGGTTTAACTGCCGGCGGGCAGCGGGCAGCGTGAGCAGGCGGTAAAGGGCGGCCACCGCCTCGCGTATATGGCCTGGCCGCCACTGGCGGGGGTGCAGGGCCACGTGCCGCAAAGTCAGCCAGCTTCGCCGTGAACGAAACTCCTTGTGCAGCACGATGTGCAGCTGCCGGTAAAACGCCGTTGTAAATGGCCCCTGGTACATCATGGCCAGGTCAGCCGAATCGGTCCAGTTTTGCTTGTCGCCTAACTGCAGCTTGACGTTCTCATAGAACTTTGTGCCCGGCAGCGGGTATGAAACCGACATGCCTACATCGTCCGGGTGGCAGTCACGTACCATCTGTAGCGTCTTTTCGATGTCCTCTCGTGTCTCGCCAGGGTAACCAAATTGTAAGAAAAAGCCAACTTTAATACCGGCCTGGTGCAGCTGCCGGGCCGCCTCATAAATCTGGGTCACGGCCGTGCCCTTCTCCATGGCGTTCAGGATTTTTTGGGAACCAGACTCTGCCCCTATCCACACAATGTCACAACCGGCGCGGCGCAGGGCGTGAACGTTTGTGGTGTCACGCACGATCAGGTCGGCGCGGCTGAGGCATTTAAAGGGCACATGCGCCTCCAGCGCTTCTACCTGTGTGGCAAAATCCTGCCACCAACCAGGCTTTAAGCCCATAATGTCATCAACAAACCAGATGTGGTCTGGCTGGTACGTCTCTTTTAACCACTTCAGTTCCTGGGCCACACTTTCTGGGCTGCGAGAGTTGTACCGCTGCCCCCAGATGGGCTTGGCACACCAGTTGCAATGGTAAGGGCAGCCGCGGGTGGTGACCATGTTCATGGAATAGTAGCCGTGTCGCTCTACCCAAATTTGCCGGTAACGATCGACATCGATCAAATCCCAGGCCGGGAAGGGCAGGACATCAATGCCCCGCATGGCCGGCCGCCGCACATTGCGCCGCGGGCCTTCTGGCGCGTGGTAAGCCAGCCCGGCGATCTCCGCACATTGGGCGGCTGCCAGCAGACCATCAGCCAGTGACAGATGGTCGAAGAGTTCCACCAATGTCTCTTCGCCTTCACCCAACAACACGTAATGGGCCCCAGCCGCCAGGTAAGCTTCGGCGTGATCGGTAGCATCGGAGCCGCAAACGATGGCCAGGCAGCCGCGCTGCCTGGCCATGTCAATCATCTTAAAAGCAGCTTCGCGCATGTTTAACAGACACATTTTAGACAGGTAGTTAAAATTGTCTTCGTAAATGATGGCGTAGGTGGGTTGGTGTTGGTCCAGGGCGTGAGCCCATGCCTCTTCAGATTTTGCCAGCATGGCATCAAATAAGGCCACGGCATAGCCCTTTGCCCGCATCATACTGGCCGCGATCATAGTGCCTAAAGGGGGGTAGGGCTGCATAGCTTCCCATAGTTTGGGGTCGAAGTGCAGATAATAGGATTGGCCAAAAAGTATGTCTGTCATAGGCTGGAATCATCCTTCATAGTGTGCTTTCTTAGAGCTCCCGCTTACAATTATAGCCGATGATCGTCATTGACCTGAAACTCACGCTGTTTTTGCTCTTGTTGTTGGTGGGTAGTGTGGCGTATTTTGGGGCCACGGCCGTGGCCCGGCGCCGCCAACAGCAAAAATCCCCCCTCGCCTTGCTCCACCATAATGTAAGGAACTTACGCCAGCAGCTAGAGGAGGCACCCTATGGCCTGCTCTTCTTAAACCGGCGGGCAGATGTCACTTACCAAAACCGGGCCGCTCAGGCCATGCTTTTGCCGGCGGCACTGGCTGAATTGCAGCAAGAGGTGCAAGTGTCGGCTAAAACGGCGGGAGAGACGGCCGTCAGCCATACCCGCACCCTTACCTTGCCCGATGACAAGGCGCTTAACTGGTGGATTTGCCCCCTGGACAACGGCACGTTGGTGGTACTGTCTGACCTCAGCCAGCAGCGGCGGCTGGAAAAGTCTGCGCTCCTCTTCTTAAACAGCTTGTCTCACGAGTTACGCACGCCGTTGACGGCCGTATTGGCGCATATTGAAGTTTTACGAACACCAGACCTGCCGGCCGCCATCCGTGATAATTCGCTGCATCAGATTCAGCAAGAAACCAGCCGCCTTGCTCGGCTGGTGCAAAATCTGTTGACGCTCAGCCGGTTAGAAGCCTCTGGCCGGCCAGAGCTGCGCCCGGTAGACTTGACCCTGGTGGTAGAAGCGGTGATCTCTGACATTATTCTGGCTGCTGAAGCCAAAGACATGCAGCTTTCGCTGCAGGCAGAAGCGGGCCTGCCGCGTGTGCTGGCAGACCCTGACCAGATCAAACAAGTGCTGCTTAATCTGCTGGACAACGCCGTGAAGTACGGCCGTGCCGGAGATAAAATCATTGTCAAATTGGCCGGCCACCCGGCTGGCGTTCAGGTAACCGTACAAGACAATGGCCCAGGCATTCCCGCCCAAGATTTACCCCGGATTACTGACCGGCTCTATCGTGCCCGCCCTGACGTTGAAGGAAGTGGCCTGGGCCTGGCTATTGTGGCGGAAATATTGCGCCAACATGACAGCCATCTGCACGTGGAAAGCACTGCCCAAGACCAGGCTGAGGTCGGGGATGAAGGCACCACAGCCATGTTTGTACTGTCAGCCGCCTCTTGAATTTATAACCAAATTACAACCAAAAATCGGCGGCTTTTATGTTATGCTCAAACCTATAAAATAACTTACAGTTCATGGCCTATCATTTGCATGGATAATTATCATGCTTTTAAGCAAAAGGAGGTTGTAATGTTAAGACGATTACTCATTCCCTTATTGTTTCTTTTTACCTTACTTTGGGTTGGAGGAGTAGGCGTTGTGCCTGCACCTGCCCACGCGGCGGCTGATCTCTCGCCGGAAAATCTTGTGGGCCTGGAACATTTTCTTGATCAAGAGGGCCGCCTTTCTGTGCCAACGGGCTTTACTGGCGCTATTGACCCCGCTGGGTACCAACTGGCGGGCAGTGCCAATGCCCCCCGGTTTGTGCGTGTCCCTGAAAGCCCCACCGCCGGTTTGGATGATGCTAATTGGGATCCACGTTTTGGTTCCGTGGGCACCAATGGCCTCGTACGCGCTGTTGTGTGGGATGGCAGCAACCTGTATATTGCTGGTACGTTTAACACGGTGTTTGGTGTATCAGCCAACCAGGTTGCCCGATGGAATGGCAGCAGTTGGAGTGCGCTGGGCGCCGGCATGAACAACACCGGCAGTGTTTTGGCGCTGGCCTGGGATGGCAGCAACCTTTACGCTGGTGGCACGTTCACCAGCCCGGCCAGCCGTGTTGCCCGGTGGAATGGCAGTGCCTGGAGCGCCCTGGCGGGCGGGGCCAATAACACCGTCCATGCCCTGACCTGGGGTGGTGGTAACTTATACGCCGGGGGTGATTTCACCAGCCCCGCCACCCGTGTGGCCCGGTGGGATGGCAGTGCCTGGAATGCCTTGGGCACGGGTATCGGTGGCTCTGTAAGGGCGTTGACCTGGAATGGCACGGACCTGTACGCGGGCGGCGCGTTTACCAGCCCTGCTACCCGTGTGGCCCGGTGGGACGGCGCCAGTTGGAATGCGCTGGGCACAGGCGTGGATGGTACAGTGTTTGCGCTGGCCTGGGATGGTACTGACCTCTATGTTGGCGGCTCATTTTCCAACGCCGGCGGCAGCCCGGCCAGCCGTATTGCCCGGTGGGATGGCAGCGCCTGGAACACGCTTACCAGTGGGGTAGATTCTACGGTGAGAGCGCTGGTGTGGAGCGGCACAAACCTGTATGTAGGCGGGCAGTTTACGACTGCCGGTGGCAGCTCTGCCAATCGTGTCGCCCGGTGGGACGGCAGCGCCTGGAGCACTCTGGGCAGCGGCGCAAACGGTAATGTGTGGGGTCTGGCCTGGGACAGCGCCAGCCTGTACAACAGCCTGTATGCCGGCGGCGATTTTACGGTAGCGGGTGTCAACCCTTCAGCTCAGGCGGCCCGCTGGCGCATTGCCGCCATCTGGGACGGTGGTGGTGTAAATAGTAATGCTTCTACGGCCGCCAACTGGAGCGGTGACAGCGTGCCATTGGCAACAGATGTGGCAATTTTTGACAGCACATCCAGCAATAACGCCACCCTGGACGCTGCGTTTACGCCCACTTTGGGAAGCATGGTCATAGAAGATAGCTACGGAGGCACAGTTAACCATGCTATAAACCTGGCGATCACCAACAATCTGAATGTGTACAGCGCCACGCTTGTTGTGGCTGATCCCTCTGTAAATACCCTTACCGTGGGGGGCAGCGTCAATCATACGGGTGGGACCATACAACAAACACGGCCGGTGAATGCCGCCGATGTGCCTTTTCTGGAGATTGATGATGGCGCGGCTGCGGTTAAATACCGTGGTGTCGAGGTTAATACGGTGACCAGCGGCGCCAACCTGGGCAATGTGACGGTGACGGTTCGGGCGGTGGACAACAGCGCCAGTGAGTATTGTACCACGCAAGGAGCTTCCTCACCCGCATATGCGGCCCGCTGTTACCAGATCACCGCCACCACAGATGGGGCAGCTAATGTGCAGTTGTGGGCGCTGACCAGCGAACTTAATGGCATTGCCGAAGCCAACCTGGGTGTTTATCGAGGCACCGCAGGGGTGGGGACCTGGACGCTGTTAGGTAACCGCACCACGGGTAATGATGGTGGTTCTTACAGCTTTGCTACCGGTGATACGCCTGGCTTTTCCTTTTTCTTGTTGGGGAATGCCACACAAGCGCCCACGGCCGTGACCCTGCAAACCTTTACTACCTCCCCGGCCCTTATACCCGCCGCTTTTGTCGTGGCCTTCCTGTTTCTGGCCGGCATCTCTACGGTCCTGCTTGTGCGCCGGCGACACTAAAACGCTCCCTCGTAAAATGTAGGGGCAGGCACAAGGCCTGCCCCTACTAAAGGGCGTAAAACTTCTAAAACAATGTGTTAAATTTGCCCCTCTCCACGCACTCGCAATAATTTTGCCGCATCAGGCTTGTTTGACACGCGGCTCAGCTTCTGGTATTAGGCGGCCGGTCGGTCGCAAATAAATAAACCAATACACCAGTCCCACCAGCACCGTGCCGCCAATAATGTTACCAATGGTTACCGGCAGCAGATTTCCCAGGAAGAAGTTGGACCACGTCAGATGAGTATACTCAGCGGCCGTGACCCCCGCTGCCTGCCAAAATGAGGCAGGCGCAAACTGCTTGATAAACAGCCCAATAGGTATGAAGTACATATTGGCAATGCTGTGTTCAAACCCGGCGGCCACAAACGCGGTAATGGGAAAGATGATGGCCAGAATCTTGTCTGTGGTGGTGCGTGCGCTCATGCACAACCATACCGCCAGGCAAACCAGGGCATTGCACAATACGCCCAACACCAACGCGGGCACAAAGTCTAAGCTGGTCTTGGCATTGGCAATAGCCAGGGCATTAAGACCCACAGCGCCGTTGGCAGCCATGTATTGTTGGCTCAAGAACACAAACACGGCCGTAGCCGCAGCGCCCAAAAAATTGCCCACATACACGATCGCCCAATTACGCAATAACTTCCAGGTACAGACCTTGCGGCTGGCCCAGGCCATCACGATCAGGTTGTTGCCGGTAAAGAGCTCCGCACCAGCCACCACCACCAGAATAAGTCCCAGGCAAAAGACCAGGCCGCCGGCCAGTTTGGCCATGCCGTAGGTCATATTTCCGGCAGCGCCGGTGGTGACCGTAGTGGCAAAAATAGCCCCCATGGCAATAAATGCCCCGGCCAACACCGCCAGCGCCAGCATGCGCCATTTGCCCAGGTTGGCCTTGGCGACGCCGGCGTTTTCGGCTTTCTGGGCCATTTCCGGGGGCAGCAGGGCGTCAAATGAAAAGCCATTTACGTTGTTTTGCATCTGTGACATCTTGTTTCTCCGCAGCGCGCAGCCGGCCATAAGGCTGCCGGTAGGCAACAGGCTACGCCTTTCATAAGGTTTGTAAATTTTCTACTTTTTCTACGTTCACCGCACACACTTTATATTCAGGAATCTTGGCGGTGGGATCAACAGCGTCAATGGTTAAAAGATTAACGGCCGCTTCGGCAAAGTGGAAGGTCATAAACACGGTTCCTACCGGCGAGCGGTTGGTTCGTTTGGCGACGGCCACTACCTGGCCGCGTCGCGATGTGACACGCACACAATCGTGGTCGGCAATGCCCAGGGCCGCGGCATCGGCCGGGTTGATCTCCACTTCGGCTTCCGGGGCAATGGCGTCTAACCCTGGTGAGCGGCGAGACATGGTGCCACCATGCCAGTGGAACAGCGTGCGCCCCGTGGAGAGGATAAATGGATATGCTTCGTCCGTTTCTTCTGCCGGCGGCCGATAATCAACCGGGCAGAAAAGCCCCAGGCCGCGTGCACATTGGCCCACGTGCAGCACGGCCGTGCCTGGGTGATCAGGCGTCGGGCAAGGCCACTGTAAGCCGCCGTCCCGTAACCGTTCATGGCTTATGCCGCCGTACTGCGGTGTCAGGGCTGCCATTTCCGCAAAAATCTCGGTGACATTGTGGTATTCCCATCTGTGCCCTAGGCGGTTAGCCAGTGCAGTGATGATCTGCCAGTCTGGGCGGGCTTCGCCGGGCGGGGCAAAGGCCGGGCGCACCAGTTGCACCCGCCGCTCGGTGCTGGTAAAGGTGCCCGCTTTTTCGGCAAAGCTGGCCGCCGGCAAGACGACATCAGCCAGTTCGGCCGTTTCGTTGCAGAAAATGTCTTGCACCACCAGAAAGTCCACGGCGTGTAATGCTTTGGCCACGTGATGCAGGTTGGGGTCAGAAAGCATGGGGTTTTCACCCATAATATAAAGGGCACGGACACGGCCGTCTAACACACCTTGCATCATTTCTGTCACCGTCAAACCTGGCTTTGGGCTTAACGATTCGTAAGGTACATCCCAGCCGGCGGCAAACTTGCGCCGCGCTTCTTCGCTGGTCACGGGCTGGTAACCGGGAAATACATTCACCAGCCCGCCCATATCACAGGCCCCCTGCACATTGTTCTGGCCGCGCAGCGGGTTTAAACCGGTGCCGGGCCGTCCCAGGTGCCCGGTGAGTAATGCCAGGTTGGAAAGAGCCTTGACGTTATCAGTGCCATGCGTATGCTGCGTAATGCCCATCGCCCAGAAGATCATGCCGTTGCCGGCTTCGGCATAGAGCCGGGCGGCGGCCACGATCTCTTTGGTGCGTAAGCCGCTGATAACGGCGGCGCGTTCAGGTGTCCATTCTGCCAGGGCAGATTTTAACTGGGCAAACCCTTCGGTACGTTCGGCCACAAACGGCTCATTTACCCAGCCATGGGCAATGATGGCGTGTGCCATGCCGTTTAACACGGCCACGTCGGTGCCCGGCTTGTGGCGCAAATGCAGGTAGGCAAAGTCTGCCAGTTCAATTTCCCGCGGATCAATAAGAATAAGCTTCGCCCCGGCCTGCCGCACCGCCTTTTTCATTTGCAGGGCCAGCACAGGGTGGGCCTCGGTCGTGTTAGAGCCGGTCACCAGCAGCACGTCTGCCTGGGTAATGTCAGCAATGGCATTGGTCATGGCGCCTGAACCTACGGTGGTGGCCAGACCGGCCACGCTGCTGCTGTGTCACAGTCGGGCGCAGTGGTCTATGTTGTTGGTGCCGATCACCGCACGGCTAAATTTTTGCAGCAAGTAATTTTCTTCGTTGGTGCATTTGGCAGATGTGAGAATGGCGATGCTGTCCGAGCCGTACTGTTCGCGAATTTTGTACAGCCGCCGGGCCACTGCATTCAGGGCAGTATCCCAGGAAGTGGCTTGCCGTGCTGCCGTGCGCTGCGCCCGGATGAACGGCCGTGTCAACCTGTCTGGCGCATGAATGTAATCGTAACCAAAACGGCCCTTAACACATAACATGCCCCGGTTGACGTTGTTGTCAAAACGGCCGTCTACCCGGTAGACCATCTCGTCTTTAATGTGCAGATTAATCTGGCAGCCTACGCCGCAGTAAGGGCAGGTGGTATGAATGGTACGGTCTGGGGTGATCATAGGACCTCCGTTAATGGAAATCGGGGCGGCTGATCAACACGGCACAGTTTGTGCCGCGCAGCACTTTTTCGGCGACACTGCCATAGCGCCAGCGAGCCAGCCCTGTACGGCCGTGTGTAGACATCATGATCAGATCGATCCCGTTCTCTTCAGCAAAGGTAAGGATGGCCGGCGCAGGTTTGCCATACCGCACAGCCGTGTGCATGGTCAGGTCATCCCGATGAAAACGCAGCTGTATCTGCGCCAGGTAGTGGGCCACCTGCTCTTGCAGGCTCTGGCGATACCGCTCGCCTAAACCGGGTTCCTCTTTATTTAATTCGGCCACTTCCGCCAGATTGACGTTATCGGAAGCCTCATCGACACGCAGCAGCGTTACCATGGCACCGCAGGCCCTGGCAACTTCCAGCCCCAGCGGCAGGCTGCTTTCAGCCAGCGGCGAGCCATCAAGGGGAATCAATATCTGGCGGATAGGGGTGTTGCTGCGGATGATCATCACCGGGCAAGGAGCATGCCGCAGCACTTTTTCGGCCACGCTGCCCAGCACCCAACGGGTGACACCCGAATATCCATGAGTAGACATAACGATGAGATTGACCTGTTTATCTACGGCCGTGTCTACAATGCGGCTGGCCGGGTCTCCGTCTTCTAAAAGCGGCTGCCAGGCAATGTGCGGATGGGCTTGCTCCAGGCTTTGATGCAGCCCCTTTAAGTAATGACGCGCGGCGATCTCTTCCCGGCTGAAAGATATCTCCGGAAATTGGAGACTTTGGCCCATCACATCCGGCCCTTCTGGAATGAGCACGTTGTGATGCTCTAACACATGCAGCAGAAGTAAACGGCCGTTGGCGCCTGACATCAGGTTGATGGCCGGCTGCAGTGCATATTCAGCCAGATCTGAACTGTCTAGGGGTATCAAAATTTTTGCAAACATCACTCACCCTTTCCTTCATTTCCCAGAATGTTGATGGTCAATGTGCATAACTTGGGAGATGTCTCAATGTTAGTATGCCGGGCCAGGGCAAATAGCAGTAGTGACAAAAAGCACCGTGTTTGTGAAAGAAGTCACAATAAGATAGCGGTGCCCAAACATGATAATTCAGTTGAAAGCAGTGGGATAACAGCGGCACCCTGACCCGCCAGATGATCGATCACCTGGCGCGTCAGGCATGTGGCCGGCAGTAGGTAAGCGCTTGACATTTGCCGGGGAATCGTAACTTATGGCCCGTGCCCTGAGCGATGCCCACATTTTGTAGATGCCCTTACCCTGCCAGACCATAAGCCGTGGCGTAACGTAGGAAGGGCGGGGTGAAGGAGCTGAGGACGCGCATATAGTTGGCACGTTCAAATGCAGCTGGCTCAGCGCAGTTGATCTGGCTCATGCTGCCGTGGAGTTGAGACAATGATTCGTATTCATGCTCAACCAGCCAGGCTTCAATGCCAGAGCGCAGCACCATCAGGCGCGGGATGCCATTGGAAAGCAGCTCAGAGGCGATCATGGTGATGGCAGCGCCGGCCGCGACTCCTTTGAGAACATCCATCACGGTGTGGACACCAGTGGTAAGGGCCAGATCAGTGGGAATACGGCCGTATAAAATAGCAACCCAGCGCAAGGGCAGCCGTAATTCGACGGCGCTGCTCAACTTTAAGTTGGGTGTCACCTCTAACGTTTCCAGATCTAAATCGGGCTGGTAAAAGCGGTTAAACAACACCAATCCCTGGGCGCCGGCGTCAGCCAGCCGTTTAGCCATATTGCCCATGGCACTAAAATACGGGCTGAGCTTCATGGTGACGGGAATAGAAACGGCCGATTTCACCACTGCCAGGGAATCCAGATAAAGCTGTTCGACGGCAGCGCTGGAAATCTCAATGTCTGTGGGTAGGTAGTAAATGTTCAGCTCCAGGGCATCAGCCCCGGCTTGCTCAATGTCTTTGGCATACTGCATCCACCAGCCAGCGGAGACGCCATTTAAACTGGCGATAACCGGAATGTCCAAGGCATCCTTTGCCCGGCGAATGTGTTCCAGGTACTCTCCCGGCCCGGTCTGGTACTCTGGCGCATCGGGGAAGTAGCTCAGCGCTTCGCCGTAGCTTTCTGTGCCGTGTGTCAGGTATTCATTAAGCGTGTGGCTTTCCAGCCGTACCTGCTCTTCAAAGAGCGAATGCAGCACCACTGCCGCCGCCCCCGCATCCTCCATTTGCCGCAAGTTGCCGACATGGCGCATCAACGGCGAAGAGGATGGTACCAGGGGGTTCTTGAGTTTTAATCCAAGATACGTTGTGCTCAGGTCCATTTTATAACTCCTTTTTTATTCGCCGCTGTGCAAAACCAGACCAGCGTCAGGCCATGAATGGCGCCAACGATGGCCCCGGCAACAGCCAGCGTAACCAATAACACCATGCCCACGGCGGGATTGATGCCTTCTGCTGGAATAATGCTTGTCCCCATAAAAACCACCACCATACCAGCGGCCCAGGCCAGCGCGTTGGCCGGAATCCACCAACCAGCCCGTCTGACATAATGACGTAGAACCACCCACTGAGGCAGCGCCACCAGCACCCCCTCTAGAAATGTGCCACACAAAATCATAAGCAGGGCCAGCATGATGATGCTGCTGACTGTGTTCCCCAACCGTGGAAACATGAGGGCACCAATGACGGCCGAGCCGCCCAAACCGACCAGCTCGGCCAGCATGTTGGCGGCCACCCACTGCCGCCAGATGTGCCAGGGCGAAGGAGCGGCCGCCGGTTTTTGTGTGATGATAGCGCTTGACATTTTTATTGCCTCCTGATTTTTAGGCAATGATGTGGCTTAAGACGCGTGGATGACATTCGCCTTTTCACCCTTTTGTTTTATCATCTCATGCCCAGCCCCATTGGCCAACCGGGTATAGGTCTGCCATCGGGCAGCCACGTCTGCTTTGGCCTGTTCCAACAGACGGGCAGCGGCTTCCGGGTTGCTTTGTTGCAAGATGCGGTAACGGCCTTCCCGGTAAATATAATCTTCCAGGCTGGTCTTAGGTGGAGCACTGTCCAGGTGGAACGGATTTTTGCCTTCATGGGCCAGGTCAGGGTTAAAGCGGAAGAGGGGCCAGTAACCGGAGGATACGGCCGTAGCCTGCTGCTGTAGCCCAAACTTTAAGTCATAGCCGTGGGCAATGCAGTGACTGTAAGCCAAGATGAGCGAAGGGCCATCATAGGCTTCTGCTTCCAGAAAGGCGTGGACGGTCTGTGCATCTTTAGCACCAAAGGCCACTCGGGCTACGTAAATGTGGCCATAGCTGACGGCCAGCAAGGCCAGGTCTTTCTTGGGCAGCGGCTTGCCCGCAGCGGCAAACTTGGCCACTGCGCCGCGTGGTGTTGCCTTAGACATCTGCCCGCCGGTGTTGGAGTACACTTCTGTGTCCATCACCAAGACGTTCACATTACGACCAGAGGCCAGCACATGGTCCAGGCCACCGTAGCCAATGTCATAAGCCCAGCCATCACCCCCCACGATCCAGACTGACTTTTTGACGAAGATGTCAGCCATGCTCAAAAGATTAGCCAGTGAGGGACGTTCAGGTAAGTGCCCGTTGCTGGCGGCTAGAATGTCTTGCAGGCGTGATTTTAGTTGGGTGATACGGGCCCGCTGGGCGTTAATGTCCCGTTCTTCGATCTGATCGGCGAATAAAATGCTTTCCACCAGGTCGGGGCCAATAAGCTCGTGATGTGTGCGCAGCAGGTGGGTGGCGGCGTCCAGCCGTTGGTCCAACGCTACACGCATGCCCAGGCCAAATTCAGCGTTATCTTCAAAGAGAGAGTTAGACCAGGCAGGGCCACGGCCGTCGGCGTTCTGTGTCCAGGGGGTGGTGGGCAGGTTGCCGCCATAGATGGAAGAGCAGCCAGTGGCATTGGCCACCACGGCACGGTCGCCAAAGAGGCGAGTGAGCAGGCCCAGGTAAGGCGTTTCGCCGCAGCCTTCACACGCGCCAGAGAATTCAAACAACGGCGTCAGCAGTTGGTTGTATTTAATCTGATGCAGTGGGATTTGGGTGCGGTCCATCTCCGGCAATGTCTGGAAGAAGTTCCAGTTGTCCCGTTCGGCCAGGCGCAGGTCAGCCTTGGGCTGCATGTTGATGGCTTTAAATTTGGGCTGTTTTTTATTCTTCACCGGGCAAACGTCCACACACAACGTGCAGCCGGTGCAATCTTCCGGCGACACTTGCAGCGTGTATGCCATGTCCTTCCACTCTTTAAAGCGAGCAGGGGCAGACATGAATGTTTCTGGCGCGCCGGCTAGCAGCGCCTGATCATACACCTTCAGGCGGATAACCTGGTGTGGGCAGACCAGGGCACACTTGCCGCATTGGATGCAAATCTCAGGATCCCACACCGGAATTTCGGTAGCGATGTTGCGTTTTTCCCACTGTGTCGTACCTGTGGGGTAGGTGCCGTCGTTGGGCAAAGCACTCACCGGCAGGTCGTCGCCCAGCCCTTCAATGATGCGAGCGGTGACGGACTGCACAAACTCCGGCGCCATTTCCGGGACCAATGGCGGCCGTTCCCATGTACTTGTCACGCCATCGGGCACATTTACCTGGTGCAGGTGAGCCAGAGCAGAGTCTACGGCCGCAAAGTTTTGCGCCACCACCATCTGGCCGCGTTTGCCATAGCTCTTTTGAATGGCAGATTTAATCGCTGCAATGGCTGCATCGGTGGGCAGCACGTCAGAAATGGCAAAAAAGCAGGTTTGCATGATGGTGTTAATACGCCGCCCCATGCCTGTCTCTTTGGCTACCTGGTAGCCATCTACCACATAGAACTTCAGCTTTTTCTCGATAATGGCTGCTTGTAGACTGCCTGGCAGTGTGTCCCATACTTCATCAGGGCCAAAGGGGGTGTTTAACAGGAAGACGGCCCCTGGAGCAGCCAGCCGGGCGACATCATATCGTTCCAGGAAGGTAAGCTGGTGTACGCCCACAAAGTTAGCTGACTGAATGAGGTATGGGGCACGAATGGGCTTTTTGCCAAAACGCAGATGCGAAACTGTCACCGCCCCTGCTTTTTTGGAATCGTAGACAAAGTACCCCTGGGCGTGTAAGGGCGACGCAGCAGCAGAAGGTACTCCTTTCTCTGCACCTGGCTGCCCGGCTGCCTGGTTGGTATCATAATCGCCAATGATTTTGATGGAATTCTTGTTGGCGCCTACAGTGCCGTCGGAGCCAAGACCGTAAAAGACGGCGCGCACCGTGTCATCTGATTCGATGCTGAAAGATTTGTCCCAAGGCAGGCTGGTGTGGCTCAGATCATCGTTGATCCCTATGGTGAAATGATTCTTGGGCTTTTCTTTGGCCAGTTCATCGTAAATGGCCTTGATCATACCGGGGGTAAATTCTTTGGACGAGAGGCCATAACGGCCGCCGATGAGTTTGGGCAGCCCGTCAGGCCATTGTTCTACAACGGCCGAAACAACGTCCAGGTAGAGCGGCTCGCCAGATGCGCCCGGTTCTTTGGTACGATCCAAGACGGCAATGGCCTTGGTGGTGGGCGGCAGCGCCGCCGTAAAAGCCGCAACATCAAAGGGGCGGTAAAGCCGTACTTTAACGACGCCCACCTTTTCACCGTGAGCAGAGAGATGCACGGCCGTTTCTGCGGCCGTTTCTGCCCCTGACCCCATGATCACAATAACCCGCTCGGCTTCAGGGTGGCCTTCGTATTCAAACAGTTGGTAGGCACGGCCGGTTAAGTCGGCAAACTGGTCCATGATCTTTTGCACAATGCCGGGGCAGGCCTGGTAATAGAGGTTAACGCTTTCCCGCGCCTGGAAAAAGACGTCTGGGTTTTGCGCTGTGCCGCGCAGCACCGGCGCATCTGGGGTCAGGCCACGGGCCCGGTGCGCCCGCACCAGCTCATCATTCATCAGCGCCCGCAGTACCTCCTCGTCCAACAGCTCAATTTTGTTGACTTCATGCGAGGTGCGAAAGCCATCAAAAAAATGCAAAAAAGGCACACGTGTTTCCAGGGTGGCGGCGGAAGTGATGAGAGCAAAGTCATGAACTTCTTGCACATTGTTGGAAGCAAGTAGGGCAAAGCCCGTTTGCCGGGTAGCCATCACGTCAGAATGGTCTCCAAAAATGGAAAGCGCCTGTGCCGCTACTGAACGGGCAGCGATATGAAACACTGTCGCCGTTAATTCCCCGGCAATTTTGTACATATTGGGAATCATCAACAGCAGACCCTGGGAAGCCGTAAAGGTCGTGGTGAGCGCCCCGACCTGCAAGGCGCCGTGCACGGCACCGGCCGCTCCCCCTTCTGACTGCATTTCTACCACCAGGGGGGTGGCCCCCCAGATATTTGTGTTTCCTTCCGCCGAATATTGGTCAGCCCATTCACCCATTGGTGAAGAGGGGGTGATGGGGTAGATAGCGATCACTTCGTTTATTTTGTGGGCCACCAGGGCAGCAGCTTCGTTGCCGTCAATGGTGATCGTTTGTTTTTTCATGAGTCCGTTCTCCTGTGTAAATCGGGCATCCTTGCCCAAATGTCCGGACAGGGATGTCCGGACTACGAATGTTCCTTCATGGTGGTCGGCCCTGCCTGTGAAATCTCCTTTCAAAGTATGGTTGACGGGCGACGTTGGTGGGCTTCTCTTCTACCGGCAAGGATAATTTGCAACTTGTAACCTTGTCAGGCTCCCCCAAAGTATCAGAAAATCGTTGTTTTATCTGTAGTGACAAATCGCCATGATGCCGCGGAAGAATGTCATGAACTAATGACAGGTATCACCGGGAATGAATGACCTTTGGCGCTAATGGGATGGGCGGTAATCCTCTATACTGGCACTATGAAAGGTAGTGATTGGTAATCGGTGGTTGGTGATTTTATGACCAGCTTCCGTTTACCGATTACCGGCTATGGAGGCGCGCCATGAAAGTTGTGATTGATCGAGGATTGTGTAACGCAAATTTGAGTTACTGCCAGCGATGTTCGGCGGCGCTGATTCGTCATCCGGAAGGGTATGACCGGGCTTGCATTGTAGAGGTAGTAGATGATGGTAGTAAACTGCTGACCATTGAGATGTATACGGACGGCCGTCGGCTGGAAGTGCAGCTTACCGAAGAAGAACAGGCCGTGGCCGCCGTAGAAGGATGGGAAGTGCTGGCTGACTTTGACCCGGCGCTTTTCCGCACCGGCGCCATGAAACGCTGGCGGCTGATCAGCCAGTTGCCAGCCGAGCATGGGGTGACAAAGTAACAGGCCTGCCGTCACCTTATCACCCCATTATCTCATCTTAGCGCCCATTATCCTCCAGGGCGGCATGGGCTGCCGCCAACCGGGCAATGGGCACCCGGAACGGCGAGCAGGAAACATAGTTAAGACCTAGTTTATGGCATAGTCTGATGCTGGATGGGTCACCACCATGTTCGCCACAAATGCCCACTTCCAGGTCAGGCCGAGCGGCACGGCCGTCTGTCACCGCAATCTCCATCAACCGGCCTACACCCTGGGCATCAATACTGGCAAACGGATTCTCTTTTAAGATCCCGTCTTGTATGTAAGCCATCAAAAAGCCCGCTTCGGCATCATCGCGGGATATGCCAAATGTTGTCTGGGTCAGGTCGTTTGTGCCGAAAGAGAAGAATTGGGCGACGCCGGCAATTTCGCCGGCGGTTAGCGCCGCCCGCGGTATTTCGATCATCGTGCCAAATTTGTAGTTTACCGTGATGCCTTGCTCTTCCATGACTTCTTTGGCCACCGTCTCCAGCGCCGTTTGCTGCACGTGCAGTTCATTGACGTGGCAGGTCAGGGGAATCATCACTTCTGGCTGTACATCAACCCCTTCTTTGGCGCAGTTGCAGGCGGCTTCAAAGATGGCCCGCACCTGCATCTTTGTCAGATCAGGAATAAGAATACCCAGGCGCACGCCCCGTGTGCCCAACATAGGGTTTTGTTCCTTTAAGGCCACCACCCGCTCCAGGTAATCTTGTTTGACACGTACCTCCGCCAGGGCCGTGTCAATTTCGCTAAGGGTGTGGTAATGCTGCATCCGTACCTTCAGGTCAGCCAGGTCTTGTACCAGTTCATCGTAAGCGGGCAGGAATTCGTGCAGCGGCGGATCAATCAGGCGAATAATGACCGGCAGGCCGTCCATAGCCCGGAACAACCCCTCAAAGTCTCCGCGCTGCAAAGGCAGCAGTTGATCTAGCGCTTCTTTCCGATCAACGGCGTGTTTGGCCATGATCATCTTTTGCACAATGGGCATGCGCTCGGTTTCAAAGAACATATGCTCCGTGCGGCAGAGGCCAATGCCTTGGGCACCATACTCACGGGCGCGTTCGGCATCACGGGGGTAGTCGGCGTTGGCCCACACGCCCAATGTGCGGATTTCATCGGCCCAACTTAACAGTTTCAGTAAATAGGGATTGTTGATGTCTGGCACCACCGTAGGGAGCTGGCCCTGGAAGACGACGCCGGTTGTACCGTCGACTGAGATCCAGTCGCCTTCTTCAATGAGAATATCTTCACCAATGTGCATACGGCGGCCAACCAGGTCAATTTCCAGTTCGCTGACACCAACAACAGCTGGTTTGCCAAACTGGCGGGCGACCAAAGCGGCGTGGCTGGTACGCCCACCCCGGCTGGTGAGGATGCCCTGGGCAGCTAACATGCCGTGAACGTCATCTGGTTTAGTTTCTGGCCGTACCATAATCACCTTTTTGCCTTCTTCTTTGGCCCAACGTTCGGCGGTGTCCGCGTCAAAGGCGACAATGCCTACGGCCGCACCAGGAGAAACATTGAGACCTTTGGCAATAGGTTTTTGTTCTTTAACCACCGCCGCGTCTAGCTGTGGGTGCAGGAAAAAGTCTACCTGGGTCGGCTTCACCCGTTTGACGGCTTCTTCTTTGGTGATAAGGCCTTCTTCGACCATGTCTACAGCAATGTGAACTTCGGCCTGGGCGGTACGTTTGCCGTCGCGTGTTTGCAGTAACCATAACTTGCCGCGATCAATGGTAAACTCCATGTCCTGCATATTGCGGTAATGTTTTTCCAGCTTTTGGGCGATCTTTTCAAATTCGGCGTAGATTGTGGGCATGTCCCGTTTCAGGTCGCTGATGGGTTGGGTAGCGCGAATGCCGGCGACGACGTCTTCGCCCTGAGCATTCATGAGGAAATCCCCTTCTAATTCCGGCTCGCCGGTAGAGGCATTGCGGGACATGGCCACGCCGGTGCCAGAATCTTCACTGAAGTTGCCGTAGACCATGGTTTGAATGTTCACGGCCGTGCCCAGGTCATGGGGAATGCCGGCCGCGTTACGGTAATCAATGGCCCGCTTGCCATTCCAAGATTTAAAGACGGCTTCCGTCGCTTTTTTTAACTGCTCATAAGGGTCTTGCGGGAATTCCTCACGGGTAAAGGTCTTGTAAATTTCCTTAAACCGGCGGGTCACCGACAGCCAATCGTCAGCAGACAGTTCGGTGTCTGTGCTCACCCCTGCTTCTTTACGCCGGGTGCTGATCACGGCTTCAAACACTTCATCGGGTACGCCCATAACCACACTGCCGAACATCTGAATCAGGCGGCGGTACAGGTCATAGACAAAACGTGGCCCTGTACGCTCTACCATTTTCTCCGCGACGGCATCATTCATGCCAATGTTAAGCACCGTATCCATCATGCCAGGCATAGAGAACTTGGCCCCGGAGCGGCAGGAAACCAGCAGCGGCTTGGCCAGGTCGCCAAACCAACGGCCGTTGGCTTCCTCTATCGCTTTGATCGCCTCTAATTCTTGTTCCCACATACCGGGTGGAAAGTTTTCACCGGCAGCCAGGTAGGCATTACACGCTTCCGTCGTCACCGTGAAGCCGGGGGGAACTGGTATGCCTAGACGAGTCATATCGGCCAGGTTGGCTCCCTTGCCGCCTAGCAGGGCGCGCACTTTTTCCCATTGGCCGCCAGCGTACGCTTCTGCCTGTTCTACTTCACGAAACAGGTACACGTATTTTACATCTTTGGTGGACCGGCCATTTTTCGGTGCCGATACAGCAGTCGCAGGTTTTGTAGCCATTGTCATCATATTTCTCCCATTTACATGAAACCTCCAGGTACCAACAGCGCCCGGCGCTGCTGGTACCTGGAGGCCTTTTTATCTCTCTCTGTTAAATCTTATAGATCGTAAGTGGGAGGGGGCATAACCTACAGTGACAGAAGGCATATAGTTAGGCGATGAAGGTCACGGGCACGGCCGTTGAACGAGGCTTTTGTAAGTAGTTTGGCAGTGAACTAAGGGGGGATGTCGGAATCAAGAATAGCTGAATTTCAGAAACAGATGGTGTAATTCTATAGGGGCATTATCGGCTCGATCATGTTGGGATTCATAGACATCTTCAAAATCAGCAATGGGTGAGCTCTCTCGGAGTTGATCTGAGGATGACAACGGCCGTTTTTGCAGGCGAATCATTGTCTCATTTATATCACTCACAATGTTTGGTACTTCTCCGGCAAGTACGTAACCAAGCATGCCGGCGCTGTCCACATCAACTGAATATTGATTGTCAATAAAGCGATAGATACCTTCATTCACATACTCAGAATTTAATGTGCTGCATCTGGCATCTATGCGTTTGTCGCCAATTCGTTTGGCTTCCCAGGCAAAGTATATTCGATGGTAATTGTGCCATGACCCCCACAACTTAATGTCTATTCTTACCGCTCTATTGGCCGCCATATCACCTGTTTCTGCAGGATAAACAGGCACTTGGGATTGAACCTGCAGATTCAGAGGATGGTTATAGGCTATGGGGCGAATGAAAGATTCCAGATTCGCTGTAAAAGTGTCTTCTAGCCAATCTGCTCCAGGTGTAACTTGTGAACACATGACAGCGTATGCGCTTATGGTGATTTCCAATACTGCTTGAACAAATGCAGACCAGAGAGCTGGAAATTGGTTGTGAGAGCCACTACTGGGAGTATAAGGTTGCAACTGGCTCAACAGCTTACCCTCTTAAATTTCAGGTTTGGTGATTAATTCGGCAAGAAATTCATCGGCGTCGGCCCTGGCTTGCGACTGTGTCCAGAATCGTTGTTCATTGGGGCGCACGAGAAATATTTCTGTGCCATTATAAACACGAACATGACGCCGCATATACAGAGACGGGCTGCGTTGTTCTAGCAATAATGCGTCTAGCTGGCGCAACTTTTCCCGCAAATCGTCCTTATCGGTAACGATTTGCGGCTCACTGGCTAATTCAGAAGGAACTAAATCAAAACTAACCACACTCAACGGCGCTCCATTTTGGTAAATGGTTGCATTCAGAGTTTGATGTTGGTAATGGAGCAAAGACTCGGCCGTTTCTGTAAAGACCTCAGCATATTCTTGTAGCATCTTAACAGTTGGTATTTGCACCGGCTC
The DNA here is from genome assembly GCA_011525915.1 of Ardenticatenaceae bacterium. Classification (GTDB taxonomy): domain Bacteria; phylum Chloroflexota; class Anaerolineae; order Promineifilales; family Promineifilaceae; genus CAADGU01. The sequence continues at coordinate 5,886 of WYBM01000060.1, read as the reverse complement.
AACTTCTCCTGGCTTTCGTGTTTTTCTTTTGGCCCATTCAAAGAATCTAATACCAAAATTCGTCATGTCTTCGACCAATTGACGTTCTGTTGGATTTAAACCATATATGTCAAAAATGAGGGAATCTATAACCGCTTTATGTTCTTCAAGTTGCCTTTGAACTTGTGGAGTTGTAAATACCCTTTGTCCGCTCAGCAAGCGTTCGATTTGACCAAAGTGCTGCAACAACTTCTCCAACTGTGGATCGTTACGATCTGGTATGAGAAACGGCATTTCTTTATATTCCCATTGAATCATAATTCCGCGTTCTACAGCCCATAGCGTGGATGTTAAGAAATGATAATATCGGCACAAGGGCGAATTTACGTAGGCAACAAGTAACTTTAGAATTGACTCTTGTCCCTCTCTTCCTATAACCCCGGTAACTTGATGAAAATATGCTACATCTTGACCGCTAAACGCCGCTTCACATTTGCTTTGGCGAATCAATACTAAAGGGGCACGCGTGATGGCCGGTGTCTTTGGACGATGAAAAACGGTTTCAGAAATTGGCTTGCATACGGACATGTCCAGTATGTAGGGTCTTAGTTGCTCAGTTGGCACAAGAGGCATACCTTGTAACCATGAAGCATGCTTTTCATCACCCCCACCAATTTGTATGCCTTCTGCAATTTGCCAGTTAAGTACATTGGCCTGATGATGTAATGTTGGCAGTGATTTAAGCCGTTCGATGAATGCTGCATCACGAGGCGTACCCCATTGAGCCGTTTTCCATAAGAATGGTTGATCAAGTAACTGTTGACGCTCCAAGAATTTCACTTCCGTTGTATCTAAAACAACTGCTCCTAATTGTTGTGAAAGGGCAGAAGGTTTAGGTACACCATACACAAGATGCCTTTCCCAATCAGGTTGTGCAGGTGAATAGAATATAGCTACAGCAGGACTTATGGATTCAGAAAACAATTCGTAGACAACGGCTGAAAAATTGATAAGGGCTCTTACGTCAAAATTGCTAAAAAAGTATTCGCGAAAAGCTTGATGCGGCTGGCTGGTAACAAATATCGTACTCTTGGCGGGAACCAATAGAGCCAATTCGCCATTCTCGTCACAAAAATGTGGGGCGCGAAGCAAGAAAGCAGGTGCTGCTTGCCCCCCACCAACTTCATATTCGTTTTCTTCCAGCCAATTTCTTGCAGGTTGCGTAAGGGTGCCTTTACCCCATGGCATATTTCCTACAATTCGGTCAAATTTCCGGTTGGCAAACTCGTGATCAATGGCCGGTGCAAAGAAGTCGGAATAGAGTAAAGTTGTGTGCTTAAGAGGTGGAAACTGGAAAGCCTCATCTGTGATTTGCTCGTTATCAAGGTAATTAAGCATTTCCAGATACAGGCTAAAAGCAGCAATACCAATGGCTTCTTCCTCTTTATCTATACCAAATATGTTGTTTTGCAAAATTGTGCTTAACTGTTCTGGTGTTGGCGTTGCGCTATAAGTCGTTCTCCAAGCATGAATTAACCGGCGATAGGCACCAACCAAAAATAGACCAGATCCACAGGCTGGGTCGAGAATGCTCATCTCAGGATGGATATTATCAAGCGTTTCGTCGAGAATTAAATCAACGAGCGACAAAGGGGTATAGTATGCGCCAACTTCTCTTCGTCTGTTTGAATCTTCACTATACAAAAAGGTATCATAAATCGCGCTGACGAGTTCTATGGGCACATATTCAAAATCGAAAGGCCACAAACTGAGCTGACCTGTTTCCAGGTCTGTACCTTCAAGAAAGCGACGTAGATCAGCCAGATGCTCAAGCGTAACTGCTTCCCTTTCTTTTGGCTCGATGGGAAACAGATCACCGTTGAATCGGTCATGAAGATTTGCAAATAAGGCATAAGTGACGGTGTGACTGTTTAAGACGCTTAAATATCTATCAGCCTGCCCGTCAGTCCATGCTAACATTTGTGACTGTGAAACCGCACCGCGATCTTCCAGGTAACGAATAAATATAGAGCGACCTAACAAAATATAAGCCAGATGATTGGACAGGCCGGAATTAAGCAAACGAGTACGCATCTGCTGCATTCCTTTCAACAAATGCTGATCAGCACGATGCTCCTGATTAATACGCCGTCCCTCTGGGCTACTCCAGAACGCACCGGTTTCCAGGTGCAGGCGATCGTAATGGTTGCCAATGAGTTCCTGGCGAATTTTTTCTTGAGCTTTCAGAGTATCAGTAAGGTCTTCCAGTTGCCGCAGCAAGCGCGATGGTGTATCAATAGGCTGGCCATGACTGGGTGGTTGTTCGTAACAATTGTAGATACGAATTTCGTGGGGAAGTGTGATAAACAGTAAAGGCGTTTTACTTTGGCTCCATACTCGTTTATGAAGCAGTTGAATCTGATTGAGATCAAGATCACTTAATCTGCTGAAATAAGCAACTGGAATATTATTAACATAATATGCTTTTTCAATGCCAGGGATCGTGCGCCCATTTATTGGTGGTGGCTCGTTGTAAAAACTAGAGCTTCTGTTATAGCCCAGTTCTTGAAGAAGGATTTCCTCTAAATCATAACTGGTCATTGAAGGTGTCTCAAAATTAGCTCAAGGATACTGATTTGCTGAAGAAATTGGTGTTTGAACGGCCAGATAGATTACATAATCTTACCATGATTCTAGTTCATTTGTTCGAATAATGCAACAAAAACGGCTCCCAAATCCCCTGATCTGGCAGGCATTTTTCTATTGAAATGTCGCTTGTCTGTCGGCAAAAAGTAGTCGCTTTAAGCTCTTCGAGGGACAGCCAGGCCGATTTCGTTCACCGTGTAGCCGGGAAATACGGCCGTCGCCTGTGGGTTATTCAGCCGTTTATGCAGCAGTTCGCCCAGCACATCACGGTAATCGGTGGTGACGGCCAGGTCACCAGGGCCAACCAGCTGCTCTGGCTGCAGGCCGGGCCAGCGGGTGTATACCTGGCCACCGTGGATGCCCCCACCCAGGACCATCATCATGCTGCCGTGGCCGTGGTCTGTGCCCAGGCCGCCATTTTCCTGCACCCGCCGCCCAAATTCAGACATGACCACGGCCGTGACGCCGTTCATCCGTTCCCCTAAATCTTCATAAAACGCGGCCAGGCCGTTGGCCAGCTGAGCCATCAGGTTGGCCTGCACGCCTTCCGCACCACCCTGGGTCACGTGGGTGTCCCAGCCGCCCAGGTCTACACAGGCCACTTCCACGCCGACATCAGCTTTAATGAGTTGGGCCACCGTCTGCAGGGCGCGGCTAAAGTCACTTTCGGCGTAACCACGGCCGTTGGCCGTATAAGGAGCTTGCCCTAACTTCTCCAGGACTGCCATTGAGGCAAAGGTCTGGTTGGCGGCCGCCGCCAGCAGGTCTGGCTGCTGGTTATACAGCGTTTGCAGCAGGGCCGTCATGTCGCCGATGTGTTCGCCGGCGCCGCGTAGGTGGTAGTCAGCAATGGATTGCAGCGCCGTGGCGGAAACGGCCCCGGTGAGTGAAGCCGGCAGCATATCCCCTACGCCGATGGCCCGCAGGGCGGATTCGTTGCCGGTGTCCAATGTGGCCAGATGACGGGCCAGCCAGCCGGTATAGTCGCCGTTTGTGGTGGCGCCGCGCTCCATCAAATCCATGGCTTCAAAGTGAGAGCGGGTTTCGTCTGGCGAGCCGGTGGCCTGTACTATGGCCAGATCACCGGCGCTGTAGATGGCATGCAAAGGCGCCAGCGCCGGATGCAGGCCAAAGAAGCCATCCAGGTCTACGGCGCGTGCATTGTGGGCGTGGTTATCATCTGGGCGGGGGATGCCCAGGTACGGCCGTCGCTGGTAATACCCTTCGTCGCCATGGGGCACCACCATATTCAGGCCATCGGCACCGCCGCGCAAAAAGATGCAGACCAGCGTATCCCCAGCCGGGCCAACGTGCGGGTCGGCCAGGGCTACCCGCGGCAGCCAGCGGGGTAGGGCCACAATTTGGGGTGCCAGGGCAAAGGCTGCCGCTGACGTAAAGCCGGTGGTGAGAAAATGACGGCGGCTGACACGGCCGTATTCCTGACAGTGGGTACAGGTTTGGGTTGTCATGGGTTATCTCCGATGCGGGCGGCGGCGGTGGGCGGTGGCCACTGGCCACTGGCCACCGCCCACCGGCCACCTTTTACATCCATTGAAAAGCAGGGCTGGCCAGCATCAGGGCCACACTGTCACGCAGGCGCTGTTGGGTTGGTTGGTCAGACAGGGCGCCGGCGCCAATGTAGTCATGAAACAGGCCGGTTTCGGCTGGGGTTAGGGCACGGCCGTAGATCAATCCGCTGAACAGGGCCAGTACCTCTGATGGGGTTTGAGCATTGCCGGCAGCCACGATAGGTTCCAGGGGGGCATTGACGCCAGGCATTTGCTCATGCAGCACCGCCAGGGCCAGGTTCCAGCGGGGCAGCAGGTTGCCAGCCCAGGCTGGAGCTGTGTCCGGGTAGCCATTGGGCGGTGGCCAGTGGAAGGGAAGCTGCCCCATCTGCTCCAGCACCCGACCAATGGCCCGTTCACGGGTCAGGCGCAGGTCAGCGTGCAGGGCCCGCAGCAGAGACAGGAAGTAGGTGTACGGCCGTTTTAGTTTGGGTGGGGCTGTGGCAAACGCCTCGCTTAAAAAGATGACGCGCAGCATGGCTTTGATGTCACCGTCGGTGTCACGGTAGGTTTGGGCCACCTGGCTTACCAGGGCCGTCGGTGGCTCATCGGCCACAAAGCGGCGCACCAGTTTGGCGGCAATAAATTCAGATGTGGCCGGATGGGTGGCCAGCATGTCTAGCAGCGCGCTTACTTCGGCTTCGCCATCATCTGCTTGAAAGGTTTGTCCCAATACCATCTTGGGGCCGAAGTCATGCAGCTCCGGTTTGAAGGCAAAAGAGCCTTTGTGCCGCCCGCGCCGCTCCACCGTCCAGCCGGTGAGGATGCGGGCTACGGCCTGTACGTCTGCCTGGGTGTAACCGGCATGGACGCCCAGGGTGTGTAGCTCCAACAGTTCACGGGCGTAATTTTCGTTAGGTTGATCTTTGGTGTTTTGTACGTTGTCCAGGTAGGCCAGCATGGCTGGGCTGCGGGCGGAAGCCGCCAGCAGGTCACGGAACTTACCCAGGGCATGGGGGCGAATCACGTCCCGATCATCCAGAATTTTGAGCAGGGGCATAAATTGGTTTTTGCGTAAGTAGATATTAAAATGGTCTGACCAGAATTCAACCATGGCTTCGTACAACTGCCGTTTGGAATACAGGGCGCGCAGCACCGTGGCGCCAATGAGCTCAACGGCCGCGTCTTTTTCATCTTGCTCCGCCAACTGGCTCACGTCCATATGGTAAATGGTGAAGTTGCGCAGCAGCAAATCGGCAGCGGTATCCGTGACGGCCTCTGGGTTTAACTGAGCTTCCAGGGCAGCGGCCAGCCCTACGGCCGTGGCCTGGACTATGTCACCTGGTTGGGGACCATACCCGGCGCGGTTGAGGAAGCGGTGGATGGGGGTCATCACGGCTGTAGGCGTTTCACCCACCGGCATACTTAACGCCTCTGGCAGTTCACGCTGGGCCACTTCCCGCCCGATGGCACTGCACGTGGTAGCGGAAGCGGCTACGGCCGTGAGCCCTCCTAATCTCAAAAATTCACGTCGGGAAAGGGACATCGTTACCTCCATATGATGGGTAAGCAGTAAATAGTTTAGCTCCCCGCAGCTGGTGACTGATGACCGATAACCGCTAACTGCATTGGTTACAAGTTAAGGGTTTGAGGCAATTGTCAAGGGCCATGATTCAAACACAGATGTATCATTTTTTCGCTTTCGTTTGACAACACCCAAGTCGGTAGAGCGGTCTGCCAGATACTCTGGCAG
>WYBM01000059.1 GCA_011525915.1 Ardenticatenaceae bacterium | reverse complement strand
GCTCCGGCGATAACATCCTGGCCACCCTCAGTGATGAGGCTGCTGCCCTCGTGGAGAACCAGTGTGCCAGCGGCACCCCCACCATCAATGGCACCTTCAGACCCAACAATCTGCTCAGCGCCTTTGATGGCCAGAGCGGCAATGGCACCTGGGTCTTGGAAGTGACCGACCACTATACCTCTGCTGATGCCGGCGTCCTCAACGCCTGGTCGGTGGAGATTTGTGCACCTTAACGTTGGTTGCGATGGGCAGGCCTGAAACCTGCCCATTGGCAAAGTGTGCACATGCAGAAAAAGAGCCTCGAAACGAGGCTCTTTTTTTATACGACAGAAACGGGTATCATCACGGCCGTACCGAAGGAGACATCTATGCGTAAGATACGGCCGTTGACCAATAGTGATTGGGATGATTACGTCACCATCCAGATGAATGCCTATCCAGGCGTGCGCGGCAAGCGTGAGCAATTCCGGGAGCGTGCTGTCAAGATGCACGCTGATCCCATCATCAAAGTTTATGGCCTGTTTGAAGAAGGTCATTTGTTAGGCGTTATGCGCTTGTATGACTTCACCATGAAGCTGCTTTCTACCAAAACGTTGGTGGGGGGCATAGGTGGTGTGGCCGTTGAACTTACCCATAAAAAAGAGCGGGTGGCGCACGACATGGTGCAGTTTTTTGTCCGCCATTACCGGAAAAAGGGAGCCTGTCTGACAGCCTTGTATCCATTTCGCGCCGATTTTTACAAGCGTATGGGGTTTGGCTACGGCCGTAAACTTAATCAATATCATCTCTCCCCCAGCAGCCTGCCCAAAGGGAGTGGTAAAAACAACATCACCCGCCTTACCAGCCGTGACCGGTACGCTTTAAACGCCTGTTACCAACGTGTACTGGCCCAAACCAATGGTCTCATGGAAAATTCTCCCTACTTATTAGACGCCATGTTTAGCAGTGAACATGTGCAAATCGCTGGCTGCTGGGACGGCGATGACCTGCGCGGCTACATAATTTACCAGTTTGAACCGGGCAGTCAGGGGCATTTTCTGAGCAACCGTATGGTCGTACGTGCCCTAGTGTACGAAAACACAGATGCACTACATGAATTATTGACCTTTTTGCATTCCCAGGCCGATCAGGTTGAAACCATTGTCTTAAATACACATGAAGATGACTTTCATTTGCTGTTGAGTGACCCCCGCAACGGTGAGGGCCTGATATTCCCCACTGTTTACCAGGGATCAAATGCACAGGGTCTGGGCATTATGTACCGGGTGGTTGATCTTCCCCGGCTCTTTACGGTTTTGCAAGAACATGACTTTGGCGGGCAGACGTGCCGCCTGAAGCTCACAATAACAGACAGCTTTTTGCCGGAGAACGCCGGGGAATGGGTGCTAAACGTTACCAACGGCCGTGCACACCTGCAGCCAGCTTCCCCCCCCCACGATGCAGCCATTCAGCTTGACGTGGCCGAGTTTTCATCGTTAGTTACCGGCGCGGCTGACTTTAAAACATTACACCGCTATGGCCTGGCACATATTTCTAACACCGTCCACATAGAAACTGTGCACCGCCTGTTTTTTACGGAAAATAAACCGATTTGTATGACCTCGTTTTAAGACAGGTATCATGCCACGGCCGTCGGTTACTATCAAATTATGCCACCTGCTGACCCTAAACACCGCTCCTCTAAAGCTGTGACTGGCTGGCAGCGACCAGTTGCCCTTTTTCTGCAAACCCTGGTTGGCTGGCTGGCCAGCTATTGGTATGCCCTGTTTATGGCGGCGGCTGTATTGTTTCTGACATTGGGGTTTCTGGCGCCGGCACTCATGGCAGAAGGGTACGAAGGTGTGGGCACGGCCGTGTATCGCTTCCTGGCCCTGCACAATCACCAATTACCACAGCGCTCCTACTTTCTCTTTGGCCAATCAGGAGCCATCCATTCCTACTCTTTAAAACAGGTCATCGCCTTTGGTGCTGACCCGGCAGCCCTGCCACTTTTTATCGGCAATAACCAGATTGGCTATAAAACCGCGCTTAATCATCGCATGATTGCTATATTTACGGGCCTGATCATTGGTGGCATCACGTGGGGGGTTCGCAAAGGCAGACCGCGCCTGAACCTGTTTGCCTTTTTGCTGATGATCTTGCCGCTGCTCATAGACGGCTACAGCCATATGGCCAGCGAATCAGGCAGCGGTTTTCGTGACACCAATGCCTGGTTTGTTATATTGACGGCAGGGGCGTTTACGGCCGTGTTCTACACCGGAACCACCATAGGCACCCTCAACTGGTGGCTGCGCACCTTGACCGGGTTATTATTTGGCCTGGGGATGGTCTGGTTTTTCTTCCCCCGTTTCAGCGACTACTTTCAGGGAGTACAGGCACAATTGGCCTTTCGCCGGCAGCGGCGCGCACTGGTCTCAAAATAGATGTTCACGGCCTAATGCAGCAGTGCTATCATCTTACGTAACCCTTGCTCCTTTAACCAGAGCTTTGTATCTGACGGCTGGCCGGCAAAAGGGATACGCGCTACCGGTATCCGTGATAAAGCCACCTCACGCACCGAGCCATTTAATTCATTGATAACCGGCATCATCAGGCGTGGGTCCAGACCCAGATGGTCGGCAGATTGCAAAAAAACGTCCACCTGTTGGTTCACCAAAGTCTGGCCGTTGGTAACCACAAACACAGGTTCAGAAGCTGTCAACACCTCTATGACACTAATGCTTAAGCTACTACCTGCATCCACAACAACTTCATAGCCCTGGCTTATCAACAGGTTACAGACATATCTCCAGGCTTCCATATCCGGGTGGGTGTTGGGGTCAATCAGCCTGCCAGGCGCCGGGATAACAAACAGGTTATCCCGGTAGCGCAGGGTAAATTGATCAATGATATCCAGGGTAATATAGGTTTTATCGATACTGAGTAGTTCGATAATATCGTGCCGGGGAAACAAACGCAGCATGGGGGCAATGCCCCCCAACGGTAAATGAAAATCGATCAGAACTACAGGCCGGCCAGCATAGAGGGTCATGGCTTCCGCAAACTGTACAGCCAGGGTTGTCACCCCCACCCCCCCTTTGGGGCTAAAAAAGGAAGTAATGTGTCCTGCCTGTTTGCGGTCGAGCGCACCCGTCGCTGTTGGGTCTTCGCCATCAATTGTTTCCACACGGTGCAATACGGCCGTGATGTGGGCTAACAACTCATCCGCCCGAAATGGTTTGGTCATATACTCCGCTGCACCCACATCAAACGCCCGTGCCCGGTATTCTGGCACCTCGCTGGCCGTCACAAAAATAACCGGAATGTCGGTGGTTTCTGGATTATGCTTAATGCGCGTGCAAACCTCAAACCCATCCATGCCCGGCATCATGACATCAAGCAGCACCAGGTCTGGCCGATTTTGTTGGATGGCCTTTAAACCGTCTGCCCCATCTTTAGCCAGGTGAACCTCATACCCACTTTGCTTTAACTGGTGCTCAATGAGGTATCGCATGGGAAACTCATCTTCAACAATGAGAATTTTTCTTGTTTCTTTAGGCATCTTTATAACCCTATACTTACCATTATACCTGTAATTGATGCAACCATAGGCAGGTTTTATGACAATACTCCTGACATCATAGGCCATAAACGTGAACACGCCGTGAACTTTTGCAGACACCAGTACCACCTTAAGCGCAAAACCATTAGGCTATTATCTATCATACTTAATGATTCATATGTGGTGATGAGGATGAAAGGCCATCTTACCGCCTATTTCTCACCAGGAGAAACACAGTGAACAGCCTGATTTTGGTAGTAGACGATGAAGACATGACCCGTAAACTGCTCCGTCTGATGCTGGAACGCGATGGTTTTGTCATTGTAGAAGCCGAAGATGGGCAGCATGCTTTGGAAGTCATTGCCCAGCAGCCGCCAGATATGGTCATTCTGGACGTAATGATGCCCAATATGGACGGCTTTGCAACCTGCCAGAAAATACGCAGCCGGCCAGAGACCGCTCATTTGCCTATTATCTTGCTCAGCGCCCGCACACAGGCAGAGGCTGTGTACGCGGGCCTTCAGGCAGGGGCTAACCGGTATATCACCAAACCCATTTCCAAACCAGAACTGCTCCAGGCCATCGCGGAGTTACTAGCCGGCGATAGTGCTGGCCTGGGAACTGATCACTTTACCAGAAAAAGCCCGTAAAGCCCACCCGCTTCAGCGGTGGGAGTATGTCAAGGTTTGACAATGGAAACAGAAGAAACGGCCGTCTTTGCGGCCATCAGTTGGGCGCGCAAGGCGTCCGGTGCCGTGCCCCCGGTAACCTGACGGCTGGCCAAAGCGGCCGGCACATCAAAAACCGCCAACACGTCTTCCCCAAACATCCCACTGACAGCCTGCAAATCAGATAATGTCAGATCGGTCAGGCTGGCTGCTTTTGACTCGGCCAATTGTACCACCTCCCCCACAACGTGGTGTGCCTGCCGGAAGGGCAGGCCGCGCCTGACCAGGTAATCGGCCAGATCGGTCGCCAGCAAGCCCGGCTCCAGTTGGGCAGCCATACGTTCCGGGTTCAGGGCCAGCGAGGCCACCAGCCCGGCCATAACAGGAACAGTAAGGCACAGCGTGTCAAAAGCCGCAAAAACCGGCTCTTTATCCTCTTGCAAATCTTTGTCATACGTAGAGGGCAGTCCCTTCAGCGTTGTTAACAACCCGGTGAGGTAACCTACCAGCCGTCCAGCCTTGCCGCGTGTCAGTTCCAGGGTATCTGGGTTTTTCTTTTGTGGCATCAGGCTGGAACCGGTGCTGTAGGCATCATCCAGGCGCACAAAACCAAACTCGCTGCTGCTAAACAGGATAAGCTGCTCTGACAGACGGCTGAGATGCAGGCCAATCATGGCTGCCCCATACAAAAAATCAGCGGCAAAGTCCCGGTCAGAGACAGCGTCCAGGCTGTTCTGGCTGACGGCCGTGAAGCCCAATGCCTGGGCCAGCCATGCCCGGTCAACCGGGTAAGCGGTGCCCGCCAGCGCCGCCGAACCAAGAGGCAGCACGGCCGTGCGTGCCCGTACCTGCGCCAGCCGTTCCCGGTCCCGCACCAGCGGCCAAAAATGGGCCAACACCCAATGCCCCCAGGTGATAGGCTGGGCATGCTGCAGATGGGTGTAACCGGGCATAGGCAGATTCAGGTGAGTTTCGGCACTTGTGATGAGGGCGTTTTGTAAATCAGCCAGATGTGCCTGCAAATGATCAATGGCCGCCATCAGCCACAGGCGAAAACCGGTAGCCACCTGATCATTGCGGCTGCGGCCGGTGTGCAGTTTACCGCCTACATCACCTACAATCTCTGTGAGCCGGCGTTCCACGGCCGTGTGGATATCCTCATCACCAGGCGCAAAGGCAAAGGTTTCACTTTCAAACTCTTGCCGCACCTGGGCCAGCCCGGCCACAATAGCATCTGCTTCCACGGCCGTCAGCACGCCGGCGCCCACCAGTCCCCGCGCCCAAGCCATGCTGCCGGTAATATCTTCAGCATACAACCGCCGGTCAAAAGAGAGACTGGCATTAAATTCGTGTACCAGGGCGTCCGTCTGCCCGGCGAACCGCCCACCCCATAGTTTTGTCATGATGTGCCTGTGATCTCCTCTTCTAAAAATTCTGTCAGCCCCTGAATAAGTAGCAGCAACCTTTCAGGGGAAAAGTCATTGTCTGCTGGTGTATGAATTTTGGAAATGTAATACCCGCCCGGAATAAGCGTGGGGTCCGCAAAAGAAATATCCACCGCCCCTTCACGGCGAAACGTAAAATTGTCAGAAAGGGCCACAATTTTCATATCAATGATCCGGATAGCTGGCAAATGTTTGTGCAGGTATGGCCGTAACTTCTGGGCCAGGGTTCCCACTCTGTGGTAAACAAGCAAAGGCACCTGCCCTCTGGAAATGCAATCCAGGTTAATGATGGCAGCCTGGCGGTAAGGATGACGCTGTGCGTCCCAAACCTTCTTTAAGCCGGCCGAGCCTAACAACCCCCATTCTTCATTGTCTACAAAAACAAGCTGCACCTGCTTTTGTATCTCTGGGCGTGTCTTAAGCCATTCTGCCAGCGCCATCAAGCCTATGACGCCGCTGGTATTATCTTCCCGATTATGGGGGTTAGGGATAAGCAAAGCCAAAAAAGTAAGGACAAGCACCAGATGAAACAAGGTGACAAACCCCGCCGGTACCGGCAAAAGTGAGGGTATAAGCAAAAGGCCAATCAGCAATACCATGGCCACCATCTGCCGGGTATGCCCAATCAACCTGAAGAGCCAGGAAAACCAGAAAGGAATAATGGTGGGGGTATCATAATGTGCCAGGAAGATCACGCGCGGAGCTTCACATTTTGTTACCAGGTTGACACCGGCGAACACTTTTCTCACAGCGACGCGCTCAGTGATAAAATGCCGTTGATGCAGTTCATTTTCTACTGTTTGCAGAAATTGGTTTTTCTGGCTTTTTGTAAGTCGTATGGGGAAACGTTCCCCCCAATCAACATTCCACTGTGTGATCAATTTAATGTCATGCATAACGTTTTCTAAACAAATGTAGGCCGGGAATGCTAGGTAAACCGCACAAAGTTTTTGCAAATCTGGCGCATCAGTTTTGGGCGGTTTCCTCGAGGAATCGGCAACACCTAAAGCGATCTTATTGTTGAATTATTGTTGCCGATTACCTAAACCCCACGTAAAAACAAACTCCATAGGCCAAACCCCACCAGAAAAAAGCCCAAAAGCGTATAAGCAATGGTCGTGTTACGGTCGCCCAGGCGAGCACGAGCAAGCCGTATACGGCGGCTGCGTTCCCAGTAAAACGCCGGTTTGACGGTGATGCCCAACAGTTCATAGACACCCCAGGCGACAATCGCTATATCAATTAGATTCATATGGTTTAGGGCAGGGAGCTAGCCTTCTTCTCACCCGCTCATCTTACCTCTCAGGTACGGTAATCGGCATTGATGGTAACATAATCATGGCTAAGATCACACGTCCACACCACGGCCGTGCTTTCACCTGTCCCTATGGTTAACAACACCTTAAACGCTGGTTGGGCAAAGATGGCGGCAGCGGCCGCTTCCTGGTACGCGGTGGGGGTGCCTTGGTGCACCAGGTGCAGTTCACGCGCCTCAGCCACACCAACCCACAAATCCGCCGCGTTTTGGTTAAACGGTACCCCGGCCCGCCCGGCTGCGGCCAGCAAGCGGCCCCAATTGGGGTCACTACCGGCAAAAGCCGTTTTCACCAATGGTGAGGTAGCCATCGTATTAGCAATAGCGTGAGCATCGGCAGCCGTTGGCGCCCCCGTCACCTGAATTTCTACAAACTTGGTCGCCCCTTCACCATCTTTGACGATCATCATGGCCAACTCCCTACAGACCACTTGAAGGGCGTCGCCAAAGGCCGCCTGGCTGGCAGCATCGGCCACGGCCGTGCCACTCAGGCCATTGGCCAGCAGCAGCACTGTGTCATTGGTGCTGGTGTCGCCGTCAATGCTGATGCGGTTGAAGGAGCCGTTGACGGCCGTATGCAGTAACGCTGTCAACACGTCTGGCGCTATCAGGGCGTCGGTGGTCAGCACGGCCAGCATGGTAGCCATGTGCGGGTGGATCATGCCCGCGCCCTTGGCCATACCACCAATGGTGACCGGGCCGCCGGGCAAGGCCACCGTCACCGCCAGATGCTTCGGCCGTGTATCGGTGGTCATAATCGCTCTGGCGGCAGCATCACCACCATGTTCTGCTGCGGTCGTGTCACCACGTTTTAAGGCGGCCACGGCCGTTTGAATCCCTGCCCCTATCTTGTCCATCGGCAGGGGCACCCCAATGACGCCGGTTGAGAGCAGCAGCACCTGATGCGGCTGAATGCCCAGGGCCGCCGCGGCCAGGCGCTGCGTTTCACGGGCATTGGCCAGCCCTGGCTCACCGGTGCAGGCGTTGGCGTTTTTGGCGTTGGCCACCACCACCCGAATGGTCGTGTTGTTTTCGGCCAGCGTCTGCCGGTCTACGATCACCGGTGCGGCCACTACCTGGTTGCGGGTAAACATGGCGGCACAGGCGCAATCCTGCGCCGAGATAACAATAGCTAAGTCAAGCTGGTTATCTTTTTTCAGCCCGGCCGGCACGGCCACGGCCGTGAACCCCATGGGGCTGGTGACTGTGCCAGTTGGTAATTGGTCAATGTGCATCAAATCCAATGTCTCCCTATAAAAGCTCAGCCCATCATCGTCAGGCCGCCGTTGACGCTGAGTACCTGGCCGGTGATGTAGCGGGCGCCCTCTGACGCCAGGAACAGTACGGCCGGGGCGATCTCCTCCGGTTCGCCGGGCCGCCGCCCCAGGGGAACCGCCCGGGTAATGGCGTCTATGACCTTGCCACCCTGTTCTGTCTCGTAAAAGGAGTGCAGGATGGCGGTGTTGGTGATGCCCGGGGACACCACATTCACACGAATGTTATCACGGCCGTGTTCCCGTGCAATGGTCTTGGAAAACGCGATGATCGCTCCTTTGCAGCCAGCATACACCGCCTCGCCCATGCTGCCACCCCGCCCGGCATCAGAGGCGATGTTCACCACGCAGCCGCTTTGCTGTTTGACCATCTGCGGCAGTACCGTGTAACAGGTATTTAAAACCCCATGAAAGTTAATGGCCACCAGCTTTTGCCACAGGGCCGGTGTTGTATCCAGGAACAGGCTAAACGTATCCCAGCCGGCATTGTTCACCAGCACATCGATACGGCCAAACCGGTCTATCACCTGGGTCGTCATCGCCTGTACACTCTCTACATTGGTTACGTCGGTGGGCACAGCCTCGATGGTCTGGCCGGTGGCCTGGCGCTGGGCCACGGCCGTGGCCGCCGCTGCGGCCTCATTTATATCGGCAATGATCACCCTCGCCCCTGTGACCGCAAACGCGGTAACAATGGCCCGGCCAATCCCTTGGGCGCCGCCCGTTACAATGACGACTTGCTCTTTCATAGTCACATCATCACCCCTCGTCATATCCCCGCAAGCCTTATTTGACAATCTGGCTGCCTGGTGATACATTAGAAACATACCGTCCGGTAGGTATTTAACGCTGTTCTGCTATTCATTGGCCTGATTGACCGTCTTAGTTTATCATCTTCGTGCATGATGCAAACAGAATTGCCAGACCTGCCAGGTTTTGCAAACCTGAGAGGTCTTCTATATGATGACTTTGCCCAATGTCCTTGCTGAAATGACCTGGCCTGAAGTAGCGGCACTGGCTGCTCACGCGGCCGTGGCCCTCATTCCCACCGGCGCCACCGAGGCTCATGGCCCTCACCTTCCCCTGGAGACAGATGTCATCATCGCCCGGGAATCATGTCGCCAGGCAGCCCTCTTGTTGGCCCAGGAGGGCATCCAGTGTGTGATTGCCCCACCCTTTTATTACGGCGTTACCAACTTCGGCATGCCCTTTGCCGGCACAGTAACCATTCCATCAGAGACATTGACCCAACTGGCCGTCAGTGTATGCCACTCGCTGGCGCAGCATGGCTTTAACTATATTGTCTTTTCCAACCATCACCTGGAGCCGGCTCATTTTGCCGCCCTCAAAGCCGGTGCCGCCATTGTAAACCAATCCAGCGCTGCCCATGTAGCCGTCCCAGACATACGTGATGACCGGTGGGCCAAAACGCTCACCGATGAATTCCGTGCCGGGGCACGCCACGCCGGTGCCTACGAAACTTCGCTGATATTGGCCGCCCGGCCAGAGTTGGTACGCGAAGAAAAACGCCAACACTTGACACCGGTCTGGATCGATTTACCAGATCGCATCCGCCATCACGGCGCAACCACCTTTAAAGAAGCCGGCAGTGACCAGGCCTACTTTGGTGATCCGGCCAGGGCATCGGCCGCTGAAGGCCACATGATTTTTGCGGCGCTGGCCCACATGGTGGCGGCTACGGTAAAAGAACTACTAGCCTGACCAGTATCCGTTTTCAGTCATCAGTATGCAGTTTTCAGGGCTGGCCTACCTCTGGAAATAGTCTACTGAAAACTGATGACGGACTTTCAATTACTAGTGCTAGTGGTTTTAAGTTTATTGGCTGGAAACGTGGCCATCATGAGGCATGCTGGCCAGTTCCACAACGCAATAGAGGAGGAAAGCATGAGCGAGAGAATCCCATTTACCATATCCCGGCGCAGCTTTTTGCAAATGGCTGGCGGCACGGCCGCGGCCCTGTCTATGCCGGCCATCCTCGGTGCTTGCCGTGGCGGTGGCGCCTCAGGGCCTATTAAGATTGGTGTCCTGCTGCCTTACTCAGACATCTACGCCGTGCTGGGGGAGAGCATCACCCAGGCCATGGAAATGTATTTCGCTGCCATCGGCAATGAATTGGCCGGCCGCCCTATTGAACTCATCAAAGAAGACACCGAGATTAACCCCGATGTGGCCCAACAAAAAGCACGCAAACTGGTGGAACAGGATGAAGTAGCTTTTATCACCGGCATCGTCAGTTCTGGTGTACTGGGCGGGCTGCGTGACTACTTTAATGACAACAAGGTGCTTTGCATCTGTTCCAATGCCGGGGCCAATGCCCTCAGCCGGGCGGCAAAAACACCCTACGTCTGGCGCACTTCCTTTACCAACTGGATGGCCCCCTTTGCCATGGGCACCTGGGCGGCCAACAATATCGGCAAAAAAGCCATTATCAGCGTACCAGATTATGCCGCCGGCGAGGATAACGTCACCGGGTTCACCAACAGCTTTGAAGCCGCTGGCGGGGAGATTGTAGGTGTGCAGCGTACCCCATTCCCTAACATGGGTGACGCCGCCCCCTTTATGGCCGAATTGGCTGACGCTGGCGCTGACCTGGTGTATGCGTTTTACAGCGGCGGCGCGGCCGTGACCTTTGTCACCGCCTACAACGACTTTGGCCTGGCCGGGCAGCTGCCGCTTACCTGCGCCGGGTTCATGGTGGAAGAAGACGTACTACCAGCGCAGGGGAATGCTGCCCTGGGCACCAAAAGCACCCTCCACTGGTCTTATGTGCTGGACAACGCCCAAAACAACCAATTCAAAACTGACTTTAAGGCGTTCGCCGGGCGCGATGCTGACGTTTTTGCCCTTCAGGGTTATGACACAGCGCACGTTATTGACGAAATGTTGCGGCGCACAGAAGGGGACACGGCCGTAGACAAGATGGTTGAAGCACTGGATGGCATCAGCTTTGACAGCCCACGTGGTCCCTTTAAGCTAGACGCCAATTCGCAGGCCCCAGAACAAAGCATGTATGCCCGCGATGTGCAGTCGGTAGAGGGCGCTTTACGCAACACCATTTTGAGTGACCTGGGGTTAACCGTTGACCCCGGTGACAACTCCAAAGGCTAGTGATCAGTATTCAGTAAGCAGTAGGTCAGTAAGCAGACTGGCCTACTGAACACTGACCTACTGAACACTGACCTACTGAACACTGACCTACTGACTATCGCTCAATGGACAACTTCTTCCTGCAACTTCTTAATGGCCTGGTGGCCAGCATGTTATTGTTTATTATGGCTGCCGGCCTATCTTTGATCTTCGGCCAGATGAACGTGATCAACCTGAGTCACGGGGCTTTTTACCTGCTGGGTGGCTATATCGGCCTGACGGCCATTCGTCAGTGGGGGGCATTCTGGCCGGCGGTGATTGTGGCCCCGCTGTTGGTGGGCAGCCTGGGGCTGCTGATTGAGCGATTTTTGCTGCGGCGGCTGTATGGCGGCCATCATCATCTGCAGCAGGTCTTGTTGACCTTTGGCGTAGCTTTGATCATGTCTGATCTAATTCAATGGAACTGGGGCGCTTATGTGGAATCGGTGCCGCCGCCGGCAGTGCTGGCCGGGCAATGGCCGCTCTTTGGCCTGCGATTTCCCATTTACCGGGCAGCCATTATTGGCTTTGGCCTGCTGCTGGCATTGGGGCTGTACCTGTTCATGGGGCGCACCCGCCTGGGGGCGATCGTGCGCGCGGGCGTCTCTCATTCGCAGATGGTCAGCGGCCTGGGGATCAGCATTAACCGTGTTTTTGCCGGGGTGTTTGCCGTGGGCACCGCGCTGGCGGCGCTGGCCGGTGTCTTGGGTGCCCCCATTACCACGTTATATCCTGGCTTGGACTTTGAGATTTTGATACTCACGGTGGTGGTGGTGGTGGTGGGCGGCCTGGGGTCGTTGAAGGGTGCCTTTTTCGGGGCGCTGCTGATTGGCATAGCAGACACCTTTGGCAAGTGGTTAATTCCGGAATTTTCGCTCTTTCTGATCTTTGCCGTGATGGCCCTGGTACTGCTGATACGGCCGTCTGGCTTGTTTGGCCAGGAAGGGTTGGGGGCATGACGGCCGTGTCTGTGCAATGGGCTCGAATGCGCGGTTGGGTCCACCGGAAGCGGGCGGTTGTCTGGCTGGTATTCCTGGGCCTGGCAGTTATCTTCCCTTTTGTCAGCACGCTTTACCACAAGGCCCTGGCCATTGAAGTGATGGCTTTTGCCATCTTTGCCATGAGCCTGGATCTACTGCTGGGTTATACTGGTCTGCCCTCCTTTGGGCACGCCGCCTTCTTTGGATTGGGGGCCTATGTCACCGCTTACCTTTCCAGCACCAATGCCCTGGCTCTGGGGCTGACAAATAATTTGTTGGTACTGCTGCTCGTGGTGGTAACGGTCACGGCCGTGACCGCCCTGATCATCGGCTTTTTTGCCCTGCGCACCAGCGGCATCTACTTTTTAATGATTACCCTGGCTTCCGCCCAGATGCTTTTTAGCATCGCCATACGCTGGTCAGGCGTCACCGGCGGCTCTGATGGGCTGCCTGGTGTGCCCCAGCCCATGATTGGCCTTGGCCCGCTCAGCTATCAGATCAGCAGCCGTGAAGATTACTACTTTCTGCTGCTGCTCTTTTTTATTCTGTCCTACTGGCTGCTGCAGCACATCGTCAACAGCCCTTTTGGTTGGGCGCTGCGCGGTATTCGGGAAAATGAGCCACGCCTAAAGTCGTTGGGCTACAACACCTTTCGCTATAAAATGGCCGCTTTTGCCATCTCTGGCGCTTTTGCCGGGCTGGCCGGCATGCTGTTAGTCCTTTTCTTCCGGCACGCCTCGCCCAATAATTTGTATTGGACCATTTCCGGCGAGGCCATTGTGATGGTCATCATTGGCGGCACAGGCACGTTAAGCGGCCCGGTGTTGGGGGCCGCGCTGGTGCGGCTTTTTCCCCAGTTTGCCAGCAGCTACATCGCCCGATGGGAAACATTGGAAGGCATTCTTTTTATTCTGTTTGTGCTGTATGCCCCCAAAGGCATCCTGGGCATTCTGCGCGGTCAACGGAAAGAAGAAACATGATGGCTGAAGAGGCAGCGGGGGCTGTGTCCCTTCAGTTTAAAGAGTTTGGCATGCATGCGTTAGCAGTAAAAAACCTAAGTAAAAATTTTGGCGGGTTACGGGCGTTATCTCGTGTTAACCTGACCGTTGCGGCCGGCGAACGCCATGCCATCATTGGGCCCAATGGCGCGGGCAAAAGCACGTTTTTTAATGTCATCACCGGTGAGCTGCAGCCTACCAAAGGCGCTGTTTGGCTGCACGGCCGTGAGGTAACCTCTCTCTCCGTCTACCAGCGTGCTAACCTGGGGTTGGGCCATACGTTCCAACGCAACAACCTGTTTACCGGGCTAACCGTCCACGAAAATGTGCGCCTGGCGGTCCAACACCAGGAAGGCATTAACCGTCATTGGTTTAAAGGGATAACGGCGTTTACGGCCGTGACCGAATCGGTGACAGGCATTCTGGCACAGGTGGGCCTGTTGCCCCAACAAGCTATAAAGGTCGGCGAACTGGCTTATGGCCAACAACGGGCGCTGGAACTTGCCCTGGCGCTGGCCACGCGGCCCAAAATCTTGCTTTTCGACGAGCCGACGGCCGGCATGTCTCCGGCAGAAACAGCAGACATTGTGCGCCTGATTCAAAGCCTGCCGCGTGACCTGACCATGATGATTGTGGAGCATGACATGGATGTTATTTTCAGCCTGGCCGACCGGATTACGGTGCTGCACTACGGCCAGATCATCCGCAGCGGCTCGCCGCAAGAGGTACGACAAGATGCCCAGGTACAGGCGATTTATTTGGGAAACAGTTAGCCATGCTTTCTGTAGAAAACATTCACACTTATTACGGCCGCAGCCACGTTTTACAAGGCGTCTCCCTGGCCGTTAACAAAGGGGAGACGGTGGCTTTGTTGGGTCGAAATGGCGTGGGTAAAACGACCACCATCAAATCCATTATTGGTTTCACACCGCCGCGTGACGGCCGTGTGCAGCTCAATAACGTGGACATCACCGGCAAACCCGCGTACGAGATCGCCCGGTTGGGGGTGGGGCTGGCGCCCCAGGGGCGTGACATCTTCCCCACCCTGACCGTGCGTGAAAACATGACGCTGGCAGCTCGCGGCGCGGCTAAAGGCGGCTGGACGTTTGAACGTATCTTGCACACATTTCCCTCACTGGCCCAGCGGCTTGACCATCGGGGCAGAAAGCTCAGCGGCGGCGAACAACAAATGTTGGCCATCGGGCGAGCGCTGATGACCAACCCTGACCTGCTGCTGCTGGATGAACCCTCTGAAGGGTTGGCTCCGCTTATCGTGGCCGAAATCGGCCGGATCATCAGCCGGTTACGCGACGAGGGGCTGTCCATTCTATTTGTGGAGCAAAATCTGGCGATGGCCCTGGGCATTGCCGACCGCGTTTACGTGATGAGCAAAGGGCAGATCGTCTTCAACGGTACGCCGGAGGATTTGAACGGACGGGAAGATGTGATGCATCAATATCTGGGGGTGTAAGGTGACGACGGAGATACATCTATGAAACCCGCTGCCAAACAGATGGCCGAAGGTATTTTATTCACCGATATGTATCAACTTACGATGGCAAACGTTTATTTTCGTATGGGCTTGCATGAGATACCGGCCCAATTTGACCATTTCTTTCGCAGCTACCCAGATTATGGTGTCCATAAAGCAGGCTACTGCATCAATGCCGGGCTGGAATGGCTGCTGGACTGGATGCATACGTCTCACTTCACGGATGAAGACGTGGCTTTTTTACGCAGCCAGACCGGGCAAACAGGGGAACGCCTCTTTGCCGACGATTTTCTGAAATGGCTGCGGGCGCATGGCAACTTTGCCGGGATTACCCTGCGGGCCATCCCAGAGGGGCGGGTAGTGCACCCCAATGTGCCGTTAACGGCCGTGCAGGGACCCCTGGCTATGGCCCAAATTCTAGAAACCGCCTTACTCAACATGCTCAACTACGCCACACTCATCGCCACCCGCGCCGCCCGCATCAGCCATGCCGGGCGCGGCCAACTGCTGCTCGAATTTGGTATGCGGCGCGGCCACGAACGCGGCGTCAACGCCGGTGCGCGGGCGGCCCTTATTGGCGGTGCCAACTTCACCTCCAACGTGGGCATCTCCCAGGTACTAGGCTTCCCGCCCAAAGGCACACACGCCCACAGCATGGTGCAGCTTTTTATGGCCCGGGGTGAAGGGGAACTGGGGGCTTTTCGGGCCTATGCAGACGTCTACCCAGATGACTGCCTGCTGCTGGTAGACACGATCAACACGCTGCAAAGTGGCCTACCCAATGCCATTAAGGTATTTGAGGAGCTCAAACGTAAGGGCCATAAACCGCTAGGCATTCGGCTGGATTCCGGCGACCTGGCTTACCTGGCAGTGCAGGCCGCCCATATGCTTGACAAAGCCGGTTTCCCAGATACCAGTATCGTGTTATCTAACCAACTTGATGAGATGACCATATTGCAAATTCTGGCCCAAATTGCCGAAGAAGCGCCGCGCATCGGTGCAGACGCCGACCATGTCATCGCCCGGCTGGTCTATGGTGTAGGCACAAACCTGATCACTTCCGCTGGTGATTCGGCCCTGGACGGTGTCTATAAACTGGTGGCCACCCAGGCTGACGGGGGCGCCTGGATCCCGGCCATAAAAATCTCAGAAAACCCGGTGAAGACGCCGAACCCCGGCACAAAACAAGTGTGGCGCATTTATGACGAGCGTGGTCAGGCAACGGCCGATTTGCTCAGCCTGTTAGATGAAGACCCACAGCACATGGACTCCCTGCACCTGCAACATCCCACCGATGCCGGTGTCTGGCGAGACATGACCAAAGCCGAGATCTCGGAAATTGAGCCGCTGCTGGTGACTATTTTGAATGAGGGCAATCTGGTTTATGACATGCCTTCCATGGCTGAGATGCGAGCACAGCGGCAGGCTGACCTGGAGCGTCTGGATTCTGGCGTACGCCGGCTGCTCTACCCCCATATTTACCATGTCTCCTTAACCCCCAGGCTGTGGCAGCTTAAACAAGACCTGATAGCTGCCTTCAAAACATAGGACAAATCGCCCATACACTCATGAGAACGGTCACGGCTTTTTCACACAGGCGATGTTCTGGTTTTTCTATAATCCCACTTGGAAGAGGATTAAAAGTGCCTTCCTTGTGACCCTTTTGGTAAACTCTGGCACTTTGACCGACCCAGATACGAGTTAGACAATGAACCAGGCAGCCCAAACCCAGTATGCATACCACACCGGCCGGGTCGTTGGCCGATATACGCTGCTGGAACTGTTGGGCAGTGGAGGCACGGCCGAAATCTACCGTTCTGTGCACCCAGACCTGGCCCGCGACCTGGCTATCAAAATCCTCTATCCAGCACATACCAAAGACCCCGGGTTTATCAAGCGTTTCCGCCACGAGGCCCAAACGGCCGCGGCCCTGCTTCACCCCCACATTGTACAGGTGTATGATTTTGACGTGACTGAGGACGGCCTGTACTACATTGTAATGCAGTATATCAACGGGCCATCGTTAGACGTTTACCTGGCCCAACGCGCCCGGCCGTTGGCCCTGGAACAAGCCTATCATTTTTTGCAGCAAACAGCCGCCGCTTTGCAGTTCGCTCACGAGCAGGGTGCTATTCATCGGGATTTAAAACCGGCCAATATTCTGCTGAACGGTGATGACCATGTCTACCTGACAGACTTTGGCTTTGCCAAGATCGTGGGTGTCAACATGAACACCCGCAGCAGCCTGACGTTAGGCACCCCTATCTACATGGCTCCTGAACAAATTGAAGGCGGTACGGTCACAACCAGCACAGATGTCTACGCCTTAGGGGCCATTCTTTATGAGATGCTCACCGGGCGGCGACCGTATGAAGAGGAAAACATTCTCACCCTTATCCTGCGGAAGATCGAAGAGCCACCGCCGCACCCACGCCTGCTCAACCCTGCCCTGCCGTCAGCCGTGGAGGACGTTGTGCTTAAAGCGATGGCCCTAAAAGCCGAGAAGCGCTTTTCAGATGTGGCCACTATGGCTGCCGCCTATGCAGCCGCCATAGGCGTGGCAGGCCGCCCGACTACGATCTTACCAGGGCATGAGTCCGCGGCATCGGGCGACGGCCGTGTTCCGCCCAGACCAGCCCGGCGCACGTGGCTGGCCTTGCTGCCGGTGGGCCTGCTGCTCTTGCTGCTTGGCCTGATCTTTGGGGGCCAGGTCCCGAATATAATGCGGGGTCTGGCGGCCACGGCTACACCCCCTGCGCTGCCGGTGATATTTGCAGAAGCAACGGCCGTGCCCACAACAACGGCCACCACACGGCCGCCTACCCAGCTGCCCCCTTCGCCCACTACCAGGCCCACAAACACGGCCGTGGCCACGCCTTCCATAACACCGACAAAAACAGCGCCCCCCACCCTTACACCCACGTCTACACCGTCTGTTACCATGACCTTTACCCCAAGTGTGACACCCACGCGTACACCTGTACCCTCGGCTACCTATACCCCTTGGCCAACGGCAGAGGCCACAAGTGTGCCACCCACCTCTCTCCCTCCACCCCCAACGGACATTCCCCCGCCAGCAGCGACAGAACCGCCGCAAGAACCGCCCACCCGTACACCCCCGCCACCACCCACACGTACACCCCCGGCCCCGTAATCAGGAGTACTACCGCAACTAGACCAACCAGCTGCTTGTCTTTCCCAATAACTGCTGTTACTTTTACACCATGCACCAACAACTGTTCTCAGTGCTGCAATCCATGACGCCCATTCCAACAGGCGAATTAAAAAAAGCAGAAGCTATCTTTCACCCCTTACGATTAGACAAAGGGCATTTTTTTGTCCGGGCGGGCGCCACGCCACAAACGTTGGGCTTTGTCATTTCCGGCTTATTGCGTTTGTATTACATTGATAAGGAAGGGAATGATTTCACAAAATCTTTCTGTATGGAAAACAGCTTTGTGGCCGCCTACAGCGCATTGCTGTTGGCAGAACCATCGCGGCTATTCACAGAGACTGTTGAAGACACAGTGTTGCTGGCTGCCAATTATGATGCCTACAACACTTTATCTAACGGGCACCATTGTTGGCAAATCATCAATCGTAAGCTGGCTGAAACATTGTTCATCAAAAAGGAAAAACGAGAAAGTGAACTTCTGCTTGATGATGCTACCAGCCGATATCTAAAGTTTCTGGCTGACTACCCGGGCTTAGAGGCACGATTAAAACAATACCATATTGCTTCTTATTTGGGCATCACCCCGGTTACATTGAGCCGAATTCGGGCGCAATTAAAAAACCATTAACATAGGATAATGAACTGACGGCCGTTTGATGCACAATCATGAATAACAACATCAACTTTAGGAGTTATTCATGAAAACCAAAGGGAACACTGTACTCATTACAGGCGGAAGTTCAGGCATTGGCCTGGCCCTGGCCAGGCGTTTTTGGCAAGAGCAAAATAACATCATTGTGCTGGGGCGGGATGAAGCAAAGCTAGCGCGTGTTCGAGACATGCTGCCCGGCTGCACAACGGAGAGAATGGATGTACAAGATGTGGCCTCACTGGCACAATTGCCGCAGCGACACCCCCACATAAACATTCTGATCAACAATGCCGCCGTGCAATATAACTATGATTTTGCTGACCCATACCAATCGTTAGACATCATTGCGGCTGAAATCGGGACCAATGTGCTTGGCCCTCTTTATCTAACCAAACTATTACTACCCCAACTCCTGGGCCAAAAAGAGGCCGCCATTGTCAATGTGTCGTCGGCGCTGGGATTTGTACCAAAAGAGCATGCACCCGTCTATTGTGGTAGTAAAGCGGCCGTGCACATCTTCACCAAATCGCTGCGTTGGCAGTTGGAAAAAACGGCCGTAAACGTCTTTGAAATCATCCCTCCATTAGTAGACACACCCATGACACAAGGCAGAGGGCAGGAGAAGATGACACCGGAAGCAGTAGTAGACACATTCTGGCGCAGCTTCAAACATGATCAGTATGAAGTGCAAATTGGCAAGGTGAAGCTGCTTCTGTGGCTCAACAGAGTTATACCCCACCTTGCCGAAGGCATGATGCGAGGGGGTCAAGAGGCCACATGAGAAGGGTATAAAAGACAGCTGTTGTGCCGACACCGATGATTGACCTACCTGGCACCAGTGACAGGGTTCTCAGACAAGTGGGTAGGGGTCTTCGCCGGTGATCAGGCGCGCCCCTCGTTTGCGGGTGAAGTAAGACCAGGCCCATTGGATGAGCACCAACAGCTTGTTGTCAAAGCCTATCAAGAAGTTGATATGGACAAAGAGCCAGATAAGCCAGGCCAATACCCCATGGAGATGGAGGGATCCCAGGTCAGCTACGGCCGCATTCCGCCCAATGACCGCCATCGTACCTTTGTCTTTGTAGTGGAACGGTGGCAGCTTTTTGTCCTGCAGTCGGGCCAATATCACTCGAGCCGCGTATCTACCTTGCTGCATAGCCACCTGGGCCACACCCGGCAGAGGGTCACCCGTTTGGTGAACATAATGAGCCAGATCACCAATCACAAACAAGTTGGGCTGGCCAGGCACAGACAGATCAGGCTCCACGACCACCCGTCCCATCCGATCTAACGCCGCCCCGGTACGCTCAGCCAATGTCAGGCCCATAGGCGACGCTTTTGTTCCCGCAGCCCACAGAATGGTACGCGCTCTTAAGCGCGTTTCTTCCCCATCGGCTATGTTTTTAAGCAAAATGTGGCCGTCATTAATATCCGTTAACAACGTTCTTGTGCGGACTTCAACACCTCTGGCCACCAATGCCTTGGCTGCTTTGACCGATAGTTCCTCCGGAAATGTATTGAGAACACGCTCAGTCCCTTCCAGCAAAACAATCTGCGCGTCACGGGGATCAATGTGGCGAAATTCACCAACCATCGTCTCTTTGGCCAGGCCGGCAATGGCCCCCGCCAACTCTACGCCCGTGGGACCGCCGCCCACAACCACAAAGTTGAGCCAGGCTCGCTGCTGGGCCGGGTCTGTCTCTCGTTCGGCCGCTTCAAAGGCCAGGAGAATTTTGCGGCGCATATCCAGCGCTTCTTCAACAGTTTTCAGGCCTGGCGCAGTGTTGGCCCATACCTCGTGGCCAAAATAGTGATGGGTGACGCCGGTGGCCACAATCAAGCTGTCATAGTCCAGCTGGCCATCGCTTAAGATGATGCGGCGCTCATCAGGCAGTATATCCACGACCTCGGCGGCCAGAACTTCAATATTGGGGGCGCTGGCCAGGGCGGACCGCAATGGGTAAGCAATATCACCCGGGGAAAGGCCGCCGGTGGCTACCTGGTAAAGCAGTGGCTGAAACAGGTGAAAGTTTCGCTTATCCAGCAGTGTTACCCGCACCGGTTTGCGCTTTAACGCCTTGGCCGCATTCAGGCCCCCAAAACCACCACCAATGATCACCACATGATGTTCTTTCTCGCGCTCATTCATAGATGCTTCCTTGCCCATCCAAATGACAAAAGTTGGTGTGCACCGTTGGCATAAACTTGGGCAGCGCGGTTGTACCCCTATGCCATCACTCGCTACCTATTCCTGCCCAGCTCGCAAAATTACCACACGACACAATTCAAGTCCATCTTCTCCATAACCAGAATAGGTGGCTTCCACTGCAAAACCCCAATCCCTTACGTCATCCTCAAGCCAGCCCCGTGTCAAGTCATCACGACGGCTGCGGTAATCAGATAAGATCAACTTTCCTTCAGCCGTCAGGAACTCTGTTATCAGCCTTTCTACAAAGGCGCGGCGATAGTTGTGGGGCACATAGGCAAGTTCCGTGCGCACATAATCGAAGCGGAGCGGCGGCTGCCAGTAAAGGGCATTACCGACATAAATATGATCAACGTAATGAGGCAGTCGTGCCTGAGCCAGTTTGACCAACCTGGCTGAATAGTCTAAGCCATATGGTACTATTTCCACTCCTTTCAGTTTTGTCCAGGCCAACAAGCATTCCAGCAAATAGCCATTGGCACAGCCGATGTCGAGGTAACGGCCTGGCTCGTTCACGGCCGCCACATTAGGCAGACGGAGACGAGTCCACTCTTCAAAAGTGCCGCTCTTGCCAGATTGTTGCCATGGTGTTGGGGCAGCGATATAAGCCGTCTCCAATATGTGCTTAACTTCAGCGAACCACCCCTGCAGATCAGCGGGGGGGACCTCATCGAAGGAAAAACCGCAGGCGCAACGGCGAGTGCCTTCCTGGTTATGTTTAAGACATCGAGGACATTTCATTTACAAACCTCATAAACTACTGGACCTGAGCCTGAAGCTTGCTGGTTAGGTTTAAGCCTTATTGGGCGGCGATGCCACCACTTTGGAAAACCATAGCTTCTCAGATATTAAGTAGCTTTTCATCTGAGTTACCA
Organism: Ardenticatenaceae bacterium; assembly: GCA_011525915.1. GTDB lineage: Bacteria > Chloroflexota > Anaerolineae > Promineifilales > Promineifilaceae > CAADGU01. Next base: position 87,590 of record WYBM01000059.1, on the reverse strand, counting down.
AAGCCTTTCGCCAGCGGCGCAGTTATCGGCCGAGTTAATGAACTCCTCTTGCCAGAATCAGGCCGGAAAACCGTTCGGCATAACACCTTACGCCTATTTGCAGCGCACAACCCGTTAATTTTTGATCCCTTCTCGATCATAAACCGACATCATGGTACCAACCATGGTTGCCACCAATTTCTGCCTGTTACCTGTATGGGCAAATAGTTCGCCTTCTGTGACCGTTATACTCCTACCGGCCTTTTTAACCATGCCAATGGCTCTAAACTTTTCCCCCCTCGCGGGTGACAGTAGATTGATTTTAAACTCAATGGTCAGTACGGCCGCCCCCTCCGGCATTAATGAGAAAGCCGCATAACCGCACGCGCTATCAAGAACAGTGGATACAATGCCGGCATGGATAAAACCGTGTTGCTGGGTTAAACTGGCTTGATAGGGAAACGCCAATTCCACTTTCCCTGGTTGAATGGCCACGATCGTCGCCTTAACCGTCTTCATGACGGCTTGCCGGTTAAAACTTTCCCGAACTTTTACCTCATAACCAGCATCAATAGCTGCAAATTGTGGTTCCATTGATAACGTATCTCCTCACACCAGTTTGACGGCCGTCACCTTTGACGGCCGTCACCAGCGTGCGGTAGGCAACTCTGCGTTGATGGATTGTTATCCATGTTTGGCCACCAATTCTAACTCCCAGAATTCTTGGTCGAATGTTTGGCCATATTTTTCCAGCTTCTTAACCGGACCGGAGATTTTAAATCCCATGCCGGCATAAATCTTCCTGGCGCTTTTAAGGCAGCTATAGGTCTCTAAACTTACTTTTTTGTGTTCGTAACTTTCCGCATGACTTATCGCCTGCTTTATCAACTCTTGGGCAATACCCCTACCCCGATACTCGGCCAGTACAAGTAGAAAGTTGATGAAAGTAATACCATCACCTCATGTAGCAACACGCAAAGCGTACTTGCGGCAACGATGGGTTATGGGGCCATACGGCCGTGCCTCAGGCCAATAAACGCGCCGAAGCCGAGGCCATCACCATCATCTCGTCCAGTGATGTAAAGGGCTCATGTCCCAGGAGTACACGCAGGCTGAATTCGAGAATCAGTTTCACGCTATGGCGACTATGTGCCCGAGGTAGGAGCGCGTCCAATTCACCATGTGGACTGAGAAATACGCCGTGTTTCCTTTTGCTCACATCCACAACGCTTATATGTCAATCTGTAGAAACGGTCGCACTTTGCTCAGAATCGCTAACATAAGCTTCATGCAGTTTAACAGGCTGACCAATTCTCCGTAAGCGCATATTGAGCAGTTCCACCAACATAGCAAAAGCCATGGCGAAATAAATATATCCTTTAGGGATATGTTGATGCAATCCTTCTACGATGAGTGTGAACCCAATGAGCAAGAGAAAAGAAAGGGCCAACATCTTAATAGTAGGGTGTTGGTCCACAAAACGACTAAGTGGTCCGGCTGAAAGAATCATGACGATAGCAGCAATGATAACGGCCGCAACCATGATTTCAATCTGATCAACCATCCCCACGGCGGTAATGACCGAATCAAGCGAGAAAACGACATCCAAGAGCAGCACCTGAAAAATGACACTGGCAAAGGAAGCCTTCACCTGGGCTGAAGCATGGCCTACCTCGCCTTCTAGCTTCTGGTGAATCTCATGTGTGCTTTTGCCTATTAAAAAGAGACCGCCAATGATCAGAATCAGGTCACGGCCAGAAATATCAAACGATAATAAAGAAAATAACGGCTCAGTAAGACCAATGATCCATGAAAGAGACAGCAGAAGTATTAAACGGGAAAACACAGCCAATCCCAGACCGGTCATGCGGGCTTTCTGCTGCTGTTCAAGCGGTAATTTTCCCGCCAAAATAGAGATAAAAATAACGTTATCTACGCCTAAAACAAGTTCTAGAACGACAAGTGTAAAAAATGCAATCCAGGTTTGCGGGTCTGAAAGCCAATCCATTGTGTTACAAAACTCCTTTTATCAGAATCTGTTCAATTTTATGAGTAGTCATCAGATATATCGTCAAGTTTAACATACAAAGAGCAGGCGAAACAGGGTCGATGGCTCGGGCAAGCCGTACAAAACTGGTGCGCTCAAGCGATTGCCACTAAAATGGAAGAGAGAGCGATAATGATTGATCGGCTCGCCGAATGTTTATTAAACAGGTGAAGATATCTATGAATTTTTGGCGTGAGTTTCATGGGCCAAATGCTGCCTATCTGCTGACATTGTTTGAACAATATGAGACAAACCCGCAGTCGGTTGATGCCGCGACGCGAGCCTATTTCCAGAAATACAAGGACGAACTGCAGCAGGTCACAACGGCTTATGGCCATGGTCAGGCAGCAACGGCCGTAGCCCCCCATACTGATAAGATCATGGCCGCCGTTAACCTGGCCCAGGCCATTCGGGAATTTGGTCATCTGGCGGCACAACTAGACCCTTTAGGCAGTTTGCCTCCAGGCGAGCCTTCGCTGGAACTGGGCTCTCATAACCTGACAGAAGCTGATTTGCGTCAGTTACCGGCCAGCCTTATTGGCGGACCAGTGGCCAAAGACAACAACAACGCCTACACGGCTATTGAGCAGTTACGTCATATCTACGCCACAACGATCGGTTATGATTATGACCATTTGCGTAACCATGACGAACGTCATTGGCTGCGTGAAATGGCTGAAACTTATCATTTTCGGCCGCCCCATACCCCCTGTGATCTAAAAGCATTGCTCAAACGGCTGACACAGGTGGAAACGTTTGAACAATTTTTACACCGTGTCTTTCCCGGTAAAACGCGCTTTTCCATCGAAGGCCTGGATATGTTATTGCCCATGTTAGATGAAATTGTGGTCCGGGCGGCCGAGTCCGGTATTCAATCTATTCTTCTAGGCATGGCCCATCGGGGGCGGTTAAACGTGATGGCCCATCTGTTGGGACGGCCGTATGCCCACATTCTGACCATGTTCAAAGACCCGGCCCAACGGGACTTCTATGACAAACGAAACATCATGGGTTGGACCGGAGATGTAAAGTACCATGCTGGTGAACACTACGCTATTGACCTGGATGCCGATGAAGTGTTTGATCTGGTTATAAAATTGGCGCCAAACCCCAGCCATTTAGAACATGTCAATCCGGTGGTCGCCGGTATGGCCCGTGCTGCGGGCACCCAGGTAGACGGCCCTGGCCCGTCCCACTTTGATGATGCCATCACGCTGCCCATTCTTATTCACGGAGATGCCGCCTTTCCCGGACAGGGGATAGTGGCCGAAACGCTTAATATGCGCCATCTGCCTGGCTACGACGTTGGCGGCACCATTCACATTATTGCCAATAATCAGGTTGGCTTTACCACAGATGCCGCCGAAGGACGCAGTACGCTGTACGCCAGTGATTTAGCCAAGGGCTTCAAAATTCCTATTGTCCATGTAAATGCCGATGATCCAGAAGCATGCATTGAAGTAGCCCGGCTGGCCATTGCTTACCGCCAAAAGTTTCAGAAAGATTTTCTGATCGACCTGATAGGTTACCGGCGCTACGGACATAATGAGGGGGATGAACCACGCTTTACGCAGCCACAGATGTATGCCCGCATAGACGCTCAGCCCCCGGTACGTCAGCAATTGGCAGACACACTGGTGGCCCGTAATGAGATAACGGTTGCAGAGGCAGAAGCGCTTCAAGAGCGGTTCCAGACAGAACTGCAACAGCTCTATGAATCTTTGGAGGCAGAAGAGGTAGCCGATACGTTAGAGCCGCAGCTGGAGCTGCCCCCTCCAGGCGCGGCCCGGCAGGCAGAAACGGCCGTTTCCCTGGAGGTGCTGCGCGATCTTAACCAATCGCTTCTCACCCTACCGGAAGACTTTCAGCCAGACCCCAAACTGGTCCGCGCCCTAAAAAAACGACGCCAGGCGCTGGCCGAACCAGACGAAGCGACCATTGAGTGGGCCATCGCCGAAGATTTAGCCCTGGCCTCTATTTTGGCAGACGGTACGGCCGTGCGCCTGACCGGTGAAGATGTGGCCCGCGGGACCTTCAGCCAGCGCCACGCTGTCTTTCACGATAGGGAAACGGGCCGCAAATTTTGCCCGCTGCAAGCCATTCCTCAAGCCCGGGCTGCCTTTGACATTCATAACAGCCCCCTGTCAGAAAACGGGGCCATTGGCTTTGAATATGGCTATAACATTCAAGCGCCGGAACGGCTGGTGATTTGGGAAGCCCAATACGGCGACTTTATCAACGTAGCCCAGGCCATGATTGATGAATTTGTTATTTCTGGCAAGGCCAAGTGGGAGCAAACGCCATCATTAGTGCTGCTGTTACCGCATGGGTATGAAGGACAAGGACCAGACCATTCCACCGGGCGGCTGGAACGATTCTTGCAAATGGCAGCCAAAACGAGTATCCGCATAGCATACCCGACAACGGCCGCCCAATACTTTCATTTACTGCGGCGACAAGCAGCCATTCTGGTGGAAGACCCACTTCCCCTGGTGGTGATGACACCCAAAAGCCTGCTCCGTCATCCGCGGGCAGCTTCCACGCCGCGCCAACTGGCTGAAGGTGGGTGGCAGCCGGTGATTTCTGACGAGCGAGCGCAAGCCGATGAGGTACGCCGCCTGGTTTTGTGTAGTGGCAAAGTGTTTGTAGACCTGGTAGAGATTCAGGAGCGCATTCTGGAAGAAAAGAACACACTCTCGGTAGCATTGACCCGTGTAGAACAGCTGTATCCATTACCAGAAGCGGCTATCGAAGCTGAAATGTTGCGCTACCCCAACCTGGAAGAGGTGGTGTGGCTGCAAGAGGAGCCAGCCAATATGGGCGCCTGGGAATTTGTACGGCTGCGTTTGTCTGAGATAAGTAACGGCCGTTATACCGTGCGTTATATTGGTCGCCCTCGTCGCACCAGCCCGGCCGAAGGTTCCACTGCCTGGCACCGACGTAATCAGCAGGCCATTACGGAACATGCCTTCAATTTTCATGAATCATAATGGGTAGTTGGTGACCGATTATCCCGAGGTAAAGAAACAATGACCATCCAAATAACCGTGCCCGAACTGGGTGAATCTGTGATAGCCGCAACTGTAGGCGAATGGCATAAACAAGAAGGCCATACGGTGACCATTGGTGATGTCCTGGTAGAACTAGAGACCGATAAGGTAGATGTAGAAGTAAGCGCAGAAACGACCGGTGTCCTGATCAGCATCCTCAGGCAGACGGGCGAAGATGTGCAGATCGGTGACGTATTGGCCGAGATCAGGCCAACCAGTGCAGCCACAGCAGACGGGGAAACAACCTCAGAAACAAAAGCAGCACAGACAAACACCACAACTGACGCTGAAAAACATAAGACACAGGAAGCACAGGCCAAAGTCACCCCGGTTGCCCGGCGGCTGGCCAGTGAAAAGGGGGTAGATTTGGCCCACATTGAGGGCAGTGGTACAAGCGGCCGTATCAACCGCCAGGATGTGGAGAGTTACCTTAACCAGCAAAAACCAGCGGCGCCGGCGGGCAAACCACCAGAAAAAGAGAAGGCAGCCATGCCGTCCCACTCAGAAGCGGAAAGCCAGACACCCGGCAGCCGAGGGGAAGAACGTGTTCGCCTGTCACGCCGCCGCCGTACCATTGCCCAACGGTTGGTGGAAGTCCAGCAGACAGCCGCCATGTTAACCACCTTTAACGACGTGGACATGAGTGCCGTCATGGCCCTGCGTAAAAAACGCGGCGCCGCCTTCCAAGAAAGGCATGATGTCAAGTTGGGCTTTATGTCTTTTTTTGTGAAGAGCGTTATCGGCGCGCTAAAAGCATTCCCCCCGCTTAATGCCGAGATCGATGGGGAGGAAGTGGTCTTTAAGCATTACTATGACATCGGCATCGCTGTAGGCGCAGAAGATGGCTTGGTGGTGCCTGTCGTTCGCGATGCCGACCGTAAATCCTTCGCCCAAATAGAACAAGAGATCCGTGATCTCACACAAAAAGCGCGCGGCCGTTCTCTAACGTTAGAAGATTTACGCGGCGGCACGTTTACCATTACCAATGGCGGCGTCTTTGGCTCGCTGCTGAGTACACCTATTTTAAATCCACCACAGGTGGGCATTTTAGGCATGCACCGCATTGAAGACCGGCCTATTGCTCTTCATGGTGAAGTGGTCATCCGACCAATGATGTACCTGGCCTTAAGTTACGATCATCGCCTTGTTGACGGCCGTGAAGCCGTGCAATTTCTTGATCGGGTCAAAGAATGTATAGAGGATCCGGAAGCCATGCTGTTAGAGGGATAACCGCCCCTTCTCTTAGGGCTTTTGCCAGGTAATCAGTCATCAGTGTCCAGTTCTCAGTGCTGGCCTATCTCTGAAAACAGTCTACCGATGACTGACTACTGATGACTGACTTCTGACGACTGACTTCTGATGACTGACTTCTGATGACTGGTACGAGGGGGTTTGCACCCGCAGAGTATAAAAATCGGTGTTGTTTAAGGGGCCATCATTGATCAGCCAGATCAGATAGCGGCCAGGCGGCTGCTGGCCCAGGTTAAGGGTACGGTTCACGGCCGTACTGCCATCATTCCCCACCAACACTAAATCACCACAAACGCCCCGCCACACGGTGATCTGCCCTTCGGCAGGGATAAAATTATGCCATATAACCTGCACAGCATCACTTTGGCTTAGCTCAAAAACATACCAATCGTTTATATCTTCTGCCAGGAATGAACCCGTCTGATTCAGGGATAAAGGATAGGCCTCATCACAATGATTGTTAGGTTCGCCATATAACAAAGGAGAGACAATGACCGGAAGGTAGGCATCCCACCGTGTACGCTGGGTGATGGTGACGGCCGTTTGCCCACTTTCACTGAAAGGCACATCCAAACTGTCTACACCTGCCGCTGTCACAGTCTGCGGAATATGTTCCCCGTTTTCCCCGGTTACCATGCTGCTGTAGACACAGGTATAAGCACCGCCGGGAAGGATGGTTTGCGGCGTCTGGCAGCTTCCCTGGCCATTTAAATTGACCTGTGCTGCATCCGTTAATGTTTCTAGAGAAATCTCTAACAATCCCTCGTTGTCTACCCGAACAGTAAAACTGACAGGGCCGCCAGGTTCAGGCACGCTGCTGGGCACGGCCGTTAACGTTACGGTGACAGCAGGCTCATAAAGAGCGGCGCAATCAGTGGCCTGGGCGATGTTCGGCAGGCCGGGGGTGATGCAGCGGGGGCTAAAATCCAGGTTGTTTTGATTCGTATCTACGGCATTGGGGTAACGGGCAATGCTCATCATCACCAGAGCACCATTATCCTCCAGGCCAATACCAGAACCTTCCGTGTAACCAGGCGTATCCCCTTCATAACTCACCTTGTCTACCGCTATCAGGCCATTCACCAACAGAGCTACCGCGTTGGGCGCGCCATTGAGAATAGACACGGTAACCTCCTGGTCACAATGGATCACCACAGACTGGTTTTTACAGACAACGTAATACTCACCAGGGGGCAGCGTGACAGCCGGTAAATTAATGGTCGCATACTGGAAGCCATCGTCGTCTATCAAATCCAACCGATACTGGCTCAAATCGGCGGGCGTGCTGCCAATGTTGGTGATTTCAATGAATTCCTCGGCGTCTCCCAATGAAGGCTGGTCATAATCAACTTCATTGATGATCAATTGTTCAAGGAACACCGAACCAGCCGCCGGGGCAGCCACAACCGTACCTATGACGGCCGTTAGACACAACAATACCAGGAATCGTTGCCACTTCATCATGATAGCCTCTCCTCGCAAATAGTATCACAGGCTACCCGTTCCCCAGCAATTCTAAATGTAAAACCTGGCAACTGGAACAGATCGCGCATACTATGACGACAATGTCACATTAGCTGGACTTTGTCCATTTTGTTGACAAAAAAGGCGGGCAAGATAAGCTGACTTATCTTGCCTCCAGAGATTATGATCGTTTTGATGCCATTTACGCAAACTTTTAGCCTTCGTGTCTAGGGTTGGGCACATAGGAAGTTACCTGCACCTATGTTTCACAAGCAGCAAGTTCCCCCTTTTAACGTCATGAATTTGAAACCTTTTATGTGCTTTAGGATTATCTTTAGTGTAAGTGTCCCTGAATCTCGCGAGGTAAGGATGTAGCATGCAGACATTAGATGATATGGAACTGGTAAAACAAGCCCAATCAGGCAGCCTCACGGCCGTTGGGGAACTGTATGACCGGCATCGGCTGCGAATTTTTCGTTATATCCGCTTTAAGACAGCCAATACACACATAGCCCAAGACCTGACCGGAGAAGTATTCTTACGTATGGTGGATCATCTCCCCAGTTTTCAGCCCAGAGGCGTGCCGTTTTCCGCCTGGCTCTACCGCATTGCCCACAACCTTACGATCAAACAGGGTCAACAAGAAAGCAAATGGACGGTTGTGCCGTTGGTACACGCCGATCATGTAAGCCGCAACGGCGATAATCCGGCACATGTGGTTGAACGTCAGCTGGAAATGGAATGGCTGTGGCAAGGATTAGAAAAAATAGATGAAAACCAGCGTGAGGTTCTCATCTTACGGTTTGTGGCCGGGCTGTCTCTTAAAGAAACGGCCGCAGCATTGGAAAAGACAGTCGCCGCCGTTAAGACGCTGCAGCACCGGGGGGTCCTGGCATTACAAGTGGCATTAGCCTACGAGTAACCAAAAGGTATAGTCAACATGAGCGATTTAGCACAGGTATTACAACAACGCATTGAGCAGCTAGAAGCTGGAGACCCCCTGGAGGTCTGCCTGGCAGGATTACCCGAACAAGAAACAAAAGCCCTCCAGCTTATCGCGGCCATCCACACCATGTCTATGGACGATGCAGACGAAAAAAGCATTACCGCCCAACGGGCTGACGTATTGAAGGCGGCGGCCGCGCGCCTGGACCATACCACCCCTCTTCCGGCCCACAGCATCCCATTCCTGGCACAATTACAAACGTTGGTAGACAGGCTGTTGACCCGCCGGGAATTGGCCATAGGGTTGGCCTCTCTGTTTGTTATAACGCTGCTCGGCGCAGCCTGGCTGGGCATGAGCCGCTGGCGACATTTCAACAGCCCCGAAACCATAACGCCGGTGGTAGATGGCCATGAGACAACAACGGCCGAATCAAACGCGCCCTCCATAACATTAGAAGAGGCCGGTAATGAAACAGACACGACCGTGACAAACGCAACGGCTGCCAATGCCCCACATACAACCTTTTTACCGTCTGTCTCCACCCCTCTAAACCTTACGCCACAAACAGCGGCCGTGGCCGCGGTAGAGGGAGTGACCGAAATTCAAGGCGAAGATGGCACGTGGACGGCCGTGGGGGGCATCCGTACGATTACGGCCGGCCAGCACGTGCGTACCGGCCCCTTGTCACAGGCTACTATCACCTTCTTTGACGGCAGCCAGGCATCTCTTAGCGCCCATACCGAGGTTTCTATTGATGAACTAGACGCCCAACGCCCTGAAGCGGGTTTCCGCACCGTAATACTGACCCAGCACACGGGTGAGAGTCACCACAATGTCCAATTTCGCAATGATGGTGGCTCTCGCTACGAAGTAAAAACGCCGGCTGGTTCCGGCATCGCCCGGGGCACAAAATTCCACGTCCTGGTGACGCCGGATCTGTTGGCCCGCTTTGCGGTCACGGAAGGGAAAGTGGACGTCACGGGTCTCAGTCAGACGGTCTCCGTCATCGCCGGGCAGCTTACCACTGTTGTCGCCGGGCGCGCCCCAGAGTCTCCTGTTTTCCGCATCACCGGTGAAGGGGAAGTCAACCAAATCGGAACCGTCTGGATCATTGCCGGGCAGCCCTTCCAAACCCATGATCAGACTATCATCATCGGTCATCCACAAATTGGCGACATGGTTTTTGTAGAAGGCCATTTGTCGTCCAATGACGGCCGTGTTGCCGACCGGATCATCTTACTGCGCCCGGCGCTGGCTAACCACTTTACCTTAACCGGCGAAGTGGAAACGATAGATGTGGCTACCTGGACGGTAGCCGGGCAGATACTTCTCATAGACGAAGACACAGAGATTGAGGATGATATTACTGTCGGTGACAGGGTACGTGTAGAGGGAGTGATCCTGCCGGGCGGTTCATTGTTGGCTGAAGAGATTGAACGGGTAGAGGATGATACCGTGCCAGGGCTGCCCTTTAGCTTTAACGGCATCGTTCAGGCCATGAACACAGACACCTGGACCATTTCTGGCATCGTGATCACGGTGGATGCGGAGACCGACATTGATGACGACATTCACATCGGCGATGTGGTGGCCGTTGACGGTTGGATTTTAGATGACGGCACATGGCTGGCACAGCACATTGAACAGGTAGAGGATGATGACGAATTGCCGGCATTTACGTTTACCGGCCACGTTCAAAGCATAGCCCCCTGGCAGGTGGCCGGGATAGCCTTTGAAACACGTGACTGGACGGTGATTGAGCCGGGCATAACGGTTGGAGACCTGGTACGGGTCAGCGGCTTCATTCTAGAAGATGGCACATGGGTTGCGGCAGCCATAGAAAAGATCGATCATGATGAAACCAACACCATTGTCCTGGTAGGGGTTGTCAACAGCATAGACCCGTGGATAGTGAACGGGCTACAACTTTTTGTCACAGATGCTACGGTCATTCTCGGCGACATTGTGGTGGGAGACCTGGTCATCGTAGAGATTGAACTGTTACCAGATGGCACATGGCAGGTATTAAGCATACGGCCGTTGCACCCGCACTTTGGCTTGGGCTGCTTCTTCATCAGCACGGCCGTGTTAGGTGTACAGCCCAACCAACTAACCCTTAAGCACTGGCCGGCCATCACCCTGGACGATGAGATTAAAATTGAAGGTGACATCAAAACGGACAGTATCATTACCTTCCCCATCTGTATACACTTTGATGGCACAATCATCATCGTTGGCACTATCATTGTCATCTATCAACCCATTATCATTATTGTGCCGCCAGCGCCAGCCCCACCCAGAGGCAACGGCAATCATAATGGTTGATAAGGAATTGGTTAAACATCAGAAAGCTGTTCTCTTTTCACCAAGAGAGGCCGTCGATCCTTTGGCCAGCTCGTTCGGCCTCTCTTCCCCGTCACCTTTGGGCTGTTTCCCGGTCCATTGGGCTTCTTACCGCCCTCTTCATAGGGGATGCGCTTTTTCTTTTGCTGCACTTGCTATTGGTCTTCAGCCCGTTCCTATCTGATGGCAGTTTTTACCTGGACGTAGACGGGGGTTACGGAGAATGGTTCCAATACCTGAAGTTTGGTAGTGTGATATGGCTGTTGGCCACACTCATCCGGCGTCAGCGTGCGCCCCTCTACATCCATTGGCTGGCTTTGTTTGCCTATTTTTTGTTGGATGATGCCTTTCGCATTCATGAAAGGGGTGGGGTGTGGCTGGCCGAGGTGTTTGGTTTACCGGCCTTCCTTTCTTTACGCCCACAAGACATTGGCGAACTTGGCGTCTTCTTTTTCACAGGTCTCTTTTTTCTGACCACACTCGTTCTGGCTTATCAACTCAGTGATCACAGCATCAGGCGCTTTTCTCAGCCACTGATACTGGCCCTTCTGGGTCTGGTGTTTTTCGGGGTTGTGGTTGATATGCGGCCAGAGATGGCATCACGGCCGTTTCTGCATGAACTGCTCATCGTCGTTGAAGATGGCGGCGAACTTATCATCGTAAGCATCATCCTATGGCTGGTGGTTAAACAGGCCAAACAGGTCAATGGTTGGCCAGCGGAACAGGTACACCAATGGGTGCAAACCATCGCCATGACCATTGGCCTCTTCCTTTTGTTTGCCGCCATACTGGGTTTTATTCAGTACAGCACTCCCGGGTTGGCCGGCAACGACGGCTATTATCATGCCAAAATGGGGTTGCTGGTGCGCCAGCAAGGGTTAAAACCAACACCACCCCAATTACCCCTGACCATTTTGAATGAAGCCAGTTTCTACGACCATCATTTACTGTACCATCTTTACCTGGCGCTGTTCGCAAAAACGGATCCAGCGTTAGATGGGGGTTTGGCACTAACGCAGCAGGTTAAGGCTGCCACCATTACTTTATCGGCCCTGGCCTTTGTGGCCATCTGGTGGCTGCTGCGTGGGCAAGGCGTACGCTGGGCAACATTGTGGGTGTTGGCCCTACTGGCGCTGTCGGAAGCATTTTTATATCGTCTGAGCCTGCCTCGGGCCCAGGCCGCTTCGCTGCTGGTGTTGGTGGTAGGGTTACACTGGCTATTCCATGGACGGTATCGCTTGCTGCTGCCGTTAGGGTTTGTTTACGTCTGGTTATATAACGCCTTTCCCTTATTATTTGTGCTAAGTGGGGTTTACTTCATCGCCGTTGCTTTAGTCAGACGTCGCCTGGTCTGGCCCGCTGTGGTCTATCCGGCTGCCGGCATTCTGTTAGGGTTAATGATCAATCCTTACTTCCCGCGTAACATCGTCTTTGTCGGCCAGCACCTACTGCTCAAGCTGTGGGATGCGGCAGCCACACCCATAGGCATTGAATGGTACCCCTATGATACCTGGGCATTGGTGCAAAATTCGGGCATGGCTTTAGGCTTATTTGTCCTGACGCTGCTGTTGCTTAACTGGCGCAACAAACGGATGGATGCCCACGAGCTAACGCTGTTTTTCATGACGGCCGTATGTGGCCTTATGCTTTTCCGCGCCCGGCGCTTTATCGAGTACTTCCCCCCCTTTGTCCTGATATTTGCTGCCTTAAGTTTGTCATCCTTATGGACCAGGTGGCCACAAAAATGGTCGGCCCATCAGCGTTGGGCACCCCTCGGTTTTTTCTTGCTTCTGCTGCTCCCCATCACTTTGACCCTAAAGGCGGCCAGAACCGTCATGAACGAATCTATGCCAGCCAACCATTATGCTGCCGCCGCTTTGTGGCTGGATGCATATAGTGAGCCAGGCAGCATGGTCTTTCAAACAGACTGGGATGATTTCACCCGCCTCTTCTTCTACGACAGCGATAATGCCTATACGGTAGGCCTGGACCCTACTTATATGTCACTATACGATCAGGCACTGTATGCCGAATGGGTGCAGATCACACGGGGTGACGTGCTGCGGCCCAGCGCGGCCATTCAAGATCGTTTTCATGCCGCGTATGTGTTCTCAGACCTGGAACATGAAGCGTTCCTACAGCAGGCGGCCGCTGACCCTGGCTTACAAGAAGTTTATCGAGATGCGCATGCTGTCATTTTTGCCGTGACAGACCAGGGGAAATAAGCAATGTCTACCGGCGATCAGGATGATGTCCACTGAAAACTGGTTACTGACTTCTGATAACTGGTAGTAATCACTCACCCCCAGTTCAATCACACTTACTCCAGTGAAAACGACTTAAATGAATGCTCAATCATGGGTTCCAGGTCTTTAAAATAATCCCCAAAAGTAAGATAGGTTATATTGTAAGCGACCCTATTAAACAGATAAACCATGCGCGCCATTTTAACAGCCCCATCGTTAAGCTCAAGAACTATAAATACGGGCTTCAGCCCATCTTGTGTTTCAATGGTTTCACGCCGCAAAACGTCAAAATCCTGATTGACGATGTTCTCCAGGGTTATGTCAAGATACTCATCAGCCGTAATATCATCTAAATCGTGTGCCTTCAGGTCTTCAATTAAAATGACTACCAACTCACTGTCACTGCCTTCAAAACATGCGGTGGCTCTCTGGCACAGTTTATCATACAAAGAAAAGCCAGCGTGCACGGCCGTCCACTCTGCCGGATACTCAAAAGAGAACCCATACGCCGAGTTTGTATACAGCCTCATACCGCCTACGTCACTCTCAATGGGCCGTGGCGTGGCCGTGGGGGCAATAGGGGTAGGCGCACCCGGGTAGGGCACATCCATTGTAAGGATATACCCGCCTGTTTCCTGGCCATACGCGCTTTCAACCAAAACGATGTAGAACCCCGTCTGCGGCGTCTCATACGTCAGCTCGGCATTAAAGCCAAAGATGCCGCCGCCGCTGTCGTCATCGGTGATCGCATACTCTAAAAGCGGCAGCTCCTCAGGCATAATGCTGACCTGTGGGTCCACCAAAATGGAATCTACCTGAATGTTGACCCGCTCACCCGCTTCCAGATGAACCAGGTAAAAGTCCAGATCACCAGGATAACTGATACGACCTGTTGTCGCCCGGCCCATGACCAGGGAACGATTATCATCCTCATCTTGGAAGCGTGTGAACGGCACATTACTCTTCAGGTTAAGCACATGGCGCCCCGGTAAATTCTGGAAAACACGCACAAAATAGGGGGCATCTAAATCCGTTGTAGCCGAGTTAACCTGGGCATCTGTAGCCTGGCTGTAAAGGAGAGGGTAACCATAGACATCTGCCAATACAAGATAAGTTTCTTCTTCGTCACCGGTCAGCTTTAGCTCAACATCGGCTCCGGCAGAGGCATGAATAATAAAAACGGAATCTTCCCATGCGTTATGCAAGATGACCGAAGAGGAGGTCCGGCTTTCGTCACGGGGTAAACGCCACTCACCAAGCCTGGCCACGTCTTCCCCGGCCATCAGCGCCTGAACCCGCGGCCAAATATCGACGGCAGAAGCCACCACGGCAAACCCGGCCTCAGTAAAACGGAACCCGGAAATGCCGATCACGTCCCCATTTTCGGCGATAAGCACCCCTCCACTTTGCCCCCCGGCAATGGCCGCATCTGATTGAAAGTAGGTAATGCCTACACTTTCCCATTCGCGCAGGCGAGAGATCAGGCCGCGGGTGATGGTGGGCTGTGGGAATTGGTCTACCTCGCCCGGGTAACCAACCAGGTAGACGTCACTGCCGATCACCCGGTCTTCACCGTCAACCAGAGACACCGGCATGATGTCTGTCTCTATCGGGCCTAAAATGGCCAGATCTGCCAGCAAGTCTACGTTAAATACGGGCGCTTCTGTAAATTCAGTGCCATCGGCAAAAACCAGGCGCACGGTGAGAAACGGCCAGACGACGTGGGCGTTTGTCAGCACATATCCATCTGCTATAAGGACACCACTGCCGGAACCGGCCGGAGTGTCTACAAAGGCTACGGCCGGGGAGACCAAATCAAAAATATCGGCCGCGGTTAGGGCCGTGGGTGTGGGGGTCAACGTGGGTGTGGGTTCAGGTGACGGTGTGAAGGTGGGTGTCTGGCTGGCCACGGCCGTGGCCGTGGCTGATGGCGGCACGTTGGTGGCGGCCGGCGTTGGTGTGGCCTGGGTACACCCTACGAACACCAACAGAAACAGACAGGTGATAAACAGTATTATTTTGTGGCTGGGCATGTTTTTAACATCCTCCCCTTTTGGCATAAGTTTAAAAAACACCAATTACTCAGACTGGTTGGCAAATTGCAGCCATATATCATTTTACCATCACTGCCTGATTGGTTCCAAATCGACCTTTTGGCTCTCATGCCAGCCAGGGGATAAGCGGCGATAACAATGACAACTTGGATATCTTCGTGCATGACCGGCAAACCGAACAGACCTAAAATGAGCCGGGTTTCCCCGGCCCATTCACTGGTTTACTGAATACAGCTTACTGAATACTGTTCGCTACTTCAATCGCCGTTCAATCTCCTCCAGCACATCAGCGGCCACATCCTTGACATTCTTCTCCAGGCGGGCCACCCACCCGGCCCGGTGGCTGGCCAGGGTCAGGGCCCGGCCCACAAACACCGGGGCCATCTGGCGGCGGTAGGCGGCGCTGGCGTGAATATCACCCATGACGTCGTCACCCAGATCATTAAGGATGGCTTGGGCAGCGGCCGTGATGTTCTTTTCTGTCAGCCGTTTGCCCACCAGCGCAGCACCCACCGAAGGTGCCGCTGTGGCTTTGGACGTCAGGCCGCCCACGGCCACGCTGCAGACCGTGCATTCGCCCATGACATTGACGGTGACACTGGCGCAGGCCCCAACCATGGCGTAACGGGAAGCTGGGTTAAAGAGCTTGGCATAGGCGGAACCGGTTTCCACCGCCTCGGCGGGTACCTCCACGGCCGTTAACACCTCATGCTCACCCAGCGCCGTCTCAAACAGGCCGGTGAAAAAATTAGCGGCGTGAACGGTTCGGGGACCGTTGGCGCCGGCGGTATGAAAGGTGGCGCCCAGCGCCAAAAATACGGTGGGCAGGTCTGACGACGGGTCGGCATGGGCCACGTTGCCGCCCACCGTACCCCGATTACGCACCTGTGGGTCACCAATCATACTCGCGGCGTGTTTCAGCGCCTGCGGGAACTGGCGGTCATCGGCGGCGGCTACGGTGGCATGGGTGGTGAGGGCACCAATTTTAAAACGGCCGTCCTCTTTTGTAATCCCACGCAGACCATCAATCCGGCCAATGTCAATCAACACCCCTGGGTCAGCCAGACGCATCTTCATCACTGGCAGCAGGCTGTGGCCGCCGGCAATAAATTTACCGCCGTGCTGGCCCATCAGGGTCACGGCTTCATCTACCGAACTGGCCCGGTAATACTCAAATTTTGGGGGATACATCAGTCACCTCCTCCGTTGCTCGCCACAGCGGTGGCCATAGCACCATAAATTCTTTCGGCCGTTAGTGGCATGTCTATGTGTTTAATGCCCAAAGGCGCCAGGGCATCCATAACAGCGCTGACAATGGTGGTAGTCCCGGCAATGGTCCCCATTTCACCCGCACCCTTAACACCCAACGGGTTGTGCGGCGAAGGGGTCTCATTGCGGTCAACCTTAATCGTAGGAAAGCCATCCGCACGGGGCATGGCATAGTCCATCATCGTTCCGGTCAGAAGCTGGCCATTCTCATCATAGACTCCATACTCCCACAATGCCTGGCCTACACCCTGAGCAATGCCCCCAACAATCTGGCCCTCGACAATCAAGGGGTTGATCACCTTACCTACATCATCAACAGCCATGTACTTTTGAATGGTGACTTCACCAGTATCGCGGTCAATCTCCACCTGGGCAATGTGGGCACTGTTGGGGAAGGTAAAGTTGGCGGGATCGTAGAAGGAGGTTTCTTCCAGGCCGGCTTCCATACCGGGGGGCAGGTTATCGGCCGTGGTCAGGGCAAAAGCCAGTTCGCCGAATGCCTTAGCCCGGTCGGGGGCGCCTTTGACATGCACCTTGCCGCTGACCTGGTCATAAACCATGTCATCAGGTGCGGCTTCCAAAAGGTGGGCGGCCAGAACCTTTAATTTATAACGAATTTTCTCGGCGCTTTTTACCAGGGCGCTGCCCCCAATGGCGGCGCTGCGGCTGCCATAGGTACCTACGCCGTAGGGTGTGCGTTCGGTGTCACCGTGAATGATTTCCACATCCTCCATGGGCACGCCCAGTTCATCAGCTACAATTTGGGCAAAGGTGGTTTCGTGCCCCTGGCCGTGAGAATGAGAGCCGGTGAGAACGGTGACTTTACCGGTGGGATGTACCCGAATAACGCCGCTTTCATACAGGCCGATGGCCGCACCCAAGCCCACCGCCACGGCCGAGGGCGCCGGACCGCTGGCTTCAATGCAGCTGCTAAAGCCAACACCCACAAGACGGCCGTCTTTGCGTGCCTTTTCCTGTTCCTGCCGCAGCCCGTTATAGTCCGCCAGGTGTTCGATCTTATCAAAGAGGGCAGGATAGTTGCCGCTGTCATACTGCAAGGCCACCGGCGTCTGATAGGGAAATTCGTCGGCAGGGATGAGGTTTTTGCGGCGCAGGGCTACCGGGTCCATCTTCATCTCCTGCGCGGCAATGTCTAACAGGCGTTCCAGCACATAGCTGGCTTCTGGGCGGCCGGCACCACGGTAGGCATCTACGGGCACGGTGTTGGTCATGGTGCCGTAGGTTTCGCCATAAATGGCGGGAATCTTGTAGAGGCCAGAAAGCAGGGTGATGTACAACGCCGTGGGGATAAGGGGCGCAAAAGTGGAGAGGTACGCACCCATATTGGCCCAGGTGGTGACATAGAGGCCGGTAATGGTACCGTCTTTTTTGAGGGCGAGTTTGGCATGGGTCACATGATCACGGCCGTGGGCATCTGTCATGAATGATTCGCTGCGCGTGGCTACCCATTTGGCCGGCCGGTTTACTGCCCGCGCTACCCAAGGCACAATCACCTCTTCCGGGTAATGGAAAATTTTGCTGCCAAAGCCGCCGCCCACATCCGGGGAGATGACACGCAGTTTATGTTCCGGGATGCCCAGGGTAAATGCACCCAGCAGCAAACGAATGGTATGTGGATTCTGGCTGGTGGTCCACACGGTCATCGTTTCCATGAAAGCATCCCATTGGGCGGCGCAGGCCCGTGGCTCCATAGCGTTAGGGATAAGCCGCTGGTTGAGCAGTTCCATCTCAACCACGTGATCAGCATCGGCAACAGCCTGGTTGGCCGCGTCTTTGTCACCCAAGGGCCAGTGGAAACTGAGGTTTTGGGGGACATCATCGTGCACAAGTGGCGCTCCTTCAGCCATGGTGGCTTTGGCATCTACCACCGCAGACAAGGGGGTGTAGTTTACTTCAATTAAGTCGAGGGCATCGTGCGCAATGTATGCATCTTCGGCGACCACAACAGCCACACCATCACCCACATGCCGCACCTTATCTACGGCCAGGGGATGATGCGGCGGCGTTTTTGTGCCGGGTGGGGTGAAGCCGCAGGGTAATGAGCCTGCGCCACCATCCAACAAATGCTGACCGGTGTACACGGCCAACACGCCCGGCAGCGCGGCAGCGGCGGCGGTATCAATGCTGTTGATTTGGGCGTGGGCATGAGGGCTGCGCTTAACGGCGACATGGACCATGCCGGGCATGGTTAGATTGGCAACATAGCGACCCCGACCTTGAATAAAACGGGGGTCTTCCACCCGTTTCATGGATTTACCCATATAGTTGCCCATCAGTCACCTCCTGCCATGGCTTGCGCGCCGGCTTTTACGGCCCGGACAATATTTTCATAACCGGTGCAGCGACAGATATTACCTTCCAGCCCGTGACGGATTTCTTCATCTGTGATGTGAGGATTGCTTTCCACAAGTTTACTGGCAGCCATGATCATGCCGGGGGTGCAGAAGCCGCACTGCAAGCCATGTTTGTCCCAAAAGGCTTGCTGCATGGGGTGCAGAGTACCTTGCCCGCTGCCGTTTTGGGCCAGGCCTTCGATGGTAGTGATGGCAGCGCCATCGGCCTGGACGGCGAGGATTGTACATGACTTCACGGCCGTATCGTTCATATGAATTGTACAGGCACCACATTGGCTGGTGTCACAGCCAACATTAGTACCTGTCAGGCTCAGCACATTGCGGATGAAGTCCACGAGTAACAAGCGCGGCTCGACATCACGCTCATAGGCTGTGCCATTGACAGTAACATTGATCTTCATGTTTTACCGCCTCCTTTCCTGATTGTGAACAAACGGATTAAAAATAAGTGGGGGGTGTTGGGT
Source organism: Ardenticatenaceae bacterium (assembly GCA_011525915.1). Lineage (GTDB taxonomy): Bacteria > Chloroflexota > Anaerolineae > Promineifilales > Promineifilaceae > CAADGU01. The sequence goes on along the minus strand of WYBM01000059.1, from coordinate 68,102 downwards.
TGGGTTTTAAGGTGAACGTCACCTCCTTTGTTTGCAAGCTGGCTCTGGGCCAGCTGCAAGTAATCAAAAAGTGACAGGCAGTGGCGAGCAAGGCTGGCCACTGCCCGCCATATGCATATTATTTGCGGATGCGTCTGGCAGTTTTGGCAGCAATGCGACCGGCAAACCATTCTACCAGGAGGTAGAGGGCCAACAGAATACCACCGGCAATAAGGGCTTTGCGGATAAGGTCTTCCTGGTTTTCTTCAGCCAGCATCTCCTCAACCATATGCTTGGCCACGCCGAGGGCAAATTCGGTTTGGGAAGGTGGCGGTGGAGCGGTGGCGGCAACGGCCATGGCGTCGCCGCCATTCATGCGTCCGGCTACCTGAGCTTCCAACCCTTCCAGGCTTTGGCGAATAATAGCGTTGGCGGAGCTGTCCAACAGGCGCTGACCGACACTGGCTAACCGCCCACCAACCTGGGCGTCGCCTTCATAGTGGAGGATGGTGTTATCGCCATGGGGTTCCAAGCGCAGACGGCCGTGGCCCTTGACAAACCCTGGTGCGCCTTTACCGTCTACGGCAATGGTGTAGCCTTCTGGCGCCTGAATATCTGAAAGGACAACGGTACCGTTAAAGTTTCCCTGGACCGGGCCCACTTTGATTTTGAGAAGTCCCTGGTACTCATGCTCAGCCACCTGCTCAAGGGTTTCGCAGCCAGGCATAACATTCGCCAGAATGTGGGGGTCAAGCAGCATTGGCCAGATAACATCTTGCGGAGCGGCAAAAGGATGGGAGCCGTTAATTTTCATGCATCTCTCCTTAGGGATTGGGTGTTTATTTATTCTGAGTTGTGCGAGGAATTGCTAAAATTTTATATGCGTCAATTGTACATGTTTTACCCAAACTGTGTCACGGTGTCAAACAAGTGTGATCAGTTGGAAGAGGCCGCCAGATCACAAGCCGTTATTTGCAGCCGGTCAAGGGTACACGCTCCAGATGGTCGTCAAGATGGGGTCAGTCCGCCGGCTGGCAGGTGGGCTGATAGTCGGCATAAGCCGCCAATGAGGTTTTGATAAACCCATCGGCCATTTCACGCATGCGGTGATCTGTAATACCTTTGGCAATGCGGTTGATAACTCGTTTAGGCATCAGGTTCATGCCGCGCGGTTGTTCTAACCTGGCTTCCAGGCGAAGGGTGGCTTCAATGCGTGTCTGCTCATCCAACTCAAACAGCTGCGCATCGATAGCAAACAAGCCATACCCCACCGTTTCCCTCATGGTGCAGGTAGTCTCAATAGGTGTGGCCGTAGGGATTTTGACGGGGTACACAGATATGGTCTGGGCCTTTCCATCTATTTTACCTTCCAGATCGGTGTAGATGCGGATGGTGTACGAACCCAATTCTACGGACTCATACAGCACCCGAATCTGATCGGGCGCATATGTATGAACCAGGCTGATGTGGGGCATAAATTGGGCAACCCGAACCAGCTCACTGAAAAATGTGAGGGTTTCAGCGGCAGGTGCCGGAAAAATAAAGGTACGTTGAATTGAGCCGGTGATCTGTATCATGCAGCGGGTTCAGAGGAATCTGTGGGGTGAGGTTTCTCGCTTTCTCCAATCAGGCTGTCAATTCGGGACGACAGTTCTTCAATCTGGTTGGTAAGTTGTTCCACCTCATCACGAGAAGGAACACCACGGCTGCTGAATAAACGACCAAGCTGTTGGCCTGGTAATGAAGCGGTCTCACTCACTTCTGAGCCCAGCGCAAGGAGTTTGTCACGCAGACGTGACGCATCTTCTTTTGCTAATTCACCGCGACTAACTAGTGTTTGTATGCGCTTTTCTATTTCTTCATCTACCTGATGCAGCAAACCCAAGGGGGTGCTGAGGCTGCGACGAAGTGTATTCATGGTGTCGCCGCCGGCCTGCACCAGCCCGGCCAGAACAGACTGCGGCAAAAAGCCTCCACTGCGTTTTTCTTGTTCGAAGATAATCTGGGAAAGGGTCACGGCCGTCAAATCTTCATCCGTAGTGTGATCAACGACCTGTACTTCTTCACTTTTGCGAATTAGGTCAGCAATACCCTCCAGGGTAACGTATTTTTTTTCTTCTGTATCGTAGAGTTTGCGGTTGGGATAGCGTTTAATAACGCGCATTGCCTGTTCCTTTATGATTCAGTGCGTCATAGGGATTATAAGCGGCTTTGGTATTGTTGCAAAACAGATAGCGTGAATTTACATTTTGTCTGACTCAGCCGCTGACAGGGAGCCCCCTTTTTCTGGCCGGGAACGCTGTTCCTGCTGCTGTAACCTGTCTATCTTTTCTAGCAAGGCTGCTACTTGCTGGTTAAGGGCGTCTACATCTGCTTTGGCAGGGATGTTCAGCCGGGTACGAAGGGCGTCCACTGGTTTTTGCAGCCGGCCCGTAGGGGGGCGCGGGGGCCACGGCCGTGTATGACGGCCGCCTTTAGCTCCCGCCTCTCCCTGTTCCATAAGCCAATGAACAGCCGACCTCATTTCACTCCCTATCATCACAGCCATGCCAAGGCCAGCCATTACCAGACGGCGAGAGGTTCGGCCAGGGGACACGGCCGTATGTTCCTCAACCACCTCTTCATCAACCATAATAACATCTTTATCCATTACCAGCGTCCTTTGTAACCGGTGATCACCTATAAGGCTAAAACACAGGCTTTTTTCAGAATGCCAACCATACTGACCCTGGTTATACAAAAAAAAGGGCAGACCTTCAAGTCTGCCCTTTAACCATTCTGTGCACTACCTATTATTTACTGCGCAGAAGATTTGCTTAACTCTTCCACTTTCTTGTTCAACTTGGTAACTTTGTTGCTCAGGCTGTTGATGTCATTTTTGGAGGGAATGTTTACCGCATGCAGCAACGCCTCTATGCGTTTTCCAACTTCCTTTTCCACTCGTTTTTGTGTGTTGCGCATGCTCTTCTGGCGAGCGTCTGTTTGTTTGCTGACAGCCTCGCGGGTTTTCTTCTCTGTCTTTTCACCCCGCTCCAGCAGTTTGGTGGAAAGGTCATTCACGTTTGTACGGGCATTTTTCACGGTGTCGGTGGTAAAGGAAACGGTATACGCCGCTGTGCCCAAGCCAACCAGGTATGCCTTACGAGCGCTTTCTAAAATGATGTTGTTCTTTTCTTCCACGTCGGTGAATTCAATTGCTTCAGTCATGATTTGCCTCCAGTTATGTTGTGCCCTTTTTACAGGGGAAAGTTTTATATCCGTTGTATGACGCAGTGCATCATAAGTAAAATATAACACAGTGCGTCATGAATGTCAACTGGCTTATGTGAGGTCATCATGAGAACTTTCAACAGCAGGCGAAGTACGGCGCATGTTCACTTTCCCGTTTACCCATCGCCCTACCTCAATTATGGCACCAGGCAAGGCGATTCTGGCCAGTCATCCAACTGCCCCATGCCATTAGCGGAGAAGACCAGGCGATCCAACCAGAAACCAGATGAGCGTGCCGATATATCTAACACATGCAAACCAGGCTGTAGATTGGGGAAGTCCACCCAATCATGTGGCTGGCCGTTCTGAAAATCAAACTGAAGGAAGTAATTCCATTGGTTTGTGATGTGTGAAAAGGCTTTTGTCCACGGCCCATCATCCAGGCGCACCCAGATGTCATTAGACAATGTGGGGTCTCCGGTATGGGTATTACGAATGTTCAGGCGGTATGTGGCCGATTTGGTAAGGCTAATGGGGTAAGACAGAATGCCGTGCCCTGCCTGGCTGATATCCCAATATTGAGGACCAGTCCAGACATAATAACCATTACCTGTGTAACCAGGGAAACTGGTGTCCAGTACCCACGCTTCCACTACCGGAATAGACTCCATCTCAATGACCACGGCATCATCTGTTTCTACATAGTAACAGGTTTCCGGGGGAGTCATCACCAGGGGCAGGTAAACCGTTGGTGTCAGAGGGCCACGCACGGTGGCCCAATGACTGGGGGCCACATACGTGGCCGCTTGTGCCGGCTGTCTTAACAGGGCAAAAAAGGCCAGCAAGGCCACGGCCGTGAGCAACCAACTGCTCATGACCACCATGATCCGTCTATTAAACTTGTAAAACATTATGCTTTTTCCTTCATGGCCAGGGCAATGTGCAGTTCCGCCAACTGCTTTGGCACCACTTCTGACGGAGTGTCAGACATCAAGTCTGTGGCCTGGGCCGTCTTGGGGAAGGCCATCACCTCGCGTATATTAGGTTCACCGCACATCAAGGCCACCAGCCGGTCAATACCAGGGGCAATCCCCCCGTGTGGCGGTGCCCCATATTCAAACGCTTCCAGCATATGACCAAACTGTGACTCTGCTTCTTGCCAGGAAAAGCCGATGAGCTCCATAATTTTGCGCTGCAACGGCCGTTCGTGGATACGAATGCTACCCCCGGCCACCTCAAAACCATTACACACCAGATCGTATTGTTCGCTTAATACCTGGCCGGGGTCAGTGTCTAAGAGGGGGATATGTTCCCGTTTGGGGGCTGTGAACATATGATGGCTGGGTGCGTAATGCCCATCTTCCATCTGCTCTTCAAACAAAGGAAAATCTATCACCCAACAAAAGGCCAGTTCCTTTTTGTCCTTATATCCCAAACGATACCCCATCTCCTCCCGCAGTTCACTTAGAACGGCATGCACAATGGGCTTCTCATCACTAGAAATAAGAATCAGGTCACCGGGGCCAGCCTCCATCCGTTCAGTAATGGTGATCAACTGCTCAACCGTGAAGAATTTGGCGATCGGCCCACGAATTTCACCTGTTTCCGGGTGAATGGCTAACCAGGCCAGCGCCTTGGCGCCAGCACTTTTGGCTAGATCTTCCAGGTCTGTTATCTGCTTACGGCTGTACTCACCGCAGCCAGGGGCACAAATCGCTTTGACCGGCTTACCGGCGGCTACGTTCTCCGCAAACACTCGGAACGCACTATCAGCCACAATATCACTGATGTCAGTCAGTTCCAGGCCAAAACGCACATCGGGGCGGTCAGTGCCAAAGCGGTTCATGGCTTCATGGTAACTCAGACGTGGGAAGGTGTCATAGGCCAACGGCACCAGGCTGGTGTGCCGCACCATGCCCACCATTAACGCTTCAATCAGGTCCAGCACGTCATCGCGGCTAACAAAACTCATTTCCATGTCCAGTTGGGTAAATTCTGGCTGGCGGTCGGCGCGCAAATCTTCATCACGGAAACAGCGGGCGATCTGGAAATAGCGCTCATACCCCGCCACCATGAGCAGCTGCTTAAGCTGCTGCGGACTTTGCGGCAGGGCATAAAACTTGCCCGGATGCACCCGGCTGGGCACCAAATAGTCACGCGCCCCTTCTGGTGTACTCTTAAAAAGAATAGGCGTTTCCACTTCCAGAAAAGCCCGCTCATCTAGAAAGTCACGAATGAATTTAATGGCTTTATGGCGGATGGTAAGGTTACGCTGCATTCGTTCACGGCGCAAATCCAGGTAACGGTATTTCAGGCGCAGGCTCTCATCTACGTTTTCGTCGCGGTCAATCAAGAAAGGCGGCGTTTTGGCCGGATTGAGCACCACCACCTCATTGGCCAACACCTCAATATCACCGGTGGGCAGGTTATTATTCTCCTGCCCGGCGGGGCGCTGTGATACCTCGCCTATGATTTGTATGACATATTCACTGCGAATTTGTTCAGCTATCTTAAAGCCAGCCTCAGATCGGCCAGCATTAATGACCACCTGACATTTGCCTCCCCGATCACGCAGATCAATAAAAATAACACCACCCATGTCACGCCGCCGGTTGACCCAGCCCGCCAGCGTAACAACTTTCCCTATGTGTTCCAGACGTAATTCACCACAACTGTGTGTTTTTAGCATCATACTCTTCCCTTTATTCACCTTTGTGTGGACAAATTTGCCAATTTGTGTCACCAGGCAAACTCCGTGAATTTTATCATGGGGGCATAGGGGTGACAATCCGGGTTCTTTAGGAACCAGCAATTCTCATAACGAGCGGGAAACGGCAAGACAGCCAGCAACTGCAAACCTTGTTCGCAGTTGCTGGCAAAACCCATTACTATGCAATTGAGGTATCTACGCCGAGTGTTCCTAGACACGCGCCCTGCCGGTGATGATGTGGGCAGGGGCGTCGAAGGCAACCTCACCATTCCCATTCACGAACGGCTGCAGCGCCTTTTCGGCCTCGTGCTGTAGCCGTTCAAATTGACGACGGCCGGTATGGAACTTCATATCGTGATAAATGCACTCATGGTCTGGAGAGCAGGCATGCCGCCAGATACAACAGGTGGACCATCACCTTCACGAACCAGGCGCCTGGGTAGCAGGCTTACCGCTGCCAGAGCTTCCACCCCGCTGGCAGGAGCATGGCGGCCAGGATTGCTTTTAACGTATCACCGATCATAAAAGGAACCATGCCTTTTGTGAACGCCATCTCCCAGCCAATAAAGCGAGCCAGCCAGGGGACACCAAAAAGGTAAATGAGTACAGAGCCAAGCCCCATCATAAGGATGCACCTACGGCCGTGACGGTCCCAACCACGTTCGGCCAGCGAACCTACCACATAAGCCGCGGCCACAAAACCCAGCAGGTAGCCGCCCGTCGGCCCAAACAATACCGGTAAGCCGGCTGTGCCCCCTGCAAAAAACGGCAGCCCTGCCGCCCCTTGAAACAGGTAAGCTGCCAGGCTGTATGCACCTAATCTGGCGCCCAACAGGGCTGCCACCAACAGCACACCCAGCGTCTGGCCTGTCACCGGCACCGGCCAGAGGGGAAGGGTTATTTGCGCTGTCAGCGCTACCAGCCAGCTCCCTACCAGCACCAGCACCACGTCACGGGCAAAGCTGTTTTGCGGCCACACGGCCGTAGCCAACGAACGGTTTTTTGTAACTTTGAGATTCATTGCTATTCCTCCACTTCCTCGTTTTGTTTTCCACAACCATAAACACAAAAGGGTGAGTTTGGTGACGGAATTGCCGGCTGGAAAGAGGTCAATGGCTAACGCTCAGGCCGGCCGCAGGCGGGTTATGATCTCTTCTGGAATGCGGGAGGCTTTATGCGCGGTCATATCCACGTAGACCCAAATGACTTCACCACTGGCACATACCTGGTCTTCATTCTGACGACATATGGCCAGCTGCCAGGTAAGAGAACTACGGCCGTTTCCCCCCAACCGCACATACACTTCAATCTCATCGTCAAAATGGAGGGGTGCACGGTACTCCACCACACTTTTGACGGTATGAAAGTCAAAGCCGGTTTCGGCCGCTTGCTGCCAGATATGGTAGCTCCGCCAGCGCAGGTACTCTGTCACGGCCGTGTCAAAATATGTCAGGTAATGGGCGTTAAACACCACCCCTTGAGCATCCACCTCGGAATAGCGCACGCGGAACGGAAAGAAGAAAGGAAAGTCGCTTTTTTTGATCATATCCATAGGTCAGGTGCTGCAAGCATTTTTATGAAACTTAACGCCTTACTCTTGTGGAGGCTCTTTTTTGTTTCGTTGTAGGTAGAGCAGGGTAGCTGAAAGAATGCTGGCAGCACCGAGGATGCTCCAGCCAAGCTGGCCGATGCGCTTTTCGATTTTGTCATACCGTTTAAGCATTTCACGGTCAGACTGCACCCGCAGCTGCCCCTGTTCGGCCATAGCCAGCAAACGCTGGACGCGAGACGGTGTGGTAAAGTACGGCCGTATCGCCTCCCAGGCGGTGCTCATGGTAAAGACCTGCGCTTGTTGTTCTTTTAACAACGCTTCCCCATACTTTTCAAAGAAGTGCCAGGGATTGATCTCCTCATCTAACTGTGACACCAACCCAGATACCATGCCTACCGCTCGCCCCAGGTAGATAAAATCTTGCGGCACTTGGATGGGAAATTCAAACAGTAAATCACGGAACTCACGGCCCAACTCCTGTACCTCTTGGGGGTCAGGCCGGGCCAGTTCTAGTAAACTGCGCCCCCAGATGCGCTCTAAAATGACCGTTTGCGCCTGGGAAATACGATCCAGGTCAGCATCGGGCAAGAAAAAGCCCAGGTTAGCATAGGCTTCGGTCAGTTGACGACCGTCTTTTTGCACGACACTCACCAGCACTTTTCGCAAATTACCACCGATCAGGTCAGGCACATGCCCTATCATGCCAAAATCCACAAAGATCAGCCAAAATGGCCTGGCCAGCTTTGGCCCTTCCCCGTTTTCAGAAATACCCCAGGGCAGGTCTTCTCGCGGCTGCACAAACAGGTTGCCAGGGTGTGGATCTGCATGAAAAAAACCTTCTTGAAATATCTGCTGGAAATAGGTATCCAGCAGCGTTTCTGCTACCTGTTTGGGGTCAATGCCCACCGCCTGCATGCCGGCTACATCTGTAATCTTGATGGCCTCTACATTTTCCAACACAATCACCCGTTTTGTGGAATGCTGCCGGAAGACAGCCGGAATATAGACACGACTGCTGTCTGCATACATTGTGGCAAAACGCTCTGCATTGGCCGCTTCCGCTTCATAATCCAACTCTTCCCACAAAGTACGGGAGAACTCTTCCAGCAATGCCGGTACATTGGCGCGTCGGCGAATAGGTTTGTAACGCATGGTCCAGCGCGCCACCACCCGCAGCGCATCCAGGTCTGTACGCACCACATGTTCAATATCTGGCCGCTGAATTTTGATCACCACCGGCTGAAGCCCGTGGCTCGTTTGCAACCAGGCGCGGTGGGCCTGACCTAACGAGGCGGCCGCCAGGGGGGTCTCTTCGATGCGGGCAAAGCGCCGTTCGTAATCAGGCAGTTCGGCGCCTAAAACAGCTAATATGCGCCAGGTGGGTTCTGAAGGCACCTCATCTTGCAGCCCTTTAAGTTCATCGGTTACCTCTGGCGGCAGCACATCTACACGGGCACTGAGGAACTGGCCCAATTTAATCATGACGCCGCCCATTTCCAGCGCCAGCCCTCGGAAGCGGCGGGAGACAGTGCGCATACGCCACGGCCGTCGTCTGCGTACCCAATCACCCGCCAGTGGCAGCCGGGCTACCAACAAATCCCACCACACAATTTGCAGAATAACGCCACCAAAAAAGACGAGGATCCGCCGGTAACGGCCGTGAGTCTGAAAGGGAGCCATCAACGAGGACTCATGGCCAACCGGTGGCGGCAAGGATGATGAACCGCCATTGTCATGGGCGGGTACACGGCCGTTGGCCTGTTGCCATTGCTCCTTTTCAGATACTGTCATCATCTCTTTCCAAAATTTGTGTCAAGTCTATCACAGACCCGACCAGGTAGCACCTCAGTCCTAGTACAACAAGCGGGTCTACAGTATGGTCATCCTCCTCTATAATTATCAATGTGTAATACGGTAAATCCCGGTGAAGGTTGGCAATAAACATGACACACAAAGCCGGAGTTTACACGAGCGAAAGCGCATACTGTGTCATGGTAGATGGTTAAAACCATTGTGCTTTCGCCGTAATCTGAACATCGCCCGTAGGTAGTAACGGTTGTTGGGAAGATTGCGCGGTTAGACCCCAAAGGTTTGGTGGGTCAAGGTGTTTGTTGACAGGCAAAACCAGCCGGGTCTACAAGCAGAGTGCCAGGTAGAAGTGCGCGCCTTCCCTCTGCGCGTCAGTGAGCAAGCAGATGATGCCAATGTTATCATCTTGTGTTGCGATCACTAACCTACAACCCATGCAGGTGTAACATGAAAAAGAAAGGTATTGAATCTGCTCAATCTGTGGGAACGGCCCTTCCAGGCAGTGAAACTATCCTTACGTTTCGTCTGGGCAAACAATTGTATGGCATGCCTATCATGGTTGTAACCCAAATCATCGAGATCGTCGCCATCACCCATTTACCCCAACTGCCCCGGGGCATTCAGGGGGCTATTAACGTGCATGGCCAGATTGTGCCGGTTGTTGATTTGCGAGTACGTTTTGGCCTGGAATGCGCCCCTTACCATTTGCGCACACCTATGATCCTGGCAGAGGCTTACGGCCGTACCCTGGCCCTGGTGGTAGATGCGGTGGACGATGTGGTTACGGTGACCCCAGTAGACGCCCCCATCCCCACTGACATCAAAGTGCCAACCACCTATCTGCGTGAAGTGGTCCAGGTGGGGCAGGCAGTAGTGCCGGTACTGGAGGTGCAACATGTGCTGAGCCAGGAAGAGCGAACCCAACTGGCCCGCCTGCTGCCAAGCGCCAATCGGCCACAGCGCAATGCTCAGAACGCCAGGCAATGGACTTTGACTTCAGGAGCCATCTCATGAAGACCGCCCCGTTCTGGTTGGAAGATGACGTTTACTGGCGTTTTCGTGATCTGGTTCAGGCTCATAGTGGGCTGTCTTTTCCTGAGAAAAAACGGCGGGACTTAGAACTGGCTCTGGACAAAGCCTTACAGGATGCCCCCAAAGGCATCCATGACCCTGACGCTTATTACCGGTATTTGCGTTATGATGCTACCCCGGCGGCCCGGCGAGAACGGGCACGTTTTATCAACCTGCTGACCGTCGGCGAAACCCATCTGTTCCGGGACAGCGCCCAGTTTGACGCCCTGGCCACACAGGTATTACCGGCCCTGATCGCCCGCAAACGCGAGATGGTGGCCAAACTGGGCACGGCCGTGAACCCACAGCTGCGCATCTGGAGCGCCGGCTGCTCTACCGGCGAGGAGCCCTATTCCCTGGCCATCTTGCTGCGCGAACTCATTCCAGACATCGCCCAATGGCGCATCCTGATCCTGGCGACAGACATCAACGAAGAATCGCTGAAACAGGCGCAGCAGGCCATTTACTCTGACTGGTCATTTCGGGAGAGCCGCGCCAAGGTAGTGCGGCCTCTTTACTTCGCCCCCTGCGGCAGCGGCTACCAACTGCACGACGACCTGCGCCGCATGGTGACGTTTGCTCCCCACAATCTTATTGATGACGATTTCCCGGCCGTCATCAACAATACCGTCTTTATGGACTTGATTATCTGCCGGAACGTCACTATTTACTTTGAGCCCATGACCACACGCCGTATTGTCAACCAGTTCTACCAGGCATTGGTGGAAGGTGGCTGGCTGGTTGTGGGCCATGCTGAACCATCGGTAGAGATTTACAAGGAGTTCACCGGGCACATGATCCAGGGTGCGCTGCTCTACCAAAAGTTGACGGCCCGGCCGGCCGTTAAGCCCCCTCTCACCCGCCCACCTGCCCCGGCCAAACCGGCTGTCAAGCCTCCCCGCCGTACTGATCTGCTGCCTCCACTGCCTTTACACTCACCCCCCACCACAAATGGCAGCGGCTATGAAGAGGCCCGGCAGTTGTTAAGCCACGGCCGTGTTGAACCAGCTATTACCTTGTTAGAAGATTATGTGGCGGCCAACACCCAGTTTGCGGCTGCCCATTGTCTGCTTGCCCGTGCTTATGCCGATCTGGGCCAGTGGCACCAAGCACGGGCCTGGTGCCAAAAGGCCATGACGGTTGATCCGTTGTTGCCGGAGGTATATTACATACTCGCCATGATAGAAGAACACGAAGGTCAGTTGGAATTAGCCATTAGTAACTTAAAAAAAGTAGTCTATCTGGACCAGGAACGGCCGTTGGCCTACTTCAACCTGGCCATTCTCTACAAAAAACGGTCACAGGCTGACCTAGCGCAGCGGGCCCTGAAAGCCGTCATCAACCGCATCCAGGCGTGGCCGGCTGACAAAATCATTCCCGATTCAGGTCACACCAGTGGGCGCCGGTTGGCAGAAGCCGCCCGGCAGTTATTGGCAGAATTGGAAAACGAAAGTTGAGACCAGCGTTTAGAGCGTGGTGGTGGTCTACCCGATCTCTAATCTTTTATCTCACATGTTATCATGAAGAAGCAGCACCCTGGACCCACACCCCCCTGGACAGTCGCTGACCCGGAATTCAGCCCCGAACAGGTGGCCCATATTCTGGCGCGGCGCGCAGACGAACTGGCTCGCCCTTTGGATGAGGAGGTTCAAGGCGCCGTGGTAAACCTGCTGGTCTTCCAGTTGGGTGACGAACGCTATGGCATTGATGTGACTCAAGTTTTGGAAATCTACCCCATGCAACCTGTGACGCCCGTACCCCGGACCCCAGACTTTGTGGTTGGGATTTTCAGCGCGCGCGGCCGTTTCCTTTCTATTTTGGATTTGCGGGCTTTGTTGGGGCGGTCTACAGGTGATATTCGGCCACAGAGCCATATTGTGGTCACGGCCGTCCATGATTTAGAAGTCGCTTTTCTGGTTGACGCTATTGACGACGTCCGTCTGGTTTATGAAAACGAACTGAACCCACCGTTGTCGGCCGCTTTTACCCGCGGCATTGCCCCCGGCCTGGTGGCGGTCCTTGATATCCATGCTCTTTTAGCTGATAGTGCCCTGATTGTGAATGAGGAGATGGGAAATTAGAGGGTAGAGGCAGGTCACTCTCCAGTCTTCCATATCACTATGTTGAAAAACACCAACACCCGAAACAGTTTATTTTTGTTGATCACCGTTTTTACGTTGTCATTGATCGGGATCACGGCCGTGAGCATCTGGCAGATCAAAGCTGTTGGCGGCAGCGCGGCAGCAGTGCAGCAAGCGACGGTGTTTATGGTCACGGCCGTACTCCTCACCCTGTTCATTGCCGTCAGCCTCGGTTACATCATCGTCCGCAATATCACTCAGGCCAGGGCCGCCATAGAAACCACCGTTAACGACTACAACCGCTTTATTGAGCTGGTGGCCACCGGCGATCTCACCGCCCGGCTCGCCGTCAATGGCGCCGAAGATGATTTGAGTACCCTGGGCCAAAACCTCAACGGTATGGTGGAAAGCCTGACCCGCATCACTAACCAGATTCGTGACGCCAGTGGGAACATCTCCGTTGGCGCCGCTGAGATTTTGGCAGCCACGTCACAACAAGCCTCTTCAGCCACTGAAAACTCCTCGGCCATCGCCCAGACCTCCACCACCATTGATGAAGTACGGGCCATTGCGGAGCAAGCCTTCCAAAAGGCGCAGCAGGTGGCTGAACAGGCGCAGTACACCCGCGATGTGTCGCAGGTGGGGCAGGAAGCCGTCAGCAAAACCATCGGCAGCATGGATCAGATCAAAGAGTTAGTAGATGGCATCGCTGAAAACATTCTGGTGCTCAGCGAGCAGACCCAGCAAATCGGTGAAATCACCACCACTGTCAATGAGATCGCCTCACAAAGCAACCTGTTGGCGCTCAACGCCTCTGTAGAAGCCGCCCGGGCGGGCGAACACGGCAAGGGGTTTGCCGTTGTCGCCGTAGAAGTGCGCAACCTGGCAGAGCAGTCCAAACAAGCCACCGCCCAGGTAAAAGCCATCCTCAACGAGATTCAGCGGGCCACCAACAAGGCTGTTATGGCCACTGAAGAAGGCAACAAAGGTGTAGAGGCCGGGGTACAGCTCACGGGGCAAACAGGCACGGCCATTCAACAATTGGCCGCCAGCATTGCGGAAAGCGCCAACGCCGCCCAGCAAATTGTGGCCAGTGCCCAACAACAAATGACGGGTATGGAACAACTGGCCCAGGCCATGCACAATATCAACCAGGCCACCATACAAAACCTGGCTTCCACCCGGCAGGTAGAGATTTCTGCACAGGAACTTACCTCCCTGGCCCAGCAAATGGAAGCAATTGTAGACCGGTACAAATTAAAGTGATGATGGGTCTTAGCGAAGAGATACGCCGCAAATTGATCGCCACGTTCCAAATGGAGCAGCGTGAACACCTGCAAACAATGACACAGGGCCTTTTAACGCTGGAAAAGGCGCCCGACAACCCACAGCGGCAGGCCACCTTGGAGGAAATTTTTCGGGCGGCACATAGTGTGAAGGGGTCAGCACGGGCCGTCAACATGACAGGCATTGAGAGTGTGGGGCACGCTCTGGAAGAGGTGTTGATGCGCGTTAGAGACGGCCGTCTCTCCTTCTCCTCAGAAACCTTTGACATGCTCTACCAGGCAATGGACACCATTGAACTGCTACTGGCCCAGGTGGAAACCGGTCAGAGCGCGCTCCCAGCCAATGTGCTGGCACTGCTGGCCCGGTTAGAAGCGTTGGCTCAGGATGAACCGCCCACTGGTAAAGAAGTTAAGCCATCGCCCGCCAACCACTCAGCAGAGCAATCAGCAGCTGCCCTTACGGCTGAGCAGTGGCCGCCCACGCCATCATCAGAGCCACCACCCATCACACACCCGGTCGCGCCTTTTATGGTCATGTCTGAGGAAACGATTCGTGTCGCTGTGAGCAAATTGGATGCCCTCATGGCCCAGTTAAGCGAACTGTTGGCCGCCAAAATCCGGGCCGAGCAGCGGCTGGCAGAAGCAAGACAACTGTGTGATTTTGCGACCGAGTGGCAAAAAGAGTGGCTGGCACTGCGCGGCCAATATCATCGTTTGCTGCGCGCCGACCCGGCGGGTGCCAACAGCCGCAGCCATCCCCCCCATGGCAAAGACATGGCGGCTGTGCTTGAATTTGTAAACCACAATCAAGAGCATCTGCGCCACTTCACGGCCGTGGCCAACACGCTGTATCGCCAGTTTGCCAGTGACTTCATGCGCCTTTCTCTGATCATTAATGAACTAGAAGAGGAGATGAAACGGGTGCGTATGCTGCCGTTGGCCACCATCACCACCCCTTTTCACCGCATGGTACGTGATCTGGCCCGGCAGCAAGGCAAGCAAATCTCCCTGGTCATCCGCGGTGATGAGACAGAACTAGACCGACGTCTGCTAGAGCAGGTGAAAGACCCCCTGGTTCACCTGCTGCGCAACGCTGTCGACCACGGCATTGAGCCCACGGCCGTGCGCCAGCAAACAGGCAAAAAAGCGCAGGCCACCATTACGCTCACAGCCGGGCAGCAGGCTAATAACATTGTCATCACCGTCAGCGACGATGGCGCCGGGCTGAATTTGAAGGCATTGCGGCAAACGGCCGTGGGCCAGGGCATCCTCTCCCAGACAGAAGCTGACGCCCTCCATGACGCTGACGCCGCCAACCTGGTCTTCCGTTCTGGTCTTTCTACCAGCCAGCGCGTCAGCCATATTTCCGGACGCGGCGTGGGGCTGGACGTAGTGCGCCAAAACGTGGCAGATTTACACGGCAGCCTTAGCGTGGATTCTTCGCCGGGCCGGGGCACTACCTTCACCATGGTCTTGCCCCTGACGCTGGCCAGTTCACGTGGCCTGCTGCTGACTGCC
Organism: Ardenticatenaceae bacterium; assembly: GCA_011525915.1. Classification (GTDB taxonomy): domain Bacteria; phylum Chloroflexota; class Anaerolineae; order Promineifilales; family Promineifilaceae; genus CAADGU01. Next base: position 52,886 of record WYBM01000059.1, on the reverse strand, counting down.
GCCGGCCAGACCTTTGCCCTGCCGCTGACCACTGTGGAACGGATGATCCTCATCAGGCAGGCAGATGTGACGGTCGTAGACGGCAAAGACGCCATCCTGGACCAGGGGCAGCCAGTGGCATTGGTCCGGCTGGCCAGCTTGCTGGAACTGCCGGTTGAAACGGCGGCTGAAGGGGCGGCCGAAACTGGACCAAACATCGTCATTATCATCAGCGTGGCCGGTAAACGGCTGGGGCTCATGGTAGACAACCTGGTGGGAGAGCAAGAAATTGTCATCAAAAACCTGGGCAAACAACTGGTCAAGGTAGGCGGCTTCATGGGAGCCACCATGCTTGGCTCCGGGCAGATCATCCTGGTGCTGCACGCCGCTGACTTATTAAAACTGGCGAGCTGGTCTCACCCACGCCGTACCAACCCGGTCAAACGGCCGTCTGTTAAGCCCACCCGGCCGAAAACCGTGCTGGTGGTAGATGATTCCATCACCACCCGCACCCTGGAAAAGAACATCCTGGAGACCCGAGGTTACCAGGTGAAGCTGGCCACCAACGGCGAAGAAGCGTTGAGCGTTCTGGTGAGTGACAGCCAGCTGCCTGACCTCATTGTCACTGATGTAAACATGCCCCGCCTGAATGGCTTTGACCTGACACAACGTTTGAAACGTGACGGCCGTACCAAAAACATTCCGGTGATATTGGTCACCTCGCTGGATTCACCCGCTGACAAGGCACGGGGCATTGAAGTCGGTGCTGATGCTTACATTGTCAAGAGCCGCTTCGACCAGGGGAATTTATTGGCGATGATTGAACAGCTTACACTATGACCCATGAGCCGGCTTGAAGCGCCTGGCTTACAGATAATGGCTTACGCATGATACCTATGGAGACAAAAAACCGCCCGCCCATCCGCCTGTTGGTGGCTGAAGACTCTCCCACCTGCCGTGAACTGCTGGTGACCATTTTCCAAAACGCGCCTGGCGTGCAGGTGGTGGGCACAGCCCGCGATGGCGCCGAGGCGGTACGATTGGTGAAACGGCTGAAACCGGATGTGGTAACGATGGATGTCTTTATGCCTCGGATGGATGGGTATGAAGCCACCCGACAAATCATGGCGGAAACACCCTGCCCTATTGTAGTGGTTAGTGGTCGGCTGAACAGCAGTGAGAAAGAGTTAACATTGAATGCATTGCAGGCGGGGGCGCTGTCTGTACTGCCCAAGCCAACGGTGCGTGATAATCAGGAAGCGTTTGTGAACCAGGTGAAGCTGATGGCCGGGGTAAAAGTGATACGGCGGCCGGGGTCACGGCCGTATGCGCCCAGCGCCCCTAAAACCAGCCAGTCCCAGAGCTACCCTACGCTGGTAGTGATGGCTGCTTCCACCGGGGGGCCAGGTGCCCTGACGGCCATTTTCAGCCAACTGCCAGCCGATTTCCCAACGCCTATCCTGGTGGCCCAGCACATCACTCGTGGCTTTGGCGCCGACCTGGTCGCCTGGCTGGGCAAACAAACGCCGCTCGCTGTGCGGCTGGCCCGCCACGCCGCCGAGTTAAAACCGGGCGAGGTTCTGCTGGCCCCGGATGATCACCATTTACTGGTAAGTGACCAGGGGGTTGTTGCTTTGCAGAAGGCCATCCCTGGCCAGGGGCACTGCCCTTCAGCCGACCTTTTATTTACGACGACAGCACGTGTGTTTGGGCACACGGCCGTGGGCATTATTCTCACTGGCATGGGGTGTGACGGCGCTCAGGGGCTGCACGCCTTACGTCAGGCTGGTGCCTATACCATCGCCCAAGATGAAGCGACGTCGGTCATCTTTGGTATGCCCGCTGCAGCTATTCAGCTGGCGGCGGTAGAGACAATTCAACCTATCAACCAAATTGCGCCAACGCTGCTGGGATTCCTGCGTTGACAAGGAGTGATTTATGATGACAAGCGAACATGTCAATGGCGCAGCGTCTATCTTGCTCGTAGAAGATACGGCCGTGCAGGCCATGCGCTTCAAAACAAACCTGGAGGAAAACGGCTGTGCCGTTCGTTGGGTAGAAAATGGGCTGGACGGGTTAAAAGCCGCTCGTGAAGCTTATTATGATCTGATCATCCTGGATATCGAACTCCCAGACATCAATGGCTTTGAAGTGTGCTGGCGTTTGAAGGAAGACCCGGCCGTAGCCGATATCCCGGTCATTATGCTCACCACCCGCGATCGCGCCGAAGATGCCCTGGTGGGGTTGGGTTCCGGCGCCATTGATTACATTCCCAAAGATGCCTTCGCGGAGCTGGTCTTGTTAGAAACACTCAAACAGATGGGGCTGTTATGAACCAAGGCACCAAAACCGTCACCCAACGCATCATCATCAACACCGATCTAGACATTGTCACCGCCCGGTTACGGGCACGTGAAGTCGCCCGGGAGATTGGCTTTGGCACCATTGACCAGGCGCGCATCTCCCTGGCGGCCAGCGAACTGGCCCGCATACTGACCCTGAAGATGACTACACCCGGCGAAATTGTTATCTCTGGCGTGCACACAGCCGGGCATATTGGCATTCAAGTCACCAGCATTGACTCGAATGACCAAAATTTGGAGGACGCAGTCGGGCAGAGCATTCAGGAACCCTTAAAAGACTCTGCCCTCACAAACGCCATCTCCCTGGTAGATGAAAGTATTGTGGAACACGTTGGCGCAAAAAACACACGCGTCACATTAATGAAATGGCTATCTTAATTGACGACCAGAGATTGAACATGAGCAGGCGTTCGCTTTCTAAGCTCCAATCGCTGATCTCTCGTATGGAAAACAATATGGTTACATCAGTCACGGGATGGGGTAGTCCGGCGAACATCCGTAAAGAACTTCAGAGAACGCAGCATGAGCTGCAGTTAGCTCAGTCAAAGTTAGAACGGTATCGGGCTACCCTGCGCCTGGCAGGCACAAATATTGAACGACGTAACAAGGTGATTCGCGCCCTGACATCGTTCCCTTACCAGGCCAGCCGTATGACTGAACCGGCCGCTCTGCTGAAACTGGGGCTGACACAAGCCCTGGAAATGACAGAAGCACAAGTCGGGGCGATTGTCATCATTGATCCCACCACCAAGGAGCTGGCGATGGGCGCCCATGAAGGGCTGACACCGGAACTGGTACGCATTCTCACAGGCAAACAGTTTGACGCCGGTGCGGCCGTTCTCATGCCTCATCTGGTGGCCGGGACGGGCGCCTTGATCGAAGATTTAGAAACGGCCGACGAAGGTGAACGCATGTTATTGGCAGCGGCAGAGGTGAGCGGCCTCATCAGTTTGCCCCTGTTTGCCGGTGACCAGTTATTAGGCAGCCTGGTGGCCGGTACAAAAGATGACAGCCGGTTTTCACCAGCGTCCACCCATTTTCTCATTGCCATTGCCCAGGGCATTGCCGTGGCGTTGGAATCGCTGCGCCTGCGCGAGCGGCTGTGGCACATGGCGGAGATGTTCTTGAGTCAGGCGACCAGCCCGGGCAACCTTGATAGCCCCCGGGAACACAATGATACACCTCTGCCCTTGCTGCCACCCTTGCAAGCCAGGCTGGCCGACCTGGTGGCTAACCTGGGGGGTACCGTTGGCATTATCTTTTTTCTGGACAAGCTAAAAGAGGATTTACAAATCACGCTGGCCGCAGATTATGGGTTGTCGCCCATCTTTACTAATGAATATGCGCAATTCCGTAACTCCTATGCCTTCTTCCCCTTTCATCAATTGTTTACCCATCATCTGCTGGTCAAGAATCTGGCCCAGGTGAATGCCCGGCAGGCGATGCCGTTGTTGAAAAGTTTGCAAGCAGAAGGGGCAAAATCATTGATGGCCGCTTATTTTTCTGACCGGGATGAGACCCGGCTGCGGGTGATACTGGTAGCTGCCCCCAAAACGGCCGTGTTCACCGCCGACCAGTTTGATACTTTGCTGACCGGAGCCAGAGGGCTGCTGCCGCTGCTGCAGGAAGCGCCGGCCGTACCCACCTTACCCACACGCAGCGTGCACGTTCCGTCTATGACTCTGGAAGCCAAGGAAGGTGATCTGGAATTACTGCTGGCGGCCATGATGGAAGCGGAAGAAGAGGTGCAGCGCCATAATGCCGACTTCGCTACCCTAAACGATATTTCTGAGATGCTGGTACAAACGCTGGAACTCGGCCCGGTATTACAAGCGGTTCTGGGCAAAATTCGGCAAATGCTACAAACCGACGTTGCCTGGCTGTACCTGATGGAAGACCTGGAGTTGGAACGGCCGTGGCTGCGCCTGATCGCCTGGGAAGAATTATCTGCCGAGTATGTAACCGCGGCGGAAGAGCTAACCTTACGTGATACGCTCGAAGGGGTGGTGGCCACTGAAAATAAGGCACGCCACCTCAACGATGTTCTGCAAGAACCAGAATTATGCCGCCAGATGCATGAGATAGAACAGATACAGTCGGTAGCCATTGTGCCGCTTTCTTGCCCGGAAATTGTAGTAGATGGTGTTGTCCACCGTCGGGTTGTAGGGGTGCTGGCGGTGGGCATGCGCCAGGCCTATACCTGGCAGCCACGCCAGATGCGCCTGCTGAACACGGTGACAAACCAGATGGGCTTCGCCATCAACAACGCCCAACTGTATGCCCAGGTACGGGAAGATATGGAGGCCTACTCGTTAAGCAACCAGTTCTTAAAACAGGTCAATGATGCCCTGATGGGGATATAGGTTATCGGTCATCGGAGCATAATACCGATGACCGATGACCAATTACTGTTAGCGAATGACCACCGGCAAATAAACGTTACGCCCGCCAAACACTACTTCAGCCATCACTTCCGGCGCACTGCGGTTGGTAGCCGCCCACAAGTCATACAAAATCTGCCCATTGTTATTGGGGTCACTGGCGTTGGGGTTATTGTCACGCAGAAACTCGATATAGGCTTTGGAAGAAGTTTGGTAAAGCAAGCGCACACGGCCGTAAACCACCCCCTCTGGCAGATCATACACCACCTCATCCCAATATTGTCCATCTGCATACATAGCAGGATCTGGCTGGCTGTCGCTGCGCGGCTCCGCACCCACGGCGACAAAAGCATCGAAGTTAAAGCCCCGCGGCGGAATGCGGTTGTCTGAGACGATGACATTATTTAAGGCAAAGTGAAATGATTCACCCGACGGCAGCCCCAACTGCGCCGCCCATGCTGGGGTCAGGCCGTGCTTCGATTCGTAAATCTGAATATCTGCATCTTCGGTTAACTCAGCGGTAGCCAAGTCATAGGCACCAGAACTATAGATAAGATGCCCCGCCTGGTCATACCCCTCTACTTGAAGCCACATACGGCGGCCTTCTACATAACCAGTGGGCAATTTATGGCCAGCGTTATTCACCACCCACGCCGTCAACACCCCCGTACTCACATCAAACGTAGTGGTCATCACCGCCGCATTTTGCAGCATATAACGGGCACGTTCAATTCCCAGGTCAAGCGCCTGTAACCTTTTAGCGCCAAGATTAGGGTCCGCGTAAAAGGTGGCGCTGAAAACGGGGTGCAGGGGGATGATTTGGGGCACCCATGTATTGGCGCCCGTCATATCATGCAAAGGTAGATCATCGCGCACCGGCAGGCCATTGGTGTCACCAAAAAGGCTGCCCCCCACTCCGGTAACATCACGCATGTGGCAGTCCTGACAGGTGGAGACATGGGTCTTGTTACCGCCAAATTCCGGGGCATAGACCCCGGCCGGCGTGTTGTATTCGCTCAGCCGCCATTCGCTAAACGTGCGCTCAATAGGGAACATCTTGGTGGTGTCAGTGAAGGGTTGGCCCAACGGGTTAAGGGTGTACGTCTGGCTAATTTCGTTCCAGGCCAGCAGCGGGTTACTGATGTCATGGCAGGTGCCACAGAAAAACGATTCCTGATGATACGCCGACTGCACAGTATCGGCGTCATTAAACAGATGTGGGTCAAAGCCCAGGTCAGCTACCACATCAAACGGCCCGCGCCGGTAATCCTCCGGGTCAAAAACCATGGCGGCATTGCCATAAGTGATAGGGATCGTCGTTGTGATGGTGTTGTTTATCACATAAACATCACGAGGATCATTCTCCGGGCCGGGCGTGGGGTCAGAGAGACGATGGCACACTTCACATTGCACACCTTCCAGATCAATGGGGTTTTCCAGAGGGTCGCTTGCCAGCGTTCCGCTGACAATACGCCCCTCCAGCCAGGCGCGCGGCAGGTGGCAGCGCAGGCAAAATTCGCCGCCAAATTGCACATCGGCCCCGGCAATGTCCAGGGCAGCGTAAAACACGGGGTCACGGCCGGCCTGGGCCATCATGCTGCCCTGCCAGCCCATCCACGGTTCATACGCTACCGGCTGGGTGATCTCTTCGCTGTAGTCGCTGTGACAGTTAGAACAGATAAAGGGATCTGTGATGGTTTCCATAGCAGGGTTGGGCTGCGTACCGGGGGCAAAGAAGTTAGCTTTGGTGCTGGGTATGAGGGCACTACCCCGCCCATAGTCAGGCAATGGCGGATGGCCTTCTGGTAGAGCAGCTACTACCGTTTGCGGTTTGGCGCGCAGCGTCAACAGCATCATCAGGCCGCCGATAAATAACAGCGCCAGGCCAGTAGGCAGCAAAACGGTAGGAAAACGTCTCATGAAAATCCTCCTCAATTGGGGATGGCTGGTATTCCATCCGGTGGGTATGGGGTATAATTCCCCCCGTTTGCAAAAATCAGACCTGCATTTTAGACAGTGTCAGTTGTTTTGCCAACAAGGAAAGTGAAAATTAGAGTGTGGCCATCACCCCCGCTCTTGAATCTTCACTCTCTAATCTCCGATTTCAAAGAGTGTTAGATAGGCATGAATAAAACAATAAAATTGCTGTTATTTTTTTTAGTACTCATAGGGTTGACGCCGGGGATCACGGCCGTACTCACCCCAACCGCCTCTGCTTACATCCCCCCGCAACAAACAGCCCTCGATCCTCGTTTTGGGGCTATTGAATCCTTCTGGGCGCCCGCAGAAGCGGCCGAACTGGGTGTAGGCTGGGAACGCATTCTCTTTTACTGGAATGAAATTCAGCCCGCCGGCCCTGGTGACTGGAACACCCTACACGTGCATGAAGAGTGGTTGGCTGAGGCCAGGGCCAACGGCCGTCAGGTGTTGGGCCTGCTCAAAAATACGCCACAATGGGCCACCGACGGCCAATTTGCTTCCGGTGTACCCCGGGGACTCTATCTACCCGTGACCGACCCCGGTAATTTGTGGGCCAACTACGTACGCCGCGTGGCCCAATATTATGGGCCGCTGGGCGTCCACAACTGGATCGTGTGGAATGAGCCGGACATCGCCCCTAACGTCTATGGCCATGAGTTCGCCGGCACAACCGCCGATTATTACCAGCTGGTCAAAGTAGCCTACCAGGTCATGAAACAAGTAGACCCCCAGGCCAAAATCCACATTGGTGGCATGACTCACTGGCATGATCCTGGTTATTTACGGCGCTTTTTACAGGTAGTGGTCAATGACCCCGAAGCGGCAGACAACAACTACTTTTTTGATGTGCTGACTTACCATATCTACTTCCGGCCGGAGACCATTCCAGGGATTGTGGGTAACGCTTTTGCCGTGCAGCAGCAGGTGGGCATTAGCCCCTTCAAAGAGGTGTGGATCAACGAAACAAACGCTCGCCCCAGCATGGATCCCCAATGGCCGGTGCAGGTGCAAGCGTTTAATATTGACCTGGAACAACAGGCGTGGTACATCCCCCAGGCCTATGCACTTGGTTTTTACGCCGGGGCCAACCGTATCGGCTTTTACAAGCTGGTAGACATTAACATGAATCCAGGCGATGAAAGTTGGGGGCTGATACGGCCGTATGACTTCAGCAAACGCCCCGCTTTTTATGCCTATAAAAACACCATCAAATACCTGGCCGGTTTTCAATACCCCCTCCGCCGCGAGCAAAGTGCCAATCATTACCTGTTCAGCTTTACCCGGCCCCAAGGTGTGACACGTGTCATGTGGGCACGCACAACCGCGCCGGTAGACCTGCGTGTACCGGCCCTGGCGGCTTCCGGCATTTTGGTAGACCCGGTGACCGGCCAAGAAACGGCCGTTACCCCCACAGGCGGCTTCTATAATATTCACCTAAACGGCCAACGCTGTCACAATGGCGAATGCCTGATGGGCGGCCCACCGATCTTCCTGGTTGAGGCGGGCGTGGCCCCCGAAACTATTCCTACGGCGCCGCCGCCGGCGGTCGGTACCAGTGCCGCCACAGCTACCCCTAATGGATCAGCTACACCTGAGGCGTCGGCCGCGGCTACGATAACCGGCACGATCAGAGCAACAACCGATGCAGCCAGCCTGGCAGCCACCACGGCCGTGACTGCCACCGCCACACTAACACCCACCACCAAGCCAACCAAAACACCGCGCCCTACCCGCACACCCTCACCTACGCCGACGACTACGCCTACACCAACATCAACATCAACGGCCATACCACCCACAAATACACCACCGGCTACCGCCGTGGCCGCTCTGCCACCAACAGCAGCACCAACACCAACAGCGGCAACTGTGGCCGGCTTTATTCCTGCTTCCCAGGCCTCCTGGTGGTTCCTGGGGGCCGGGCTGGGGCTGGGCGTTTTACTCATGGGCTTCACCATCTGGCGCCGCCGTTAGGTACAACCGGGCAAGGATGCCCGATTGACGAAGGAGGCAACTAATGAAACTGTCTGAACAAGATGCTGACTTGTTTTTCTATTTGATGGGATCGTTGCAATTTTATGCAAAGCAGCAGCTTGAGATGCTTCCCCACGTCACCTCACCGACTGCCTACCGGGAGTTAGCAGGCCAGCAGCGCATGGAAGTGCGTAACGCCCTATGGGACAACGCTCACCTGATCCCGACATACGTGCAGGCAAACCCGGAAAATTTGAGCCAGGAACATCTAGATATCATCTCTGGCTGGCAGGAGTTCCGGCAAGGTAATTACATCATTGAACGCCACCTTAAAGCCTACACCATCTTTATCGGTGATGATAAGGTATATGGCGTCCAAGGCCTGATTGACGACCTTGAAGATATCGTCCCCCGTTACGCCTTGCCTCTGTACGTGCAGGCCGTCTTGCTGCCATTTAAGGGGGTGGTCATCTACGATGGGTTGTTATCCAGTTACAGCCTTACGTTTGGCAGCGGCATGAGAGCCGGTTTAAAAGAGACTTACAACAAGGCCAAGCGGCAAGGGACGATCATTGTCAGTTTTGATACGGCCGTGCAGTACAAGGCCACCGCCAAAGCCAAGAAACCGCTCAAGAATTGGCAGCCCCTCATTGCCACCCTGTCTGAGGAAGCCAAGCCATTACGGGCCCAACCCGGCTCGCCGCCAACGTGGGGGCCCGCCTTTAGCCTGGTGAAAGCCGCACTGATGCTGGCGGAAACGGCCGTGGCTGCGCCAGAAGACCAGGACGCCTTGTGGCAACAATACAATCGTGTCGTCCAGGCACTCAACCGGCTTGAAAATGGCATTTACCAGTTATCCTAAACCTGTACAATACACTCCTTGTGGTTAAATGATGCCTAACACGCATCACCCGGCGAAGGTAGGAACACATGAGAGCTTGGAAACGGTGGCACAAGATATTACTGGGGGTCGCATGCCTGTTGGCACTGGCCGCAGCTTACATCTTCTGGCCTTCTGGGGTATGGCCGTTTGTAGTCAACCTGGACCATATTGCCCCCGCACCGGGCACCTATGACGTGACCATTTTGCGGGATACATGGGGGGTGCCACATGTATACGGCCGTACAGACGCTGACGCTGCTTATGGCCTGGCCTACGCCCACGCCGAAGATGACTTTGCCACCATTCAAAATGCCTTGCTGGCGGCCAACACCTTGCTGGGCCGCACTTATGGCCCAGATTCCGCACCTGTCGATTATTTTGTCCACCTGCTGCGCATTCAGGATACCATTGAAGCCAAATACAACACCCTTCCAGCTGAAGGCAGGGCCATTCTGGAAGCCTACGCCGACGGCATCAACCATTACGCCGCGCTGCACAACGCCGAAGTGCAAAATACTGCCCTCTTCCCCTTAACCGGTAAAGATGTAGCCGCCGCCAATCTACTCATCGTGCCCGTGTTTTTTGGGCTGGACACGGCCGTGGCTGATCTTTTTGCCGGGCCGCCAGATCAAGAAGAGAGTGGATCAGATCGGGCGGTTGGTGCCGATTTCTTATCACCGATCCACGTAGACACACGTTTTGGCTCCAATGTCTTCGCCGTCGGCCCGGCCCGCAGCGCCCACGGCGAAACGTTTCTAGCAGTGAACAGCCACCAACCCTGGGAAGGCCCGGCCACGTGGTATGAGGCGCATCTGCACAGTGAAGAAGGGCTAAATATGACCGGCGGCCTCTTTCCCAGCGCCGCTATGATCATTCTGGGACACAATGATCATCTGGGCTGGTCCTTTACCGTCAACCACCCTGACCTGGTAGATACTTACCAGCTGGAAATCAACCCAGACAACCCTGACCAATATCGCTTTGATAATGAATGGCGTGACCTGGATGTGCGCCAGGTAACCCTGTGGGTAAAAATTATCGGCCGACTGGTGATTCCGGTGCGGCAAGAAACGTTGTGGTCAGTCTATGGGCCCACGGTACGCCAGGATCACGGCACGTATGCCGTCCGCTATGCCAGCATGGGCGAAGTAGGCTTGTTAGAACAGTTCCGGCGCATGAACAAAGCCACCACCTTTGCCGAATGGCAGGCCGCCATGCGTGAAGGGCCGCTGCCCATGTTTAACACCGGTTATGCCGATAAAACGGGCACTATTTACTACGTCTACAACGCCAAACTACCACTGCGGGCCGAAGGGTATGATTGGACCGGGATGCTGCCGGGCAACACCAGTGAGACGTTGTGGACAGCATACCTGCCTTATGACGATCTGCCCCAGGTGCTGAACCCCGCTTCTGGCTTCATCCAAAACGCCAACAGCACGCCCTTTCAAACAACCATCGGCCCGGAAAATCCGCCGGCGAGCGACTACTCAGCAGTATTTGGCATTGAGTCATTTATGACCAACCGGGCGCTGCAGCTCATTGACCTGTTAAGCGCCGACGAATCGATAACACCTGAGGCGTTTTATGCCATCAAATATAACATGGCCTACCATCCAGATTCGGATGTGGCCCGGGTGCGAGACATGCTGGTAGCCAATCCGCCAACAGGGGATACCCACGTACGGGCGGCGGTTGAGCTCTTACGAGATTGGGATTTGCAGGCGACGCCACAGAGTCAGGCCACGGCCGTGATGATACTTACCTTTTATACCCTTAACGAAGATGACCGGGTTCAGCTGAATCCGTCACGCCTGGTGGGTACAGACATTCCCCTGGCGGCCGCCCAGGAAGCCTTTGTGCAGGCCGTAGATTTGCTGGTGACCAAGTTCGGGCGTGTAGACGTACCCTGGCAAGAAGTAAACCGCCTTGTCCGTGGTCAGCAAGATTTAGGCATGGGCGGCGGGCCAGATGTGATCCATGCGGTGTATGGGCAGTTGGCGGATGACGGCCGTTTGCACGGCTTTGTCGGTGATTCTTACATTATGCTGGTACAATGGGCCGCTGACGGTGCCTTAACCTCACACAGCATTCACCAATACGGCAGCGCTACCATACACTCAGAAAGCCCGCACTATGATGACCAGGCCCCGCTTTTTGCCAACCGGCAGCTCAAGCCCGTATGGCTGACAGAAGAGGACGTTCGCGCCAACCTGGAAAGAGAATACCGGCCCGGAGAATAGAAACACGAGGCCTTTTCCCCTTTGCCTGCGCCTTTTGTTATGATTCCCCGTAAAGGTTAGCATTCAAATAGAAACAACCTCCAGATAATACAAACCTTCTTGAGGTTTAATTCACTATAAAGGAGCGACAATGGAACGAAGAAGAATCCCCATCAGACTGATTGGCCGGCTTGTGCTAATTTTTATTGGCGTTAGTCTGTTGTTGTTGGGCTTCAATTTTGCCGGGCAGTTTTTCTACTTTTTAGAATCGGTAGAAGAACAAGAGGTTGGTGTACAGTTCAGCAACAACCGCATTTACCAGGTGGTGGGGCCCGGTGTCTACAGTGATTTTGGCCTATTTGTTTCCCTGGAAACCATTTCCACTCAGGCCATTCCTTTTTCGGTTCAAGACGAGGAGATTATCACCAAAGACAAGCAGCGTATTGGCCTGATCGTCAGTGGTGATGTCTTTCGCCCCAATTTATCACAGGCAGATCTTATTCGTGATCAATGGGCGGAATATCGCGGCTTGTACTTAAATGATGAACTAGCCCGCCAGCGTGTCCAAGACCTGGCCCGCCAATCGATGAAGGTGTGTGTCGGCGACCGTACCTTTGACAATAATATCATTGGCACGTCACGCGATGAGCTGCGTTCTTGCATCGACGATGAGGTCAACGAACTGGTGGCCAGAATTGGGTTAAGGGTGGACAATGTTGTCGTGCCAGAGGTGATTTTATCACCGGAAGTACAGGCGGCTCTGGATGATATTGTGCAAAGCCGGTTGCAGACAGAGAAAGCGGCACAAGACGAACTGCGCGCCCTGGCCGAAGCGGAAGCCGAACAGGCACGGCAAGAAGGCCAGATTCGGGTAGAGCAAAGCCGTATTCAAGAACAGGCACGGCAAGAGATCACCCTGGCGGAACTAAGCCGAGAACGGCTGGCCGCCCAACTGGCCGTCATTGAACAACAACAACAAAATGACCTGGCCCAAATTGCCAAAGACCAGGCAGTAGCCCTGGCCGAAAAACAGAAAGAACTACTGGTGGTGCAGGAAGAGTTAGAAATTGCCCGGGTGCAGGCAGAAGTAGCCCTCATTAACGCCCAAATTCAAACGGCCGTAGAGCAAGTGTTGGCGCTGCTGTATGAAACCAATCCCGAATACCTGACACTGCTGTTGGCCCGTGCCAATGCCAGTGCACTCAACCAGACAGACAAGGTCATCTTTACCCCAGAGGGAACCGTGCCCACGCTGGTGCTGCCCGGGCCGGGCATTGTGCCTACAATCGATACAACACCAAACACGGCCGTGCCTCAACCAGAAACGACAGAAACAGCACCTTAATTACTTTGCACAAAACGGGGGTTTATGAACCGGGTCTCAGCACCCGGTTCTTTTGTTCTGACAAAATGTCATCGTCTGTGGGTTACTGGCAAAGAGAATGGTTTAGCCAACCATGCCAGGCCACGCCTCTGCCATCGGCAGGCTAACCACCAATAACACCTAAAACAACCATTAAACCAATACTGATCACCAAGAGATTTAAGACAACGAGCGCAGCCAATATAACACGCTGCCCCGGTGTAAAATTGCTCATCGAAAACCCAGAGCTCCGGCTGCTGCTGCTGCTGGTGCGGATACCGTCTTCAGTCAGTTCATTAAACATGGTCTCGCTGCGGGCGCTGGAACGCCGCAGCTGGTCAAATTCATCCGGCGAGTCATCCAGGCTGGGGGATGAGTTAAAATCAGAATCGCTAAAGTCAAAATCATCACGCAAATTATCAAAATCATCCATGTCATTGATCCTCCATGGCCTTCAGGTGAAAGTGCCAGCGTTCCTAAAACAGAAAGGACGTAAACGGGCTTCTTCTGAAGTAAACCTGATGTTGACCATCATTTTTCTTTAAAATTACTGAAGTTACCTAACATAACATAAATCAATTTATAGGCTACCTTTAATCGGCAGAATTGTCAAAGGTTCAGCCAGTAGCCGGGGGGCGCAAAGTAACATCCCCCGCCAGAATGGTGTGCACACGGCCGTCACTGTCCTGTACTAAAAGTTGGCCCCATTCACCGGTGGCGACGGCCGTGCCCACAATGGTTTCGCCAGCCTCTGCCTGGGTTACAGTTACCGGCTGACCTAGCGTCACCAGGTATTGCTGCCACAGAGGCTGAGGGGAGCGCCCGCTGGCCGCCGCCTCGTAATGACGCTCCAGGCGAGCCAGCAAGTCTAGTAATAATACACGCCGGGAAACGGCGTGACCTGTGGCCACCAACAAACTCGTGGGCGGCGTAGGGGTGGCCGGCAGCGCGCTCTGAGGAATATTGACGTTGATGCCCATGCCCAAAACGGCACTCTGGCAACGGCCGTCGGCGTTCAGGTGCCCCTCTAGCAGTAAACCACTGACCTTACGCCATTCCCCCGCCAGGGGCAGCACCACATCGTTTGGCCACTTTATGCGGGCGTCCAGGCCGGTTTGCGCGGCAATGGCTTCAGCCACAGCCACACCCGCCAGCATCATCAACCAATGATTATGGTCAGCCGGCCAGTAAGGGCGGAATAACACAGAAAACAGTAAAGACGTTGCCGGCGGCGCTTCCCAGCGCCGGTCAAACCGGCCCCGGCCCTGGCGCTGATAATCGGTGAGCATAACAGTGCCGGCAGGTGGGGATGCGGCCGTGCCCTGCGCTACCATCGTTTTTAGATCATCATTCGTAGAGCCCACGGTGGGATGGTAAATAATATGCTGTCCTACCCACCTACTTTGCCGCGCTGCCTGCATTTGTTTCACGTCAAAATCCGTCGTCATACTTTCATTATATGCCGTTCGTCATGGTTTGCTAGTGACTGGGTACCTATCTTTGCTAAGCCAGCCTCACTAGAGGGAAAAACGTTTGACATGACATTCCCTCTGTCTATAATATGAATTGGAGTCCATTGGTTAAAGCCTTTGCAGTGTCTACAACGTCATTCGGGCAGATGGTTGTCGGGGGTGATGTTGCTGCCTGTAAAGATTGAGAGCATAAAAAGATGCATAGTGAAACATCGCCTCAAAACCGTACATCAAAACCAGTCGATGATTCCTTCTGGGCAGCCCTCTTTGCACAAGAAGAATCAAACATAGCCCCGTCTACCATCATCGAGACAGGCGTCTCCTGGTCAGAATTTGACCAGCCGCAAGAATGTTCAACCTCTACGGCAGGAATCGCAGGGGCACAAAACGACCCCTGGCAAATGGCCGCGGATGTCTTCACCGCCGATGAAACAATGGACCTGCGCGTTACCGGTTTCAACAAGGGGGGATTATTGGTTAACTGGCATGGCTTGCAGGGTTTTGTACCAGCATCCCAGCTCATTGATTTTCCCCAGTTCCATCTGGAAATTGAACGGATTAATGCGTTACGTCAATGGCAGCACAAACGGCTGCACTTAAAAATCATTGAGATCAATGCGGCGCAAAACCGGTTTATCCTGTCAGAGCGGGCAGCCTTGGTGAAGGCCGATGAACGCCGACGTTTACTGCATGATATAGCCCCGGGGGAACAGGTACAGGGCCAGGTAACAAACCTGACAAATTTTGGCGCATTTGTAGATTTAGGCGGCATCGAAGGGTTGATCCATATCTCTGAAATGTCCTGGAGCCGGGTGGACCATCCGGGGGATATTGTGCAGCCAGGGGAAGAGATTGTGGTACGGGTTCTGAGTGTAGATGCAGACAACGGCCGTGTCGCCCTAAGCCTGAAACGTTTAAAGAAAGATCCCTGGCAATCTGTCAACAGCAAGTATGAACCGGGGCAAATGGTTGAGGGAGTCATTAGCAAAGTGGTTAACTTTGGCGCGTTTGTGCAGCTTGAAGATGAATTAGAAGGTCTCATTCACATCTCTGAGCTGGCTGAAGGCACCTTTTTACACCCTCGTAATGTGGTTTGGCAGGGGCAAAAGGTGCGGGCGCGTGTTTTACATGTTGATGGCGCTGCCAAGCGTCTGGCCTTGAGTTTACGTGGGGTTTCCAGCTAAAATAGTAATCAGTATATGGTAAACAGTCATCAGTGTTTGTGCTGATCACCGTTTGCCCTTAACTGGTTACTAACTTATGGCTCGCACCAAATCTACACCTTCACAACGTTCACGAAAGTCTGAACCGGCACCTCCCCCACCCACCTGGGATGAACGCCTTATAGGCAACCTGGCACCCTACCGAGTAGAACTGATGGGCGGGCTGCTGGCATTTATGGCCGCCCTGCTTTTCCTGGCCCTGCTTAGCCTGCCAGATGCGGGCTGCCCAGGGACCACCATTTGCATATTTCGCGAGGCATTTGGCTGGGGAGTCTACCCACTGCTGCTGTCGGTTATTGCGGCCGGCATCCACCTGACACTACATAAGACAGGACGGCCGTATCACATTCAAACATCCCAGGTGATCGGCTTTGAACTTATCTTGCTGACGCTGCTGCCACTTTCGTTTATTGTCACCCGGTCTAACCTGCGCGGCGCCCACCTGGGGCATGGCGGCGGGCTGGTAGGCTGGGCGCTGTCTGTACCGTTGTTAGACTTCTTTGGGCCGCTATTAACCGGGCTTTTCTACTTTTGCCTGCTGGTAATGGGGGTTTGCCTTATCACCCGTTATCGTTGGGATGATTTGTTATCAGGACTTAACACTATGTCCAACAGGCTGTGGCGGCTGTCGCAGGATCTGGCACCCACAGACCCACCTGCCCGCGCTGTGTTACCTTCATCCCCCACCAGGCCAATCACGGCCGTGCCGCCCCCTCGGGTAAACATGCCCCCAACCGTCGTCGAAGAAGCATCCGGCCCACCGGAAACGGCCGTGCGCCTGCACCGTGACAAACGGCTGCCACCCATCACCCTATTAGAAGAAAGCCCCATGTCGCCCCTCTCGGACGAAGAGGTGGCCGAAAAGAAACGCATCATTGAAGAAACCCTGGCGCATTTTGGCCTGCCTGCTACCGTCACGCAGGTCCAACGCGGCCCGGCTATTACCCAATTTGGCGTCGAACCAGGTTACCTGGAAAAGCCCGGGCCAGACGGCGAGCTAAAACAGCACAAAGTACGTATTAACCAGATTGCGGCACTGCAAAAAGACTTGGCGCTGGCGCTGGCAGCCCAAAGATTGCGCATTCAGGCGCCTGTGCCCGGCCGTGGTGTGGTGGGCATAGAAGTACCCAACAAGGAGATCAGCCTGGTACGGCTGCGCCCTATTGTGACTTCAGAAGCGTTCCAGGCGTTAAAGACACCGTTGGCCGTTGCCCTGGGGCGTGATGTTTCCGGCGCGTCTACGGCCGTAGACCTGGCCAAAATGCCCCACTTGCTGGTGGCTGGCACTACCGGTTCAGGTAAGTCATTTTGTATGAACGCCCTTATCTCTTGCCTGGTGCTCAACAACCCGCCAGAAGATTTACACCTGATCATGATTGATCCCAAAAAGGTAGAGTTGGTGCGCTTTAACGGCCTACCTCACCTCATTGGCAAGGTGGAAGTAGAGGCAGATAGGGCCGTTGGGGTACTGCGCTGGCTGACAGCAGAAATGGACCGGCGCTATGAGCTGTTTTCACTGGTGAACGCTCGTAATTTAAATGGCTATAACCGTAAGGTCGCCCGGCTGCCAGACCGCAAAAAGCTGCCGGTAATTGGTGTATTCATTGATGAACTGGCCGACCTGATGCATACCTACCCTGGCGACGTGGAACGGACATTATGCCGCCTGGCACAAATGGCGCGGGCGACAGGCATTCACCTGGTTGTGGCCACCCAACGGCCGTCTACCGACGTGATCACCGGTCTGATTAAAGCCAACTTCCCGGCCCGGCTCTCCTTTGCTGTGGCTTCCAGCATGGACTCCCGCGTGATCTTGGACACGGTAGGCGCCGAACAGCTGCTGGGCAAAGGGGATATGCTGTTTTTGCCGCCAGACGCGGCCAGCCCGCTGCGGGTGCAGGGTGTGTTCATGAGTGATACCGAGATCGAAGCCATTGTGGGCCATTGGCACAAGAACCTGCCCGATGATTATGAACCATTGCCTCCCCCCTGGGAAAGCCTGATTGCCAAATATGCCTTGCTAGAAGAAACAGACAGCCTGTTGGAACAGGCGATAGAACTGGCGCAAAAGTATGACACGCTCTCTACGTCATTCATGCAGCGGCGGTTGCGCATTGGTTACCCGCGGGCAGCCCGTATTATGGAGCATCTGTATGAAATGGGGCTGGTAGAAGACCCGCAGGAAGGGGGGAAAACCCGGCGTACTTTTGTGAACGAAGAAGATAACCCGCTTGATGATTTGATAAGCAGCCAGTAAGCGTGAGGCTCAGAAACAGCTGGGCGGTGTGACACACGGCCGTGGCCGTGTGTCACACCGTCTATACAAACCCTATTCCACAATCACCAGATCGCTGCCGCTGCGGCCAAACACCTCTGGCGCGTACATCTCTTCCGCCTTTGTAGGTGGCGTTACAAAGGTGCCCGGTGTCGTAGCCCGGGCCACATAGGTATACTCATAAACACCTTCCCACAACAGTGTGGTAAATGCCTCTAAGCGCTCGTCACGCATATTCTGGTGTTGATACCAGTTCCCCCACCACCAATAAGGTATGCGGTCCTCATTTGGCTCCTGAGGCACACTTTCCGCCACTGCCAGCGCCGGGTTGATCGGCTCCAGCCCGGCCGGTAAGGGGTCTACTAGAGCCACGTGGTAACGACGACTGTCGGCCACCATGGTCAGCCGCACCCGCACCCGCGCCCCCAGCCTGATGTGCCATACACCATCTTCGTCCTGGGTAACGTCTGCCGGGTCATCCACGCCTTCATAAGTGCGCTGCACCACAAAGCCGCGGCTGAGCGGATCCAGCGTCAGGTCGGCCGGCGCATAGTTCAAACCCAGGCGGTAATACAGCCGACCTGTCCCTTCCTTGCTGAGGAACAGGTCTTGGGCAGCACCATCGGCAGACACCTCGGCCAGATAGCTCATGGGGATGTCTGTCTGGTGGCGTTCTGTGGTGCGCCCTTCAAATTCATGCCCTCCCACGTATGTCGTCCCCAGCCAGATTTGGGCCACAAAGTCCGGCGTCTGCGCTTCAAAAGCATTAAAGTATTTGTCTAGCGCCAGCAAGATGAAAACATCTTCCTGGCTGTTGCCCCAATGCCCTTTGGTGCGATGAGCCAGCAGGCCATTGACTACTTTGGGGATCAGATCGTTTTGGGGGTCTTCAGCAATGAGCGTATTCAAGATGACACCATCGGTGCGGCGATCTGAATGCAACATAAGGTAGGCCTCATCGCCGTAAGAGGTGGTAAAGTTGGCCGCGCCGGCCGTCTCTACGGCCCGGTTATTGATGTGCTGTTGGATAGCAACTACCTCTGCAGCGGCAGCGGAATCGGTGGCCAGCACCGGCCACAGCCAGGCGACCGCTTCCAGCGGCAGATTTTCCATACCGGCTTCTTGCAGCAGGGCGCGAGCTTTAGCAGGGTCGCTGTTCCCGGCCAGGTGACGCACGTAGAGAGCATAGGCTCTTAAACCCCAGTGGGCTTTCTGGCCGTACCACGCATCGATATGGATTTCAACCTCCTGCACGTAACGCTGCACACTGGCTTGCATCTCTGTGGGCACGTCAAATCCCTTTTGCTGCGCTATCACCAGCGCATAGGCCACGTGGATGGTGTTAAAGGGGTTCGATTCCCGGCCCCGCTCCCAGTAAGGGAAGCCGCCGTCATCATTTTGCATACCGTGTAATGTTTCTATGTCCCGCTGTACGGCCGTTTCCATTTCGGCCGGTGTCGGTAAGCCCTCAGCATCAAACGCGGTCAGCACGTCACGCAAGGCGGCCACCGCCAGGATGCGTGAGGCCAATTCTTCTGCCGAATCATAACGGGAGCTGGTCAGGTACAACACCGCGTCTGTCAGCGCTTGTAACGCCGTGGATGAGGTGCCAATTTCCAGGCCACCATAACCGGGGATTACCCCGTCTGGCATCATAAACGGCTGGGCCACAGCACCGGTATCCAGCACCCCATATGTGGCAAAGGCTTCGGTGGTGGCCGGTGTGTACACCGGCAGGTGAATGGTGGCCGCATCAGCATAGGCGCCAGAGACCACTGCCACCTGGAAGCGGGCCGTACCCGCGCTCATGGTGGTGGCCGGAAAGCGCACTTCCACCCGGTCATTGGCCGGGACGGTGACACGCTGCCCCTGGATGCCGGTCAATGTCAGGTTTGTCGTTTCGATAGCCACGTCTACTTCCAGCGGTTCATCGGTCTGGTTTTGCAGGATGATGGGCAGGTCAAACTGGTCACCAAAGTTAAGGAAGCGGGGGGCAGACGGCCGTACCATCAACGGCAGGCGGGCGGTGAGGTTGCTTTCAGCCGCGCCAAACTGCCGGTCACCGGCCACAGCCACAGCCATGATGCGGTAACGGGTCAGGTTATCTGGCAGCGTAAACGTGATCTGGGCCTGCCCCTGGGCATCGGTTGGGGTGGTGGGTGCAAAAACAGCCAGCGGATTAAAGTTGGTACGTACCTCAATGGGCGTCTGTGCTGATCCGTCATCCGCCCCCGCCGGGGCGCCGGCGGCAAGGGTGGGCGCCGGCGGCGCAAACGCGGCATCAGCAGCAGATTCCTCAGCGACTGCCATTTCCACCGTTTCGGCCACTACTCGTGTAACCTCAACCGTCTTTTCTCCGCCAGCCTGGCCTGCCAGCGTTTCTGGGTTGAGCAAGATGATGCTGTCACGGCCGTGGCGTGACTCTAACCATGACCATTGAAATTGGTAAAACGTATCCAATGGGTTCCTCAGTTGGTAATTGGTCAGCGCCAGAATAGCTTCATCGACCACTACCAGCACCACTTCGGCGCTGGGTACCGGTTGGCCATTGGCATCGGTGACGGTGACGGCGACGGCCGTGTCTGCGCCCGGTTCCAATGCCGCGGCCTGCGGCACAATCGCCAGGGACAGTTCGCGGCTGTAAGGCGGTACATTTAAGTCCAGGTAACCGCTGGCATACGCCGGGCGTGGCGGCGCCGCCGGTACAATCTCCCCATTATCATCGGTGCGGGCGGCAGCGCCCACCACATCTACCTGTACAGACAGGTTAGGCACGTGATCTTCAGTGATAGGGATACGCAGGGTGTGTGACCCGTTTTCCAGGCTGAACCGTTCCGTAGAAAGAATGCCGCCACGGGTGATGGTTAACAACCCTTCGGCAGGGCTAAAGGGAGCCTGTACCAGAATTTCGGCCACGTCACCTGGCTGGTAATTCTCCCGATCAGGGATGAGCGTAACGCTTTCTTGCTCCACGTTGCGTTGGACGGGCTGGCGGCCACCGCTGACCCAACGGGTGAATCGGCTCTGATTCTGCCGTCCCTGGCTGTCGGTGACCACGGCCGTGATCTCATACGTGCCCCCCTGCGCGGTGGCAAAGGTGCAGGTCACCGGTTCGGCCGTAGACGTCACCGGGCAATCTTGTGACTCTACCGCCTGTTCGCTCCACCCGCCGCTGCTGTACCGCCATTCCAGGCGGGCAGCCTGCATCTGAATGGTCACGCCGGAAACGGGGCTGCCGTCAATATCGGTGACGATGGCTTCAATTTCCAGCGGCTCACCCTGCTCCACAAACGTGCGTGGGCTGCGCAAACCCACGTACAGGTCGGCGGGGTGCACCAGCAAGTTGGTACTGGCCGCCCATGCCTGACGGTTCACATCCATAACGCTGGCTTCAGCATTGACAGAGAACGGTTGATTCCCCTCCAGGGCCTCAAAATCAATCTGCAAATAATGCTCGCCGCCGGCGTCGGTAAGGCCGCTGAAAGTTTCCACTACCTGGTCAGACGGCCAGGGGAAGCCGGGGCTTTCAACAATATAATCAATAGCCGACCCTTCAAACCTGCCATAACCAACATCAAACCACCAGGGCGTCCATTCACCAAAGGTGAAGTCAGGCCAGTTGGGCGGGGCGTAATGACCAGGGGTAGACGTCACCGTCCAATTGACCTGGGCGTTGGGCAGAGGGCCGCCAGCAAAGTAACCGGCGGCAACGGCTACCGTCGCCTGATCGTTGACAACGTAAGGGCCGGTGCTTTCCTGACGGGCCGACACTTCAAATTCCGGCCGACGGAACTCTTGGATCTGGAACTGGTGGTAGAAATCGCGGCCGTTCTGCACCTGGCCACGGCCCCCCGCCTGGAAACTCATATAAGCATAGCCCAGGTTGCTGTTTTGGGGCACGGTAAAGGCCAGGTCAAAACCGCCAAAGGCATTGGCCGGGACGGTGCCATTGGCAATCTCATTCCCCTGCGCATCATAAACTTGATAGGCAATATCGTTTACCAAATCGCCCGGCAGGGAGATGGCGCCATCGACGCCGCTGATGTGGCGCAGCCAGCCTTTGAGGTGGACTTCTTCACCGGGGCGGTACATGGCCCGGTCATCAAAGATATGCCAGCGCAGCTCATCAAGCAACGGCCGTGGCTGCCAGCCGGCGTCATCCCAGTAATACCCACTGTAGGGCAAAATGGCCGTGTCTGTGCCCTGGCGGGCCACCAACAGGTTGATGCCCCGCGCCGGAATGTCAAAACGGGCCAGGCCTGCGGCATCGGTCATGGTTTCGGCGCTGCTGCCAGGGTTGATGGTAACACTGGCCAGGGGGGCACCGTCTTTCAGGGCGGTGGTCCACACCATCATCTCGTCATTGTCTACCAGGGCGTCCAGGCCAATTTGGGTGACCTGCACCCAGAGATGGATAGTCTGGTTGCGACGGTCCCAGGCCTCTTTAAAGGGACCAGGCGGCTGGATAACCACAATAAGATGGCCAGGGCCTTCCAGCACCCCACCCAGGTTCACGGCCGTTTCCGTGAGCACATCTTCCTGGTTTTCAATAGCCATCATCTCATCCAGCACCAAACGTCCAGGAGGAGCAGGCTGGTCTTCCCGCTGATCAAAGTTACGCCGGTAAGCCAGGTAAGCAGGCCAATCATCAGGGGTGACGGCATAGACCTGCAGGTGCAGTTCATCATAATTCATCACGTAAAGCGTTAACTGCGGTTCAGTGGCAGAGGGGTCCAGGGTGACTAGCATCTCATACGGGCCGCTGACAAAGGGAACGGCCGTGCCCACCTCAAAGCGCACTGTCTGGTCTTCCCCCAGCGTCTGGCCAAAGACATCTTGAAGTGCGCCGTCTACAGTAACGCGGTAGGTCGTGCGCCCCTGGGTAACGCCTTGAATGGTGAGTGCATTATAGGCCGGGGCTACGGTTGCCCCCGGCAGCTCTGGCTCGATGCGAACCATCGTTTCCACAAAAGCCTCGAGGTCTAGCGGGTTGCTAAACTCGATGTTAAACGGGGTCAACGGTGGGCATTCGCTGTCCGACCAGTTACATTGATGGCGCACAATGCGCAGCGGCGGGTAGGTGTTAAAGCTAAAGGATTGGCTTTCGGTTGTCAGGCGGGGGCCTTCCGCAGAAGGCGTGCCGGGGCCGATGGTCACGTTGATGGCCGCGCCTGCAGGGAACGGCTGTTCCGGGCGCAGCGCCAGCCAATACCCTTCATGGGTAGACTCTACCAGTCGTTTTACCTGCTCATCGGCGGCGATTTCCGCTGAAGCCGCCAGGCGCATGGCGTGCGGCTCGTTGTTGGCTGTGACTTGAACGGTAGGCAGCACGGCCGTGGGGTCAATCAGCTGATCAAAGGCAATAAAGATGATCGGTTCCAGCGGCTGTGGCTCATACTGAGAGGGGTAGCTGTTCACCATCTGCACAGGCGGCGTGCTGAACGTCCACCGCACCGTCTCTGCCAGAATGCCACCGGTGGCCGACGCCGTTCCAGCCGGAATCTCGGCCACAAATTCGGTGGCCATCGGCAGGCGGTCTACGTTATCAGACTGGAACTCAAAGCGTAACGTCTGCGGGCTAACCCACTGCCAGGTACCGGGCAGCGCCGGCGTCAGGGCCACAGGTACGTCGGCGGCGTTCAGACTTTCCAGGTCAGTCAGGGGAACCATGGGCTGATTAAAGGTAACATTTAAGAAGGGCGCCAGGCTGATCTCACCTTGTGGCGTGGTGCGCAGCACGGTTAACGGTCCATCGGCTACGGGCGGTGGGACAACCTCGGCAGGTGGCGGTGGAAACGTTTCGGTCATAGTCTGGCCAGGGCGAGGCGGTGGCAAAGGCGCATCTGGCAGGTTAAAGGGCTGGGTGTCTCCCACTTCCCCGGTCAATTCTGGCAGGCGGGCCAAAATCTGGGCGATCTCCGCTTCTGACAATGGTGTACCGGTGACCAGCGGCGAGGCGGGGCGATCATCTGGCTGCGCCTGCCCCTGGCTGAGCCGAATATGCAGCTTGGCGGCGCTGTCGGCCTGCCGGGCGCCAGTGGCGCCCGTTTCAACCGTTTCCGATTGTAACACAGGGGTGGTGGAGGTTGTGGCAGCTTCCTGGCGATTCCGGTAAATCCAGACGCCGGCAGTCAGCGCCGCCATCACCATCAGGGAAGCAGCGACAATACTAAGCGAACGTTTGCGGGTATTTCCTGGTTTTTCTGTTTGAGACATGTTCCCTCTCCTTTGGGAATAAACAGGTTTAGACAGCTTGCAGAAACAAGCGTTGATGATTAAACGTTATCCGCTGGCGATTGGTTCCCGCGAGTTTCACGGCCGTAGCACCAGTCATCAAAAGTCCGTCATCCGTACTTTTCAGGTTACTTCGGCATGGGGGTGAAGCCGCTGCCCAGCGCCTGATGGCTAATGCCAATGGTGACAAACGCTTCTTTATCTATCTCGGCTACCACCTCTTTTAATTCATTCACCTGTGGCCGGGTGACGGTGCACAACACCAGAAAACGCTGCGCACCGGTATAACCGCCGGTGATGGGCCAATAGGTTACACCCCGATGAATGCGCACCATAAGGGCACTGATCATCTCATCGGGCTTATTGGTGATAATGGTAGCGGTACGGGCCGTGCTGGGGCCCTCCAGAGTATAGTCAGAGGCCACGCCATTTAAGAACAGCATCAAAAAACCATATAACACCATGACCGGGCCAAACACCACGCCAGCGAGTAAAATGATGATCCCATCCGTATAAAAATAGACCTGGCTGAGCGGCCGCCCTGTTCGTTTTTGCAACACACGCCCCAGAATGCCGGTGCCGCCCATGGTACCACCGGCGCGGTAGATGAGGCCGCCACCAATGCCGCCCACAATACCCCCGTAAATGGTGTTAAGCAGCAGATCATCGGTCAGGGGGAATTGAGGCATCATTTGCGGTAAATAGATCAACAACAGATCCACGCTAATGGAGAAAAGCGTAGCTGCCAAGAGGGTACGATATAAAAACGCCCAGCGTCCCAGTTGGAAAAAACCCAACAGCAGCAGGGGAATGTTCATGATCCAGTACATGAGCCCCACCGGCCAGTGCGTAAAGTGGTTAATGATAATGCTAAGACCAGAAAGACCACCAGCCACAATATTATTAGGCACTTGAAAAATCACATACCCAATGGCCACTATGACGGTGCCGATGGTAAGCAACAGCAGCAGTTTCACTTCATGCCAGATGCGTGACCAAGATGGCCGTGAGCGCTGTTTCTTGTCGTTTTTGGATCGCCTCAATTTACGTCTCATCTTTATATCTCCTTGCCTGCTCTTTTTAGGCAAAAAAAGAGCGCTCCTTCAAGAAGAAGAAAGCGCTCTTTAGCCTCAGGTGTGCTTAGTAGCCGTCTAAAAACAACTTCCCGGTTTTGGGGCCATAAGGCTACTTACAGTGCATCTGCTAATGCTGCAACTTATTGGCAGATGCGCCCTTACCTGTGGCGATTAATCATCATCCCACGCATAATCCTGATTATCGTCATCGTCGTCGCCATCATCCCAATCATCGTCGTAATCGTCGCCGTCATCCCAATCATCTCCATCATAGGGTTCAGAATACGCCCAATCGAGCTTGACTGGGATCAGTTGTACTACTTCCAATTCATCACCACACTCTTCGCAGACAACAAACTCACCTAATTCCACTTGCTGAAAGCGAATGCGGGCGCCGCACCCTGGGCAAACACCTACTTGTGCTTTTGGAACCGGGTTTACAGTCATGGCTCTATCTCCTTTCATTAAGAAATTAACTAACGACCGCTTTTGCGGCGATCAGCTCGATCTACTTCTGTGTCGTTAAAATCGTCGTCCCAAGAGGCTTCTGCCCAATCCAGTTCCAGAGGGAACCGGCTGATGACTTCCAGTACAGAATCACAATGTCGGCAGGTGATGGCCTGGCCTACATAGGGCGTCTTTTTAAGGCGCACCTCGGCGCCACATTCTGGGCAAATGCCGATATTTTTTGATTCGGTTGTCATCATTGAACCTTCCTTTGTATGCCTTCTATCTCCTTTAACGACTATAGTGGGTTTGGTAAACCGCAGTAATTATTCAAAATTCCTAAAAAAGGCAAACTGCGGTTTCCTCAAGGAATTGGCAACAGCTAAAATGATCTTAATTTTGAACTATGCTGCCAATTACCTTACTATAGAAAACCGTTGTGTAAAAAGGGGGCAACGGCCGTGACAAGTCCGTGTCAAAGCCAAAAGAATGTGCAAATATTGTGTTAATTGTGGGATTTACGCATCTGGCACAGAAAGACGGTAGCCAATACCGGGGTGTGTGTAGATATAGCGTGGTTCGGCAACGCCGGGCTCAATTTTACGCCGCAGCCGGCGTACCAGGCCACGCACCAGTTCGCGATTTCCTTCAGCGCTGTACCCCCACACCCGCTCAATAATAACCTCGGTGGGAATTACCTGGTCTGGGTTTGTCATGAGTACGTACAACAGCCGAAATTCCAGGGGTGTCAGGTGCTGACGAGAACCATCTTTAAGCATAACCGTGCGTGTTTCTGGATTTAGTGACAGCCCTTCCACTTCCAAAGGCACCAGTATAGAGGACGGTACAGAACCAGCCCGGTGCAAAAACACCTTGACATAACGGGATAGAATGCGCGGCGATAACGGCCGTGTTAACACCAGGTCTACCCCCACATCCAATACCTGACAATACACATCTTCAGCCAAGGAATCTACCAACACCAGCAGTGGTGCCTGTGACACAGCCCGTAACGTTTGCACGTCTGCCAACAACGTGGCGCTGTTGCCTGGTGCCAACAAGATCAGGTCTACCGGATGGGCATGCAGTGAATTAAGAATTAACTTAACCGCCGCCGTGCGCGCCACTGACAGGCCGGTATGGCGCAATACATAGCTAAAAAATTCACGTTCTTCCTGACTGCTGGCAATCACAATCGCTTGCATATGCTTTTAGAAAAAGGGGTTCATGTCGCCATGAATCCACTTACTCTACTGCCTTGATTTTAAGGAGTTCAGCGTCAGCTTCTACTGTATCGCCGGCGGCGTAATAAATGGCAGTTACGACACCATCGCCGGCGGTACGGATGGTGTGTTCCATTTTCATGGCTTCCAGTTTCATCAGCGGCTGGCCCTTGGTCACAGCCTGGCCCACTTCAACCAGCACAGCCAGCACGGCACCTGGCATGGGGGCCCGTAGAGAGCCGCCGGCATCAGCCGCTGGTGCTGGTGCTGGCAGCAGCGACACCTGGCGTAAATGAACCACCCCGCTTTCCGTCTGCACCCACCAACGGCCGTCACGGTTTACATACACCACGCGCTGCCGCAGGCCATCTACCGTCAACACCAGGGTTGTCGCCATCTGTTCATGCAGCCACACAGTAAACTCTTTGTCTGGCTGTGACGAGAGCGTTAAATGGTATGGTTGGCCGTGTCTCGCCACGGCCGTCAACCTGACATCCACCACTTCCCCGCCCCATTCATAACGGTATAAGGGCGACCAGTGAGGGTTATTGCGCCAATATCCCTGGTTGTAAGGCAGCTGTGGCTGGTTTTCAAATTGCCAGATGGTGGCGGTTATAAGCGCCAGCGTCACATCGCCATCCGGCGGCTGCCAATCAGCAAAGTGGTCTGCCAGGAAGTGGGTATGCAAACGGCCGTCCTGAAATTCAGGCCGGCGCAGTATGTCACGCAAATAGGGCAGGTTGTGAGAGAAGCCTAACAAGACGGTCATTTCCAGAGCGCGGCCCAACTGGCGCACGGCCGTGGCCCGGTCTTCACCATGGGCAATCATTTTGGCCAGCATGGGGTCATAGTGAATAGAAACGGTGTCACCTGTTTGTATACCGCTGTCTATGCGAATCCCGGCCGCGGCGGACATGCCGCCTGGCGGCTGCCACAACAGCACCTCACCTGTCACCGGCAAAAAGTCATTGGCCGGGTTTTCAGCGTACACCCGGGCTTCAATGGCATGCCCCTGCCATACTACTTCTGCCTGTGTCAGTGGCAGCCGCCCCCCTTCCGCTACCCGAAGCTGCCACGCCACCAGGTCAATGCCCGTCACCAACTCCGTGACAGGGTGCTCCACCTGCAGCCGGGTGTTCATTTCCAAAAAGTAAAAATCACCTGCCTCATCCAACAAAAATTCTACCGTCCCGGCATTGTAATAATTTACCGTTTGGGCCACACGGACGGCCGTTTCCCCCATTCGCCGCCGCAAGTCAGCGTCTACTGCCGGGGAAGGCGCTTCTTCAATAACCTTTTGATGGCGCCGCTGCAGGGAGCATTCACGTTCGCCCAGGTGAATCAGGTTACCGTGGTGGTCACCCATGATCTGGATTTCCACGTGACGCGGCTGCCACAGGGCGCGTTCTAAAATCAATTCATCTGAACCAAACGCCTGCCGGGCCTCATGACGGGCAGCAGCCAGCGCTTCAGGCAGGGCCGCTGCCGCCGGCACCAGGCGCATCCCTTTGCCGCCTCCCCCCGCCGCCGCTTTCACCATGAGCGGAAAGCCAATGTGCGCCGCCGCAGCCAGCAATGTTTTATCCTGCTGGTCAGCACCCGTATACCCAGGAATA
Source organism: Ardenticatenaceae bacterium (assembly GCA_011525915.1). Lineage (GTDB taxonomy): Bacteria > Chloroflexota > Anaerolineae > Promineifilales > Promineifilaceae > CAADGU01. Next base: position 24,175 of record WYBM01000059.1, on the reverse strand, counting down.
ATGGGGATACCGGCCGCCGCCACCATCTCTTTAGCCGCCCGCTTGTTACCCATCGCTTCCATCGCTTCGGGTGATGGCCCCACAAAAACCAGCCCCGCCGCCACACAGGCACGGGCAAAATCCGCATTTTCCGCCAGGAAGCCAAAACCAGGGTGAATGGCATCTGCCCCGGCGCGTTGGGCAGCGGCGATAATGACCGGTATGTTGAGGTAAGAGTCAGAGGCAGGCGAAGGGCCAATATGCACGGCCGTGTCTGCCATTTGCACGTGTCGGGCAGCAGCGTCAGCCTCAGAATACACAGCCACCGTACGGATGCCCAGTTTGTGGCAGGTGTGAATGATACGACAGGCTATCTCTCCCCGGTTGGCAATGAGAATAGAGTAAATCATGCTCTCGTTTCTGCCCAAGATGTTAACAAAGCAGATCTCTCATCCCGCCCCATCTTGCGGTAAGATTCCGCTTCATAAGCCAGAGATAAAACGGGAACGAGCCCATCTCCCACGTTGATAAACTGCCGGTATTTGCTTAACGACACAGAGTCTTCCCAACGGCCGTCAGCCAACCGCTTGCGAACATCCCCCATAATTTCAACATCAATCCCCTGAATGCGAAGCGCCCCATAATGGGAACAAATCTTTTCTGTAGCCGAGAAGGTCACAGGTTTTATGATGAATTCGGTAAACGCCTGTTCGATCTTGTAAGCCCCAGCTATGTCCGTTTGTAAATCAATATCATCGGGCTCCACCGGGATCCCCTGTAGAGCAAAGGCCAGGCTGCCGGTCAGCGCCCAGGTAATACCCTGCCCTTCAAGCCGAACCATTATCAACTGCAAGACACGAAGGTGTGGGGCTGAAACCATAGTCTATAGGGAAGCAATAAACGAATGCCCGGCCAGGCCATCATTCATCATGAACCAGCCTGTGAGCCAGATGCGGCGGATGGTAAGAAAGGGGGCGATAGCTTCATGTTCGTTTTGGGACAACGGCCGTTCCGCATAATACCCGGCAAAAAATGCTTCTGCCAGTTCCGGGCTTCGTTGGTGGATCAGGTCACTATTGTGTAGGAAAACGGCAATATCATACGCTCGCCAGCCAGTACCGCACCAATCAAAGTTAAAGAAAGTGGGCTGGTTATTGTCATCAAAAAAGACACTGCCACTGTGGAAATCACCACCGATAGGCCCCCAACTATCCACCGTGTGTTTTTCGTTACTGATCAGCGCCAGGATCTGATCCTTCGCTTCTTGGGCGGAGATCAACAACAATTCCAAATCCTCTTTATGGCCTTCATCTTCATCCCAATAGCGCTTGATACGCTGCACCGGCTTATCTACCAGAAATTCCAGGTCCAGCACACGACGATCATACTTGCGCTCATACTTATTGGAGGCTACATGAATACGGGCCATCTCCCGGCCAAAGATAAAAAGCTGTTCTTCGTCATTAATGTGCATCCGCGCCCCTCGGGCCAGGCTGAAGAGGGCATAATAACGCTGCCCTTCTGGGGCGTTAATGCTGCCTAGAAAACGGCCGTCTTTGCACGCAATGGGGTAAGACACCGGCAGTCCTTCCTTTTCCAGAAAGTTTAACCAGTCCAACTCATACAAATAGTCTGATTCCTGCCGCTGCAAGCGTGTTCCCACCTGGTAAACACGGGCCACAAACTTGTCACCACTGCTGGTAGTCACCAGATAATGATCATTGTCCTGGGTACGCACCATCTTGCTAAACAACTTGCAAGTCACCGGCCCCCCAAAATCATACTTGGCTGCAATTAACTCGGCTAAAGCCGTAGCGTCTACAAATGAACGCACTACCCTGATTGTTTCCATGCTTCCTCCGTCCTCAGTTTTCACTATTCAGTGTTCAGTAAGCAGTGATTGAACAGTACAGGGGACTACCAACCGTTTACCGCCCTGGTAAAATCCCTTCGTACTTAGCAATAATGCCCAACATAATCTCATCAGCGCCGCCGCCAATGGAGAGCAAGCGGGCATCACGGAAGTAGCGAGCCATCGGATATTCCTCTACATAGCCCATGCCACCGTGAAATTGCAAGCAGGTGTCTGCCACCTCTCGCGCCAACCGCCCGGCCTTTAACTTGGCCATTGACGCTTCTTTGGTCATATCGTCGCCAGCGATCAACGTACGCACACAATGGTACGCTAATTGGCGCAAAGCTTCCACTTCTGTGAGCAACTCACAAAGTTTAAAATGAATCCACTGGTTATCAATAAGCGGTTTGCCAAAGGTGTGGCGCTGGCGGCAGTAGTCAATGGTCATACGGATGATCTTTTCCATGCCAGCCGCACTCATGATGGCACCAGCCAGCCGCTCCTTTTGGAACTGCTGCATTTGCAGCATAAAACCCATGCCTTCCGCGCCAATGCGGTTGGCCTGGGGCACACGCACGTTGTCAAAAGAAAGGATGGCTGTGTCACTGCTGTGGTTGCCCAACTTTTCCAGCTTCTTGCTGACGCTGAAACCAGGCGTGTCTGTAGGCACAATGATCAGGGACATGCCCTTAAAGCCATAGTCGCCGCTGGTACGAGCCAGCAGTGTCAGGTAATCGGCCTGGGTGCCGTTGGTGATCCACATTTTGGCGCCATTAATGACATAATCCTCGCCATCTACGGTGGCACGGGTGCGGATGGCAGCTACGTCTGAACCAGCATCTGGTTCGCTGACGGCAATAGAGAACACGGCCGTGCCGGCGATGGCCGGCTTTAGGAATTTTTCTTTCTGTTCATGAGTGCCATGCATGGCCAGAGCCGGTGTGGCCATGTCTGTTTGCACGGCAATAGCCATGGGCACACCGGCGCAGTTAGCCCGGCCGAGCTCTTCCAGCATCACGGTTTCATACCAATAATCCAGCCCGCTGCCACCGTATGCTTCCGGGTAAATGATCCCCAACAAGCCCAGGGCGCCCGCCCTTTTGAAAAGGTCATGCGCCGGAAAAATGCGCGCTTCTTCCCACGTTTCCACATGTGGATTGATTTCGTTTTCCACAAACCGGCGTACCATCTGCCGGAACATCTGATGTTCCTGATTAAAATAGAGGGACATTGTTTCTCCTATCTGCAAGTTGCAGATTGCCAGCTGTCATTATCATTACCGCTGCCTTCTCTTCTTCTAACAGCCCTGTTGATCCATAACAATCATACGATGTGCCATGATTTCGCCTGCTCACACTATGCACCTGCCACTTGCAACTCCTTAAAGCCGGCAATCGTTGCCCGCCAACCATCTTCGTTCTGACCGGGTACGTAGGGCAGATAGTAGCTGACACGGTCCAGACGGTCACCATATTTCTGATGGATGATACCTGGTAGTTCCGCCCACGTCCCGGTAACGGCAATAGTCTCCAGAATATCATCGGTGATGAGGGCTGGCATTTCTGGCCAACGGCCGTCACGCGCCATCTGGCTTAACTGTTTGGCCATATCTTCCCAACCATGCAGTTGGGCCAATACCCGGTAAGCGGGTGTACTCATGTAAAATGAGATTTGCTGTTTCACAAAGCTCTCGGCCCAGGCAGCATAGGCCGGGTCGTCTGTGGGAATGGCAAACACGGCCGTACTGACGCTCAAGTCCGCCTGAGGGCGCCCACTGGTGGTCAGGCCAGCCTCAAGGTGTGGAAAAGCAAATTCATCAAAATATTTGACCGAGTGAATGGCATGTAAATGCACACCAGCACACAATTCTCCGGCCAGTTTTAGCATCTGTTCATTGACGGCGGCTATATAAATAGGCGGGTAGGGATACTCAATAGGGCCGGGATTAAAAAAGGGGGTCATGAGCTTCAGTAAGAAAAACTCCCCTTCAAAACTAAGCGGCTTATCATGTTGCCAGCAATCCCACAAGGCATAGATTGCCTGGATAGTTTCACGCATCTTTTTAACCGGCTTTTCCCATTTAACGCCCAACCGGAGCCTGTTATGGGCTTTCACCTGAGGGCCAAGACCCAGAATAAAACGGCCGTGACTGTACTTGGCCAGGTCCCAGGCAATTTGTGCCAGGATGGTAGGCGTGCGCGGAAAAGCCACGGCAATGGCCGTGCCCAAAGTTATATGTGTGCTGTGTTCGGCAGCCAACGTCAGGGGTAAAAAAGCGTCATGGTTGGTTTCGGCCGTCCAAATACCATCAAAACCCAACGCTTCCGCTGATCGGGTAAAGGTGGCCATGTCCGCCAGATCGTGGACCAGTAATGTAGTATCAAATTTCACGGCCGTCTCCTTTCACTAACCCTCTTTCACCAAGGGACTGTGTCTCTTTCGCGCCGATTTTATCACACCTACATCATTACCCGCACAAGCTGACCTGGACCAATCCTGGTCATGCCTATGGCAAAAAGCAGCAAGACACGGCAAAATCGTCACCTAACCATCATGGTGCACCTTAGTGACCATCTAAAAACAACTTTTCGCTGCAAGGAGTACATTTAATGCGCTATCTGATCTTTTTGTTCATGGGGTATATTTTGTTGGCCGGTTGTACGGTGCCAACAGACAGAGTTACGGTTAATCCCACACGTGCTGCCGGGACCCAAACACCACTGCCCGTATTAACACTGATGCCGACAGAGACAGTGACGCCCATCCCCTCATCGACTGGTAAACCTTCACCAGAACCAACAGGTATAACGGCCGTACCCACGGCTACCCCCTCTGTAACCAGGGCAACCCCCACCGCCGTGCCCTCGCCCACACCCATTCCTACCACCAACGCCACCTTAGCTGGCCCACAGGTCTCATTCCAGGGCATTCACTTTACATTGGTACCCACCCTGGCCCAGAGCGTTTTTGTAAAAACTGGACCCGGTTACAATCAGGCATCCACAGCTTTGTCCACCTACTTTTATTTTGGCGAGGATGATAAAAACCTGCCTTGCTCACAACAGGGACAGCTTGAGATTCACCCCATGGAGCCGCTGATCAACTGGGCAGGAGCCGGACCAGACATTCAATCTATTCAAGAGCATATCAACGACCCCCTCACTGGCAGCTTTCCCAGCTGGGGGGCGGCTGTCCTGCTGCAAACACCAACCCAGCGACAGGCATTTCCCGGGGTGACTGGCATCCAGGCCCTGGTAATGTGGGCTCAAGATGCGGCTTTTGCCAGCAATTCACTGCTGGCTTATGATTTTCATGGCATGACGGCTGATGAATTGTATTACGTTAGATTTTGTTATCCTCTGGATGCACCCATTCTCCCAGAGGATATTATTGTCTTTGGTGGGCAAATGCCGGACTCGCAAGAAGGTGACGGCCACGTATTATTATTACCCACGGCCGTGCCTGAAACGTGGGAAGATTTTTTTGCCGCCGCTAAAGCCTATAACGAACAAGCCGCTATAGAGCTTGCGAACTTGCCGTCATCAAGTTTCAGCCCAAATCTGATGCTCTTAGAAAGTCTGCTGGCGTCGCTGCAAATCAATCCGGCAAACTGAGCATCGAGCCGTTCAGGCACCCTGGTTCTTTACAAAAATCATAAAAAAGGACCAGGGCCACATGGGCACACCATTACCCATCCGCCAACAATATGATCATGTTTTGGGTAAAGAATCCCGGCGTCTTTCCTGGCCCACCTTCCTGGCCCCACTGCACGGTGGCCCGCACCGTCAGCCCCGGTCCAATGAGATGCGGCGCCATTTGGGTACCATCTTCCCTATAAATTTCGCGTATATGCTGGGCCGTAAAGGGATAGGCGCTGCTGCCAACCTTTACTGTAAACGATGGTTTATCTTGGGGAATTAACGAAGCCGTGCTGATCTTGCCCATGACAATAAATTCACCTTCGGTGGGGGCGGGCACGGGGTTAATGGGCAGGCCCGTCTCCGCGTCAAACTCAATCACCGGGGTGCTTGTGGGTGGGCCGGCTGTAGGCACGGCCGTTTGCACTCCTCCATCGCCGCCACAGGCCATGACAACAAACAACAATACACTTAAAAATACGACCTTTTTCATACCACTCCTCTATACACCTGGTTGCCGCCCAGAAACCACCCTTTAAGTTCTGTCGACAAAGCTATATGACGCCTCTGCCATTGGGGGCCAGGCCCGGGCATTGGCAGGCGTACCGTTACATCCGGAACACACCATAATGGGGCATGCCCGGCGAAATAAAATCCACGTTGTGCGCCACCGAGAGGCCAATGCTCAACACCCGGCGTGTATCTCGTGGATCAATGATGCCATCATCCCATAACCGTGCCGTAGCGTAATACGGGTCTGATTCCTGCTCAAATTTTTGCTGCGTCATCATCTGCAACATCTGAATGGTATTGGGGTCTGGTTCCTGGCCGCGCCGCCGCGCCTGCTGTGTCTGCACAATGGCCAACACCCCGGCAGCCTGCTCGCCACCCATCACCGCCACCCGACTGTTAGGCCATGTCCACAAAAAGCGCGGGTCGTACGCCCGGCCACACATGGCATAATTGCCGGCCCCATAACTGCCGCCCACAATCACCGAAAACTGCGGCACACTGCTGGTAGCTACGGCATTGATCATCTGGCTGCCATATTTAATGATACCTTCGCGTTCATATTTTGTGCCCACCATAAAGCCAGTGATGTTTTGCAGGTAAATCAACGGTGTGCGGCTCTGGTTGCATAACTGAATAAACTGCGCCGCCTTGTTGGCGCTTTCGGAAAAGAGAATGCCGTTATTACCGATCAGGCCCACCGGCCAGCCATCCAGGTGCGCGTGACCGCATACCAGTGTAGGCCCATACTCTGGCTTAAACTCAAAAAAGTCAGAACTGTCCACAAGCCGAATGATAATTTCACGAATGTCAAAAGGAATCTTGGCGTCAGCGGGGATGACACCCAGCAGTTCGCCAGGGTCATAGGCTGGTTCAACAGGGAGCTGACGACGGCCGTGGCCCATCCCTGCCTTCCGCCGCGGCAGCTGCGCTACGATCTTACGGCCAATGCGAATGGCATCGGCATCATCAGCCGCCAGATAATCGGCCAGGCCCGAAACCTGGGCGTGCATCATGGCCCCGCCCAACGTCTCATCATCTGTTTCTTCACCGGTGGCCATCTTCACCAGCGGCGGCCCCCCCAGGTAGGCATACGCCTGCCCGCGCACAAAAACGGTATAGTCGCTCATGCCTGGCACGTAAGCCCCTCCTGCCGTAGACGAGCCAAAAACCAACGAAATCTGCGGGATGCCTAACGCACTCATGCGGGCCTGGTTGGCAAAACTCCGGCCGCCTAAAATAAAAATTTCATCCTGAAACAACAAATTCGCCCCGGCCGATTCCACCAGGCTGAGGCATGGCAGCCGGTTTTCCAGGGCGATGGCCTGAGCCCGCAGCGTCTTTTGCAGCGTCATAGGGTAAACAGCCCCCCCCTTCACGGTGGGATCGTTCACAAAAATCAGGCACTCTACGCCAGAGACAATGCCAATACCGGTGATATTAGAGGCCGAGGGCGATTCATCATCGTACATACCCCAGGCCGCCAGGGGGGACAATTCCAGAAAAGGCGTGCCCGGGTCAAGCAACAGCTCCAGCCGTTCACGGGGCAGCAGTTTGCCTTGCTCCCGCATTTTGCGCGCCCCCCTTTCGCCGCCCCCGGCACTAACCCCGGCCTGCCGTTCATGAAGCAGGGTCACCAGAGCATGCATAGCCTCATGGTTGGTTTTATATTCCTCACTTCGAGCGTTAATTTTGGATTCGATCATAGTGAAACGGGAACGTGAATGGTCATACGGTAACTATCGTCAACAAATCATACAAAGTACATTTCTACCTCTTCCTATAAGATTATACTGTGTCAGGCAAAATAAAGAAGTGCCAGGGAATGTTAACCCACGGCCGTACCCCCTGCCTACAAACGTATGCTTCTTACGCTCATGCCGTCAGGCAGCCCAAACCGGGCTTTTGTTTCCTAATTTGTTCGGGTATAAACAGCTCGATTTTGACATTTGGGAATTGTACCACTGGAATTGAGCTCCCTTTTTCACAAAATAGATTCTGACAATAAATGGTTAGTGGTCCGCAGACTTTGTGCTATCAACGTTCTATGTGCTTCCAGAAAAAAGCATAATCGCCTGTGGACAATGCAACAATAGATGGGTCAGCGCCATTGCCTGGCACACGTTTATTGGATTGTGCTTCCCAAGTCTGGCCACCATCTGATGAAAGGTAGATTTTACTAAGGAAAAGGATCAATGTACCATCAGCGAGCCGTCCTAGCTCAGGAATGCCCTCAGGGGGCAGGGTAACACCCGTTAAGTCAAACTGCTGGCCATCCTGACTAGAGGCAAGCAGGACCCCATTAGGAGAAGCCATTGCCAAGAGCCAGCTTCCATCTGGCAATTGCACCAGGCTGGGGTCGGTAACATCCTTTACTGCGAGTAGTTGATTCTCTATGGTGAAGTTCAACCCATCTTCCGAGATGGCGCTATAAATGGGATGCGGATCATCCGGCTTGATCTGCCCCCTGTTCACGAAATCGCCAAGAAAATACACCAGGCGGTAACGCCCATCGGGCAAGCGGGTAATATCGGGATCAACAGCATTACCCTCAAACTTACCATCCAGCCGCACACAATCTAGGATCTCCCACGAGTTATCAGCAGTTTGGTGGGCTGCAAAAATACCGTGTTGACCAGGTTGTCCATTCACGAAATAAACCCACAGGCTCCCATCCGGCCCAAGGACACCATCAGGCACAGAGGCGTGTTCGATAATCTGACGCTCTTCTTCTGACGTAAAATTAATGCCGTCGGCAGTATAGGTGAGGTAGACGTGATGGTTACTTAAGGGCGATTCAACAGTAGGGTCGCCCGCTTCACATGCTGTAGAACTTGATGGATTGACCAGGGTGGGCAAGGCCGATGGCGGTGCTCCTGTCGGCGGCTGGTTTTTAGGGGGAAGGGCAGATGTGAGAGCAGGCGATGGGACGGTAGGCGGTGGGACGGTGGGCGGTGGGGGGGTAAGGCGTAGGTCACAAGCACTTAGCATGATTGTTAGGAAAACAGCAATGGTTACACGAATATTCATTTCAATATCTTCCCTTGTTTTAATCTAAAGTGAAAAAACTTTGAGACCAAGTGTTTTTGACAGGAATAACTCGTGGTTTCTAGTTAATGTCACTTTAGCAGCACCATGTTCGAGTACATTGTACAAAAAACTTTCATCTCTTTCTAATTGGGCAATCAAATCGGGAGTTTCGCCAAAACTTAGCCAAATGCGATAACCCACGGCCGTCCCTTCGCCTACTAAACGTATACTTCGCACGCTCCTGCCGTCAGGCAGCCCAAGCCAGTCTGATCTACACTATATGGTAACTCTAACTGTCTGTACACACCTGCAACTGCTGATGTTCCCCACCCCATCACAGAAGCAGGAGGGATTCCAAAATGAAAAAGATTATCCAACTTACCTTATTTGCCCTTCTCATCCTGATAGCCGCGGCCTGTAACTTGCAAAAACAGCCTACGACCGTGGTTAACGTGGTGGAAGTCACAGCCACGCCGGCGCCTACGGCCGTACCCACGACCAGCGCCGAACCCACGGCCGTACCTGACCACCTGACCGTCACCGTACCTGACAACCTCGCCAGTTTTCCGCCAGGTGAGGCCCTCGTCCTGCACTTTAACCAACCCATGGACACCCGGCTGGCTCAGCCACTGATCTTTTCACCAATGGTGCGCGGCACGGCCGTGTGGAACGAGGACGCCACAACCCTCACCTTTACCCCGGATGAAGGTTTCAGCCTCAACCGGGCTTATGTGCTCATCATCCCCAGCACGCTGCACAGCGCCAGCGGCCAAAGCTTCGACAACGCCCAGCGCTGGCACATGAAAACGCTCATCGCCCCTGTGGTGATCGGGCGTACGCCTAGTAACCGGGCCATTACCGACCGTCAGCCGACCATCACCCTGCACTTTAACCAGGCGATGGATGCCCACCGCGTGGCCGCGGCACTCAGTGTTACACCAGCCCTGGCCTATGACCTGATAGTGGCTGACAATGAAGTCACCCTGGCCCTGACCGAGCCTTTGGCCTTTGGCACGCAATACCAGTTTACCCTGGCCAAAACGGCCGCCAACCAGGAGGGCCTCGCCATGACCCGCGATTATACGTGGGAGCTTCGCCTGCAGGAGACCCTGGCTGCTGTTACCGGCCCCTCCGCTGACAACCCGGAGGCCCCCATTACCATCCGTTTCTATTACCCCATGGATGACGCCAGCGTCAGCAGCGCCCTGAATCTGAAGCCGGCCATTAATGGCAAGCTTAGTTGGAACAATGACTATACCGTGGCCACGTTGTCACCGGACAAACGGCTGAGCGCCGACGTCACCTACACCATCAGCTTTGACGGCACCCTGCGAGATCGGGCCGGCAATGAGCTGCCGCTGCCCCTTCCGGCAGACTTCCACACCCCGCCTTCTATCCTCAGCTTTACCCCCACTGGCAACAGCGTGAACCCGGGCACGGCCGTGAAAATACGCTTTGACCGGCCCATGAACAAAGCCGCTGCCGAAGCCGCCTTTACCATTGAACCGGCCATCGAAGGCACATTTGAATGGCAGGAAACCAGCCTCATCTTCCGGCCCACCGGCGGCTTTTTTGCGGAAAACAGCAGTTACCACGTGACCCTGGCAGACACGGCCGTCTCCGCCGATGGCGACCCGGTGCTGAAAGAAACCATCATCTGGTCATTTACCGTCGGCCGTTATAACGAGGTGGCCAACTTTGGCTATGGCCCCAATGCCCAGGTGCTGGACGTTAACGGCCGTCGTGCCGTCCAATATCAGGTCACCACGCGTACATCACAAACCATCGGCTTTGAACTTTACCAGCTCAACCTGGAACAGTTCCTGGACCGTTATGCCTCCAACTTTAGAAACTGGTGGCCCTGGGGCAATGAAGGCAAGACATCCATCAACCTGGCTGACGCCCCATTGGTGCAAAGCTGGCAGGAGCAAACCGTCGTCCCCGCCACCGAATGGGCCAATGTCCAGGAGGTGATCATTCCTGCGGACGTGCCGCCGGGTTTGTACATCCTGAACCTGAACGTGGGCCGCATCAATGACCAGCTCATCCTGGTGCTGACCGAAAACAGCCTGGCCATCAAAGAAGCAGACGGGCAGATCGTCACCTGGGTCACCGACATCAACGGGGACCCCCTACCCGGTGCCGATATCGGCGTTTACGCCCGTAATGGCGACCTGCTAGCGGCCGGCCAAGCCAACGACAGCGGCATTTTCCGCACCCAGCTGCCCCCGTTTGCCGCTGGCGGGCCGCCAGCCATTGACCCACTTATTGTGGTCGCCCGCCACGGGGATGACCTGACGGTCAGCGGCCTTTCCTCTGAGTGGCAGAGCAGCTACGGTTACCGGCAGTGGTGGGGGGAATCAGGGGATGTGAACCATTCCGCCGCGTTTATCACCACCGACCGGCCTATTTACAAACCAGGCCACGACGTCCACTTTAAGGCGGTGGTGCGCCGGGATGATGACGCCGTGCTCACACTGCCTCCGGCAGGCACGGCCGTGACTGTGCGCATTCGTGACGGTCGTGACAATGTGGTACAGACCTTTGAACTGACGACCAACGACTTTGGCACCGTTCACGGCACCTTTCAACTGGCCGAAGGGGCCATGCTGGGCAGCTACCATGTCGAAGTAGAGATGGCCGGCACCCGCCACCGGCAGCTCTTTAAGGTGGAAGATTACCGCAAGCCTGACTACGAAGTGACGACCGTGACCGATGCTGACAAATACCTGCTGGGTGACACCATCCAGGTCACGGTAGATACCGCCTACTACTTTGGCGAGCCGGTGCCTGACGCCGATGTGACCATTCGTCGCTTCTCGCAGGAGCTTGAATGGTATGGCGATGGCGTTACCTGGTATGAAGATTATAACAGTGTTGATCGGCCTATCACCGGCCATACAGATGCCGACGGCCGTTTCACCACCACCATCCCCATTCCCCAAGACAGTTACGTAGGCAGCCAGTATGACAGCTATTGGTCCTGGGGCAGCAGCCTGGGCAGCACACGCTGGGGCATTGAGGCCACCGTGGATGATGGCAGCCACCAGACTGTCAGTGGGTTTGCCATTGTAACCCTCTATGACGCCCTGGAGGTCATAGACGCCAACTTCGGCAGCTATGTGCAGGCGCCTGGCCAACCCTTTATCATCAGCGCCAACGTCAACACCGTATTTGATGAACCGGTAGCCAACCGCCGCCTCACCGTGGAACTGGCCCGTTGGGCGCCGGGCGGCAATGGTTACACTGATGTGCGCCAGACGGCCAGCTTGACCACCAATGCCCAGGGGCGTGCCTCTACGGAATTCACCATCGCCGAGCCGGGCTTTTACCAACTACGCCTGGTGGGCACAGACGCCCACGGCCGCGAGATACGCTACACCCAATACGTCTATGCTTTCAGCGACTTTTATGAAAACTGGGTCGGCCGTGGTGACAGTGACATACGCATTGACACAGATAAACCTACCTACGCTCCTGGCGAAACCGCCCAACTCATCATCGAATCCACCCTGAGCGGCCCGGCGCTGCTGACCATTGAGCGAGGAACCACCCGCCGCGAACAGTTGATCCAGCTCACGGCGCCGCTGACGCTGGTAGACCTGCCCATAGAAGCCACCGATGTGCCCAACGTGTACGTGGCTGTCAACATCTGGCAGCCCCTGGACACCACCATTCAGGAATACACCAGCAACAGCCTGCCCGACGGCCGTCTGGTCACCGTGCACCACAATATCAGCGTACCGGCCACCACCAAGCAGCTTAATGTCACCATCACCCCAGACAAAACGCAGTACGCCCCGCGTGAGGCAGCCACGTTCACCGTGCGGGTCACCAACTATCAGGGTGAACCCGTCTCCGCCGAGCTGTCTCTGGCGCTGGTAGACGAGGCCATCTTCGCCCTTAGCTCGGAACTGTCTGGCCCCATGTATGATGCCTTCTACTACGAACGCAACAGCCTGGTGAGCACCTACAACTCGTTGGTCCCCAGCCGCGTTTTATGGGAAGGAGGCATGGGTGGGGGTGGCGGTGACGGCCTGCCGCCCGGCGGCCCCCGCGCCGACTTCCCGGACACGGCCGCCTGGCTGCCGGTGCTGCACACCGACTTTAATGGTGAGGTCAAAGTCACCCTGACCCTGCCAGACAGCCTGACCACCTGGCGGCTGACGGCCAAAGCCACCACAGCCGACACCCAGGTAGGTGAAACAACGGCGAGCATCACCACCTGGCAGCCCATTATCGCCCGCCCGCTGCTGCCACGTGTGCTCACGGCCGGCGACACGGCCGTGCTTTCAGCCATCATTCACAATTACAGCGACCAAGCACAAACGCTCGACGTGACCTTAAGCATTAACCAGGTGTCATTCACCGTCAACCAGCCTGCCACCCAAACCATCACCATCAACCCCGGCGGTTCTTCCATTGTTGGCTGGCCGGTAGAGGCAGAAGAAGCGGGCGAGGCAGACCTGTTGGTCACGGCCGTGCCTCGCAGCAAAGGTGTTCTGGGCGACGCCATTCAACTGCCGCTGACCATCCAGCCGCTGGCCGTACCCGACCTGACGACACAGATCGGCCAGTTTAACAGCCAGCTGCAAACGACCGTAGATATTCCGGCCAATGCGCTGCCCATGAGCGTGGTGGAGGTACAGCTCAGCCGCTCTATTGCCGGCACCCTGCTGGAAGGGCTGGAATACCTCACCGGTTACCCCTATGGCTGTGTGGAACAGACAATGAGCCGGGCGCTGCCTAATGCCGTTGTCGGCCGGGCACTGAACCAGTTAGGTGTAAGCAACCCCACGCTGCAAGCAGAGCTGCCCGGCTACATCAATGCCAGCGTGCAGCGACTATATGGCTTTCAGCACAATGACGGTGGCTGGGGCTGGTGGTTTGATGACCCCACCCACGACTACCAGACTGCCTGGGTCATCTTTGGCCTGGCGCAGGTGGCAGAGGCTGGCTATGAAGTGGACCCGGCCGTTATTGAGCGCGGCGTGGCCTGGTTAAATGATAATCTCAGTGCTATGGACGCCCGCACACGCGCCTTTGCCCTCTATGCCATGGCGGAAGCGGGCCACCCCAACACAGAAGAGACCCTGGCCCTGGCCAATGATCCGGAGCCCCTTCAGGATGACGTCTTTAGCCTGGCCGGGCTGGCGCTGACGCTGCACATGATGGGCGAAAAAGCGTTAGCACGAGAGATAGTAAATGGGTTGGCCGAGACGGCCGTCACCACCAACGGCCTCACGCATTGGGCTGGCAGCAACCATGACGGTTACTATAACCAGAAGACAATGGCATCCGATGTGCGCAGCACCGCCCTGGCCCTAAGCGCCTTCACCCAAATCCGTCCCGGCCACACGCTGGAAGGCAGCATCGTGCGCTGGCTAATGGGCCAGCGGCGCAGCCAGGGGTGGGGCAGCACCAATGAGACTTCCTTTGCCATCCTGGGCCTGACCGATCACCTGCTGGCCACAGCCTTCAACGAAGCGGCGGCCAACACCAATTACGCCGTGCTGGTGAACGGTAACGTTTTTGCCGAGGGTGTGTTGGGCAAGGGGGCACCGGCGGTGACACTGCGTATCCCCCGTGACCAGTTGGCTGGCGGCGAGAATGAGATCGTCATTGAGCAAGATGGCAAACGGCCGTTGTACTACACCATCAACAGCCGCATCTACGTGGCCCAGGCAACCATTGGGGCGGCCGGGGTTGTCACCCTGGAACGTGCCTACCTGGATCCAAAAACGAACCAACCCCTGACGCATATCAGCGCCGGGCAGTTGGTGCAGGTACGCCTGACAGTCAACCTGCCTGAAGCCGGCAGTTATATGATCATTGAAGACAAGCTGCCCGGCGGCCTGGAAGCGCTGAATGAAGGGCTAAACACCACCAGCAAGGTGGCCAGCGACTATTGGGAATATGCTGCCGACGACTTTAGCTGGCAAAGCCTGGGCTATAATTACAAAGAAATCTTTGGTGACCGGGTAAGCTTCTTTGTGACAGAGATGGAGAAAGGCCGTCATACCTTTATCTACATGGCCCGCGCCACCATGCCCGGCAGCTTTACGGCCATGCCGGCCGAAGCCTTCGGCATGTACAACCCCACGCTGTGGGGCCGCTCCGCCAGCGCCCAACTGGCAGTTGCAGAAAGCGAGTAAAGAAGACTGGGGGCACATTGTGCGCTGGTACAATGTGCCCCCTTAGGCCGAGCTGGTCTCCAAACCGTGCCCGGTGTATCATTTTATGTAGTTCTCGGAACCTGAGCTTACTTTTGGGACCAGGTGATAGCGACATCATACAACAAATATATGCAGTAAAACCAGGTGATGAGTGTAAAAAGAAATAAAATCGGATGGTTTTCAGGAAGCAACCATTTAATGTAGCGTCCATGATCAAAGACACCAGCTTCCCAGCCAACAGGTATTGGTGGATAACCTCGGGCTAGTGCCTCCTCAGGGGTTATAGCGACAAGAAACCACATGATACAAAGGCCGCCTATAGAAAAGCCCAAAAAGCCTATTCCCGCCGCCAACTCGGGTACATCAAGTAGGAATTCATGCATAGAACGAAGCATAAGTAGTAGATTATGATTATACAACAGGGAGAGGAAGCAGCGCCCTGACTGGGACCTGGTCGTTATCCCCGCCGCTTCAGCTTTTGTAGGTAATAATCTGACAAGCTGTTAAACCGCTGATTTATATCATCCCGAATGGCAGCCAATTCGGCATCCATTTGGTGGGCGTCGTAATGTGCCGCCACCAGTCTGGCCTCGTCTACCGGGTGGTGGAGCAGCATGTCAATGCGGTAAGGCGTGGGCGGGTGCGTGATATACAGGCGGGAACCCTCTAGCTGCTGGATGCGCCGGATACGCTCTACTTCATGGGGCGGCACCTGGCGCATACGCTCCGCCAATTCCTGAAAAAAGTCACGGTTGGTATTACGCACGGCCGTGACCCTATTCCTGACTATCTGGTAAGTGCCCTCGAAGTACATCTTCTCCAGCGACGCCAGTGCTGCTCTGGTTCCAGCAACGACAGCTGCTTTATGATCAGCCAGGTATTCAGCGCGCTGTGTATCACGGTAGAGCAGGTAGGCCAACATATATAGACTCAATTTTGGCAGTTGGGCCATAATGAGAAAAAGGAGATTGATGGGCAGTTCTACAAGCGCAAAGAGACCACGCTGGGGCTCCCATAGCAGTGCCGGATGCAAAAATTCATACCAGCGAAGCAGCGAATCCAGCGCTGTGCCCACTAAAAACGTGCGTGCCGGGTCACCATTGACACTGTGCCCCAGTTCGTGCCCAATCAGCGCTGCCCGTTCCTCGATGGTCAATATACTCCATAGGGGCAGGCCCAATGTCAGAATTTGTTTTCTGTGTCGTGTGACTGTGCCTATACTGGCGTTAAATTGATCATCGACAATGATACCCGTAATCGGTTTGGCCCCCAGTGTATGGGCGATATCATCTACAAACCGATATAACGCAGGGTACTCACCTCGGGGTAAAATAGCTGGCATTTTGGCAAAACGAGGGCGCAGCTGCCAGCCGATCAACAAACAGACGATGGCCCCAAAGAGGGCAAATATATTGGGCCACCCACGAATCAACAAGGTCATCCCCACCACCACAAAGCTAATCGTTACAATATGAATGAACAAGGAAAACAAAATGGCCAACAAACGGGGCAGCGACATGCGCGGTTCCAGGCTTGGCGCCTGCTTAAACTTTTCAAACAGGCGGCGGCTTTGGCTCTGTCCTAATGTTTCATAAAAGGTTTCCCATAAATTTTTAGGCTTGTCTGGCTGTAAAGGATTAAGGTTCCAATTACAAAGATCACACCATTTCACATATTCTGTATGAACCGGGAGCGTATGGTTACACTGTGGGCAACGATTTTCCATGATGGCTGGGCTGGCAACGGCCGTCCTCCTTTTAAAACCTGCCCCTCATTTTATCAGGCAGGCGGCGATTCAACCAGAGGCTGCGGCATGGAAACGCGACAGATATAGTGTCTGTGATGCGACGGCCGTTTACACCAGGCTGTACTGTTCGGCATAGGCCAACAGGGCATCTTCAAACACGTTCATCGGCGGCAAGACCAGGCCAGCCCCCACCTGCCCCACACCCGGCTCTTTGTGGGCAATGCCGGTGTTAATTTGCGGCCGTATGCCCAATTCCACCACTTTGCGAATGTCTACCCCCACCGGCGTACCCCGGAACCCTAGCACGGGAATGGTGAATGCGCTGTGTTCGGCCGTGGTGATCTCATACATTTCCAGGGTGGTATTCACCGCCATCTCTGGCGTGCCGCTGATAAAGGTGACAATGGCCGGGGCGGCGGCCATGGCAAAAGCGCCGATACCAGCGGTCTCCGTAATGGTGCTGTCGCCGATGTCACCGCTGGCGTCGCTGGCGGTAAAGCCAGGGAAGTAGAGACCATCTGGCTGGCCCACCGGGCCGGTAAACCAGCGATCACCCAATCCACTGACCCGAATGCCCAACTCTGTGCCATTACGGGCCATGACAGTCATGATCGTACTGCCTTCCACCCCATGCCCGGCGTCAGCCATGGCCTTACAGGCAGCCATGACGGGGTTGAGTACACTGAGAGCATTGTCACCCAGGAATTGCAGTACGGCGGCTTTATCTTCATCCGCTGCCCCAGTACGGGCGATCAGCGGCGCCAGTTTGGCCGTGTAGATAATAGAACCGGCCTTGTTGCGATTGTGCCCTTCATCTCCCATGTGCAGGCTTTCCGCCAGCAGGGCGCGTATATCCAGGCCATCTTCGCTCAGGGCCAGTGCCTCGGCCAGCAGCGGCCCCATCACGTCATTCATCCAGCGTAGTTTGGCAATGACTTCGTCACTGTAGGCGCCATAACGCAGCACCTTGCCATACCCTTCGTTGAGGTTGGCGTAGGCCCGGTTGCCGTGTGTGACATTTTCCAGCACATACACCTGCATGGAAGCCGAAGTCACCCCGGCCATTGGTCCCACCGCATCATGCTCATGGCACGGTTCCAGGGCCACCTGGCCAGAGGTCACCAGCTTTTCGGCGCTGTCCCAGTCGCTGGCCAGGCCTTCAAAGATCAGCGCGCCCACGACAGCCCCTTTCATGGGGCCGGAGGCACGCTGCCAGGTAATGGGCGGCCCGGCGTGCAGCAGCAGGTCCTGGCGCATGCCCGGAATCACATCGCGGGCAGGGGCCACGGTTCGCAGGATGGGGCGGGCGGCCATCATACGAGATACGGCCGTTTCATTTGCTTTTTTAATATCTATCATCTCTACTCCTGAAAAATAACCTCTCGAAGGCTTAAATCGTGAGGGTGCATCTGGCGTGAAGCCTTCAGAAGGTTGGCTTTCATGCTTGGGGGTGGACTGCTGCCTGTGTTATCTACTGTCAAAATGTAAGAGGCAGGCTTTTTAAGCCACGCAGCAAGTAGTTATCTATATATTCCGGGGTATCAATAGCCAGCCGCAGCTGAGGCAGGCGCCGCAGCAGCGTGGTGAAGGCGATCTCTCCTTCCAGCCGGGCCAGGGGCGCGCCCAGACAGTAATGAATGCCGCCGCCAAAAGAAAGATGCTGGTTTTTCTGGCGGGCAATGTCTAGCTGACCAGGCTTTTCAAAACGTTCAGGATCATGATTGGCTGCGCCCAATAAAAAAGCCACCTGTGCTCCTCGCGGGAACGTATAACCGCCATATTCCATCTCTTCTAACACGATACGGGCGGTCATCTGCACTGGGCTGTCATAACGCAGAAACTCCTCTACGGCCGTTTTCACCAGCCCCTGTTCATGCTTCAATAATTCAAATTGGTCGGGATGGCGCAGTAAGGCCAGCATCCCATTGCCGATGAGATTGATCGTTGTTTCATGGCCGGCCACAAATAACAGGGAACTGGTGGCGTACAGCTCATTCATCGTCAGATAATCCCCTGCTTCTTCTACGCTAACCAGGGCGCTCAACAAATCATGTTGCGGATGGCGGCGGCGTTCCGCCGCCAGTTCAGCCAGGTAGTCCGTAAAGGTTGCCGCCGCCTGCGAGGCCCGATCATAGACGGCCGCATCTTCTGTCAGATCCAGAGTCGCGGCCAGGGCATTGGACCACTCATGGAACCGATCCTGGTCGGCCTGGGGAATGCCTAACATTTCAGCGATGACCGTCACCGGCAGCGGGTAAGCCAGGTCAGCAATGAGGTCCATCTCCCCTTGAGCCTGCACCTTATCCAGCAGAGTATCGGTGATGGTCTGAATGGTAGCCCGCAGTTGTTCCACCATACGCGGCGTAAACGCCTTATATACCAGCCCGCGCAGGCGGGTATGGTCCGGCGGGTTTTTTAGCAGCATCCAGTCAGATTGCATACGTATCAAATCTATCTGTGAAGCCGGTACCTCAGATTCATCAAATGATCCCCGACCCAAACGGTCATCACGCAGCAGCGCCGCACAATCCTCATAGCGTGACAAAAAGTAAAACTTCCATTGATCCCAATAAAAGATGGGGGCATGTTGGTGTAATAAATTGTAAAAGGGATAGGGGTTCGAACGGAATTCAGGCGAAAGCGGATTAAATTCCATGGGTCAACCTCCCTCTTGTTGTTTCATTTTAGCCAAAATGGCCATAAGTTTTTCGTTGCCGCCGGCCGGCGGCCGCCAATCCACCGGCACGGCCGTACCCCCCTGCCCTCTCACACTCTGAGCAAACGACTCCAGCCCCACGTTCACGGCCGTCAGCCCACGCCCGCCAAACGCCGTCAGTGGTACCGGGGGGTAGGCGCTTTCTACCGGTGGCAGGCGGTTATACACATAATCCAACGCTTCATTGGCACTGGGGAAAATTTGGGCACCGGCCGCCGCCAGCCGTTCGATCTGGCTGTCTAGTACCTGCGGGTCTTCCTCTGTACCTACCACAATCGTCACGACCCGCTTGCCGGCCTGCACGGCCGTGCCAATCGCTGGGGCCAGTTCATGTGCCGGGTCAGGATGTGCCCCCTCGCCCAGCACCACATCCAGCAAGATCATATCTACTTCCGGGTCAGCCGCTTCCTGGCGCAGGCGGCGCAGGCGTAAATCATTGTCCATCATGGGGTGCAGGCGGCCTTGCGTAAACACATCTTCACCCAAATCCAGAATGGTATGTCCCTGGCTTTGCATCACGTCCGCCATTTGTTGTGCCGGGGTAATGGCGATGTTACTCACCAGGGGTGTAAGCACAGCTTGCAGCCCCAGCAGTACCTCATAAGCCAGGGTACCACCGGAGAAAAGACCACGCAGATAGCCGCGTAACGGCCGTCGTGATGGGAGCAGTGCCGGCGGTTCCAGGTAGCTCAACTGCACCGCATGTTCGGCGGCGTCGCTTAGGCCAGAGGCGAAGAGCAGGTTACCTATGCGCCGTCCTGGCGGCGCGTAGCCGATGAAGTTGACCACCACCGGCTTCCCTGCATTTTGGGCCGCCCGCAGCAGGCGGGCAGCCACGTCGGCCGCCGGCGGTTTAGAGATGAGAACGATCACGGTCGTATGGGGGTCACGTTTGAGGATGTCCAGGGCTTGCAGCGCAGTGATGCCGCCGACGTCGCTTTTCAGGTCACGGCCGCCCACCCCAATGGCCTGCGAAATGCCGCCGCCCAAATTGTGAATCTCGGCGCTGACGGCCTGCAAACCGGTGCCGGAAGCGGCTACCAGGCCAATACTGCCCCGCCGCACCCGGTTGGCAAAACCCAGGCCAATGCCGTTGATCACGGCCGTGCCACAGTCTGGCCCCATCAACAGCAGCCCTTTGGCGGCGGCCATATGTTTTAAGTGTACCTCGTCAGCCAGGGGAACATTGTCGCTGTAGAGAAAAACATGGTGACCCAGGTCCAGCGCCTCTTTGGCTACACCGGTCGCATAACGGCCAGGTACGGAGATGAGCACAAACTGGGCGGATGGGGCCTGAGCTACGGCCGTGGCCAGGCTTTTAGGTCGGAACGTGGCCACTGTGCCAGCGGGCCGGCGAGCGAGCAATTCATCTACCTGGGCCAGCGCCATCCGCGCCCCCTGTTCGCTCTCTCCTTTAACAACAATGAGTAGATCATCGGCCTTGGCCAGCACATCGGCGGGTAACAACTCGCTGGCTGCCAGTACTTCTCTGTTTGCGGCCGTAGCCATCACCACACCGGCATCCACCACGTCGGGCAGCGCCACCAGCGCTTTTTGTAATTGCATCAAAACAACTGAATCATAGTAAGCACCTTTTCGTATCTCATGCACAATCATTGACATCGTTCCTATCCTTAAGAGCTAATTAACGGTTAGCGTTTCGGCCAGCTTTGTACTTCGGTTGGGCGATTTCATCGCGTCATTGAGCCAGCGAGCTTATTTGGGTCATTTCTCTGGCGCCCGTGTGGTAACTTCTAGCTGCTGCCGCAATTTAATGACGGCATCTGGTGGATAATACCCTTTACGCAGGCTGAGGTTGGCATAGATCAGGGTACGCGGCCCCACCAGACAGCCAGGGTTGAGCACCGCATTACAACCAGTCTGCACATCATCACCCAGAATGGCGCCCAGTTTTGCCAGCCCGGTATCATACTCCTGCCCGTTGATGATCATTTTGATAGACGGCCGTTTCCCGGTCACCGTGTCTTTTTCACTTAACATGCCCAAATTGCTGAGCTTGGTACCCGCACCCATATTCACACGACGGCCCAAAATTGAATCACCCACATAGTTAAAGTGTGGCGCGTGCGCCCCTGGCAGCAGCAGCGCATTTTTGGCTTCCGTGGCGTGGCCAAAAATAACACCGGCACACAGGATGACATCTTCGCGCACAAAGGCACCATGGCGCACCACTGCCCCCGGCCCAATGTAGGCCGGACCATGCACATAAGCGCCCGGTTCAATACGTGCCCCTGCAGCAATATACACAGGGCGGTCGCTGATATAGGCACCAGGCATGACCTCACCCAGAATTGTTTGTGTACCGCCCGTCAACCGGGCTACGTGCGCCTTAATATGGGTTAATGCCTGCCATACGGCATCACAGCCGCTAAAGAAGACGGCCGTATCCTCATCCAGCTCAAAAAAATCTTCAGCTCTGAGCATAATCCCTCATTACCCCTCATCAGTTGAGGATTTGCAGCGCTGTAGGCAGCGCCAGTTCTACCCAGGCCTTATACATCTCGCCAGATGGATGCAGCCCGTCCTGGGTAATCAAAGCCCCATGATGTGCAGCATGACGCGAATGGGGCGTTACGTCCACGTAATGGACAGCCGCCTTTTGGGCTTCTTCCCGGTTAATCGCATTAAAAGCATCAATCTCGGCCGCAATTTTGGCCTGGTCTTGCCCGGCAGCAAAGGGCGTTACACTCCAATCAGGAATAGACAGCACCATAACATGAGCGGGGGTATCTCCGGTCAAGGCGACAGCCTGCTGCAGCAAACCAACAAACTGCTGCTGGTATTCCTTTCGACTGCGGCCACGATACTGGTTATTGACACCAATAAGCAAAGAGACCATATCATATGGCCCCTGTGGGTTAACTTTCTGGATACCGGCTGCCAGTTCATCCGTCGTCCAACCATTGACCGCGATAATGTCGGGCGCAGCTAGCCTAAGGCCCATGTCACGGAGACGGGCTGAAAGCTGCACTGGCCATCGTTCGTCTTCGGCCACGCCATGGCCAATGGTGTAGGAATCACCTAATGCTAAATATCGTTTCATCTTTCACTGTTAAGCGATGCTTCTAGTTGTTGGGCAAACCCCAACAACTCTTCGTCACCGTACCAGTGGCCGGTTAACTGTAAACCCAGCGGCAGTCCGGTCTCATGCTTGCCCGCCGGCAGGGTGATGGTGGGCAGACCACTGTAAGTCCAGGGCAGGTTCATCACCGGGTCACCGGTGCTGCCCAACCCGGCAGGGGCCGCGCCTGGGGCCGGCGGCGACAACCAGCCGTCTAAGCCCTGGGCCAACATCAGATCCGTCAATTCACCGCGCAGTTGGCTGCGCCCGGCCAGGGCCACAGCCAACTGCTGATCCTCTATTTGGGCACCGCGTTCAAGGAGCACGGCCGTTTTTTCATGATACAACGCCCCATATTTGGCAAACCAGGGCTGGTGGAAACGAGCCGCCTCTGCGGCCACAATCAGGTTGTGCCATTCATAAATCTGGTCAAAATTGGCCAGCGCCGGAACGGGGACCAAATCAAAGCCAGCAGCCCGCAGCCGGGCACATGCCTGGCGGAAATGGGCCAGCCCGGCCGCCGTGGCTCGTTCCAGGTATGGGCCTTCCGGAATGCCCAGCACCGGTTTGTGGGCCGGTGTAGTCAACGCCACATCCCAATCAGTGCACAACAGGCTGGCCACCAACTGCATCCCCGTTACGTCTTGGGTAAACCCGCCAATGTGATCAAGCGAGGCCGACAGGGGAATGACCCCTTCCCGGGAAATGCGATCATAGGATGGTTTGTACCCAATGACGCCACAGAAAGCAGCCGGGCGGTTAATAGAGCCGATCGTTTGTGTGCCTAAGGCCAGCGGGCACAACCCTGCGGCTACGGCTGCGGCCGAGCCGCTGCTGGAGCCGCCCGGGGTATGGGCCGGGTTATGCGGATTACGTGTGGGGCCAGGAGCAAAGTAAGCAAACTCGGTAGTTACTGTTTTGCCCATGATGAGTGCGCCCGCCTGTCGCAAGGCAGTGACACTGGCTGCCTCTTCCCCGCGCAGAACGTCTGCCGGCAGGCGGCTGCCCGCCTCGGTATCAAACCCATCCACATGAAAGATATCCTTCACACCCACAGGCACGCCAAACAGCAACGGCCGTTGGACGGGTTGAGGATATTGTTTGAGTAAGGCTTTGGCTTCTTGTTCCAAACGATAGAACCGGCTCTTTTCAGGCACAAAAGCCAGAACCTCCGGTTCCCGTTCCCGGAAATAGGTAAAGAGCTGATCCAGGTAATCTAACAAAGGCAGATCATCAGAACGCAGCGCCTGGCTCAACGTTGCCAGGGAGAAGGGGTGCTTTTCCATAGCCATCCTCACTGTTTACTGAACACTGATTACTGAACTAGCTACCGGACAGTTTCAGAAATAAGGAATTGTTGGTAAAGTAAAAGATTGCTCGTTAACAACAGACCTATCAAATAAATCAATGCCAATGCGAAAGATACTCAAATCGCGTCGGTC
>WYBM01000058.1 GCA_011525915.1 Ardenticatenaceae bacterium | reverse complement strand
GGTTGGAAATCGGGCGGGATCACAACGCTGCCAGAAATATCAGGCGCGAAGCAATCGCGCTGCTTGAAAAAGAAGGAGTTGGGGCATCGACTCCGAGCTTAGAGGGTGTCAGCCGGTTGCGTGCGACCGCATCCCTTGCTTGAGGCCAAGAATCCCACCCGCTTCAGCGGTGGGAGTATGTCAAGACCACAAACGATCCCAGCTACGAACCGTGTCCCATTCTGGCGTGGGCATAAACAGGCCGGGGTCATCGGGCAGCAAATGGGCCGCCATGGCCTCCTCGTTGATATCAAAACCCAGCCCTGGCGCTTCCGGCACAGCGATAGTGCCGTTCTGGATAATCGGCTTGGGCAGATTGTCAATGAAATCGCCCCAAAAGGGCACGTCCGTAAAGTGATGCTCCAGGGCAATAAAGTTCTCAGTGGCGGCGGCGCAATGCACACTGGCCATAGTGCTGATGGGTGTGCCCGCCATATGCAGCGCCATGCTGACGCCATACTCCTGCGCCAGGTCACCGATCTTTTTTGTTTCCAGAATGCCGCCGCTGGTGGCCAGATCAGGGTGAATGACGTTCACGGCGCGTGCCGTTAACAGCGGCATAAAGCCTTCTTTCAGGTAAATGTCTTCTCCGGTGCAAACCGGTGTATGCAGCGCCCGTTCCAATTGGACCCATTGGTCGGTATACTGCCAGGGGACCAGGTCTTCCAGCCAGGCCAGGTTAAATGGCTCCAAGGCCTGGCCCAGGCGCAGGCAGTCATCAATGCCTATGTGGCCAAAGTGGTCTACCGCCAGCGGCACTTCATCGCCAATGATGGCCCGCACCTGAGCTACATAGTCACACAAATGGGCAATGCCCCGGTCTGTCAGGCGCACATGGGTGAAGGGGTGCATCACATGGCGCAGATCAGGGCTGCCATCCTGAACGTCACCCGGCAGCATGCCGCGGGGCCAGGCCAGCGCCCCGGCCACATTGGTGAGCAGCTCGATGCCCAAATCCATCTTCAACATGGTAAACCCACGTTTCAGGCGTTCTGCCAGCTTATGCCCCATCGCCTCGCCGGTAGGTTCGCCAGGCGTATCACAATAGAGACGAATGCGTTGGCGGAATTTGCCCCCGGCCAACATGTAGGCCGGCATGCCGTAAGCCTTACCGGCCAGGTCCATAAGCGCCATTTCCACCGCACAAACACCACCTCCCTGACGGCCGTGGTGCCCAAACTGCTTGATCTGGCGGAAAATTTTGTCCACATTACACGGATTTTCACCCAGGATGCGGCTTTTGAGCATCAGGGCATACAGTTTGCTAGCCCCATCCCGTACCTCGCCGTAACCGCTGATCCCCTGATTTGTATCCAGGCGAACAATCGTAAAACGCCAGCCACCCCACCCCACCGTGGCCGTGCGCAAATCGGTAATCTTCAGCGCACTTGGTCGGGAAGCGGTGGGTACATTGTCTTCTGGCCGCTGTGTGTCAGGGTTTAATGGATTCATCGTTGGTTTTTTGCCCTCTCCTAGCTTTTGATGGTCTGCTGCCAGGCTTGAAAATCTGCCTCAATGTCTTCACGCCAGACCGGCACATCAATCTCACCGCTGGTGTACTTACCTTCGTTCAGGCGCAGCTTGCCAAACTCATCACGCACACGAATATCTTCGCTCCACGCCACCACTTCCTGTACCAGGTGCGGCGGAATAAAGATGACGCCGGTAGGCGTGCCCAACACTACATCACCCGGCAGCACGGTGACACCATCCAGACGAATGGGAATGTTAATGCCGGCCAGGGTGACATCGGCGATAGCCGTAGGGTCTATGCCGCGCATGTAGATGTTGATGTCTGCCAACTGCACCAACCCCTGATAGTCACGAATGCCGCCGTTAATGACCGCGCCAGCCTGGGTACGGGCCCGTACGGCCGTACCCAGGTTATCCCCCACTACCGTCCCCTCTTTCACCTTGCCAAAGATGTCTACCACCATCACGTCATTTAGCTGCAAGGTTTCAATGATCCAGGAATTTTGGCCGCCAACGGGGCTGCGCCCTTCGCGCAGACCCACCTGTTGAATGGCCTCGTGGTAATCAGGGCGGTGGGGCAGGAACTGCGCCGTCACTGCTCGCCCCACCGTGATCTTGCCGGGGTGTGTCTCTTGCCAGTTCCCTACGAACTGGCGGTGATAGCCGTGATTCCGCAGCACCCCCCATGCTTCTTCGGTGGTCACCAGCTTCATCCGCGCCAGCAGATCATCCGACACCCGCGGACGGCCGTCAGGGAAACGGTCAAAGGGATTCAGTGCTGTCAGCGTGATCAGGTCTTCCCGTGAGGGTTGAATATGCATCGTTTTAGGCCTCCTCTTCATCATGCCGCCAACCCAGCAAACGTTCTGCTTTGGCGCAGTTAAAAAAACCCTGGTTGCCGCACAGGCTGCCACGCAGCGGCACATCGGGGAAAAAGTGTTCCTTCAGCACCACAGAAGGGGTGTCCACCATCGTATCTGGTGCCACCACATAAAACACCTCGTGGCCGCTAAAGTCGGCCGTTAATGCCCGCAAAAACGCTCGTGCTGCGGCCCGCAAACAGGTATAACCCCATAACTGTTTGGCCAGAAGCTCATGCAGGTCACCCTGCCACGGGGCAGCGTCAGCCCGGGCAGGCACGGCCCAATGAAGGCGCAGGCTGGCCACCGTCATAGACTCATAGCGTCGGGTGATGGCGTCGGCCTGCTGTTCACAAATCCATTTTGACAGGCTGTAGGGATCTTCATTGTAGGTAGGATGATGTTCGTCCACTGGCAAATAATCATAACGCGGCCAGCGGCTGTAGACGGCGCCAATGGCGTTGATGCTGCTCGCCTGGCAAACGCGGTTGATGCCCAGGTAGGCGGCGGCACTGAGGGCATTGTAACTGGCGACAACGTTGTTGTTGTGTACCTCATGATCGGCAACATGACGCGGTGAAGGAATGGCCGCCAGGTGTATCAGCGCCGTGCACCCCTGTAACGCCTGTGTAAATGCTGTGTAATCGGTAAGGTCCGCCTGAGTGTATGTCAGACTCGCCTGAGCGTTTGTCTGGTCTGGGGGGGTGCGGTCAATGCTGACGACCGTGTGCCCCTGGGCTAGGGCCCATTGGATGACGGCCTGGCCCACACGGCCGTTGCCCCCTGTGACTGCAATTTTCATAGATTTTTGAACCATCTGTGACAGGTTTTGCCAACCCGTCACAAATTTTGATCATGTTAGTGATTACCGTGGGACACAGCCGCACCTGATTTGCCCACCAGGAAATCAAAATCCACCCCCAGGTTGGCTTGCTGCACATGTTCTAAAAAGAGGCTGACATAACCCCGTTCCGTATGTGGTGGCCGGGGCTGCCAGGCGGCCCGGCGGCGGGCCAGTTCGTCTGCGGGCACATCCAGGTGCAGACGACGTTGAGGCACATTTAGTTCGATCATATCACCATTTTGCACCAGGGCCAGCGTACCGCCGATGGCCGACTCAGGGGCCACGTGCAGCACCACGGTGCCGTAAGCCGTACCAGACATACGGCCGTCTGAAATCCGCACCATGTCTGTCACCCCCTGCTTCAGCAGTTTGGCCGGCAAGCCAAAGTTACCTACCTCCGGCATCCCCGGATACCCTTTAGGGCCAACCTGCTTGAGTACCAATATACAACCGGCATCTACATCCAGGTCAGGATCATCAATGCGTGCATGGTAATCATCGATATCGGCAAAAACCACCGCCCGCCCGCGATGGGCCATCAGCGCCGGTGTGGCCGCCGACGGCTTGATAATGGCGCCATCTTCACATAGGTTGCCGCGCAACACAGCCAGCCCGGCATGCTCCTTGATAGGTTTTGCCAGGGGGGCGATGACGTCACGGCCGTAACAAGGCGTGCCGGCTGTATTCTCCCCTATGGATTTACCAGTCACCGTCATGGCCTCCATGTGCAAATGTTCCCCCATCTCCTGAATAACCACAGGCAGGCCACCCGCATAGAAAAAATCTTCCATCAGGTAGCGGCCAGAAGGCATCAGGTTAACCAGCAGCGGCAGGGGGCTGCCCAGGTGGTCAAAGTCAGCCAGCGTCAGGTTTATACCTACCCGCCCGGCAATGGCCAGTAAATGAACAACAAAGTTAGAAGAGCCGCCCACAGCGGCATTGACCATAATGGCGTTTTCAAAGGCAGCACGGGTGAGGATGTGTGACGGCCGTAGGTCATCTTTGACCATCTGTACAATGCGGTTACCCGTCAGGTGGGCCAGGCGGCGGCGGCGCGAATCGGCAGCGGGGATGGCCGCCGCCCCCGGCAGCGTCAGCCCCAAGGCTTCTACCATGCAGGCCATGGTAGAGGCGGTGCCCATGGTCATACAGTGACCATCGCTGCGCGACATGCAGGATTCCGCCTCCAGGTACTCCTCTATGGTCATCTTGCCAGAGCGCAGATCATCGGTAAATTCCCAAACCGAGGTGCCGGAGCCAATGTCTCGCCCGCGATACTTGCCGTTGAGCATAGGGCCGCCGGGCAGAACGATGGTAGGAATATCTACACTACACGCCCCCATGACCGTGGAGGGGGTGGTCTTATCACAGCCGGTCAGCAATACCACACCATCCAGGGGATTGGCCCGAATGGACTCTTCTACGTCCATACTGGCCAGGTTGCGGTAGAGCATGGTCGTGGGGCGCATCAGCACCTCCCCCAAAGACATGACAGGGAATTCCAGCGGATACCCACCAGCTTCATACACGCCGCGTTTCACCATCTCAGCCAGGATGCGAAAATGAGCATTGCAGGGTGTCAGGTCGCTCCAGGTATTGCAAATGCCAATGACGGGACGGCCGTCAAACATCTGATCTGGATGTCCTTGATTTTTAATCCAACTGCGGTGCGTAAATCCCAGTATATCCCGGTTACCAAACCATTCGCGACTGCGCCAAGTTTGCCTTTTTCCCATGCTCTGCCTCCATCACTAAATCTAGCTGCATTGTATCTATGGTCGGGGGATTGACAACTACACTATATTGAATATACTCTTATCATACCAACCGGTTGGTACGATGGAGTGTCATAATGATGAATGACTTTGAAGTTCGTGATGAGTTACTTAAAGCCGCCCGCCATTTGATGTTGGAAAAAGGGTATGCGGCTACGTCTGTCAATGAGATATGTCAGCGTGTGGGTGTTACAAAAGGGGCGTTTTTTCATTACTTTCCTAGCAAAGAAGCGCTGGGCAGGGCCGTGCTCCACTACCATTGGGAGCCAATGAAAGAGATGCTAGAAACCACAGCTCCCTTTTTGCAAATACGCGATCCGCTGCAACGTTTACGTGCCCATTGCCGCTTCATTGCCAGCCAGTTTGATAACCCAGAAACGCCAAAAAGTTGTTTGTTTGGCAACTTTGCTCAGGAATTATCAACCACAAACCCTGCCCTATGCACCCTCTGTGACAAAGTATTTTTGTGGTGGACTGACATCCTTAAGTCTGATCTGGATGAAGCTGTGAAGCTGTATCCTCCCCAAATCCCTGTTGACACCACCCTGGTAGCTGAGCATTTTGTGGTTGTTTATGAGGGCATGATGATTCTGGCAAAGGCACAACAAAACCCTGATGTCATCCACAGGCATATCGAACAGTTTATTCAATACCTGAATTTGTTATTCGGTAAAAAGGAGAGCGATCATGGCAAAAGTAGAAAATCATATCAAGATTGAAGCATCCCCAGAAGCAGTCTGGCAGCTGCTGGGGAACCTGGCCCAGGCGCCAGCTTATATTCCCGGCATTGTAAAAGCAGAAGTGATAGGGACACAGCGTATTTGCATAGACACCGACGGCCACGAAATTCGGGAAGAGATCAGTGACTATTCCCCGGCACAAAGAAGTTACCGTTTTCAACACGTCCAATCTCCGTTACCGGTGAAGTATTCACAAGGCAAGTTTGCAGTAGTACCTGATGGGGAAGCGGCCACAGTGACCATGGAGTGGGATTTTGAATTTCTTGACCCGGCTTTAGCAGAACAAATGACGCCCATGTTAGACAACGCCGCCAAGATGACGCTGCGTAACCTGAATGAGCGCGTAAAACAACTTGTCAGCTAAAGATCATCAACAAGTTTACCGCCACGGTTCCAGAACCAGGCGTGCTCTAGTACCAGTAATCAGAAGTCAGTAACCAGTTTTCAGTGGACATTTACGGGCGTTAGGCTCTACGGATAACTGGTTGCTGATTACTGAAAACTGAACCCAGCGATCTATGGCTGATCACCGGGTGATGGGGGCACGCCCTTAACGCATCACATCTCGGTTATTATTCTTGGCCAGGTTTTCTACTTCGGGCAGGGAAGTAACCACCATATCACCATACTGGCTCAGGGCCAGGGCTGCCAGGGCCACACCATACCGCAGCCCGGTGGCAAAGTCACCGGCCAGCCAGCCCTGTAACACCCCGGCGGCCAGAGCATCCCCGGCGCCAATGCGGTCAACAATTTGCACTGGCAGCGCCGGCTGCCGCTGCCACGCTGCGCCATCCCAACCTATAACCCCCTCCTCCGCCAGGGTCATCACCACTTGCCTGGCTTTGCTTATATCCAGCAGCTGCTGCACGGCCGTTTCTGGCTCTGGTGCGCACCCAAACAAGGCACGGGCATCACGCAGGCTGCAAAAGAGCAGCTCCACTTCTTGAATCAGCGGTAACAACGTTTGGGCGGCCACCTCCCTTGTCCACAGCTTATGGCGAAAATTAACATCAAAGCTAACAGCCACACCCTGCTGCCGGGCACGGCGCACAGCCTCAGCCACCATCGCCTGGCAGCTTGCTGACAGCGGCGGTGTAATCCCCGTCAGATGCAGGATGCGGGTATCCAATAAATAGTCCCACGGCAGCTGCTGTGGCTGCCACTGCGTCATACAAGCATGGGCACGATCATAAATGACCTGTGTAGGGCGCGGCGGTACGGCAAATTCAATAAAGTATGTGCCTATTCGGCCAGTCGTGGACCAGTGTACGGCCGTCACATCCACCCCTGCCTGCCGTAATGCGTTCACAACAATGTGCCCCAGGGCATTGTCTGGCAGGCTGCTCGCCCAGCCACAGCGCCGCCCCAACCGCGCCAGGGCGGCCAGCACGTTACATTCGGCACCGGCCGGGACCATGTCAAGCTGGCGCGCCGTTTCCAGGCGCACGCCGGCAGGCACACTTAGCCGGAGCATGGCCTCACCGAAGCTGGTGACGTCAAACCGGCTCATGCGGCCGCTTCCCAGGCGCGTTGCAAGGCCAGGGCGCGTTGGTGCAGTTCGGCCAGCGGCTGATCTGGCCCAGCTACCAGAGCACTGCCAATGCCACAAGCAAAAGCCCCAGCCCGGCGATAATCGCCAATGTTGGCGGCCGAAATACCGCCCGTAGGCACAAAGTGCACATCATCCAGCGGCGCGCGCAAGGCTTTCAGATAGGCCGGCCCCAACATATCGGAGGGAAAGAGCTTAAGCAGGCGGCAGCCAGCCCGCCAGGCGGTCTCCGCCTCCGTGGCCGTAAAGACGCCGGGCAAATGAAGAAAGCGCTGACTAACAGCCGTGGCCACACACTCTCGGTCAAAGTTAGGGGCCACCGTAAAGTGAGCCCCAGCCTGTATGGCCTCTTGCAATTGTTCTGCTGTTCTGACGGTACCGGCCCCTACAATGGCCTGCCCCTCAAACCGGTGGCGCAGTTGTTCAACAGCTGCCAGAGCCCCTGGAGTATTTAACGTAATTTCCAGAACGGTAACACCGGCGGCCACCACCGTCTCTGCGATGGCCTGCACCTGCGGCCAGGCAAATTGCCCGCGGACAATGGCAATGACCCCCTGTCTGCCTATATGCTCAACGATTTTCTCCATTGTCCGCATCTCCGTTCCTTAGATCTGAGGCTCATTTATGATGATGAGGCATCATTTGCTTAGAGGTGACGGTCTTTTTGCCCTCGAGTGATTTAAAACATGAGATACGCGCCACCATTCAATAGAACAAATGCCACCTGACCATTCCACAACAACCAGCCATTCTCAAACTGCTGCATTTGCCCTACAAACGTTGTTTCGCTTGATTGGGCACGGCCGTCACAAGAAGGGTTGGTGACCGCCGCAGCCAGCCAGGCGTGACGGCCGTTCGCTGGAAACGTCAGCCCTTCACGAGGCACAGGCGCTTCCATCAGGGGTGCCTCCGGTGGAATGCCAGAGGCATCATCTACAAACTGCCAATCATACCCGGCGCTGGTGTAAGCAAGCGCTACAAATAACTGTTGTTCTTGTAACCAGAGGGCATGCATACAGTCCAGATACGCTTCCGTGCCGCGGACAACTACGGCCGGTTGAAGTGCACAGCCGATCTGCGGGAAAACTTGTTCATTACGCCAGACATCATAAAAACCACCCAGCGGATAATGGGGACAATGTCCTGGCAAATCAGGTGGGGCCCATGGTGTAAGAGGCAGCGTACCTTCACCCGTTTGATGCAGACCGCTGCCTTCAGCAGCAGGTTTCCTGGTCATACAACCAGTAAGCCCTAACAATAGTATGAACCCTAGAGCTACAGACTTTCGTTTCATAAGTAATAAAGCAACAATAGTAAGCGCTATTTTAGCAGAAGCCCCGGTTTTCGTCGGCAGTCAGTTTATGGGGTGATAGGCTGAAAATTCAGCTACAATGGAAGTGTGCCCTAACCAACAGCAGTTGTAGGCCACCACAGAAACGTGATATAACAATCAGAGATCGGAAGGTGAGCAACGGCTCTTTTCCAATCTCTTTTTGACCGGAGCATATAGCTTTGAAATGGGACAAGTGGGTCGGGAAACGTGGTGAAGGTTACGTCATCGTGCAGTTTGTATTATTTGGGGTCATTTTTGTGGCCCCTTTTGGGACGCGGCAGTGGGCCGGCTGGCCCTGGCCATACAACGTTGTTAGCCAGATTTTGGGGCTCATTCTAGCCGCCGCCGGCCTGCTGCTGGCTATGGTCGGGGTGCTGAGTTTGGGTGGGAACTTGACGGCCGTGCCCCGCCCCAAAGAGAACGCCCACATGGTAGCCCACGGCGCTTACCGCCTGGTGCGCCACCCCATTTACAGTGGCATCATCAGTGGCGCCGTTGGTTGGGGATTGGTACACAACAGCCTCATTACCTTGTTACTGGCACTAGTGTTGTTGGCTTTCTTCGATGTCAAATCCCGTCGCGAGGAACAATGGCTGGCCGAGCGTTATGAGGAGTATGCCGCCTATCAGAAACGGGTGCGAAAGTTGATCCCATTTATCTATTAACGTTCTGGTTGGAAAAACGCGGCCAGATGCTGGTTCACCGCCGCCGCCTCGTCATGTTGCAGCCAGTGAGAGGCGTCAGGGAAAAAGAGCAGACGGCCGTCGGCACATAGTTCAATCGTCGGCGGCGCTAATTCCTTGCCTAATGCCCGGTCCTGTTCCCCCCACAACATCAACGTTGGCGTCTGAATGGAACCCGGCGGCGGGTGCGGCATTGTCAAAAAAGTGCGAAAGTTGGCCCGGTACCAGTTTAGCATGGCCGTCACGGCTCCCGGCTTGCGCCAGGCATGTTCATAGACAATCAACTCTTCAGGCTTAAACGTTCCTTTGTGACTGGTACGCAGCAAAATGTTACGTCCCTCCCCTTTATTTTGCCCTTGGAAACCGCGCTCGGCCAACCAGGGGAGTTGAAAAGCCAGCACATACCAACTTTTGCGGCGTTGTGCCTTATTGCCAGCACGTATCGCTTCCACGGCCACTGTAGGATAGGGCACGTTAAGGATGGCCATCTTGCGCAGCCGCTGCGGCTGGCAAACGGCCAGCCACCAACCCACCAGCGCCCCCCAATCATGCCCCGCCAGGAAGGTGTCCTGGTAGCCCAGGGCATCCATGAGCCCCGTCACATCTTTCATCAGTTCATCCAGGTGGTAGGCAGCCAGGGGCCGCGGCTTGTCGCTGAGGTTATAACCGCGTTGGTCAGGCACAATCACCCGGAAGCCCTGCTGCGCCAGGTAAGGGATTTGCTTGCGCCAACCAAACCAAAATTCCGGAAAGCCATGCAATAAAATAACCGGCGGACCGTCCGCCGGGCCGGCAAGAACGGTATGTAAGGTGATATGGTTGGTTTGAATAAAGCAGTGCTCATAACCGTTGACAGCCATAGGGTTACTCCGAAAGAGAGATAGATGTCAGGATGATAAAATCATCTGCCTGCCCGACCAGCGGGAAACGCTGGTTGGTTTGCGGCGAGTACAGGCCCACCCGCAGAAAGTAGACGCCCGGAGGCGACGCCGGTGGCGGCGTCAGGATGATACGCTGGCGAATGACGTCACCAGGTTCCAGGGTGCTCACGGCCGTGTCCCAGCCATCATACTGGGCCACAATCTGGGCCGGGTCTGCCCCAGACAAGTGTACAAAAGCGGCCAACGGTGCGCCGGCCGTGGGCGCTGGTAGAGGAATATCCGCGGCGCCCCGCTGCCAATACAGCGTTAGGGTTATGGATTCACCAGGCCGACTCTCGTTTTGGGCCAGGGTATAACCGGTTAGCGTCAACACCCCGGCGAAGTCAGCCTCTACTGGCTGGAAATCGTCTGGCGTTGTAAACGGTTCGGTAAATGGAATAATAACCGTGGCCTCGTTTGCCGTCCATTTGGTAATGAGGCGACGGCCGTCAACCACCCCCAACGCGGCCGGTGCCAAGTCAGATACGGCCGTGCCCGTCACCACCACCCTATCCACGGGCATATCCGCCGGGTAATCTACGCGGTACAGGTTGATGCTGTAACCGGCCTGTGCCACCGGCGGCCGGTCAAGAAAGGTGGCGTAAATGTCATTGTTTTGCAGCATCAGCCCCAAGTGCAGGCTGGTCTGACCAATGGCATACCAGCCCGGCAGCGGCGTGTATGGGTTGTAAGCATTTACCTCAGCCCCGGACGTAAAGCGCAAAAAGCCAGGGATGGGCTGGTAATGCAGACCATAGGCTTCTGGCACGGCCGTGCCAAAGTAAGCCAGGTAGACTTCATCAATCCCCATCTCAACCATCAGGTCTCGCAGGGCGATCAAATCCTGCCCCCAATCCAGGTTAGAGTCAGCCAATATGCGCCCGCCACCTTGTGGTCCACCGGCCAGTTCATTAAAAAATGCCTCGTGATCTGGGAAAAGGCGCAGTGTGCCGGTGATTTGCATCGCCAGTAAGAGCGCGATAAAGGTATTAAAAACAGTGCCTCCAGTGCGTTGTTGACGGGTCGCTGCTGCACCCAACTTCACCTGGCGAAAGGCATCATCAAGTTTACCTGTGTGTGCCGCCAGCATGATGAGGAAGGGCACCACGGGCAAAATATGCCGGTAACCGATGGTGATATTCCCGGCCATGGCCAGCAGCAAAAAGAGCAGCGGCGGCAGCCACAAAACGGCCGATCGGCGCCAGCCACCTTCTTTGATGGCCACAAATGCGCCCACCGTCGCCAGCAGCAGCAGGGGCAGGCTGGTCTTAACCGCCAGTGTTACTGGAAAGTAATACCACCAACCGCCACGCGACGTTTGCCCCAGTAAAAAAGAGGCCAACGGTTCGTCTTCAATGACCCGAAAGGTGTCCCACACATTATAGGGGTAAAAAGAGGCCGGAAACGGCACGGCCGTACCCGGGAAAGGGCTGATATCAAAACGGTAAACAGCCCATATCACCGTAAAGGCGATCAGACCCATGATGGCCAGGTGGGAGATGAGCAATTGGAGCTGTTTCTTCCAGTCGTTCACCTCTAATCGCCACATCACTGTAATCGCTAGTATCATGGGCCAGACCATGAGGCCCGTGTATTTGGCGGCACAGGTCAACCCCGCAAAAAAGCCGGTAAGGAGGAGGTTACGGGGGGACGGCCGTACCAGCCAATGCCATAATCGCCATATCGTCAGCAGCATGAAGCAGGTCATGCCCAGATCGGTGGTTACCAGCCGGGAATTGGCGATGAGGTTGGGGTCAAAAGCCGCCAGGATCAACACGATCCAGCCGGCCCACGCTCCGGCCATTTGTCGCGCCCACCAAAACAAGGCAGCCACCAATACCACGCCCAGCCCTATTACTGGCCAGCGCGCCCATACCAGCATGGTGTGGGGATCGTCCTGTACCTCCCACAGAAAAACACGCGCAAAGTTAAAAAAATCTCGCCCCTGCCAGGAAGGATGGTCCAGCGGCAGGGTCACATCATCACGCCACAGCAAGGGCAGGGCGCTGAGGGCATTCACCAGCGGCGGGTGATTCTGGCTCATGCGGAAGTCACCCGTTTTCAGGTAAGCATAACCAGCGGCTATATGGTATTCCTCATCAAAGGAAGCGGACTTGCGCGGAGAACTCAAAAAAGCCTGGGCAGCAAAAAGCAGCAGGCCCACAATTAGCACTATCGCTTCCCACCATTGCAGTTTACGGCTGTTTACGGCTGTTATTGTCATACGGCGCACAACCTCCAGGAGGTTGATTGATCAAGTTACCACACGTCAATCTGCTTGAAGGTCTCGGCATATAGGGTGTTGATGGCCTGGCCCTGACGCCGGTCTAATTCTTTCATCCAGGCCAGGCTTTCTTCACCGTGAGGGAACTGGCTTTTATGGGCCATAGAGGCGGCAAGTTTGGTAGGGTACACGGCCGTGACATCTACCCAAATATCTGGGCTCCGGTCTGTGGAAAACACAAACACCCGCTCTAAGCAGCCCAGTCCCACGCCCGGTTCGTTCAACTGCTCCGGATGGTACAAGGGCATCTTAGATGGCATGTAGGCATCCAGCGCTGCCTGCCCGGCCGCCCGGTGGTCTGGGTGAATCTGGCCCGTCCAGTGGGGATCAAACGTCCACAGCGTATCCGCCTTTGTCAGCCGGTAGAGGCGGGCGATTTGCGCACGTAACGTCAGGTCAGGCAGCAGCTCACCATCATGGTGGCCCAGGTTAAAGGTTTGGGCCAGGTTTAAAATACGGGCGGCTTCGCCCGTTTCCGCCAGGCGGGTGCTGGCTAATGCCGGCCGCGTCTGGCTGGCATCTGGCGTGCCAATGTCACCCAACGTGCAGTTAACAGAGTATACCTGGATGCCGCGCCCGGTTAATTGCGCTACGGTACCGCCCACCAAGGTTTCCAAGTCATCCGGGTGCG
Source organism: Ardenticatenaceae bacterium (assembly GCA_011525915.1). Lineage (GTDB taxonomy): Bacteria > Chloroflexota > Anaerolineae > Promineifilales > Promineifilaceae > CAADGU01. The sequence goes on along the minus strand of WYBM01000058.1, from coordinate 116,850 downwards.
CCGCCACGACAATCAGCCGCCTGACATCGGCAAAGGCCTCAGGGCCTTTAACGGCCACATTCATAAAACTTCTTCCTTTTTTCTAAAGGCCTACCCCGCGCACAAAGAGCAAATACATCCCCAACAGGTACAGCACCAGGATAGCGGCGCTATCCAATTCAATAAAGAGAAAGCGCCGCTCGACACGGGCCAACGTACCCATAAGCGCCATGGCTGTCAGCAACAAGCCCAACAAACCGGCAATGGCAAAGTTCGGATCAACGGCACCCAGGAAACGGCCGTCAAAATAGACAAAGTCCACCAGACCCAGGGCAAACATGTTAAACACACTGGAACCAAACAGGTTGCCAACGGCCAGGTCAAAGGCATTCAGCCGCATAGCGGCCAGGGCGGCAATTAACTCCGGCAGCGATGTTACCAGTGCCAGCAGCGCCGTACCCACAAAACCCGTCCCCAAACCAGTAATCACGGCAATGGTCGCGCTGGCGTCTACCAACAGCGGCACCACGGCTACCAATACCCCGGCCGACACACCAAAGCCAATGATCCCCCGCCGCAGCGAGGGAAAGGTAGGGCCAGGTTCAATATCCAGGGCCACGGCCGCCGGCAAGCCGCGTGTCCCCTGTTGAATCACCCACAACCCCAGGAAATAAGCCACAATAATGATAATGCTGTCCAGGCCAACCCAGCCAATGGCGATATCAATATCCGCCACCAGCGAGGTAACGGCAATCAACATGAGCAAAATGGTCAGCCCGGCCGTCAGCGAATGGTTAATAGCAATACGCCGCATCAGGGGCGCCTGGAAATACATCAGGTCTAATATTGCCAGCAGCGCCATATTCACCATATTGCTGCCAAAAAAGTTACCGGCGGCCAGGTTGGGTGACCCGATCTGGAAAGCGTTGACAGAGGCCAACATTTCTGGCAGCGACGTGGCCCCCGCCAGGAAAACCGTACCCACAAACAGCCCACCCAACTTCGTGCGCACGGCAATAATGTCGCCGTGCTGGGCCAGATAATGCGCCGCCACCACCACAACTGCCGCACTTAGAAGAAATTGCACCCAAACCATAGTTACGTCCTTTGTCTGCAGATGTTCAAGCTTCTGCCTGACCCCCTTATCCCACCACTTTGTTCAACGTCCCCCACACCTGGGCAATGGGCAGGGCAAAAACGATGCCCGTATGCGGCTCATTGAGAGCGCCGACCACTTTTTCCGTAGCGGCCACGGCTTGTTCGGCCACGGCCAGGTCACCAATCACCGACAAGATGGTATGGTGCCCTACCCGGCCACCGCCAAAGATTTGGCTAAAGCCGGCAAAGGCAGCTTCCGGCATATGGCGCTGCAAAACCCGGTTCACGCCTGTGCTTTCCAGAATGGTAATCCCGGGCACACCTGCTTCCGTCCAGGCATTAAGAACATCGCCCAGGTGGGACACATCATCAAGAACCATAACCAGTAGATACATTAACTTCATCCTTTTTCTGTAGAGCACCTGCCGATTACTGACGACCGTACTGCTTATACTGCTGGTACGTCAGATATTCGGCCTGGGTTTCACAGAGCCATTGGAAAAGGGCTTCTTCGTTTTCAGTTTGGAGCAGGTGTGTGACGGCCGTCAAGCGCTCCTGAAAAGCCATAATTTGGCCTAACACCGCTTCCCGGTTGGTCAGTAAAATATCTAGCATCATCTGTGGGTTCGTGCCGGAAATGCGGGTGGTATCACGGAACCCTGACGCGCTCACCGGCCACAGCCGCTCGTCAGCCATGCCGGCCGCTGCACGCATCAGCGACGCAGACACCAGATAAGGCAGATGGCTGATAGCGGCCACCATCTCATCATGCAGCGTCGCCGGTAAAAACAGGGCTGTGGCCCGGAGATGAGCTATCAGCGTCAGCACAGCCATTTCCACCGCTGGCGTGGTGCGGGCTGTGCGGCATAAAATGAACGTGTGCCCTTGAAACAGGTCTGGGGTAGCCGCGCCAAACCCGGCCACTTCTTTACCGGCCATAGGATGGCCACCAACAGCCTGAAAGGGGGTCGGCAATTTGTCCATGACCGCACAAATATCCGCTTTGCTGCTGCCCAAATCCAGAATCATGCAGCCAGACGGCCGCAGCTCTGGCAATGCCTCCAGGCTGCGCAAAATCACCCGTACCGGCGTCGCCAATATCACCAACTCTGCCTCGGCCACACCGGCGGCCAGATCAGCCGTCACCACATCGGCCAGCCGTTCAGCGGCGGCGCGGGTATCCGGATTGGTGTCCACGATGGTCATATGGAGCGGGAAGGCAGCCACGGCCGTGCGCTGCGCCAACCGCAGGGCCAGCGCCAGCGAACCGCCTATCAGCCCCAACCCCACAATGCAAATGCGTTCTACCTGCATGGGAAAGGATTATAACAGCAGATCAGAAAATGGAGACAGTCACCAGGGTAGACGGCATGTCTAGATGATGACCATGTGGCTGACCCAGGCATCAAACTCGGCCAGGAGCTGTTGTTTCACGGCCGTTTCCACGCCCGCTACGGCAAAGGCATTTCGGGCCAGGCGCACCAGCTCAGCCTGAGCATAGCCAAATTCGCCCACCAATAGTTCATACTCTTGCACCAGGTTGGTGTTAAACAACGGTGGGTCATCGCTGTTTACCGTCAGCAGCAGCCCCATGTCATCCAGCTGGCGGAAGGGATGGTCTGCCAGGCTGGGGAAGATGTGCAGGCAGCGGTTGCTGGTAAGGTTCACCTCCAGGGGAATTTGGCGCTCCTTAAGGAGCGCCAGCAGTTCGGCATCTTCGATGGCCCGTACGCCATGCCCGATGCGGTCAGCCTGTAACTCATTCAGGCAGCCCCAGACACTGCCCGCCCCCATGGTCTCTCCGCCGTGAGGCACAGAAAGCAGCCCGGCAGCTTTCGCCCGGGCAAAGGCAGGCGCAAACGGCTCTGGCGGCGCGCCAACTTCATTACCACCCAGGCCAAAACCTACCACGCCCGCGTCCATTCCCAAAATGGCGTGTTCCAGGGCAACATCGGCGCAGGCGGGCAGGTAACGGCCGTCGGCAGCAAACCCCAGATGGCGGGGCACATCAAACACCCAGCGCATCTCTACCCCAAAGTCACGTTTGGCCCGGTCACGGCCGTCATTCAACCCCTGCAAAATAGCATCAATCGTCAACCCTTTATCCTGGTGATGGGTGTGTGTGTATGTGGTTACCGTCAATTCACGGTAGCGGATATTTTGCGCGGCCATATCTGCCCCGTTTTCATAGACGATCAAGGCAAAATCCTCGGCCGTGCGAATCAAATCCTGAATGGTGACATAGATTTCCACAAAGTGGGGAAAGCCGGTAAAGGCAAACCAACGGCGCAGCGTGTCGATATCATCCCCGGGCAGCCGGTGTAACAGGTTATGCTGCCGCGCCAGGGTCAATACCGTCGCTGGCTGGATGGCCCCTTCCAGGTGAATATGAACCTCTGCCTTTGGCATGGCTTGAATCAATTGACGCATCTCTGGTGAAATCGCTTGTGTATGGCCCAAGTCTGTCTCTCTGATGAATGGAGCACGGCCGTATCCGTCTTTTTATCTACGGCCGTGGGCCCCACCCCCTTTAGGGCATCGGTACCCGCACATCAACAGAGACCAACCGATGATCAGAGCTGGGGAACGGAAACGTGCCTACGAGAGGAAAGTATGGATCGCTGGTCGTTGGCCAGAAGACACCCGATCTGGTGATGGTCAGCGCCTGGCTGGGCAGCACATAATCGGCCCGTAAATTGCCAGGGGCCCCACCAAACGTAGGGGGCGGCCCAAACGCATCGGCAAAGTCGGCCGTGTCATAGGCCGGGTCACCCAGGTGCAGCGTGTTGGCCCCACCTTGCAGCATTGCCTGTTCCGGCCCGCCCAGGCTGCTGGGCGTGTTATGGTTATTCACCAGCGGGTGAGAAAGCAGCTGGTCGATGGCGCCGGGAACACCGTCTCCATCAAACGGATCGGCATTTTGGTCACCGGCAATGACAAACAGGGCATCGGGCGCCAGGCCACCGTAATGGCCCTGGTCATCATAGATGTAAGCGCTGTCTGCCGGGGAGATATAATCAGCCCAGAAACGGATTTCGTCGTGGTTACGGGTGCCGTTACGGTCTTCAGGGCCATCAAAAACCGGCGGGGTGGGGTGACTGACCAGAAAGTGGACGGTCTGGTCACCAATCAGAATGGGAATGTCCCAATGGCTCTTGGAAGATAGACGGAATACGTCCAGCTCTTCCGGTGAGTACCAGGAAGTGCCGGTCGTGGGGTCTACAGGCAGCAGTGCCCCGGGCATATCTTTCCACAGGAAATGTTGAAATGTGCGAATGTTCTCCACGTCAATGGGGTACTTGGAATAGACCACCATGCCATATTGACCAGGGAAAAAACCAAAGCCAAAGGCATCATCGGGGCCACCTATCACCCCGTTGTTGTTCAGATCAAAGCCAGAGGGGATGCCGGTGTTCGACGCAGCGACGTACCAATAGGGATAATGCATGGGTTTGGCCCCATTTTGGGCCACTTGTAGATAGTTTTGCTGGAATAACTGGGCGGCTACGCCACCTTCATCATAGTCAAACTCGTTAATCAAAAGGATGTGCGGCCGTGTCCGCTGGATGATTTCGGCGATGGTTTTGGCTTGAACATTATTTGGGGTGGAAAGATCATGGATGAGGCTGCCTTCATTAAAGCGGTTCAGGGAGGCATTAAAGGTGGCAAACCGGGCTGACCGATATGCTCCCGCCGAAACGGGAACAGCCATGCTTACAAGGAAGATCAGCACCATAACAGACAACATGAGGGTTAAAATCTTTCTGGACATGCGCTTTTTCTCCACAATTGCCGGGTAAAACGACGTTTTGCCCGGCGGTTCGTAACTTTTGGTAGGTTTTGTGCCAGGTCACACAGACAATACGGCCTTCACCCTCTTTAAGGTGATCGACGGCCGTGACGCTCCCCCAACCCATTTTCAATGATCGATTTTTGACTTCTCAGGCAGGCGAGTGAACAATTGCAGCCATTCATCTAACGTCAGGGTTTCAGCGCGGCGACGGCCGTCAATGCCCACTGAGGCCAACCATTTTACCACGTCTTCCTTCTTCAACTCCAACTGCCGCAAATTATTTTGCAATTGTTTGCGCTTTTGGCTAAAGCCAGCTTTAACCAGGCGAAAAAAAGCGCTTTCAGCAGCCAGCGGCAGCGGCCGTTCGGCTTCACTGTATACATCGAGCCGCACCACGGCTGAATCCACTTCCGGGCGGGGCCAGAAAGCGCCAGCCTTGATGGTGGTAATGGTTTGAGGACGGCCGTAAACCTGGGCGCTGACAGCCAGCAAAGACATGGTAGGGGGTACGGCCGTGAGCCGCTCGGCCACCTCTTTTTGCACCGTCAGCACCAGGCACGTGGGTTTATGGGTGGCGGCCAGCAGGTGGCGCAAAATGGCACCGGTGATGTAGTAAGGGACGTTGGCGACGGCTTTGTACGGCTGGGTAAATAACCGCGCCGGGTCTTGTGCCAGAATATCACCATGAATGATGTCTACGTTGGTGAATCCAGCCAGTTCTGCTTGCAAAATCGGCAGGAAGCGGTCATCCAGTTCCACGGCCACCACCCGTCGGGCTGTGTGGGCCAACGGCCGCGTGAGCGCCCCCAACCCGGGTCCAATTTCCAATACTTCATCAGCCGGTTGTAGATCGGCCGCCGCCACAATGCGTTCAAGCACATTCTCATCAAAGAGAAAGTTTTGTCCCAGGCTCTTTTTAGGTTCCAGCTGGTACTGGTCAAGCAAATGTTTAGGATGCATAAACCCCTACGGTAACTCGACTGGCAGCAGGAAATTGATGTCTTCAGGTGGCGGTATGGGCGTCAGGTAATAGACATCTACATAGCCAGACCAGGGGATGAAGGTTTCTTCTTCGTAACCCAGGTCGATCCAACGGCCGTGCACCCCACCACCAGTATCCCCAGCATAGCCAAAGCCATAACCAGGCACGTAGACCCAGGTTTTCCAGGGTACGATGCTGCGATCCACGGCGACCACCCCTCTTTGGGCCGTCAACCCACTGGCTGTAATGCCATAATCAGGGGCGGCCAGGGGCTTGCCAGAGCTGGCCGCTGTGTAAGAGGTAACCCGCATCCTGACTACCCGCCAGTACTCAATCAGCCCATCAGGCGTGTTCAGGGTACGGGGCACAATGTTGGCACCATAACCCACCACTTCATTCACCGGCTCACGAGCCACCCATTCAGCATCGATCGTTTCGCTGACAGGCATGCCGTTTTCATAGCGAATGCGCACACGCTGCCGTTTGATGCCGGGCATGCCGGCGCTGACAATGGCCTGGGTATCAATTTCCAACTGATCATTGGCCTGATAGACGGTTTGAAACGGGATGGGTTCGTCTTGCACGCGGAAATCCTCGGTGACGCGGATGACATGGATAACATCGTTTGGCTGCAAGTTCCTTTCTGGGCCAGGCCGGGCATAATCGAGGCCCACCAAGGTGACGCCATTTTCAGCCAGCACGTCCTGGGCTCGAGGGTGGGTAGTGCGGGTGGTCATGGTACGGCCATCTACCTGAAGCGTCACCTCAAATGCCCGTCTGATCTCAATGAGCAGGCCCGGTTCCAGCGGCGTGTTGCGGGCCGGGGTAACGGTATCAATGCTTTGCAGCACAATGTTTGCTTCTTGCAGCGCGGCGCCCACAGTGGGCACGGCCGTACGCAGGGTTTGGCGCTGACGGCCATCGGTAATGGTGATGGTCACAAATCGGCCAATTTCAAGCGTGCGAGGCAACGGCCGTGCCGCCCATGACTCTGGCGATGCCTTGATACCATCGGCAAAAAGCGGGTCAGTGGCGGTTGGTATCAGGTCAATTTCCGCCAAAAAGGCGGCAATGTTCGGTTGTTGGGTGAAGTATGTTTGGGTGCCTGTCTTGGTACGCACAGTAACCGCTTTGGCGCGGTTGATCTGAATATGCGGTGCGGGAGATTGGGTGAGAGAGGGCCAGACGACATCTTCTGGTCGCAGCTGCACGCCAACGGCCGTTAAGACCTGGGCCACCGTCTGATAATGGCCGGAAGCGGTGCCTATGGGCTGCCCGTCCTCATATACCACGTACTCCCCCTGGGCAAACAAATACCCGGCGGCAACCAGGCTACCCAGGCCAAGAAAGATACATAGGATGAGGAGCACCCGTGACTTTAGAAAGTGCGACATCATAAAAAAAGAGATTGAAGAACAGAGAGTGGAGATGGGCTGCGGCTTTTAGGTAAACCGCGAAGAGTTTTCAGATGTAAAAAGAGGCGTTTTCTCGCGGTTTCCTCGAGGAATCGGCAACGCCTCAAGCGATCTTAATTTCGAAATATTGTTGCCGATTACCTAATCTCTGCTCTTGGATCTCCAATCTCCCGATATATTCATGGAACCGACGGTCACCAGGTGATCCTGGGCACCCAAAAGACACGCCTTAGTGCTGCTTCCTTCCGGACCTGACACGGTTCGGCGGCTTTTGCCGCCAGGGACCCAATGCCCGCCGGTCTCATGAATACATCTTCAAAAGCCGGGTGATCATAACACAGCCCGGCCATGACTCCACCACTTGATCACCAAGCACTCACCCGGTGACCGGGTACTCAGGAACTTAATTCCATACCCCCAATACTTCAGGGCCGCGATCTAACTCCCAGGGGTAAATAATGTAAGCGTCTGTTACGGCCGCGTAATACGTGGGCGTCAGACCAGGATAGAGAGAGGTGGCCGGTTTGTAATGCAGCACGCAGGTATCTGGCTGACCGCCAGCGACATCAATGCGATTGGCCACCGTGATCATATTACGCCCTTTTGTCCACACGTCATCCACCACCAACAGGCGCCGCCCTGCCAGCACCTCGTCATTGGGGAATTGGTTAAATTCAGGGATAGCATATTTTTCCGGGCCGGGAAATTGCAGCCCAGGAAAGTCAGCCGGGAAACGCACAGAAGCGGTAAGAATATAGGTGATATTTAACGCCTCGGCCAGCATCCCACCCGGTACAATGCCGCCACGGGTAATAATGACCATGCCGTCATAACGGCCGTGAATTTGTGGTGCCAAATAATCTATGAGTTTATCTACGTCGGACCAGGTCAACACTTCACGACGCATGGCGTTCTCCTTCCTGAACAAAAATCCAGGCATACCCCATTGGACGGTGTATGCCCGGCACGCAATCCTACCCGTTTGCATGCAGACTGTCAACTTTCCACCAACCGTTCTGCCGTTTGCTATTTCTTTTTCGAGGGAAACCGCGTCAGTATGGTAGCGGCATCCGGTATAGGCAGCCGGGCGCCAGGTTTAATCTCTTTTGGGGTTGTGATGTCCCGTTTGCCACCGCCAAGCTGGTAAACCCACACGGCCGTATTTGCCTTACTCATCTCCACGGAAACCAAAGCCTGCCCCAGCAAATAACCGTCACTATCCAGGGAACAGCTTGTTACCGTGCCTACCACTTTGCCACGAGCATCCAGCAGGGGGTCACCGCCTTCCGGCCGGCGCACCCCTTTTTCATTCATGCGGAAGCGAGCCACCACCTGTTTACGCTGCGCCTCATGGGCTATAAACGCGGCGCGGCCCACAAAAAACGGCTTCCACAGTTTTACGTAACTGCCAAAGCCGGCATCGGCCGGGTTTAAGCCCATCTCACCTGCCAGTTCATGGCCGTACAGTGGCAGCCCCGCTTCCGTGCGTAAACTGTCTCGTGCCGCCAGGCCGCAGGGTTTGACCCCCAACGGTTCACCCACTTCCAGGATAGCGGTCCACAACTGCGGTGCCTGGTCCGGATGCACAAACAGTTCATACCCTACACGCTCGCCCGTGTAACCAGTGCGGGAGACAATAACGTTCAGACCAGCCAGGACACCCGAAGTCAACTGCGCCCAGGCCAGCCCTTTGATACGTTTTTTCATGTCGGCGTCATCGGCCAGGGCCAGCAGCACCTCTAGCGATTTTGGCCCCTGCAGCGGCATATCCACCCGGCACTCCGCGCCCCATTGGGGGTCTCGCAGATCACGGAGAGTCACGGGATGTTGAATACGAGCATACGGCCGGGCGGTGTCTATCATCACCCGCCCCTCATTCACGGCATTTAACCAGGCCCAATTTTTATCATTGTTAGAAGCATTGACCACCAACATAAAGTGGTCGGCCGCCAGCCGATACACCAACAAATCATCAATTACTGAACCATCCGGCAGCAGCAGGTACGTATAGTGTGATTCACCTACAGCCAGCGTATCTACGTCATTGGTGGTAACGGTATTTAAAAACGCCACCACATGGAGGCCCGCCGCATCAAAAACACCCATGTGTGTGGCATCAAAGAGCCCGGCAGCGGTGCGCACGGCCGTATGCTCTTCTCCCACCGATGTTTCATAGCGCACCGGCAGCTCATACCCGGCAAAGGGCACCATACGCCCCCCCAGCCGGACATGAGTCTCATGGAGGCTGGTGCGTTTGAGCGGCGGATCGGCCGGTTCGGCCCAGGTGAAGGCGGGCAGTGCTTCGCCATCAGACCGGTGCGCCATCCCTACAAAAAAGGGTTTGTTGTCTGCATAGGGCGCCACCCCAGCCATTGCCTTGGTGCGATGCACCTTTTCTACCGGCTCATTCAGCTCATCTTCTGGCGCTAATGGCAGGCAAGAAACGGCCACCGGGCCATCTAACTTGGCGTACAGATCACCAAAATCCACATAACCATCAGACAGCGCCGTCAGCCACTCCGCTGCCAAAACAGCAGCGGCCTCATCGTCAACCTGTAAGCGGTATGTGTCCTCGCTGAGGCGGTGTAACACGGCGTCATGGTCCAGGCCGGGGCCGTAGATGTGGGTAGGCTGCGCCGCCGGCTGCGCCGCCCTGACAGCCAGCGCCAACACGTCACTGGTGAGGGCATGATTGAGCAAACTGGCCGCCGCCTGACCACGAATTTGCACGGCCGTGCCCCCTGACGGCCGTGCCGCCACCCCACGTAATTCCTGGACGATGTGCCGCCCTTTTTGCAGCGCCGCAAAATCCACTTTGGCCCGCAGATGGCTTTTACCGCCCGCGGCCATGTAGGTAAACGGGGTGCACCCTTGTAGTACGGTGGCTATGGCCACGGCCAGTTGGTCAACCTCTGCTTCACCAAAACCAAGCTGGCTAATCCAGACGGTGCCGATGCGCAGGCCAGTGGGGTTTAGCGCGCCCACATCACCAGGAATGGTGTTGCGGTTCACCACAATACCCACCAGATCAAGAATACGGGCGGCCATATCCGCTGAAAGATGCACGCCCTTATGCGTCACACTTTTGGTATCCACCAACAGTAAATGTGTCTCTGAGCCGCCGCCTACAATGCGGAAGCCATGTTGGGCCAGGGCTTGCGCCAGCCGTTGGGCATTGGCCACAATGCGCTGCTGCAGGTGGCGGAATTTATCTGTTTGGGCCAGCTTCAGGGCCACCGCCAGGGCGGCAATGCTGTTTAAATGCGGTCCGCCCTGTTCGCCGGGGAAAACGGCACGGTCAATTTTGGTGGCCAGTTCTGGGCGATGGGTCAGAATCATGGCCCCGCGCGGCCCGCACAGGCTCTTGTGCGTGGTAGTCATGACCACGTCGGCAATGCCAATGGGCGAAGGATGCACCCCGGCGGCCACCAACCCGGAGATGTGCGAAATATCAGCCAACAGATACGCCCCCACCTTGTCTGCAATCTGGCGACAGCGGGCCCAGTCTACTATCATGGGGTAAGCGGAAAAACCGGCAACGATGATTTGCGGCTTTGCTTCCAGGGCGCGCCGCTCGATGTCATCATAGTCCAGCAGTTCCGTTTGCGCGTCTACAAAGTATTGCACCCCGTTGTAATGCTTGCCAGAGCGGTTAATTTTGGTGCCGTGCGACAAATGTCCGCCGTCGTTCAAATTCAGCCCCATAATGGTGTCGCCGGGCTGCAGGAGGGCGGTGTAGATAGCACTGTTGGCGGGGGCACCGCTGAGCGGCTGCACGTTGACGTAGAGGCTGTCTGCCGGGATGCCGTTGGCCGCAAATAGCTCGGCGGCGCGGCGGCGGGTAAGGGCTTCCAGCACATCGGCGTATTCCACACCTTTATAGTAACGGGGGTCACTGTAACGGCGATAGTGGGCCAGTTCCATGGGCACATCAAGGATATCGGCTTCACGCTGGCGGCGGCTTTCTTCGCGCGGGTAGCCTTCAGCGTAAATGTTGGCGAAGGTGCTGCTTACGGCCGTGCGCACGGCCTCTGGGGCGGCGCTCTCACTGGCAATGAGGATGATGGTGTTGTCTTGCCGCCGGTCTTCAGCTTCTAACAGATGGTTTAGTTCGGGGTCTAGCGCTTCCAGCGCTCCTCGAAAAATAAAGTCTTGGGGCATGAGGGTCTCCTGAATGTGAGATGGCCTGATTTTAACAGGAATTGAGGGGACTGCACGTCTTATTCAAACCAATGATGGCCGATACGTTGAGCTTCGGCCACAAAAAATTGTTTGACTGATTCCCAGATTACTTCAGGTGTCGTTTTAATCTCAGACTGCCGGTCGGCATTGGTGAAATCAGTTAGAGCCGTCAATACCATCATGGCAAAATCCTTTACAAACGGGTACTTGTCCTTTCCCCGCCGCAGGAGATCTTCTAACGGATGTTGTTGGACTATAAAGTAAAGATCAACAAAATCTTTACGACTACCACGCCCGGCAACGGCATCCATTTTCATCAGAGCAATATCTAAAACAGTTGCCAGAGGGATACTTCCCAGATTTATCGGGGGAGCAAGCAAGGGATAGCTATAGCTATAAAAGCCAACGCGGTTATTTTGAATAGTGAAAAGCATCCCTCCCAAACCTGCATCCACCTGCGAAACAGAAAACTCGGGGACTAATTGATTAACGATGACCTGGCGCAGTTCGTCGGCGACTTCATCACTGGTGATAAAAAAGTCAAGATCGACTGAGGTGCGATGACCTAGCTGTAAAGATAATGCTGTACCGCCGGCCAGATAGAATTGGTGAGTAAATGGGAATTTCTCCAGCCGCAGCAAAATCTCGCGTAGGTCAAAGGGGATGGTCTCCCAATGGGGGTTGATTAATGTGGCCAAGCTCCTTTCCTTTGCGGCAAATTCTCCAGGCTAAAGTAAGCGCCCCAGAACAACAACCGGCGACGCGGTAATAGACGCCAGCCTGATTGTTGGACCCATGCAGCCAGTTTGTCAGCGCCATAAACAGAAAAGAGCCAACGCAACTCATCACGCTGACCGTAAGCCAGGGTTCTTTCAATGATGGTAAAGGCATCTCTGTTTAGGTCGAGATTTTCCAGAACATACTCTTGGAAAGTCGGACGCAAACTAACTGGTAATCCACCAGGTGTAAGTAACATACTATATTCTTCAACTGAAAATGAAGCCCAGATCTGATCTTGTTAGACAGCCTGATTTTAACAGGAATTGGGCAGACTGCTAGTCGTTTTGGGTGTGCGGGGGGTCAGATGACACAGTATAATCACGGCCGTGTCTACCAACCCCTACCCATTCTACTCAGGGTTGTTGGGGACATCTCCACCATCAGATATTGTCAACCAATTCTTGGAGAAATAGTCATGGACGAAGCCAAAATCTTTCCCCTGGAAATTGAAGAAATTGAACGGCTTATGGCCGAAAACAATGTATTGGCGCTGCAAAATCTGTTAGCCCGGCTGCACCCGGTAGATATCGCTACATTATTAGATGAGCTGGATACAGAACATGCCGTCGCCGTCTTTGAGCTGCTGCCGGTGGAGGTGGCCAGTGAAGTGCTGGATGAAACCGGCAGCCCTGTGCGCCAGGAACTGGTAGAAAAAGTAGACGATGAACGCCTGGCTGACTTGCTAGATGAACTGCCAGTAGATGATGCCGTGGAATTCCTGGAAGATCTGCCCGATGAGGTGTCTGATCGGCTCATTGGCCTCATGGAACCGGAAGAGGCGGCTGAAGTCCAGGAACATCTGGGGTATGAAGAAGAAACGGCCGGCCGCCTTATGGCCCGGGATGTGGCGGCGCTGCGCCGCCAATGGACCGTGGCAGAAACCTTTGACTACCTGCGCTCCCTGGAAGACGCGGAAACGCTGCACTATTTATATGTGGTCGATCGCGATAACCGGCTGATTGGCGTCGTGCCTCTGCGCCAACTGATCATGGCCCAGCCAGACCGCACCATCGAATCACTTATGATTGAGGACATTGTCTCTGTACCAGTAACGGCCGACCAGGAAGAACTGGCGGAAATGGTCTCGCGGTATGACTTCTTTGTCATGCCCGTCGTCGATGAAAAAAGACGCCTGTTAGGCGTGGTCACCGCTGACGATGTGCTGGACATTTTGGAAGAAGAGGCTACAGAAGACATTCAACGGCTGGGTGGTTCTGAGCCGCTGGATCAACCTTATTTTGCGCTTTCTATTTTTCAGGTCTTTCGCAAACGCGCCGGCTGGCTGTTGATCTTATTTCTGGCCGCGACATTAACGGGTACAGTAACCACCCTCTTCCAAGAGGTGTTGGAAGCCATGGTAGCCCTCACCATCTTTATACCGCTGGTCATTGGCACCGGGGGTAACGCCGGTTCACAAACGGTGGCGACTATCATCCGCGCCATTACTTTGGACGAGGTGCGGTTCAGCAATGTAGCCGCTGCCTGGCGACGTGAGGTGTCTGTAGGCTTGCTGTTAGGCCTGGTGATGAGCGTGATGGGGGTTATCTATGTCCGGCTTTTTTACCAGCATTTGGGCTATGAATTTGCCCTGGTAGTGGCCTTTACCTTACCAGCCGTTGTTGTCTGGTCTACCACGGTAGCCACGCTGGTTCCCACCCTGGCTGACAGGCTGCACATTGACCCGGCCGTCATTAGCGGCCCCATGATTACCACCATTGTGGATGCCACCGGTTTGCTGATTTACTTTTTACTGTCCAGACAACTTTTGGGGTTATAAAAATGAGTGCTTTTCATATACCACAGGGGCTCATTGAGCAGCTTCGCACCGCCAGACAAGTCGCGGTATTAACGGGTGCCGGCATCTCGGCGGAAAGCGGCGTGCCCACGTTTCGTGATGCCCAAACCGGATTGTGGGCACAATATGATCCTCAGGAGTTGGCGACACGCCGGGCCTTTCAGCAGAACCCCCAGCTGGTATGGGCATGGTATGCCTGGCGGCGGGGGCTGGTGGCCCAAGCTGTGCCTAACCCCGGCCATCATGCCCTGGTGACGCTGGAACGTTTTACGCCACACTTCACGCTCATCACCCAAAATGTAGATGGGCTGCATGCTCAGGCCGGCAGCCAGAACGTCATTGAACTGCATGGCAATATTAAACGCATAAAATGTTTTGATCATGACCATCCGGTTGACCATTGGGAAGAGGAAACAGACGTGCAGCCATATTGCCCGGTGTGTGGCAGTGCCTTGCGCCCAGACGTAGTCTGGTTTGGTGAAAGCTTACCGGCCGTGGCTTTACACACGGCCGTAAACGCGGCCCGTACGTGTGACATCTTCCTCTCTATTGGCACCTCTGCCCTGGTGCAGCCGGCGGCGTCTCTGCCCATTGAAGCACACCAGCGTCGCATCACGGTTGTGGAAATTAACCCGCACCCCACTCCTCTGACGCCTTATGCCACTTACGTGTTGCCCGGCCCTGCCGGGGAAATATTGCCGGCCCTGGTGGCCCAGGTGACCCAATGACACTATCAGACAATGGCCGGCATACGGCAAAACAAGGCGGTCAGATCAAAACAGACCTTCTGTGCCCGGCGGGCGTCGGCCCGCCAATTTTCTTTACATAACCGCGCATGTCGTTTATACTACGCGGCATGGCAAAGCGGCAAAACAATGAGACTGTCATACCACTGGGTGTGGTTTTTATGGTGATGGGCCTGATCATCCTAGGCACGGCCGTGGCCATCTTTGTGGTGGTATCCAGGGAACCAGCACCCATGGTAGCACGCATTCAGGCGGCCACAGTGCCTACGGCCGCTGCCCAGGCAGCCACAGACGATATTGCTTTACTGCCAGAAACGCCTCTGGAAGAAGGGGCCAACACACTTGTCAATCTGGAAGATGTGGCCCAGGCGTATATCAAAGGCCAACCAGAACGCATTGTCATCCCCGATGCGGCCGTAGATGCCCCTGTCAGCGGCGTGGGGCTGGTGCAGGTGCAAAACAATGGGCAAATCTATTACCAATGGCAGGTGCCCGATGAATACCGGGCCGGCTGGCATAATACCAGCGCCCCGCTGGGCAAAGCAGGCAACACCGTTCTAAACGGGCATCACAACATCAACGGCGAGGTTTTCCGTGACCTGATCAACCTGGAAGAAGGGGCCGAGGTCATTGTCTATGATCGGGAGCATGCTTACACTTATGTTGTTTCTGACATAGAGCTTTTACCGGAACGAGATCAACCGCTGGCGGTGCGCCAGGAGAATGCCCGTTGGATAGGGCCAACGGACGATGAACGTTTAACACTGGTCACTTGCTGGCCTTATGAAGACAATTCCCATCGGGTGGTGATCATCGCTTACCCCGCAGAAGCAGAGGCGATCAGTAACGCATCGCCGGAACATTAGTGAACCATAAGGAGGCTGATATGAGAGATTGGAAGAGTCAAGGCATCATCACGGCCGTGGTTGTGGGGTTACTGCTGTTGGCAGCAGCCACGGTTCAGGCGCAGGGTACAGAACAACGCGGCACCATACGTGGTGGTGTGTATAAGGATGTGAATAGTGACGGCCGTTGTGTGAATACCGGTATCGCCGGTGAAGACCCTGTCCCAGGCGTGGAAATTGTTTTTGTGAGCAGTGATAAGGCCACCGTGGTCACTTTAACTACTGGCGACAATGGCACCTTTGGGTTGGCTGCCGCCGGGCAAAGCATTTGGGAGGTCACCGCCCGCCCTGATGCTACCAAATGGATTGTTACCTCAAAAAATCCATTGTACGTGCCGGTGCTGCCAGAGCCAGGTCTGGTGCAAACAGATGTCAATTTCTGTGTCAGCCAGGGAACCAATGCCATTATCGTCTTGCCGGCTTCGGGTGGCGCAGCCACTGCTAGCTGGCCCATAGGAGTGGTGATGACGGCCGTGGCCGGCATGAGCGTGTTTGCCGCCGGTCTGGGGTTAGAATGGCGCCGCCGTAAAGCGGCCTGATGGGCCAGTCACACTCGTACTAGTCATCAGAAGTCAGTAACCAGTGTTCAGTACACTATTGCCAGAGATAGGCCAGCACTGCACACTGGCCACTGAACACTGAAAACTGACACTAGGGCGTCAACAAGATTTTCCCCTTGTTTTTGCGGTCTTGAAGGTAGTGATGGGCCGCCGCCACTTCCGTAAAAGGAAACACCTTGTCCACATGTGGGCGGAAGAGCGCTTCATCATACCAGGCAATAATTTGTTCTAACCACGGCCGTTGCAACGACCCATGGGCCCATAAATGGGACAAATTCACGCCCATAACGGCTTTATTATCACGCATCAACCGCAAAGGTGTGTACAATGGTAACATTAACATGCCCCGCCAATAACGCCACCAGGAGCGTTTTTTCCTTGGCGCCAGGCTGGACACGCCAAAATGGATCAACCGTCCGGTAGGCAGCAGCAGTCTGTAGTTTTTGGGCCAATGGATACCACCCAGGGGATCCAGCACAATATGTACCCCCCGCCCTCCTGTTAAATCCAGCACCACCCGTTCATAATCAACATTGCGGTAATCAATAGGATGATGCAGGCCCCGCGCCAACAGGAACTCCTGCTTGTCCGGCGAGGTGGTGCCATACGTTTCAGCGCCCAGAATTTTGCAGATATCCACAGCGGCCAGCCCCACACCTCCAGCTGCATTGTGAATCAAAACCCGGTCACCGGCACGCAGAGACCCCATAACCACCAACATCATATAGGCCAACAAATAATCAATGGGTATGGCGGCCGCATCTTCCGGGCTCATCCAATCCAGGCACTGGTACACCTGCCGGTAAGGCACACATACCACGTCACTGTACCCTCCATGCTGCGTCAGCGCCATAACACGGTCACCCTCTTTGAATGTGGGCACTCCCTGGGCTACCAAATCTACCACGCCAGCCACTTCCAGACCGGGCACAAAAGGAATCGCCGGCGCATCACGGTCCAAACCCATACGCCCCAAGACGTCAGCAAAGGTGACACCGCTGGCCTGTACCCGTATACGCACTTCCCCGCTGCGGGGAATGGGATCAGGGCCATTTTGTAACTTGAGGACCTCTGGGGGGCCAGCTTTGCTTATCCAAATTTGATGCATAATGTTAGTAAGAGACGTGGCATATGACAAAGTATAACGACGACGGCCGTATTCGGCGACCATAATGCCTTCGCCTAGTACCAAAGATATAACAAAAAGAACCTAACAATACACTATTTGGTACTCAAGCGGGAGTGTCAGTCATGCTCTACGTTATAAAATAACGATATAAAATTCTCACACCGCACCAACTTTTCACCTCACCCACTGAGAATCTACAAGCAGTGCCAGTAGAGTCTGGTTACTATCGGACTATATCTTTTATAAAAGCTGTGGGTATCTCCGATGTTAACAAGATATAGACAAATACAGTGGGGCGTATTAATGTCCATAACCTGAGTTTGGTGATTCCATCAACTTGCGAATCGCCAGGCCATTGGCAAGAACAATGACTCGCATTTTAGTAATAGACGACGACCGGCTCATTCGGATGGTAGTTACCGCAGCCTTAAAAGAACTAGGGTATGAAGTCATTAACGCCAATAGCGGCTTAGAAGCCCTAAAATTACTCAAAAGTTCCAAACCAGATGCTATCATCACGGATCGCTTTATGCCTGGTGTTGATGGGTTTGAATTCACACGCCGGCTGCGCCGCGAACCCGATCTGGCCCATGTGCCCATTTTGGTCTTAACAGGCAAGACAGAACTGGAAGATAAACTAGAGGCTTTTGAAGCGGGGGCAGATGACATTATTAGCAAGCCGTTCGAGGCAGCGGAACTGGCGGCCAGGCTCACAACCCTCTTACGGCGCTCAGAAGCCTTAAAAGCAGCCCAGGCACAGCAGGTGGAAGCCACGGCTACGGCCCACTCTGTGGTCGTTCACAGCCTGCGCGGTGGTGCCGGATGTTCCAGTGTGGCGGTGAACCTGGCGGTTACGCTAAGAAATCTATGGCAAAGTACAACGATGCTCGTAGATATGGTACCCAATGCTGGACAGGTGGCACTGATGTTAAACAAACCCCTCCGCCGAACCTGGGCCAATTTATCTCACGTTGAACCACTCGACATTGATTATCTGACACTGACCAGCATCATCACTAAACACGAAACGGGATTAGACTTTATCGCTTCCCCGGCACAGCCCGTTGCCGCCGAAGAGATCAGCCAGGGGCATTTAAGCCAATCTATCACGGTGATAAGGCCCAGATATGAGTATATTGTGGCTGACCTACCCCACGACTTCAGTTCCAGCACGTTAGACGCCCTGGATATGTCTAATCTCATCTTACTGCTTTTGACGCCGGAACTTGCTTCGGTACGTGCTGCGGCAATTGCCCTGGATACCTATACCCAACTGAACTATCCCCAAGAAAAAATCAAGCTGGTTTTGAACCACACGTTTGAGCAAGGTTGTTTGCCTCGTAACAAGATCGAAGCGACTTTACGCTATCCCATTTCATTGATGATCCCTTTTGCATCTCGCCGTTTTGTAAGCGCTATTAACCGGGGGACACCGGTGGTGTGTGAGAACCCGGATGATCCTGTTACAGGGTTACTGGAAGATTTTGCTTTTGGCATCAGCAAAGAAACTGATCGCGGTATTCCGCCGGCGTCCCCTAGTGAGGCCTGGCGGCGGGTCAACAGCCGCCTACAACTGTTTCATGAAACACAACGCAAACACAAATCACGCTTACCTTTTACCAGCTCTCTAAGCAGAGAATGAACTATTGGACAATCCAACAAGTGAACAATCAATGACAGAAGCAGACGTGTTAATTCATCAGCGAGAAACTGCCATGATCAACGAAGTTCTAGTGGCCTCTGCGACCTCTGCCCGCAAGCCCATTGTGATACTCAACAGTCTATGTGAGCAACTGGCTAAAGTTTTTAACCTGCCGCAGGTAACGGCCGCTCTGCTGGAAAGCACGCGTACAAGATTGCGGGTGGTCGCGGAATATCGGGAGCCAGAACGGCCGTCGGCCCTGAACCTCGTTTTCCCTGTACAAGACGACCCTTCTTCCAACCAAATTATCCGCAGCGGGAAGCCCTTTATAGCGACCAATATCCTGGCCGATATGCAGCTGGTTGATATGCGAGATGCGCTTATTTCACGGGGTACCGCCTCGCTGCTTGCGGTCCCCCTTATCGTTCGCCAAAAGGTCATCGGTATCATTGGGCTGGAGTCTATGACACCGCGCCAATTCACCAAACAAGACGTGAAATTGGCGCAGGGCGTGGCCGCGGCAGCCAGTCAGGCGCTGGAAAATGCCCGTCTCTACAACACCGCCCAGACCGAATTAACCGCCCGGCGGCAGGCCGAGCAAGAACTGTCTGCTTTGTATCGGGCATCTGCACAATTGTTAAACCCTGGTAATGTCCATGAATTAACCGACCAGATTGCATCGAGCATTGTGCAGGAATTTGATTTTGCTGATTGTAGTGTCTTGCTGTTGAACAGAGCCTTTACCCCGGACCCCAGCGGCCAGCGAACGGTAGACCTCAGTAAATTCCACCTGAAACGCTTCGCTATCCATGGCTCTTATGCCCATAACGTGGCCGAAGTACTGCCCCTGAATGGGCCTGGTCTTATTGCCGCGGCCGTGCGCACCAACCAGATTGTTTACTCTCCAGATGTCACCAAAGACTCACGCTACCTTACGGGTGACACGCGCACCCGTTCTGAGTTGGTTGTACCCCTGCATTCACAAAAGAAGATCATTGGCGTCTTGGACTTGCAAAGTCCACAAATGAACGCCTTTGATTCCCAGGCGCAGCGCATTGTTAAAGTCTATGCTGAACACGCAGCCCTGGCGCTGGAAAATACTCGTCTGAAAGACAAGCTGCGCCAACAAGTAAGCGAAGCTGAATCGGCTAACCGGGCCAAGTCTGAGTTTCTGGCTAACATGAGCCATGAAATCCGCACGCCGCTTAATGCCATTATTGGCCTCACCAGTTTGCTGTTAGACACGCCGCTGACACCAGAGCAGCATGACTACGTAGAAACAACCCGGCGCAGTGGCGATGCTCTGCTGGCCATTATCAACGATATTTTAGACTTTTCCAAGATCGAAGCAGACAGGTTAGAACTGGAAAAGCAGCCTTTTAACCTTCAGGAATGTGTGGAAGAGGCGCTTGACCTGGTAGCTTCTGCCGCTGCCGGAAAAGGGCTGGATCTGGTGGCCGATATAGACCCAGCGATGCCCATTCTTTTTGAAGGGGATGTCACCCGCCTGCGCCAGATATTGGTTAATCTTGTAAATAATGCTGTTAAATTCACCAACCAGGGTGAGGTGGTGGTGTTAAGCCACGGCCGTGTCCTTAGCGAAACCCTCTATGAAGTCCACCTGACTGTCAGAGACACCGGCATTGGCATTCCTGCCGACCGAATGAACCGCCTGTTTCGCTCCTTTAGCCAGGTAGACGCCTCTACCACCCGCGAATATGGCGGCACCGGTTTAGGGCTGGCTATCAGTAAACGTCTGGCCGAATTGATGGGCGGGGAGATGTGGGTAGAGAGCGAATATGGCAAAGGCTCCGCCTTCCATTTTACCATAACCTTGGGACGAATCGCCGAGCAGCCTGACCAGTCACCCGCGGAAGGCCAGGATTACTTAAAAGAGCGTCGGCTGCTCATCGTGGATGATAACGAAACCAACCGCATGATTCTGCAGCGGCAGGCTGAAGCGTGGCAAATGATCCCCCAGGCCTTTGCTTCAGGGGAGGAGGTACTGGCCGCTTTTAAGCAAGGCTCCATCTTCGATGTGGCTATTTTAGATATGCAAATGCCCGTGATGGATGGCGCCATGCTGGCCAAACATATACGCGCTATCCACCAAAAGCTGCCCCTTATTCTGCTGACATCGCTGGGGCAGAGAGAAATAGAGAACGTTGAGCTTTTTGATGCTTACCTGAACAAACCGGTGAAATCATCGCCACTGTTCGACACGCTGGTACACGTGTTCTCCAAACATCATAAAGTCGCGAAGCGCGTTAAAACCGCCAATCAGTTTGATGCCACAATGGGTGAAAAACATCCCTTACGTATTTTGCTCACCGAAGATAACGCCATCAACCAGAAGGTCGCTTTACGCATACTGGAACGTCTGGGATACCGTGCCGACGTTGCCGGCAATGGCCTGGAAAGCCTGGAAGCGCTGCAAAGGCAGCATTACGATGTTGTCCTGATGGACGTGCAAATGCCCGGCATGGATGGGTTAGAAGCGACACAATGTATTCGGTATGATTGGGCTGAGGACAAACAACCCTACATTATTGCCATGACGGCCAATGCGCTGGCTGGTGACCGTGAAAAGTATCTGGCACATGGCATGGATGATTACGTCAGCAAACCCGTTCGCGTTGAAGAACTGGTCAGTGCGCTCTATCGTTGCCCGGCGCGGAAAGTGCAAACGAATAAACTGGACAGCATATTCCCAGATGAACAAGCCGACCTATTTCAACTGCCCACGGCCGTACCTCCTCCCTCAGATGACCGCACCGACCAGTGGCCCATAGACATGAACACCATCAAAAAAATGCTCGGCAACAATGCTATACAAATCATTGAAGAGCTGCTGCCCATGTTCTGGGAGGATGCCGGAGAGTTACTGGACAACCTGTCTATGGCCGCCCAGGAGAGCGACAGTAAAACCCTGGCCCATGCTGCCCACACACTCAAAGGCAGTTGTGCCAGCATGGGCTTGTTGTCCTTATCTGAACCATGCCAGGAAATTGAACAGATGGCCAGACAACAGCAGCTAACCGGTGTAAAAAGCAAAGTGGCAGACATTGTAAAGGAGTACAAGCGCATTAAACAAACGCTAACGGCCGTTGCCAACCCCGCCTTCTAATAAGATTATCCCTTAGCATTTTTGCTTAGTACTCAAGTACTCTCAAGCGGATGATTGTATCCAGGATTACACGCTACAATAAGGGAAGTTTCATGCTTTCCTGGCCCTATATGATCCAAGAGGCATACTGATGTTTCATCCTTTATTGGAGGCACAACTTGCTCAGTTTGGTCTGATGCCCGATCAGATACCTGATCAAACACAGTGGCAGGCGTTGTTGACGGCATTAAGCCACGCTTATACCCAACGTGCCGCTGAACAAGACCGGTTACAGGCCGTGTTGGATAACGTTGCTGACGCCATTATGACGTTTGATAAAGACGGCCGTATCGAATGGTTTAACCGGGCCGCTGAGCAAATGTTTGGCTACACTGCCGCCGATATTAGGGGACGACGTCTGGAACTGCTGCTGCCCACGCCCCATTATCACCAAATTGAAGAAGATGCCCTGGCTTTGCAAACCAGCAAACATGATGGCCGGGCAGACATCGTTAGTATTTCTAATGAGATTGTGGGGCAGCGTTGTGATGGCACTTTGTTTCCGGCAACATTTACCATCAGCCAGATGATGGTGCAGGGGCAGCGTCACTTTATTGCTATAGCCCGCGATATTACCAGGCGTAAAAAGGCCGAGACTGCGCTGCTGGCCGCTAAAGAAGCAGCCGAGACGGCCAATCAGGCCAAAACGGAGTTCCTGGCCAACACCAGCCACGAAATTCGCACACCTCTTAACGCCATTGTGGGCCTGACCAGCCTGCTGCTAGACACAAACCTGACCACCGACCAGCAAACGTATGTGGAAATTGCCCGGCGCAGCAGTTATAACTTGTTGGCCATTCTCAATGACATCCTGGACCTGTCTAGAATTGAAGCAGGTAAGTTAACGTTGGAACAACGGCCGTATCACTTGCAATCATCTGTTTTGGAAGTGGTCCATTTACTCCAGGCAAATGCCAGTGACAAACATCTGCATTTATATACAGAATTTATACCTGATATGCCCCAGGTCTTTATAGGTGATGGCACACGCCTGCGCCAGGTGCTGACCAACCTTGTCAGCAATGCCATCAAATTCACACACGAAGGGGAGATACAGGTCCGGGTAGACGGCCGTTACCTGGACGAAGCTCACTATGAAATCCATATCGCCGTGCAAGATACCGGCATTGGCTTGCCCCCAGATTACACCGAATGGCTGTTCCAACCATTCCATCGTGGCCGGGCTGATAATAACCGCCACTATGGGGGCACTGGCCTAGGACTGACCATTTCCCAGCGGCTGGTGGAACTGATGGACGGCCGTATCTGGGCTGAGAGCCAACGTGGGCAGGGCGCGATCTTTCACGTCACGCTCCCTAGTCCTATAACCGAACAGCCAGCACCAGCCACCCAAACGCTGGAACGCGTACGCCAGTTTGATCCTGAGATGGCTCAGCAGCTGCCCCTGCGCATTTTGGTGGCTGAAGATAACGTAACCAACCAGAAGGTGATGATGTGGATGCTGGAACACCTGGGGTACAGGCCAGATGTGGCCACAAATGGTCTGGAAGTGCTGGATGCCTTACGTCAGCAGCCTTATGATGTGATTATGATGGACCTGCTCATGCCTGAAATGGACGGCCGTACGGCAACGCATACCATTCGCACAACCCTGCCTGAAAACGAACAACCCTGGATCATTGCGGTCACCGCCGATATTTTGCACGAAAGTCGGGAAAGTTACCTGGCCGAAGGTCTGAATGATTACCTGAGCAAACCGGTGCAGGCAGAGGCGCTCATTACGGCGTTGTGCCGCTGCCCAACCGGCCAGACAGCAGCGGCGCCCCCTCCCTGGCCGGTTGACCGTAAGGTGCTGGCGCGCGCAATAAATTACGGTGAAGCCCACCTGGTAGAACTTCTCGCCATCTTCCAGGCAGAAAGTGACACCTTGTTGGCCAGGTTGCAAACGGCCGTGAACGATCATGATATGGAAATGGCCTGGCAAATGGCCCATTCTTTGAAAGGCAGCTGCGCCACGATGGGCATGGTTTCCCTGGCAACCCTTTTCCGTGACATCGAGACATTAGCTGAGAATCAAGACAAACACTTGGGCCAAAGAGTAAACCAGGCCATGGTCGAATATTCGCGGGTACTGGTCGCCTTACAGGCAGAGTACCCGGTACTCGCCACCCAACAACCATAAGTTGCCATCTGTCACTGCTTGCCAGAGGGGGCACCAGCAGATCATCAGGTTCGGAACACCAACTATCCCCCCATCACCCTATAGCTTGAGACAAAATTTGATGATACATTTGTTACATGCTTGCTAACCAACTGCCCGCAGCAAACCCGTATAGTGTAGCCGAACCAGCTGGAAAAGATCGCCCCTTTTACGGCCGTGATGCCCTCTTTACCTGGATCAAGGCCGCCTTGCTGCAAGCCATGCCAGAGCAGGGGCCTGACTACCCGGTCATCTTGCGCGGCCCCCACCATATTGGCAAGACCTCTATCCTGAAGCAGATTGAAGCCGGGCGGTTACAGCCGCCTTACACGGCCGTTTATATTGATCTCCAGGCCATGGCCCTGGACAGCTTAAGCACCTTTTTATGGGGCGTAGCCCAAACAGCCGGGCGGCAGCTGCAAAAGTCACAAATAGAACTGCCACCGCTTAACCATACAGCCTTTATAGCTGACCCTTTCCGGGCCTTCAGGGAACAGGTAGTGCTGCCGAGCACGGTAGCCCTCAATGAAGCGCTTTCTTCCTTAAACAGCCCACGCCCCAGCAGCAAACCTCTCTTCCTGTTTGATAATCTTAATGCTTTAGCCCCCCATATTGAGACCAGGGCACTTAAAGATGACACGCTGCTGATGCTGCACCAGGCCATCTATAAGAACCACATGGCTGCTTGCCTGTTTGTCTGGGAGGTAACCACTGTCTCGCCCCCAGAAACCATCAAACACTTCTTTAGTCAGGCACAGCTTTATGATGTAGGCCCTTTGGAGCCAGAAGAGGCCATAGGCCTGGTACGCCAGCCGATGAATTTCACCATTTTTAAGAACGTGGCCGAATACATTGCCAGTTTAAGCCAAAACCATCCCTATGAAACCCAGCTTATTTGCCAGAAATTGTATGAACGTCGGCAGCAACTTAAGCTAAATTTTGTAACGGTGGCCGACGTTAAAGCCGTCCAGCGGACGATTGTGGAGTCAGGATATTATCACACCCATCTGTCTACCCCGGAACAACCAGCATTCCACCTTAGCCCCAAGGGCAAAGCCATCCAGATGGTCCAACGCACTACCCGGCCCGCTATCTGGCAGCAGTGGCCGTTTCTGTTGATGATACTCTTGCTGTTGATAACCGGAGGTATTACCATAGGCGTTCCCAGGCTGACAGGGCAAAGTTGGCCGGTGCAGTTAGCGAGTTTAGGGGTCATGGGCGCACCGCCAACAACGGCCGTACCCACAACCCAGCCCATTATCCAGGTAGTCACCATTGTCGAATCGCCTACGCCCCAACCAACACACACACAGACGGCCGTACCCACACCCACACAAACACCAACACCCACCCTGACCCCCACACCGACCAACACGCCTACCATCACCCCCACGCCCGCCCCCAGCGTCCTGCCTGACTCTTTTGTGCGCGCCCAGGATAATATGCCTATGATCCTGATCCCGGCTGGAACGTTTAAGATGGGGTCAGGTGACAATGACTTCCCGGCTGCACCTGACGAAAGGCCGCAGCATGAAGTTACCCTGGATACCTTTTATATAGACCAGTATGAAATCAGCGTGGCCCAATATGCCGCCCTGCTGAACCGGCTGGGCGGCTATCTGGAAAAATGTGACGGTTATGACTGCGCCCATCCGCGTGACATCGTTGGTTACACTACCTACCTTATTGAGGAAGACTTGGGCGATGGCACTGTACAATATTATGCGCTCACCGGCTTTGCCGATTATCCCATAAACCACATCAGTTGGTATGGGGCAAACTTCTATTGCCAGGCAGTGGGCGGCCGGCTGCCCACCGAAGCGGAGTGGGAATATGCCGCACGAGGAACAGACGGCCGTATCTACCCCTGGGGTAACGAGCCACCTAATAAAGAAAAAGCCGTCTACCAGAGTGACACTTTTAACGATCTGCTGCCAGTAGATGCTTTGCCCAGAGGGGCCAGCCCTTTTGGCGTCTATGGCATGGCCGGCAGCATGTGGGAATGGGTATCAGACTGGTATGATGAGAATTACTACACAGAAAGCAGCGCCGCAGGTACGGTAACAAACCCCATCGGCCCGGAAACTGGCCTTACCAAGAGCATTCGAGGGGGAGCCTGGCCCAACAACAACCAGAAAGACCGCATTCGAGCGGCCAATCGCAGCCAGCTGGACCCCACCTTTTTTAGTTCGACGGTGGGTTTCCGCTGTGTCTATGAACCATAAACTTGTCACATTGTGACGGCCGTATTATCCTTCTTGCAGCCGTTTACACTTAATCAATCATGGTAAGGAGTTCTATGACTACTATGCAAGAGACGCCTATCAGCCCGGAATTATTAGAAATTTTGCGCTGCCCGGTCGCCGTACAGTCTGACCAATTCGGTGAAGACCCCGGCCGGCTTGAATTAATCCACAATTGCTGGCTGGTATGTGCAGACACAAACATGAAATATCCTATTCGTGATGGTATTCCCGTTATGCTGATCGAAGAAGGGGAGCGGTGGAAAGATACACCTGTTGACCAACTCCCCGTGCCACCTCCGGCAGCCTAACACACCACCGGTCTTTGTGCCCGGAAAGGGGTGATCATGCCGACAATCCTGCAAATTGAGGACAACCACGCCAACAAAATTCTGGTGGAGCGTGTGCTGGCTCCCTATAACTATCACCTGCTCCATGCCTTTGATGGGGAAACAGGTGTCAGTATGGCTATTGAAGAAAAGCCAGACCTGATTCTAGTAGATATGGGACTGCCAGATGTGGATGGACAAACTGTCGTCACACTTTTACGCCAGATTCCAGATATGAAAGACATTCCGATTGTGGCCGTAACTGCCTGGCCACCAGAAAAAGCAATGGAGATAGCACAGCGGTATGGGTGTAATGGCTGTATCACCAAACCCATTGACATCCGTGCATTTCCGGCGCAAGTAGCGTCCTATCTGGAAAAAAAACTAACGTAACCTGATATCTCGATTATTGAATTCACACTGACCCAACGCCACATGGAACTTCTATCAGCAGATCGGTTCTCCCCTGAAGACCTTACCGATGCTTATAACCAGACACGTATGGATTATCTGGTGCCCATGCCTATGAACGTGGCCCGTTTTCAGGAATACACACGGGTTTATAATGTGGATATTTCCCGATCTTGTGTGGTATATGATGCGGAAACAGAACTGATTTTAGGCTTAGGCATGTTGGGGGTTCGGCCAGAAAGAGGGTGGATCACCCGCCTGGGTGTATTGCCTTACGGCCGCCGTCTGGGTACCGGCTCCGCCCTGATGACTGGCTTGTTAGCCGCCGCAGAAGAGATGAAACTGCCTACGGTCTGGCTGGAAGTCATTAAGGGGAATTCACCGGCACATCAACTGTTTTGGAAGTTTGGCTTCCGGGACATTCGCGAGTTGATCGTCGCCCGGCGCCCGCCTAACCCTGAACTCAATCAGCAGGCATTAGACCGTATCAAGCGCGTGACGGCGCTTAACCATGAAGATGCCGTTGTCCTGCTTTCTCACCGCAAAGAGCGGCCAAACTGGCTGAATGAAACCGAAACATTCCAAAACGTGCGTAACCTGTCGGCACTGCTGGTAGAGCTGGAAAATGGTGGACGCGGCTGGGTAACTTACCATGCCGGGCTGCTGCAGCTCACCCGCATTATTGTCGAAGTGACGGTAGGTGACGAAGCAGAAGTGACCGAGTCAGTGCTGAGCATCATGCATCAACTGCACAAGCGTCAAGACGCCATCGCCGAAAATTTTTGTGACGGCGGCATCTGGCATGGCTTCCAGCGTATAGGCTACTTTGATTCATTCCGCCGCATTGAAATGAAAAAGGACATGGGATTTTAAGGGCCAGGTGGTCCTTAAACGCAGCGATGGTAAAACAGATAGACCCCGCGGCCGTAACCCTGGCGGCCCAACGTATCCAAGGCATTGCCAACCACACACCGGTGATGACCTCCCGCACACTTAACCAGTTGACCGGGCGAGAAATCTACTTGAAGTGTGAAAATTTCCAACGTGTGGGGGC
This sequence comes from Ardenticatenaceae bacterium, assembly GCA_011525915.1. Lineage (GTDB taxonomy): Bacteria > Chloroflexota > Anaerolineae > Promineifilales > Promineifilaceae > CAADGU01. The sequence goes on along the minus strand of WYBM01000058.1, from coordinate 88,480 downwards.
ATTTAAGTTCCGCGGCGCATACCATGCCGTTAGCCAGCTGAGCGCGGCGCAAAAAGCGGCTGGTGTGGTCACTCATTCCAGCGGCAACCACGCCCAAGGGCTGGCGCTGGCAGCACAACTCCTTGGCGTCCAAGCCACCATCGTGATGCCCGAAGATGCCCCGGCCATCAAAAAGGCGGCTACCGCCGGCTACGGTGCACACATTGTCACCTGCCCGGCCTTTGATCGGGATAAAGTGTGTGCCGAGTTAATGGCCACCTATGGGTACACCCTCATTCACCCGTTTGACAATTGGGACATCATCGCCGGGCAGGGCACGGCCGCACTGGAACTGTTTATTGAAGCAGGTGACCTGGATTTACTCTTTGTGCCGGTGGGCGGCGGGGGGTTGATCAGCGGTTGTGCGCTGGCAGCGGCGCAGCAGGGGGCTGGCTGCCGGGTGGTGGGGGTGGAACCGGCCGCTGGTGATGATGCCGGCTGTTCCTGGCGCGAAAAACGCATTACCACGCTGGACGCCGTGCCCAATACCATGGCCGACGGCCTGCGCACCCGGGCTATTGGCGAACGCAACCTGGCGGTGATGACGCAGTACGTGCATGACATGACGGCCGTTAATGACACCGCCATCCTTGAAACCCTCAAATTCCTCTGGCAGCGCCTGAAACTGGTGGTGGAACCCAGCGCGGCCGTGGCCCTGGCCCCCCTTTTCACCGGCCACTACACTGCCCCCGGCCAGCGTGTGGGTGTTATTCTCTCCGGTGGCAATGCAGACGTGGCCGCGTTGGCCGCATACTTTTAAGAAGTGCCCAAGCTAAACGAAGAGACCCATGATTAAAGCAGTGATTTTTGATTTTGGCGGTGTCATTTTACGCACACAAAGCTGGACCGGGCGACGCAAATGGGAACAACGACTGGGCCTGGATGAACACGGGGCTGAGCAACTGGTGTTTAACAGCCAGATGGGGCGGCAAGCGCAGCACGGTAAAATCAGCTACCGGCAGTTGTGGCGCTGGGTAGGTGACTTTCTGCACCTATCGGCCGCAGATTTGCAGGCATTTGAGGCCGATTTCTGGGCCGGTGATGTGCTGGACAGTCAGTTGGTAGCCATGATCCGCGGGTTACGGCCGCGATACCACACCGGCCTTATCAGCAACGCCTTCGATGATCTGCGCGATGTGCTGACCCATCAGCTGGCCATCGCCGACGCTTTTGACGTGATCGTCATCTCGGCCGAAGAAGGGGTCATGAAGCCTGACCCACGCTTATACCACATTGCCCTGGAACGCCTGGGCTGCCGGCCAGAAGAGACCGTTTTTATTGATGACTTTGCCCACAACATTGCCGGAGCCCAAGCCATAGGCATGCACGGCGTTCACTTTAGGCCACAGGTTGACCTGGCCCAGGAACTAAAGAAGTTAGGGCTTCAGGTGGAAGGTCACTAATCCATGAAACGTCATCATCCTTCATCATTTTCACAGGATTCCCATGAAAGCCAAGACAACAGCCCAACATGAGCCTACAACGTCCGCCGCCTCATTGGCCATTTTTTCAAGCCTGTTTGCTTCCGTAGCCGAAGAGATGGGCGTGACGCTGGCGCGCGCCGCCTACAGCCCAAACATTAAAGAACGGTTGGACTTTAGCTGCGCCCTCTTTTGGGGCGACGGCCGTCTACTGGCCCAGGCAGCCCATATTCCCGTACACCTGGGGGCCATGCCCGCTTCTGTGCAGGCCGCCATCACCCACTGCACCCCCTTTGCCGCCGGCGATGTTGTCATTGTCAATGACCCTTACCAGGGTGGCAACCACCTGCCCGATATTACCATTGTCTCGCCCGTCTTTGTTGATCATCAACCCACCAACCACCAGTCACCAGACTTTTTTGTGGCCAGCCGTGCGCATCACGCCGATGTCGGCGGCATGTCCCCCGGTTCTATGCCGCTTTCTACAGAAATTTACCAGGAAGGCATTATCATCCCCCCTATCAAACTCATTGACGCTGGCCGGCGCAACAACGCCGTCTGGCAGCTCATTTTACGCAACGTGCGTACGCCTGATGAACGCCGTGGTGACCTGGCCGCCCAATTAGCCGCCCACGTTACTGGTGAAAAGCGGCTGCAAGACATTGTAGCCCGTTATGGATTGGCGGAAACAACCCTTCAGGCTCAAGCCCTTATTGACTACGCGCAAAAGCTGACGAAGGCCGCCATTAGCCAGATTCCAGACGGCCGTTACACCTTTACCGACTATCTGGATGATGATGGCCAGGCCAGCCACCAACCTATTCCCCTCACCGTCACCCTATCTGTGACCGGCAGCCAAATGACGGTGGATTTTACAGGTACCGCCGCGGCCGTCCGTGGCAACTTAAACGCTGTGCCCGCCATTACTGTCTCCGCTGTCGCTTACTGCGTGCGCTGCGTGGCGCTGGCACTGCTGCAAACAGACCTGCCCATGAATCAGGGGGCTTTTGCCCCAGTCACCGTCATGATTCCGCCTGGCTCCCTGCTGGATCCGCACCCGCCCCATGCGGTCGCGGCCGGTAATGTGGAAACCTCACAGCGCATCACGGACGTGGTGTTCGGCGCCCTGGCCCAGGCGTTACCTGGCATTATCCCCGCCGCCAGCCAAGGCACCATGAATAATGTGACCTTTGGTGCTGCTTTGCACACCACAGCGCAACATGATAAAGAAAAAAAGCCAACACCGTTTGCCTACTATGAAACTATAGGCGGGGGCGCGGGCGCAGGGCCACAGGCAGATGGCGGCAGTGGGCTGCATGTGCATATGAGTAACACGTTGAATACGCCAGTGGAGGCGTTGGAATACCAGTTTCCGCTGCGCATTGAGGCGTATGCCCGGCGCGAGGGATCTGGTGGGCACGGCCGCTACTGCGGCGGCGATGGCCTGATTCGTGCCATTCGCTTCCTGGCGCCCGCTACCGTTACCGTGACCAGCGAACGGCGCAAACAGGGACCCTATGGCCTGCAAGGTGGCACCGCCGGACAGCCGGGCCAAAACAGCCTCATACACCAGGGACAAACGACAATATTACCTGGCAAATTCACCCATGAGGTGACCACCGACGATATTTTGCGCCTGGAAACGCCGGGCGGCGGCGGCTGGGGCAAACCGGTTACAGATCAGCCAGAGGATCTGCAGCCACATCATCCAGACGGGTCAGCCAGCGCGTAACAAACAGCGCCAACGCCGCCATGCCTAACAGAATAAGCGCGGTCACGTAAGCCGCATTTAAATCTCGTTCCAACGCCCCGTATACCAGCAGGGGCATCGTTTGGGTACGCCCTTGTAAGTTTCCGGCGAAGAGGATGGTGGCTCCAAATTCCCCCAATGCTCGGGCCCAACTCAAGACCAGCCCGGCCAACAGCGCCCGGTAACTGAGCGGAATCGTCACGTGCCGGAACGTCTGCAAGCTGCTGGCGCCGTCAATATTGGCGGCGGCTTCCAGGTCACGGGGCAGCGCACTGAACCGCGCCTGGGCTGCACGGATGTAAAAAGGGACGGCCACAAAAACCTGGGCTAACACCACCGCCACCCAGGTAAAGGTGATAGAAACGCCAAGCCCAAGCAAAGGCTGGCCCAGCAAGCCGCGCCGGCCAAACGCAGCCAGCAAAGCCAGCCCAGCTACCACCGGCGGCATCACAATCGGCATCTCTACAAAGATAGCCAGCGTGCGCTTGAATGGAAAGTTATAACGGGCAAAAGCCAACGCCAGGGGTGTACCCAAGACCACAATGATAAGAATGCTCACGGCCGTGGTGCCCAGGCTCAATGACAAGGCAGATAGGATCGGTGAAGCATCCAAAGACAACATCTGTCTGGCGGTAAATACGCGCCACACCAGGGCCAAAAACGGCAAGACCAGCAGCAAGCTCATGATGCCCGCCAACACGGCCGTAACCACTTTCAGGCCGTCATACTGTAGAGATCGGCTGTACTCACTATCAGGCATGGGTATAAAAAAGCAAAAACGCCCCTATTTAACCGGCGGGCCAAAGCCCCAACTCGCCAGGATCGTCTGCCCGGCGTCACTCAACACAAACTCAATGAAACGCTGGGCCCATTCCGGATGAGGGGCATCGGCCACAACCGCGATGGGATAGCTGGCCACTTCATTTTGAGCATCAGGGATGGAGATTTGCCGCACTTGTCTGGCCATATCTGGTGTTATGTCAGAGGAGTACACCAAACCAGCGTCGGCTTCACCCAAAGCAACTTTAGCCAGAACCTGCCGCACATTTTCCTCTTCAGATACCAGGTTAGCATAAAAACCAGCGGTGAATGCCGGCCCCAACCGGGCGGCGGTGGCATCAGTATACTGGCGCACCGGCACACCCTCTACGGCTAACACCAGCAATATGCCGGGCCGGCTCAAATCGGTCAGCGCCGTCACACCCGCCGGGTTATCGGCCGGTACCACAATGGTGAGCCGGTTACTGACAAACGGAACCGGTGCAGAGGAAGTTACGCGCCCGGCATCTATCACCACCTGCATCTGCTTTTCATTAGCTGAAGCAAAGATATCTGCCTGGCCGCCTTCCACCAGTTGAGCGGCCAGTTGAGAAGAACCGGCAAAGTTTATAATCACGGCCGTGCCTGGGTTTTCCTTTTCAAAGGCTTCAGCCACGGCCGTAAAAGCATCTGTTAAGGACGAAGCCGCAAATACAATCAATTCCTGATTGTTCGGTGGCGGTTCGTTAACGGTCCGGTTTCCATGTGTGCAAGACATCAACAGCCATGCCAGCCAGCAGCCAGATGCCACCACGATGCCTGCTTTACGCCAGTCAGTCATTAAGAAAGAGTTTGGTCAAAAATTTCAGCCGCCGTCGACGGCCGTAGGTCATATTCATTATTTCCCCACTGTGGGGATTGTTGGACTGCGGGTGGATTATATGTCGTAAGTTGAGGGTAGTAAAGGTAAGGAGCGCGGCAACAGGTATAACTATTGAGGCAAACTGGCGGTAAGAGCTTGTTACCGCCAGTGCCTAACAATCATCTAATTAATCACCTACACTTGCTTCCGGCGTTATATACCGGGCGCGAATGCCATTTAATAACCCGTTGACGATCATGACACCGAATAAAATCAGGCCACAACCCACAACCATTTCACGAGTCAATGGTTCATTCAACAGCAGCACACCCAATATCACCCCAAAAACGGGGATGACGTAAGCCACCATAGAGACGTAAGTGGCGCCGGCATTTTCCAGCAGATAGTAATAGAGGATAAAAGCCAGGGCTGTACCCAACACCGCCAGCGCCAGCATGGAAAGGGTAGATGCCAGGGTAGGCGTGACGGCCGTCCACGGCCTGTCTACAATCAACATCACCGGCAGTAAAAACAGGGCCGCCATGATCATCTGGCCGGTAGGGGCCACCAGGGAGGGCAAGCCACGTAAGTGGTTGCGGGCATACACAATAGCCACGCCATACAAAAAGGCGGCCAGCACCAGCCCCAAAACACCCCATGTTGTGGCTACCACACCATCTTGAAACGCGGGCAGCACCAAAATCAACATGCCACCAAACCCCACCAGCATGCCAATCACCTTGGCCGGCGTTAGCCGGTCATCCTGGGTGAAGATATGCGCCAGAATAATGGTAAACAGCGGGATTGTGCCGTTGAGGATAGAAGCCAGGGCACTGTCTACATACTGCTCGCCCCAGGCGAATAAGACAAAGGGAATGGCGTTGTGCGTCAGGGCGACAAAGGAAAGATGCTTCCAGGTATCACGGGAACGGGGTAAACGGCCGTGCTGCCAGCGCAGCACCAGGTATAACAACAATGCCGCCAGGGTCACGCGGCTAAAAACCATTGTAAATGGAGGAATGGTTTCCACCGCCACTTTGATGAACACAAAGGATGGCCCCCACATGGCGGCCAATAAGAGCATAAGCGAAAGCATTTTCCAATTCATTGATCACCTCAATTAGCAAAAGTATGATAACAGCTTACGGCCGTCATCCTCTTGTTTCAATCCGAATCTTGCGCTGTTGTCACGTCGATTTTTATGTCTTCCTTAAACGTAGAAAGAACGATGTTTGTTGTGGTTCGGGTGACCAGCGCATGAGAGCGCAGCCGCTCAATGAGCGCTTCTAGTTGGCCCGTGCTAGCAGACCGCACCTTCAAAATATAACAATCTTCCCCGGCTACGGTATGGCATTCCAAAATGTCCGGTTCAGCCAGGCAAACCTCTGAAAGCTGTTGTTTGGAAGCCAGGTAACCCTCGTGGCTGTCTGACCCCACAACCAGGCGCACAAAAGCGGTAATAGGTTTGCCCAAAGCCGCCGGGTCTACCATCGTCACATATCGTTGAATCACCCCCCGCTTTTCCAGCTTTTTGATACGGTCAAAGACGGTAGAGGTCGTTAAGCCCACCTGTTCAGCAATAGCGGCGTTAGAGAGACGGCTATTTTCCTGTAAGAGCATCACAATTTGTCGATCAATTTCGTCAATCATTCTATAAACCACCCCTTCTAACGATAATAATACGGCCTAAAGTCATTTTCACCGGAAATCATACGGAATCAGGTGTGCAATGTCAACCTGTACTTTTGGGCAACTATAGGGCTTTTGTTACAATTGGGCGCTTATGGTTCAACGACGGTTTGGTTTTGGATGTTTGTTAGGGATATTCATTCTATTAAATGGCTGCCAGGCAGCAGTCACGGCCGTAGCCCCACCCCCGCCGCCAGCAGCCACCCAGACCATGCCCGTCACGGCCGTGGGGCCTGCCCTTCTTGCCACGGCGCCGCTTACCCCCACCGCGCCGCCGCGACCAACCGCGCCGCCGCGACCAACCGCTCTGCCCACCAGCACCCCCACCACCACACCTACGGCCACAGTCACCGCCAGCCCTACCCCCACGCCTACCCCTGTTGGCCCCTGTACGCAGCGTTTGCTGGCAGCTGACAATCTGTTGGCTGTCATCACCAGGCAGTACGGTCTGAGTCGTGACTATGCCCCCACAGACCTGGTGTCGCTTAATGAGGTTCTGAGCAATGATGTGACCCTGGGTTACCCCCTTGAAGTGCGGGCGGTCATTGTAGACCCACTCTTGCAAATGATTACCGACATGCAGGCTGCCGGTTTGCAGCCTCAAGTACTTTCCGGGTATCGCAGCTACAGCGCCCAGTCTATTGCTTATAATAAATGGGCCAACGAATTTCCTGGCCATGTCAACATCATCAGCGCCCCCCCCGGTCATAGCGAACATCAGCTAGGCACCACCATTGATTTTGGCTCGCCCGAACTGCCGCAGTACACCGGCGACCCTACATTGCAGTTTCATACCTATTTTTATAAGACCAGCGAAGGTATCTGGCTGTTAGCCAATGCTCACCGGTATGGTTTTACCTTAAGTTACCCTCTGGAAACGTTTGAACTAACCGGCTTTTACTACGAACCCTGGCACTACCGCTACGTAGGGGTAGAGATGGCTACTAACCTGCAAGAAATGGGGCTGTCCCTGACACAGTTCCAACTGGCCAACCAGCCGGAGCCCTGCATACCCAAAGATGAATAAAAGGTGAAGAGACGAATGAGACAATGTGTTTTGCGGCGGGTGTATAACATCCTCGGCTTTTTGATTTTCCTGGCGGCGTGTGCCTCTGAACCGGTGCAGTCGGTAGAGTTGGGGGCTGTCTTGCCCACGGCCGTGGCCACCACTGAGAACAGTGTACAGCCGCCGCCTACCCAGGCGCCCACGGCCACGGCCGTGCCCACCCAGGCGCCCACGGCCACCGTTACGGCTGTGCCCCCCACCCTCACACCCACACCCAACCCACCCCTGATCATCGCCATACTGCCAGAATGGGACACGGCCGTCAGCCAGGCCATCACCCCCTTAAACACCCCCCAACAACCCTGGCAGCTGCTAATCACCGATGATCCGGCGGCAGCGCTGGCTAACGGTGCCGCCCACCTTGCCCTGACCACTGACAAAGGCCACACGCTTGTCTACCAGGAACCCATCGTCCTGGCGGTGCCCTTCACCACACATTGGGACTTTGTCACCCTGGCCGACGCCCAGAACATCATCGCCAATGGCCACCAAATCGTGACAGTGCTGCCCTGGCGTGACATCACCCCGGCGCTGAAAGCGCTGCGCGTTGATGGCTACCGGCCCGACGACCCTGTTTACCCGCTGCAAAAACGGGTGGCGCTCACGGCCGTGCCCGGTCTGGACACGACCGTGGCTCAACTGCTGCCACACTTGCAAGATCAGCTCCAGCCCCCGGCCGTCATCCACCTGGCGGCCGTAGGCGACATCATGTTAGACCGCGGCCTGGGTTACAACCTCAGCCAGGGGCGCCTGGCTTACCCGTTTGCCAAAGTGGCTGACCGGCTGCAAGCCGCCGACATCACCGTCGGCAATCTGGAATCAGCCCTGGGCACCGTAGGCGAACCGGCGCCCAAGAGCTACCCGTTCCGCGCCCCGCCGGAAGCCGCCCAGGCGCTGGCGCTGGGCGGGTTCGACGTTGTCTCGCTGGCCAATAATCACGGCATGGATTATGGGCCGGAAGCGCTGCTGCAAGCGCTGGAACTATTAAGAGCGGCAAACGTGCAGCCTATTGGCGCCGGCGCTAACCGGGCCGAAGCCCACGCCCCTTACATCATCACCGTAAATGGGCTGACAGTGGCCCTGTTAGGCTACGTCAACGTGCCCGTAGAAGCCCGGTCAGCCTTTGACGTGGCCGTGTGGGATGCCACGGAGACGACACCAGGTCTGGCCTGGGGAGAACCAGAAATTGTAGCTGCAGACGTCACGGCCGTGGACCAGCAAGCAGATTTGGTCGTGGTGATACTACACAGCGGCTTCGAGTACATTGAAGAGCCTGGCGAAAAACAGGCCGCCATTGCCAAAGCGGCCATCGACGCCGGGGCCGATCTGGTCATTGGCCACCACGCCCATATTTTGCAAGGCATTGAGTATTACCACGGCGGCGTGATCGTATACGGGCTGGGAAACTTTGCTTTTGAAATTGACGGCGACCCCAGCACCGTTATTTTGAACGTATGGCTGGACAAAAATGGCGTGCGTGAACTGGAACTGGTCCCGGCCATCATCCAATTTGGTGGCCAACCGCGGCTGGCGGAAGCGTGGGAAACACGGCCCATTCTGGAACAGGTCTACTACCTCACCCGCATTTTGAACCCACAGTGAAATCAGCGAACCGGTGCCCGATGATACGCTACACAAGGTACGGTACGGACGGGCGCGCCCTGATTCCCTGTTAAATCCGTCATTGAGGATGTAATCTAAATGCCGTATACTTGCTTTAGCACCAGTAATCAGAAGTCCGTCATCAGTTTTCAGTAGACTATTTCCAGAGATAGGCCAGCACTGAAAACTGATCACTGATGACTGAAAACTGATACTAGCCTGCCAACAGGCACTGTATTTGGTAGTCACCCAGAAACAACTTCGCGGTTTTCTGGCAAAAGGCTACTGACAGCGCGTCCGCCACGCCCTGAATGAAGCCCATCGTTTGCGGACGTGCCCTTAGTTAGGTAATCGGCAACACTAATTTAAACCTAAAATCGTTTTAGGCGTTGCCGGTTCCTCAAGTAAACTGCACATAGTTAGCACGCTGGATATGCGAAGAGTTTGCGCGGTTTACCTGGCTCAACGACTCAAGTAACCACTAATTTGTTTGCATGAAAACCCATACACTCGGCCCCTATGTATTGTTAGAAGAGATTGGTTATGGTGGCATGGCTACTGTCTACCGGGCCCACCAGCCCAGTGTTGAACGAGATGTGGCTATCAAGGTTATCTTACGTGCCCGGCTGGAAGACCAGGAAGCAGTCCAGCGCTTCCAGCGGGAAGCACGCCTCATCGCCCGGCTGGAGCACCCTCACATTTTGCCGGTGTATGACTTTGACGGCCGTCATGACCCCCCTTACATCGTCATGCGTTACCTGGACAGCGGCACTCTGCGTGAAGTGATGATGCGCGGCGCCCTGCCCCTGAACGAAGTCAGCTACCTTATTCAACAAATCGGTTCTGCCCTTGATTATGCCCACCGGCAGGGCATCGTCCACCGTGACATCAAACCCTCTAACATCATGATTGACCGTGATGGCAATGCTTTCGTCACTGACTTCGGCATTGCCCGCATGGTTTCTGGCGGCCAGCATATCACCATGACTGGCGCCCTGATGGGCACACCTGCTTACATGTCGCCGGAGCAGGCGCAGGGTCAGGCCAACCTGGATCAGCGCACGGATATCTATGCTCTAGGCGTCATCCTGTTCCAGATGCTCACCGGCGAATTACCATATGCTCACGATAACAACTTCAGCGTGATGATGCTGCATGTCAATGAACAAATCCCCAGTGCCTGCGCCAAAAACCCTGATCTGCCCACGGCCGTGGACAACGTCATTTACCGGGCCCTGGCAAAGATGCCTGAAGAACGCTACCAATCGGCGGCCGAACTGGCTCAGGCCGTAGCAGTCGTGGTCGGCGGCACTATCACGGCCCCCCCAACACGGCTGCGCATGCTGGTTGAAGGGGCGGCCGAAACACGCATCGTTTCGCCCGGCACCGGCAGCACCAGCTCCCGTACCCCCAGTGAACAAAACAAAACCATCACCGCCCTTTATGCCAGTGTGGCTGAATACGCAGAACTGGTCGATGAGGTCAGTGGGGCGGAAGCTACGCGGCGCGCCCTGAAAAAGTGGCTCACGGCCGTAGAAGAGATCATCGAACAGTATGGCGGCCATGTCTTCACCCGCGCTGAAGACACGGTGATGGCCATCTGGGGTGCTGAAGCCGCCCGCGAAGACGACACCGAACGGGCCATTCGCGCCGCCATAGACATTCAACAAGCCCTGCGTGAACAAAGCGCCCCCTATCTGGCCGACGACGACGACGAACCACTCCCCATTAATATCGCCCTGAACACCGGCCTGGCCCTGCTCACCCCCAATGAAGAAAGTGGTGACTATACCGCCAGCGGTGCCACCATCAGCCTGACCTACCGCCTGATGCAGCAGGCAGACGGCGTCATTCTGATCACCCATAACACTTACACCCAGGTACGCGGCGTCTTTGAGCTGGAGCCAGACGCCCCACTTAAACTGCGCCGCAGCCGCAGCACCATTCAGTCTTACCGCGTCAACGCCGCCAAACCACGCGCCTTCCGGCGTGGTTCCCGCGGAGTAGAGGGCATTGAAACGCGCATCGTCGGCCGCGACGCCCAACTAAAAACGTTACAAAACGCCTTCCTGGACGCCATCGAGGACGAAGAAACCCAGGTCTTCACCATCGTCAGCGAGGCCGGACTGGGCAAATCACGCCTGCTGTATGAGTTTGTGAACTGGTCAGACCTGCGCCCAGAGGTGTTTTGGGTGCTGCGCGGTCGGGCCACGCCAGAGATGACCAATCGGCCCTATGCCCTCTTGCGTGACCTGGTCTCTTTCCGTTACCAGATTCAAGACAATGACAGCCCGGTCGTGGCAAGGGAAAAGTTAGAGGGGGGCATTGGCCAGCAGATTGGCACCCATGAAGAGATGGCCCACCTGTTAGGACACCTGATCGGGTTTGATTTTTCGGACAGTCCCCACGTCAGAGGGCTGCTAAGTGATCCTAAACAGTTAACCGAGCGCGCCAAGCAGATGTTTCATCGCTGGATCAACGCCCTTTGTGAGCGCAACCCGGCAGTCTTTGAAGTGGAAGATATTCACCTGGCCGATGATGCTTCGCTGGATTTATTAACCGACCTGGTGACCACCAATGAAGGGCTGCCATTGTTGGTGATTTGCCTGGCACGGCCGTCACTGTACGAACGGCGGCCCACCTGGGGCAGCGGGCAGCCATTCCATACACGGCTGGAATTACGGCCGTTGGACCGCCGCGAAAGCCGCAACCTGGTGCGGGAAATTCTGCAAAAGATTGAAAACGTGCCTAAAGCCCTGCGTGACCTGCTGGTAGAACGGGCCGAAGGCAATCCCTTCTACATAGAAGAACTTGTCAAAATGCTCATTGATGATCGGGTTATCATCAAACAAAGTGAGGACGTGTGGACGGTAGAAGAGGAACGCCTGGGTCACCTGGAAGTGCCAGCGACTCTGGTCGGTCTGCTGCAAGCCCGGCTGGACAACCTGCTCTACCCGGAAAAGCTCACACTGCAACGTGCCGCCGTCATCGGCCGCGTTTTTTATGACACTGCCCTGGAAGCGTTAGACGCCACCGACGACACACATGTCACTGGCCTGCCCAACATTTTAGACCAGCTGGTCGCCCAAGAATTTATTTATGAAAGGGAAACGACGGCTTTTGCCGGCTGTACCGAATACATATTTGGCAAGACGATGCTGCAAGATGTGCTGCTCACCACCCTGCTGCGCCGCCAGCAAGAGCGCTACAACCGGACGGCAGCCGACTGGTTGGTAGAAATCAGCGGTCCCCGGGTAGCAGAGTATTATGGTCTGATCGCCGACTATTATGAAAAAGCAGGCGAATTTGAGCAGGCAGCCTCTTATTTGCAAAATGCGGGGGAGCAGGCATTACGCATCAGTGCCTTTGGCAATGCACGTGCCTTGTTTGAACGTGCGCTGACCCTACTGCCGGCAGAAAGCCAAACCCGGCTGGTGTTGTTCTTGCGCCTGGGTGAAGCGCGCCATTTCCTAAGCGATTTTCCGGCCGCGCGTAAGTCACTGACGTCAGCCTTAAAGATGGCGCGCACGCTGGCGGACAGCGTCCATACCGCTGACGCCTTGTACTGGCTCAGCCAGACGGCCGTGATGGCTGGTGACTACGCTCAGGCCCAGACCTACCTAGAAGAAAGCCTGCCCCTGGCCCGCGCAGGCAACGACGCCGAGACACTCTCACGTGTTTTGTATGGCCTGGGCGATTTGTTGTGGCGGCAGGGCCACACCGACGAAGCCATGGTCTTTCTGGATGAATGCCTGGCGCTGGCCCGTGATATCGGGAATGTCACTCAGGAACTGTATGCCCTCAACCGCCTGGGGTCGATGTCCGTGGTGAGCGGCAATTGGGACGAAGCCAGCCGTATTTATGAAGAGATTCTGGCCAAAGCACGTCAGGCCGGCAACCGTGAGCGTGAAGGCTCTGCGCTGAACAACCTGGGTGTGGTAGCCTATGAACGAGGCGATTGGGCGGCGACAATCGCCTATGCTGACCAGGCTTTGCCGCTGGCCCGCGAGGTAGGCAACCAACAATTTATTGCCCTGCTGCTGAACAATATGGCGGACGTATCTTTGCGGTTAGATGATTTCCCCGCTGCCAAACAATATCTGCTAGAAGGCATTACCGTCGCCCGGCAAATTGGGGCCACCCCCTACGTGCTGACAGAGGTACAGACGGCCGGGCTGCTGCTGGCGCGGCAGGGAGATCAAGAACGTGGGTTAGCGCTCATCGGCCTGAGTCTTTACCACGCGACGAGTACACCAGAACACCGGCGCACAGCAAGCGACTGCCTGCGCTCGTTGGGGCTGAATGGCCATGATCCAGCCGTGCAGGCGCTGCTGGCCAGGGGGCAAACGCTTGACCTGGAGGCGGCAGCCGAAGAGCTGCTGGCAGAATGGGGGGCATAAGCAGGGTGTGGATTGCTGCCCATTGAGCAACGGCCGTCTAACTAACAAATAACAAACAGACCGGCGTAGGAATTGGCGCTGTATGCACTTTTTCAGCCGGTAGCCCGGTTTGGGGATTCAGCCGAAAGACAACAACCGTATCGCTTTCCTGGTTGGCAACAAGCATAAAACGGCCGGTGGGGTCCAGCACAAAGTCTCGCGGCGTCTGGCCGGCCACAGCATGATGGGCTAGTGGTACCAGTTCACCCGAGGGCGCATCAAAGGCAAAACAGCAATTGTATTGTGCCCACGATTGGCCGCATACACAAAACGGCCGTCCGCCGAAACCCGAATGGCGGCCGGGGCATTGTCCCCCACAAAATGCTCTGGCAAGGTAGAAACTGTGTGCAAATGTGTGAGACGGCCGTCAGCAAAAGCCCAGGTCGTGACGGTGGAAGACAGCTCATGCACCAGAAACAGCACACGGCCGTTTGGATGAAAAGCCAGGTGGCGGGGGCCCGAACCCACAGCGACAGATACTTCGTCACACACAGACAATTTTCCACCCGCGTCAGGCATCTGGTAAACCCGCAGCTTATCCAGACCCAGGTCTACAGCCAGCACAAAACGGTTGGTAGGGTCAGGCACAATCATGTGCGCATGCGAGTGGTCGCCAAGGTGCTGGCTGACATAAGATGCCGGTTGGAGACGGCCGTCTGGCGTTATAGGCAACACGGCTACATTACCAGAACCATAGTTTGCCACAAACACAAACCGCCCTGTATGGTCCACACTCACATGGCAGGGACTAACACCCAGGGCTGACTGTTGGCCCAGAGGATACAGTCTGCCGCCTGCCGCATCCACCTTGTAAGCCATTAGAGAGCTGGTGCTACGCTGGTCTGTTTCCTGAACGACTATGAGAAGTTGTTTTGGGGCATGGTAGGCCAGGTAAGAGGGATTGGTGACCCTTCCTGTCACGTGCCCAGAGGTAAGCTGGCCGGTAACAGCATCAAACCGGTAAGTATAAATGCCTGCCCCTTTACCGGCCACATGGGGCATTTTTTCGGTGTACGTGCCAATAATAAGGAACATTATCTCTAAAAAACGGCCGTGCCCTGAGGCACGGCCGTTATCACTAATTTAACCATGTACTGGTGGCGGTATCTCCAGCGACCAGTTAAACTTTGCCAACGCTTCGCGTGCTACTTCGCGTACCTGCCGCCATTCAGCGCTCCGGCGTAAGGCGGCATCCGTCCAGGCTGGTTTTTGCCGGGACCCACTTAATGTTAACAGTTTTCGGTCCAGCCGGTTTAACACTTCTACCTGTTCGCGGGACAATGATCCACTCAATTCCCAACGAACCCTTTCTTGCCAGCGGTCAAACGCCAGGGCCAGCTCTTCTACTCTGCACCCATCACACGGATGTAACCGGAGTTGTGCGGTGACGGGCAGGGCCAGCGTCTGTAGGGCATACTGCAATTGTTGCACACTCCTACTCATGATTATCCTCTTGGGGGTGACAATGACTGGTAAGCCAGGCTTGCCAGTCATTGCCGCCTGAAACCTAATCGGCCGTCGCCGTTTCTCTCTCGTCTAATTCTTCTTCAAGACGGTGTTCCATCTCTTCGCGGAACTGTTTTGTATATAGATTGTAATAATGACCGCGCTGCCGGATCAGTTCTGCATGTGACCCCATTTCAGAAACGCCGCCGTTTTCAATGACCATAATGCGGTCAGCATTCTTGATGGTGCTGAGCCGGTGGGCAATGATGAAACTGGTACGCCCGCTCATCAGCGTTTCCATACCTTGCTGGATGAGCGCCTCGGTCAACGTATCTACAGAACTGGTGGCCTCGTCCATAATAAAGATGTCCGGGTCCGCCAGAATGGCCCGTGCCAGGCTGATGAGCTGTTTTTGCCCGGTAGAGAGCAACACGCCGCCCTCACCCACCTGGGTTTCATACCCTTCGTCCTGGTCAATGATAAAGTTGTGAGCCCCGGCCATTTTTGCCGCCGTCACCACCTCTTCGTCAGTGGCACCAAGACGGCCGTACCGCAAATTTTCCAGCACCGTGCCGGAAAAAAGATGCGGCGTCTGCAGCACCATGCCAATGCGAGATTGGATGGCGTGTTGGGTCATGGTGCGGTAGTCACGGCCGTTAAACCGGATCGTGCCTTTTGTTGGCTCATAAAAACGGCAGATCAGGTTCACAATGGTAGACTTACCCGCGCCTGTGGGCCCCACCAGGGCCACCGTCTCACCTTGTGGAATTGTCAGGTTAAAGTTCGCCAACACCGGCTTGCCAGTTTCGTATTGGAAGTCCACATGATCAAAGGTAATGTCGCCACGAATGGTGCCGGGATCCACCGCGTCAGCAGCATCCACAATCTCTGCCTCTATATCCAGCAGTGAGAAGATGCGCTCACCAGAGGCCACAGCCTGCTGCATGCTGGCGTATACGGCCGCCAACTGCTGAATGGGCCACAACATGAAGGTGATGTAAGAGACAAACGCGTGAATGCTTCCCGCCGTCATACTACCGGCTGAAAACTGCGCCCCACTGTACCACACCACCAGAGCCACACCGGCCGTGCTCACCAACTGTACCGCCGGTAAGAACAACGCAGACAACCAGGCGGCCTTGTAACCCGATTTGTACATCTCTTCTGTTAATTCCTGAAATTGCGTCAGGTTTTTCTCTTCGCGCCGTAATGACTTAACCACCCGCACGCCAGAGATATTCTCACTAGCTGCGGCCGTGATCTTTGAGTTTACTTTACGCACCTGGCGGTATTCCACCAGAATGTACTTCTTAAACTCCACGGCCACCTTATACAATACCGGAATCAAGAGGATGACAATGAGGGTCATTTGCCAGTTGATAATGAACATGAAGACAAGCGATGTGACAATGCTTGTTAGGGTCCAGGTCATATCTAAAAAGCCCCAGGACACCAGGTCACCCACACGGGTGACGTCAGAGGTAACCCGAGACATGAGCCAGCCCGTAGGCGTCTTATCGTAGTAAGACAGCGACAGGTTTTGCAGATGATTAAACATCGCTCTACGCAAGTCATACTGCACCTGATGCCCTAACACACCAGCACAGTAGATAAAACCAAAAACAAACAGGACAAAAACCGGCCAGGTCGCCAGGTAAAGAAGTGTGTAATGCCGCAGGGCAGCCACGTCCTGAGCCACAATACCCAGGTCAATGATTTGTTTGCTCAGGTAGGTGTGCCATGATTCGATGGAAGAGACCGAGGTAATAAATACCAGGAAACCCACCATCAATGGCCAATGTTTTAACCCCAACCGGGCAATACGCCAGATAGTGCTCTTATTGACTTGTGAGGTGAAATCCTCTTCTTCAAATTCCATATATTCGTCAGACATGATATTTTCTCTATGAAGCGTGGGGATGAGAGCGTGACCATACGTTTGTGGTCTCTATCTCTCATCTCCCATTTTAATCTCCGGCAGACAATAGTTCCGTAAGCCGCACCTTACCATGGCCATTCATCGGCACGGCCGTGGCGGCGGCCAGGTCAGCTTCTAGTTCATCTTCAATGCGCGATTGCAGGTCATAAATGCGGCGGTAGACACCAGGCTGCTTCAACAGCTGCGTGTGTGTACCCATTTGTGTGATACGGCCGTGTTCCAACACCAGTATCAAATCTGCATCCATTACGCTCTGCACCCGGTGGGCAATCTGAAACGTGGTGCGCCCCATCATCAACTGTTTTAGGGCGGCCCGGATGGTCTCGTCTGTTTCTGTGTCCACCGCCGACGTGGCATCATCCAGAATCAACAAGCTGGGGTCACGCAAGATGGTGCGGGCCAGCGTCACCCGCTGCTTCTGCCCGCCGGAAAGTGTGACACCACGTTCACCTACCAGTGTGTTGTACCCTTCCGGAAAGCTCATGATCACGTCATGCACGGCGGCCGCTCTGGCCGCAGCGTACACTTCCTCATCCGTCACCTCGCGGGCCAGACCATAGGTGATGTTCTCACGGATCGTCGTGGAAAAGAGGAACGGCTCTTGCATCACAATGCCTATTTGCTGCCGCAAGAAGTCACGCGGATACTCCTTTAACGCCACACCATCCAGCTGGATAGTGCCACCGGTATAGTCATAGAAGCGGGGCAGCAAGTTTACCAGCGAGGTCTTACCGGAGCCGGCGCCGCCCATAAGGGCCACCTTTTGTCCCGGCTTGACGGTAAAGCTGATGCCTTGCAGCACATCTTCATCTTCGCCCGCATAGCGGAAAGACATGTTGTTAAAGGAGAGTGCACCCTGGATACGGCCGTGGGGCTGGTGTGTGCCCGCTGCCAATGGCTCTTTATCCACCTTGATCAAAGCTTGAATACGGCCGAAGGAAACGGTACCGGTGGAGATGTCAGCAATCAACCGGCCCAGGTTGCGAATAGGCCAGATGATCTGCACCACGTAGCCCACATAGGCAATGTACATTCCCACTGAAATGGTGCCATCTATGGCCATAAGCGCGGCCACATAGAAGCCCACCACCATCTGAATACCCAGGATCAAGTCGGTTGAAGGCCAATAAATAGCATGCATCAGGGTCAGGCTGTTACCGCGTCGCCGTTTTTCGTCATTCTCTTTGTCAAAAGCCCTGATTTCATAATCCTGCCGGGCAAAAGCCTTCACCACGCGCACGCCAGATAGGTTTTCCTGCAGCTGATTTGACAACCGCGATTCCTGGTTTTGAAAGGATTCATAAGCCTTGCCTACTTTGATAAAGAAGTACAGGGAAACGATCAGCACCACCGGGATAACAGCCACTGAAACCAATGCCAGCTTCACGTTTAGCAGCAGTAATGCCACAAAATTCACCACAAAGAGCAGAGAAATACGGCCGATGCCAATCAACTGCTCGGCAAACATACGGCGCACAGCATCAACATCGGAAGTAGAGCGGGCCAGCAAGTCACCGGTTTGCATACGGTCATGGTAACTAAAGCTCAGGCGCTGCAAATGGTCATAGAGATAATCGCGCAGGCGCCGGGCGATAGCTTCAGAGCTTTTGGCCGCCAACCGGCCACCACCGTAAGAAAACACCCCTTGTAACAGGGCCAACGCCAACAAAACGATGACCACCAACGGCAGCATCACTGTCAGATTGTCGCCAGGCAGCATCTCGTCCACAAATTTGCCTAAGACATAATACAGGCCGGAGCGGGCCAGGGCGGAAAAGCCTACAAACACAATAGCCAGGATATAGATAGCCTGATAACCGGCCATTAAACGCCAAAAACCGGCCAATTTACTCTCGGTTACAGTTTCTTTTAAGTCTGGAGTGGAGGGTTCCATCATGGTTTTCCTCTTGCAGTTCACGTCTGTTCTAGGGGCGCGGGTCGGTCTTCAGACCCCACCATACTTTAATTCTTCTTGCTTGCGGGACATCGCATTGCGCCTGGGGCAACACGGCCGTTGAACACATTCCTATCTGTCAATCTGCATACTACTTTTCATTCCTGACACCCTGTGTCACATTCAAAAAACAACAAAACGCCACGAGAATAATCTTTCCCGTGGCGTCACACACTTAGAAACAAAAACGGCCACGGGCTCTTTCAGGTTGCGCCGTGACCGTTGCGGTTTCGTTAAAAACGAGGATTTTTAGATAGGTCTAAAACCCCCTGGGTCACAGGCGCGACAGGCATCACCACTGCCACCGGCGAAGGGAGCAGCAGAGACATAAGTCCAAGTGCGGATGATGATGGTCATGTTGTTTTCCATTTGCGCCTTACTCCTTTGTAGTCTTACAGGCATGATGTTAGATATTCATCTTACCTGCAGCAATGGGCACTATAACACAGGCATAACCGTGCGTCAACCCCGAAAATGGGCCGATTTAAGAAATTGGTCAGCAAAGCGACAATTTTTGCCGACAAAAAAACAGACGGCCTGCTACGGCCGTCTGCTGTCTACAATAATAGGGGCAAAAAAAGAAATCAGGCGCCTTCGGCGGTGACTACCTGACCATTGGTGGGCGTTTCAACACCATCCGTGCCTATAAACTCTTCCACCAAGCGGCGGGCCACATCATCGGTAAACTGCTGCGGCGGTGATTTCATGAAATACGAAGAGGGCGCATTCATGGGCCCGCTTAAGCCGCGATCCAATGCCAGCTTGGCGCAGCGCACCGCATCAATGATCACACCGGCTGAATTGGGCGAATCCCAAACCTCTAGTTTAAGTTCCAGGTTTAAGGGCACATCACCAAAGGCACGCCCTTCCATACGGATGTGACACCACTTGCGGTCTGTCAGCCACGGCACGTAATCACTGGGACCAACATGCACGTTTTCCTCACCCAACTCATAAGGCAGCTGGCTGGTCACGGCGTTGGTCTTGGAGATCTTCTTCGATTCCAGACGGTCGCGTTCCAACATGTTGTAAAAATCCATGTTGCCGCCAAAGTTTAGCTGGTAAGTGCGATCCACATGAACACCCCGATCCTTAAACAAGTTGGTCAGGACACGGTGGGTAATGGTAGCCCCTACCTGACTTTTTATGTCATCACCAATGATGGGTAACCCGGCCTCAATAAACCGCTTACTCCAATATGGCGAAGAGGCAATAAAAACAGGAATGCCATTCACAAAAGCACACCCGGCTTCAATGGCCTGTTCGACATACCACTTGGTGGCCATCTCTGAACCCACAGGCATAAAATTCACCACCACATCGGTCTTTGTCGCTTTGAGAATGCCAATGATATCATCGGTAGGGCCGGGCGCCTTCTCTACGACGGTGCTGACATATTTACCCAGACCATCGTGGGTCATACCGCGATGCACCCTAACTCCCATGTGGGGGACGTCAGTGAATTTAATGGTGTTGTTAGGGGGGGCCCATATGGCCTCACTGAGATCGAGGCCCACCTTCCCTTTAACCACGTCAAACGCTGCCGTAAATTCGATGTCCCGCACGTGATAGCCGCCTATAGTGGCATGCATCAGTCCGGGGATTTCCGCATCATCGGCCGCATCTTTGTAATAGTGGACACCCTGAACCAGCGAGTTGGCGCAATTCCCCACGCCGATGATGGCCACACGTACTTTTTTCCTTGCCATGATATTCTCCCTTTTGGATTTTTTTGTAAATGATGAAACCGGCAACGGCCGTTGGCTAGTGACAGTTCAGCTTGCCGTCCACCAATTTTAGTTAACACGGCGCGTCTAGCAAGGCTACGGCGAATTTCTTTGTTTATGCCCATAATGGTGTATTCCTAATACACCTATCAGAATAAGCCAGAGGGCCAGGCCAGCAAAAGAAAAGAGACGACCGTACCCCAAGCCAGTGGGCACAAACACAAAACGTACCTGATGCGTTCCCGTGGGGACAAATACACCTTGAAAATAACCATCCGCCTGATAAACGGGTACAGGCTCACCATCTACGCTCGCCTGCCAGCCTGGGTAAAACGCCTCCGTCAGCAGCAAAAAACCCTCTGTGTCATTGTCTGTACGCAAGGTAATGTGGCCCGGCTCATAGTAGATGATGTCCACCCCCGTCTCCTGTGGCTGCCCCGCCAAAGGGATGGGCGCGGTGAGAGGTAAATTTTGGGCCACCAACACGGCCGTCTGCCCGGGATCAAACCCCTCGTTTTTCATCGCCGCCACGCTTGTGGGCACGTCTGGCTGCCACTGCCAATCATGCACCATAAAAGCGCGCGGCAGCACATCCAGATTTTCGTAGATTTTTACGTCGCCTGAATAAATAAGCCGGTAATTACCCAGTGTCAGGGGCATAAATGTTCCATCTGCCTCGTTCAACAACGTTGCCGCCAACAGGCGCCATTCTCCATGAACGGCATGAAAGGTGATGCTCTGAGGGGTAAACGGCGAGCGACTGCTGGGCAGGGGGCCAGATGCCTGTACCAGGCCGCCAGCCACAGCCAAAGGAGCTGCCCGCCACGTTTCACCCGCCGCCGTTGTTATCTGCACCACGCCAGGTTCGCCTTCCACCAGCATCAACAGGGCAGATGCCGGAAATGAAGGGGTATAGGCCACTGTAAACGATTCACCCGCAGCCAACGTCAGCGGATGCTGCAAATCAAAGTAAACGTTATGCTTCTGGAAATCGGTTTGCCGCCATACGTCACCGGTCTTATCGGTGATCAGAAAACGGGCATTAAACAGATCAAGCCAGCGGGCATCGGGCACGGCCGTCAGGTGTTCACGCAAACGGCCGTCTGTTGTCTGTACCTCTGCCGGCAGAATTAACTGCATTAACGCCGAATAAGAACGCAATGGCAAGATGCCGCCATCAAAGCCATCGACGGCCGCCAGACCAAAGGCCATTGGTAAATTGGGCCCAATAACCTCTTTGTGTTTAACAGCTACCGTGTAATCATACCGCGCCGTTTCCGGCAGTTGGTCGGCATAGATCGTGTCAATTTCTGCCTGGTCGCCGACATCAAAAAAGATGTTAGACAAGCTTAGAAACCTGTCAGGGGAACAGTGGTCACTGACGACGGGCGGCTGGCAGCTGGCCGCTTGCAAACGCGCGATGGGTGGGCGCAGATCAAAGTACGCTTCGGGGGTGGTCAAGTTATGATAAGGATGCGTGCGCGAAGCCAGGAAAAGCACGGTCACCATGATGAGCAGCAGCCAAAAGGGAGAACGAGGCTGAGAACGCTTGAGGCCGAGCTTAAAACGGCCGTCACGGGCATACACCGGTCTCTCCCCGGTTAAAATCCAATAAGCCAGCCCAATCTCCGCCAACCATAACCCTAACGTGAGCGGTTTTATCGCTTCAAATGGCGCTTCTGGCCCCGTAGGGATAAAAAAGACCAGGAAACCGGCCAGGGCATTCCAGGCCATCAGCCCTACCAACAGATAAAGGCCGCCGCGCAGTGGGCGTTCGATGTGTACCAGACTTTCCCTGGCCTGTTCTGGCACATCTTCCCAGCGGCGCGAGCGCTGGTAATACCGGTACAACACCACCTGAAAGCCGGCACCAGCTAACAGCGCCAGGCCCAGCGTCACCATGACCAGCCAGCGCGCCGGCACACGAAAGAGGTTAAACACCGGCAGCCGGGCCAGCAGCCAGTTGGCCGGGTTAAAGACGCCTAACGCCAGCAATAACCCCACGGCCACCAACACCGCTGCTGGGAAAAGGCCCGGCCAGCGCCGCCACTGCCAGGCGCCGATGACAGCCAGAACCACGGCCGTCAACGGCAAAAAGGCCACATACTCACTAAACAATGATTGACCATAGGCGGGCAGAAAGGCCCGGGCCAGCAAAAGGGGAGACAGCGAAAAGCTTAAGACCTCGTTGACAGGCAGGCCGCCCTGACGGCTGGAATAATGGGTGAGCTCCCACGTAGGCAAAAGCTGCACGGCCGTGAGCAGCACCGCCAGCCCGCCTCCCAACAGCAGGGCCAGAGGCATATGACGTTGGAGACGCCGCCAATGAAAGGTAAACTGTAAACCGTAGGCGGTATGCCGTAACAGGCGCTGGGCTGCCAGCGCCGCGCTCAACCAGAGCAAGAGGGTGACACCGCTGATAAAAGCCGTTTGGGTGTGCCCGGCCAACAGCTGCACGGCAAGCAGCGCCGAAAAGGCGGCTGTCGCGCCACCTATTTTGACGGCCGCAGGCTGCCGCGTATCAGCCGCACACCAACCTATGACCACCAGATACCAGGGCAGCCAGGCTATGCCCTGTAATTGATTGACATGTTCTACCTGGGCCGTGACATAGCCGCCAAGCGCAAAAAGCACGGCCGTCACCAACCCCGCCCAGCGGTCTAAACCCAACAGGTGGCGCCCGGCCAGGTAAGCCCCAGCCCCACCAACAGCCAGATGCAACAAAATGGAAGCGCTGACGGCATAAGGCGTCTCCAACCACCACCACAACGGCCAGTTAAGTGGATAGAAAAACCCTACCTGGCTGTTAGCCACCAACGGCGACCCCATAAACAGGGAAGGGTTCCACCAGGGGATACGGCCGTCACGCAAGGCCGCCGCCGCCGCCTGCCAGTATGGGTAGAAATACAAAAACGTATCCCCTCGGGCCAGGATGAGGTTACTGAAAGCCATTTTGTGGAAAAAGACCAGCAGCAGCCCCAAAAACAATAGGGGAGGAACAAAATATATGCTGTACCCGGCGATTGGTGAAAGGTTGCGGCGATCTGCCGCCTGCCACTTACTCTTTACCACCTGAACCCCCAATGGGAAAGATTTGATAGAGAACGATGTTACCTGCGTTAGCAACGGGCTGCAAAGTAAAGCCGGCCGCCTGCACCGCCCGGATAATGGGCTGGCTTACGGCCGTGTCCGGCAGAGTCAAATAATGAGGGTTGCCGTCTCTACCAAAAACGGTCAGCTCCGTGGCCAGCGCCTGACCATGCGGGAACCAACTGACGTAAACGCCCTTGTCAAAAAAGTAGTAGCGCCACTGCCAGCTAAACCAATGGTCATATAAAACCGTGCCATAAGACGCCTCCTGCACCACCGCGGCAATGTGGGCGGCACCCCCGTCAGCGGCTGGCTGCCCCCCTACAGGATAACGCCCGTATCGCGCTGGCCACGCCGGAAGCAGTAAGATCGTTAACAAAACCAGAAAAAGACAAAGACGTAGATAAGGCCTACAGGTTTTTGCCCGAAGGGTTGCAACCTTTCCGTGATGCTCATCTGGGAGAATCTGGTATGGCCACCAAGCGGCCACCTGCTGCCAGCCGCGTCCTAATAAGATAGCAACCAGGGGCACAAGCGGCAGCCAATAACGGTCCCAAACGGGCACGGCCGTGAGCCAGTGAAACACAAAGTAAGCCGCCACAAAAAACACCAGCAGCCAATCCAGGCGGCCGGCCGCGTCATCTACCCGCCATGTGCGCCAGGCCAGCCCCACCATGCTCAACAACAACAAGGGCAGCAGGAAAACGGGCACGGCCGTGCCCCCCAGTCCGCCCCACGCCGCCAACCGCGGCCACAATTCCCATGACCAGGCCAGCCGCACACCGCCAAAATTACCGATCTGCGCCGACCAGAGGGAAAATGCCCCCGTTCGCGCCACTTCCCAGAAGAATACCCCTCCCAGCAAGGGCAGCAATCCCACAAACCAATAGACCCAAAAGTGGCGGGGGGGGCGGCCGCCGCTGCCCAGCCACCCCACCCCGCCCATGAGCGGCAGAAAAAGCCATGCCTGATATTTTGTGGCCACAGCCAGGCCAAAGAGGAAGCCGGCCGCAGCCGACAAGCGGTGCCCATTCATTGGTGATCTGTTGCAGGCGGCTAGCTTACTGAACAGTGAATACTGAACACTGATAACTGAGAGTGAAGCCACCAGCCAGAACACCAACAACGGGTCCGTAAAGGCCGTGGCGCTAAACTGGATGGCTAGAGGAGAACAAGCTACTACCAGAGCGGCCACCAACGCCCCCGTTTTGCCACCGTAGAGGCGGTGAAAGAGCACGGCCGTAAGCGGCACCAATAACATGGAGGCTATAAAATTGGGCAGCCGCGCCGCCCATTCTACCGGACCTTGCAGTGGGTAAAAGAGTGCCTGCATGTAAAATAGCAGCGGCGGCTTGTCTACAGCTTGTGTCAGCAGCAGGGGGTCTTTCCAGGTGGCAATGTGCCGGGCCCAGGTAGCAAACAGAGCTTCATCGGCGTGGAATGTATTGGCAAACAACCCGCGCACCCGCAGCCAGAAGGCCAACCACACCGCTAATCCCCACATCCAAGCGTGATTCCTCATGGGGCCGATTTATAACACATTCGCTGCTTGAGCTATAATCAGTCATCAGTAGATCGCTGTTCAGTAAGTCAGTCAACCAAATGCTGAACATTGGAGACCCAATAACAAACAATGAAACATCTGCGAAACTTGATCATAGACATGGACGGTGTTTTATGGCATGGTGACACGGCCGTGCCTGGACTGGCCGATTTTTTTAAGACCCTGCACCAGCAGCAGATCAACTTTGTCTTGGCGACCAATAATGCGTCCAAGACACCAGACCAATATGTGGCAAAGTTAGCCCGTTTTGGCGTTTCCGTGGCACCGGCCCAGATAGTGACTTCAGCCATCGCCACCGCCGATTTTTTAGCCACATCCACGGCACCAGCCCCACTGGCCACTGTAGACGTATTTATCGTCGGTGGTGATGGGCTTCATCAGGCCATACAACAGCGCGGCTTTCCCATCCTCAGTGTCGCTGATGTGATGGAACGAGGGCGGCGGGCTCAGGTGGTGGTGGTAGGCTTCTGGCCTGACGTCACCTACGCCGACTTTGCCGCCGGGGCGGTGTGCATTAATGACGGCGCTCGCTTCATCGGCGCCAACCCGGATGTCAACTACCCCAGCGAATGGGGTCCGCTGCCGGGTGCCGGAGCGTTCCTGGCGCTGATTCAGGCGGCCACGGGTGTATCACCGACCGTTATTGGTAAACCCGGCGCGATCATGTTTCAAGAAGCATTGCGGCGGCTGGACGGGACGCCGGAAAACACGGCGATGGTCGGCGACCGGCTTAACACCGACATTGCCGGGGGCAAAGCTGCCGGGCTGCATACGATTCTTGTCCTTTCTGGCATCAGCACCCGCGAAGCATTGGCCCAGGCCAACGGCCAACCACCAGATGATGTGTTTGTCGATATTATGGAGCTGGCGAAGAGGTTAGAGCACGGAGATTAGAGCTTTAGCAGCAGCAATCTTCCATCTTTAAACCCCCTCATCTTCAAACTTATGGAAAAACAAAACCTTTACGACCTCAATTTTGATGAACTGACTCAGCTATTGGCCGACCTGGGCGAGCCCTCGTTTCGCGCCCAACAACTATGGGGCTGGCTGTACCAAAGGTATGTGCCGGATGTGGCTGCGATGGCCAATTTGCCCAAAACGCTAAGAGAGAAGTTAGACACGGCCGTGACCCTTTCTGCGGGCCATATCGCCAGCCAACAGCACAGCAGCGATGGCCAGACACAAAAGGTGCTTTTCCAACTACCAGACAATCAATTAATTGAAACTGTCCTCATGCGCTATGAAAAGCGGCGGACATTGTGCATCAGCACCCAAGCCGGCTGCGCCATGGGCTGCGTCTTTTGCGCCACCGGGCAGATGGGCTTCTTTCGTAACCTGAGTGTGGGCGAGATTGTGGCCCAGGTACTGTACTTTGCCCGCCAACTGGCCCAAACGGGCGACCACGTTACCAACATCGTCATGATGGGTATGGGTGAGCCGCTGCACAATTACCAAAACACGCTCACGGCCGTAGACCGCCTCACCGACAAAACCGGCTTTAACCTGGGCGCACGCAAAATCACCATTTCCACGGTGGGCCTTGTGCCGGCCATCCGCCGCTACGCGGACGAGCAGCGGCAAACACCACTGGCCATCTCCTTGCATGCGGCCACCGACGAAGAGCGCGGTAAGCTCATCCCCGTCAACCGCCGCTGGCCTATTGCCGACCTGATGGATGCCTGCCGTTATTACATTGAGAAAACCGGGCGGCGGCTTACGTTTGAATGGGCCCTCATCGCGCATGAAAACGACACACTGGAACAGGCCCAGGCCTTGGGCAAATTACTGCATGGCCTGCTGTGCCATGTGAATTTGATTCCCCTGAACCCTACCGCAGGCTATGGCGGCGTACCGTCTTCGCGGGAGCGGGTGGCCGCCTTTCAAGCGGAGCTAGAGCGTTACGGCGTCAGCAGCACCGTGCGGGTACGCCGGGGCATAGACATCCAGGCCGGCTGTGGTCAACTCCGTGACCGGGTCATCAGCCAAAATAAAGCACCTTAATCTTCTAAAGGAATAGGATCCCCCATGACGGGCGCCGGCTTTTGCTGCACGGCATCGGCCAGCGATTGTAACGCCGCGCCCACTTCACGTATGGTGAACCAGCGTATGCGGCGGTATGGCTGCAAATCGGCCGAAACCCCAACGACCTTTACGCCAAGCTGGCTGCAAGTAAACAAGGCGCGAGGCAGGTGAAATGTCTGGGTCACCAATAAGGCCTTTTCCACCTGGAAAATATGCCGGGCACGATAACAGGTATCATAGGTTCGCCGGCCGCCATAGTCAGGCTGTATATCTTCCGGCGCCACCCCCTGCCGGACCGCGTAAGCCATCATGGCCCCTGGTTCATTGTAGTTTTCAAAACGATTATCCCCACTTACCAGGAGTTTTTGGGCTTTGCCTTGTTTATAGAGAGCCACGGCCACATCCATGCGGTCACGCAGCATATCGCTGGGGAAGCCATCCCCTCTGAGGCCGGCACCAAAGACAATGACAACACCTGCAGCCGGCGCCGAATCTACACCATGTATCACACCATCATAGTGCCAGTGTAAAAAAAGATACCAGACAAAGGGGAAGGCAACGATCAATCCTGCCAATAAAATAACGGCAAGTACCACTTTCTTAAACGCGGATCGTGTCACTCTCATGCTCATGGGTCAGGCCGCGCATCAGGCGAGGCATGCTCTATCGTTTTTAACAGCCAATGTACCAGCAAGGGTCATCGCGATTGCTGTTGATGCGAATTTCAAAGTGAATGTGCGGGCCAGAGGAGTTGCCGGTGTTACCTGTGAGGCCAATAAATTGGCCCTTAGTAACAACTTGCCCTGGCGTCACGTTAATGCTGCTGAGATGACCATAGAAGGTTTCGTACCCATTGCCATGGTTGATAACAATAAGATTACCATAACCATAAATGTTCCAACCGGCGTAGGTGACAGTACCAGTGTCAGCAGCCACCACGGCTGTGCCCTCTGCCAGGGCAATATCCAGCCCCGGATGTCCGTACCAGAAGAACTGGGTGTAGTTGCGCGAATTCACAGGAAAGATAAACGTGCCGGTACCCACCACCAACGGCCGTACCCCACCCCCTGGGCTAACGGCGGCTAAAGAGGGTGGCGTCCACACAAACAACTCCCGTACAGCGCCGGGCACCACGATTTGAGTGTCAGGGTATAGGCGATAAGGAAATTCCAGATTATTTGGTGCATAAGCGATGATGTCCGCTTCGGGAATACCATATTGCTGCGCCAGGCTTTCCAGCGAATCACCAGGGTGTACATCATGCAGTACCCCATCAAAGGGCAGGATGATCAGTTCAACACCGGTTTGCAGCAGGCTGGACTCCTGGCTCAGCTGGGGGTTGCCACCTAATATCGTTTCCGTGCGGATGCCAAACTTTTCGGCAATACCTACGGGCGTATCACCACGTTTAACCACATACGTTTCAAAGTTGTGCTCCGGCACTTTACCTTGATAGGTGTGTGGGTAGGGTGCCGGTGCCAGGCCAGCTTCTGTCAGGACGGGCAGGTCAGCCGCTGATTCAAGGATAGGGGCGGCCACGGCCGTGTCTCCTGTTTCAGTTTGGATGTACGGACTACCGGCGGCTACGGCCGTGGCTGCCTCTGCGCCGGCTTCTTGTCCCATCATGCGCCAGCCCACAAACAAGGCCAATGCTGCCAATATCACCACCACATAACCACCGGTGCGTTTGATAGCGTTAGGGTTTTCATTCATGCGTTTCACAAAAACGCAGCCGCGCCAGGCACAGAGGAACAAAATAAAGAATCTCTGCGTCTTGGCGTCTCTGCGCTGATCGTTACGAACAGGTCCGCACGGGGCCGTTTAACCGGTTGAGGGGGTTCGTGCCGTAATCATTGTTGCGGATTTCAAAATGGAGATGGGGCCCAGATGAACGGCCGGTGTTGCCAGTAGAACCAATAAAATCACCCTGGTATAAAATCTGGCCGGGATACACATTAATACTGCTCAGATGGGCGTAAAACGTTTCAAAGCCATTGCCATGATTGATGACAATAAGATTACCGTAGTCATAATAGACACCGGCCGCGTAAGCCGCATACGTCACCGTGCCCGTATCAGCTGCGTACACCGGCGACCCTTCGGCCATAGAGACATCAATACCAGCATGAAAACCGGAGTAATATTGTGTGAGGCAGCGGCCGCTCACCGGCCAAATGTACGTGCCCGTGCCCACCACAGCCCACACCTGAGCACCGCCACTTCCCCCCACTGACTTTGGCGCTTTGAAAGTAAACTGCCCCAGCGAAGCGCCCGGTATCACTAAGTGTGAGTCTGGTAATAAACGCAAAAAAGGGTATTCCAGATTATTGGAAGGAAAGCCAATGATGTCGGCCACGGCAACACCATAAAGCTGGGCAATGGCGTCTAACGTCTCCCCTGGCTTAACGGTGTGCAGCACGCCATCTACCGGCAAGATCACCAGTTCCGCGCCTGTTTGTAACAGATTAGATTCGCGGCTGATGCCCGGGTTGCCACCGATGATGGTATCGGCGGTAATGCCATACTGCTGGGCGATGGAGTTAGGCGTATCCAACTCTGAAACGACGTGAATTTGGAAGTTATGTACCGGGGGTTTAGCTTGATAAGTACGCGGATTGGGTGCCGGGGCCAGGTTGGTGTCATAAAAAACGGGCAGCGGAGCAGAAACGGCCGTATTCAGTACGGCCGTTTCTGTCAACGAGGTTGTGGTGGTGATGGCCAATGTTGTTGACAAGGGAAGGGAGACGGCCGTGTCTTCTGCATCTACCCCCCCCAACGACCACACATCATTAAGCTGGGCCACAATCACCAACAATAAAATACCGGCCACCAAAACCAGGTACCCACTAAAGCGTTGCCACACATCCCGTTTCTTCTGCATACCTTCGCTCCACTTCACAAGCGTGCTCATGAGCGCGCTTATGAGCGGGCAACATGCTACCACACCACCCTCAAACAACAAAAAAGGGACGGCTTCCCGTCCCGTATTCTAAACCGCTGCTCACGTTGAGGGGTTACATCATATCCCGAGTCAACGTTTCCAGGAATTCATAATTGGTGCGTGTATTACGCATTTGCTGCAATACGGCTGAGGTGGCGCTGCTGATATCATAACCCGGTGTATCCATCAGATGGCCCAACATACGGCGCATGGTATACACCCGCTGCAGCTCATCACCAGACAGCAACAAATCTTCGCGTCGTGTGCTGGAGCGTTCAATATCAAAGGCCGGGAAGATACGGCGCTCTTGCAGCCGCCGGCTGAGCATCAGCTCCATATTGCCGGTGCCTTTAAATTCCTCGTAAATGACGTCATCCATACGGCTGCCGGTGTCTACCAGACAGGTAGCAATGATGGTAAGGCTACCGCCAAATTCCAGATTACGCGCCGTGCCGAAGAAACGTTTGGGGGGATAGAGCGCCGTCGGATCCAGACCACCAGAAAGTGTACGGCCGCTGGGCTGCACCGTCAGGTTATACGCCCGCGCCAGCCGGGTAATAGAGTCAAGCAGCAGCACCACATCCTGATCACCTTCTACCAGGCGCTTAGCCCGTTCTAAGGCCATTTCCGCCACCTTACAATGCTGTTTTACCGGCTCATCAAATGTTGAGCTGATCACTTCACCAACAATAGAGCGATCCATATCCGTTACTTCTTCTGGGCGCTCACCAATTAATACGACCATCAGGTGAATATCCGGATAGTTTTCAGAAACACCATTGGCAATTTCTTTCAGCACCGTCGTTTTACCGGCTTTGGGGGGAGAGACTATCAAACCACGCTGCCCACGCCCAATGGGAGCCACCAGGTCGATCATACGGGTTGAAAGTATGTTGGGCTTTGTCTCCAGTCGGAGCTTTTGATCAGGGAAAATGGGGGTGAGGTCTTCATAACGGTGGCGCTTCTTGGCCAATTCAGGGCTGGCGCCATTAACAGCTTCCACCCGCAGCAAGCTGTAATATTTTTCATTTTCTTTGGGCACCCGCACCTGCCCCAAAACCATATCACCGTTGCGCAACCCTATACGGCGAATCTGTGAATTTGAGACGTAGATATCGTCCTGACCGGGCAGATAATTTCGGCCGCGCAAAAAGCCCATCGTTTGTTTATCATCTTCGACAATTTCCAGCACACCACCACGGAAATCAAAGCCTTGGGCCGCAGAATTCGCTTTAAGTACTTCATAAATGAGCTCCTGCTTCTTCATGGTACTAAAGCCCGGTATTTCCATTTCACGAGCCAGATCTCGCAATTCAGCTAATTTTTTTGTTTCAAGTTCTCCAATATCCATAGGGTTTTCTCCAAGAACCATGTCCTTCTTTCTCTCCATCAGGTGCAATAGGAATTTATCACATTGACCGGTGGGACCAGCACGAGCTTCCAGACTGTATTGGCAGCCGACAAGATGCGCTCAGACGGCTGAAACTGATTTATTACATGGCCTCAACTGTTTATTTTGTAAATACTCAGGGTCTTTGCTCCGTTGGCATCACCTACGATGAATCTCAGGTATCTGAGAGATACCTGGATGGATCATCATTTGTTTATTAGTTGTGTAAAATTACTGACCATTTGGGGGGAATTGCACGCAGGTTCTATCTTGCGTTCTTCTCCTGGATGTGTTCGTTTTATTCATTACAGGGAGTTTCTCAGGTAATCCACTTTGTGGGCAGGCGAAGTATATCACCCATCCCCAGGCAAGTCAATCTCTTGTTCTATAAAACGTTCCGCTCTATATACCAGGGAGCGGTTGCCAATAAAAAACGGCGTCCGCTGGTGTAACTGGGTAGGCTCAATATCTAAAATAGATTGACGGCCGTCAGACGCATACCCACCCGCCTGTTCTACAAGATATGCCAATGGCCCAGCTTCATACAACAGCCGAATTTTGCCCTGAGGTTTATCTTTTTCCGGCGGATAACAAAAAATACCGCCTCGCATTAAGTTTCGGTGAAAATCTGCCACCAACGACCCTATATAACGGGATGACATCTTGGGAGCATCAGAATGTTCACGCCCCTGCAGCCAGAGTACATATTTTTGCACCTGGGGTGACCAGCGCTCAAAATAGGCGCTGTTCACACTATAATATGCCGGAACTTCAGGCAGGTGCATGCCTTCATGAGAAAGTAAAAACTCACCTAACTCTGGATCAAGGGTAAAGCCATGCACACCCTGGCCGGTTGTATATACCAGCATGGTGCTGGACCCATACAATACGTAACCAGCGGCTACCAGGTTGCGCGCCGATTGTAATACGTCTTCTAACTGGCCGCGATGTTCCCAGTTCCGGCAGCGATAAATGCCAAAAATGGTGCCGATACTAACGTTCACATCAATATTTGATGAACCATCAAGAGGATCATACACCAGGACGTAGGAGCCTTTTTTATAAGGTTCAGGGATAGGAATGATCTCTTCACGCTCTTCCGAAGCCATGACACATAACCGGCCGGTATGGTCGCAGATTCGGAAAATGATGTCATCGGCAAACACGTCTAACTTTTGTTGGACTTCGCCCTGTATATTGGTGGCACCGGCACGGCCCAAAATGTCAACCAGGCCAGCACGGTTGGTTTTATGGGCGATCACCTTGGCGGCCAGGGCAATATCATACAACAGATTGGTAAATTCACCTCGAGCATAATCTGGCTGATGATCCAGGATAAAACGTTCGATTGTAACGATCTTGGACATGATTTGCGCCTCCGTGGGATAGCGTGGGAAATCAATTTAAATAGGTGGGAATTGTGGGTGCCACGGCCGTTATTATAACATAACTTTAACCTTGAAATTGTGGTAGAAAGAGGGCCAGATAATAGGCGATGGCCACCGTCCAAAGCAAGGTATCTACCCGATCCAGGGCCCCACCATGCCCAGGCAGTAGATTGCCAGAATCTTTCACCCCGGCTTCTCGCTTCAGCAACGAGATGCTTAAGTCACCAAGCGGCCCTAATACCGTAATCATAACCCCTAGCAATAATAAGGGCCAGAAGGGGGCCTGCAAAAAATAGCCCACCAGTAAAGAAAGGGCTATACCAAAGGCAATCCCCCCCAAAAAGCCTTCAACTGTCTTGTTGGGGCTTAAACGAGGAGACATTTTATGCCTGCCAAGCACATAGGTACCGGCCACAAACTTACCAACAAGGTAAGCGCCAGAATCAGCCGCCCAGGTGGTAAACATAGCCAGGGCCGTCCATTGCCAGGCATACGTGTCAATACCTCGTAGGCGAAAGAAATGCCCGCCGAGCCACCCCATAAGCAGCAACCCACCCATCAGAGCCATCCAATCAACGGAGACGTTAGCGGAGCTTTTTTGTTCATAAGACCAGAGAACCACCACCAGAATGATCACCAGGCTGACGAGCAATGATGGCCCCGCCCACGCTTGCGGCCCCCACTGTGCCAGCACCCATTGGGCCGCAGCCAGAGGCCACAAAACCCAAACAGAGATATGCCATCCCAGGCGCTGGACAACGTGGACGTACTCAATGGTGGCCAATGACAATAACACAGCAAAGGGGATAAAGTAAACTAACCCACCTAATCTATCGCCAAAGTAAATCAACAGAAGCGCCAGCGGGCCAAAGATTAAAGCAACAAGGGCACGTTGTAGAAACATAAATGGTTCGAAGGAAACACGGCCGTACCGCGTTTAGGGTTCTGTTACCAGGCCAAAACGCCGCTCACGCTGGTTAAATACCAGAATGGCTTCATACAACTCTTCGCGGCCAAAATCCGGCCAATACACCGGCGTTGGATAAAATTCTGAGTAGGCTGCCTGCCAGATAAGAAAGTTGCTGATGCGCAGTTCGCCGCTGGTGCGAATGACTAAATCTGGATCCGGCAGACCACGGGTAAACAAATATGAACTAAACAACGCTTCGGTTAATTCTTCGGGGGCCACATTATCGGCCAGGATATGTTTAACAGCCTCCAAAATCTCAGCCCGGCCGCCATAATTAAACGCGACGTTTAAGATGAGCCGGTCATTGTTTTTGGTGAGCTCTAACGCCCGACGCACTTTTTCTTGTAGGCCGGGGTCTATGCCTGTCATAGAGCCCAAATGGTGTAAACAAACACCTTGAGCATGTAAATCTTTTAATTCCTGATCAATGACACGGGAGATAATTTTCATCAATCCGCGTACTTCTAATTCGGGGCGGCCCCAATTCTCGGTGGAAAAGGCGTAAATGGTAAGTATTTTTATGCGAAATTCCACACAGGCGTTAATAATTCGGCGCAAGTTTTCCGCCCCGGCCCTATGCCCTGCCTGCCGGGGTAAACCACGCTGCCTGGCCCAACGGCCGTTGCCATCCATGATGATGGCCACATGTGTAGGAATCGTATAACCAGATAAGTCAAAAGAAGGGGTGCGTTCGGCCATGCCGTGTCAGACTTCCATGATTTCGGCTTCTTTTTGTTTGCCGATCTCGTCAATCTCTTTAATATACTTATCGGTTAGTTCTTGCAAATTATCCTGACTACGATGGAACTCGTCTTCAGTGACCATAGATTCATCCTTCAAATCACGTAAATCATTTAAGGCATCACGGCGCACATTACGTACTGCCACCTTGCCTTCTTCTACACGCTTACCGACCAATTTACTCAGATCTCGGCGACGTTCTTCTGTCAACCGGGGCATGGTCAGCCGGATGATTTTGCCATCATTGTTGGGCATAATACCGATGTCTGACTTCATAATAGCACGTTCAATGGCTGAGATGGCGTTGCTGTCATACGGCCGTATGGCCAGTTGTTGTGGTTCTGGCACTGAAATGGACGCCATTTGATTCAGCGGCATTTCTACACCGTACATCTCTACCACAAGCCTTTCCACCAACTGCGGCGAGGCGCGCCCGGTGCGAAACCCCCCCAAATCAATTTCCAGAGAAGTAATTGCCCCTTGCATGCGTGATTCTGCATCTGCCAACACTTCCCGTATCATGTCATCCTCCTTCCCGGCGTTCACTTTACCAACGGCCGTTTACAGGTTGGTAATGGTTGTGCCAATACTCTCACCTAGTATAAGTCGTTTGACGCTGTCTTTTTGCCAAAAGTTCAACACCACAATGGGTAAATTATTGTCCATACACAAGGACACGGCCGTGCTGTCCATGACCTTGAGCCGTAAATTCAAAAAATCAATGTACGAGATTCTATCAAAACGGTGGGCATTTGGATTCTTTTCCGGGTCATCTTCATAAATGGCATCTACTTTGGTCGCTTTAATCAAGACGTCCGCATTGATCTCCATCGCCCGTAACGCCCCAGCCGAATCGGTCGTGAAATAAGGGTTGCCCGTACCAGCCCCAAAAATGACCACGCGCTTCTTATCCATATGGCGAATGGCCCGCAGGCGAATATATGGCTCAGCAATAGTGCGCATTTCTATGGCTGTTTGCACACGGGTAACCACACCAATCCGCTCCAGTGCATCCTGCAAGGCCAGCGCATTCATGACCGTTGCTATCATGCCAATATGATCAGCCGAGGCACGTTCCATGCCCATGGTGCTGCCTACAGAACCACGCCACAGGTTGCCACCACCAATGACCAGGGCTACCTGGACACCTAAATCATAAACATCCTTCACAATCTGAGCAACTTCCGTTGCTCGTGCGGGATCAATGCCAAAACCGGAGGGTCCAGCCAAAGCCTCGCCGCCCATCTTGAGCAAAATACGCTTGTATTGAATTGATGTCATCTACTATTGACTCCGGTCAACACTCTACTACAGGAGGTACTTTAAAAAATATGTGGGGGCCAAGGGAAAAATGAGGGCGTCCAGCAGAACGCCCTCTCCTTGTTATGTTACGTTATTCCAGCGATTCGCCCAACTCATACCGGGCAAAACGGCGCACAATAACGTTTTCGCCTGTTTTCCGAATGGTGTCAGTGATCATATCGCTGACCTTGACGCTGTCGTCTTTGACAAAAGGTTGTTCTAACAGACAAAACTCTTCATAGAATTTGGTCAGACGTCCCTGAACAATCTTCTCAATAATATTATCTGGTTTGCCTTCGGCCTTCGCCTGCGCCTTCAACACCTCTAATTCCCGATCCAGCTCGCCTTGCGGTACTTCCTCGCGCGTGATGTAGCGCGGCGACATAGCCGCAATATGCAGGGCCAGTTCATGCGCCAGATTACGAAACTCCTCATTGCGGGCCACAAAGTCTGTTTCGCAGTTTAGTTCCAAAATGACGCCTACCCGGTTGCCAGGATGGGCATATAGTTCAATAATACCCTCGCTGGCGGCGCGATCGGCCCGCTTGGCCGCCCGTGCCGCCCCTTTTTCACGCAGTAAATCCACGGCTTTTTCAAAATCGCCACCCGTGTTCTCCAGCGCTTTTTTGGCTTCTAAAACACCAGCGCCGGTGGCATCACGCAGTTCCTTTATTTGTGCAGTCGTTATGGTCATGACTTCTATTTAATCTCCGCATATCGAGACTTTTACAGTTCTCTGGAACCCCAAAAGTCTACTCCGTTTTTAACAACCTGGTTTTACTCTTCCGTATCGTCGTCTTCGAAGTCGTTATCTTCATCTTCGGAATCGTCATCCTCGACGTCATCATCCCAGTCGTCGTCGTCATCCTCATCATCAGCAAATACTTCGGCAGCCTTGCGCATTTTTGCCAATGTAGATTCGCCCAACAAGACCTCATCATCCACATCTTCCATGCCATCAAAGTCGGCATAACGAGCCTGCTCGGCGTCATAATCCTGACCTAATGTGTCTTTACGCAAAGCCAGGCCTTCCAGGGCGGCATCAGCCATCTTACTGGTGATCAACTTGATAGCCCGAATGGCATCGTCGTTGGAGGGGATGAGGTAGTCAATGGGGTCCGGATCACAATTCGTATCTACCAATGCAATGATGGGAATGCGCAGGATGGTGGCTTCACGCACGGCCGTGTCCTCATGATTCACATCAATGATAAAAAGTAAATCTGGCAAATCACGCATGTCCCGAATGCCGCCCAGACGCAGATTCAGGTTATCAATCTCCCGCTCCACGCGTAAACGTTCCCGCTTCTTCAAAGCGTCAAATTCGCCAGCCTCTCGCCGCGCTTCCAGCTTCTTGAGGTACTCAATACGTTTGCGAATGGTCTGCCAGTTGGTCAGCGTGCCGCCCAGCCAACGTTGATTGACATAAGGCTGCCGGCCACGGGATGCTTCACTGGAAATTGTGTCTTGTGCCTGACGTTTGGTGCCCACAAACAACACACTACCTCCCTGGGCTACGGTATCCCGTATCAGGTTATAGGCATCTTCAATCATTACAATCGTCTGTTGTAAATCTAAAATGTGGATACCATTACGCTCGGTAAAGATGTAGGGCTTCATCTTGGGGTTCCACCGGCGCGTCCGATGCCCAAAGTGCACCCCTGTTTCCAGAAGTGCCTTCATTGAAACAATGGCCATGAGGGTATTCTCCTTTACTTGTTTTGCGAACGCCATCTTTAAGATTTATGGCGCTCCGTCCATGCCCTTCACCCTGCGTGCAGACTTACATGGCCTTCAAAACACCCCCTGTTTGAGGTGAAACAGGAAGGGCTATGAGGTAAGCACACTGCACATAGTCCGGGCATGTGTATGATAAACAACTTTTTAACAGTGAAAAACCGGGTTTCACAGTGGAACCCGGTTTCAAGGTGATTATAGCGAAAGTGAAAAAAAGAGCAAATGGCCCCCCAACCGGCTCAGGGCCAGGCGGTGAAGGTTGTGGGTTTAACGTCAGGGAAGCCAGATAAGGTCGGTCAGGTTATCGCCCAACAGATCGGTGAGATCGTAGAGTGCCGCGCCCACAGCAGGGATGTAAAACGGCTGATCGCTTTCAGCGGACCGCAAAATGTAGAGGACACCGCTGGCGTCCGGTGTCCAGGTGAGGGATTGGCTGTGGGTATAGCTCCAATGGTCCCGAAGCGGTGGCAGGCTAACAAGCGGCTGCGGCGGTTGGTCAAAGGTGTGGATCAGGTATAGGTTGCGGCTCACGGCCGTGGCCGGATCGGTGTGGTTGATGATATAGGCAAAACGGCCGTCTGGTAACTGGCTAGCCGCAGCTGGCGGAATCTGCTCAGGGTGGGGCAGTGGCAGAGCCGCGTCTGGCATCAACTGACCGGCGGCAATATGCCACAACTCCGCAAAATGATCCGTTTCGCCCGCTTCATAGCGCGGGGGGCGCACCGTAAACAGCTGATTGTCTGGGGTCCACTGCCAATAGGAAACCACCTGACCAAGCTCCACATGGGAGTTGGGTACTTCAATGTTCTGCCCGGTAGTCATGTCTAAGAGCCAGCGGTTTCTGCCTTCAAAGCGCCGGGCCAGCAGAAGTTGATAACGGCCGTCCGGCGACCAATCGTCCGTAGGTGTGTAAATGCGCGGGGGATCATTGTCAAAATACTCATGAGGCACCAGCAGGCGTGGTGCCTGGCCCAGCCCTCCCTGCCACACTCCTTCACTATCACGCCACAGCCAGGTTAACCCATCTGGGGCAGCAACCAGGCTATGGCAGTGGTCTATGTAGAAGTTGTCGGTATCGTCCCCAAACGGCCGTGTATAAGGGCAGTCAGCCAGTGTGGTGATCTGTCCGGTCTCGCCGTCGATCACTTGTATGACCTCCGGGTCCTCGTTCGTGCCTAAAAGTGTGGACCTGGTGATAAGGGCGGCGTCACGGCCGTTGGCGGCCAGCGCATAAGCCAACAGGTAATGATCAGGTTCCGACCATAACTCTCGCACCTGTCGGGTGTCGGCCGTGAACAGGGAAAGCGTGAAGCCAGGCTTGTCCTCGCCTGCGGTCTGTGCAATCAGCACCATTTGCCTGTCTGGCGCTGCCCGCCAGCCGCTGACCACCAGATCGGTGCGGGCCAGCAGCGTATTTACCTGCCCGGTTTGGGGCTGCCATACCTTTAATGCCCCGGCGCTGATAAAGAGCAAGTCGTGGTTGAGGGGCAAGGTGGCCCCCACAGCCAGGCGCTGGATGGGCGTCAACAGGGTGGTCACGGCCGTGGGCGAAGGTACAGAAGTCTGGGTGGCAGTGGCGGTGGCGGTGGCTTCCTGCTCTACAACAGCGGGGATAGCCGGCGGGGCTATGAACGTGGGCGTGCCGCTGATAGGCAGGGCAGGCGGTGGGGTTTGGCTGGCCGTGGCCGTGACGACCACGGCCGTTTGGGAGACGCGGGTATGCGTGACGACAACGGGTGTGGTGGGGCTGCAGGCCGCTAAACAAAACCCACCCAGGATGGCAAGTGCCCACAGGCAACGGTTCATGGGGATCCCCTTTGTGTATAAAAGACCTTATGCATCGTTTACAGCATAGGCACCAGCGCCACCACCAGCTAGATGCCCACCCTACCGTTTCTGGCCGATTGGCCTATGCCGGCAAGCGCCTGGTTTTTCAGGCCGCTGATCGTTTATTTGCCTTTTATCGGGGGTGGCAGCCTGATGGCGGGTTTTAAGGCGCATCGTGCCTATCGCCGTCAGGTCATGCAGGCCATTACCAGCGGCATTTTTGGCAGCATAACCGGCATCGCCGCTTGTTGGGTCTTGTTCATGTTTATTTTGATCTTCTTTTGATCCGTTTAAGGCAAACTCCGCTGTTGACACCCCACAAAACGCCAGATGCCGTAGACAAGGAGTTGGTGATAGATTATGATAGGCGCCATTCACACCTGTCAGGATAGATATCGCCATGCCAGACGCCGCCACCATCTACCAAAACGCCCTGGAAAAGCTGTCCAAAGGAGACGTGCCGGAATTCTGCTTCCGCCATTTTCCCGATTTTTACCGCAATTACAGCCAAGAGTGGCCACGTAACAAGACACTGCTGGAACTGGTTGGTTATGCCCAAAGGCGCGGCCGTTTGCCGGAATTGGCCCAACACCTGGAAGCGTGGCAGCCGCTGCCGGAAGGCCAACCAGGTGCGCCTCTGTTTGTGAATGTGCCCCCTATGCCCAACCACTTTGTAGGGCGGGAAACGTTGATGGCCGACCTGGTGGCGCAGCTGCGCAGCGGCCAGAGCCTGGCGCTGGCGGCCGAAGGACTGCCGGGGGTGGGTAAAACGACCACGGCCGTGGCCCTGGCTTATGATCCGAAGGTACGGGCGCACTTCAGGGATGGCGTGTTGTGGGGCGGCCTGGGGCACGTGCCGGACGTCATGACCATCCTGGCAGAGTGGGCGGAAGCGCTGGGCGGGGATGTCACCGATAAAGTGGAGCCGGAAACACGGCGGCAGGCCGTCAGGAACCTGATCGGGCAGCGGCGGCTGCTGCTGGTCATTGACGACGCCTGGCAGTTGGAGAATGCCACGGCGCTGCGCTGCGGCGGGCCCGGGTGCTGCCACCTGCTGACCACGCGTGACAAAGGCATCGCCGGGCAGTTTTCAGGGAATGACCAGGTGTGTAACGTGCCTACGCTGGCCGATGACCCCGCCTATGAGCTGCTGCAAGCCCTGGCGCCCAAAGCGTGTACGGCGGACCCCACCGCCGCCGGACAACTGGCTCAGGCCGTGGGCGGGCTGCCCCTGGCCCTGGAACTGCTGGGCGGCTACCTGGCAGACCCGGCCGCACCGGAACGGAAGTATTCACCCAAGGCCATGCAGGCGGCCCTGGACGCCTTAAGCATCCCGGCGCAGCGGCTGCAGCTGGCCACCCAGCGCCTGGGCAGCCAAGCGGGGCCGGTGACCCTACAAGAAACAATCGCCCTGAGTCTGGCCGACCTGCGGCCACAGACCCAGCAGGCATTCTATGCCCTGGGAGCCTTTGCCCCCAAACCGGCCACGTTCAGTTGGGACGCCGCCCAGGCGGTGAGCCAGGCAGATGACCACCATGTAAGTGTGCTGATAGACCGCAACTTGCTGGAGGCAGCCGATGAGCGGCTGGCCTTGCACCAGACACTGGCGGAAGCGGCCGCGGCCCAACTGCCAACGGCGGCGCGTGCCGGCCACTATGA
Organism: Ardenticatenaceae bacterium; assembly: GCA_011525915.1. Lineage (GTDB taxonomy): Bacteria > Chloroflexota > Anaerolineae > Promineifilales > Promineifilaceae > CAADGU01. Next base: position 47,156 of record WYBM01000058.1, on the reverse strand, counting down.
CTACTACCTGGCCCTGGCCAATGAAGACCGGCAGGATTGGCAGCGGATCGAACGGAACTATGAGCAGATCCAGTGGGCCTGGCAGCACGCCCAACAAACAGTAGATACACGAGCACTAATGGAGGCGCTGCGTACCTACCAGCAAAGACGAGGTTTGTGGTCGGATTCCCTGACGTGGGCCAAACGGGGCTTAGCCATGAGCCTGGAGAACGGCCTGCGCCAGGATGAAGGCACGTCCCTCAACAACATCGGCAATCTCTACTATCGGCTGGGGCAGCCACAGAAAGCCCTGGACTATTACACCCAGGCCCTGCCCATTCACCAGGAAATGGGTAACCGGCCTGGCCTGGCTGCCACCCTCAACAACATGGGCACTGTCTACAACAATTGGGGACAGCGACAAAAGGCCCTAGACTATTACACCCAGGCCTTCACCATCAAGGAGCAATTGGGCGATAGGGCTGGCCTGGCCACGGCCCTCAACAACATCGGTTCAGTTTATCGCGATCTTGGGCAGTCAGAGAGGGCTCTGGACTATTACCACCGCGCCCTATCCATTAGCGAGGAGGTCGGCGATAGGGCTGGTGCAGCTACCACCCTCACCAATATTGGCCTGGTCTACAACAGTCTGGGGCAGTGGCAAAAGGCCCTGGACTATTTCAACCAGGCCCTGCCCATCAAGGAGGACATCGGCGATAGGGCTGGGCTGGCCACCGCCCTCATTAACATCGGCAGTGTCTACGACAGTCTGGGGCAGCGAGAGAAAGCCCTGGACTACTACCGCCAGGCCCTGCCCATCAAGGAGGACATCGGCGATAGATTTGGCCAGGCCGCCACCCTCACCAACATCGGTAGTGTTTACCACAGGCTGGGGCAGCGGCAAAAGGCCCTGGACTATTACACCCAGGCCTTAACCATCAAGGAGCAACTGGGCGATAGGGCTGGGCTGGCTGTTACCCTCAACAACATCGGCAATGTCTACGACAATCTGGGGCAGCGGCAGAATGCCCTGGACTATTACACCCAGGCCCTGCCCATCAGAGAGGAAGTAGGTGACCGGTCTGGCCTGGCCACGACTCTCAATAACATCGGTAGTGTTTACCACAGGCTGGGGCAGAAGCAGAAGGCCCTAGACCATTTCCACCAGGCCTTAACCATCTGTGAGCAAGCGAGCGACCGGCGCGGCCTAGCCACCACCCTCAACAACATCGGCGCGGCTTACGACAATCTGGGGCAGCAGCAAAAGGCCCTGGACTATTACACCCGGGCTCTAACCGCCTGCGAGCAAGTAGGCGACCAGTACGGCCTGGCCGCCGTCCTCAACAATATTGGTTTTATCTACCATAGGCTGGGTCAGGGGCAAAAGGCCTTGGATTATTACACCCAGGCCCTGCCTATCCGCGAGGAAGTGGGCGACTGGCCTGGCCTGGCTACTAGCTTTATCAACGTCGGCACTGTCTACTACCATCTAGGACAACCAGAGAAGGCCCTGGACTACTACCACCGCGCCTTGCCTATCATAGAAAAAGTGGGGGACCGGTATGGTGAAAGTGTTACCCGGTATAACCTGGCGATGATTTACCGGGCCGACGGCCGTCTGGCCGAAGCAGTGACCGAATTACGCCAGGTAGTAGAACTTGACCGCCTGGTACAGCATCCGGACCTGGAAGCCCACCTGGCGATGCTGGCCCAGGTGGAGGCAGAACTTAAGCAGCAGCATTAACGCCAGCAGCAAATGTTAAACAGGCAAACCGGGTGATCTAGATGGTCACTGGCCCCTCAGCATATCAGAGCTTTCCCCAATTTTGCCAGGCATCCTCATAAATCTTACTTGTGGTGAAGGTTTCCATGTCGATGGCAACAGCCTCCACCTGGTGATTTAACTTATCAATGAGTTCCTGTTCGTTAATCTGGCTTTTTGCCGGCAAGTAAAAGCCGATGACCTTAATATCATCAGGCAAAACCGCCTGGTTGGTTTCAACAGCCCTGATAGGATCTTTTTCTCCGGGGCCACCTGGTTCGTTTAAGGCCAGCCTCTCAGCCCCTACCCCTTTGATTTGCCGTTTATTCTCCCCTCCTCTTTCCCGGCGCCAAAAGGGCGTTTTATCCCCCAAAGAAGTGTTCTCGTTAAATAGTTTGTGGATTTCTTGCTTTTTGACCCTTACTTCTAAAAATACCCCCACTTGAGGTGGTTTCATCTTTGTCGGTTCTTCGGCGTAGATCATGGCTATATTGGGGTCAGTGGTGTATTTCATCAACCCCCCGGCATCAGAACTGCGGTGTCTTTCATACCGATTTGCACCCCGCTCCCCGCCACCTTCGGTGGGATCAAGCCCTTTGAGGCCAATTCCCCCCAGATTGTCAGCAAAGGTCCCATGATAAAGGTAGTAATGCTGCTCGTCCATGACCTTAATGTTATAGAGCGGGATAAACTTCGGTTCCTCCGTGTGGTTATCCAGCGTTCTCTGGATGACGTTTGATGCTTCCTTAATGGGCTGCCTTTGTGCGCCAGGGGGCACAAGCTGCCCAACGGCCCGATTACCAATGGTGCGTTGCAGATGCAGGGTCTTCGTAGGGGTCAGTGAACGGGGATCATACCTGGCTTGCTGCATGACAGCGGCTGGGTGAGTTTGCGGCGGGGCCCTTCTATCCAGATCTTCAGCGGTAGGCTTCAAGGGCCGTCGTTTTGCGGCAGCTTTATTCTTACGGCACCTTTTCTCTTTTGAGGACATACTGAGCTCCTTTGGGTAGATAAGGGTTTTAACTTGTCATGAAGTCACCTGACGCCAGCTTCACCTGTACAAGGATACCAAATGCAGTGGCTGGCGGCGCAGCACATCTGGTCATAAATTGATCGTGGTGTTTGTGGCTCCTTTGGTCTTGCCCTTTTTCACATCACTGGTGTCCATGGGCTCACGCTTGATGATCATTTTCCCATCCTTTAATTCTTTGGTTAACAGGTAACCGGAATTCTTGATAGGCTTGTTGCCAGCTCTTTCATCAAGGTATTCAATGTATTGATAATGCACTGCTTTCCCCTTCTGCTCACGCAGAGCATCAAGCGCTTCTACCGAGTTAGAGGATACCGTCAGGAAATCTCGACGAAGCCCTCCCTTATTGTACTTTCCGAAAAATTCTTGGCTGACAGGTTTTACGTTGTTTTCTTGGAAGAAGCCAGAAATTTCTTTCACATCGACAACTTCTTTGATGGAAGCAAAGGTAACTTCTTGCTCGTTGGTGTCTAATGCTGTCATATCGAAGGCCATCCCCACATGATAATCACTGGAGCCCTCAACCACCTCTTTCTTGACTTCAAAGCCATCCATTTCTACAGTTGCCGGGGTGTCAAGCTGATGAAAGGTTTCGGTTTTGAGGTTGTAAATCAAGGTGCCCTGGGCTGTCTGTAACATGATGGTCTCGTCGGTGGAGGAATAGATATCGACAAAAATCCCCTCGATGTTGGTTTTGGTGTCCTTCACGTACAGCGCTGTGGTGCTTTGCGGATCAAAATCGTTGATGGTGAGTACTTTGTCCTTATCGCTGCCTCTGGATACAACCAGGGCTGAAGTTGCCTGGTACGTTTCGGCGGCCGCAGGATCAGCAACTTCGGCCGCCGTCCCCCCTTTTCTACTCCCCTTTTTCTGAATGGGTTGACGTTGAGCCAAAAGCCTTCTGACGGCCTGATTACCAATCGTGCGTTGAAGCTGTAGGGCATTATGGGAGGGCAGTGAGTGGGGACCATGCCTGGCTTGCTGCATGATAGTGGCCGGGTGGGCTTGCTGTGGGGCTGCTCTATCCGGGTTTTCATAGCTAGACTTCAGAGGCTTCTGCTTTGTACGACTCTTATTCTTACGGCATCTTTTCTCTTTTGAGGACATACTGAACTCCTTTGTGTGGACAGAGGACAGAGATTTTGACTTGTCGTAAAAGCCGCCTCATCTCTACTCCAGTTAAGGTGGCTCATAGTTCATTTTGCACCATAAAAACTAAAAAGCAAGGGGGTACCGGAGTGGCCACGCTACTGTTTAAGTCTTGTTTTTTTGATTGTCCCTATCGGTGGTTATGGATCTGACGCTGATATTGGCTTCGACGATGGTGGGTACGGCCGTGCCGGTGGTGCATGTCAAACCTAACGGCATGGCCAGCGCGCGTTGTATGAGCGGGCCGGTCGATATTGATTACACTCAAGAAGATTTCACCCAAAACGGTCAACAGCGAAGAACAGTACTTTTGTCATTCCACTATCAAACATTGAAGACTTTAAGGCCCACCGTCACAGGACACTTGGAAACCTGATATATAAACAAAGAGCCGCCTTAACTTTCGCAAAGTACCAGGCGGCTCATTGTCGTTTTACACCAGTACGCCCGGAGGGACTCGAACCCCCAACCGACTGATTCGAAGTCAGTTACTCTATCCATTGAGCTACAGGCGCCTACAAACCAGTAATCAGTAGCCAGTATTCAGTTGTCAGTTACTGACTTACTGACTCACTGCATACTGATTACTGAAATAAGGGGCGAGTGGTGGGATTTGAACCCACGGTCTTCTGGGCCACAACCAGACGCGTTAACCACTACGCTACACCCGCCATGAATGCGGCAGAATGCTATCATAAGCGGGGGCAAGTGGCAAGTTTACGGGCAGCAAGTTACAATCTTAATGATGTCTGATGAAGCGATAGTGTTAAACGGCCGTTATGAGCTCATTGAACGAGTAGGCAGCGGCGGTATGGCCATGGTGTACAAAGCCCAGGATCGTGCCTTGGGGCGCATTGTCGCTGTTAAAATGCTGCAAGAAAGCCTGACCAATGATGAAGGCTTTTTGTTACGTTTCCAACGTGAAGCCCACGCTGCCGCTAATCTGACACACCCGAACATCGTCACCGTCCATGATATTGGCCAGGATGGCCATCGCCACTACATTATTATGGAGTTCATCGACGGCCGTACCCTTAAACAAATCATCCGCCAATACGCCGACAGCGGCCGTTCTGTCCCCATCAACCGCGCCTTAGACCTGGCCATACAAATTTGTAATGGCATTGGGTACGCGCACCGGGCTGACCTGGTTCATTGTGATGTTAAACCCCAAAACATCCTGGTCACCCGGGATGAGCAGGTGAAAGTAGCCGATTTTGGCATCGCCCGCGCTATGAGCCAGGCTACCCAACACCAGATCAGCGAGGTGTGGGGCACCCCCCAATACTTCTCGCCAGAACAAGCTTCCGGCGAGCCACCGACACCAGCCTCAGATGTCTACGCCATTGGCATCATGATGTTTGAGATGTTAAGCGCCCGCCTACCCTTTCACGCCGAGTCGCATACGGCCCTGGCGTTGAAACATATTCAGGAGCCGCCTCCCCTGGTGACCACCTATAACCCCACGGTCCCTAAACAACTGGAACAAATCATCAATAAACTGCTGGCCAAAGAGCCATCAGGCCGCTACCGTACGGCCGGGCAGTTAGGCCGTATTCTCAGCACGTACCGGGACCGCAGCCAGGAAGAGACAGGGACGGTTTATCCGGCTCCCATTATTGCCCCTAAACACCCCGTGCAAATTCAGGTAAAACAACCACCGTCCGCCACGGCCGTACCCATCTCTGAGCTCAAAACCCAAGTCTATGAACGGCCGTCAGAAGACGACCAGCCAACCCACGCCACCCCTGCCCAAAGAGTGGTACATGTCCCTCCCCGGCAAACACCCACTGGTGCAGATTGGACGGCCGTGATCCTGGGTATGATCGCCCTGATCGCCCTGATCGGTCTTATTCCCCTCTGGTTCATGGTCTATAGTGCCTGGGCGGGGGGATGACCCTTTAACCAGGACACTTGTGTGCCTGACATGGCTTTCCCTTTCTGTTATACTCCTTATAACTATTAGGAGATAGCAGGATGAATGGATCAAATTTAAGCCGATGGTTAGTCTATTTGCTCATTGGGGTAGCCATCATGGCTTTTCTGTGGACTTACACCGCAAACAACAACCAGCGACCACAAGTTTCTATCAGTCAGCTAGCCCAAGAGATCAAGGCCAATGAGGTAGAGAAGATCGCGGTATCAGGCAACGGCCGTATGGTTACCATTACCTATACCAATCCCTCTATAGAAGAAGCACAGGCCAGCATCAGCGGGGTGAGCGCGCTGGAGGAAGTTCTGGCTTCCTATGGCGTCAGCGATGTTGATTATGCTGACGGGCAACCAGCTATCATCTACCAAAGCCCCAGCCAATGGACCGGCCTTTTAACAACCATTGGCCTTTTCCTCCCTGCGGTCATCATCATCGTTTTTATCTACTTCATCATGCGCCAGGCACAAGGCAGTAACAACCAGGCGCTCTCCTTCGGTAAAAGCCGGGCGCGCATGTTTACCGGCGATCACCCCACCGTCACCTTTGCTGACGTAGCCGGCTGTGAGGAAGCCAAAGAAGAGCTGGAAGAAGTGGTGGAGTTCCTTAGAGAGCCAGAAAAATTTGTCAGCTTCGGCGCCCGTATTCCCAAAGGTGTACTGCTGGTCGGCAGCCCCGGCACCGGCAAAACGTTGTTGGCCAAAGCCGTCTCCGGTGAAGCCGGCGTGCCCTTTTTCTCTATCGCCGGTTCTGAATTTGTAGAGATGTTTGTGGGCGTGGGCGCCAGCCGTGTGCGTGACCTGTTTGAACAGGCCAAACGGCACAGTCCCTGCATCATCTTCGTGGATGAAATTGACGCCGTAGGGCGGCATCGCGGTGCTGGCCTGGGTGGTTCACATGATGAGCGCGAACAAACGCTGAACCAGATTTTGGTAGAGATGGATGGTTTTGACACCGACACCCACGTGATCATCCTGGCCGCCACCAACCGGCCAGACATCCTCGACCCGGCGTTGATGCGCCCCGGCCGTTTTGACCGGCGGGTGGTGATTGACCGGCCAGACGTACGCGGCCGTGAAGCTATCTTTAAAGTCCATCTGCGTGGCAAACCCGTAGCCTCTAACGTCAGCGTCAGCACGCTGGCCAAATCCACTCCTGGCTTTGTAGGGGCAGATATTGAAAATACGGTAAACGAAGCGGCTTTGTTGGCCGCCCGTCGCAACAAAAAAAGCATTGGTATGTCTGAATTTCATGATGCCGTTGAACGTGTGCAGCTGGGCCCGGAACGGAAAAGCCGGGTGATAACCCCAGCGGAGAAGGAAATCATCGCTTATCATGAGGCCGGGCACGCCCTGGTCAGCCACTTCTTGCCCGATGCCATGCCCCTCCGCAAAGTAACCATCGTGCCCCGCGGCATGGGGCTGGGCATTACCTGGTACATGGAAGATGACAACCTCATGCCCAACAAATCACAACTCAGGGCACGTATTGCCAGCGCCCTGGGTGGGCGTGTGGCTGAAGAGATCGTCTTTGGCGAGATTACGGCCGGCGCCAGTAATGATTTGCAGCAGGTTACAAAGATTGCCCAGGCTATGGTGACACAATATGGCATGAGCGAGGATTTGGGCCCCCGCGTTTACGGGCAGAAACAAGAAATGGTGTTCCTGGGCCGGGAAATCAGCGAACAACGTGATTACTCAGATGCCGTCGCGGAAAAAATTGATGACGAGGTACGCCAACTGATCGACGGTGAATATGAACGCGCCCGGCGTATCCTGGCAGAACATCGCCAGGTGCTGGATCGGGTAACGGCCGCGTTGTTGGAAGTAGAAACCCTGGACGCCGAGGATTTTGTGGCGTTGGTAGAAGGGCGCGATTTGCCAGCCAGTGATCCGCAGTCGCCTGATTCACAGCCACCACGGCCGTCAACACCAGAAGTACAAAATGCCTCAGACCGGACGCCACCTAAGCTAGACATGCCTCCCTCACCTTCGCCTGCCTGACAACGTGTGCAAGTCTACAAGTTAGCGTTACAGACTTGCCTGCTTGCACACCTGCAAACTGTATGAGCAGCTCCCTGACCAATATATTGGCTTTTCTAAATGACTTACTTCAGGCTGTCATTGTCATTTTTGGCACGGCCGTGGTCCTCTACAACCTGGGGCGAGCCAGGCGTGACCGGGTTACCCGCGCCTTTTGTGCCCTCATCAGCTTTGTGATCATCACCTTTTTTGCTGAACTGCTGGTGAGCCGGGCGTTGGTGCCCGTCTCCGCCGAAATTTTACTGCGGCTGCAATGGGTGGGCATTGCTATGGTGCCCGCCGCCCAGTTTCATCTGTCTGATGCCCTACTCTCCACCACCGGCGCCCTTTCCCGCCGCCGCCGGCTGATGGTGCGCGCCGGTTACATCAGCAGCATGACCTTTTTAGGGCTGGTGCTGTTCACAGATTGGATTGTGACCACACCAATTGATTTGCTGGACAAAGAGGCTCGTCACCTGGTAGCCGGCCCGTTTTTTGCCATCTTCACCCTCTACTTTTGGGCAGTCACGGTTGTCAGTATTTATAACGTATGGCGGGCGCGGCATCGCTGCCTGACCCGCACCACACGTCAGCGCATGACCACCACCCTGCTGGTCTTCCTGGCAGCGCCGTTGGGTGCCTTTCCTTACCTCGTTTTGAGCAGCAACACGCTGCAACAAGAACTGCCAATCTGGCTGTGGTTGGTTATTATCAGCGGTAACGTGGTGGTGGGGTTGATGTTTGCCATTATGACCGCACATCTCATTTACTTTGGCGCAGCGTCGCCAGACCGGGTGGTGCGGGTAAAGTTGTTTAAGTTTATGGCTCGCGTGCCCATGACCGCTTCCATTGTGTTGGTGGTGTACGTCCTGGCCAGCCGCAGCAGCCCAGGCATTGGCCTGCCGGTGGAAACAGCCACGGCCATCGCCATGGTGGCTACGGTGATGCTGGTGGAATGGGCCATCCATGCCTATAAACGGCCGTTGGAGCGCTTCTTTCATCTAAATAACGACCCGGATGTCCAGCGCATCCAACAGCTTAGTGAGCGGCTGCTGACTACCAGTGACCTGCGCCAATATCTGGAAAGTATTCTGGCAGCCACCTGTGAAGCGCTGCGCACGCCGACCTCGTTTGTGGTGGCCATGACCGCCAACGGGCCTAAGATCGAAACGGTGGTGGGCCCGCTGACCGATTCAGAGACTATCTTACAGCATTCGGGCCTGCAAAAACTGGCCCAATCCAATGGGGAGGAGGCCGATGATTTACACCTGGTTGATGGGTTTATCGTCTGGCAAGAGTATTGGCTGCGGCCGTTGCACAGCCACCAGCATGATGATTTGCTCGGCATTTTAGGCATCCGTGCCCGTGCCGCCGCCCCAGACTTGACCGACTCGGAACTGGATATCCTCGACAATCTGGAAGACCAGATCGCGGCCGCGCTGGAAGACCGTATCTTGCAGCAAGAAGTGTTTGCGGCCGTGGAAGGGCTGCTGCCCCAAATTATCGCTTTGCAGCATCGGCGTAGTGAAGCCACGTTTGGCGGGCTGCCGGTGCTGACGGCCCTGGCCGACCAGGACACTCTGGTAGACGACCCCGAATTTAACAGCATGGTGCGTGACGCCCTACGTGACTACTGGGGTGGCCCTAAGCTCACCAAAAGCCCTCTCATGCGGCTGCAAATTGTGCAGCAGGCCATGGAAGCCCATGACAACAACGCCACCAAAGCACTGCGGGCTATTCTCAGCGACGCCATCGAGCTGCAAAAGCCAGACGGGGAACGCAATATGACCACCGGCGAATGGATTCTGTACAATATTTTGGAACTCAAATTTGTGCAGGGTCAGCGTGTACGTGATGTCGCCCGCCGCCTGGCCATGAGCGAGTCTGACCTTTACCGCAAACAGCGTGTAGCCATTGAAAACGTCGCCCACACCATCAGCCAGCTAGAAAAGGCCGCCCTGAATGAGCCCCCCCTGGAACCGGAGGAAACGTCCTCAGAGACAATATCGGAGCCCATATCCAGCCAAAGCTGAAATCAGTGAATTCCTAAGTGAAAATGAACATCTCCACAGATACCAGTCACCTTCCTCTTATGAATCATTTCCATTATCAAAACAATGAGTTAACTTGTGAAGAAGCGCCGCTGGCAGAGATTGCCACGGCCGTCGGTACCCCCGTCTACGTCTACAGCCAGGCAGCGTTAGAACAGCGGGCGGTGGCATTTGTCACGGCCGTGCCTACCCCCAACGCCCTCGTCTGTTATGCCGTTAAAGCCAACAACAACCCCACCCTCCTGCGCCAGCTGGGTGCCGCCGGCGTGGGCGCCGACGTCACCAGCGGCGGCGAACTGTTCCTGGCACGCCATGCCGGCATGGCGCCAGACAAAATCATCTTCTCCGGCGTGGGCAAACGGCACGACGAAATAGAGATGGCCCTGGATACCGGCATCCGGGCTCTACACGTAGAGTCGGCTATGGAACTGGAGACCATAGCGGCCATTGCTGCCGCCCGGCAGCGGGTGGCCCGCATTGGCGTGCGTGTCAACCCAGACATCCACGCTGAAACCCACCCCTACATGACTACCGGTGAAAAGTGGCACAAGTTTGGTGTGGCTCCAGAGACGGCCGTTGCCCTGCTGCATGCCGCCCGCGAACACCCCTGGCTGCAGCCGGTGGGGTTGGCCGCCCATATCGGTTCACAGATCACCACCGTGCCCCCCTTTGTGCAATCCGCCCACTTTCTGGTGCAGATGGCCAATGAATTGGCCGCCAGCGGCATCCGGCTGGAATATATCGATGTAGGTGGTGGGTTAGGTATTGATTACCACTCACCGTTTGCCGCTGCTTCACCGTCTATCAGCACCTGGGTCACGGCCGTGACTGAACCTGTGCTCGCGGCTGGGTATGGTGTTGTGATGGAACCGGGCCGCTCTATCATTGCCCCCACCGGGGTGTTGCTCACCCGTGTTACCGTCACCAAGACCCAGGGTGGCCGGCAGTTTGCCGTCATGGATGCGGGCATGAGCGACCTGATTCGCCCCACCTTGTATGACGCGCACCACCCGGTGTTACCGGTGCATGACGCGCCAGCCACGGCCGTTTATGAGATTGTCGGCCCCATTTGTGAAACAGGTGACTGGCTGGCCAAGGAGCGGGAACTGCCTGTCTTACAGCCAGGTGATCTGCTGGCGATCTTGCAAGCCGGGGCCTATGGCTATGCCATGGCCTCCAATTACAACGGCCGTCTTAAACCGGCCGAAGTATTGGTCAACGGCCGTCACACCACCATCATCCGCCCACGGCAAACCTATGAGGCACTGCTGGTGTGAACAAAAAGAGGTGGCACATGCCACCCCTTTTTATGCTGCCATGAAGACCGCCTAACTAGCCGCTTTAGCGGGCCGCTTCAGCAGCCATTATTTGCTTCGTCAGTTCATGGCCCGGCGCTACCATCGAGATGTTGGTATCCCCCTTTAAAATATTCTCTGTTTCCATGATCTCAAACATCGCCCTGGCCACATCTGCATCGGCACTGATTTTATACAACGCCTCGCCCACAATCTGCGGACGCATGGCATTGGCTTTGGCAAACTCAATGGCTGCCTTCCGCTCAGCCGAACTGGTGATAATGCTCACCCGGTTGGCACCGTCCTGGCGAATGGCCGACGTCACCTGCCGCAGCCGGTTCACCACTTTTTCCTCAATCTGCCGAATCATACCCACATCCCGAAAATGCACCTTTCGGATGTAAACCGAGCCTAACCGGTACCCCCACTCTTCTGATTTAGGGGATACTTCACCACGCACCGTCCGGCTCATGACGTGGCGTGTTTCCAACATATCTTCCAACGGCATATTGCTCAATGTACGCACCGTGGCATTGCTGACGTTAGCGGCCAGTGAACCACTAGGGTCTGTATTCTTAAACAGATAAGCGACCGGATCGCTAATTTGCATTTCGTACCAGACGCCAATGCCCATGGGAGCCCCTTCTTCTGAGTTCACCGGCAGGCTGCGTAAATACTTTTGATCTAGCCGCATGTCTAACACGTGACGTTTGCCGAACCAACGCACCACAAGCGCTTTTGGCCCCATTTTTAACCAGAGCAGCTGCAGGCCAGGCTCATGAAGAATGCCTACGACCTTACCAAAGAGAACGTACACATGGCAGGTGCCTTCTTTTACGATGGCATAAAAGCCGCACATTTGTAGGAACCAACGGAAAAGTGGCTCGCCAATCAGAAAAACAAAAAACGAAAAGGTTGCGGCCGTCATGAACGAGAGAAAATCATTCATTTTTGCACCTCCAAAATGACTTGTTTAGCCTTCTGGTAAAGCTCCAGGCGAACATTACGCAAATATGCTTCTAAAACCCCTGGCCCACTTTCTTTTAACCGACGTAACTGTTCTGCCAGTGAATTTAGCGGTTCTACTTCTGCCTGGGCCTTTAACGTCTCAATTTCTACCGCCCGTCTCGATTGGACAATGGTCTGGTCAGCCTGCGCTTTAGCCAGACTGATTTCTGAGGAGACTTCATTGTGAGCGGTATTGATGGCCGCCAGGGCTGACTCTACCTCATGGGGCGGGTCTATACCAGTAATGAGCGAAACATCCAGCTCCACCCCATAACGGGCGGCAGCTGAAGCGCATTCCTGTTCCATAAAGTTATTAATTTCATTCAGATTTTTACGGAGGTCGTTGATGGAAATGCCTCCGAACAGCCCAGGATCTACTTCTTCATCTTCTTCCAGCGGGAGCGCAGGCGACTCAAAGCTGGCAATACGCTGGCGCAAGATAGAGATGAAGTAGCCCATGACATGAACGATGGGATTCTTGACGCTAAAGAGATAGGCGTAAAGGTTGCGTTCACAGGGACGATACCGGATCTGGCCGGTCAGACCAATATTGAGTTGATCTTTGGTGACAGCGTCCAGCACGGTGCCATTGTGGTTGGCGCTGGGGGTTTCCAGGTCACGGGCCATGTTCATGGTCTGTGTGGCCACGGAAACCTTATGCACCCTTTCCCACGGCCAACGGAAATATGGGCCGCCGGGTTGAATGACCCGCACCAGGGGATAACTGTATCGTTCTCTATCCTTTTCATTAAGGGCCTCGGCAATGGGGTCATCCAGGGTGGTAGATTTACCCAGCCGTACAGCCCGGCCAAAACGTGTTTTGACGGCACGTTCATTTTGGTCAACGGTATAAAACCCGGTGAGCACGTAGCGCAGAAAAAACCAACCAAGAAAACCAAGTAAAATACCAGGACAAATGGCTGCCATAGCGTGTGAACCTCCTGTTAGAATAAACCGCAAAGAACCTAAAAGGAAAGCTCCTTGTTCTTTATGGTTTCACTTTATTGGGGCAAACCCTTTTCTTAGCGACACTATTGGGAAAATGATACCGGATTTAGGGTTTCTATGAAAGGGCAATCTGGCTGCCTGGGATGAACCCGCATCCGGCAGTGATCATGAGTAACCTTTACAGGGTCATTGATTTATGGCTTGGGGGCCCAGGGGCCATCGGGGTCTGCCTGGCGCAGATATTCCCAGGTGTAAATGCCGGTGTAATGTCCGTCACTCCATTGAAATTGCAGCGCATAGCTGCCCACGGCTTGAATTTGCTCTATGCTTACGCCGCTCAGGCTCTCATCAGGTGTATGGCGCATCAGGTCTAAATCAGGTGGTGTGCCCATAGACAGATGGCCGCCTTTACAGGCCACACAGGGGCAGTTAGCCCGCAGCCCGGTATAAGCCAGGCGGCTTTGGTGCCCGTCCTCCCATTGAATGATCAATAAACGTTGGTTTTTATCGGCCGTCACGGCCGTTGGTTTGACAGTGGTCATTGGGTTCTCCTGTGATCAGTGTGCTGCTATTGTCGGTGATTGGCCGGCGAAAGGCAACGGCCGTCAACGTGCCAGGCGGCTAAAACATTAGAGATTGACAGGTGTTAGCATACTGTGTATACTGAGCATATACAGATATGGACAGTGATTTTGTAATTTCGCAGACCGACGGCCGTCCCATGTATCTTCAGATCATGGAACAGATTAAGCAGCGTGTTGCCAGTGGAGATTGGCAGCCGGAGCAAAAGATTCCCTCCATCCGTGAGCTGGCCATCTCCCTTAAAGTCAGCGTCATTACCGTCAAACGGGCCTACCTTGAACTTGAACGAGAAGGAATCATTGTGACCCAACACGGCAAGGGTTCGTACATTTCAGCCGATACGGATCTGAGCATCAAATTGTATCAGCAAGAATTGGCACAATATCTGGAAGAGGCCGTTAACCGGGCCTATCTGCTGGGGCTCACCTTTGAAGAACTGCAGGCCCACCTTTTTGAACTCTATGAGCAAATAACTGGGGAGCAAACATGACAACATTAGCCGTACAGTTTAGTAATGTGGAAAAACATTATCCTCACTTTAAGTTGGATGTAGGCCAGCTTGAACTGCCCCGCGGCCACATTATGGGGTTTGTCGGCCCCAATGGCGCCGGCAAGTCCACCACGATGCGCATCCTGATGGGGCTTGTTCATCAAGACCGGGGAGATGTGTACGTATTGGGTAAGCCGATGCCGGCGGCGCAAGCAGCCGTCAAACAAGATGTTGGTTACGTATCCGAAGATATGCGTCTTTATAGCCGGATGACCCTTGCCTGGCATATGAACTTTATACAATCCATTTACCCTGGCTGGGATTCCAGCTATGCCCAGGCATTATTGCGCCGTTTTGACCTGAAACCTCAGCAGAAGATAAAGGAACTTTCGCATGGCCAACAGGTTAAAGCGAGTTTGCTGCTGGCGTTATCTAGGCGGCCCCACCTATTGGTACTTGATGAACCAACCGCTGGCCTGGACCCTGTTGCCAGGCATGAGGTTATCGCGGAAATTATGGAGGTGTTAACAAACGAAGATCGAACTGTGCTCTTCTCTTCACACAACACATTGGAAATCGAGCAGATTTCGGATCAGATCACTTTCATTGACCGGGGCCAGATCATTGATTCCAGCGATAAGGAAACCTTTCTTGAGCAGTGGCGACGGCTAAGATTGGAGGCACCGCCAGACATTGACCTACCCCTTTTACCGGGTGTTGCCCATTGGCAAAGAAATGGGCGACAAGTCATTGTGACCGCAAACAAGTATGATGCCATGATGACCAAGGTTTACCAACAAGCAGGGGCGACAGTCCACGGTGTGGAAACAATGTCCCTTGAAGAGATCTTCGTGGCCAATGTACACAAGAACAGAAAGGAGAAAACAGCATGAATCAGTTCATGATACGCCGTCTCATTTTCAAAGATTGGTACTTAAACCGCTGGGTGATTGCTGGTTATATCGCGGCGGGCATCGTGGCCTTGGCACTTGTCAGATTTGGCGACGAAACTGCTTTTTATATTGGCGCTATTTTGCTGATTACCATATTAGTTGCCGCTGGCGCTCACCTGGCCGTGGCCACTGTGATTCATGAGCGCACAGAAAAGACTTTGCCATTTGTGATGAGCCTGCCCATTTCCGCTATGGAATACACAACGGCAAAGATAGTGGCCAATGTGCTGATCTTTCTCATGCCTTGGGCCACGATGGTGATTGGTACTATTTTTGTCATTTTGAACCGGGACGCTATTCCCGACGGCCTGATACCGCTGGCGGCGATCATGTTGACGGAGCTTTTTGCCGGTTATTGTTTTATTCTGACGGTAGCACTCATCAGTGAATCTGAAGGCTGGACCATTGGGGCTGTTATCATAGGGAATCTTTTCCTTAATTATTTTTTGTTTTCTGTGTCCCGATTGCCGGCGATTGGTGTTAATTTGCAGGGAGCCACGGCCGTTTGGAATGCCACAGTCTGGCAGATACTACTGGCAGAGTTGGCGGCTATATTGCTTATTTTGGGAGCGGCCTTCTTTTTCCAGGCACGTAAAAAAGATTTTCTATAACCAACAAGTACAGCCATAAGGCACGTGCATACAACAAATTGTTCCTCTACACCGTAGAGGATGGCAGGGTTGCTAGCTCTTGTGTAGACAGCGTGTACCTGTTACCTGGGTGCTGCTGCAAGGCTTTTTCAGGCGTGTGGTGAACCTTAACAGCCGCTCAAGCAAATGGTATGCGGGCAAGCATTCCCTGTCGTAATAGTGTCGCCAAGTTGTCGTAGCCATGGCGCCAGGTTTTTAGCTATAGTTACCTGGTTTTGGGTAAACTGCAGAAACTGTTTGGAATTCCTGAAGAAAGTAACCTGACGTTTCCCTGAGGAATCAGCAACACCTAAAGCGATCTTAATTTTGAATGATTGTTGCCGATTACCTAATGACTGCTAAGGAAAAGACAAATGAAGATTAATTCAGATCTGGTAAAAAGATTACGCTCTGAGAAACATTGGTCTCAAGAGCAGCTAAGTGATGCCTGTGGACTCAGCCTTAGAACGATTCAACGTTTAGAAAATACAGGTAAGGCATCTATTGAATCTGTTAGGGTTTTGGCTGCTGTTTTTGAAATTGACCCAAATGAACTGATTTTGACCAAGAAGGATGAGAGCATGACACCGTTTGATGCTATCAAAACGTGTTTTATCAAATTCGCTAATTTTTCGGATACGGCGACTCGGTTTGAGTACTGGTGGTTTTGCCTTTTTGTATTACTCATAACGGCCGTTGCTGCCATTATTCATGAAGCGGCCTCTCAAATTGTATCCGTGATACTCCTGTTGCCATTCCTTGCCGCTGGAACGAGGAGGCTTAACGATACTGGCCAAAGTGGTTGGTGGCAGCTGCTATTTTTAGTTCCTTTTGGGATATTTGTCGTATTTTATTTGCTTGCCCAAGAAAGCAAAGTTGGGTAAACCGCACAAAGTTTTGGCAACGCTGGCGCATCAATTTAGATGCTGCCTGATAATTTATTAATAGGAGTGATCATGCAACTTGAATTCATAACAAAACCCGAAGAAGTGGCCACATCCACGGCCGTTACCTGGCAACGTCGCTATGATGTTGATTGGCTCAGAACCCTGGCCATGGGGCTGCTCATTATCTATCATGTGGTTGTAGGCTTCCAGCCTTGGGCATCGTTCATCGGCTTCATCCAGAACGAGCAGCCTCTGGAGGAGCTGTGGATTATCATGTCCTTGCTCAACGTCTGGCGCATTCCGATTGTGTTTATGATCTCCGGCATGGGCGTCCGCTTTGCTATAGAACGCCGTGACTGGAAGCAGCTGCTTAAAGACCGCACGCTTCGGATATTGCTGCCGTTTATATTTGGCTTCTTTTTCATTACCCCCATTAGCGCTTATCTGTTAGTGGACTATTATGATTGGGGTGTTGCTTACATTCCCAACCCGGGCCATCTTTGGTTCCTGGCCAACATTTTTCTCTATGTTTTGCTGCTGCTGCCGCTGTTGTTCTACCTGAAGAACCGGCCAGATAATGTCGTTCTGCGCTTTCTGGCAAACGTCATGCAACGGCCGTGGGGGCTTTTTATACTGGCGATACCCATGATGCTTGAAGCATGGCTGGTAAACCCCGAATATTTCTCCGCTTATGCCCTGACGCCACACGGCTTCTGGCTGGGTATGGTCTGCTTTATAACAGGCTTTGTTTTTATTGCGATGAAGGGTGTTTTCTGGCAAGCCGTGGAAAGGGTTCGCCTGGGCGCCCTGGTGGTGGCCTTTCTCCTTTATCTGGTGCGGCTTATGGTCTTTGAGTTGGATGAAACATCAATACCCAACGCACTCATTGCTTTTGAGTCCCTGAGCTGGATGCTGGCCATACTGGGGTATGGATCCATTTACCTGAACAAACCATCCTCTAGATTGAGTTACTTCAGCCAGGCTGTCTACCCAGTATACATTGTTCACTTACCTGTGCAGTATGCCATATCATACTATCTTCTGCCTCTGCCGCTGCCGGCAATCTTAAAATTGATAGTGTTGTTGATAGGAACCTTCGGCGTCAGCCTATTCATGTACGAATATGCCCTCAGGCGCTTAAAATGGATCCGCCCCCTGTTTGGTATGAAGCTAAACCATAGCTGATAGTCATCACAGACCCCAAAAACAGTGGCCGCCAGCAGGCTGCTGGCACCAGCAGGCTGCTGGTGATTGGCTTACTGTTTATTACCTGCAGCCGCAGCAACCACCCTACCCTATACCTGATCAAGCAGCCCGGAGGCGTTGTCTGGCAGCGTCTCCAGGCTGTTACACTTTACGGCCGTCCCGGTTGGGCCAGACGCCATTGATTTGTTAGCATTTTGTGCCACAATAGCTTGGAGGTTAAACCAAGGAGATTACCATGACTTACCAGCCATCCAATGTACGCTATGACACCATGCAGTACAAGCGCTGTGGGCACAGTGGCCTAAAGCTGCCGCTCATCTCGCTGGGCTTATGGCACAATTTTGGCGGGGTAGATACGCCAGAAAACGGCCGGGCCATGGTCCGCCGGGCTTTTGACTTAGGCATTACGCACTTTGACCTGGCCAATAACTACGGTCCGCCGCCCGGTTCCGCCGAAGAAACATTTGGCCAGATTTTGCGGCAAGACCTGGCCCCCTACCGTGACGAACTGATCATCTCTACCAAGGCCGGTTACCTGATGTGGCCTGGCCCCTATGGGGAATGGGGGTCCCGCAAATATCTGGTGGCCAGCCTGGACCAGAGCCTTAAACGCATGGGGCTGGAGTATGTGGATATTTTCTACAGCCATCGCTTTGACCCCAACACCCCGCTGGCCGAAACGATGGGCGCGCTGGACTATATTGTGCGCAGCGGCCGGGCATTGTACGTGGGCATCTCCTCCTACAACTCCGAACAAACCCGGCAAGCGGCCCACATCTTGCGTGAATTGGGCACTCCCTGCCTCATCCACCAGCCTGCCTACAGCATGTTTGACCGTTGGGTAGAAGAAGACGGCCTGCTGGACACGCTGATCGCCGAAGGCATGGGCTGCATTGTCTTCTCCTCACTGGCCCAGGGGCTGCTCACCCACAAATATCTACACGGGATTCCCGAAGATTCCCGGGTAAAACGCTCTGGTATCTTCTTGAATGAAAGCCACATCACCACCGAAAAGGTAGACAAGGTGCGCCGTCTTCATGAGGTGGCTCAGTCACGCGGGCAAACGATGGCCCAGATGGCGGTGGCCTGGGTCTTACGGCAAACGGCCGTGACCTCTGCCTTATTAGGGGCCAGCCGCCCTGGCCAGATAGAAGATATTGTAGGTGTGCTCCATAACCTTTCCTTCACCGCAGACGAACTGCAGCACATCGAAACCATTTTACAGGCAGCATAGGGCCAGATAACCCGCCTATGTATCATGAGGGACTCATGGAACAAAAACCAAGAATAGCCATTGAAATGGTAGAAGAATTTGTGAGCAAGGCCCACAGCGACCTTGACCGTGTGCAAGCGCTGCTCCAGGCTGAACCGACGCTTATCCACGCCTGTTGGGATTGGGGCGGCGGTGATTGGGAAACAGGGTTGGGGGCCGCCGCCCACATGGGCCGCCGCGACATCGCCGAATTCCTTTTGTCTCAAGGAGCCCGCCTGGATATTTTCGCCGCCGCCATGTTAGGCAGGCTGAGCGTGGTGCAAGCGATCATTGCCGCGTACCCCGCCATGAAACAGGCGGTTGGACCCCACGGCATTCCCCTTATTGTCCATGCCAAAGCGGGCGGTGAAGCAGCTCACGAGGTGTTAGCCTTCTTGGAAGCCTAACCAACTACCCGACCAACCCGTTAGAGAACCACCATATGTTCACCGCCGCCCAACAACTGCTGCCTCTCTTGCAAACGCTGCACGAGATGATTCGTGACGCCGTGGTAGATGCCTGTGAAAATACCACGCTGGAAGCCATGGCCGGCATCGCCCGCGAAGAAACAGGCGACACCATCTACCAGGTAGATCGCATCAGTGAAGAACTGCTTGTTGAATTTTTTACGCGCCATATTGCCGTTCACACCCCAATCATCCTTATTGCCGAGGGCCTTGCCGGCGGCAAGGTGGTGCTGCCGGCCGGCACCCCTGAAGCGGACGCCCAGTGGCGTATTATTGTAGATCCCATTGATGGCACACGCGGCCTGATGTACCAAAAACGCAGCGCCTGGATTTTAACCGGGGTAGCACCCAACCGAGGGACAAACACCACCCTGCAAGACATTCAGCTGGCCATCCAGACCGAAATCCCACTGGTGAAGCAGCACCTGTCTGATATGGTGTGGGCGGCCCGCGGCCAGGGGGCCACGGCCGTCCGCCACAACCGGCTTACCGGTGAGCAGCAGCCGTTACCGCTCCAGCCATCCACGGCGACCACCATTGCCCACGGGTTTGCCGCCATTTCCCGCTTTTTCCCTGGTGCCCGTGACACATTGGCCGCCATTGATGAAGAAATTATCCTGGGGGCGTTGGGCCCGGTGCAGCCCGGTAAAGCGCACTGCTTTGAAGACCAGTACATTTGCAGCGGCGGCCAATTCTACGAATTAATAAGTGGACGAGATCGCTTTTGCGCCGATTTACGGCCGTTGCTGGCCCCGATTCTGGCCCAAAAAGGGTTAACCCTGGGCATTTGCTGCCACCCGTATGACGTCTGCACCGAGCTTATTGCCCATGAGATGGGGGTGATGGTGACCGATGAACACGGCCGGCCGTTGGCCACCCCCCTCGATATAGACAGCGATGTCACCTGGGCGGGCTACGCCAACGCCGCCATCCGCGCCCAGATCGAACCCCATTTACAAGCCGCGCTGCACAGACGCGGGCTGCTGGTACCAGTCATCAGAAGTCAGTAATCAGTAGTCAGAAGCCAGTAATCAGTAGTCAGAAGCCAGTAACCAGTAGTCAGAAGCCAGTAACCAGTGTTCAGTAGACGTTTACGGGCGTCAGCCCCTACTGAACACTGTCCACTGATAACTGAAAACTGATACATCCCTCATGGGAATTAGACGGATTGGCCCAGATTCTTTACAATTAGGGTCAAGGAATGCAATGGTTATGAATAAACAAAACCAACAACGAACCAGAAGATACTATTTTTTTAACCACGCCTGGGAGCGCTCCCAGCACAAAGCGCGGCCAATGAGCAGTAGGGAGCCGGCTATAAGTGCCCTTCTCTTAACCGTGCTTGCCCTTTGCCTGGCCGCCTGTGCATCACCCACCAGTCGTGACCGCCGTGCCGCCAATGTGGCCGAACCCACACCCATCCCCACGGCCGTGGTACCCAACAAGCCCCTTTACGAAGTAGCCCGCGGTGACGTGATCACCATAGCCAACTTTAACGGCCGTATCGGCCCCATCGCCGAAACAGCCCTGGCTTTCCCTATGAACGGGCAGGTGGCCGAGGTCTTTGTGGAACGAGGAGAGACAGTTCTGGCTGGGTTGGCAATTGCCCGACTGGATACCAGTGACTTGGAACGCGAGTTGGCCCTGGCCCAAACCGCCCTGACCGTGGCCCAGGCGCAGCTGGCGGCCGTGGAAAGCACCAACGCCAGCCAACGCCAGCGGGCTGAGCTGGCTCTGGCCCTGGCCCAGCTTGATCTGGATTTTGCCACCGCGCAGGCTGGTGATTTCCCCACGGCCGAGCAAACCTACCAGATCGCCCGGCTGACCATCTTACGTGACCTGGCGCAGTTAGCCGTGGATGAATTAGCTACGGCCGTAGACCCTCAACTTTACGCCAACGTTCAGCAAGCTGAACTGCGTGTGGCCGAACTGGAAGCCGCCATTGCCAACACCATACTCACCGCGCCAACCGATGGCATCCTGGTTTCGCTTAACCTCACCCCGGGCCGGCCTGTGGTGGCCGAAGCGCCCATAGGCACCCTGGCTGACCTGGAAGAATTAGAAATCAGCGCCAACCTACAGCCCAGCCAGATGAACGAGCTGAGCGAGGGCATGCCGGTGACCATGGCCCTGGCCAACCGCCCTGGTGAAACGTTCACCGGCTTCATCCGCCAGATGCCCTACCCCTACGGCACCCGTGGCAGCGCCGATGTCGAACCGACCGATACCTCCACCCGTTTCGCCTTCGACAACCCGGAAGACGCGCAGCAGTTTCAGCCCGGTGACCGCATGAACGTGATCGTGCTTATTAAAGAGCGGCCTGGTGTGCTCTGGCTGCCACCCGCGGCCGTACGTGAATTCAACGGCCGTACCTTTGTTGTCGTGCAGGATGCCCAGAGCCAGAGCCGGGTGGACGTGACACTAGGCATTGAAGGTGACGGCCGTGTAGAAATCTTAGAAGGCCTGACCGAAGGGCAGGTTATTGTGGGCCAGTGAGCAGTGAGCAGTAATCAGTGAGCAGTGAGCAGTAATCAGTAATCAGTAAAGCTGCTGACCTACTGAATACTGACCTACTGAATACTGACCTACTGACCACTGACCTACTGAATACTGACCTACTGAATACCGACCACCGATTCCTTTGTAGACACTATGTCATTTTTGTACCGTCTTCACGCCATCTTCACCATTACCCGCAAACGGCTGTGGGCCCAACGAGGGCTGACGCTGGTCACACTGGTGGGGCTGACCATTGCCGTAGCCCTGATTACCACTGTGCCCCTTTATGCCGATGCCGTCAACTTTCGCATCTTACAAGAGCGGCTTAGTACCCAGGCAGAACGCCGCCGCCGCCCGCCCTTTGCCTACATGTACAACTACATCGGCGCCTGGCATGGGGCAGTGCAGTGGGAAGACATCTTGCCACTGGACAAATATTTGCAAGAACGCGGTGCTCGCGCGTTAGGGCTGCCCCAGGAACTGGTGGTGCGCCATGTAGAAACAGACCGCTACCGTCTTTACCCTCTAGGCACAGAAAATTACGCCAATGAAAACCAATCATTGGGCACCATCAACCTGGCCACCACCCAGGGGATTGAGACAGCCATTACGTTGGTAGACGGCCGTTTGCCCCACCGCACGACTGCCGGCCCCCTGGAAGTGCTGGTTACCGAAGCGGTTGCTAACGAAGTTGGCTGGCAGCCTGGGGATCAATTTGTGGCCTATAATTTCCGTGACACCACCGATCCTCATAGGGAAATACCGGTAGTCATTGTCGGCATCTGGCGGCCCATAGACGAAGAGGGCGCCTTCTGGTTTTTTGCCCCTTCGGTCTTCGATGACCTGCTGCTCACCTCTGAAGAGACCTTTGTTAACCAGTTGGCTCCTATCTTGAAAGATGAGGTGAATCTGGCCGTATGGTATTTGGTGTTGGATGGCCAGGCCGTGGGTACGGGCGATGTGGCGGGCTTGCTTGGCCGCGCTATCCGTGTAGAGCGGGAAGTAGACAGGCTGCTGCCTGACACCAGCAACCAGCTCACCCCGGCCGAACCTATGCAGTCATACCAGAACGCCGTTGGTCAGCTCACCGTGCTGCTTACGGCTTACAACATTCCCATTATCTTTCTCATCCTGGCTTTTATTGTCCTTATCGTCAACCTGGCGGTAGATCAGCGCCGCAATGAAATTGCCGTCATGCGCAGCCGGGGGGCCACTCCGTGGCAAGTGGTGGGGTTTGCCATGCTGGAAGGGGTGCTGCTGGGTGTGCTGGCCTGGGCAACCGGGACGCTGCTGGGATTAGGGTTAACGCAGTTAATGGGCAAAGCCCGCAGCTTTATGGACTTTACGGCCGATACTACCCTGCGTGTGGCCTTAAATGAGGCTGGTTTGCGGGCGGGCGCCCTGGCCATTGGCCTGGCGCTGCTAGCCCAGGTACTACCCACCATCTCCGCTTCGCGAGACACCATCATTACTTACAAACAAGCCCAGGCACGGACGGCAGGCAAGCCCTGGTACCAACGTATCTGGCTAGACGTGCTGCTGCTGGTCCCCACCATTTACGGCTTTTACCTGCTGCAAGCACAGGGGTCGCTCATGGCCATGGGAGAAAGCGCCATGAATGACCCTTTCTCTAACCCTTTGCTTTTCCTGCTGCCAGCCCTGGCCATCCTGGCGCTGACACTTTTCTTTTTGCGCCTTCTACCCTGGCTTATGGAAGCGTTTAGCTGGCTACTTTTCCACAGTAACAGCGTGGGCTTGCTCATGGCCGTGCGTCACCTGGCCCGCACGCCACGTGCTTACGCCACACCGCTCATCCTGTTGGTATTAACCGTGAGCCTGTCTGTCTTCACCGCCTCTCTGGCCTTAACCCTGGACTTCCAACTGTATGACGACTACCTGTACCACAACGGGGCCGATTTAAACCTGGAAGGCCCGGGCAAAGACTATAGCAATAGTCGTTTTGCTTCCCTGGCCGGGCCCGATGCACCACAGGTTAACCGCGCCATCTTCTTGCCCTTAAGCGAATACCTGGCATTTCCCGGTATAGAAGCGGCGACGCGTATAGGCGCTTTTACCGGCATCGCCCGCGTTGGCGGGGCCACACAATCCGGTACGTTCTATGGCATCGACCGCACCGATTTCCCGGCGGTAGCCTTCTGGCGTTATGATTTTGCCTCTTACCGGCTTGGCTCACTGGTAAATTTGCTGGCGGCGTCCCCTGACAGTGTGCTGGTTTCCCATCATTTCCTGCAAGAGACGGGGTTGGATGTGGGTGACTTTATGCGGCTGGATGTGCGTATGGGGGACACAAGTGTGACCCTAGATGCCCAAATCGTGGGGGCATTTGATTACTTCCCCACCTGGTACCCGGGCGAACAGGGGCCGCTGTTTGTGGGCAACCTGGACAACTTATTTGCCCTGGTAGGTGGCGACTTCCCATACCGGGTATGGATGCGCACATCACCAGATTTTGACGAAAAGGCATTTCAGGCGGCGCTGCGCGAACGCCAGCTTGGGCAGTGGACGTGGGCAGAACCTTACACCGCTATCCGCCAGGAACAAACCCGGCCGGAACGGCAGGGGCTGTTTGGCCTGCTGTCCGTGGGGTTTTTGGCCGCAGCGCTGCTGACGGTGTTGGGCTTTTTTATGTACTCACTCTACTCTTTCCGGCGCCGGTTCATTGAGTTGGGCATCTTACGTGCCGTGGGGCTGTCACAGCGGCAAATGCTGGTTTTTGTCGCCTGCGAACTGGGTTTCTTAATCCTGGCCGGGTTAGGGCTAGGCACGCTGCTGGGCTCATGGGTAAGCCAGTTGTTTATTCCCTTTTTGCAAATTGGCACGGCCGCCAGCGACCTGGTGCCCCCCTATTTAGTGGAGATTGCCTGGACGGCCGTGGTCCAGATCACCCTGCTTTTTGCCTTGCTCTTTCTTTTGGCTATGATTGCCCTGGGCATCTTGCTGCGGCGGATGAGAATTTTCCAGGCGGTAAAATTAGGTGAAACAGCATAACAGCATTGAGCAGGATCAACGTAACAGTGATAAGTGCGTATGATAAAGGAACGACCATGCCAGGCATGTACCCAATGACCTTTACGCCCGTCTTAAAAGATTACCTGTGGGGCGGGCGGGCCCTGGAAAAGCTGGGCCGGGAGCTGCCAGAGGGGACAATTGCTGAAAGCTGGGAGATCGCCGGGCATAAGGATGGCACAACCCGGGTGAACAACGGCCGTTACGCTGGACAACTGCTCACCGACGTCCACGCCGAACTAGGACTGGATTTAATCGGTACTAACTGTGCCTGGGCCCAGGCGCGGGGAAAATTTCCCCTGCTGGTCAAGCTGCTAGATGCCAACCAGCCGCTCTCGGTGCAGGTCCATCCCCCAGATGATTACGCTCAGGCGCACGAAGGCAACGAACTGGGCAAAACAGAAATGTGGGTGGTGCTGGGCGCCAAACCAGGCGCCAGGGTCCAGTTAGGGGTCACCGCCGGCACCACCCCAGCGCTGTTCCACCAGGGTGTGGTTGATGGCAAGCTGGAACCTTATTTACACTACCTCACCGTCACCCCTGGTGACCACATCTGTGTGCCCGCCGGCACCCTGCACGCCATTATGGACGGCCTGCTCATCGCCGAGATTCAGCAAAACTCCAACACCACGTATCGGGTGTATGATTGGAACCGCCGAGGATCTGATGGTAAGCCACGGCCGTTGCACGGTGACAAGGCCCTTGATGTTATCAACTTTACCCAGGTGGAACCTACCCTCTCCCCACCCAGGCTGATCAGTGACAAAAACGGCGTGCGCCGCTGGCGGCTGTGCCAGAACAACTATTTTGTGACAGAGCGGGTAGAACTGGCCGCCGGCGCGGCCTTCCACGGCCACTGTGACGGCCGTTCCCTGGAGATCTGGGGTGTGTTAACTGGCAGTGTAACAGTCAACGGGGTGGCGTTAACGGCCGTACAGTTTGTCTTGCTGCCGGCGACCCTGGGGTCTTTTACCCTTCACCCGGTCTCGCCCGCTTCTTTATTAAGGACCTACGTTGAGGCCAGCGAATTCGTGAACAACCATAGACAATAACCCATGAGCAAGCCTGATGACTGAACCGATGATCCTTTGTGAAAACCTGGTCAAAATTTATAAGATTCAAGATGTAGAAGTGCTGGCGCTGCAAGGGCTGGAACTGACAGTGCAGCGCGGCGAGTTGATGGGCATTGTAGGGGCCAGCGGCTCCGGCAAGTCTACCTTAATGAATGTGTTGGGTGGGCTGGTACGGCCGTCGGCCGGCAAAGCACTGGTCGATGGTCATGACTTGCTGAAGCTTTCTGACGCTCACATTAACAAATACCGTCGGGAAAAGGTTGGGTTTGTCTGGCAGCAGGGGGCGCGCAACCTTATCCCTTACCTCAATGCCCTGGAAAACGTGGAAATGCCCATGGCCCTGGCGGGGGTCCACGGCCGTAATACCCGCCAACACGCCGCCGAACTGCTGGAAATGGTGCAGCTTTCCCACCGCCGCCATCACAAACTAGGGCAGCTTTCCGGCGGTGAGCAGCAGCGTGTGGCTATTGCTGTGGCCCTGGCCAACAGCCCCAAAATCCTGCTGGCCGACGAACCTACCGGCGAACTAGACTCGGCGACCGCCCTCACCATCTACGAAGCGTTCCAAACGCTCAACCGCGAGCTGGGGCTGACCATTCTCATCGTCAGCCATGACCCAACCATTGCCCGACACGTGCAGCGTGTGATGCAAATTCGGGACGGCAAGACCGCCAGTGAAACCATACGCCGTCGTCGGCAGCGCCCCGAAGCAGCGCCAGCTGAGCATCAGGCAGCAGAACATGAAGAACATTTTGAAGAACTGGTCGTCCTTGACTCCGTGGGACGGCTGCAGGTGCCGAAACAATACCGGGAAGCCCTGAATTTACACGGCCGGGCACGCATGGAAATGGTAGACAGTCATCTGATCATTCGCCCCGTGCCCCCTGAAGAGCGGCACCAATTACCGCCAGCATTGGCCCAGGCCACCACCCAGGCAGAAAAAAAGCCAGACGGCCGTTGGCGCCGCTGGTTAAACAAACTTCGGAAAGGAGATGGAAGATAAGAGCGAAGCGTTGCCTCTCTCTTATTTTGCCGTACTATGACAACCGCCATCCATGTCACCCAACTAGAACGCACCTTCGGCCGCGGGGAAAACGCGATACGCGCCCTGCGCGGCATTGAACTACACATTGAAGCCGGCCAGTTTGTGGCCTTAAAAGGGCGCTCTGGCAGCGGTAAGACCACACTGCTCAACTGCCTGGGTGGGCTGGATGAGCCCACCACCGGCGCTATTAAGATTTACGGCCGCAGCCTGCAAGGGCTTTCTGACAAAGCGCGCACCGTCTGGCGCCGGTCAGAAGTTGGCTTTATTTTCCAATCCTTTGGCCTTATCCCTACGCTGTCTGCCTTTGAAAATGTCGAACTTATGCTGCGCATTGCCAAAGCCCCACGCAAAGAACGGGCCAAACGGGCCCTCACCTGCCTGGACATGGTGGGGCTGGGCAAATGGGCGGGTCACCGACCCTATGAAATGTCCGGCGGGCAGCAGCAGCGTGTGGCCATTGCCCGGGCCATCGCCAACCAGCCCCGCCTCATTCTGGCCGATGAACCCACGGGCGAACTGGACAGTGACACGGCCCAAGATGTACTCACCCTCTTCCGCCAGATTGTGAAAGCGTCAGAGATGACCATGCTGATGGCCACCCATGACAGCCTGGTCGATGAATTTGTAGACCAGGTTCTCCACTTGCAAGATGGCGTCATTAAAGAGGTTGTTTACACCCCGGCATAGAACTGGGCACCGTAAAAGTAACCGCCATGATGGAGCCGCCTGATGGTTGGCACCCATGTTCTCATCAATCCCCTCATCCGCGTATCCTAAACGTTGAAATCGCCGTAGGGATCACGTCAGGCAACACAAAGCATTTTGTCTACAATACGCGATCAATGAAGGTTGCATGGGGGAAAACGGTTGTAACTCCTGTTCCCCTCTTGTGTGACGCGTAACAGAATTGGCACACGGCCGTCCTCCAATCCACGTGTAACCTCTTATATCCCTACCTGTCGGCAAACGACGCTCTACATCTACCACTAACTGTGGTCTCTTTTGGGTTGTCTGCCGGCAATCATGTCCTGATAAGGAGGCAACATGATAAGTAAGTCCAAGTTTACTTTACTTCTTCTCTTATTATTACTTATAGGGCTGGGCAGCGTCCATCCCTCTCAAGCCCAGGGGGATCCCCCCTCGGAAGCAGCCAAGGCTAAAATTGAGCCCCAGCTACTGGAAGACTTAGAAAGCGCAAACACCGCCGATTACTTCTTGTGGTTAACCGCGCAGGCAGACCTGGACCGGGTGGCCCAATTACCCACCAGAGAAGCCAAAGGAGAGTACGTTTTTAACGCCCTGCGCCAACAGGCTGAAACCAGCCAAAAAGCGCTGCGGGCCTACCTGGACAACCAGAGTGTGTCCTATGAACCATACTACATTACCAACGCCATCTTGGTGCGCGGTGGCAGCCGAGAGTTACTATTTGCGCTGGCTGCCCGACCCGATGTGGCCCGTATTCTGGCCAACCATACGTTCCAGATGCCCGAACCTATCCGTGGCGACAAAAGGCCAGCCCATCCGGCAGCCATTGAACCCAATGTCACCTTCATTAACGCTGATGATGTCTGGGGGCTGGGCATCACCGGCGCAAACACCGTGATGGCGGGCAATGATACCGGCCTGGACTGGGACCACCCAGCCATTATCAACCACTATCGCGGATGGAACGGATCCACCGCTGACCACAACTATAACTGGTGGGATGCCACCAGCACCTACCCATCCACGCCTGATGACGGGCATGGCCACGGCACACATACCACAGGCACCATGGTCGGTGATGATGGCAGCGGCAACCAGATCGGCGTCGCCCCGGGGGCACGCACCATCCATTGTAAAAATATGGACAACGGTGGCGGTGGCCTTGACAGTTGGTTTCTAACCTGCTTCCAATGGGACCTGGCCCCCTGGGACCTAAGCGGCAGCAACCCCCGCCCAGACCTGGCCCCTGATGCCATTAACAATTCCTGGGGATATTGGGGCGGTGGCAACCCCATTTTCCAGAGTGCTATTGCCAATTTGCAGGCGGCCGGCATCGTGGTGGAGGTCTCCGCAGGCAATGAAGGTCCCAGCTGCAGCAGCCTGCGCTCTCCCGGTGATTATGGCGAAGTGTTAACCACCGGTTCGGTGAACCACATGGGCGGCACGTTGCCGGGCACGTTAACTGCCTTCAGCAGCCGCGGTCCCTCGTCGCTCTCTGGGGATTTCCTGCCAGATATCATGGCCCCTGGCGAAGGTATTCGCTCCAGCCTGCCTGGCGGCGCCTATGACAGTTGGAGCGGCACCAGCATGGCTGGACCACACGCTACGGCTCTGGTGGGCCTGATGTGGTCAGCCAACCCCGGCTTGCGCGGGTTTGTGCCCGAAACGCTGGACATTATGGCCCAAACGGCCGTGCCCCTCGCCGGGCAAGTGGGCTCCAACTGCGGCGGTGATTACACCAACGGCCCCAACCATGATTGGGGATATGGCACTATCGATGCCCTGGCGGCCGTACAGGCGGCCATAGCCTTCGGCGACCCCGGGACGCTCACCGGCGTTGTCACCGATGCTACCACCAACGATCCGTTAGCCGGCGCGCTGGTGCGTGCGGCCCTCCCCTCAGGTCTTGGTTGGCAACGTCAAACAAATGATAATGGCCTGTACAGCATGTTTGTTTTCAGCGGCACCTACACGGTGACTACCAACCTCTACGGCTATTACCCCGCAGTTAACACCGGCGTCCAGGTGACATCGTTCACCACTACCACGGTAAATATCGCCCTTAACCCCGCGCCTGCCTACACCGTTTCCGGCGTGGTGACAGACGCTACTACCGGCTGGCCGCTGTATGCCAGCATTGCCATCAATGGTTATCCCGGTGACCCAGTATGGACAGACCCGGAAACTGGCCAGTACAACATCTCCCTGGCGGCCGGCACTTCCTACACGTTCCATGTGACACCCTGGGTTTCCGGGTATGACACGGCCGTGCGCGCCGTAGGCCCCCTGACCGGCGACCAGACGGAAGACTTTGCCCTGGATGTTAACCAGTTCACCTGTAACGCACCTGGCTATGAGCCTCAGTTTGTCTACTTTGAAGATTTTGAAGCTGGCGATGGTGGTTACACCACAGAAGGCTTTTCTTCCTGGCAGTGGGGTACACCCACCAGCGGTCCGGGGACAGCCCATTCGGGCAGCAATGTCTGGGCCACCAACCTCTCTGGCAACCATAACAATGGCGAAATGGGCTACACCACGTCACCTATTATCGACCTGAGCGCCTATACCGGACAAAAGACCATCCTTACCTGGTGGCAGTGGCTGCAAACAGAACAAGGGTATGATTATGGTTTTGTCGAAGTAAGCAACGACGGCGGTTCTAGCTGGTACCTCATGTATGGCTGGGCCGACGGCAATGTCAGCCCTACCTGGCAAAAGCAGTCGGTTGTTTTGGATTCCTACTTTACCACGGCCAACTTCCGCGTGCGCTTTGGCTTTTCCAGTGATGGCTCTGTGACTTACCCTGGCTTCTACGTCGATGACGTAGGGATAGGCATTCCGACCGCCCCCCCTGTCATTTACAGCCAGGATTTTGAGGTCGATGATGGTAGTTTTACAGTCGGGGGAACCAATAGTTCCTGGGCCTGGGGGACACCAACACGCGGCCCTGGCTTCGCGCACTCCGGCTTTAACGCCTGGGGCACCAATCTGGACGAAAATTATAATAATAATGAAACTAGCCAGATCACGTCACCGATCATCGACCTAAGCAGCTATACCGGGCAGATGGTAAAACTTGCCTGGTGGCAGTGGCTGCAAACAGAACTGGGGTATGACTTTGCCAGTGTAGAGATTAGCGCCGATGGGGGCACAACCTGGGACCCGCTCTATGGTCCGGTCAGCGGCGCCTATTGGACTGACTGGTATGAGCTAGTTTTTATTCTGGACCCCGCCTATCTGGTGAGTGATTTTCAGATGCGCTTCACTCTGGACACAGATGGCAGCGTCACGTACCCTGGCTTTTACGTAGATGATATTACACTGTCCATATACACTGGTCAGACACCCACGCTTCCCTGTGTGGCCCCGACCGGCGGCCTGATTGTGGGTAACGTGTATGATGCTAACCTGGGCCACGGTGTGAATGGCGCTGTGGTGAGCAGTGACGTGAGCGGCAGCACAACCAGCCAGGCCACCCCGCTGGACACGGCCGTAGCCGATGGCTTCTATACCCTCTATGCCCCCGCCGGGTCAAACACCCTCACGGCCAGCAAAGAGGCCTACGCCGACCAGTCGCTGCTGGTCAATGTGGCCGGCGGATCAACGACGCCCCTGGACTTCACTTTGGAAACGGGGCTGCTGGCCGCCACACCCCCCAGCCTATCGGCCACATTAGACATGGGCAGTACTACAAACCTGGACCTGACATTGCAGAACAATGGTGGGCTGGCCGCCAACTTTCTCTTACGTGAGCGCAATCGTGGCATGACGCCCGTGCGGCGCGGCTCTGGCGCCCCCTTGCAAGAAATTAGCGGCCACTTTTCGCCCGCCTGGCGCAGCGAAACGGCCGTAAGCAGTGACCAGCCAGATCACACGCCAACCGCTCCGCCCTGGACAGACATTACCCCTTACCCACGTGGCATCATGGACAATGCCGCCGCCTGGTATGAAGGGCGTGTCTACTCTGTGGGCGGTTTAGATGACACCTTCCAGATGCAAAGCGGTGGTTATGTTTATGATCCTGATACCACTTCCTGGTCACCTATCGCTAACATGAGCTACAGCCGCCAAAAACCGACGGCTGCCTTTGTTGACGATCTGCTGTATGTCGTTGGCGGGTGGGACGAATCCGGCAATACGGTCTCTGCGTTGGAAATCTATAACCCGACCACGGATAGCTGGACACTGGGGGCAAATGTACCCGTGCCCGTCTCTGGCGCACCAGCCGCCGTATTAGAGGGACAGCTCTATGTCATTGGCGGCTGTCTAGACGGCATGTGCACCCCCACCAGCAACGTCTTCCGCTACGATGTAGACGCCAATACCTGGGCAGCCGTGGCTCCTTACCCAGATGCTGTCTCCTGGCAATCTTGTGGCGCCATGGACGACTTGATCTACTGCACAGGTGGTGTTGCTCCCTTTGGTGAAAGCAACCGGACGTATGCTTACGATCCGGCCACGGACGCCTGGACACAGCTGGCCGACCTGCCGATCACCTTGTGGGCTTCTGCCTTTACCCCAGCAAATGAACACTTCTATGTTTCCAGCGGCGTGACCAATAACTTCAGCACCGTTACCAACCAGACATTTGTCTATGACCCCATAACAAACGCCTGGATACAAGACGCTAACGCCAACACGGCCGTGTACCGGTCTGGCAGCGCTTGCGGCTTTTATAAGATCGGCGGCTCCGACGGTGGCTTCTCGCCGGTAGCCAACGTGGAGGTGTACCCTGACCTGACCAACTGCGGTGAAGCATCCGATGTGACCTGGCTGACAACCACCCCTATAACCGGCACCGTCAACGCCAACGGCAGCCAGCTCATCCAGGTAACACTGGACGCCGGCGTGCCTGAAATCACCCAACCCGGCGATTACCTGGCCGAGATTAAGGTGGTAGACAATACACCTTACCAGATGGACACCATCGCCGTTGCCATGACAGTGAATGCACCGGCCAGTTGGGGTAAAGTGGCCGGTATTGTGACAGGCCTGGCCCGGTGTGACACTCCAGGTGGGGCATTGGCCAAAGCCACCCTTGAGATTGACGGTAATACCATACAGTCGGATGACGCCGGTAACTTTGGTTATTGGCTGCCGGCTGGCGCCTATACGCTCACTGTCTCGAAGGCTGGCTATACGCCCCAAACACTCAACGTCACCGTCACGGCCGGGCAAACAACAACACGGGATGTAGATTTACGCCTGACACGGCCGTGTACAGACAGCACACCAGGGGACTTTAATGTTACCCTGCCCGCAGGCACCACGGCCACGGCAGATCTAAACCTGAGCAATACCGGTGCGGGCAACCTGACTTACGTCATTCTGGAAACAACCCAAGACGTATCATTGACCCGGCCCACCTTATACACACCAGATGAGGCCACCCTCCTGTACAGTACGGCGGCGCCTATAGGTCCACTCTCTGCCCGGACGTTGGCCGGGCAAAACACCAGCGGCACCATACCAGACACCCCAGAATCAAACTGGTTTGCCGGCGCTGATCATCCAGACGGTATTATTCGCTATGGTCACGCCCAATGTAATGAACAACCCCACAGTTTCTATGTTATCTCTGGCGTAAACGGCGATTTTACCGTTACCAAGAGCGCCTGGCGGTATGATAGTGACACCAACACCTGGGCAGCCCTGGCGCCTATGCCTGCGGGCCAGGAAGGGCCTGCGGCCGTATGCTACCAGGGGCGCATTTACGTCATGGGTGGCGGCGGCAGCAACCAATTCTACATCTATGACATTGCCAACGATACCTGGCATGGAGGCGCACCGCTGCCCCGTGATGTATGGAGCGCAGCAGCGGCGGCCTGGGACGGAAAGGTCTATCTGGTTGGTGGTGATAGTGACTTCTTCCCTGGTGACACCGCTAACGAAGTGAATATCTACGATATTGCTACCGATACATGGACAGGCACGGGCGCCCCTATGCCGTATGCGGCCGTTGCTGCCGGTTATGTACAGGCAGGCTCAATGCTATATGTGGTTGGTGGCTGGAATGATAGCTCGCCCACGACCAACGTGGCCGCCACGCAGCGTTATGATCTAGCCGCCAACGCCTGGGAAACAGGGCCCGCATTGGCCTATCCACGAGCAGACCTGGCGCTGGCTATGACCAACCAGGCTTTGTATGCTATTGGTGGTGATAATGAGGGCAATGGTTACTTTGAGGCGACCACCACTGTGGAGCGGCTTGACCTGACCGGTGGCCTGGGTGGAAGCTGGTCAGACGCTATTGACCAACTGCCCACACGGACCACGGCTAACCAGGCGGGCTTCTGTACAGCCGGTTTCTTCCCGGCGCAAGTATGGTCGGTAGGTGGTCTGGCTGCCTTTGGCATCTCCGGTAATAACCGCTTCTTGGGGCGGCCCAACGAGACATGTTTCGCTATCTACGAAGATATACCCTGGCTGACGGCCACACCCCCAACGGGTACCGTTACGGCTGACAGCAGCGAAGACATTGTGATCACCTTTGATGCCACCGGGTTAACACCGGGTAACTATACAGCCACGCTGGTCGTAAATACCAATGACTCAGGCGCACCGCTGATGCAAATACCAGTTTTGCTCACAGTCACTGAGGCCACTTCTACCTCCTATATGATATTCTTACCGATGATCACTAAAAACAATTAGCGCACCTTACTAAAATCCTCAGGGGCAGCATGCTTTGCAGGCATGTTGCCCCTTTGTTTTCCAGCAAAGTTCATAAATTATTGGGTTAAAGACGTATTAAAAGGCAGCATGGGTAGCTGTCTTGTTTGCCTGACTGATTTATAGTCTATTGTCCTACGATCAGGCCACGGCCGTTTCTACACCTTAACCCTCCTGGGCGGAGGTATGGTAGAATCCTTACAAGCTGTAGCCATCATGCAAATACTATTCGCCCAATAAGGAGCATCATTCATGGCTGAAATTGAAGCTATTGCCAACCGCATTGTAGAAAACGTAGAAAAAGTCATCGTCGGTAAACGACGAGAAGTACAAATGACAGTATTGGGGCTGCTTTGCCAGGGGCACATTCTGATTGAGGATGTACCGGGTGTTGGCAAAACTGTGCTGGCCAAGTCACTTTCCAAATCTGTGGGCCTGGAGTTCCAGCGCATCCAGTTTACGCCCGATATGCTGCCCAGTGATGTTACCGGCGTTTCTGTGTTTAATCAGAAGAACCGCGAATTTGAATTCCGCCCGGGCCCCATTCATGCCCAGATCGTGCTGGTAGACGAGATCAACCGGGCCACGCCCAAAACCCAATCTGCCCTTTTGGAAGCCATGGAAGAAAAGCAGGTGACGGTAGACGGTTCTACCTACCGCCTGGGTCCTCCTTTTATGGTATTGGCGACGCAAAATCCTATTGAATATGAAGGCACCTTCCCTTTGCCGGAAGCACAGCTTGATCGTTTCCTACTGCGCATTCACCTGGGCTACCCGGACAAAGCCCAAGAGATTGAAATTTTGGAACGCCAGCAATACACCCATCCCGTAGATGATCTGGAGCAGGCCGTTTCATTAGAAGAGCTGCAGGCAGCGCAAACGGCCGTAAAAGACATTTACATTGATACGTTGGTGAAAGAGTACATTGTGGAAATCGTGCGCAAAACCCGCGAACACCCAGACGTCTACCTGGGCTCTAGTTCACGTGGGGCCTTGGCCATGTACCGGCTGTCACAAGCGCGCGCAGCCCTACTTGGCCGCGATTACGTATTGCCAGATGATATCAAGGTGTTGGCCAGCTCGGCCTTAAGCCATCGCATCATCGTGGGCCCGGCGGCGCGTATTAAGGATATTGAACCGGCCCAAATTGTGCAAGATATTTTGGACAAGATACCGGTGCCCGGCGCCCAGGTAAAGGCCTGATCTTTCCGGTGAAGCCTGGTGCCGCAGGGCCAGGCCTGATGCTTGCTGCCCCCAGTCTACAGATCGGGCTGCAGCCGAGGATGTTATGAGAAACTATCTGCGCCGGATCCATATCAGCCAACGGCGAACAACGGTGATCGCGTTAGCATTGGTCGCGCTGTTGGGCGGCTTGTTGACAGGCCGGGAACTGCTGTTTAGTCTGGCTTATCTGCTGGCATTGCTGCTTATTATTTCGTTTGGTTGGGCCTGGGCCAACATGCGCTTTGTTCATCTTTCGCGTCTGACCCGCACCCGGCGAACGCAGGTAGGACGGCCGTTAGAAGAACGCTTCATGGTGCGTAATACCTGGGTTGTGCCCAAATTATGGCTAGAAGTGCGGGATCGGGCCACACTGCCGGGCCATTATTCCAGCCACGTTGTCAATAACCTGGGGCCTAACGGAACCTACAGCTGGCGTGTGAACACCATCTGTCGCGAACGCGGCCGTTATCAGCTTGGCCCCATCCGCCTGCGTACCAGCGACCCCTTTGGCCTTTTTCCTATGGAAAGAGACCTCATCCCCACCACCAACGTGGTCATCTACCCAATGACGTTTGACATTCACACGTTTGCCCTACCGGTGGGCATCTTGCCAGGCGGCGATGCATTACGCCGCCGCACACACGTTGTAACCACCAATGCGGCCGGGGTGCGCGATTATGCGCCGGGAGACAGCTTCAGCCGTATCCACTGGCGCAGCAGTGCCCGGCGTGACCGCCTGATCGTCAAAGAGTTTGAGCTAGACCCCCTGGCAGACATCTGGGTGGTGCCTGATATGGCCATCTTTGAGCATATGTCTGCCCCCCGGTCTCACAACTCCGCACCGCGCCCTGGCGATCTGCCAGCGTGGTTAAGCCCGGAACCATTCACGCTGCCTGAGTCTACGGAAGAATATACTGTAACCATCGCCGCTTCCCTATCACAGTACTTTTTACGCCAGGATCGGGCGGTGGGCATGATGGCTTACGGGCAGACAGCCGAAATTGTACAGCCAGACCGGGGCGAACGGCAGATGAACCGGCTGTTGGAAACGCTGTCGGTGTTGCGGGCCCAAGGGCAGGTGCCTGTTTCAGACATGTTAAATGCAGAGTCACACCTCTTCCCACGCGGCACTACCTTGATTGTGGTCACACCAACAACACGGGAACAATGGGGCATGGCCGCCCGCCAGTTAGCCCGCCGTGGTCTGCGTATTGTTACGGTATTAATCAATCCGGCCTCTTTTAGCGGCTCCCGCACCGCCGATACGCTGGCCATGATGCTGCAAGCCAATGGCATGGTCACATATATGGTCAACAATGGGGATGATTTAACGGCCGTACTCAGCCGCGCCGCCAAACAACCTGGCCACTTCTCCCTCACCTGAACACCTGGGGATGCGGCCGTTGCCTTTTGCCTTATGCCCCAGGTGCTGCTTCTATGCAACCAGTGTCAGGGGAATGCTGTCTATAGGCGCAGCGTTTGGGGCGGGGGTGTGGTGATCCACGGCCGTACCAGAAAGACTCCACGGTCCGGTGTGTTTGATGCGCACGTTGGCCACTTCCCCTTTGAGATCACGAGCATCATTAAAGAACACCAGCTTATTCTGCGGATTTCGCCCCCGCCAGCGCCCTTTGTGCAAATCTTCAACCAGCACCGATACCGTTTGCCCCAGGTAGCGCCGGTTAATGTCCTGTGAAACCTGTTTATGCAGCTCTTCCAGCAGGTGAAAGCGGCGGCGCTTTTCTTCATCCGGCACGTCGTCGGCCAGACGACGGGCGCTGACAGTACCTGGGCGCGGGCTGTAACGCGCCAGATGCACCTTGTCCAGCTTTAATTCCGCCAGAATGTCATATGTATCCATAAATTGTGCATCTGTTTCGCCCGGAAAGCCGACGATAATGTCACAATGTACGGCCGCATCTGGAATAATGTCCCTGATCTTATACACCAGGTCACGGTATTGATCGCGGGTGTATTCCCGCTTCATGTTCGCCAATACCTCATCATTACCGGCCTGAATGGGCACTTCGATCTGCGGCATCACCTTAGGCAAATCACGCACCGCATAGAGAATTTTGTCCGTCATATAGTTAGGGTGGCTGGTCAGGAAACGAATGCGCTGCAAGCCATCAACGTCGTTGATGACGGTGAGCAGATCAGCCAGGTCTGGACCATCAGGCACATCATACCCATAACGATCCACAATCTGCCCCAGCAGCACCACTTCTTTGACCCCCTGAGCCACCAGCGAGCGCACTTCAGCGGCAATCTCACCTACCGGCCGGCTGCGCTCCTTGCCCCGCTTTTGCGGGATGATGCAAAAGGTACAGGCATGAGAGCAGCCATAGACAATAGACACCGGCGCCGACACCAACGCGCCGCGCTGGTCGGCCGGCAAGATCACCTCGCCGTCCATCAGGGCATGGCGGTGGTCGGTGGTTTCCCGGTCAAGGGCCAGCCCTTCGTCTTGTTTCAGATGGTTGACCAGCGGCAGACCGTCGGTGGCCGGTTCCATAAACACATCCACAAAAGGGAAGCGGGCCTCTAACTGTTCGTTGCCGCGCACGCCCACCACACAGCCCATAACGGCGATGGTCTTCTCTGGGTGCTTTTCCTTGAGGGGGCGCAGATTATGCAGTTTACCGTAAGCTTTGTCTTCAGACTGCTGGCGCACGGTGCAGGTTTCCAACACAATAACATCGGCATCTTCGACACGTGGGGTAGCGGCATAACCCAGCTTTTCCAACTCGGTAGCCACCCGCCGGGCATCAGCATAATTCATCTGACAACCCGTTATCCAGAAGTGGTATTTTTTGTTCATAGCGAGTATTTAATAGCCGTTCATCAGTTATTTCATACTGAAGTGTGATGACCGGTAAGTTTGCCAATTATACATAGTTCTTGTAAATGAAAAGTGATTCTATCCCCGGCACCATGCAGCGTCAAATAGTCTAAAACGGGGGCAGGGGCCTGAATGAGCAGCGCCCGCAGGCGCAGGCGGTCGGCTGCAGGCAGGCAAACAGCCCACTCATGGAAAGGATGGGCCACGGCCGTCACCCGCTCATACACCAGGCTAAACCCGGCCTGATGCATAACATCTTGCCATTCAGACTGGCTCAGACCACGGCCGTGAC
The DNA here is from genome assembly GCA_011525915.1 of Ardenticatenaceae bacterium. Taxonomy (GTDB): domain Bacteria; phylum Chloroflexota; class Anaerolineae; order Promineifilales; family Promineifilaceae; genus CAADGU01. The sequence goes on along the minus strand of WYBM01000058.1, from coordinate 8,138 downwards.
CCGGCCAACTCATTTGTAAAAAGGCATTCACATGCTGACCAGCCCGCCGCTGCTGCTCCGCTTTTTTACCCCGCAGCCGGCTGCCCGGCACAACGACATCACGCACAGAAACCACCCCCCCGGCTTTCAGTGAACGGGCCGCCGCCGCCAAAAACTGAGGAATGTCTACAGCCTGACGTGATGGATAGGCATGCGTAAGGCAATCATACCGCTGATTCATGGGTGATCCGGTGGGGGGTTGACCCAGGCGAGCGAGGAACAGCCCCCATAATCGTGAAGGATAAGATGCTGGTAACCATAGTCAGGCGCTACCAGGCTGACAACACCATCATTTAATATCAGTGCCAGCCACTCACCATCGGCCGACCAGTCAAAGGTAAAGGCTGGGATAAAAGCAGATGAATCGGCGACATAGGTGTGCGTTTCACGGCGCGCCAGATCATGCAGATGATACACAATAACATCCTGGGGCGCTGTGGAATCTGCCTCCGGCGCCCCGGTGGCCACAAAGTAACGGCCGTCTGGCGAAAAGCCAAAGAAATGGTAATTGTGCGGTGGCAGGCGCAGGCGCGTTTCCACCAAGCTGTCTTGCCAATTTACCACAAAGAGGACGTTTTCTGTGCGGGAAGTGGCCATCACCACCAGCAGGTCAGGGTCAGTGGGGTGCGCCAATACATAGCGAATAGAGAGGCGAAACGGCTGTTCCGCTTCAGGAATAGCGGCCAATAAATCATCGGCGGTTAAAATAAGGCGGGGCACATCATCAGCCGTAGAAGCCAGGAAGATTTCCTGCCTGGCCTCGCCGACAAAACCCTGAGCTACATGAACATAGCCATAGGTTTGGGCATCCAGCCAAAAGGGCAGGTTGCCCCCCGGCGGATCAGCCACACCAGCCAGGGCCACCTGGCTTTCCGGGCTGCCAATGCTGTCTGCACGATACAAAGGCACGTTCGCCAATGACAACGTATCTCCGGCAAACAAGGCCAGACGGCCGCTGGTGGCAGGCAGCAAAGCATTCTCGGGGAAACTCAGTTGGGACAGTATCATTTGAGAACCATCAGGCGACCAGGCCGGCAGGCCGTTTAAAGATATCAGGTTGCATGTCCCCGTGGCACAAGAGGGAACGTCTATCAACAACTGCTGTGTATAATCGCCTTCTGCTTCACGGCCGTAAATAAGCAGGTAACGCCCGGTGGGATCTGTTTGCCCCCAGGATAAAGGATTGACTTCTGGGGCAATAGGCAGCCCGGCGCCGCCTTGCCAGATAAAAGGCACAATCTCTTCGGTAACTACATTTATCGTTTGCAGCAAGGTTGCCTCATCACCGGGCAATGGGTTGACAACCATAAAACCATCTAGCGACACTTCCGGCCGCCATTTGTCCTTATCTACTTCATACCGGTACAGCGTGGTCGCAGCCATCTCCCCAAAATCATCGGCGCAGGTCAGTTGTAAATCTTGCTCAGGAAACGGGAGCGGGCGTGGCCCCTGCGAAGCCACCATTTGGGCATGAGCAAACAGCCACCAATCGCGTGAGAGGCGCTCTTTGATGACCACTCCCTCATTACCATCACTGCCAAAGAGACCGGCCAGCCAGGTCTGGAACGTTTGCGGTCTATTTAGCCCTATTAAGATTTCCACAGGGGCCAGGTCAGGATGCTGGCGCATCAGGAAATCTGCAAAGGCATAAAGCTGCCACATTTCAGGGCTTTCCAGGGCATCAAAGGCCGTTTCCGGATAAAAGGAGGAGAGGGCATCTACGTGAACACCGCTGTTGATGATTTGGGCATGTGTTTCGGCCGAAACTGGCCACGGCCGTAGCCCCAACTGGTTTAACTGGTAATCCATAAACGCCTGGTAAAAAGGGGCATGGACACAACATTCCCACCCTATGAGCTCGGTTATCATCACAGCTACCAGGGGGGCAGCGTACCCACGCAGCAAGGCCTGATAACCGGCCTCATCTACCGGCAAGCCCACCAGGGTTGGTGCCGGCAGGTTCACACGCAGGTTGCCATCGTAAAGCGTGGCCGGGTCAGTCAATGCCAACAGCGTACCAGGATCGGGGTCCAGGCGGACGTCCAGGCGTAAAGTGACCGGGCAGGTGAGTGGCGTTAATTGGCGACAGACGTCTGCCAGCATCGTGGCCAAATCGGCCAGCAGTTTTTGGGCAATTTCGGCATCTTGTGCCCGGTAAGCCATTGTCAGCCACTCTGTTTCATTGGTTTGCCACGCACCCCAAAACGCGTCGTCAGGTGGTGAGAGCAACCAGCGAGTACGCCCGCGCCGGTACACGGCCGTGTGAGCCAGCATGACGGTATCCTGACCAGCGCCGGGATCATGCTCTTGTAAAAAGTGGAGTTCTGCCGAATTCATATCTGGGGCAACTTCAATGTTGATGAAATAGACATCAGCTGCAGATAAATCTGGGAGAGACGCCGCTGTTTCTGCCAACGGCAGCCCTAGTGGGGCACGATCATAGAACAGGGCTTTTTCCAACAACTGCTCCTGGGCATTGGTCCAGGAAAGATCACGGGCAGATAACAACGGGGCCATTAACTCCAGGTCTTGGGTAGCCACAGCCCGGTTGATCAGGTTGTGTGTGGAAAGCACATCGTTTTCGACAACGGCCGTGAGCATCTCAATGCGCCGCGAAAATTGCCAATAGACTGCCAGGGCGGCTATCATCAACAACCCAGCCATCACAGCCAGTGTACGCCACGGCCATGTCACGGCCATGGCCACGCGTCTTGGCCTGGCTTCGTCTATGTCCCAGGCAGTATCGTCTTCTGTTTGCCAATCGAAATTATCGGACATCAATCATGTTAATTTTCTTGCTCGCCTACTGTACAGCAGTTTGACTAGCAAGATACTCACTCAACTTACCCAGGCAGCAAAGTTACAGTTTACAAAATCATAAATCACCAGTTGATCATACCCAAATTGGGGCGCGCTTAAGTGTATAAAATCACCGCCCACGCGCAAGAGCCAACGGCCGTCGGCGGACCAGTCGTAACCAGGCAAGGCCACATTATGCGCTGAGCGATAGGTAACATGCTGGTCTGACTGCAAGTTTAAAATGTCAAGCTGCCAATCAAACGCCTCATCCGTATAACTTTGCACGGTCAGCCATTGGCCATCTGGCGAAAATGAAAAGGGATTGTAAGGTCCAAAATAGCCGGCTGTCTCAAAAAGAAAGGCAGCTGTTCCCCGCGTCAGGTCAAAGCGTAAGACCATAGTGCCTTTTACCCTGTCACCATCTAGCATAGCCGTATAAGCGCTGGCTATGAACACCTCATTTTGGTTTTGTGGATTGGGCACCAGCGTATGAACCTGCCATTCTTGCAAAGCGTAGGTGTCATGAACAGCCGCAGCCACCGCGTCTAGCGGGTAAGCCTGGACATTAACGTGACCGGGCAATGTATTAATCATCATCTGCTCTTCTGTCACGTAGCCATAGACATCGTCTGCCAGCCAAAAAGGGGCACGGCCGTGCCACAATAAGCCCACACTTACATCGGCTGCCCGGCGCAGCCAGAGCCGCTCTTCATCATCTACACTCAACAGCCACCGGCCATCAGGCGACCGGACGGGCACATGACGAAATTCAGCCGTCAGGCACGCCGCCGGCCCACAATCAGCCAGGTCAACCAGGTCAAATAAGGGGTGGTTCTCATCAAACTTAAAGACGTACAGCAGCATGTCTGCACCGACGGCATCGGTGCGGAAGAGGGCTGACGGTGCCGGGTGGTGAGCAATGGTCTGTTCACGGCCGTTGACCCAGGCAAAGGTATGTAACGGCTGCCCCTGAATCGGCTGCTCTTGCAGCAGTACCCCCTTATCTCCCGGCAGCCCGGCCAAAAATTGCAGCCGGCGATCCGCCAACACCAACGTCCAGGTCTGACTAGCCCAGGCATAGCGGTATAGATGAGGCGTGCTTTGAATTCCGGTGCGGCACAAAAGCAGCACATCTTGTGTTGGGGGTGGCAAACCAGCCGGCGCCGGTGGCAAGTGCGCCTGCACGGCGTTTAACCAGGCTCGCTGAAAGCGGCCCTGGTTAAAAAAGATAAAACCAACGTGTTTATTGATCCAATCCCTGTAAGAATCCATCGTCACCAGGCTTTGCTGTAAGGCAAAGGGCGTCAGTTCCGGCTTTTCCTGCAGCAAGACATCCAGCATGGTGTATACCTGCGGCCAGGCAAAGCCTGGGGCTGCCAGTGTGGGCGGCTCCTGCCAATACCGGCCCAAACTATACACGCCCACAACAGGGTTGCGCACCATTTCCTGATAATGCTGCGTCTGTAACGGCCAGGGGCGCAGGTCAAGCTGCCGCAGCTGTAAATCAATAAGCGCCTGGTGAAAAAGCCCTTGTTCGCAGCAGTGCCAACCCGTGTGATGGACGATCACGGCCGTGATAAAATGGGCCTTGTATCCACGCAGCAGGGCGCGTTCGCCGGTAATATCCACCGGCTGGCCCACCAGGCTGGGGGCCGGCAGGTTAAGCACTGTCTGCCGAGTCAACATGCTGCCTGGGTTACCCACCGCTGCCAAACTGGCTGGATTGGTATCCAGACGGATGGTGTAGCTGTCATCTGAGGAACAGGGTAACTGCAATCGGCGGCAGGCCCGGGCCAGTTCCGCCTCCAACCCCAATAACAGATGGTCAGCGATCTTGGCGTCGCGCTGTGGGTAGATCAGGGTGATCTGCTGGCCAGTCTTAAGGCGCCATTCACCCCAGAATTCGGCTTCAGGCCGGACGGCCAGCCAGCGATCACGGCCGTGCCGGAACAGCAGGGTGTGTTCCAGGGCCGCCTGCTCTTCACGGCCGTCGGCGTGGACAAAGGTAAAGGCCTGTTGTGTCACCACTTCGGCTTCGGTCAGGTCCAGTGTTGGCGTAATGCGCACAATGATCGGCACGGTCGTGTCCCCCACCGGGTGCAAGCCCATAGACCAGCGCCCTAACAGCAAATCTTCGTCCAGCAGCGCCAGCTGCGCGGCTACCCAAGGGGGATGAGACCCCGAGATGACAGCACGCAGGAGTTCAGTGTCATGGTTAGCCGCCGCCCGCACATAAAGATGGTAAGCGGCACGGACCTCTTCCGTTACGGCCGTGGTAGCTGCCTCCACCCGCTGCCGAACCTGCCAGCGCACCGCCACGCCAGCAACCAGCAGCACAACCAGGGCCAGCAATAACCAGCGCTGGCGCCGCGGTGTTGGTTTGGGCGGCAGTTCAGGTTGGGGAGCGGGCCAGTGTCCATCGTCACCGGTGATCCATTCAAAATCCGTGGACATGCTTTTGATTTCTGCAGGAACCTGGCGGTTCCCGCAGAAATAAGGTCATTCCACCCAGTAGGCTTCATAACAATTGTCAAAGTTGTGAGCAATAAGCTGCTTATAGTTTTGGTCAGGCGCACCCAGGATCATATAACCATCTTGAGGCAGCAGGTACCACCGTCCATCGCTGGACCAGGAGACATCAAAGCTGTAGGAGTCATGTGCCAGGGTTTGTTCTGCACCCGTGGCCACATTACGCAGTGTCAGCGTTAACAGGCCGCGATCACGATTATCCTGAATGACCAGCCACCGGCCGTTGGGCGAGGCAGTGCCCCACACCTCGGCCGGTGCCGTGTAAAGCAGGTGAATGGACTGCACCGCGTCCAGGCCAGGTATAGGCGTCACCATAAAAAAGTACCTTGTCTGCCTGGCCACAGAACCCCTGAAAAGCCACAGGAACATGGGAGATGACCCACCACCATAGACAATACTATCACTCAAGCGCAGGGGTAACAGCCTTTCATCGGCAGGTATGGCTGCCAGCAGCATATCTGCTGTCAACAGGGGTCGCGGTGCATCCTGGCCGACCACGGCCGTGACCAGCTCGGCATCACCTTCTTCGCTTGGCCGCAGGTAAACATAGGTGGTGTCATCCAACCAGAAAGACCAACGCCCGCGGCCCACTTCCCGCAAGCCACCGCCCTGAGCATCACCCTGGTATAAAAGGGGCCATTCGGTTACCGATGTCTCTGCATTCCAGCCAAACGAAGCATGCAGCAGGGTGTGGTCACCATCTGGCGACCAGGTGAGCGCCCCTTCAATAGGCATCGGTTCACAAGGGCCATGGCGGCATTGATCAACATCCAACAAAAAGTTATGGGGCAATCCGTCACTTTGCCAGAGCATAAGATGCAGGTAACGGCCGTCAGGGTGCGCAGCCTGCACAAAGTAGTTATTTTGGCCAGTGGCTTGAGTGAAAGACGCTGTGATCTTTCCGTCTTCTAGTAACGTGTAATCGGATTCTAAATTACCAGAAGTTGTGCTCTGCTGCGTAATCAAAAATGTGTTCGGCTGGCCGGGTATCTTTTGCGTAGTTGCCCACGACGCCAGGTGATCATACCGGAATGCCTCTCGCCAGCTTTGCCCTACCAGATCGTAATGATAGAAGTTGATGGCAAAGTCACTATCATGGCAAACCAGCTGTATTTCTGAGGCCGGCCACGGCAGCGGAGGTTGGCTCAGACTACCGGAGGTGCTTTGCTCATAAAGGTACTGCATAAAGGCGATTTCCACCGCCCTATCATCCATAAACTCAGGTGTGTATTGGTTCACCCAGGCGGTGAACCCCTGAGGCTCTTCCAGCGAGCGCTGTATATCGGTCAGTGTTACCCCAGGGGGCGCTATCTGTTCTAAAAATTCGACAAAGCCGTATAGTTGTAATTGCTCCAGGGTAGATAGGGGCAGCTGCTTTGTCAGCAAATAATTCATACTGACAGCGGATTGTTCGCTAAGGAGATAATCATAAGCAGCCTGATCCAGCGGCCAGGGTTTCAGGCCCAACTGGTGCAGCTGCCGGTCCAGTATCCCCTGAAAGAGTATCTCCCGACGGCAGCAATCATAGTCAACCCATTGTGTGATCAGGGCGGTAGCCATTTGGACGCCATAGGCCCGGTACAACGCCTGGTAGCTGGCTTCATCTACCGGCCACCCCACCAAAGAAGGTGCGGGCAGCTTCGCCGCCGACAGATTGAACCAACGGGCGGATGGGTCAGCCAGTGTTAACAAGCTTTTCGCCTCAGTATTAAACCGCAGTTGTATAAATGGCGGGAATGAACAGGCGACCACCTCAGCGCAGATAAGGCCAACCAGGTCATCTAAATCCTGCCCCAGTCTTGTAGCCAGGGCTTCGTCACGCTCAGGATAAATGACGGTGACATATGTCCCCTCTTGGAGGGCCATCTCACCCCAAAAGTCAGCCTCTGGGGGAGCGTACAGCCAACGGTCACTGCCCTGCCGGTACACGGCCGTGTACCGCAAACCAACCGTCTCTGTCACCCCGGCAGCATTGACAGCCTCATACGTATTGATGGCCTGCAATTCGGCCGAACGCAGGTCAGCAGACAGGGTGATGGTGATGTTTTCAGTGGCCGTTGGTGGGGGGAGTACGGCCGTCCAGCCAAGAAAAGGGGGGTTGCCAAAATGACCGCCGACCACCAGATCCTCTTGCGTTTTTGTCCATGCGTGGTCCCGGCCAGAGATTAACGATTTCAGCAGGTCAACGTCCCGTTGATGGGCCGCACGCTGCACAAGGGAATGGGCGGCGATGACATCAGCCTTTATACTGGCCGTAGTAGCGCTAACCTGCTGGCTGACCTGCCAGCGGGCTAAAAACAGCACAGCCACCAGGCCAACCAAAACCCCTAGCAACACGCGCCAGGGTGGGCGCCTGGGTGCACGCGGCACATGTGGCCGGTGCATATCTTCTTCCCATCGCCCCTCTTCTTCGGTTTTCCACTCAAAGTAATCAGACATAATCCATCCTTCTAGTCTGGGGGTCTGACCTTTTATACACGTCCATGTGCCGATGATCACTACCAGCATGGAGTTTACGTCATTTTCGCGGTAAGTTAGCCTACGATTTCATGACGACTTAGGAGTTATTCAGGAAAGGGTGCAGGGCCAGCAACTTGCCAATGACAAGTTCAACAGCCACGACTGGCTACTGATCACTGACTACTGATCTAGCTACCGGACAGTTTCAGAAATAAGGAATTGTTGGTAAAGTAAAAGATTGCTCGTTAACAACAGACCTATCAAATAAATCAATGCCAATGCGAAAGATACTCAAATCGCGTCGGTCATGG
>WYBM01000057.1 GCA_011525915.1 Ardenticatenaceae bacterium | reverse complement strand
TCAAACGCTTCTTCGAAGAAGCGCCGGTCATCTGCTTCCCAGCGGGCCGATGAGGCGCTGTCTGGCAGCAGCACCGCAATACCGCCTTCACCCATCGCTTCTGTGGTCGTTTCTGTTTCTGTGGTCGCTTCCGTCGTGGGGGCGGTTGTGGCTGTAGCCACGGCCGTGGCCTCCTCTTGCCCGCCACCACAGGCCACAAATGCCATTGATAATGCTAATAAAAACAGGAACAATAGTGCTCGTTTCATTTTCTTTCCTCCTCAGACAAGTTACATACAGACATTAAATCAATACAGTTTTTGTTTTTGCCGATGGCAAACGTGCTTACAACACTCATTTTTCCAGACACCACCTCCTGTAATTGGTCAGGATGTACGAGTATCAGTTTTCAGTCATCAGTGTCTAGTTTTCAGGGCTGGCCTATCTCTGGAAATAGTCTACTGAAAACTGATGACGGACTTCTGATTACTGGTACTAGCTTCTTTTTAACCAGTCCTATGTGATACCAATAATAAAGCTGCTTCGCACCCCCGTTTCCCTGCGCCACATGATGGGATTACCCTAAACAGGCTAGGGGAAAACCCCCAACCAGGCACCAGATCACCAAAGGCTAAAGACTTTTACCACCTCTCCTGGCATAATAAAGGCCATGGTTCACCGAATTTTGCTGGCAGATGATCACGCCGTGGTGCGTGCCGGTATTCGCAACGCCTTAGAAGGTCTACCTGATCTGGACATTGTGGGCGAAGTAGGTGATGGGCCCTCCCTGGCACCGGCGCTAGAAAGATGGCAGCCAGATTGCCTGTTGATTGATGTCACAATGCCCGCCTTTGACCCCATCGCGGAAATTCGCCGCATTCGGGCACAATACCCGCAGCTATGTATTCTGGTTGTCAGTGCCTATGATGATGATGTGTATGTCCAGGGATTATTAGGAGCGGGGGTCAATGGCTACCATCTTAAGGACCAGCCTTTAAGTGATTTACGCCTGGCTGTAACACGAGTGCTGGCGGGGGAACGTTGGATTTCTAGCTCACTGGTGGACAAGCTTCTCTACCCCAAAACAACCACGGCCGTGCCGCCGCTTTCCACTCGCCAGCAAGATATCCTTCGTTTGTTGGCCGAAGGGCTGGATAATCGGGCCATTGCGCTGCGGTTAAACCTTAGTGTGAAGACCGTGGAAAACCACCTTACGCGCCTCTACCGTCAATTGGGTGTGCAAAGCCGCCTGGAAGCAGCCACTTATATTCACGAACACCCAGAAATCATTGCCTACAGCGGCGTCCCTCGCCGCCAGGAGCCGGCATTTGTCGAGCCCCCACAGGCAGAACAGGCAGCCATTTTGGTTGTAGATGATAACGGCCGTTACCGCGTCCAACTCCGCCGCATCATTGGCAAACTATATCCCCAAGCTATGATCTACGAAGCCGCCAATACGGCCGATGCCGTTCACCTGGCCGAACGAGTAGCCCTGCAAATTGCCTTTGTAGACGTTGTATTGGGTGATGAAGATGGCCTCCGCTGTACCCGCCGCCTTAAGGCCCAATCTCCGGCCACCCGCATCATCCTCATCAGCGCCTACCCTGACCGGGAATTCCATCGCCTTGGTCTGCAAGCGGGGGCTACCGCCTTTGTAGATAAAAAAGATTTAGATGCCGCTACCTTGCACCAGATTATTGCTGATGCCATTTCGTGAACCGTAGCTGGTTGATGGCACATGATTTACAGCATGCCGAGGACACCGATGCTCCTGACTGTCACGAACCTCTCCAAAACCTTTGGCACCCTGACAGCCCTGCAAGGGGTGAACTTTGCCTTGCAGCCCGGCGAAGTAGTGGGACTGGCGGGGCGCAGCGGTGCCGGCAAGACGGTTCTCATCAAGATCCTTTCAGGCCAGCTCACCCCAGAAAGCGGCGAGCTGGTTTTTGCCAGGCAAAAATTGCAGTGGCCGTTTCAGGCACGTAAATTGGGCATGGGCATTGTGTACCAGCAGCCGGCCCTGGCCGAACATTTTGATGTAACCAGTAATATTTTTCTAGGGCATGAGCGGGTACGCACGTTAGGCCAGTGGTGGCGCATTCCCGATGATATCAGCATGGATGCCGAAGCCGAACAGTTATTGGCCAGGCTGGATATGCAGCTGCCCTCCGTGCATGAAAAGGTGATGAACCTGACAAGCGAACAGCGGCAGTTGGTAGCTATTGCTCAGGTAATGGCCCGGCCATGCCGCTTTATCATGATAGACGACCCCAGCCAGTATCTGAGCCACCCTTACCAGGAAAAATTGTTGACCCAAATACAAGAATGGCAAGGGGAAGGCACGGCCGTGCTTTTTAGCAGCCAGAATTTAGACCACCTTTTTGCTGTTTCAGATCGCCTGCTGGTGCTGCGGCAGGGGGAGTTGGCCGCAGACTGGCGCACCGACGAAACCACCCGTGAAGACGTGGTAGCCGCCCTGGTAGGCACCGGCGAAAGGGCGCAGCGCACCCCCGTGATCTGGGCGCTGGACAGCTATTACCAGGCGCGGCGGCAGGCGGAAACCTTACGCCATAACCAGATGCTGTTACAACGCGACCTGGCCACCCAGGACACCATCAACCGTCACCTGGTACAACAGCTTGCTGATCAGGTGCAAGCCCTGGACAGCGCCAATCTGGCTTTACAAGATGCACAGCGCCGCCTGCTAACCGAACGTGAAGAAGAGCGCAAATATCTGGCGCGAGAGCTGCATGACCAGCTTATTCAGGATTTGCTCAGCCTCAATTACCAGTTAGAAGAAATTGAAGGGAAAAGTGAAGGGGAAGCGTTAGCCACCGCGGCAGATATAGCCGACGTACGCCAGGACATTCGCGCCCTGGTAGAAGAACTGCGCCGCATTTGCGGTAATTTGCGCCCACCAACCATTGACAGCCTGGGGTTAGGGGCAGCGCTGCAATCATACCTGCGCACCTGGAGCGAGCGTACAGGCATTAAGGCCACCCTGCATCTGGACAGCCACTTTGGCCGCCTGCCGGAAGAGCTGGAGCTTTCTATTTTTCGGATCATTCAAGAAGGGTTAAACAATACCTGGAAACATTCCGGCGCCAGAAAGGTAGACGTGACGCTGAAACACACGTCACCACGTATGCTGCTGGTTTCTATCGCCGATGACGGCGCCGGTTTAGCCGATGACTTTAACCTGTCTATGCTAAGTCAGGTAGGGCATTATGGCTTATTGGGCATCAGCGAACGGGTCGCTTTACTGGGCGGGCGTTTGAATTTTCTAAACCGACACTCCGGCGGGGTTCTCATTCAAGTAGAAATACCCCACCCGCGGGTGATGCCGCCAGATGACTAGCGACAACGGCCGTACCTAAAACGGCCGTTTCAATTCCCCCAGGAACTGTTATACTCACGGTCGTGAACCACACAGGGAGAGAACGCCAATGACTGTTCGCATTGAACGCCCTTACCCGGTAGCCGCCCACGTGGTTATGCGCAGTGCCTTGTTTGCCCTGGCAAACATGGATGCCCGGCTGCAAGCCTACAATGAAAACACTGGCGTGATCGTGGCTACGGTCACCCGGCGGCTGGGGCTGCAAAAAGATGAGATGGCTGTACGTGTACGACCGTTTGCCGACACCTGCCAGCTTGAAGTAGAAGCGCCTGACCCGGAACGCGCCCATGAATTTCTGGGGCTGGTTAGCGGCTATGTGCGTGACGGCTCCACGGTACACGCCAATGCCACCATGCAGTGGGTTGACATGCAGCGGCAGGCAGAGGGGCAGGCCCGGCGAACGCAGCTGCTGAATCGAGCCAAAAGTCTGTTACCCGGCAGCAGCACGCCGGGAACGGCCGTCATTCCTGCGGGTACAGAGGAACCATCTGCCCTGGTGTCCACTGAAGAAGCCAACGCCCTGGCCCGTATGCCCATCCCCGATAATCCTGGTGTGCTGGTAAAAAATCCCCAAGATAGGGCTGTAGAAATTAAGATCGACCCAACCGTGTTCACCGACCGCACCGCTTATTTACAGGTGTGCACAGGCTGCCAGGCAGCCATCTTGAAGGGGAGCCTGTACTGCTCCAATTGTGGACGGCCGTTGACGTTGGAAGCTGTCCAACCCGAACTGCGTACGGGGGCCAGCCAGGCAGCCGGTTCCAGCCTTACCTTGGGCCTCATAGCCGCCGCTCTGGGGCTGGTTCCTTTTCTCGTCCTCATTCTACCGGTGCTGCTGAATAACACGTCGCTCACCTTTTTAGATAAATTAGGCGAATGGGTTACCCCGCTCAAAATTGGCATCAGTGCCCTGGTGGGCATTGTGCCAGGCATCTTTCTGGGAATTCAGGCCATCTCACGGGCGCGGCAGGCAGTCTGGTATATGAATTTGCAGGCCGCCGTGGACGCTGGCGGCCGCACCCGCGCCGGGTTTGGCAGCGCCCTGGGCTGGCTGGCCATTTACGCCGGCATTGCCTGGATACTGTTTATCGTTATCATCGCCCTCTACGGCGGGTAATGGTCGGCGGCAGCCGCCACACCTGCTCCTAAACAGCCATAAAGCTTACAACTTTCTCATGGTGCCGTTCAAAAAGTGTGTTATACTTACGCCTGTTATCCACTTTTGGATTCCAACTCTTTAGCAAAAAACTTGTTTTGACACTTCCAAAATGAATGCCCAGGCCAGGTGCCGGGCATTTTTCGTGGCAACAGATGGCTCTTACTTGTGAGATAAGCCGGCTGTTGACCGGTAACCGGGGGCGCAACCCGCAAGGGAAGCGCTGTGATGGACTTCTCAAAACGCAAGTAGGAGCAATATGACAACCAATTTTTCACAACTGGGCCTGCACCCGCAGTTAGTGCAGGCCGTCTCTGAACTGGGGTTTACAGAGCCAACACCTATTCAAACGGCCGTTATCCCCCTCATGCTCGCCGGGCAAGACATCACGGGCCAGGCCCAAACGGGCACCGGCAAAACCGCGGCCTTTGGCCTGCCCATTTTGCATGTCCTTACCCCTGGGCTGGGCCATGTACAAAGCTTGATGATAGCCCCCACCCGCGAACTGGCCCTACAAGTTGCCGGGGCCATAGCAGCATACGGCCGTCATCGCCAGTTTAACGTGCTGGCCATCTATGGTGGCCAGGGGTATGGCCAGCAGAAACGGCAGCTGCGTGACGGTGCCGTAGATATTGTGGTGGGCACACCCGGGCGTCTGCTGGACCTCATCAAGCAAAAAGTCCTCGATTTAAGCAGCGTGCAAACCCTGGTGCTGGATGAAGCAGATGAGATGCTCAGTATGGGGTTCATCGAAGACATCGAAGCCATTTTGCAGCAGACGCCTGACACCCGGCAGACAGCCCTCTTTTCGGCCACCCTGCCGCCAGAAATCCGCAAACTGGCCGACAAATACCTGCGCCAACCCCAAACGATCACCATACAACGGCAGCAGCTAACCGTGGCGGCTATCGAGCAGCGCCACTACCTGGTGAATGAAGCAGACAAGCTGGCGGCCCTCACCCGTCTGTTTGAAGTGGAAGAATTAACCAGCGCCCTCATCTTCACCCGCACCCGTGCCGGTACCGGTGAACTGGCCAACGAACTGACGGTGCGGGGCTTCCCGGCTGAAGCGCTCAATGGTGATCTGAACCAGGATGCCCGTGAACAGGTTTTGAACCGTTTTCGCCAGAACCAGATCACGGTATTGGTAGCCACAGATGTGGCCGCCCGTGGGCTGGACATCGAGGGCATCTCCCATGTGTTTAATTACGACTTACCCACCGACCCAGAAGTGTTTGTGCATCGTGTGGGGCGCACAGGCCGCGCCGGTAAAACAGGCATCGCCATTTCACTGGTGACCCCCAAGGAACAATGGCGCTTCCGTAAAATTGAACGTTTTACGCGGCAGACCATTGAACGACGGCCGTTACCTACCCCCGATGACATCCAAAAACACCGCGAAGAAAAGCTGCGGGAACAGATGATGGTGTGGCTGCGGCGCGGCCGGGCCCGCCGGGAACGGGAGATGGTAGAGGAATTGATGGCCGCCGGGCATGATCCGCTGGAAGTAGCAGCGGCCGCCCTGAAACTGGCCCGCGCCGAAGAAAAGCAGCGCCCCATTTACCCGGTTAACGATGTGATGGAGAATCCTGTCCCTCATCTCCGCGAGCGGACAAACGGCAGCCGGGGACAAAGCCGTGGGCGAACCCGCAGCTCCCATGAAAAAGGGATGGTGCGCCTGAGCCTCAGCGCCGGTAAGCGGCAGGGTATCCGCCCCAATGACGTGGTAGGGACCATTGCCTTCCATGCAGATATTCCCGGCCGGGCCATTGGCGCCATCCGCATTCAGGAACAGCACACGTTGGTAGATGTACCAGAGCAGTTTGTGGCCCAGGTGTTGGCCAATACCGGTAAATACCAGATTCGCAAGCAGGCCGTCACCGTCGAACGTCTATAACCTTTTCTTCGAATTTGGTTATTTCCGCCAACGACTGGGGGCCAGCTTTGGACACGATGCGAATTGTCCTGGCGACGGCCGTGTCTTACAATCTGCAGGCAGCAACCAAACTCTGGCGGGCAACGGGTGGGGCTTTCTTCGCCTGGCCCGCCAATGACCAACATGGACTTTGTGGCCGAGACTACCATCACGCTCCTGCTCGTTGAAGATTATGCCCTTATCCGGGCCGGTGTACGGGCGCTGATCAATAACTTGCCAGGTGTACAGGTGGTAGGCGAAGCGCGCGACGGCCGTGAAGCCCTGGCCCTTATAGCCACCTGCCGGCCAGATATTGTGTTGATGGACTTAGCGCTGCCTACCGTAGACGGCCGTGAGGCCACGGCGGCGATCTCCCAACAATACCCAGAGGTGCGGGTTATCATCCTTTCTATGCACACCGGCCAGGATGATGTGGTGCAGGCGCTGCAGGCCGGGGCGGCCGGCTTTTTACCCAAGTTTGCCAGCGACACTGAACTCAAACTGGCCATTGACGCCGTCATGGCCGGGCAAACCTATCTCAGTCCACATGTTTCGCACCATCTGGCGGCCTATATTCGCCAGGAGGAAAGCCCCACTACCCCGGAACCACTCACCCCGCGCCAACAAGAAATCCTCACGCTGATCGCCAACGGCCGTACCACCAAAGAAATGGCTGCCAGCCTCAACATCTCCATTAAAACCGCCGAAGCCCACCGGGCCAACATCATGGAACGGCTGGGCATTCACGATGTGGCCGGACTGGTACGCTACGCCTTAAAAACCGGTCTCGTTCAAGAATAAAAAAGCGTTGTGCTTGGGTTACAGCACAACGCTTTTTAAGAAGCATCTGGCCATGCCTGATCAGGCCACAGATAACGCCAGGGCGGGATAATCTACATACCCTTTGGCCCCACCCCCATAAAATGTACTGGGGTCAACCTCATTTAAGGGGGCGTCCAAACGGAAGCGAATGGGCAAATCAGGATTAGCAATAAACAAAGCGCCAAACGCTACGGCATCAGCCCGATCACTCTCCAGGGCATCCAGGGCGCGCGTTTTGTTATAGCCCTCATTGACGATCAAAACGCCTTTATAAAGGTCACGAATTGCCGGCACAATATCATACCGGTCTGTATCATTTGCTTCCCGAATATGAATATAACCAATGTCCTTTTGCGCTAACGCCTCGGCAAAATAGGTAAAACTCTCATAGGGGTTGCTATCTACCATATGACCATGATCGTGTGACGGTGACAAGCGTACCCCAATGCGATGCACAGGCCATATTTCTTTCACCGCGTCTACAATCTCTAGCAAAAATCGAGCCCGGTTTGCCAAAGAGCCACCATAGCGATCCGTGCGCTTGTTGGTACCATCACGCAAAAACTGGTCAATCAGGTATCCATTGGCACCATGAATTTCCACGCCGTCAAAACCTGCATCCTGGGCCCGTTGCGCCGCTTCAGCAAATTTAGCAACCAGACCACCAATCTCGTCTGTTTCCAATGCGCGTGGGGTTTCATACGGCCGTCTGCCTACCGGTGTCATCAACTCTCCGGCAATAGCAATCGCCGACGGTGCTACCGGTAATGCGCCTTGGGGCTGGAAAGAGGGATGAGATACCCGCCCCGTATGCCAGAGCTGAACAAAAATGCGCCCACCGGCCGCATGAACGGCATCGGTAATGGTACGCCAACCAGCCACTTGCTCATCTGTGTAAAGGCCTGGTGTATTCACATACCCGGCCCCTTCCGGCATAATGATCGTCGCTTCTGTAATAATCAAGCCGGCGCTGGCGCGCTGCTCATAATAAGTAGCCATCATATCTGTAGGCAAGCGGTCATCGGTGGCCCGCATTCTTGTTAAGGGTGCCATCAAAACTCGGTTAGGCAGAGTCAAATCACCTATTTGCAGCGGTGTCAAAAGTGTTACTTTGTGCATGTTTTTATCCTTTTGTTATGTGCTTTGGTTGTATCAACTAGACCGGTCTGTTTGATTGTGGCAAAAAAGAGATCACTTTGTCGTAATCATGGCAAACGTTATATCAATAAAAACTCTGATGGGCTCAGGTGACTTGGTGGCTTGCATAGCAACTAACGCGCCATCATAAGAGAAGAACAGGTATTGAGCAAGTTTTTGGGCATCATACATGGTCGTAATTTCACCAGCAGCCTGACCTTCGGCAATACAATCAGCGATAAGCTGAATTGTTTCCTCTCTTGCTTGAACAATCACTTCACGACATCGTTCACTCTCGCTGCTTAATTCTGTCGTTGAGTTGCTTAATAAGCAGCCCTGCCGGCTTTCTTTGGCGGCATGAGACTCATATGCCAATTCATAAAAGTGGCGCAGTCGGGCTATAGGCGTATGCGTTCCATCTGACAAAACAGCACGCGCATGAGCAGCGTGTTTTTTGCCGTAACGGCCGATAACTTGCGCGCCAAAGTCCTCCTTATTCTCAAAGAAGTTATAGAATGAGCCCTTGGGAATGCCACATGCTTCCAGCACATCATTGATGCCTGTACTGTGATACCCCTGTTGGATTAATAAGGTTTCTCCCTTTTGGAGAATGTCTTCTTTTTGATACTTTTTATTCATTACCAACAATCAACTAGACCAGTCTGTCTAATTGTACAAAAAAGTTAACGTCTGTCAATACTTAATCTGATTTGGGGCAACGTGTCAAGGTACAAACGGCTTTTACGGCCGCTGCTCAAATTCATACACCTGTCCTTTTAAGCACCTCTTTCATTACCGCCTCGGGGCATCCTTCTCAGGGTTTCCCTTACGGCCGTATCAGGGAATCTCCTACACTCCTGACACCTGCCGGCCTCCTTAACCCCAAAAACAATGAGCAAACTATCCAAAGCAGGGCTACGGCCGTCTGTCTCATTAACTAAATTGGATACCCATTTACCACCACCCCTACATACATCCAAGTCATCAGGCATCAGGAAATCCCTCATTTACGGGAACGGCCGCCGCCTTTACCATACCCCCATCTTGTGAAATAAAGCACAGAAAAGCGTCCATCTTATTGGGCACACAATGGCCCCAAGGAGGCATTATGGATTTCAAAAACAAAGCCACCCAGATCACTCTGTTCAGCCTGGGTACCCCGCAGATGCGCGCCTTTCATATGACCTGGTTTGCCTTTTTTCTATGCTTCTTTGGCTGGTTTGGCATTGTACCGCTGATGAAAGGGGACAATGGCGTTATCGCCACCCTGAGCCTGACACCAGAACAGGTGGGCAATACCGTTATCGCCGGCGTCTTTGCCACCATCTTTGCCCGCCTGGCCATTGGTCCGTTGGTGGAACGTTACGGCGCGCGGCTCACCTATACGCTATTGTTGATCTTCGGCTCGCTGCCCGTCATGCTGGTGGGGTTAGCCCAGAACTACGAACAGTTCTTGTTGCTGCGCCTGGGCATTGGCCTCATTGGCGCCTCCTTTGTGATCACCCAATATCATACCAGCGTCATGTTTGCGCCCAATGTGGTAGGCACGGCCAACGCCACCACCGCCGGGTGGGGTAACCTGGGTGGCGGAGTGACACAGGCAGTCATGCCCCTGATCCTGGCCGCCGTTATCACCTTTGGCGCTCCGGCGGTTATAGGTTGGCGGGTGGCAATGGTTGTACCCGGCGTGGCCCTGTTTTTGACTGGTATTGCTTATTACTTTTTCACCCAAGATGCGCCTGACGGCAACTATAAAGATCTGCGGACCAAAGGGGAGATGCCCTCTAAAAAAGCCAGCAGAGGTGCCTTCTTGGCAGCGCTTAAAGATTACCGGGTGATGGCCCTCTTTTTTATCTATGCTGCTTGTTTTGGCATTGAATTAACGTTAAATGGCACGGCCGCATTGTACTTTTTTGATACATTTGGCTTGAATGTGGCTGCGGCCGGTTTGGCAGCCAGCCTGTTTGGCCTTATGAACCTCTTTGCCCGGTCATTGGGGGGGCTGTTCAGTGATAAATTAAACCGGACACGCGGGCTGCACGGCCGTGTTATCTTCCTTTTTGTCGTTCTCTTCTTAGAAGGCATCGCCCTGGCTTTCTTCTCTCGCATGGCCGCCCTGGTTGTGGCCATTCCCGCTCTTGTCATCTTCAGCCTTTTGGTACAGATGTCCGAAGGCGCTACCTATGCCATTGTGCCCTACATTAACAAACGGGCACTAGGTCCTGTGGCGGGCATTGTGGGTGCTGGCGGTAACTTTGGTGCAGTCACGGCGGGCTTTCTTTTCAAGGGAGCCCTTGCTTACAGCGATGCTTATCTGATTCTGGGCATGTTTGTCACCATCATTTCCTTCCTGGTCTTCACTGTTCGTTTTTCCGAAGCCGATGAAATGGCAGCAAAGATGGAGATGGAAGCACGGTTGGCGGCTGTTTCCAGCGATTGATAGTTGTTTTCGAAGGAGAAGCCACCCTCCCGGAGGGTTCATCCCAGATTGCCGTAGAAGCCTCCGGGAGGTTAGTTTCGAAGGAGTGTGCACTATGCGTAAACAAGAATCATTAGTCATCATCGGTAATGGCATGGTAGGCTTTAAATTCATCGAAAAGCTCACCGAGGCTGACCGTGCCGGGCTGTTTCACCTGACCACGTTTTGCGAAGAGCCCGTGCCAGCCTACGATCGGGTGCATCTCAGCGACTACTTTAACGGCAAAACGGCCGTAGACCTGCAACTGGCGCCCATCTCCTGGTATACCGAACGCGGCATCACCCTTCACCTGGAAGACGCCGTGGTGACCATTCACCGGGATGAAAAAGGTGTGCTTTCCCGTCACGGCCGTACCATTCCCTATGACAGACTGGTGATGGCCACCGGGTCAGCCCCCTTTGTGCCGCCGCTGCCAGGTGTGGAAAAAAAGGGCGTTTTTGTCTACCGAACCCTGCAAGATTTAGACAATATCATGGCTTACAGCCGCACCTGTCAGACGGCCGCTGTCATTGGCGGCGGGCTGTTGGGTTTGGAAGCGGCCAAAGCGCTACATGACCTGGGCCTGGACACACACATCGTGGAAATGTCACCCCGCCTTATGCCCCGGCAGATAGACCAGGCCGGCTCTGACGTTTTACAGCGCAAAATTGGGGAACTGGGCGTTACCGTTCACCTGGGCAAAACAACCAGCGCCTTCACCGGCAACGGCCGTGCCCAAGGCCTGCAATTCACCAACGGCGACACCCTCATGGCAGACATTATTGTCATCTCTGCAGGTATTAAACCTCGTGACGAACTGGCCCGCGCCGCCGGGCTGGAAGTGGGATCTCGCGGCGGCATTATGGTCAATGACTTTATGCAGACGTCTGATCCCGCTATTTATGCTATTGGTGAATGCGCCCTGCACCGGGAAATGATTTATGGGCTGGCAGCCCCTGGCTACCGTATGGCAGAAACGGCCGTGGCCCATCTGCTGCCCGGTGAAAAAAAAGCGTTTACGGGGGCTGACCTCTCCACCAAACTCAAATGTTTGGGGGTGGATGTCGCTTCCATTGGTGACGCCCAGGCCAATGGGACCCATGAAAACGTCATCGTCAGTGACTCCCATGCCGGTGTGTACAAAAAACTCATGATAGATCCTCACACCCATACCCTTACCGGGGCTATTCTGGTCGGCGACACCGGCAGCTTTCGGCGGCTGTTTCAATTTTATCAGCAGCAGACACCGCTGCCTGCCCCCCCCGAAAGCCTGATCGCCCAGGGCGGCCACGAAGCCGGTACAGGGGTGGCCTCGCTGCCAGACGATGCCCAGATTTGCAGCTGCGAAAACGTGGGCAAAGGGCAGATTATGACGGCCGTGGCCCGCGGCTGCCATGATCTGCCCACCCTTAAACGCTGTACCAAGGCCGGCACCGGCTGCGGCTCCTGTGTGCCCCTGGTTAAAGAGCTGCTCACCACTGAACTGGAAAAAGTGGGCATCGTCACCGACCATTCCCTCTGTGAGCATTTTGCCTACACCCGGCAGGAATTGGGGCAGATTATCAAGGCTGCCCAGATTCAGACGTTTGACGAGCTGTTGGGGCGATACGGCCGTGGGGGGACTGGCTGTGAAATTTGCAAGCCGGCCGTCGCCTCCCTTCTGGCCAGCTACCGGAACGATTACATTCTGGAGCACCAGAACATCCAGGACACCAACGACACCTACCTGGCCAACATCCAAAAGAACGGAACCTACTCTATTGTGCCTCGTGTGCCTGGCGGCGAGATCACGCCCAAGCAACTGATCGCCATCGGTGAAATAGCCCATGACTTTAACCTGTATACCAAGATTACCGGCGGTCAGCGCATCGATCTATTTGGCGCGCGGTTGGAGGAGCTGCCCCTCATTTGGGCCCGGCTCCATGACGTGGGGTTGGAATCTGGTCATGCTTATGCCAAAGGGCTGCGTACCGTTAAATCCTGTGTAGGGCAGGCCTGGTGCCGTTTTGGCGTGCAAGACTCCACAGCCCTGGCCATTCGCCTGGAAAACCGCTACAAGGGCATTCGCTTTCCTCACAAAGTGAAGATGGCCGTTTCCGGCTGTGCCCGTGAATGCGCCGAAGCCCAAAGCAAAGACGTGGGCGTCATCGCCAGTGAGAAGGGTTGGAACCTGTACCTGGGCGGCAACGGCGGCATGAAACCACAGCATGCGGTGCTCTTTGCCACCGACCTGGATGAAGGCATGCTCATCTGCACCATTGATCGTTTTCTGATGTATTACACGCGCACGGCCGACCGGCTGATGCGTACCGCCACCTGGCTAAACAAGCTGCCCGGCGGCCTGGGACACCTGCGCCAGGTCATCCAGGAAGATACGCTGGGAATCTGTGCCGAGCTGGAAGCCGAGATGGCCTACCTGGTAAGCACTTACCAGGATGAATGGGGCACCACCCTAGCCAGCCCCGAAAATCTCAAGCGATTTAAGCATTTCCTTAATGTGCCTGATAGTGATCCCACCATTCGTTTTGAACTGGTGCGTGGTCAACGCCAACCCATTACCTAGCGCAAGGAGCAAAACAGATGAAAACATGGATTCCCGTAGCCCAAGCCAATGAATTTATGCCAAGTGGTGGTGGCTGTGTGCTTATAGGCAACAAGCAAATCGCCATCTTTAATTTTAACAAGACCGAATGGTATGCCGTGCAAAACAGGTGCCCCCATCGGCAGCAGATGGTGCTCTCTCGTGGCATTATTGGCAGCCAACAAGGGGAACACAAAGTCACTTGCCCTCTGCACAAAAACAGTTACAGTCTGGTCACCGGGGAACACCTGGGTGGCCACACCCATTGGAAATTGGAAACCTATGCCGTCAAAGTAGAAGCAGGCATGGTCTATGTTGGTATAGAACCCATGGAACTTAAAGAGTGGCAGTTGGAGACACAATCGCTGCCGGGCATCTCCCATCACAACATGGGCGGCAGCCCACCAGGATGAATGAAAATTCGTAGTCCGGACATCCCTGTCCGGACACTTGGGCAAGGATGCCCGATTTACAGAGGAGACTCTATGTCAAACCAGATGCAAATTGACCAATGGCACAAAACACTTTGCCCTTATTGTGGCGTAGGGTGCGGCCTGAAGGTGGGGGTGGCAAATAACCGGGTAGTTAAAGTATTGGGAGATGAGAGCCACCCTTCCAGCCAGGGCAAGTTATGCGCCAAGCCCATTTACCTGCCAGATACGTTACACACGGAAGACCGTTTATTGACGCCCCAGGTACGGCCGTATCTGGAAGCCCCCTTCGCCCGCGTCACCTGGGACCAGGCCATTGCGCACGCCGCAGCTCAATTTAAACAAATCATGGCCAAACATGGCCCCGATGCTGTGGCATTTTATGGCTCCGGCCAATTTACCACCGAAGATTATTATGTGGCCAACAAACTGGCCAAAGGGTTTCTAGGCACCAATAATTTTGATGCTAATTCCCGGCTGTGCATGGCTTCGGCCGTAGTGGCTTACAAAAATGCCCTGGGGTCAGACGGCCCGCCACCAGCGTATGAAGATATAGATTACGCTGACTGCTTTTTTATCATTGGCGCCAATATGGCCGCCTGCCATCCTATTCTTTTTAACCGCCTCAAAGAACGCAAAAAAGCCTACCCGGCCACCACCGTCATCGTGGTAGACCCCCGCGAAACAACCACCGCTAAAGTTGCCGATATTTACCTGCCTATTCGCCCCGGCGCCGATGTTGCCCTGCTGAATGCCATGATGCATGTGCTGATCCATGAAGGTTTTGTGGATGCGGCATTTGTGGCCGAACACACTGAAAACTTTCAGGCGGTGCTGGATGCCGCCAACCTTTATCCACCCCATGTGGCTGCGGCTGTTTGTGATCTACCGACGGAGAAAATTGTCGCCGCAGCACGGGCATTTGGGGTTGCCCGGGGGGCATTATCTTTTTGGAGTATGGGCGTCAACCAGAGCACGGTAGGGGTAGCTAAGAATCATGGCATCATCAACCTGCACCTGGCAACGGGTAAAATTGGCAAGCCAGGCAGCGGGCCATTTTCGCTGACCGGCCAGCCCAATGCCATGGGGGGGCGGGAAGCCGGTGGGTTGTCTCATCTACTGCCCGGATATCGCTCAGTCACCAGTTTGGAAGACCGGGCGGAACTGGCCGGATACTGGGATGTGCCGCTGGAAAGCATCAGCCCCAAGCCCGGCAAGCCGGCCATAGAACTGTTTGAGGCAGCCGCACGCGGCGACATTAAGGCGCTGTGGATTGCCTGTACCAACCCGATGGTTTCTATGCCTAACATTGACGTGGTAGAAGCGGCTTTGCGCCGGGCGGAGTTGGTCATTGTGCAAGATGCTTATCACCCTACAGACACCACAAAATATGCCCATGTCCTTTTTCCGGCAGCCCAATGGTCAGAAAAGGAAGGGGTGATGACAAATTCAGAACGACGCATCACCTATTTGCCTAAACTTACAGATGCCCCCGGCGAGGCGCTGCCTGACTGGGAGATTTTTGCCCGCTTTGGCCGGGCAATGGGGTTTGAGCAGGCGTTTGCTTTTGCCGATGCGGCCCAGGTTTTCCAGGAGTTTGTATGGCTGACCAGCCGCCGGGTTTGTGATTATTCGGGGTTAAGCCACCAACGTTTACAAAAAGAAGGCCCCATGCAGTGGCCCGTTCCCTCTAAGACAGCCCCCAGTTCGAAGCGATTGTACACCAACCAGCGCTTTGCCACGCCTGACGGCCGTGCCCGGTTCCATGCCCCACTCCATGCCGAACCGGCGGAAATGCCAGACGCCGCTTACCCGCTGGTGCTAACAACCGGCCGCCTGCCAACCCAATGGCACACCATGACCCGCACAGGCAAATCACCACAGCTGCTGAAGGGGAACGAAGCACCTTTTGTGGAAATTCACCCCGATGACGCCGCCGCGCTGGACATTGAAGAGGCGCACATGGTGAAGGTTGCCACCCGCCGGGGCACGGCCATCGCCCAGGCAGCCATTACCGACCGGGTACGTCGGGGCACGATCTTCATGCCCTTCCATTGGGGGCGGCTCAGCGGTTACAATAAAGCGGCCAACAACCTGACAAACACGGCCGTAGACCCCATTTCTAAAGAGCCGGAATTTAAGGCGTGCGCGGCCAGCCTGACACCTGTCCATGTGCCGGATCTGGCCCTGGCGCTTAAAAACCTACCCGTCACACCCGTTCACATGTCCATTGTCGTTGAGTGAGTCATTCCCTGGCCCGATGATAAAACGGCCGTGTAATACCACACGGCCGTTTTCATGTTCTCATGTCTATAGGAAGAGCATTCGCCTCAGGGGACGAGAAACGTTTCAAACTGCCATACATCTTCATCAGCCGGGCGAGGACGGCCGTAGCGGGCATACAAATCCACCCGGTTCTGCAGCGGCGTCCAATTTGTCTGTGTTGAGGGGCAAGGCCCCAGGTAAGGGTTAGCCACGGCCAGCACCTCCTCGTGCGGCAAATCATCCGGCACGTTTAGCCCCTGACGCGGGTGGCGCACCATCCAGGCCAACGCTCCCAGCACCGAAGCCGCCACTTGCAGCGTGGTGGCATTCTGGTGCGGAACCAGGCGGCGGGTCTCATGAATGTCTAGCTGTGACCCCACCCACCAGCCGTTTAAGGCGTGACCCAACAGCAGCACCCCCAACTCATCCATACCACTAATGATTTCATCGCCCATAATGCGCTGTCTTTCTTGCAGCTGATAGCCGTGCATCTTTAATTCGTGCAGCGAAGCGATGGCGGCATCGGTAGGCAGATAGGCGTAATGGACGGTGGGACGGTAAATGGGCTGGGCCCCCTGCCACACCGTCAGATGGTCGCTGATGGTAAAGGCTTCACCATGCCGCACCACCATGCCAATGATTTCGCCATGCCGCGGCACCCAGGAGCGTACCCAGGTATGGATGCCCATTTGCGCCAGGCAAATCTGGTTGCCGGGGCCATAGGTATGGGTATGGGCGCCGGGCGGCAGGCGGCGTTCATGGGTGCCCCAGCCCATCTCCGCCGGAGCCACGCCCTCCTCGCGGAAACCTTCAATAGACCAGGTATTGACAAACTCATCCACTTCTTTGGGTTTATCGCTGATTTGTGTGTCGCGTTCGGAGATATGGATAACTTTGACGCCACTTAACAGGGCCAGGCGGGCAAAGTGGCGGTCGGCCAGGGCGCGTTCCAGAGCCGGCGTATCCCCCAGGCCGCGCTGCAGCATCTCGGTGGCGATATCGGTAAGCGCCACTTTCACCCAATGGCTGACCAGGCCGGGGTTAGCGCCATGTTCTACTACGGCCGTGGCCCCTTTCTCTGACCACGTTTTAACCCGCTCCCGCAAAGCCATATGCCGCACATACAGCGTACGATCTACGGGCGGAATGTTAGCGGCGTCTTCATAGGGGTCCCACAGTTCTACCGAGGTATTGATGTACAACACATCATGATCATGACACCACTGCACAATCTCGCCGCAATCAATATTCCAGGCCAGGTCAATGAGCAAATCGCCAGGCCCTACATGCTGCCCCAATACGTGGGCTAGATTATGCGGCGTGATCTGCTCTTGCACGTAACGAACGCCGGCGGCCAGCGACTCCGGAATCAGGGAGCGTAAATCGGCAAAGTCCATAATCGTGACACGGTGAAAGTCCATCTCAAAATGACGCAGCAGCAAGGGCTGGAAACAGCGGGAAACAGAGCCACAACCCAGGATCAGGATACGACCATTAAACGGAATCTTCATCTTTCTTCGGTTGGTTATCCTCCATATAAATTGATAGTCGGTTATTCGTGCTTGTTTACGGATTACCCATAGCTGCCAGTACACGCGGGGCGGTCATGGGCAGGTGCGTGACACGACCGCCAGTGATGTTGGCAATGGCGTTAGCCACGGCGGCGGCGGTAGCGATGATGGGCGGTTCGCCCGCGCCGCGCGCCCCAAACGGGCCATGGGGTGCCGGCGTTTCCACAAAAACCATCTCATAATCCGGTACCGCATGAATAAAGTGGGGCACAGTATAATCCACCCAGGAGCCCGTGAGCGGCGTGCCATACTCATCAAAAGCCAGTTCTTCATACAGGGCCCAGCCCAACCCCTGCATTACACCACCCTGCATCTGCCCTTCCAGGGTGAGGGGGTTGATCACGCGTCCTACGTCTTGCACGGCCACCAGGCGATGAACGGTGACTTCACCCGTATCCTGATCGACAGACACTTCCGCAATCTGGGCGCAAAAGCCGGGAGCAGCTTCAGTATTGGCATGACGGCCGTTACCCACCACCGGCGCATGTTTAGCCCCAAAATTCATCGTCTTTCTTGCCAATTCACCCAGGTCCATGCTTTTGTCAGGTACGCCTTTCACCTGCACACGGCCGTCGGTAATCTCTATATCCGCCACGTCAGCTTCCATCTCCTCAGCCGCAATGGCCAGCACCTGCTGCCGGGCATCTTCACACGCTCTGATGACGGACGGTCCCACCATGTACGTGATCTTGCTGCCGCCTGTGACGCCGGCATAAGGCATGTTGGCGGTGTCTCCAAACACAATTTTTACCTTGTCTGGTGAAACACCAAACGTCTCGGCAGCGATGAGCACAAAACCCGCCGGTGTACCTGTTAAATCCACCGCACCAATATGCACATGCAGCGTACCATCACGGTGCAGCTGGGCCTGGGCGGCAGTAGGCTCTGTGCCGCCGGGCCAGCCCCCAATGGCTACCCCTATACCATGCCCTTTACCTTTCGCCTCAGCCCGATGTTGATACAGAGGATGATTTTGCGCCGCTTGCAGTACTTCGTGCATGCCCATACTGGGCCAGGGTCCACCGTCGGCCAGCGGGTCACCCGGTTTGCTGGCATTCTTCAGGCGCAGTTCCAGGGGGTCTATCCCCAATTTCTGAGCCATCTCATCCACCACCGATTCCAGGGCAAAGGTGGCCTGGGGCGCACCGGGAGCGCGGTAAGCAGCAGGGGAAACTTTATGGGTAAACACTTCTGTGTAACGCGACTCCAGGTTGGGGGTCTGGTAATAACTGCCTAACAGCCAGGCAGCCACTCCATGATAACTGGGGAAGCAGCCGGTATCTACTTTGATGTCACCTTGCAGGGCGGTAAAGGTGCCATCTCGCTGGGCCCCCAGCTTTACGTACAGTTCAGCCGCCGGGGCGGGATTCGCGGCCAGCATTTCTTCGCTGCGGGTCAGAGACAGGGCCACTGGGCGGCCAACCACCCGGGCGGCCAGGGCTACAAACGCTTCATAAAGAAAAAATTTGCCGCCGAACGCCCCGCCGGGGGTTGTGGGAATGATGCGCACGGCCGTTTCTGGCACCCCTAACACGTCCGCCACCTGTTCACGGGCGTAAAAGGGCGCCTGTGTGCTGGCATACAACGTCATGCCGTTACCCCAACCATCTGGTACGGCTATGGTGGTCATCGGTTCCAGGTAACTTTGGTGCACCATAGAGGTCGTGAAGAACCGTTCCACAATGACGTCGGCGGCGGCAAAACCAGCCGCCACATCGCCGCGGTCCATCACAAAGCCATTGGCGATGTTGGGGCCTTTGATACTCTTTTCATCCTCTTCGTCGGCGTCGCCCACATCGGCGCCATGCGCCCCTGCCTCGCCGGTGGCCCCTGGCTGACCACCCGACCAGACCAAAGGGGCGCCAGCCGCCAGCGCTTCGGCAATGGTGACAACCGCCGGCTGTGACGTATACTCCACCCATACCTGCTCAGCACCATCCTCGGCGGCAGCCGGCGTTTCCGCCAACACCAGGGCTACCGGCTGCCCGGCAAAGATAACACGGTCACGGGCCAGGAAGAGACGGTTGCGTGATTTGGGCGGGACGTCCGGCATATCTACGGCCGTAAGTACACGCACCACACCTGGCACAGCCAGGGCGGCGGAAGCGTCTACACTGGTGATGGTGGCATGCGCGTGGGGGCTGGTGACAAAGCGGGCGTGTAACATGCCCGGCACGTTAACGTCCGGTGCATAATTTAGCTGACCGGTGACTTTTTCACGGCCGTCTAAAACCGGCATCGGTTTTCCAATTGTTTTGTAATCCGTCATGGCTTTCTCCATTAAAAACATAGAGTCTATTTGGGATAGGTTAAGAACTATGAGGCGATCTTATGAGGAATTATTCATGCTGGCAACAAATTAATCTGGCTGCTGGTTCATTAACGCCTGAATTCGGGGCCATACTGTACCCGCCATTTTCGCCGCCCGGCCACAGTATATTCGCCTGGTATGCCCAAACGAAAATTGGGGTCACTCATGACAATGTGCTATAATTTCTCAGCAAGGGGTAGAAGCTCTCCTTCAACACATACCATACAGTCAACCAACCTCACTTTGAAGCATTGATAACCACTCTCTGATAACACCAGATGAATTATTCATCCAAGAAAATTAGCATACTTCATTACACGGCACCTCCTGTGGTGGGTGGGGTAGAAAGTGTTATTGCCCATCATGCCCGCCTGCTGGCTGCAGCCGGGCACCAGGTGCGGGTTATTGGTGGGCGCGGTGGCGAACATTTTACCCAAATCCAATTCCACTATCTGCCCCTGGCTGATTCCCGTCACCCAGATGTCCTGGCGGCTAAAGAAGCCTTAGACCAGGGTCATATTCCGGTAGACTTTGAGCGGCTGCGGCAGCAGTTGGGGGCCGAACTGGCTACGGCCGTGGCCGGTACAGACATTCTCATCGCTCATAATGTATGTTCACTGCACAAAAATCTAGCCCTGACAGACGCTGTACGCCGTGTCTGTCAACAACCGGGGGCCCCCCGCCTCCTCATCTGGCATCATGACCTGGCCTGGACAACACCACGCTATCGGGCTGAACTGCATGATGGCTGGCCTTGGGACTTACTGCGCCAACATTGGTCACAGGTCAACCCTATGCATGTTGTCGTTTCAGAACTGCGTCGCCGTGAATTGGCCGAATTAGTACACATTCCCCCAGACAGCATCGACGTTGTCCCTTCCGGCCTGGATAGCGAACAATTCTTAAAGCTTTCGCCACAAACCACGGCTTTATTAACACAGCTGCAATGGTGGCCAGCCAATCCACGTCTGTTATTACCCGTGCGCATCACCCGGCGCAAAAACATTGAACTGGCCGTACGCACCGTGGCCGCCCTGCGCCAGGCCATGCCGGGAGCCAGCCTGATGGTCACCGGGCCGCCCGGCCCTCACAATCCGGCCAACCACCTCTATTTTAATGAACTGCGCCAGCTGCGTGCCGACCTGGGCCTGGAAAAGCAGGTACACTTTCTGGCGGAAATTGTCAGCGAATACCTGCCAGATGCTACTATCGCTGACCTATACCGGCTGGCCGATGCCTTATTCTTCCCCAGCCAGGAAGAGGGATTTGGCATTCCCATGTTGGAAGCAGGCCTGACCGGCCTGCCCATCTTTTGTGCGGACATTCCACCTTTACGAGAAATTGCCGGACCCTATGCCACCTACTTTTCGCCGGAAAGCGATCCATTTGAACTGGCAACCCGTATTGCCGCAAACCTGCGGCACAATCCCACATACCAGCTGCGCCAGCGTGTACGCCAACATTACACATGGCATGGCGTATTCCACGAAAAAATTGTCCCCCTATTGGAGAAAAACCATGCGTGATGAAGAAATGACAGAAGTAACTCGTCCACCCATCCACGTGCGCCGCCCGGCCAAGGTACTGATCCCCCTCATGCCAGGCAATAACAATGATACGCTATTAAGGTTGGCCCATTGGCTGGCCTATGAAATACCGGTGCTGTTGGTGGGTATTGTGCCCATTTCTGAAGGGGAAAATATGAGCACAGGCGCCGGGCATGCCCGTGATCTACGGGCCCTGATGAATAAGCATGTTGATCGTGTCAACCTGCGCGCCAAGCCGCGCATTCGTGTCTCTTACACCCCCTGGGAGGAATTACGGGGTGTTCTGGCCAAAGACCCGACCATCGATTTATTGATGCTGGAATGGCCACAGCAGTTGGAAACCCTGCAATTAACGCCGGCTGAAATCCTTTCCCATCCACCGTGCGACATAGCCCTCATCCGTGGTCCTTTGCCAGACCGTTTAGAGCGCATCGTGGTGCCCATGCGTGGCGGCCCCCATGCCGAGCGCGCTCTGCACCTGGCTTTAACGCTTTCGGCACAAGACGAAGCGCAAGTGACCGCACTGCGGCTGCGGGCCGGCACCAACCGTTTACAGGCCGACCAGACGTTTGCCGGGATGGCTATGGTTTTAGCCGAACTGCCACAAGTAGAAAAGAAGCTGGTGGAAACTCAGGACCAGAGCCAGACAATTCTGGACGCGGCTCAGGAAGCTGACCTGGTGATCTTAGGCACCGCTTCTTTGCCTTCAGCCAGCACTGCATCGTTCGGGGCTATTGCTGATGAGGTGTTATGCCAGGCAGCCAGCAGCGTTATTGCTGTAAAAACAAAACGGGTAGCGGTGCCGGAAGAAGGCGCCCGGTTTAGCGGTAAAGCGATCTCGGTTTTGGTAGATCGCTGGTTTGCAGAGAATACCTTCCATGCCGATGAGTTTGCTGAATTAACGCATCTGGTAGCGTTAAAACAGGAACGTGGGGTCGCCATCAGCCTGGCCCTGCCGTCGCTCAATGAAGAGCAAACCGTTGCAGAGGTCATTCGTGTGGCCCAACAGACTTGCATGGAAAAGTTCCCCCTGCTGGACGAAATTGTATTGATAGACTCCAACTCTACTGATAACACACGCCTGATCGCGGCGGAGTTAGGCATTCCTGTATTTATTCACCAGGAGGTGCTGCCGGGTTATGGCGCCCGCGAGGGCAAAGGGGAGGCGTTGTGGAAAAGCCTGTTTGTGACCCGCGGTGATATTATCATCTGGGTGGACACAGACGTTTCTAACTTCCATCCACGGTTCATTTATGGACAGTTGGGGCCATTGTTGCAGCGGACAAAACTGCAATTTGTGAAGGGATTCTACCGACGGCCGTTAAAAGTGGGTAAAAAGTTAAAAAGAGGGCGTGGCGGCCGGGTGACGGAATTAATGGCCCGGCCATTACTCAACCTCTTCTATCCAGAGCTGTCAGGCATTGTACAGCCGCTGTCCGGTGAGTATGGCGGCCGCCGTGAACTGCTGGAACTATTGCCTTTCTCCTCTGGTTATGGGGTAGAGATTGGCCTGCTGATTGACGTGTTAGAACAGGCACACCTGGCAGCCATCGGCCAGGTAGATATGTTGGAGCGGGTACATCACAACCAGTCATTGGAAAAACTAAGCAAGATGTCTTTGGCCATTGCCCAAACATTTTTTAGCAAGTTGGAGCGGCGTTATGGGCATGAGATGCTGCAAGACGTAAACCGCACCATGAAACGCATACGGCAGGATCATGGGCACCTCTTTCTGGAAGTGGAAGAGGTGATCGAACTACAGCGCCCTCCTATGATAGAGATTCCTGAATACCGGCAAAAACAGGGCTTACCCATGTTAAACGGGAACGGCGCTGCACACCAAGTGAACATTTCATTACCGAGTTTGCAGATCGGAGATTAGAGATGCTTTTCCTCTTCATCTTTGACCTGTAACCTCTGACTACAGATGATGACAACACTACTCCTCATTCGTCATGGACAGACAGATTGGAACGTAGACGGCCGTTATACCGGCCAGTCTGATATTCCCCTCAACAACGTGGGGCGCGCGCAAGCCCGGCAGTTGGCGCTGCAAATCAGTCCACAGCCACCGGATAACATTGTGGCTTCAGATTTACAGCGTGCCAGAGAAACGGCCGTGATCATGGCTGCCCCCTTTAACTTACCCGTAGCCACCGACCCCCGGCTGCGTGAAATTAACCAGGGCATCTGGGAAGGCATGTACTTTTCAGACATTAAAGCCCGGTATGCCGCCGAATTTGCCGCCCGGGCGGCCGATCCGCTCATGGTGGCCCCGCCGGGCGGCGAGACCGTCGGCCAGGTACGCTACCGTGTGCTGGCCGCCATCGCGGACATCGTGCAGGCCTATCCGAACCAGCGTATTGCAGTGGTGGCCCATGGTTTGGTCCTGGCGTTGATCAAGGCCCAAGCCACCCACTACCCCATCACCAAGGTGTGGGACCTCATCCCACCTAATGCTCAAGTTGAAGAAGTAACGGTAACTGATGGATTCGTTAGCCCATAGTAAACGACAGTAGGAGGCAAACACATGACCCATTCCCCATCAACGCGCCATTTATTTAACATTGGCTTTGTCTCTACCCGCTTTGCGGATACGGATGGTGTTTCTTTGGAAACGGCCAAGTGGGCCGAAGTGTTGGAAGCAATGGGCCATACCTGTTACTACTTTTCCGGCTATAGTGACCGGCCAGCCGGGCGCAGCATGGTGGTACCAGAAGCCTTCTACCGTCATGCGGAAATAAAAGAACGGCACGACAGGTTTTTTGCCCTCAGCCAGCGTACCCAGGAAGACACCCTGTGGATTCACCACTGGCGGGGTAACTTCCGGCATCATCTTTACCGGTTTTTGAACGAATTTAACATAGATTTGCTCATTCCTGAAAATGTGCTGGCCATTCCCTTGAACATTCCGCTGGGGCTGGCGCTGACGGAGGTCATTGCGGAAACAGGCATGCCTACCATTGCCCACCACCATGATTTTGCCTGGGAACGCAAACGCTTTCTGGTCAACGGCATTCAGGACTATATTAACATGGCCTTCCCGCCGGATCTGCCGTCTATCACCCACGTGGTCATTAACAGCCAGGCCAATCATCAGTTGGCGCGGCGGCGGGGGGTGGGGTCAGTCATCATTCCTAATGTGATGAATTATGAAGAGCCACCACCGGCTATTGACGACTATTCCGCCGATTTGCGCCAGCGACTGGGATTAGCCCCAGACGATTTATTGGTCCTGCAGCCAACACGCGTGGTACAGCGCAAAGGCATTGAACACGCCATTGAGTTAGTGCAGCGCCTGGGCCGCAAAGCCTGGCTGGTTATTTCTCACGCTTCTGGTGATGAAGGGGATGACTATGAACGGCGGGTGCGCGAATACGCTGCTATGCTAAACGTGCCCACCATCTTCTGCGCTGATGTCTTTGATGACACCCGCGGCCGTACGGAAGACGGCCAGAAGTTATACAATTTATGGGACGCTTATAATCACGCCGACCTGGTGACGTATCCGTCTGTGTTTGAGGGATTTGGCAATGCCTTCCTGGAAGCCATTTACTTTCGCAAGCCCATTGTGGTGAACAACTACTCCATTTACGCCACAGACATTCGCCCCAAGGGCTTCCGGGTGATTGAATTTGATGATTTTGTGACCGATGAAACAGTTGCCCAGACGCGGGCCGTTTTAGATGACCAGGCATTACGGCAAGAAATGGTGGAACAAAATTATGAACTGGCGCGGCATCATTTCTCCTATACATTGCTGCGATACAAGCTGCGTGTGCAGCTGGCCCAGGCCTTTGGCGCCAATGGGATTGTGTAACTTACAAACCGTCAGCGGACGATGGAGCAGAGAACCTGCTATTAGTAATCAGAAGTCCATCATCAGTTTTCAGCAGGCTATTTCCAGAGGTAGGCCAGCACTGAAAACTGGTCACTGATTACTGAAAACGGGTACTGGTGGCTGAGAGCCAGCGCACGGCGTAAGGCGGCAGGGTGACTGAGAGGGTATGGCCACGGGGCACGGCCGTTTCCCCCGTCAGCAAATCAACCAGCGGCCCGGTGGCTGAGGGGACGTTTTGTAACGGAAGCTGCACGTCTACTGCATGGCGGCTGACGTTTTGTAGACATAACACCCGGTCACGGCCGTCAGGTGACACCCGCCACAAGGCAAACACCGCTTCACTGGCAAAGAGTATCTCCTGGTCACCATTGGGGTGAAACGCCGGATGCCGGCTTCTGACTTGCAGTAATTTCTGGTAAGGCCCAAACACCTGGTAGCGCAGTGATTGCAAATCGGCTAGTTCGGCCTCCAAGGGGGCTCGCTGTAACTTTTGGCGGTTGATGGCCCGGCTGTAACCCCATGTTTCCACCCCTTCCGGCCAGTTTTGGGAGCCAAATAGGCTGTGAAAATAGATGCCCGGTACACCGCGCAAGGCCAACATGATGGCCTGTGCGGCCAGGAACCGCCGTGCCTTAAGGGCCGTGGGTTCAGCCACGGCCGTGGGGTCACCTAAAGCCTCCAGGTAGTTGCAGTTAAGTTCATAGGGGCTTTGTGAGCCATCACTGTTGGTTTTGTAGGAGACATGGCCCCCAAGCGCCTGCACCCGAGCGGCTATGTCAGACACGGCCGTGTCTGGCAGTAACCCACGTGCGGGCTGCACGCCAATGCCATCATGAGAGGCCAGGAAGTTAAAAAATGTCACCTGATCTGAAGGCAGCACCAACGTGCTGGCCCATTGTGAAAGCGTGGCAGCACTGCCTGTGTGGAAGGCATGTAACGTCAGCGGCGGCAGCGAAAAATTGTAAACCATCTGCGCTTCATTCAGCCCATGGCCATAGTAAGAGATATTGTCAACATGGGGCACATTGGTCTCTGTGATCAAACTGACGTGTGGGGCTACAACATCTAGCACAGTGCGCATGAGCCGTACAATTTCGTGTGTCTGCGGTAAATGAAGGCAAGATGTGCCCACCTCTTTCCAAAGATAGGCAATAGCATCCAGGCGAATAAACTCAGCCCCGTGAGCCACGTAAGCCAGCAGCACGTCTATGATGGCCAACAATACGTCTGGGTTGGCAACGTTGAGGTCAACCTGATCAGCGCTGAAGGTGGTCCAGACGTGTTTCCGGCCCGACGGTGTATCAAACGGCGTCAGCAAGGGGTGTGTGCGCGGGCGAAACACCGCAGACAGGTCAGTATGGGGGTCTACCGTTATGAAGTAATTGGTATACGGCCGTTCATCACGCAAAAATGCCTGAAACCACGTACTCTCGGCGGAGATATGGTTTACCACAGCATCAAACATCAGGCGGAATGAACGGCCCACCTGAGCCACGTCATCCCAGCTGCCCCAGGCAGGGTTCACCGCCTGGTAATCAATAACCGAAAAGCCATCATCTGACGAATACGGGTAAAAAGGCAGGATGTGTACCGTGCTGACCAACCCGGCCAGATGATGGGTCAGGAAGTCGGCCAGGGTAGCCAACGGCCGTTCTCCCGGCGCCTGCACCATATCACCATAAGTAATAAGGACGGCATCTTTTTCAGTAACACGGGCGGCAGACGACGGCCGGGCCGCAAGCCAGCTTGTTTGAAATACAACCAACCTTTCGGCCAGTTGGTCGCCCAACAAAATTGCCTGATCGTGGCCATATAAAAATGACAAATGTTCATAGAGTTGTTCTTTCATAACACTTTCTCTCACCTGGACAAACCAGAACTAAAAGGCTTTCACCATGGAACAAAGGGGACGTTCAAAAATAACTTTGGACTTTTGCCAGGTAACCAGTCATCAGTCCAGAAGAACACCCAACTGATCACTGACAACAGTCAATAACAAGGGGTGGCATATAGCTATCTGGCGGGCACTACTAGCTTTGATAGATGGGTAACACAACGTGGAAATGACTACCGGGCAGAGCAGCTTCGTCATAACCGGGGCTGTCTGCCCACACCTTACCATTGTGCGCTTCTATAATACCACGCACGATGGCCAGTCCTAGACCGGGCCCGCCCCCCTTAAACTTGGTCTTACCGGTGGAATGCAGGGCCACCTGCCCGGTCTGGTAAAACTTAGAGAAGATGAGGTCCCGTGCCTCTGGCGGAATGCCGATGCCCGTATCACTAAGAATAACCTCTATATGGCTGGGTGAAGGCTCTCCGATCAATTTGTGCCTGATCACAATACGCCCACCATCTGGGGTATATTTAATGGCGTTCATCAACAGATGGCTAAAGACGGTGTGTAACCCCTCTACATCTGCCTCAATTTCCGGTAGATCGGCCGTTGGCTCCATGATCAGCAGCAGGCTTCGTTCGGCCAGGGAACTGGCCAGTGTCAGATGAATACGCTCTAACAAGTGCACCAGAGAAACTGACTGGAAGTGCAAATTGAGAGCCTGGTTGTCAATCTTGGCCACGTTGAGCATGTTGTTGACAATATCATGCAGGCGAACGGCGCCATGATAGATGCCAGAAACCAGTTCCTGCTGCAAACTGTTTTCCGTAATGATTTTCTCTTGCAGCAGCATCTGACTATACCCCTTAATGGTGGTCAGGGGGGTGCGCAGTTCATGGGCAGCCACATTGATAAAGTCTGTTTTGGCCTGATCCAACCTGGCCAGCTGCAGCACCGCCTGCGTGCGCTGTTCAACTTCATAAGCCAGCTGCCGGTTAAACTGATCGATCTTGTTATAGAGTTCGGCATTATGCAGGGCCACGGCGGCCTGGACGGCAAAGGTGGTGGCCGGTATGGTGTCTTCATGGCTATAGGCACCACCAGTCTCGCGCACCAGCGATAACATGCCGATGACCTGTTTGTCATGGAGGAGGGGAACGCCCAGCCAGGATTTAGCCTCTGGTAAACCAGCCACGTGTGTCCAGCCTGGCAGTTTGGTGACATCTGGTATAACCAGAGGCTTTTCAGTACGGTGAATGGTCATATAGATGTCATCGGGGTCATCGCTGTTCAACGAAACCCTGATCTGCAAGGGCTGAGTGTCAGGAGGAAAGCCCCTGGCGGCGACGATCTCCAGCTGGCCATCTTCATGCAGCAGCAGCGCGGCCCGGTCATAGGCCACCACGGAAGCCAACTGTTCCAGGATATTTCCCAAGACTTCTTCCCGGTTGAGCGTACCGGACAGAGCCAGACCGATGTCATAGAGCGTTTCCGCCAGGTGACGGCGGCCCGCTTCACGCTGGTAAAGGACGGCATTACGAATGGCCACGGCCGTTTGTGCTGCCAGGGATTGCAACACCAGCGTATGGTCAGCATCAAAAGCGGCCGCCTCCCGACTTTGGATGTCTAAAACGCCCAGCACCTTCTGCCCTATCAACAGCGGCAATGCCAATTCCGAATGCATACGAGGCAGCAGCGCTGGGGTAATGCCCGGCAGCTCACAAAGATCATTATTGACACAAATGGCTTCTCGCTGGAGGGCGGCAGCGCCTATGACCTGTCGTGTATCTAAAAAATCGCCCACGGACAAGAGGGGGACGGTCTGCCCCACCTGCGCCAGACGAGACACCAAGAGGTTCTCATCTAACAAATAAAGGCCCACATAATCATATTGGAATTCGGTCTGCAACAAGTTGACGACCGCTGCCAGCAAACCGGTAAAATCTGGGTTGGCGGTTATTTCTTGCCCCAGGGCGCTGCTGGTTTGCGCCTGACGGCGTAAGAGGTTCAGATGGCGGAGTGTACGGTAACGGGAGGTTTCAATAATGAGGGTAATGACCACGGCCGTGATCATCAACCCCACCACCAGTTTGCCACCCGCCAACTGGGCCGCCAGCCAGGCAACCACGCTCAACCCCGCCAGGGCAGCCATAAACACCAGCGTTATCTCCAGCCAATGGCCAGAGATGATTCTTGCCAAACGGGAGAATGACAGCCTCATCTTAGATCATGACGGGTAAGGCGCAAAATCTCGTATTTTACGCGCTATCATATCACCGAATCGTAATCGGAATCTCATGGGACAGGGTGTGAAATGTGCCCTGCCCATTCAAGCAAGTCTGAAAGCCATCAAAACAGACCACCACGCGCAAGGTATAATCGCCAGCTTCCGGCAGTGACATCCAGGACGGCCAGGTTAACCCTTGTGTAGGCATGACATCATTGTTACCACCCCAATTATTTTGATACCACGACACCCTGTCTACGCCATTTTTCCGGGGCATGATGCCAATTGTGGAATAAGGTACGCCAGCACCCGAGGTATTGGCAATGGTCCACTCATACCAGATTTCACCATTGACCACCCGGTTGGTACGCCAATCTTGCAATACAAAATTAGTGGCTGTCAAGCCATTGTGATTACCAGGCTGTGGGCCAGAGGGGGGAGCCGGTGTATTGGTAGGAGGTACGGCTGTGGGCGTATGGGTGGGAATGATAACCGGTACGGGCGTATGGGTAGGGGGTACGGCCGTGGGCGTTTCCGTGGGAAGGGGTGTGGCTGAAGGGATGGGGGTGTCTGTGGCTGGTATGGTAGCTACTGGCGTGACCGTGGGGGGCACCCCGACGGTAGGTACCCCGACGGTGGGTACGGCCGCCAACCCTTGAGTATTGCCCGTGTCGGTGGGCACAGCCGAAGCCTGTGTCATGGCCGTGACGGTTTGAGCTACGGCCGTTTCCACATTAACCGTCGGCTCTACCGCTAAGACTGCTGTCGGTTCGGCGGCTGGCTCTGAAAACAACCCTACATACAACAGGCTACCACCAGCCGCAAACAAGACCACAGCCAGCACAAAAATACCAATCAACACTATTCGGTAAGTACGCTTATCCATAAATTAAATATCCTCTCCATAACTATCCGTTTAGCAAACAGGCCACCCCTGCCAGGCATTAAAGTTTAGGTGACCACGTCGCTAACCAACATTGTACCAGCCCTACTATAGCCGCGCACGCCGCCTGGGCGCCATCTCACTGACAGGCAGTGTTTATATTCTACCGGCCCATGACAAATGTGTAGAGGCATTTCAATGGTTGGCTCAGGAAGTCCGGCAGGCAGAAGGAGAAGTGCTGATCATAAAATTGCAAAAGCAACAGACTGATGTGGCTCGTATGGATTACTTTCAGTGTCTCCAGGGGACGGCCGTTGCCGCCCATCTAAAGCGGGTGCGCCAGTAATTGGCCCAGACGACCCAAACACGCCACAAATCGCTACGGCCGTTAGGGCACATTATCAGAACAGCCGGTGGGTCACACGCCCCAAACCCCACATAGACCGGCTGGCCTGTGCCTGGCTCAAAGCCGGCGGGCCACCGGTAAAAGAAACATCATGCACCTGCCAACGCACACATTGTTCTTAAGGGTATCGCCGGTCATCCTCCCTTGCCCTGCAAAAGGGTGTCTAGCTGTTTCAGATCATAGGCGGCATCTAGTTGGGTAAAGATCTCTTTGGCCCGTTGCAAATGTTCGTGGCCTTCAGCCCCTTTTGGGCGCCGCCCTAACTCATAGTGTGCTAACCCTTCCACGTAAAGCATCTGCAACTTTTCTGCCTGAAGCAGGCTTTTTTGCCAGGCACGGCGTGCCTGATATGGTTGCCCATCCAGCCACTTGCACTTCCCCAAATACAGCAGTGCATAAGGGCGGCCTACGGGGTGCAGCCAGGAAAACCAGAAGAATGAACGGCATATAGATTTGGCCTTCTCTTTGAGGGCAGCCACGGCAATGGGCACGGCCGGGTCTCCCAATAAAGCACGTTCCCATAATGTTAAATAAACTTCCGCCAGTTCATTGTAGACGTAAATGACAACATAAGAAATGGGCCGGCTTTGTTCAAGTAAGGCCAGCACACTATCCGCCGCGGCCGCTGCCTGTAAATATTCACCTCGACGCAGCCGTGCCAGGGCCATAATGCTGTAATAACCCATCTTACCGATAAGCGTGGCAGTACCGTGCTCTAACAGCGGTTCGGCTTTGGCCAGAAAAGCCATGGCTTCATCCAGGCGGCCCAGCCCTACCAACCCCTGAGCCTGCCCCGTGCAAGCCCACGACTGATGCTGGGTATTGCGGCTGATCTGGGCAATGGTACCTAAGCGTGCCCAAGAGGTTTTGTACTGCGCAAAATCCCCCCGGAAATAGGCTACGTAAGCGAGGTTACTCAGGCAATCACCCTGGTTACGCTCATCTTTCAGGTTGTGGAAGATGTTGATGGCCTGTTCATGTGCCTGTTCTGAGCGATTCCAGTGACCAATGGCATTACGGTAGATGCCGTGTCGTTCCGCCACAGCGCCAAGGGTGGGCAAATCATTCAGCAAGGTTGTCACCCTTTCGGCCATCTGGGCATACTTTTCAGCCCAACGGTGTAACCCAAAGGAACCACAAGCGATCATCATGTTGGCGTAAGCGATGGCCAGGATGGGGGACGGTGGAGCATATTCGGCCATGTTCACAGCGCACAATGTGCAATAAAGCGTGGTCAGCATTTTGCTGGCCAGGTAAGCAATCTCAGCCATTTGCTCATAGGTCTCGGCGGCAATGGTGGCCATGTGATGCTTCTCTTTATGCGGGGACAGGCGCCGTGGCCAGAGGCGATTAAAAATCTGGTGAATACATTGGCCCAAAAGACCCCATAACAAACGGCCGTTGGTTGTGGGCATTGGCCGCTGCATCAGGCGTACGGCTTCTTGTAAATGCTCCTGGCAGGTGTCTAGTTTGCCCAGTCCCCAGTAAGCCATGCCCAGCCAATGCTCCCATTCGGCCTGCCGCCAGGAATGCTGTGGCTGTTGGCGGGTAAGGGCGATGGCCTCATTTAACATGTCCACTGCTTCTGGTAGACGTCCTTGTGATTGATAGAAACGCCATAAATCGTGAAGATACGGGGCCAGTTTATCTACCTCTGCCTGCGTCAGCAGCCAGGAAAGACCGACACGTACATTTTCAATTTCTTGGGCAATGTCGTTCAGAACCGCTGGCTGGTAATTTGCCTGCCAAAGTTGTACCCGGTGATTCAGGTAACGGCCGTAATACGCACTATGCTGTTGCTGGCTAACCCTTTGCAGGTCTGGCATTAACGCCAGCTTCTCGGTAGCATACTGGCGCATCAGCTCGTGCATCCCATACCGGCCATGGTGGTGGCTGAGGAGTGATTTTCGTACCAGTGCGGTCAGGTCAGACAAGGCAGCGTCGGCCACGGCAGCAACGGCCTCCCGTGTAAATCCACCACGGAAAACGGATAATCGGGCAAATACAGCCTGCTCCGAAGGTGATAACGTTTGCCACGATGAATCAAACACGGCCCGGATACTACGATGCCTGGGTTCTAAGTCCGGAGCATCTACCGTGAGCGCGTCCAGATTGTGGCTAATTTCAGCGGCAATCTCTGATAGTGGCAGCGTGGCCACCAGCGTAGCCGCCAGTTCCAGGGCCAGGGGATTGCCCTCTAACAGGCGGCAAATTTCCACCAGACTGGCCCTATCTGTTAATTCCAGGTCTGGTTGTAGGCGCAAAGCACGTTCTTGAAAAAGCTGGCAGGCGGCCGACATCTCTGCTTCAATCTCTGCGTCCGGCACGGCCAATCCAGACACAGGGTACGCTTGCCCCTGCTGCAAATGAAGGTGTTCCCGTGAAGTCACAACAATTTTCAGCCGGCGTGCAACCTTCAGCAGGTCTGTAATGAACAATTCAGTGGTATGAGACTTACCATTCTGTGTAGCCTTGCTGAGCAAGTGTTCCAGGTTATCCAGCAGTAACAACATATGTTGGGAACTGAGATAATCCAACAATTGATCGCGGGGATCACGCCCTTCGTAGAATGAGAGTTGTAGGGTATCGGCAATGGCCGGCACAATGTTGTCTGGGCTGCTTAAGGCTGAAAGCGGTACAAAATAGACACCATCGGCAAACGACGAAGTCTGGATCCGGGCCGTTTCCAGGGCCAGGCGAGTTTTACCAACACCCCCAGAACCGATCAGGCTGACCAGGCGACACTCTGGATCAAGGAGATACTGGCGAATTTGTTGCAGTTCTGATTGTCGGCCAATAAAGGGGGTTTGAGGATGAGGTAGGTTTCCAGAGTACACGTGGCGGGGCGGGGCTGGCGATGATGCCACCACCGGCACCGTTGGCGTCACAAGCAGGTTGTCTCGAATCTGACGGTATAATGCTTCTGTTTCTGGTGTAGGAGCGGCCCGAAATGTTTCTGCCAACAATTGTTGATAGGTGCCGTACTGGGCTAACGCTGCCTGGCGCCGTCCTTGCCGTGCCAGGAGCCGCATCAGCTGTCGGTGGGCCTGCTCCTGGTAAGGATCATGGTTAAGTTGTTGGCGGGTATAGGCTTCGGCCGTTTCGTAATCTCCATAAGTTTCATAACAATCGGCCAACACCTGCCATGTGTGCGACGCCTGTTGGTACAGCACGTTGCGCTGTGTCTCTGCCCACTCTTCAAAGGGCTCACAATCTGGCAAAAAGAATTGTTCCAGGAAACTACCCTTGTATAAGGTTGCCGCTTTCTCTAACTGATCCAGGCAGGCGGCACAGTTTTCCAGGTTGCTGTGCTGATGGGCCTGGCATAGTGCCAGGCCTGTGCGAAAAGCCAGCACGTCTACCCATATATCACCAGCCGGATTAAACTGAATGTCTTGCCAGGTAGTTAATAAAAACGGGGGGGAAGACTCCTGATCGCTGATCACCTGGCGCAGGTTAAAGAGAGCCTGACTCAAGCTGTGCCGGGCTGCTTTTTCTGAGGATTCTGGCCAGAGCAAGTGCGCCAACCGGGAACGGCGATGAGGCACATGGGCTTCTACGGCCAGGTAAATGAGTAAGGCGCGGGTTTTATCAGACTCAACATGGGTAAGCGGCTGCCCATCCAGCATTATTTGCAGCGGACCGAAGAGTGAAAGCATTAGCCTAGCCATTGTTTGGTCCTATTCTGGTCATAATTGCAGGCGTTCATAAAATGTCA
Organism: Ardenticatenaceae bacterium; assembly: GCA_011525915.1. GTDB lineage: Bacteria > Chloroflexota > Anaerolineae > Promineifilales > Promineifilaceae > CAADGU01. The sequence continues at coordinate 84,828 of WYBM01000057.1, read as the reverse complement.
ACAGCTTGTGATGAGATGCCTAAACAGGGTGGTGGAAGTCCCCAGTATATGGCCCTTATGATACTCCTCTGCCTCCCAACTATCAACCTTTTTCCTGATGTTATCCTGATACTTTCCTGATAGCTGCTCCTTATAATTTTCCGCGGTCAACGGCCGTGAATGAGGGCTACAGATGATGGTTCTTGGCAACCGGCCTACGATCAAAGTGTACAGGGCAAACAAAGTGTACAAGGCACATATCAGGAGGAACATCATGACCATCTACGGCCGGGTTTACAAGACCATAGCTTTATGTGTAGTTCTGGGGTTATTTGCTTCATTGTTGCCGATGCCTGTCTGGGGGGAAATCATAGGCGCACCCATTGCCTATGCAGCGCCGGGCACATCAGTAGCAGCTGATACTGAGGCGCTGTTTACACCGGCTTCGGCCAACGACGAAATCAACCAACTGATGTCTTCCATACAAGATGTGCTACCGCCAGAGACGGCCGAGAAATTGGGGGCGCTGGGAATGCTGACTCCTGAAGGGGAACCTAACGGCATGTTGCTGGGCGTTGGTGCATTGCAGAACCTGCCTAACACCCCGCTTACTGAACCCTTAACTCTGGCTCACCCTCTTTCGGTTTCACGGGTGCAGTCAGCGTATGCAGCAACCGCGGCCATTGCCAATACCCTCATTGTCACCTTTACCGTTACAAACAACCGTCCCCCATCCATTATGCCCGAAATCGATCCTAGTGCTTCGATTACAGACACTATTGCCATACTTTCGGCGCTCGATTTCTCCAATGATCCCAACGTCATCCGCAACGTCCTGCTCACAGACGAATTACTGCCACCGCAGGCGACCTTTGTGGAGTCTTTTCCTGATCACCACCACGAGAACAATGTTTATGCCTGGAACATGGGGGACATTTCTCCGCTGGAAAGCGTAACCGTAACATTAAAACTGATGGTACCTGCCAGTGTGGGTGATTTTATCGAATTGGACACAGGTGCTGCTGCCTGGGGTACACTAAACGGCCGTGCGGTTACCAATCAGACGGCTCCTATTACCCTGGCTCCTGATGGCTACGAAGGTTGGCTTATCTGCACTATTGATGCCAACTGCAATGACGAGTATGTCGTTGAAAAAGCGGCCGAACTGGGCAACGATGCCAGCACCATCTTCACTTACGTCCGTTCACTAGGCTTCGAAAGTTACATCGGTAGTCTACGGGGCGCACGTGGCACGTTGTGGAGCGAAGCAGGCAATAGTATGGATCAAGCTAGTCTGCTCATTGCCCTGCTGCGGGCTAGCGGTGTCCCCGCTGCCTATCGTCACGGAGACCTGGAAATGCCACTGCGGCGGCAGCTCATCCTCTCTATGTTTCCACAACCCCAGGGCGTTATCGGCCATATTCCAGAAGGCACGGCCGTAGCTGACCCAGCCAATGACCCACAGTTGCTTGAAGAAACCCGCGACCATTGGTGGGTACAAGCCTACCTGCCCGGTCTTGGCTGGACGCAACTTGACCCTACTTTTGCTAACGCTGATATTGGTGACAGCTTTGTCCCCTTCCCCTCCCCTGATCAACTTGCAGAAGTACCAGATGGACTGCGGCATAAAGTTAACCTTAAGGTGCAAGTAGAAGAATACCATCCTTTCAACTTGGGGCAGAATGGCGGGTTAACATCGAGTTATCCCTTGACTCATCAATTAAATAGTGTGGAGCTTGTCGGAGAGCCTGTCACTCTGAGCCATCTGGTTAATACGACGTCAAGCAGTGGTGCCGTGTTTTTCTGGGTTCGGCACACTTATACACCCTATCTTGTTATTGGGGACCAGACCATAAGTGGAAACAGTTATCAAGATTTGATCTCTAACTTTCCCTTTGGTACCTTTATCCACACGGCCGTTTGGTTAAATGTTGAGCAGAAGGCGCCCCACGAGGCGCCGGAAACCTACCAACAAACTTTGGTTGATAGAATTGGTTTTGAGAACCGCTTTGCTGGCGGTGAGCTTACCCTTGACCTGCAAAATAACACCAATCCCTTGGTGACCGCGTTTGATACCCATACCATTGTTTTTGCACCGAGTTTTATACCAACAGATCCTATCAGCAAAGCAGCAGCTGAAGCTCACCAACTCATACAGGAAAAGAGCGACCTCTTTGTAGGAGAAGTGGTAGAGCTTAGTCCGGAAGAAGAGCGAGAACGTACGGCACAGATGCAACAAGCATTGGTCATGGTCCACAAAGTAATGGGGCTAGAATACTTCAGGCAGGCCGACAATATCTCTTTAGATTATGGAAGTGTGCTTGGTCTAGCTCTCTACCACCAAAAGCCCAGCTTAGTGGCTATTAACACCCAGGTCCTCAGTGAAGACGATGTCAACATATCCCTGGAACCGCTGACTAATAATCTGCGAGCTCTAAATATGCCCGGACAAGCAGAAGCTGCCGCTAACAGCTTTCGTTTTCAAAGGGGAGTTATAGAATCAACCACAGCCGGGGTTGTTGTGAGTGAGATGGGGAACGTGCCAAATCACAGCACTGCCAATGTTTTTGCAACGGCCGTTGAACAAGATGTAGGAATTTTAGCTATCGATCAATCTAACCTGGCTATCGTTAAAGATTTACCGATATCCAAAGGCAACAAAAATAGAATTACCCTGGCGGTCACTCGGGGTAGTCTGGTTATTATTCCAGCTTTACCTGTTACTATTGATGGCGCAGACGTGACAGGATGGTGGGAGGTAACACCCCAAAATGGCATGCAAACGACTGGCATTACATCAGAGAGATTAAGCTCTACAGAAAACCAGATCGTATCATCCACCTCAATGTCTTCAGCTGAATTAGCCGTCACCCCTAAGCTGCAAATTATGGCTAAGGCTGCATCTTTACAGGGCTTGGTCACAGGGGCTATAAGACTTTTTACCTTTTTATGGCAATATGCAGCTTTTAGAATCTTCATAGCCTTTATAGCGGGATTGTTGGTCGGCGTTATTGTTGACCTACTTATTGCTTTCTTCTTCGACCCCTGCAACAACCAAGATCAAGTCATACGACTTATTATAGAATCAGTACTGGCCACTGTTACCACCGCTTTAGGCTTTATAACGTTTCTTAGTGGTCCAGAAGCAGCCTTCTTTTTCCTTGGTTTTGGCTTGGCCATTGCCGCCATGGGCTTTCTTAGAGGGCAAACATGTGATGAGAGGGATAACGATGGGGACAATATTCCAGACAAGGACGAGTGTCCAGGGTTTGGCGGGTTCAGCAATCCGGACGAGCAATGCCGTGATAGCGACGGCGACGGCAATCCTGACTATAAGGACGACGATAGTGACAATGACGGGGTGCCGGATAGAAACGAGTGTCGTGACTATGCTCAATATAGTAATTGCCCTGATGGGGATGGGGATGGCGAGGAAAACTATAGAGACAATGATAGTGACAATGATGGCGACCCTGACCCCAATGACCCCGATGACGATAACGATGATATCCCCGACGTATACGAATGCCCAGGTAACAACTTTTCTTCGTGCAGAGATAGCGACGGTGATCGTGTCCCTGATTACCAGGATAATAACAGCAATAACATCTACCCCAATGATGATGAAGAATGCCCTTACGTTTTTTATGGCGGATGTCCAGATAGTAACGGAGATGGCATTCCAGACTACCGTGATACCAATGAAGGCTTTACCTTTAGCTATGTTAGCGTAGCGTCAGGGCAAACCTTATCCACCATTGCTCAAACGTATAATGTCACCCCTTATGACATACAAGCGGCAACCAATTTACTGGGTTGTAACCGCAACACCGTTTTTGCCCCCAATTTACCTCAATGCATTGAGAATCTTGACCACATAGAACCCGGCTGGCGCGTGCGCGTACCTACGGCCGATCCGGCCATCCTCATTAGCCATTATCCAAACAGTACCTTAACCTATGCTGTGAATCAAGGATACCTCCTCGATATCGTTAATGCATACCTTCCCCCTGCTTTTTATCCACCAGGGGCACAATATATAAGTGTACGCCTGGTCCAGGCCGCCACGAATTTAAGAAATGGTTGCACACAGGCTAATCCCACAGTCCTTAGTTGTATTGAAGATGTGAATATTCTTGTACCAGGGGATCAAATCTATATTACCAATCCCTTACCATTGCCGATCATACAAGACAATTCTCAAGAACAAGGCAACTTGCCAGATGCCAGCCCCTATCTTGCTTCTATATCAGAACGCCCCTTGGCGATGCTAACAGGCGTTCATAAAGCGGCTTATGATGAATCACCATTAAATCCTCTTAAATCGCCTCTGGGCAAATCCTTGTGGCGTCATTTATATCAGGTTGAGATCACAAGTACGACTACGTCTGGTGTTCCTCTGGCGCCAGCACACCTTCACCTGGCAAATGCACCATCGGCCAATAATGACAGCCAATTCATAACCTATCAGGGTGTGGTCACATCAACCGCCACCCCCTTTACGGCAGACGTTCAGACCGGACACGCCGTGTTCGATGGCTACATGAAGTCGAACTGGCAAAGCTCTATTCAAGCAGAAGACCTGACGTACCGGGTCATCAAGGCTGCTTCAGCGACTGTCCGTTTACCAGGAGGCGAGATCGTGGGTAGTGGATCGGTGGCCATGTGGGCAGCAGGCGACCACATTGCTTTGCGTGGGTCAGATTTAAGCTATCAGCGGGCCGGTTGGAATTATGCCACGAATTACGCCCCCGCCCTCCCTGGTTTAGGCATGGTATCCGACTGGTCAAGCTCTATCCTTACAACAACGGCTTCTTCGTTTGAGTCCACTCTGCTAAATCCAAATAGTATCACTATCAATGGAAACCTGTATGGCAGTGGTCAGTACCTGGTTGAGTTTAATAGCCCTGTTGTTATATGGACTGACGCTCCGCACCCCATGCCTTTGTTCACCGGGGAATGGGGGGCCAGCATGAGCCACACTACCGTCCAGTTGGGACATGGCAACGGCACGGCCGTTTTAGGGACAACCCCTCTAGACACAACAAAAGGCGCCTTTATCTCTGGCTTTAACGGCACGGTTACCGTAACGGAGCAAACGGCAACAACAGATCGTATTCAATTTACAGGAACAGTTGATCGGTATGTGGAAGCAGTTTTGAACCCATCAACCAGCAGTGTAATTCCCACTCAGGCTTCGCAATTCCACATTAATATGCTGTCCAATGCCACCGATACATACTATCTTGAAGTATCCGCTCCTGAAGGATGGGATGTAGACCTTGATAATTCGGGGGTCGTGACCGTAACACCGGGCATCAATATCGCTGAACCCGGAGATTATACCATCCTGGTAACAGCCCAGACGCTGTCAAGACCAATGATAGTGACCACGGCCGTACATACCGTCACCATTCAACCTCACCAGGGCATGGTCATGGATGTGACCCCGGAACAACGATTCACCGTCCCCTGGGGCACGGCCATACCTGGTACCATTCCTGGGCACAACGACGGCCGTCTGCAACTGCCCGGCGCTGCCTTTACCACTATCATCACCAATACCTCTACTGTACCCCACACCTTTGACGTAGACGTGAACGGTCTGCCCGACGGCTGGCTCATCCTCAGCGGCGCCGAAGGGGGAACGGGAACCAGTATCACCCTTCCTGCCGGCGGTGTAGGCCAGGTTGGCCTCTATGTTTCACCGGCTGTTCCAGCGTTGCCACCGGCAGGTACAACTTATCCGTTTAATGTGATAGTCACAGCCGTAGACACACCCTCCTTAACCCAGAGTGATGCTGATGTTTTCACCGTTCCAGCCATTGCCTTTAACTATGTCACGGCCGATCCAAAATTAGTCTATGTTTCCCCAGATACAGCCGCTACCTTTGACCTGAACATTCTAAATATCGGTACAACTGCCGGATCATTCCCCATTACCCTGACATTGCCCGTGGACACGTGGACCAGCAGCTACGCTAACAGCACAGGTTCCCTGGCTGCCGGCGCTACTCATAACCAAACAGTGACGTTTACCCCCGTGGGGGCCGCTGCCGGCGATAACCGGCAGATTCGCATCATCAGCCCCGCTCCCGGCACCACTTACGTGCAAACCACCCATGTCCAGGTAGCCGTCCGTGCCCCAGAAGTGGTCTGCGCCTACAATGCCGTGCTGGCCGTCCCAGCCGCCGACCCTGGCCTGGCAGCGGCGCTGGATAATCTGGTGACCCAACTGGAACGATGGCCTGATCTGGCCAACCTGGCACAACGTGACCGGGCTGTAGCTGCCATTCAAGAGGTGGCGCTCCAATTGTCAGCGTATCCGGGGCTGGCGGTCACGGGCCAGTTCAGCAACATCGCCGCCCAAATGAGCGCGCACACCACGCCCGCTGATCTGGCCGTCGATCGCAGTGTGTTAGGAGATATTCTGTGCCAGGACCTGCAGCCGGTCCTGGCGCTCATCACGGCTTACAATCCTTCGCTCTCTATTTTCCCCGGCGTGTTGGCCACCGTCCCCGGCCGCACGGTTACCCCCACGCTCAGCGTGGCTAACTATGGTGATACGCCGGCTACGGCCGTCTTCGCCTTGTCTGGCATTCCGGCCGGCTGGAACGTTATCACCCCCACCCAGGTCAGCTTGCAGCCGGGTGTGGCCCAACAAATACCACTGCCTGTGACACCTAATGTATTAGGGACCAATACCTTTTCGCTCACCATGCGCCTGGCAGAAGCACCTGAACTGGCAATCACCCGCGCTATCAACGTCCGGGTGGTGTCTGAACTGCTTCATATCACGGAAGTTGCCCTCAGTCCTAACTTCTTAAACGTAGGCACAGGCACAACGCAGGTCAACATTCGCCTGGCAAACCTGGCCGGCCTGCGGGCCGCTGCTACGGCCGATGTTCAACTGACCGATGCGGCCGGTGCTGTACGCAAAACACTGGCTACCCCCTTCACCGTTGCCGTCAACAACAGTGGCCCCTTCCTCTTAGGCGATCTGGATATTGATGGTTTGGAGCCAGGCGTCTACACGGCCACCGTTCGTTTACTGGATCCCGATGGCAGCCTGATTCCCAATGCGCTGGGCTCAACCTTCCTATCAATTGGGCAAGACCTGGAAGTCACCTATGAGTGGGCGCCCATGCAAATAGCGCCAGGGCAAACAGGCATCACCGTCACCACCACCATCACCACCCAGCGTACCGACGTACCCACGACCACTATCCCCTTTACGCCTACTGTCAAGTGGTCTCGCTCGGCCTTCAGTGCCCCCACCAATTACAATCAGGTTGTAAGTTTGCCTGCCGTCGGTGACATCAACCTGGATGGTATTCCCGATATTGTTTTTGCCGCCTACCGCCCTGGCAACCCCAACAGCGACGGTGTCCTACGTGTCATTAGTGGTGATGATGGCAGCGAACTATTCAGCGTTAGCAACAGCAGTTGGCGCGTCATGCCTCTCTCCAGCCCAATTATTGTAGACCTGGAAAACGATGGCATCCCCGAAATTGTAGCCGAAAGGAATATCGGCGGACTGATCGCCTTTAGCAATACCGGCAATGCCAAATACATCAGCAGCGCCTTCATGAATCCGGCCTACGGCAGCCTGCCGGTGGTCGCCGACGTAAATGATGACGGCCTACCGGAGATCATCGTGGGGCGGTTTGTTGTAAACAACACGCTCAGCAGCGTCACCAGTCTGGGCAATGGCCCCGGCGGCGGCAGTGATGCCGCCCTGACCAGCATTGTTGGCGATGTAAACCTGGATGGCACCTTTGAAGTCATTGCCGGTAATACCATTTACAGCAGCGCCGGTGGCATTCTAGCCCAGAACACGTCCATTCCGGCCATTACGACACTTGGTTTGGGTAACTTTGATAACGATCCCGAGGCCGAGATTGTCGTCGTCGACCCCTTTGGCAGCCGTGTATTCCTGGTTGACCATCAAATGAACATCATTTGGGGGCCGGTGGCCATTCCACTGACAGGGAGTGCCGCTTTTGGTAATGGCGGCACACCCACCGTGGCCGACTTTGACGGAGATGGTGCGGTAGAAATTGGTATTGCCGGGGCCAGTGATTACGTCGTCTATGACACCAATGGCACCATTTTGTGGCAAGACCCCAATGTCAATGACAGTTCCTCCGGTGTCACCGGGTCATCTGTATTTGATTTCCAGGGGGATGGCCAGGCTGAAGTTGTTTATGCCGACCAGCAATACCTGAAAGTGTATAATGGCGCCGACGGCACGATACTGTTCCAGACGGCCCACTCTTCATCAACCGCTTTTGAACTGCCGGTGATTGCTGACGTAGATGCTGACGGACATGCCGAGATCATCGTCAGCCAGAATAATGATTTTACCGGTAGTTTTACAGGGATTCGGGTCTTTGAAGCCGAAGACGACAGCTGGTTAAATACCCGCCAGTTATGGTACCAACAAGCCTATGACATCACCAGCCTGACAGACAACGCACGTGTGGTTACAAACCCCACGCCAGTGTGGTTGTTGTACAACACCTTCCGCAGCCAGGCTTCTACGCCCACCCAAGGAAACACTTACTTCATTGATATACGCCATAGTTTACCTTTGTCTGGTACTTCTTTACTGGCAGATACGGTGGCTCCTCTGCCGTTGGATCTGACCTCTGAAGAAATTCATTGGCTGTATAGTCAGCAAGATCGGGAAGCAACCAAAGTCAATGAGCTTAGTCAAATTGTGACCTCTGCATTGCAGCCCGGCGAAGTGCGTCAACTATCTACAGGCACGGTTATCAGCTATACGCGCAACAATAACAATACCGTGCTTATGCTGCCGCCGTTTTACGTAAGTGCCCCTCATATCATTACGATCTCACCGGACACCCAGGTAACATCACCAGCCACGGCCGTGCCCTACACCGTTACCCTGACCAACGCGTTTTTAACGACCCAGGTAGTCAACCTGAGCATTCTGGGCATTCCCCCTAACTGGGTGTCACTCACGGATACGGTGACGCTCAACAGTGGGGAAACGGTGCAGGTGCCCCTGGTGGTCACCGTTCCGGCAGACGCCGCCATTCAAGAGTATGATTTTATGGTACGGGCCTTACTGGCCGACGGCGGCGAAGATGTAACCAGTGCCACACTCAGTGTACGCTCAGGACCACAACTGCACATCTCACCTTCGCTGCAATTTGTACCTTATGGTCAGACCGTCACGTATGGCTTTATCCTTACCAATACCACCAGTCAGGCTGAGCACTATACATTTGCCGTTAACGGCCTGGGGGGCCTGCCGGTTGGTTTACCTGCCGCTACACAGCTTGCCGCCGGTGAATCCCTGACCGGGATCATGACCGTGACGGCCCAGACGACCGAACGCACCATCCCGTTCCAGGTACAGGCCAACGGAGACAGCGGCCTCTCCGCCGATGCCGAGGCTGGTTTGGGCCTGCTCAATGGGCCAGACGTAACGGCCGTCCTGTCACCGGCAACGGCGCTGGCCGGCCGCGGCACACCCGCCCGGTATACTTTAACCGTTACTAACACCGGCAGCATAGAAGATACCTACAGCTTTAGCGCCAACCTACCGCCAGGGTGGAGCTATCAATTGGTGGCCAATGGTCTGCCGGTGGATTCCCTGTCCTTAACACCGTTTGTGTTTAACAGTGCCAACTTACAGTTGCTGGTGACGCCAGCAGTCACCACAACACCGGCCATCTACCCGGTACAGCTTTTGATTGTGTCTCAAAGCGACCCGGAAACCAGCGCCACGGCCGTGGCCCAGGCCCAGGTCACATCCCAAGGCGTCCAACTCCATGTAAGCCCACCAGGGGTCACCATGTCACCTACTGGTTCTCAAACGTGGAACGTTACCGTTACAAACACAGGCGAAGTCGCTGACACCTTCAGGCTGCATGCCAGTGGCATTGTCTCGGCCACAGCTCAGTTTGTGCCCGCATCCGTTTCTCTGTCGCCGGGGGCCTCAACCATAGTCCAACTAACGGCCGCAGATCTAAACTTTGCTTTACCCAGAACCTATCCCTTTGCCGTCACGGCCCGCTCCACCGTAAACCCGGCTATCTCCAACACCGACAATGCCGAAGTCACCTTTACAGGCTTTGAGGCTGTCTCTGTGAGCATCACGCCAACCCTGAAGGTGATTGATGGGTTCATAAGCGAGCATCAATTCTTTATGGTGTTCACGAACACCGGCAATATCGGCACCGTGTATGATCTCAGTGGGTTGGTCACCCCGGCCGGTACGCTTGGCTTTGAGGTTGATCAGGTTTACGTACCGGCACATATGGCCGCCGGTGTACTTGTTAATCTACTGGTGCCCAGCACCGGCACCTATGACATTACGGTGCAGGTAACTTCGGCCAGCAGCGCGGCGGCTGACGCAGCCACGGCTACCCTGATCATAAATTCGCTCAACACCCCGCCACAAGCAGTAGATGACAGCGCCACCACAACAGAAGCCACACCCGTGACTATTCCCGTCCTGACTAATGACAGCGACGCCGACGGCGACACACTGACTATCGCCACCGTCACCCAGCCTGCAAATGGAACTGTTACCCATAATGGGACCACCATAACGTACACGCCAAATGCCAACTTCACAGGCAGTGACAGTTTCACTTACACCATCAACGATGGCCACGGCGGCGCGGATACAGCCACTGTGTCCGTCACAGTGACTCCGGGCAACAATCCACCAACGGCCACCAATGACACGGCCGTGGCCGCCGAAGATACGGCCGTGACCATTCCCGTCCTGGCCAATGATAGTGACGAAGATGGCGATACGCTCTCTGTCAGTGCCGTTACCCAACCGGCCCATGGCACCGTGACTCATACCAGTGATGATGCTACGTATACGCCAAACACCAACTACCACGGCACCGACAGTTTCACCTACAGTGTCAGCGACGGCCATGGGGGCAGTGGCACAGCCGTTGTTACTATCACGGTGACGGCCGTCAACGACACCCCACTAGCTGCCGCCGACAACATCACCACCGCAGAGGATACGGCCGTGATCATTGACGTACTGGCCAATGACAGCGACGTGGACGGCGATACCCTCTCTGTTAACACCATCACCCAGCCGGGTAATGGTATGGTGGTTATTAACCCTGACAACACCGTCACCTACACCCCCGATCCGGACTTTAACAGCACTGACAGCCTCGATGGCACCGACACCTTCACTTATACCGTCAGCGATGGCCACGGCGCTCAGGCAGCAGCGCAGGTGACCGTTACCGTCACCCCCGTGAACGACGCGCCGGTGGCGGCCGATGATACCGCCACCTCGCCGGAAGACGGCTCCGTCATCGTGACCGTATTGGCCAACGACAGTGATGTAGACGGTGATCCCCTGACCGTGGTCTTTGCGGCCGTTCCCGCGCATGGCATCACCATTGTGAACGCAGACCATACGGTCACCTACATACCTACGGCCAACTTTAACGGCGTAGATAGCTTTACATATACCGTCAGTGACGGTCACGGCGGTAGTGACACGGCCGTCGTCACTATTACCGTAACGCCAATGAATGACACACCTGTCGCCAACAATGACACGGCCGTGACAACGGAAGATACGGCCGTGATGATAGATGTGTTGGCCAACGACACCGATGTCGATGAGGACAGCCTGACGGTGACGGAAGTGACGGCACCGCTGCACGGAGCGGCCGCGATTAACCCTGACAATACCGTCACGTACACCCCCACTCTCAACTATAATGGCAGTGACAGTTTCACCTATACCGCCAGCGATGGCCAGGGAGGAGCAGCCACGGCAGTGGTGACGGTAACCGTAACCCCGCTGAATGACATGCCCACAGCTGTGGATGACAGCGCCAGCACGGCTGAGGACACGCCTGTTTCTATTGACGTGCTGGCCAATGATACCGATGTCGACGGTGACGCACTTGCGGTGGCCGCCGTGACACAGCCGGCTCATGGTGCAGCTACCGTCAATGGGGATGATACGATCACCTATACCCCAGATGAGAATTTTAACGGCAATGACACTTTCTCCTACACAGTGGAGGACGGCCACGGTGGCAGTGACACGGCCGTCGTCACCATCACCATCACCCCCATCAATGACAGCCCCGTAGCGGCAGACGATAACGCCGCCACGGCCGAAGATATGGCCGTGACCCTCAACGTCCTGGCCAATGATACCGATGTCGACGGTGACACCCTTTCTATCACTGCTGTCACTACCCCCACCCAAGGCACGGCCGTGGTGAATGCCGATGACACCATCACCTACACACCTGCACCTGACTTCTATGGTAGTGACAGCTTTAATTACACCATCAGCGACGGTCAGGGTGACATGGATACAGCCACCGTCACCATCACCATAACACCGGTCAATGACGCCCCCACGGCCCATGATGATGCGGTGACCACGGCAGAAGATACGGCCGTCATCATAACCGTGTTAAGCAACGATGCCGATGTCGATGGCGACAGCCTGGTGGTGAGTGGTGTGACATCACCCACTGTGGGCACAGCCACTGTCAACGGCGACAGTACCATTACCTATACCCCACCGGCCAACTTTAATGGCGTGGCCACCTTCACTTACACCATCAGTGACGGTCACGGTGGCACAGACACCGCCACCGTCACGGTGACGGTGACGGAGGAGAATGACAATCCCACAGCCAATGATGATCATGCCGTTACGCCAGAAGATACACCTGTCACCCTCGATGTGTTGGCTAACGATACTGATACCGATGGCGACGCGCTCTCTGTGACCAGCGTGACCCAACCAGCCAACGGGACCGCCACTCTCAACGCTGATGGCTCTGTGACTTACACGCCAGATATCAACTTCTTTGGCGCTGACAACTTCACCTACACCATCAGCGATGGTCACGGTGGCAGTGACACAGCCGTGGTCATAATAACCATCACCAGTGTGAATGATGACCCAGTAGCCGGGGCAGACAATGCCGTTACCACCGAAGACACGGCCGTCATCATCGATGTGCTAGCCAATGATACCGATGTAGACGGGGATGCACTAAACATAACTGGCATCATCACGCCCACCCAAGGCACGGCCGTGGTAAACGCTGACAACACCATCACCTATACACCTGCGCCTGACTACCACGGCAGTGACAGCTTTACCTACACCATCAGCGACGGCCACGGCGGCCACGGCACAGCCAGCGTCGTGGTTACGGTAACGCCGGTGAACGACGCCCCCATAGCGAATGATGATAGCCGCACAACGCCAGAAGACACGGCCGTGACCATCAACGTATTGGCCAATGATACCGATGTCGATAGCGATGCGCTGGCCGTCACCAGCATCAGCACCCCCATCAATGGCAGCATCGTGCTCAACCCTGATCATACGGTGACTTATACACCTGCCCCCAACTACCACGGCAATGATAGCTTTAGTTACACCATCAGCGACGGTCACGGCGGCAGCGACACAGCCACGGTAAGCCTTACAGTCACATCAGTTAATGACGCCCCCACAGCCAACAATGACCAGGCCACCACCCTGGAAGACACGGCCGTCACTCTTGATGTGCTGGCCAATGACAGTGATGTGGACGGGGACAGCCTGACCGTTAGCGCAGTGACCCAAGGCGACAATGGTGCGGTGGTGATTAACAGTGACAACAGTGTCACCTATACGCCTGACCCGGACTTCAACAGCAATGACAGCTTCGAGGGCACCGACGTCTTTACCTATACCGTTAGTGACGGCAACGGTGGCAGTGATGTAGCCACCGTAACCATCGTGGTCACGCCCGTCAATGACGCCCCGGTGGCTGTAAATGATAACGCCACCACGCCGGAAGACACAGCCATCACCCTTGATGTGCTGGCCAATGACAGCGATGTAGACGGAGATGTGCTCACTGTTACGGCCGTAACCACCCCCACCGCCGGTATCACCGTGCTTCATGCTGATAACACCGTCACCTACACCCCCAACCCTGACTTCAACGGCGTGGCTACCTTCAGTTATTCCATCACCGATGGTCACGGTGGCAGCGACACGGCCGTGGTCACCATCGCCGTCAACCCGGTTAATGACACACCAGTGGCGGCAAATGACAACGCTACTACACCGGAAGACACGGCCGTCACCATCAACCTGCTGGCCAACGATACCGATGTCGATGGCGATACGTTGGTGGTTTCTACTGTCACCACTCCTACACACGGCACGGTTATGGTTAACCCTGACAACACCGTCACCTACACTCCGGCCCCCAACTATCATGGTAGTGACACGTTTGCTTATACTGTCAGTGATGGGCATGGCGGCCATGATACGGCCGTGGTTACTATCACCGTGACACCGGTGAATGATGCCCCCGTAGCCAATGATGACAGCGTCTCCACAGCCGAAGACACGGCCGTCACGGTGGATGTGTTGGCCAATGACACCGATGTTGATGGCGATGCGCTGCTGGTAAGCAGTGTCACACAGCCGGCACACGGTCTGGTGACGATCAACGCTGACAATAGCGTAACCTATGCACCCGATGCCGGTTTTGCCGGGGAAGACAGCTTCAGTTACAGCATTGATGATGGTCAGGGCGGAACAGACACGGCCGTCGTCACCGTCTCTGTAACGGCCGAAAACGATAATCCGGTGGCCAATGATGATAGTGTCACCATCACCGAAGATACGGCCGTGACCATAGATGTGCTGGCCAACGACACCGATGCCGATGGCGATGTTTTGGTGGTAACAGGTGTGACCCAGCCAACTAATGGGGTGGTTGTCATCAACCCAGATGACAGTCTCACCTATACCCCCACAGCCCATTTCTATGGCATTGACAGTTTCAGCTACACCATCAGCGATGGCCACGGCGGCAGTGATACGGCCGTGGTCACCATCACTGTGACACCGGTGAATGATGCCCCCGTGGCCGTGAATGACAGCGCCACCACACCACAAGATACGGCCGTGACCATAGACGTACTGGCCAATGATACCGATGTCGATGGCGATGCCCTCAGCGTTGAAAGTATGACCCAACCGATGCATGGCCTGGTGATGCTCGATGCTAACGACCATATCGTCTATACCCCGGCCGCCGGTTACAACGGCCCAGACAGCTTCACCTACACTGTCAGTGACGGCAACGGAGGCACCGACACAGCTGCGGTGACGATCAGCGTAACACCGGCCTCTGGCGCGTGCAACCTCTACCCCATTGCGTTGCACGCTGATTCGTTGGCCGGCGTCAACGTAGGTGACATTCTGACGGAAGTTATGAATGGCCAACTGCCGGGTAATTTCGGTTGGCTGACGTGGACGGGTGATAACAGCGTCCCCGCTCTGGCGGCCAGCCTGACACCCCCTGGAAACAGCCACACCTACATCAACCCCTATGATCCTAATGATCATACAGTCTCTGTAGATGACTGGGTAGAAGGCAAGCCTGGTGTGTCCAATGCCCGCTCGGTGCGTGATGCCCTGGATACATTGATGACCATGGATATTACGATCCCGGTATGGGATAACGTCACCGGCGGTGGCGCCAATGCAAATTACCAGGTCTCAGCGTTTGTGAGCATACGCTTGCTAAGCTACAACCTGGTGAAACAGGATCGCATAACGTTACAGTTCCTGGGCTACACCACCTGTCATGTGGGTAATGCCAGCCCTACGGGAGCCAATGACGCCGCCGCGACGGTGCAGGACACCCCTCTTATCATTGATGTACTGGCTAATGATAATGACCTCGATGGAGATACCCTGACCGTAACCAGCGTGACAGCCCCGGCTCAGGGCACGGCCGTCATCAACCCGGACAACAGCATCACCTACACACCCAATGCAGGCTTCACAGGGACAGATAGTTTCCTCTATGCTCTCAGTGACGGTCAGGGAGGATCAGACACAGCAACCGTGGTTATCAGTGTCACGCCCACGCCGGCCGCATGTGAGCTGTATCCTATCGCTCTCTCGGCACAGATGCTGCTCCATGTGCAGGCGGGTGACACATTCTATGACATTATAAACGGGAACTCGCCTGGTCAGTTTGGCTGGTTAGCCTGGGATGGTGCCAAAGACGTGCCCTCTCTGGCGGCCAGCCTGACACCGCCAGGCAACAGCCACACTTATGTCAACCCTTCTGATGCCAATGACCACATGGTTTCCGTAGGTGATTGGGTGTGGGGCAAACCAGGCGCTTCCAATGCCCAACAAATGCGAGATGCCCTGGCACAACTAACCACCCGTGGCCTGGTTGTACCTGTCTGGGACTTAAGCCAGGGGCCCAGCGGAGGACTCCTGTACCGCATATCTGCCTTTGCAAAAGTTAAACTGCTTGATTACCACCTGCCGCAGACAGACAAGATAAGCATCCAGTTTCTGGAGTACGTCACCTGCGCAGAACAAGTCACGGCCGTAGATAATGCCTGGGCCGGGGGTGATGTGAACACTCCCATTAACACACTTTACGCTTATGCAGAACGGTGGGCCTGGCATCCGCAAGAACGGGAGGTACCGGAAACGCTGTAACGTATGTATACCTTCAATGAAGTAACGTAAGAACCTGATTGTATAGGGCAAAGGCATGCTTCAAACCAGGGCGTCATGTATCTATCATGGCCGCCCTGGTTTGAAACCCAGCCGACGAACAAAGCCAGCCGGATCAAGCCGATTATACTGCCAGGTAAATGTAAAAGTAGGAGAAAATGGTAGTGTGCCATGTCTAAAAACAATATAAATACAGATAGTCTCGCTGCAGAGGATAAGCAACAAAGCGTAAATGATGAACCTGTGGCCGTCGTGGGCATTGGTTGTCGCTTTCCCGGCCAGGTCAACAATCCGGCTGACTTTTGGGAGCTGCTTGTCCAGCAAAAGGATGTCATTCAAGAGGTGCCCGCTGCCCGTTTTGACGTTAATCTCATTTATGACCCTACTCCGGGAACACCGGGCAAAACCTGCAGCCGCTGGGGCGGCTTCATCGAAGACATAGAACAGTTTGATGCTTCTTTTTTTGGCATCTCTCCGCGGGAAGCAGCCCGCATGGACCCACAACAGCGGCTGCTGTTGGAAGCCACCTGGGATGCCCTGGATGACGCCGGCCAGGCACCCACCCAATTGTCAGGCTCACAGACGGGTATATTTGTGGGGGTTTCTACAGTTGATTATGAAGATTTGCAGCTATTTGGAACCGATGCCGGCAATATTGACATTTATGCGCTGATCGGGGGTGGCCGTCATACACTGCCAGGGCGGCTGTCTTATGCCCTAAATGTTACCGGCCCTAGTGTGGCCGTGGACACCGCTTGTTCATCAGCGCTGGTGGCAGTGCATATGGCCTGCCAAAGTTTGCGCCATAAAGAATGTGACCAGGCTATTGTGGCCGGCGCCAATTTAGTGCTGATACCAGAGATCACCATTGGCTTTTCACAGGCCCAGGCACTGTCGCCAGACGGCCGTTGCAAATTTGGTGATGCCCGGGCCAACGGGTTTGTGCGCAGTGATGGTATCGGCGTAGTGGTGCTGAAGCCGCTTGCCCGTGCGCAGGCCGATGGCGACCCGGTCTATGCCGTCATTTTGGGCAGCGCGGTCAACAACGACGGCCGTACCAGCGGTTTACTGACGGTCCCCAGCCAGCCAAGCCAGGAGGCATTATGGCAGCACGCTTGTCGCAGTGCCGGCGTTATGCCGGGAGATGTGGCCTATGTAGAGGCCCACGGGACCGGTACTGCTGTTGGTGATCCGGTGGAGTTACGTGCCTTGGGGCGCGTGCGGCAGCAGGCTCGTACTGACGACAAGCCTCTTTTGGTCGGCTCTGTCAAAACAAATATTGGCCACACAGAAAGTGCCGCCGGCATTGCTGGTCTGATTAAGGTGGCCTTAAGCTTAAAACAGGGGATGATTCCGGCCAGCCTGCATTATGAGACACCCAATCCCCAAGTGCCCTGGGATGCACTGCCTTTACAGGTGGTCACCGAAGCACAGCCGTGGCCAGAAACCGGCTACGGCCGTCGGTTGGCTGGTGTCAGCGCTTTTGGCATTTCAGGCACAAATGCGCATGTGGTGTTAGCCGCCGCACCAGAACAGGCGCCAATGCCGTCAGCATCAGTGGCCGACCCCGCCAGGCAGCCACATATTTTTGCCCTGTCAGCCCAGACACCGCTGGCCCTGCAAGAGATGGCCCAACGCTATCAAGCGTATCTGGCCCAAGAGGCCGGAGCGACAACGGCGTTAACTGACCTGTGTTACAGCGCCGCCGTCAGACGAGCCCATTATGATTATCGCCGGGCCTGGGTGGTAAACGGCCGTGAAGACCTGCTGTCACATGTACAAGCCCTGACTACTGAAGCATTGACAAACGTGCCGCCACGACCCGGTAAGTTAGTCTTCGTTTTTCCCGGTCAGGGGTCACAATGGGCGGCTATGGGTAAAGGTCTGCTGGAAACAGAACCCGTGTTTCGTGACATTATCATGGCCTGCGATCAGGCCATGCGCCCTTATGTGGGCTGGTCACTATTGGCCTGGCTGGAAGAGGGAAAAGCGCTGGATGAAGTAGACGTCATACAACCAGCCATCTTCGCCATGCAGGCAGCGCTGGCCACCTTATGGCGTTCCTGGGGCATAACGCCAGATGCCGTAGTAGGACAAAGCATGGGTGAGATTGCGGCGGCCTATGTAGCGGGCATCTTATCGCTGGCCGATGCCGTTAAAATCGTCTGCCGCCGCAGCCAGTTGGTCAAATCAGCACGGCGTAAGCAGGGTAGTATGGCTGTTGTTGGCCTATCTATGGCTGAAGCCCGGCAGGTGTTAAATGGCCACGAAAAGCAGGTATCGGTGGCTGTCAGCAGCAGTCCCCGGTCAACGGTATTGTCTGGCGATAGGGACGCACTGGCTCACATTCTGCAAACAGTAGAGCGGCAAGGGATCTTCTGCCGCTGGATAGATGTTGATTATGCCTCACACAGCGCACACATGGACCCCTTACTGCCTGATTTATTACACACCCTGGCCCACATTCAACCACAGCAGGCAACAATACCCCTCTATTCCACCGTGACAGGGTCACTCAGCGATAACATCGTCTTTGATGCGGCTTATTGGGCCCAAAACCTGCGTAACCCCGTCCTTTTTTCCGAGGTGGTAGTGCAGTTATTAGCCGGGGGGCATACCACGTTTTTAGAAATCAGCCCCCATCCTATTGTGCTTAGTGCATTGCAACAATGTGGACAGCATGCGGCCGTCAAAGATGCCTTGTTTATACCTTCCCTGCGGCGCAGTACACCAGAACGCCTGGTGTTATTTGAATCTTTGGCCCGCCTGTATGCGGCCGGGTATAACGTACATTGGTCTCAGGTGTACCGCCACGGCCGTTACCTTAAACTCCCTCTTTATGCCTGGCAGCACACACCCTATTGGACCCAAGCGGTTAGCCAGCACGGTATGCACCATCAGGCTGCCTACCAACCAGACGAGGGACCTATTCATCCGCTGCTGGGCCACTATGTGCGGACGGCCCTACCCAACGAAACACATTTGTGGCAGACACGATCCAACACCACCCAGCTGCCTTATATGCATGACCACCAGGTGCGCGGAAACGTAACGATGCCGGCAACAGCCTACCTGGAAATGGCGCTGGCTGCCGCCGCTCAGATTTGGGGGGCCCACCCGGTCATTTTAGAAGACATTGTGCTGCACGAAGCCCTTGTTCTGGCAGCCGAAGGTGGGCCATGGATCCAAACGGCCGTTGTAGTAGACCAGCCAGGGACAGCATCATTCCGGGTATATGCCTGGCAGTCTGACAAAACATGGCAGCCGCACGGTAGCGCCCGCCTATACCAGGCAGATCAGCCGTCGCCAACGGCGCGTGTCAGGTTGGCAGACATTGAGGCCCACTATACGGATACTGTCTCCGCCGCCGACCATTACCAGGCAATGCAAGCCGTCGGCATTCACTATGGCCCTGCCTTCCAAGGGATTCAGCAGATAAAAAAACAAGCACACGAGGCGCTGGCCTGGGTGATTCTGCCGGAAACTGTTCCCAATACAGACATTTATCACGTACACCCCGCCCTGTTAGATGCTTGTCTGCAGGTCATTCTGGCCGTTATCCCCAAGGGCGAGCTGTTTCTTCCGGTTGGTATTGAACAACTAAAACTTTATGCCCCACTGCCCCGGCAGGTGTGGAGCCAGGTCACACTGCGCCCTGCTGAGAAGAAGGCAGCTACGCTCGTTGGTGATTTACGGTTGTTAGCGGAAGATGGCACGATGCTGGCCGAGGTCATTGGTTTACGCATTCGTCATATTATCACTTCAGGCAAACGGACACCATTTGACAATTGGCTTTACCATCTGGTCTGGGACCCAATGACTCGGCCGTTGCTAACAAAGACACCCACACCAGGCACATGGCTGTTGTTGATGGACAGGGAAGGTGTGGGCGATCGTATGCGGCAACGGCTTATGGACCGGGGTGCCCGCTGCCTTACAGCCTATGCTGGTGAATCTTACCAGGTGATAGACAGCAGCCATTATGAACTTCGCCCCGGACGTCCCCAAGACTTTAAGCAGCTTCTAGCCGATACGGCCGAACTGGCGCCCTTTGACGGCATCATTCATTTGTGGGGTCTAACCAGGGAAGACAACCTGACGGCAGCCTCTTTACAAGCAGCCCAGGTAACCGGTTGTGGCGCCGTATTGCATCTGGTACAGGCTTTAGCCCAACAGGAAATGCCCACCCTCCCTCGCCTGTGGCTGGTGACTGCCGGTGTACAGACAGCACATGAAGCTGATCCACCATCAACGCTCACCCAGGCCCCTTTATGGGGATTGGGGCGTGTCATCAGTTACGAACATCCACTCTTGCGTTGTGCCAATGTAGACTTGAGTATCTCTATCACCGATGCCGAAATCGAAGCATTCATAGACGAGATCACGGCGGATGTGGCGGAAAATCACCTCGCTTTCCGCCACAATAACCGTTATGTTGGGCGGCTGCGACCCCAACCCGTACATGTTACAGAACAAATCACACAGACCCTCATAGTACGGCCGTCTCTACAACCCATTACCTTACAGATCGACAAGCCGGGGCTGATCGATGACCTGCGGCTGCACGCGGCCGAGCCGGTGGAACCAGGACCAGATGAAGTTAAAATTGATGTGCGTGCCGCCGGTTTAAACTTTTCTGACGTGATGAAAGTCATGGGCATTTACCCCAGCATGGGCCAAGGACCACCGCCTTTAGGCATTGAATGCGCTGGTGTGGTAACGGCCGTGGGCCAACATGTTGATCATGTTCAGGTCGGTGATGAAGTCATCGCTATTGCTCCTCATAGTTTTAGCTCTGTCACGGTGGCTCCAGCCGCTTATGTGGCGGCCAAACCGGCCCATTTATCCTTCACGGACGCGGCCACTTTACCTATTGCCTACCTCACCGCCTATTATGCCTTGTGTGAATTGGGCCGGCTGGCCCCTGGTGAACGTGTTCTCATTCACTCGGCGGCCGGCGGTGTGGGCATGGCGGCCATACAGATTGCACAGCAACGAGGTGCTCAAGTATTTGCTACGGCTGGTACGCCGGAAAAACGGGCCTATCTACGCTCCTTGGGCATCCCGGTTGTGATGGATTCACGCTCATGCTCCTTTGCCGAGGAGATCAGGGCACACACAAAGGGGGAAGGGGTAGATGTGGTACTTAATTCGTTGACAGGGACGGCCGTTTCTCACAGCCTGTCTCTGCTGCGACCAGGCGGCCGTTTTTTAGAGCTGGCCAAGCGGAGCATGTATGAAGATGGCCAGCTCAACCTTGCGTTACTTAAGCGGAACATCTTTTTCTTTGCTATTGACCTTGATCCCAATCTTCTGACGGGTGAACTTTGTCGCTATCTCTCACCGATTTTTCAGAACGTGGCCCGTTCTTTGTCCCTGGGGTTGTGGCCAGCATTGCCGGCACGTACTTTCCCCCTTTCTGCGGCCAAAAACGCCTTTCAGCATATGGCCCAGGCCCAGCACGTCGGCAAAATCATCCTTACTGGCGAGGAAGATGCCGTACCTATTGAGATTTCCAGACCAGCAGCCCAGCTTATTCGCCCCCATGGCGCTTATCTGATCACAGGCGGCTTTGGGGGGTTGGGTCTGGCCATTGCCCAACAGTTGGTAGACGAAGGCGCACGTTTTCTTCTGTTAGCAGGGCGCCGTGGCCCCTCTGCCGAAGCGCTAGCCATCGTGCAGCAAATGGAAGCCCAAGGGGTACAAATTATAAAAGCACTAGGGGATATTACAGACGAAGAGGCAGTAGCACAGATATTAGATCAGGTGCATACAGCCGACCTGTCCTTGTACGGGGTTGTCCATGCCGCTGGTGTGCTTGATGACGGTATTTTAACTCAGTTGAACCAGGAACGCTTTGCCCGGGTGATGGCCCCCAAGCTCCAGGGAGCCTGGAATCTACACAGGCTGACACAACATGAGCCCTTAGATTTCTTCGTCATGTTCTCATCGGCGGCGTCATTATTGGGTTCGCCAGGCCAGGCTAACTACTCGGCTGCCAATGCTTTTATGGATGCGCTAGCCCATTACCGTCAGGCACATGGTCTGCCTGGCTTAAGCATCAATTGGGGACCCTGGTCAGAGGTGGGCCTGGCAGCCCATCCAGACCGTGGCCAGCGCCTGGCTTTCCGGGGGATGGAAAGCATGACACCAGCGCAGGGAACGGCCGTCTTTGCCCATTTGTTAAGGCAATCAGCGGCCCAGGTCGGCGTCATGCCTATGGCATGGGCACGCTGGCAGCAATTCTACCCAGATGTAAGCCGGCTGCCCTGGTTATCATCCGTTTTGTCGTCTTCAAATGGGGGCACACCAACAGGCCCGGTTTCGCTGTCTCATGCTGCCTTACACGCCATGTCCGCGCCTGAGCGCCAACAAACCGTGCGCTCTTTCATCAAGGAGCAAGTGGCCCAGGTTCTGGGCCTGGCGGCCACGGCCGTCGATGAACACAAACCATTGATCTACCTGGGCATGGACTCACTGATGGCCGTTGAACTGCGTAACCGCCTGGATAGGGCTGTAAACATTTCCCTATCTGCCGCCGATATCATTAGTGGGTACAGCGTGGCTGATGTAAGCGCCAAAGTTCTGGCGCTGCATACCAATGGAGATCTTGATGTAAAAGCCAGCAGCCCTATGGAAAACATGGAACTGCTGCTGGCCCATGTTGAACACCTGAGCGATGAGGAAGTACGCATGTTGTTGGAGGAAGGATCATGAGCGACCTTGCCGGGCGCCTGGCGACCCTGTCACCAGAACGCCGCACCTTGTTACAAAAGCTGTGGGCACAGTCGCAGGCTGATATACTCGCGGCGGCCGTCACACCACAACAACATCACGGACGGCCGTTGCCCCTCTCCTATGCCCAAGAGCGGCTGTGGTTTATGCAGCAGCTTGAACCACAAAGTGCCGCGTACAACGTCCCGGCGGCCTTTCGGCTGGAAGGGGAGCTTCATGTGGCTGCACTGCAAGCGGCGTTTAATGCGCTGTTACAACGCCATGAAGTTCTGCGCACACGCTTTACAGACAGAGAAGGCCAACCGATACAGCAGATTTTATCAGACGCCTGCTTAGACATCCCCATCATTGACTTCAGTCATTACCCTGAGGATGCTCAGGCCCGGCAGGTGCAGCAGGCGATCACAACGGCGGCCAACCAGCCATTTGATCTGGCCACAGCACTGCCTGTTCGGGCACATCTATGGCGGCTGCAACCCCACACCCATGTGCTGCTGGTAACAATGCATCACATTGCTGCGGATACGTGGTCCAGCCGGGTTGCCGCCCGCGATATTCAGCAGTTCTATCACGCTTACCGGTGTGGCGATCACGTTGACCTGCCAACTTTGCCCGTACAGTATGCTGACTATGCGATCTGGCAGCGGCAATGGTTACAGGGAGATGTGCTGCGACAACAACTTACCTTCTGGCAAGAAAACCTGGCCGGGGCAGTTCATAAACTAGAACTGCCTACAGATTATCCTCGGCCGGCCACCGTTTCTGACCAGGGGGCACGTCATGCCTTCACCCTCTCGCCCACACTAAGCGCCGCACTCAAGGATTTAAGCCGGCAGCGCGGTGTTACCCCTTTTATCACCCTATTGGCGGCGTATCAGGTTTTGTTGTACCGGTATTCGGGACAAGAAAGCTTCATCATTGGATCTCCTATTGCCAACCGCAGCCGGCCGGAAACAGCCGATCTGATCGGGTTTTTTGCCAACACGTTAGCACTGCGGGCAGAACTGACGCCCACAATGTCTTTTGAGGAGCTGTTGGACCAGGTGCGCCGTGTCTGTCTGGGGGCCTATGAACATGAAGCGCTGCCATTAGGGCAGTTGATTGAAGCGGTACAGCCAACACGCTCACTTACCTATCATCCACTCTTTCAGGTAACATTTGCCCTACAGGCAGCCAGCTTTGGTTCGCTCTCCCTGCCTGATCTGGCAATCACCCCTATGCCCATAGAAAGCGGCACAACCAAGTTTGATCTCACCCTATGCTTGTTTGATGAGCAGACACACCTGACGGGCTATTTTGAGTATCGTCAGGCGTTATTCACGGCCGTGACCATTCAACAAATGGCGGCTCATTGGCAAACATTGCTGGCTGGCATTGTGGCCGAACCAGAGCGGCCCATTTCTACATTACCTCTCCTCTCTGAAGTGGCGATGCAACAACTGGTTGCGCGTTGGCACCAGACCCCGGTGGCGCCCCCCCAAAACAAAACCATACTTGAATTATTTCAGGCCCATGTGTCACAAACACCAGACACAACAGCCGTGCACTATACGGGCGAAACTGAACTCATTTCTTTAACATACGAGGCGCTCGATCAGCGAGCAAACCAATTAGCACACCACCTACAAAGGTTGGGGGTAGGCCCAGATGTTTGTGTCGGTTTGTGCCTGACTCGTTCAGCAGAAATGCTCATCAGTATCTGGGGGGTTTTAAAGGCTGGTGGTGCCTATGTGCCATTAGACCCGGCTTACCCAGCGGAGCGCCTGGCTTGGATGCTGGCCAACAGCCAGGCACAGCTGCTTATCACACAAACAGACTTACACGCTTCACTGCCAGCGCCAGACATCCCGGTTATCTATCTGGATACAGACCAGGAGGTCATAGCCTCATACCCCACCACATTCCCTCCCGTTCATATCCAGCCAGCCCATCTGGCCTACCTTATCTATACCTCCGGGTCTACGGGGCAGCCCAAAGGGGCGGCCATCTCCCATCAAAACCTGATGCACGCCACCTGGGCCCGTCTGCTTTATTATAAGAAGGCAGTCAAACGGTTTTTGCTCTTATCCTCTTTTACCTTTGACAGTTCTGTGGCTGGTCTATTTTGGAGCCTGTGCAGCGGTGGCACGCTCTGTTTACCCACCGCAGAGCAGCAGCGTGATCCCCATCAACTGGCCGCACTCATCGCTGACTATCAGATCACCCATACACTTTGCCTGCCCGCGTTGTATGACTTGCTTTTGCAAGAGAGTGCGTCTGGCCAACTGGCCAGCCTGGAAACGGTGATTGTGGCCGGTGAAGCCTGTTCTGGCGCTGTGGCGCAACACCACAACACGGCCGTGCCGCAAGCCAAACTTTACAACGAATATGGCCCCACCGAAGCAACGGTGTGGAGCAGTGTCTATGCCTGCTTTCCAGGAAATGGGCAGCCAGGGGCTGTCCTTCCCATTGGCCGGCCTATTGCCAACACCCAACTCTACGTTTTAGATGGGCAGGGGCAGCCCACGCCGACCGGTGTCGTAGGCGAACTGTACATTAGCGGCGCAGGGGTGGTGCGTGGTTATCATCACCGTCCGGGGAACACAGCTGAGAAGTTTGTGCCTGATCCCTTGGGGCATCAGCCAGGCGGGCGATTGTATCGCACCGGGGATAAAGTTCGCTACGCCGCAGACGGCAACATTCACTTTTTAGGGCGGGGCGACCATCAGGTGAAAATACGCGGCTTTCGTATTGAACTCACCGAGGTAGAAATGGCCCTGGTTCAACATCCAGGTGTACAAAACGCGGCGGTTACCACCCATAAAGACACGGCCGGCCAACTGCTGTTGGTGGGGTACGTAACCACCAGACCAGGGCATACCCTTCAGACACGGGAACTACGCGCCTTTTTACAGCAAACCATACCCGCCCATATGATCCCCTCTCCCTTGATCATCATGGAAGTATTACCGCGGCTGCCCAACGGCAAAATCAACCGGCGCGCCTTACCTCCTCCCCAAGATGTCCGCCCAGAGACAGACGCCGCCTTTGTGCCGCCACAAACAGCAACAGAGCAAGCGCTGGCGCATATCTGGGCAACGCTGTTAGGCGTTAAAAAGATAGGCAGGCACGATAATTTTTTTGAGTTAGGTGGTCATTCCTTACTGGCCACACAGCTTATATCCCGGCTGCGCCATCATTGGCACATTGAGGCACCACTTAAACTGATCTTTGCTGCCCCCACATTGGCCGATCTGGCCGCAAGCATAACGGCGGCGCAGCTTGGCCACAGCACAACGGCCGTAACGCCCATCCCTACCGTACATAGGCAAGGCCCCTTACCCCTTTCCTTTGGGCAGCGTCGTCTGTGGTTTTTAGATCGGTTGACCACACACAAAGCGCTTTATAACCTGCCCATCCTCGTGCGCCTGACGGGGGCGCTTACGGTGCCCGTATTGCAGCAAAGTTTAAATGACGTGGTCAGCCGGCATGAATCATTACGCACCACCTTTACTCTGGCGGCCAATGAACCGGTGCAGCAGATCAGGCCAGCTCTGAGTGTGCCCATAGAACACCAGGCATGGCCCCCACAAGAAACAACCCTGACCATGGCGGCCCAGATACAAAAAGAGGTAGAACGGCCGTTTGACCTGGAAACGGGTCCCCTGCTCCGTGCCCACTTATGGTCTCTGTCGGCCGAAGAGCACCTGCTTCTGATCACCATCCATCATATTGTGGCTGACGGCTGGTCTGTTGGGGTCTTTCAACAAGAGTTGTGGGAGCAGTACCAGGCACGCCTGCGCGGTGAAACCCCGGCATTGACTCCTCTACCCATTCAATATGCTGATTTTTCTGTCTGGCAAAGAGAGGATTTGCAAGGCAAAAAGTACGAAACACAACTCGCTTATTGGCAGCGCCAGCTAGCCGGGCTGCCAGAGTTAAATTTACCGACCGACTATCCACGACCAGCAACCCCTTCTTTTGCCGGCAAGGTCCAACCGCTTCAGTTTGCAGATGAACTAACCGCCCATTTACAAGCACTGAGTCAAACTGCGGGTGTTTCCCTTTTTATGACTTTAATGAGCGCGTTTCAGGTAATGCTTGCTCGCTACAGCGGACAGATAGACATCAGCGTAGGCACCCCCATCGCTAATCGCCATCGTGTTGAACTTGAACCGCTCATCGGTTTTTTTGCAAACACGCTGATTATCCGCACAAAACTAGCCGGTCACCTGACATTTTATGCGCTTTTGCAGCAGATGAAAGAAATAACCTTGGATGCTTACGCTCATCAGGACTTACCCTTTGAACTGGTGGTAGAAGCGCTGCAGCCAAGACGAAGTGTAGATAAGAATCCTTTGTGCCAGGTTATCTTTGCCTGGCAAAATGCGCCTGTGCCCACCGTTCATGTGCCTGGTTTAATGGTAGAACGCCTCACTCCCGAAATAGCGACAACCCGCTTTGACCTGGAACTGCATATGTGGCTGGAAGATGAGAAGCTTCGGGGAGGCATCATCTACAACACGGATTTGTTTGTGCCGGAAACAGTACAGCACCTGGCGGCGCATTTCCATACCTTATTGCAGCGCATCGTTTCTCATCCACACCAATCGATTTACCAGATACCCCTATTAACAGAAAAGGAGCGGCAGCACATTTTGTTCACCAGGAACAATACCACCAGCGTGCTGGGCGGCAGCACGCTGCCGCCAACCCTGGTACATCAGCAGGTAGCGGCCTGGGCCAGACAAATACCAGACGCCACGGCCGTGGTGCCCTTCGATGACGCTGCCCCTCTTACATACGGACAGCTGAATCGCCGCGCCAATCGGCTGGCCTATCAATTACACCGTTTGGGGGTAGGACCAGAAGTGCCCGTAGCTGTCTGTTTGCCACGTTCAACTGACGAAGTTGTGGCCTTTTTGGGCATCCTTAAAGCCGGGGGGGCCTACGTGCCCCTTGACCCTGCTTACCCACCTAACCGGTTAGCCTATATGTTGGCCGATGTAAAGCGTGGTCATGGCCCCCTCTTTTTACTCACGTATGCCTCTGTGGCAGCAGACATCCCCCCTGTAGCGGGGGTTCATCTGCTGTTGTTAGATACCCATTGGCTACATGAGCCTGTGCCAGAAGATGACCCGGCTGTGGCCCTGAGCCCTGACAATCTGGCGTATATTATTTACACTTCCGGCTCAACCGGCCAACCTAAAGGTGTACAACTTACGCACCGCGGATTAAGCAACCTGGTCGCCTGGCATCAGCAAGCTTTTGCAGTGTCCGCATCGGACCGCGCCACGCACCTGGCTGGCCTGGGATTTGACGCCGCCGTATGGGAAATCTGGCCTTACCTGGCGGCCGGGGCCACGCTGTATCTGGTTGATGATGAAACGCGCCTTTCCTCTACCAAATTACAAGCGTGGTTTCTAAGCCACAACATTACACACTCGTTTGTGCCCACCCCTTTAGTAGCCGGGCTGCTGGCCTTGACATGGCCAGACAACACGCCCTTACGCTTTCTTTTAACAGGTGGTGACAAGCTGCTAACCTCACCACATGTTCCCTTACCTTTTCAACTGGTGAATAATTACGGACCCACCGAGTATACGGTGGTAACAACTTCCGGGGACGTACCTATGGCTGCTTCCTCGCGCCAACGACCTGGCATTGGTGGCCCTATCGCCAATACCCGCCTCTATGTATTGGACAAGCATTTACAGCTAGTACCCACAGGCGTCTATGGTGAGCTTTACGTGGGCGGTCTGGGGACAGCACGTGGGTACCTGCATCAGCCGGGCCTGACTGCCAACCGCTTTATCCCTGACCCGTACAGCACAGAACCGGGAGGCCGTCTTTACCGCACGGGTGACATGGTGCGTTATCTGCCAGACGGCCGTCTGGCATTTGGGGGTCGGCATGACCATCAAGTACAGGTGCGTGGCTTTCGCATCGAGTTGGGAGAAATCGAAGCGGTTTTGGCAGAGCACCCTGATATTAAGCAGAGCGTTGTCCTGGCCACACCTATGTCAGAGATAGGCGAACGAACATTGATAGCCTATCTGGTGCCCATACAGTCATCTGCTGCCTTGGAAACATTGCTACAGGCGATACGGCCGTATCTGGCCAGCAGATTACCCGCTTATATGTGGCCCGCTGATTATGTCTTAGTGGAAGCCCTGCCTTTGACGGCTCATGGGAAAGTTGACCAGGCGGCTTTGCTGAACATGGCGCCACGGCCGTCAGCTGCCGTAAGCGCCCTGCCTGGCAGTCACCTTGAGCAGCAGATTGCCGCTATCTGGCAGGCAGTGCTGGGTAAGGAACAGGTTGGCAGCCAGGATAACTTTTTTGATCTGGGCGGCCATTCCCTGCTCCTGGTGCAAATACAAGAGCAACTGGAACAAAGTTTTGCCCGTTCCATTCCCCTGACAGCTCTCTTTAATCACCCCACCGTCAGCGCATTGGCCCATTACTTAAGAGATGAACAGATGGCCGAAACGGCCCAGGCTGACCAGCAGCAAGCTCATAGGCGGGCCGCTGCCCGGCAGGCGGCCTGGCAGCAGCGGGCCAGGCGGCAGGCATCCCATCCACCGAAAGAGGATTAAACCTATGACTGGTTATGAACCACTTCCCCACATTGCGGTCATCGGCATGGCGGGGCGTTTTCCCGGTGCGGCCACTGTAGAGCAGTTCTGGCAAAATCTAAGTAACGGTATTGAAAGTATTATCCCCCTGGATGATGATACACTGCGGGCGGCCGGAGTGGCAGCTGATATGTGGCAACATCCTGATTATGTTAAAGCTAAGGGGGTACTGGCAGACGCCGATTGTTTTGATGCTGCCTTTTTTGGTATCAACCCCCGTGAAGCAGCCTTCATGGACCCACAGCACCGGCTTTTTCTAGAATGTGCCTGGCATGCTCTGGAATCGGCGGGGTATGCGCCCGGTCCAGACCACGGCCGTATTGGCGTTTACGCCGGCGCCACGCTAAATACTTACCTGGTACATAACCTGCTTTCCCACCCTGAACACAGCGGCTACCAGACGGTTATTGGCAATGACAAGGATTTTCTCACCACCCAGGTTTCTTACCGCCTTAATCTATCGGGGCCCGGTGTGA
Source organism: Ardenticatenaceae bacterium (assembly GCA_011525915.1). Lineage (GTDB taxonomy): Bacteria > Chloroflexota > Anaerolineae > Promineifilales > Promineifilaceae > CAADGU01. The sequence continues at coordinate 54,472 of WYBM01000057.1, read as the reverse complement.
CCGTGCAAACAGCCTGTTCCACATCCCTTGTTGCCGTACATCTCGCTTGCCAGAGCTTGCTAAGCTGGGAATGTGATATGGCACTGGCCGGGGGAATATCTGTCACCGTTCCCCTGGCAGGTGGCTATCTTTATCAGAAAGAAGGGATCGCCTCACCCGATGGGCATTGCCGTGTCTTCGATGCCCGCGCACAAGGCACTGTGGGCGGTAACGGTGTAGGCATTGTTGTGCTGAAGCGGCTGTCTGAGGCGACAGCCGCCGGAGATACCATTCTGGCCGTTATCAGAGGGTCAGCCCTTAATAATGACGGTGCCCGTAAGGTAGGCTACACTGCCCCCAGCGAAGATGGCCAGATGGAGGTCATCACCGAGGCGCTGGCTATGGCTGACGTCCCCGCCGCCTCCATCAGTTATGTTGAGGCCCACGGGACGGGCACCGTTTTAGGTGACCCTATTGAGGTGGCGGCGCTGGCGCGAGCCTTTCGGTTACAGACATCGGCGCGTCAGTTTTGCGCCCTGGGGGCAGTTAAGAGCAATATTGGCCACCTGGACGCTGCCGCCGGCGTTGCCGGGCTTATCAAAACCATTCTTGCTTTGCGCCAGCAGCAAATACCGCCAACGTTACATTTTAATGACCCTAACCCCGAGATAGCATTTGACGACTCTCCTTTTTATGTCAACAAGAAGTTACGGCCGTGGCTGGTAGATGCGTACCCACGCCGCGCCGGCGTGAGTTCCTTCGGCATTGGCGGCACAAACGCCCATCTGATCGTGGAAGAAGCGCCGCCAATGCCAACAACATCCTCCCAAGAGACAGAACAACTTATCCTGCTTTCAGCTAAAACAGACGAAGCCTTACAACAGATGAGGGTAAACCTGGCGGCACACCTACACCAGCACCCTGACTTAAATCTGGCTGATGTTGCTTACACCTTGCAAGTGGGCCGCCGCCACTTTTCCCGGCGGCTGGCACTGGTGTGTCACCAGGCAACACAAGCTGCTTCGATGTTGGCCACGGCCGTTGAAAGCAGTCCACAGCTGACGGCGATCACCCCTGACAAACCACAAACGCTCGCGTTTATGTTCCCTGGGCAAGGGAGCCAATACAGTGGTATGGGGCGTGATCTTTACACACAGGGCGGTCCATTTCAAGAGGCGTTAGATGAATGTGCCCACTTGTTACGGCCCTTTCTAAACCTGAACTTGCCTGACATCTTGTACCCGGCAGAAACTGTTGACGAAGCTAAAGTTACCACCCAACTAACCCAAACCGCTGTAGCTCAACCGGCGCTGTTTGCCGTTGAATATGCCCTGGCGCGGCTTTGGCAGGCATGGGGTCTGAAGCCGGTAGCCCTCATTGGGCACAGCATTGGTGAATACGTCGCCGCCTGTCTGGCCGGGGTATTCTCTTTGGCCGATGCCCTGGCCATTGTGGCTCATCGAGGAGCGTTGATGCAGCGCATGCCCCCGGGCGCCATGCTCAGTGTGGCCCTGCCGGAAACGGCCGTACGCGCCCAATTACCAACGGCCTTGTCTCTAGCGGCTGTCAACAGGCATGATCTGTGTGTGGTATCTGGACCAGAAGGGGCCGTAGCTGCCTTCGAAGATGACCTAAACCAACAGAAGGTGTCTTGCCACCGTTTACATACTTCCCATGCTTTCCATTCTGACATGATGGCACCTATGGTGGCGGAGTTTGCCGCTTATGTGGCCCAATTTCCGCGTCAGGCGCCGCACATTCCCATTCTATCTAATGTAACCGGAACCTGGCTAACGGCAGCAGAGGCAACAGATGCTTATTACTGGGCAGAGCACGTCCGGCAGCCGGTACGCTTTGCGGCTGGCATACAAAAACTGATGACCGATACAGAAGCCCTACTTCTGGAAACAGGGCCGGGCCGTACGCTGACAACATTGGTGCAGCCACACGCTGCAGTTACCACCCTACGTCATCCACAAGAGGAGTCAACCGATACGTCATTTTTACTGGGTGCGTTGGCCCGTCTTTGGCTGCACGGCATACCGTTGGATTGGGCCGCGGCGCATGTTGGCAAACAGCGACGGCGTGTCCCTTTACCCGGTTACCCGTTTAAGCGCACACGCCATTGGATTGCGCCACAAACGGCACCTATCCTCCCCACGAATAACAAGGGTAAACAAACAGATAGCCGCCGCTGGTTTTATGCGCCTTATTGGCGGCCGTCACCTCTCCCCATAACCAGTCATTCCCCGGTCACATGGCTCTTATTCATCGATGACGTCGCCGCGGAACAGGCACTGCACACCAACTTAGTCGCCCAGGGACATCAGGTTGTTATCATCTCACACTGTACCACAGCGGCAGACTATCAAACGGCCGTGCACCAGGCCAAACCACAGCGCATTGTGTACTGGGCTTCGGCTCATTTTGACCTTCAAGGCCTGCTGCACCTGGCACAGGCACTCGATAGCATAACAGGCGCAGTGCATTTAGATGTGATCACCCAACAAGCACAAGCCGTGGGTCCTGGTAACCTGGTAAATCTGGAGCAAAGTGGCTTGTTAGGCATTGCGCCCGTCATTGCCCAAGAGTATCCGCAGGTGACGTGCCGTTCTATTGATGTGCACGTCCCAGAAAGTATAGAGCTGGCGGCTTATGCCTACGGCCGTGTGGTTCATGAACTCCAAACACCGTCGCCAGACCCAGCTGTTGCTTACCGTGGCGGCCAACGTTGGGTGCCGGCGTTTGCCACCCTTTCTTCTCAGGAAAATGAAGCGGCGCCTCTGCGGCAGGGCGGTGTCTATTTAATCACGGGGGGGTTTGGCCGTATTGGGCGAGCGTTGGCACGTCATCTGGCCGAAGTGTATCAGGCACAATTGATCTTAACGGGCCGTACCCCCTTGCCGCCACGCATACAATGGCATCAGCCACATGCCAGCGACGCCGTCCATGACCGCATCCACTTTGTGGGCGAATTAGAGGCATTGGGTGCCCGCGTTTACCCGTTTACCGCCGACGTCGCCGACGTGGCCCAGATGCAGTGGGTTTTGGCCGAAGTGGAACAAACGGTGGGGGCGCTGCATGGGGTAATTCACACGGCAGCGGCGGTAGGGCCAGACACGGCCGTTTTACTACCCGATATAACCCCAGAAATCGTTAAAAACCAATGGCGGGCAAAGGTCCAAGGGGCACGGGTGTTGACCCAGTTACTGCATGACCAGGAACTCGATTTCTGTGTCCTTTTCTCCTCAACTTCGGCCTGGTTGGGCGGCCTGGGGTTTGCCGCTTACGCTGCCGCCAACCGCTATCTGGACGCCTTAGCCCAGGTGCAGGCCCACCAACAGCGAACGCCCTGGTTAAGCATCAATTGGGACAGCTGGCAGTTTGCCTCTGCCCCACACCACACGAAGTGGGGACAAGACCTGACAGAGCTGGCCATGACAGAAACGGAAGGAGTGCAGGCGTTTGTCCACGCATTAGGGTTGCGCTCCCTGCCTCAACTCATTGTCTCTCCCGGCAGCTGGCAGCCCCGCTATGAAACCTGGGTGATGCAGCCGACCGGTGAGCGGACGCCCTCGCCCTCTTTCATACATCAAGACAGGCCGCAGCTTCAGACCCTGTATGTATCACCACGCAATGAGCTAGAAGCCAGCCTGGCGGGCATCTGGCAGGCGCTGCTGGGTGTAAAGCAAGTCGGCATTCATGACAACTTTTTTGACCTGGGCGGCCATTCGCTCTTAGCTACCCGATTGGCCTCTGAAATACAACAGGCCTTTGGTTGTGAGCTGTCACTGCGTCAATTATTCACCGCTTCAACCGTGGCTGACATGGCCATCACCATCGCCGCCCAACAACTGGGTGATGATATTGATGAGAAAGAATTAGCGGCGTTATTACAGGAAGTAGAACAGATGCCCGGAGAAGACCTGGTACAGATGACGGATACTTAAAAACAAGGAATGAACCCTATGAGTGATGATCTTTTGCAGCGATTTGCAAACCTGGAACCCCAGAAACGCGCGCTGCTGTTACAGAAGCTGCAGCAACAGCGAGGCACGGCCGTCAAGCCACCAGAAACGGCCGTGCCCCCCCTTTTACACCCTCGCCCAGAACACTTGCCGCTTTCTTATGCCCAACAACGCCTATGGTTTCTCTATCAGCTAGAGGCCGGCAATGCGGCTTACCATCTGTTTATGGCCGTCCACCTGTCTGGCCAGCTAAATGTCGAACTGTTTGTGCAAAGTGTCTATGACCTGGGGCAGCGGCATGAGATCTTACGAACGACCTTCCCGGCGAAGGATGGGCAGCCCATCCAGGTAATCCATTCGCAGTTTTCCCTCTCTATGTCCCTCATAGACTTAAGCCATCTGCCCCCAGACCAACAGCACAAAACCGTGCATCAACAGGCACAAGCTGAAGCCAACCGCCCTTTTGACATGGCCCAGGGCCCGCTATTGCGCATGGTACTATTGCAGTTGGGGCAGGCAGAACACGTCTGCTTCCTGACATTGCATCATATTATTGCCGATGGCTGGTCGATTGGGGTGCTTATTCGTGAACTAAGTGTGTTATATGCAGCGCGCGTCCGGTCAGATACGGCCGTACTACCCCCTCTACCCATTCAGTACGCTGATTATGCGCACTGGCAGCGCGCGTGGATGTCTGGCAAAGTACAAGATGAACAACTGGCATACTGGCGACGGCAGCTGGCTGACGCACCGCCCGTCATGGCCTTGCCCACCGATTATCCCAGGCCAGCCGTACAAACCTTTCATGGGGCACGGCACACCTTCACATTATCGCCGGCGTTAACCGATCAACTTAACCAGTTAAGCCGCCAGGAAGGGGCCACGCTCTTTATGACCCTGATCACGGCCTTTAAGGTGCTGCTTTACCGGCACACACATCAGAAAGATATTCTGGTAGGCACCCCTATTGCCAATCGCGGCCGGGCGGAGACACATCATCTTATTGGCCTTTTTTTGAATACGCTTGTATTACGCACAGACTTGTCCGGGTCGCCCTCTTTTCGCACGCTGCTGCACAGCGTGCGCCGCATAGCCCTGGATGCCTATGCACACCAGGATTTACCGTTTGAAACGGTAATAGAAACATTGCGCCCTACCCGCAGCTTGCAGCACAACCCCCTATTTCAAGTGTTGTTTATATTACAAAACACACCCATGGAGACAATGAAACTGCCGGGGTTGACGTTGGAACCGCTGCCCATGGAAGTCAGCGCCACCACAGTAGACCTGACCCTCTCATTGGTAGAAACAAAGGGATTGCAGGGAACATGGGAATATAACACCAACCTGTTTACCCCGGCGACCATCGCCCGCATGGCCGCCCATTTTGAGACCCTGCTGACAAACATTGTCAACAACCCAGATACGCCTGTTTCACGACTAGATTTGTTGTCCTTCACTGACAAGAAAACCTTGTTAGATACCTGGAACCATTCCTATGCTGATGTCCCCCAAGCTGTTTGTTTTCCGCAGCTATTTGAGCAGCAGGCAGCCCGCACGCCAGCGCGTACGGCCGTGGTATGTGATGATGTCCAGCTTACATATCGGCAGTTAAATGAGCGCGCCAACTGCCTGGCGTGGCAGCTGGCAGCCCAAGGGGTAGGGCCTGAAGTGGTCGTGCCGATTTTGGCCGCCCGCAGCCCCGATTTTTTGGCCGCGATATTAGGTGTCTTTAAGGCTGGTGGCGCTTATTTGCCCTTGGACCCCCGTTTCCCAATAGACCGCATCCAGCAGATTTTAGCACAGAGTCGGGCGCCGCTGATGTTGGTAGAGCAACAACTTGCACCTTTGCTGGAAACGGCCGTGGCCGCCCATCCGACAGCATCGAGGCCCAAAATAGTGGTGCTGGAAACGGTATGGTCTCACGACGGACCAACCGAGAACCCGCCCGTGCGCCATCAACCGTCAAACCTGGCCTATGTCATCTTTACTTCTGGTTCTACCGGCAAACCCAAAGGGGCTATGGTTGAGCATCAGGGGATGCTGAACCACCTCTATGCCAAAATCAAAGACCTGGCGCTGAGTGCTGCTGATCGCGTGGCCCAAAATGCATCCCAGAGCTTCGATATCTCAGTCTGGCAGTTTCTGGTGGCGCTTGTTTTAGGCGGGCAGGTGCATATTTTACGTGATGAGGTGGCGCTGGACCCCATGCAGCTGCTCAGACAGGTGGCAGACAAACAGATCACCATTTTGGAGATCGTACCTTCCTTGTTACAACCGATATTAGCAGACGTGGCCCGCGCGGCCGACGATGCTCCTGATGTAACATCTCTGCGCTGGCTTATACCCACAGGCGAAGCGCTGCCGCCGCAGCTGGCCCACGTGTGGCTGCGCCGTTACCCTACTATCCCCTTGCTTAATGCTTATGGCCCCACCGAATGCTCTGATGATGTCACCCATTACGCTATCAGGCAGCCGCCGGACAACCATGTTGTGAATATGCCCATTGGCCGGCCAGTATCAAACATGCAAATATATCTTCTAGATAGCGAAGGGCAGCCTGTGCCCATAGGGGTTGCGGGCGAGTTATACGTGGGTGGTGTGGGGGTTGGTCGTGGCTATTTGTATGACGCCAGGCGCACCGCACAGCAATTTGTACCCCATCCTTTTAGCCAAAAACCTGGGGCACGGCTGTATAAAACCGGTGATCTGGGGCGTTACTTGCCGGACGGAACCATAGAATTTTTAGGGCGCGTAGATTACCAGGTGAAGCTGCGCGGATACCGCATTGAGCTAGGTGAAATTGAAGCCGCGCTGCGCCAACACACAGCCATACAAGAAGCCGTGGTGGTGGCGCGTGAAGAGCCGCCGGCTGAGAAATACCTGGCGGCTTATATTGTGCGTGATAAAACAACAGAGGAACACCTGGGTCCTTGGTCAAACGGCCGTGTCTCTGACTGGCAAACCATCTATGATGCCGCCTACCAACAGCATACAGCCGCCGTAGACCCCACGTTTAACAGCGCCAGTTGGGACAGCAGCTACACCGGCCGCCCCGTGCCTGAAGCAGAGATGCGTGACTATGTAACGGGTACGGTAGAACCCATTTTGGCCCTTAAGCCACAACACGTCTTGGAAATAGGGTGTGGTACAGGCTTGCTCTTGTTTCGCATTGCGCCCTACTGTCAAAGCTACTACGGCACAGATATCTCTCAGGTGGCCTTGGATTATGTGCAGCAGCAGGCAGCTTCCCAGCCCAACCTGCCGCCGCTGACCCTGGAAAAACGAGAGGCCAATCATTTTGAGGGCTGGGAAGCAGGTCAATTTGATGCCGTCATCCTGAATTCAATTGTGCAGCTGTTTCCGAACGCAGATTATTTGGTCCAGGTGCTGACCGGGGCAGTCAGGTTGGTCAGACCAGGCGGGTTTATTTTTGTAGGGGATGTGCGCCATTTACATTTGTTGGAGCTGTTTCACACAAGTGTGCAGTTGTATCAGGCGGAACCAACGGTAGATGGGGCCGAACTGCGGCAGCGCATTCAGCGGGCTATCGCCAATGAGAAAGAAATGCTGATTGACCCTGCCTTTTTTGCCGCCCTCCAAGCACACTTGCCTCAAATTAGTAACGTGCAAATCCTGCTTAAGCGAGGGCGGTTTCACAATGAGTTCACGCGCTTCCGTTACAATGCACTCTTGCATGTCGCAGGCCAGCAGGGTCAGATGCCCGCGTCAACACCGTGGCTTGATTGGCAGGAAAGCGCTTTTACCATCAGGCAGCTGTGTCATCTTCTGGCCGCAGAGAAGCCAGATTTCCTGGCATGTACCAATGTCCCCAACGGCCGTCTGGCAGACACGGTAACGGCCGGGCAGCAGTTGTCAGAGCCGACGACCATACAAGCCGCAGAATTGCGCGCCCAGGCCGCTGGCAGCCCCGGCGTTGATCCTGAATCATTTTGGCAGCTAGAAACGCAGTTTCCTTACCAGGTCTATGTCACCTGGCAGGGAGAGGGGAAAGAAGGGCTGATGAATGTATTGCTGCGTCGGCACACGGCCGTGTCTGCACCATTGCCTATCCCCGTACAACAGACGATACCGCTCAAACCGTGGTCTCACTATGTTCACCACCCCTGGCAGAATGATCCCCATATGGTGCCGCAACTGCGTCAATTTCTACGCGAAAAGCTACCCGAGTATATGATCCCCTCTGCCTTTGTTTTTTTAGAGGATCTTCCCCTAACCTCCAACGGCAAGATAAACCGAAAGGCCTTGCCAATGCCCCTACAAAGCCGCGCCGCGCGCACAAAAGGAAACTATGTGCCACCACGCAATAGTGCCGAACTAAAACTGGCGCAGATATGGGAAAATGTTTTGGGCATACAGCCTATTGGGATGCATGATGATTTTTTTGAGTTGGGCGGTCACTCTATCATTGCCATCCGCTTAATGGCCCACATTGAACAGCAATTTTGCCAGGAACTGCCGCTTTCCGCGCTCTTCCAGGGGCCAACGGTAGAGTCGTTAGCCGCTCTCATAACCCAGGAAAAAGGTTACCAACATCATGGTCCAGTGATCGCCTTCCGTACCCATGGAACAGCCCCTCCCTTCTTTTGTGTGCATCCAGGAGGGGGAACGGTGTTATGTTATCACAAACTAGCACACCACCTCAGCCCTGACCAACCATTTTATGGTATTGAAGCGATCGGGTTAGGCGGGCAGGAACCGCCATTAAACCATATGTCTACCATGGCAGCCCGCTATATAACAGCCATACAGCAGGTGCAGCCTGAAGGGCCATATCGTTTAGGCGGCTGGTGCATAGGCGGCCTCATCGCCTATGAGATGGCCCAACAGCTGTCAGCGCAAGGGCACATCGTAGAACTGTTGGCATTGTTTGACACGGCCGTACAGGTGCGCAATCCTTTCCCTGACGTCTCTTTGCAGGATAAACGGGCCCAGCTCATCATGGCTATCTCCACGTTAGCCCAGATTTTTGGCGTCACCTTTGACATGACGGGTATTGAGCACATGAGTGTGCATGCCTTTATCAGCCAGCTTTGGCAGCAAGCAGCCGCCTCTGATCTCATTCCGCCGCAGCTCACCATGGAAAACAATGACTTTGATCAGGATCTGCTGACACAACTGCTGCAACATGCCCTGGTTCAGGCCCGGTCACAACAACGATTCCCCCCCGGGTTTGGGTTTGATGATCTGCACCGCCTGTTCCTGGTACAAAAAGCGATTGTTGAGGCGGAATTAACCTATACTACACAACCTTACGCTGGCCCTGTCACCCTTTTCCGGGCAGCGAAACATCCACCACAGCAGTTGGCAGACTTAGGCTGGCATGAGGTTGTATGTGGCCCATTGCGGGTCATCACCATTCCCGGCGACCATAACAGTATCATTGAAGATGATACAGATGTTAGAGAATTGGCAAGCGCCCTGTCAGCCCATTTGGCCGAAAAATCACCCGATAACGCTGCCCGGACAGCCCTATGAACCAAAAAAAACCACGAGGACGTATGCACTGGCTTAAGCTTTTACTGTTTGGGCTTATCTTGTTTTACATCTTGGGCACGGTAGGCTATGCCTATGTGGTAGCAGCAGCCTATACACGCTCTGCACAACGCACCTTGTGCTGCGCCACACCGGCAGACGATGGTTTTACCTATGAGAACGTCACCCTGACGACGTATGATAACCTTCGCCTCTATGGGTGGTATATCCCTTCTCAAAATGGCGCGGCCGTTATCTTATTACATGGCTTAGGCGGCAGTCGTTTGGGCTCCATGGACCCAGCCCGCATGCTGGCACGTCAGGGGTATGGTGTACTTTTGTATGATCAACGAGCCAGCGGTGAAAGTGAAGGGGACACGCTCAGTTGGGGATGGCGTGATGTGGCCGATGTGCCCAGCGCCGTCACTTACCTGCAAAACCGTGCCGATGTTGATGATCACCGCATTGGAGTGTGGGGCTGTTCTACAGGTGCAGAAATTGCCATTGCCGCGGCGGCACAAATAGAAGCCATTCAAGCAGTGGCAGCCGATGCCCCGTATTATACAACGGCCAGAGATATGCCCCCGCCGGCCACCCTACAAGATTGGCTGGGTTTACCTTTCTACCCGTTGTTTATTAAGATCATGGAATGGCGCACAGGTGCGGCGGCGCCGGCACCGCTGAGCGAAGCCATTACCCGCATTGCACCTCGGCCACTTTTGTTAATTTCAGCCGGCGACGAGTTTGAGAGAAGGCAAGTACAACATCATTACGATCAAGCCCATGAGCCTAAAAGCTTATGGCACATCCCCAATACACCTCATTGTGGGGGTCCGGCAGCTGAGCCGCAGGCTTATGCGACGCAGTTGTTGAACTTCTTTAATCAGGCTTTGCTGGAAAAGTAAGGATATAAGGTGATGAAGAAAAAACTAACGTTTCAAGGCATCAGGGCACTGGGCATTTATTCGGTGGGCCAATTCGTTTCGCTGATCGGCTCCAGCTTAACCGGTTTTGCTTTAAGCGTTTGGCTGTACCTGGAAACGGGTTCAGTTACACCGTTGGCTGTTAATGCCATTTGCTTGACACTACCCGGCTTGTTGGCTGCCCCAATAGCCGGCAGCCTGGTTGACCGCTGGGACAGACGGGTAGTGATTATCCTCAGCGATACGGCGGCCGGGGTAGCCACACTGTCATTGTTTTTACTTCTTACCCTAGATCAATTGGCGCTATGGCACATCTATCTGGCCACGGCCGTAACCTCTCTGGCCAATGCCTTTCAACAACCGGCATTTACCGCTTCTATTCCGCTTTTGGTGCCCAAAGAACACCTGGGGCGGGCCAACGGCCTCATCCTCGGCACCAACGCTATGGCCCAAATCATAGCGCCGGTCGTGGCCGGCTTCCTGTTGGTGGCAGTAGGCTTGCGAACTATCATGTTCATAGATTTTTTAACATACCTGACGGCACTTGCGGCTTTAACCGTTGTCCGCTTTCCGCGCCCAAAACCAAGCGGGGAAAGCGACGTGGCAAAAGGTTCTGTATGGCAGGAGGCTGCTTATGGGTGGCGTTATATTACAAAACGTTCTGGCTTGCTGGGTTTGCTCATCTTTTTTGCCGGCACCAATTTTATTTCTGGCCTCATTACCATCCTGGTGACGCCCTTGGTTCTGGCCGTGGCGTCGCCTACTGTGCTGGGCACCATTATGACGGTTGGGGGGTTAGGCATGCTGGCCGGGGCTTTGACCATGGGCATATGGGGAGGCCCAAAGCGGCGCATCATCGGCATTGTGGGTGGCATCATGGTTATTGGCTTGTGCATCATGGCTATTGGCTTACGGCCGTCTGTGCTTCTGTTTGGGGTAGCCGGGTTTGTTTTCTTTTTTGTACTGCCTATTATGGACGGATCCACCCAGGCACTCTTTCATACAAAGGTAGATACGGCCGTGCAAGGGCGTTTTTTTGCGCTTAGTACCATGATCGCCACGGCCGTTAAACCCCTGGCCAGCCTTATTGCCGGCCCATTGGCTGATCGCGTCTTTGAACCAGCCATGGCGGTTAACGGAACGTTGGCTACCACACTGATTGGCCAGCTTATAGGTACCGGTGAGGGACGTGGTATTGGCTTGTTCTTTGTTGTCATTGGCTTACTGACCATACTCTTTGCTGCTGCCGGTTATGCCTATCCACGCATTCGCTTCATCGAGCGCGAACTGCCTGATGCTATTCCCGATAACATTTTAGTACTAGAACCAGCCCTTTCTGAGAGTCCGTAAAGGTTTTTGCTAAACCGCACAAAGTTTTGGCAAATCCACCTCACGTGCATTGGCCAGTTTGTTGCTTGGCATAGAAACAATTCACACTCTTGCAATTATGTCAATTGACAAGTTGGACAAAATTGCGCACAATGAAGATAGCAACAAAGCATTAAGTAATACTCAACTGTATATGTGAGGAGGCACTCTCTCATGGAGAAAACAACCGGCACTGACCGCCACCCTATTCTAGAGAAAGCGTGGTTACACCATGCGGAATTAGATACCCATGCTGATAGATTGAGTGGGCGCTATTTGCAGCTGCGAAGATGGGTGGCCATCCTGGGCGTGCTGGCTACTTTCCTAGCTATCTTTATCGATACGTTCGGTGAGGCAAGGTCTGTAGAAATGCAGGCGCTCTTAAAGGTGTTTTTGATTGCCACGCCCCTTTTAGCCTCTATGATTGCTGCCTATACCAGTCATGAATTGGGCGACGGCCGTTGGTTATCCCTGCGTGCCGGCGCAGAAGAAATCAAAAAAGAAATCTACATCTACCGCACCGTTTTGCGTGGCTACCCAGACCGCAACAAGTGGCTCAGCAGCCGCCTGGCTGTCATCCAGCGCCAGGTCTATAAATCCAGCAACAGCAAGCTGGACACCATTCCCTACACAGGTACCCTGCCACTTTATTTATCGCCTGATAATCCTGAAAGCGACCCCGGCTTTATGGACCTGACACCTGAAGCGTATATTCGTTATCGGCTGCAACAACAGCTAACCTGGCATGAAAACCGGATTGTGAGTCATAGCAAAGCCAAACGCAATTTAACTATTATCATTCTGGCCATGGGTGCACTGGGCGCACTGTTAGCCGGGATCGGCGGTCCATTTACGGTATGGGTAGCCTTGACCGCCTCCCTCACCGGGACCTTGACCGGCTGGGAGGAGCTGCGCAACCGCGAAAAAACCATTGCCAACTACAGCAAGGTAAAGTTAGAGCTGACCATCATCCGCGATTTTTGGTATGGCCTTTCGCCAGCTGAACAAACAGACTCGGCCTTCTACAGATTGGTGTTGGCCACGGAAAATCTAATGTTCGCCCAAAACGCTGAATGGGTGCGCTCCATGCAGGAAGCGCTGGCTGGCGTGGAAGATGAAGACAAGAAGCTGGTGGAAGAAATGGTGCAAATGTCCACCACGACCCATGCAGATTTACAACAAAAATTGCTGTCTGAGTCGCAAGCAGTTTTTGCCCATGCTTCACAGCAACTGGCGACCGTGGCCGAAGACGCCGCCGCCACCGTTACCGGTATGGTCACGGCCGTCTCTGATGAAGCCCTGGCCATGAACCAGACGATGGCCCACACAGTAGACACGGCCGTGGCCGAGTCAGCCGCTGTGCGCCAGACCATCACCGAAACGGTAGACACCGCTGCGGCCAGCGCGACAGCCGCCCGTGAGGCAGCCGCTACCGAAGTTAAGGCCTGGCAAGACACCTCACAAACGGCCGTGGACACGGCCGTGGCTGAATTGGCTGCCCTGCGCAACGACGCAGAAACAGCTGTAGAGGCGGCGGCGGACACAACAGCTGCCGCCCGCCAACTGGCAGCGGCCGAAGCCCACGCCTGGGATGAAACCACCCAAGAAGCCCTACAAAGCGCCGCCGCGGAGTCTGCGGCCTTGCGCCATGCGGCCGACCAGGCCACGCTCGCGGCGGCAGCGCAAGCCGAAGCGTGGCGCAAATCAGCTCAGGAAGCTGTTGACGCCGCCGCGACGGAGTCTGACGCCTGGCGTGAATCGGCCGCAGAGGTTGTGGACACGGCCGTGGCTGAATCGGCGGCGGTGCGTGACCACGTAGAAGATGCGGCGGCAGCAGAAGCGGCCGCCTGGCGTGAATCGGCCGCAGAGGTTGTGGACACGGCCGTGGCTGAATCAGCTGCCCTGCGCGCCTCAGCGGAGATGTCGGTGAAATATGCCATAGACTTCACGCCAGTGGCCGACGCTGTGGCCGAGACGGCCGTGGCGGCTCATGAGACGCTGGCTGAGGTTGTGTACCAGGCACAACCAGACGTAAAATATGCCATCAACTTTTTGACTGCAGCGTCAGAAGGGGCGGCCGTACCTGCCCCAGACGATGACAATAACGACAAGGATGATGAGGCTATCAATCGCATTTTAGCCGAAGGCGTCACAACAGCCGATGATGTGATCAAAGAAGCGCTGGCCAAGGCTGCCAAAAGCGAGACTCGCCAGAAAAATTAAGGGGCTAAGGGCATTGCCTACATGTTAAGCCAATGTTGAAGCTGTCAAGATACTGGCAAATGGAACTACATGATCCATCCTTATCTTGATTCCTAAATACATAAGTCATATAGGTTATTTCTGGACAGACCCTAACTACTGTGTTAAGGAAGTTTTATGACCTTTTGCGGGGGCAGGCACAAGACCTGCCCCCGCTCAGGGCAACTACAAGGGGCGCCCCTACCAAATATGGTCCAAAAACCATGCTAAATTATCGTTACTTTTTATATTTCCTATTGAAGAAGCGGATTAATATTTATTCCACCATCAATATTGTATTCCGCACCAGTAATAAAACTGGCTTCGTCAGACGCGAGAAACACGACCAGGTTGGCTACATCTTCCGGCTCACCAAACCGTTTTAAGGGAACTCGATCTTGCATTGCTGCTGCAAAACCATTTAATTGCTCCTCCGACATTCCGGTTTTACCAAAAATGGGTGTAGAAACCGGCCCGGGGGTTACAGCATTGACTCTTATTTTTCTTGGCGCTAACTCTGTAGAAGCTGTCCGTGTGTAAGAGTTTAAGGCTGCTTTAGAAGCTGCATAAACCGCGGTATTAGGCATGCCAGTATAGGCGTTAACGGATGAAAGATTAATAATTGAAGCACCCTCATTTAGGATAGGCAGAAATTTTTCAATCGTGAACACGGCTCCTTTAAAGTTAATGCTCATCTGATTGTCAAACATTTCTTCTGAAATTTGTCCAACAGGAGCTGGAGCAAAAATTCCGGCGTTGACAAATAATATATCTACTTTCCCATACTCGCTTTTTACGTACTCTACAAGATCATCAAGTGCAGATAAATTACTAACATCAGCAACAATGCCTTTAACGCCTAACTCGCTTGCTGCCGCTTGCACTCTCTCTGCCGCCCTGCCAGTTATTATTACATTGGCGCCATTTTCCTTAAATTGTTTGGCCGTTGCATAGCCGATGCCACTGTTACCGCCAGTAATGACCGCGGTCTTTCCATTTAAATTACGCATATTTTGTTATTCCTTTTGTGGTAAGAACTAAGATCAAGAACTGTACCGATCGGTACACTTGACAATGTACACCGATCGGTACACAATGTCAAGTAGATTAGCTACCCTTTTAATTATTGAGGTGAGAAAGAATGAGTGGAGGCCGTTACCGTACTTTTGACAAGGATATCGCCCTTGATAAGGCTATGGAGGCATTTTGGACAAATGGTTATCCAGGCACTTCTCTAAGAGATTTGACAAATGCCATGGGAATTAATAAACCAAGCCTGTATGCGGCATATGGTAATAAAGAGGAGCTATTCAAAAGTGCCTTGGATAAATATGTACAGAAATATAACGCAATCCACATAAAGCACCTTTATGCTGCTGATAAAAGCTTGAATGAAAGAATCCAGAGCTACTTAATATCGATTGCTGAAGCGGTGACAGATTCCAGCTTGCCAGGAGGTTGCTTTGTTGTTATTAGCACATGTGAGGCTGGTGGGGACTGCCTTCCTTCCGGTGCGCTTCAAGCCGTGACCAACATTAACGATTCAACAAAATCTACTTTTGTGGAACTTTTTACTATTGAAGAAACGCTGGGGAATTTACGCAATGATTGCTCACCGGTAATGATGGCTAACTATCTTTTGACATTACTGTTTGGACTGGCTATTATGGCTAGAAACGGGGCTAAGCTTGAAGAACTCACCAATATTATCAAGTATGCCATGTCTACATTCTAAAACAAGAGACGCATTTAACCAGTGTGTTCACAGGATGCTCCTTGTGTCGCGTCTGTCACATAAACGTTAGGTGAATAAAGGTCAGTAGCACTACATAAAAACGTGATTGAACATTAAAAAGTTAAAATTGACAAAGCCGGATTTATTATACATACTGGTAAGTTCGCAAAACCAATCTAGACAAACAATAATGAATTATGAAATTCTAAAACGGACGTTGACTGAAAGAAGTCGTCAGCTTTTTGTCAGGAGTGACACCCTGACATTAGGTTATGGTGGTATCGCCGCTGCGAGCCGAGCAACAGGATTATCAGTCATGGTCGTGCGCTATGGTCTGGCGGAATGTCGAGCGATCGAGTCAAGGGTTGCCCCCATCATAGAGCCCTATCAGGGTCGACAGCCCGATGATGGATGAAAGAAACTGACTAAAAAGTGCCCTGATCCCTTGCCAACACTTAAGAAACTGGTCGAATCGGCGACTCAAGGCGACAGAAGCAAGAAGGCGGCCCTGGGTGGGTCGATGTCCATGACTTCCCATCCCAAGGGAAGGGAAAAGCCATCCCCTATGGTGTCTATGGTTTAGTCGAAAATGAAGCTTGGGCCAGTGTCGGCATTAGCCATGATACCGCGGAGTAACAGTATGACCAAACCTACAACTAAACCAGCCCGAACAAAAAAAGCCAGTGGTCTGGCACCGGAAAATGGGCCGACTGTCAGCGAGGAGAAATCGGCACTTCAAGAGGCCGCAGAGACAATGACTAAAGTAAAAGAGGACACGGCCGTGGCTGTCCATGAAAACGTGGCTGCCCACGAAGACATACATCCCCAGGCACATGATCAGGTAGAGGTTATGCAAGAAGAGTATGAAACGGATGAATGGGCACCAACCACGCGCCCTCACGCCTTTGTTGTCATGCCCTTTGGCAAAAAACAGAGCCCGGGGGGCATCATGGATTTTAACGCTATCTACTATGATTTGATCAAACCAGCCCTGGAAGAAGCCGGTTTTGAACCATTCCGCGCCGATGAAGAAACGGTCAGCGGTGATATTCTTACCGATATGTTTCAAGAGCTTTTGCTGGCTGACCTGGTGCTGGTAGATATGAGCATAGACAACGCCAACGTTTTTTACGAACTTGGTGTGCGTCACGCCTTTCGCCGCCGCGGTGTGGTTCACATACAATCTGGCCGCGCTTACATGCCCTTTGATGTGTTTAACGTACGTACCATTCCTTATAATACTACCGAAGAGGGTATACCCGATCCCAAATTCCTGGAAAAAGATAAACAAACCATTATCCGTATCTGCCGCGACACCTATGCCTCCGATATCGATGCCATTCACAGCCCCATTTTTAACCTGCTGGCTGGCCTGGTGGAACCAGACCGCAGAACCCTGCGCACGCCGCTGGCAACCGGCTTCTGGCGTGAATACAACGAATGGAGAGAGCGTGTTACCGTCGCCCATCGGCAAAAGCGCATCGGCGACATTTTGCTGCTGACAGAAGAAATTAGTAACCCCCTTATCAAAGAAGAAGCCATTGGGGAAGCCGGGCGGGCGCTGCGCGGCATGGGACGGGATGAGTTAGCCCTGCAACAATACCGGCAGGGGGTAGAAATTAACCCCAAAAACCTGGATTTTCGCCGTCAGGAGGCGTTTCATTTGAACCGCCTGGGGCGCACAGATGAAGCCATTGTCAAACTAGAAACGCTGCTAAGCGAAGTGCCCCATGACAACGAAGCTATTGGTTACCTGGGGCGCATTTACAAAGACACGTGGGTAGAATCCTGGGCAAACATTGAAGATGAAGAAAGGCGGCTGCAAGAGGCGTTTAACGCTTACCATTGGTTATTAAGGTCCATACAAACTTACCTTCAAGGGTATCGGTATAATTTAAATGAGTCTTACCCTGGTATTAATGCGTTTACGCTGGCGACCATTTTGCTGCACCTGGCCGACCGCTACGATGACCCCGAAGACCCTGACCCAGAGATTACCAGCATGCGCAAGATCCTGCCCCAAATTCAGGGCTCCCTCCAATTTGCTCTGGAAGCCCTGGCCCGCGATGAAAGGAGCGATTATTGGACACTTGTTTCTCTGGCTGAACTTCGGGTCATGGTGGCTGAACGGCCGCGCCAGGTGACACGTGCTTACCGTAAAGCGCTTATTGCTGCCCGTAAAAACGTCTTCTTCCTGGACTCTTCCCTGCATCAGCTGCGTATGCTCAAGTCATTGGACATGCGCCCGCAATTTGTAGAAGCCGGTGAAAAAATCCTTACAGAAGAAATCCGGCGCATACAAAAAGATGAACATTCAGCCGAGCCAGACGTTTCGCCGTCACCGGCCTCAGAAGTCTTATCATTTCTCTTCATTGGCCACAGCCTGGACAAACCTGGCAGCACGATAAAACGCTTCCCGCCCGACCTGGAAACAGAAGTCAGGCGGCATATTGATGCCGCCCTGGACAAGTTAAAGGCCAATGGTAACGATCAGGTCTTTCTGGCCGGGGCCGCTTGCGGCGGCGATATTATCTTCATTGAGGCCTGCCTGGCGCGGGGACTCAAGGTAAACATTCACCTACCTTTCTCCGAAGCATTTTACATCAAACAGTTTATCAGTTATGGGGGCAACCCTTGGGTAGAGCGTTATTACACCCTGCGTAATCACCCTTTGGTAGACATTCATCTGCAGGCTGAGCGGGTAGGCAAAGTCAAAAAAGGGGATAATGTGCATGAGCGCAACCATCGCTGGGCGCTTTATTCCTCGTTGATTTTTGGCATAGACAAAGTGCAGCTCATTGCTTTGTGGGATGGCCGGTCAACCTCTAACCAGGACATGGACGGCCTGTTAGTAAGCCACATGATAGCGCAAATGCGCCGTATGGGAGGCATGGTTGAACACTTAAATATTACCAAGTTTGATCATCATGAATCTTCCACAAATGACAGCAAGTAAAAAAGCCCCAGAAAGTCCGAGGCTTTTACTTCTTTGGTAATCGGCAATCATCATTCAGAAATAAAATCGCTTTAGGCATTGCCGATTCCTCGAGGAAACCGCAGGTTACGCTCTTCAGGAATTTTGAATAGTTTCTGCGGTTTACCTTACTTTCATGGCAACAGGAACTATCTTACTAACCCCTCTGCCAGGATCAGGGTTGTATCTGCTTTATCTTTGGGATAGGGCCAGATTTCGCCCTTAATACCACGGGCCAGGTAAAAATCACCGGCACGCACCGTCACTGCTCCTTCCAGTGTACGGATAGTAACCATCTGGTGGGGATCACCGGTGACATCCACTAAAGGGGCAAGATAAGTCAACGGCCGTTTGACGTAATAACCCGGTTCTACTTCCAGATAACTCTGTTCAAAAATCTCACGTTCTACCGGCCACCGGTCATTGGACGCGTCTACTTCGTTCACTATGTAGTCGCCAGGTTGGCACGTGAGCGTTTCACCCCAGGGCGTTTGGATATTCGTCGTCTGTGGTTCTTCCGGCCCCGGCATAAACTGCACCGCCCGGCGCTCTACCATATTACGATACGGTTTGAACTTCAGCTGATGAATGATTTCATCCTCTGAGGTTAATTCCATCATAGTTGTAAACATAAAATCCTCACAAAATAAATCTCTTCATACAAATTACAGAGGGGGATAATAGGAAACCCCATCTATTTTGTCAACAGTACATTGTCAAGTTCTCAGTTTAGAAGGGAGTTTTTCCTCTTTCAATCCGCTTTTAGTCCCCCCTGGCACTATTTGAGAGAACAGGTGGGTTGGGGCGTGTCGTCACCCATAAAGGCCAGCCATTCTTCAGCGGTAAGGTTGCGGCCAGCCACCTGGCAGGCGCGGCTGATGACTTCGTCCAACGACAGCGGCATCCACAATTTAGCCAGCCCGTCTTGCCCAACGGTGATGATGCGCTTATTGTCGGAAAGGATTTGAACAGCCACCAGCGTGGCCGCATGCCCCGGTAACACCAGAGAATAATCATCCGGCATGCCTGAACTCAGGTCCCATAGACGGGCATCTTTGTCAGCACTGCCGGTGGCCAGCCAACGGCCGTCACCGCTAAAAGCTACGGCCGTAATCTCCCCCTCATGCCCTTTGATCTCAGCCACTACAGACGGCTCTGGGGCCGCCAGGTCCCATAACCGCACAATGCCATCACCGCCGCCGCTCACCAGGGTACGGCCGTCTGGGCTGAAGGCCAATGCCAATATCTCGCCGGCGTGCCCGGTCAGTGTTGCCCGCGGTGCATCGGGTTGCGCTGCCGACCATATGTTGATCAGCCGGTCTGAACTGCCTGTGGCCAGCCACTGCCCATCGGGACTAAAGGCCAGCACCCAAATGCTGCCGGTGTGCTGCTTCAGGGTATGCGCTATGCTGCCAATACCATTCTCCGTCACCGGCCACAGACGCGCGGTATCATCGCGGCTGGCGGTAGCCAGGGTACGGCCGTCCGGGCTGAAAACGACATACGTCACCTTGTCTGCGTGCGCGGGCACTGTCTGCATGGTTGACACAATGTCTGGCGCCGCCAGGTCCCAGAGATGCAGGCTGCCACCTTCGTCAGAAACCACCGCCCACCGACTGTCGGGGCTAATCGCCACACCATGTGTGTTCACAGGGCTGTCAAATTCGCCCAATATCTGGGCAGACGCAGCCACATCACCGGCCGCCAGATCGTACAATCGCGCCGTTTTGTCACTGCTGCCAGAAAGCAGCCAACGGCCGTTGACACTTACGGCCACGTCCTGCACCCGATCGGTATGTCCTGACAAGATGATCGGGTCTGCATTAAGATCGGCCAGCGGCCAAAGGTGGACAGTATGGTCCTTGGCGGCCGTGGCCAACCAGCGTTCATCGGGGCTGACGGCTATGCCCAAAATCTCGCCGCGATGACCATGATAGGTATGCACCCCGGCCGTTTGCTGCAAATTGCGCATCTGCCAGAAGCGTATTGTCTGGTCACCGCCCGTGCTAAGCAGCCAGTTACCCTGGTGACTGAGGGCTACGCGGTAAACGGGCGCGTCATGCCCCCTAAGCAAGACAGGATTGGCCGTAGGGTTGGGGGCATGCAAATCCCACAACCTTACCAGGCGGTCCCGACTGGCCGTAGCCAGCGTGTGGCTGTCAGTGCTGAACATGGCGTACCATACCTGGTCATGATGCTCATCAAATATAAGAGGGTTAGCGGCGGGGTCGGCGGCTGTTAAGTCCCAGAGAATGGCGGTGTTGTCATCACTGGTGGAAGCCAACCAATGGCCGTCGGGGCTAAAGTCCAGGTTATTGATATACTCCTCATGATAAACCAGGGGCACAACCGCAAACGGCACCTCCGTTTGCCAGAGGTAAATGTCGCCCACTACATCAGAAGTAGCAAATGTACGGCCGTCAGGGCTAAAATCCACGTCAGAAATCTCGGCGCTGTGTCTGTCTGTGTTTACCAGCACCGCCGGGTAGCCAGCAGCGGTCAAATCCCACAAGCGTACTTCACCATTGGTGTCACCACTCAGCAGGTAACGGCCGTCAGGGCTGATGTCTATAAATTTAACAGCGCCGCTGTGACCTACCAGTCGCCCGGCCACCTGGGTGGGGTCGGCCGGCGTCAGATCCCAAAGCAGCACCAGGTTGTCATTCCCGGCCGTGGCCAGCAGACGGCCGTCTGTCGAAAAGGCAATATCGTGCACACCGCTGCTGTGTCCCTTGAGGATGATGGGTGACTGCGCCGGGTCGGCGGCGGTAACAGCCCAGAGCATAACGGTGCTGTCTTCGCCAGCGGTGGCGGCATAGCGGCCGTCTGGGCTGAACGCCACCTTTCTGATAGCGGCGCTGTGGCCAGGCAGCGGCAAGCTTGTGGTGACCGGCTCTGGTGCAGTCATATCCCATAAAAAGACCTGCCCGGCATTATCGCCGGTTACCAACCAGTGGTCATCAGGGCTCAGGGCCAGGGCATTGACATTCACTTCATGAATGTAGGAGACGACGCCCCCCGTAGCCGCCAGAATGCGCCGCAGCGCATCTTCGGCCAGCTGATCTGGCTGGTCTTCAAAGATGTTAACGGCCTCAATCGCCAGCAGCAGGCTGCGCTGCGGGAACTGTTCCACTTCGGCCAGCGCTTCACCGGTAAGTTCATGGGCAAAGGCACGGCGATAATTCCGCTCAGCCTCAATATATTGGGCCAGGGCTACAAAGACCAGGACAACCATGATCACCAGGGCGATGGAAACACTGCTCAACATGCGGCGCTGACGGCGTGTGGCGTCTTGCCGCCCCGCCTGAATGTATTCTACTTGCAAAGGGATGGCGGCCGGTTCCTTGCCGGCCGCCTCTGCCAGCCAGGTTTCTGCCTTTTGCAGGTCTTCACCGCGCATGGTGTAGCTTTGACCACGGCCGTGGCTGTCCCATTCCACAGCCCGCCGAATGAGGCGGGTATGCATTTGCACCCAGGCCAGGTCTGTGTTGATCGTTTCAATGAGCTGAGGAAAGGTGTCATCATAACCATCTTGCTGGCGCAGGTAGACCCAGTTCGTGGCCGCTATTTTGGGGTGCATGGGGTCATCTTGCTGCGGCTCACGGTGGAGGATGGGCACCAGGCGTTTGTTGTTGGCTACGGCCGTCTCCAGTTCATCAGCACATACTTTTGAGGTAAGAGAATCGGGGCTGATAACAAAAAGAAAGGTGTCGACACCTTCAATAGCCGCTTTAATTTCCGCCCACCAATCGGCGCTGAGCGGGATCCCCTCCCAGTCTACCCACGTCTCTATTTGATGCGCGGTCAGACTTTCATGCAGTTTGTGAACAAACGCTTTATCTTTGCGGGAGTAAGAAATGAACACACGGCCGTGACGCAGCCCCAAATCATGACTACCAGACATTGATCGCTTCCTTGTCAACAGTTCAAATGGGTGCTGGCCAGCACGTTTTAATCAGCGCTGCTAAGAGAGGCCACGGCCGTATCCACCGGGCGGCCAGCATCCTGGGCAAATGTGATGATGTGACGGCCGTGTAAAATGAGCGCTGCCCCCCCTAAACCGGCGGCGGCCAGGGCAAAGATCACGGTATAGGCCAGGGCCAGGTGCCAATCGAACCCACGCACAAACAGGTCACGCAGCGCCCCGCCAGCAAATGTACCCAACCCTTTAGAAACGAGAATGCACACCGACCACAAGCCCAGGTACGCGCCTGCATCTCTGGCTGGCGACATGACGACCATGAGACTGAGGCCGCCAAATGTGTACAAGCCAAAACCGCCGCCAAACACCAGCAGCGCCGGGCGCAGCCACTGCACCTGCACAGCTAATGAAACCACCGCCAACAAGATCATGCCCACAGCCATGATGCTGAGGCCCGTTTTGGTCACCCCAGAAAGGGTTTCCGGGCGGCGGTGGCGCCCGTAAATCAAACAAACAACCAGCACAAGAAGCGTCGCTCCGCCCCAATAGCCGGTAAAGCGGGTGGTCTGCCCTGCTTCCAACCCAAACACTTCAGCGCCAAACGGCTCCAGGACATTGTCTTGCATCCAGGCGGCAAAGGTAGCCACAAAGAGAAAGGCAAAAAAACGGCGCACGCGCTTATCTGCCCATACACCCTTAAATTTACCCATCGTTTCGGCCCAACTAGCGCCGCGGCTGGCCACCACCGGCACGGCCGTTGGCCGTTCATTGCGGACAATGGCAAACCACCAGAAGAAGGCACACAACAGGGCGGTAAAGAGGATAATCATTGTAAAGGTAGGCAGGTCATACACTTCCAACCAACGGCCGTAGGCAATAGCCATAATGGGGAAAAAGGCGATCAGTGTGGTCTCTACCAGGCCAATGGCAATGCCCTGCTTCGCTGGCGGCGCAGATTCCCGCACCAGCGCCAGGTAGACACTACCTGAAAACAGCTTGCCCACACCAAAAAGCAAGAAGCAGCCAGTGGCCGCCAGCCATCCCATGGCCACGTTGCCACTTTCAAACAGGCGTACGCTCAGACCCAACCAAGGGAATGAAAACACCATCAGCCCACGTCCCAACCAGATG
Source organism: Ardenticatenaceae bacterium (assembly GCA_011525915.1). Lineage (GTDB taxonomy): Bacteria > Chloroflexota > Anaerolineae > Promineifilales > Promineifilaceae > CAADGU01. The sequence goes on along the minus strand of WYBM01000057.1, from coordinate 30,735 downwards.
TAAGCCGTGCGCCGCTGCCCCCACAATGCCTGTGTATCGGAGCGATGCCCCGCCCAAAAGCTGATGGGCATAAGCAGGTATTGCAGCGCCAACAACAAACCTACCCAGGTAGCCGGCATGCCCAGGTCTGCAATCATCACCCGGTTCCAGACACTGGCGGTGAGAATATCGGCCGTCGCCGAGCCAATCTGAAAAGAACTCAACCGCAGCGTTCGCCAGAGGCTAAATGTTATGGCTGGGGCTGGCACGTTTTCTGGGTCAACCGCAGGGAAGTCATTCATGGATCCTCTCTTCAGCGAAATATAGCAAATTCACCGGCAAGAGACTACTTCTTGATCATCTGGAACCCAGGCTCCGCTGCCAAAAGCATCTTTAGCCGATTCCATGTAGTCTGGTATTTTTGAATGAGGTATCATCCCCTTACCCACTGAACTCTAAAAACGGAGGATTAATTTACACATGAGCCAAAAAAAGCCGATGAAGATTGGTCTTATCGTTGGCGCTGAAAATGACCTGCCAGAGGCGTTCATGACGGCCGTTAATGAAAGTGGCCATAATGTCACCGCCGAATTGGTAAACCTGGGAGGCACCATGATGGGCGAACCGGTTCCCTACCAGGTCATTGTGGACCGTATGTCTCATAAAGTGCCTTATTATCGGGCCTATGCCAAACATGCCACCATGCATGGCACCTATATCATCAATAATCCCTTTGCTTGGGACGCAGACAGCAAGTTTTTGGGCACGGCCATACTCGCCAAGCTGGGCCTAAAAAGCCCACGTACCGTTGTTTTGCCTAACAAATACGTGGAATGTGAAACAATCCCAGACACATTTCGCAACCTGAAATACCCAATGGATTGGGAAGCGATCATCAACTACGTAGGCGTCCCGGCTATCTTTAAAGATGTTTACAGCGGCGGCCGGCAGTTCGCCAGCCGCGTCCATAATGTGGATGAACTGATTCAACGATACGACGAAAGTGGTACCCGCACCACTGTTTTACAGCAAATCATTGACTCTACGGATCATTTGCATGCCTTTGTCATTGGCCAGCAAGATGTGATGATTTTGCATTATTCACAGGCGACGGGTGCTTACTTGCCGGGCATTATTACCAAAGAGGAAGGTTTGGGCAAACGCCTGGCAGAGGATGCCCAACGAATTACGCAGGTATACCAATATGATATAAATATGGTAGAGTTTGTGGTAAAAGATAATAATGTATTTGTTATCAACAACACAAACCCCGCTCCGGATATTGATCGCCGCCTGATGACCGGTGAACAGTTTGCGTGGTGTGTGCGGAAGATCGTACAGGTTGCCATAGCCCGTGGGCAACGGCCGTTGCCACAACAGGCTCTTTTTACGGTAAACCCTGCCGGAAATGATTGATCCCTATCAAAAAAACGTGTTATAATACCCGCCGTCAACTGGTTGATGCATCAACTATTCTGTTCTTAATTTTGGCATCAATCATATAAGGAAGGGAGAATATGACTCCGTTAAAAGAAAAGATACCAGCCAAAATCAACCGGCTGCCAGAGTTAGCCTATAATCTATGGTGGAGTTGGACACCAGAAGCACGGGAGCTGTGGCGCCGCCTTGACTACCCGTTGTGGCGCCGTACCCTGCACAACCCCGTCCAGATCTTACAAGAAATCAGTCATCATCGTCTGGAAGAAGTTACCCATGACAGTGCTTTTATCCGCCATTATGAAAAAGTGATGATGATGTATGACCGGGAAATGAAAAACGGCAATTCCTGGTTCCATGTTACCTACCCGGAATTCAAAGACAACACTATCGCCTATTTTTCATTTGAATTTGGGCTGCACAACTCTCTCCCCATCTACTCTGGTGGGTTGGGCATTCTGTCAGGCGATCATGCCAAAGAAGCCAGCGACCTGGGCCTGCCATTTATCGGCGTTGGTTTTATGTATCCACAAGGGTACTTTCGCCAGCGCATTCCTTCACATGGCTGGCAAGAAGCTTATTATCAGCAGCTTGATATGAGTGTCACCCCCATTCACCCGGTCATCGATGAACATGGCCACGACATGAAGATAAGCGTTAATCTGGCCGGCCGCCAGGTTCATGCCCGCATCTGGCGCATCCAGGTGGGACGCAATCCGCTTTACATGCTAGACACAGACGTCGATGAAAACGAGCCTTGGGACCGTGAACTTTCGGCCCGCCTATATTCTGGCGACAGCGAAACACGCATTCGCCAGGAGATCATGTTAGGCATTGGTGGCGTGCGCGCCCTGCGCCGCCTGGGCATACAACCGGCTGTGTGGCATATGAATGAAGGCCATTCTGCGTTCCTCATTTTGGAATTGATTCGCGAACGAGTGGCCCAGGGTGAGAGCTTTGAAGCCGCAGGGGAGAAGGTACGCGCCCAAACTGTCTTTACCACCCATACGCCGGTACCCGCCGGGCATGATGCCTTTGGGCTGCACATGGTGGAACAATATTTCCATGGCTTCTGGGATGAGATGGGCGTTAGCCGTGAACAGTTCCTAAGCTTGGGCGGCCATCAGGAATCCTGGGGTATGGCCTTTAATATGACGGTCCTGGCCTTGCGCCAGGGAGGGCAATCAAACGGGGTTAGTCAGTTACACGGCCGTGTTTCGCGTAATATGTGGCAGGAAGTGTGGGCTGACAAAGACGTGGAAGGAGTTCCTATTTCTTCTATTACCAACGGTGTGCACCTGCCCACCTGGATCTCCAGTGAGCTCAGCTACTTATTAGACAAATATCTGGAAGATGGCTGGCGTGAAGGTCACGATGACCCCGTTGTCTGGAAGCGCCTGGCTGACTTGCCTGATGAAGATCTGTGGCATGTCCACCAGCACCTTAAGTTAAAAATGCTGAATTACTTCCGTCATCTGGTGCGGCGGCGTTGGGTCAACGGTGCCAATGACCCCACGCAGGTGCTCACCGGCGGCACACTCCTAGACCCGGAAGCCTTGACCATTGGTTTTGCCCGGCGCTTTGCCACCTACAAACGCGCCGCCCTGTTGTTCCGCGACCTGGAGCGGCTACAACGTTTGCTGCTTAACACGCATCGTCCGGTGCAGATCATTTTTGCCGGTAAAGCTCACCCCGCCGACGAGCCAGGTAAGGCGCTCATCCAGCAGATATACAACCTGGCGAAACACAACCAGCTTGGCGGACGGGTGGCCTTCATTGAAGATTATGATATGCACATCGCCCGTTACCTGACACAAGGGGTAGATGTGTGGTTAAACAACCCCCGCCGGCCGCGTGAAGCCAGCGGCACCAGTGGCATGAAAGCAGCGCTTAATGGCGTGCCAAACTTCAGTATTCTCGATGGCTGGTGGGTGGAAGGGTACAATGGGGCCAATGGCTGGGCCATTGGTGACGAACGGGAGTTTGACAACGAACAGGCACAGGATGAGTTTGACGCCAACGCCATGTACCAACTGCTGGAAGATGAGATTATACCACTCTATTACAGTCGTGACCGTGACGGCATTCCGCGCGGCTGGGTAGAGATCATGCGTGAATCCATCCGCTCAAATGCGCCCACGTTTAGCACCCGTCGCATGGTCAAAGAATACACCACAAAATTGTATGTAAAGGCGATGAATGGGGGCCAATAACCGGTCTTCAGTATTCAGTGTTCAGTCCTCTTTTCTGAATACTAAAGGCTGAATACGACCAATGAAACGCTGGCTGCGGCGGCTTGGCTATCTGCTTTTTGTTATTGTCTGGCTTATGGTGATGTGCTTTCCTACGTTTGCCTTTACGCTGGCCATGCGGGGGCAATTACAACTGGGAAGCAACCCGGGCAATCATCTGCGCTTCTTCCTGGTGCAAGAGGAACAGGCCGACGGCATTGGGGTAGAGTGGGCACGGCCGTTGTTGGGCCAGCCAGACTGTACCAAAACCAGCATCAGCTACCTGTTCTGGGAAGGTGATGCAGCAAACCAAAACGTCAGCTTTTGCCAATGTGTTGATCCCCAAACAAAGGCGCCGCTGCCAACGGATGACAACAGCTGCGGCTAACGAGTGTCATAAACACCCAACTACAAAAGTGACTGTCATCTTTCTAAATGACAGTCGCTTCGTTTTAAAGGAGATCATTTTATGAGCAACGTCGCTGTTCAATGGGTGGGGCAAAACAGCCAAATGTTTATGGGGCGTGATTCGTTTGGGCATGTGCTCATGGCTGGCTCCTGGCCTGACGAAGAAAACCCGGCATGGCAGGAGTGGAAAGCGATCAAACCTTCTGATTTATTGCTGTTGAGCCTGGCTTCATGTTCAGCTTATGACGTGGTGATGATCTTGCGGCGGCAGCGGCAAAAGCTGTCTAACCTGTACGTCAACGTACACGGCCAGCAGCTGCCAGAACCACCTTACACGTTCACCGATATTCACCTGCATTACACCGCAGAAGGGGAAGACCTGGATCCACAAAAGGTGGAACGAGCCATTAAACTATCCGAAGAAAAGTATTGCTCCGTGGCCGCCACCATTCGCGGCGTAGCCAACCTTACCCATAGTTTGACAATAAAGTAAATACACTGTTCCATAAATTTTATAACCTTTGGCAGGGGCAGGTCTTTGTGCCTGCCCCACTCAGGGCGACCCTTGTGGGCGCCCCTACCAAAGATGGAAGAGTTATAGGCTGCTGGGTGTGGGGTGTGCCATAGGTTTACACTGTGCGATGGCCACTTTCGGTACCGGGGGCTCCGGTTAGCAGTTCCAGGGCGTGGGGCAGGATGGGCAGCAGCACATCCAGGTTTTCGCGCACCGCTTTGGGGCTGCCGGGCAGGTTGATGATTAACGTCTGCCCACGAATACCGGCCACCGCCCGTGACAGCATGGCGTGGCGGGTTATCTGCAAGCTTTCAGCCCGTAATGTCTCGGCAATACCCGGCGTTTCCCGCTCGATCACCCGCCGGGTTGCTTCCGGCGTTACATCTCGCGGGGCAAACCCGGTACCACCACTGGTCAGCAGCAAATTTACCCCTTCGTCACACCACTGGCTTAATGTAGCCACGATCGTTTCAAAATCATCGGGGATGATCGCCCGGTGGGTAACTGGCCAGGGGGTACGGCCGTTTATGATTTCCGCCAGCAGCGGGCCGCTGCGGTCTTCATACTCCCCACGCGCCCCCCGGTCGCTGATGGTCAGAATGCCTACGTTCATGGTAACCGGCTACCGTTCCCTAATTCCCACTCACGCGCCTTCAATTAAGGGCAGCCACTCATCATTCAGGCCGCTGTCCGTGACACCAAAGTAATAATGGACATCATCGCCCTCACGCAAAGCCAGGTCATACCAGACATTGTCATCTTTTTCGCGCTGGTTTAACAAAGCGATCTTCCCCTGCCAGCGGATATCTTTTTCTTTGGGCAGGCCACCCTCTACCTGAGTAATGGCATAATGCCATAATTTCCGTGCTGAGGAGCGGGTGACGTTTTTAATGAGATTACCATTACGCAGGTCACGCACCGTGTGATAAATAGCGCCTTTGCGTTTTTCGCTTTCGACCACTTCCACGCCGGTGCGAGGAGGGGTTATTTGTTTGCCCGTTTTGCCATTGCCGCTTTTATTGGCTGTTGGCGGTAAAGTAGGCGGGGCAGGCGGGGCAGGCAAAGGCGGCAGCACACCTATGGGTTCAGGCACCTCCTGATTCAGGCCACGCTCTACCAGGCGCACAATTTCGTCACGCACAGCCAGGTTGGTTTCAGCTTCATCGCGCACATAAAATTTGTTGTCATCAATGGCATAAGGAATGTCGGCGCCCGGCTGGACGGTAATGCGCACAATTTGGGCGCCTCGGGAAGGCAGGGTATCTATGTGAATGTCGGGTTCGGGGGTGATGCGGTTGGCTACGGCCGTGGCCAGCTTTTCCCCCGCCCGTTGGGCGTCCTTCACCCCTTCTGGTTTCGCTTTAGGGTCAGCGCTGACACCCACGTAAATGGTGCCGCCATTGGTATTGGCCATGGCACAAATATCCCGCAGAATACGGTCCTGATACCCACCACGCTGGATGAGATTTTGGTGAAATGCCTGGACGATGGAATCCCCTTCTTCCTGAGCCAGCTGCACAAAGTCAATGGGGGTGGCCGGGCCGCGATACGGCCGTGTCAACGACAAGTCATTCCCCTTCAACACCGCTGCCAGCGCCTCGAATGTTACTTCCGGCAGTAAAATCTCCGTTACCCGCTCACCCACACCCAGCACTTTAGACTGGGCCGATTCCCGCACCAACCGATGAGCGTCTGATCCCTGTATACAACGCATCGGGCGTGGGTACTCTGGTTTAGAGCCGTCAAAAAAGCGACGGGTGGCGTAGCGGCTGCGTTTGTCCAGGTCTGTTACTTCCAGTGCATGTAGGTTGGGATCCTGGGTGTAAGCAATACGCGTCTGGCCGCCAAAATCCAGCCCGCGCATCGCCACCCCGTTGCCAGAATTGGCATGCGCGGCAATGACAACCCCACCAGCTTCATTAATAACACGATAAGCCGTCAGCACGTCCGTGGTGGCCCCCACGTGGGCGCTGCCCTGGTGCAATACCTGAGGTGGCACACGTAAGGTCAGCAGCAAATGTTCTAAAAAGCTAACAGACGTTTCTGAGGGGAAAATGCCTAAAATATGGAAGCCAAAAGTAGCTGTAAACTCAAAACCCGGCAGTACCAAAATTTTTGACAGCAATCGCCGGTACTCCTCCAGGCGCCGCTTTTCATCCGGCTCCATACGTCGCTTTTCTTCCAACCATAAAAGTTGTTCAATTTCCTTTTTCATCGCCGCAAAGCCGGCGACAGTATTGTGGTCTGTTAAGGCTACAATATCCAGGCCGCGCACTTCCGCCTGGCGCAAAATATCCAGATAAGACACCTCTGGTTGTTGGTAATCATTGGAGCCAGGGGTATGTAAATGCAAATCCATTCGTCGCCACTGCCGTGAGGGTGGTGATGCTGACTTTTGCCCTTTATGACGGCGCCGTCCCGATTTTCCGGCCACTAGAGATCTCCTTTATGCAGTAGGGTAGTCAGCAGATCGGTCAATTCATCAGGCGGGTAGGGTTTAAGTAAAAAATAGTTAGCACCAGCCTCCATAGCTTCTGGCTCCCGACGTTGATCACCGGAAGACATAACAACGATGACATCGGCGGGCGCTTTGGTCTCTCCCTGGCGTATCGTTCGCAGCAAATCGATGCCATTGGCATTGCGCTCCAGATGACAATCAACCACAAAAGCGTCAGCGGTCTCTGTAATGGCGGCCAGGGCCTGGTCCATATTTGTACAAGGAATAACGGCAAAACCATCCAATTCCAGCAACATTTGTAACAGCTGGACGTTGGTCATGTCATCATCAACAACAATGATATTAGACATAGGCTGGCCTTTATTTCTTTTTCGATTTACCGCCGTCACCCAGAGCAGCAATCCCACGTACAACACCAATAATGGAAACCACTGCACCCAGAGCTTCGGCTGGCGAAATATCTGGCAATCCTTCCCGATTGTTACGTTCGGTGGTGCGAGACAGTAGAAACGCTGTTCCCAGGCCTATCAAGGCGCCCGCCACCGTTCCTAAAAGTAACACTTTTGTTTTCCAATTTACTTCAGACATTTGTTTATCTCCGCAATCTTTTGTTCAGCTTTAAGATCCGGCATACTTTAAGTTTGCCAGGTCTCCTCAGGAGCATTTTTTTCATCTCCGCAACAGAACGTTCTTTAGACTGTTTAACCACGATGCCCCATAGGTTAACCAGGCATTAAACCGGATAATAGGCCAGGATAGGTATGTCAAAACTTCATTAAGCCTGGGCAATAGGCGAACCAACAGGTTATCTATGCGCCAGAGTAAGGCACGCACACGGCCGTATGCCGGTGCCGGGGGTATCGGCCGTTGCGTTTCATCCAAGCCATACCAGTAATAAAGGTACCCACCACACACCGCCGTCATGACCAGACCAAAGATCAAGACCACTGGCAGCAGCCACAGCACCAGAATAAAGTCAGCCAGGCCAGAGAGGACCAGGCGAGTGTCCTCCGTAGTAGGAAAGACGGCCAGATAAAGCAAGTAAAGGGTGAGTATCACAACCACGGCCGTGGCCATGCCCAACGGTAAATACACATATAAGCGCGTAAAACGCTGCATGGCTGCCACCCGTGCTTGCTGTTCATCTGTGGGATAAAAGGCAGTGGGAGTGGTAGATTGTTGCTTTAGGGATCTCTCTGGGGGGGTCATGTCACCTTACCATGTATCAGCCTTCTCATCTGTCGTGAATTGTAGCACAACTGTCGGCGATTGAAACGTATGATGTTATATCGTAGTTACAGCTCATTGAAGTAATCATCTTCCACTGTCAGGTTGTGCTGCTTGACGGCCGTGTCCTGATGCAACCCCAGCAGCCATCGGGCCAAACCACCAATGGCCAGGTGCACCCCCGGTGTTGGGCGGGGAAAGCCAATCTCTGACAGACCAACCAGATAATCACCATCTTCCCGCCGACGCACCAGCAAGCCCACCCGCTGTGACAGTGGCGCTTCATGAATATAAACCTCTACCAGCAGCAAGGTGCCCCCAGCCGCCTGAAACATCAGCGGCAAACGCACGTGTACATTATCGGCAGAAAACTGTTGTGGCCTAAAGCGGCTGGCTATCTCCTCCGGGTTTAGGGGCAGGTGCATAATCACATGAGGCATGGGCAGCTCCTTGGGAATGGGAAACAGGCGCGGTGCCGGCACAGCCTGACGCTGCCATCTGAAGTAATGGCAGGTGCGCCCGGCATCCAGGGCGATCAATTCGTATTTTGTGCGCGGCCGGACCGTATCTTCGGTGACAAAGGCAGCCGGCAAGCAGCTGATAAAGGTGGATGAACGTTCCAGGCAGCCGGCAATCGCCTGGGCATAATCGGGATCATCGGTAGCCACATACAGGGTCCCACCAGGCAGCAGGCGGGCCGCCAACAATGCCAGGAAGGTATCATTGATCAGGCGGCGATGCTGCTGCCCGGCTTTCGGCCAGGGGTCGGGAAAGTTGATGTATACCTCACTAACGGCATCGGGGGCACAACAGAGCCAGAGCAAATGCTCTGCGGTACTCTGAATAACACGGCCGTGGCGCACCCCGGCTGTCTTCAGCTTTTGCACACCTCGCCGGATGCCCGGCAGGGCAATCTCGACGCCCAGAATGTTGGCCGCCGGTCGGCGCCGTGCCAGGTCCACCAGAAAATGGCCGCCGCCAAAGCCAATTTCCACAAGCAGCGGGGCTGCACGGCCGTAGACCTGCGCCCAATCCACCGGCCAGGGTAACTGCCGGGCATAAAGTTCATAAGACACCATACCGGAATTATAGGGGGTGTTTGGCCAGGCAAGCAAGGTGAGCCTGTGATTGGTTATGGTTGCCCCATTGCGCCAGATGGGCGACAATAAACCAATGGCAGCCATTACCCGCGGCCTTGAAGCCGAAGCGTATGACCGACAATATAATGACCGTGACCTGGTGCGGCGTATCATCCATTACTTTCAGCCATACCAACGTAAAGTGATGATCATCACCGTAGCTATCTTCCTCATTGCGGCCGCCAACGCGGCCGTGCCCTTGCTGGTGGCCATCGGTGTAGATTTGATGACCGACCCCGGCAGCAGCACGCTGACGCCGTTCCTCGTAGCCGCGGTTTTTGTTTTGGGCATACTCATTTGGCTGTTTAACTGGGTGCGCCGCCAGTTGATGGTGGAAGTGGTGCAAGACGTAATACTGGCTATGCGCAAGGATGCCTTTGCCGCCGCCGCTCGCCAGGATATGTCCTTTTACGATAAATTTAGCTCCGGCCGTGTTGTCAGCCGCATCACTAGTGATACGCAAGAGTTCGGCGAGGTACTCATTCTTAGCATAGATGTGATCAACCAGTTGGCCGTAGCCCTGATTCTGATCGTGGTGCTGCTGGGCATTGAGTGGCGGTTGACATTGGCCGTGCTGGCCATGGCTCCCTTTGTCGTCATGGTGGCGTTGGGCTTTCGCACAATGGCTCGCCAGGTAACGCAGCAGGGCACACGGGCTATGGGTGAAGTCAATAAATCCATTCAGGAAGCGGTCACGGGCATTCGTGTGGCTAAAAACTTCCGCCAGGAGCAGGCCATTTATGATGATTTCCTGCTGGTTAACCAGCAGACGTATGAGATTAACGTGCGGCGCGGCTTTGTGCTGGCCAACATCTTCCCCACGTTAAACATTTTATCGGGCATTGGCACGGCCGTGATCATCTATTTTGGTGGCCTGGCGTCTATCACTGGGGCGATCAGCGCCGCTGCCTGGTATCTGTTTATCAGCACCATTGACCGCTTCTGGTTCCCGGTAACAAACCTGTCTGCCTTTTGGAGCCAGTTCCAGGCCGGGTTGTCGGCGACAGAGCGGGTTTTTGCACTGATGGATGTGGAAACGGCCGTGACCCAAACCGACGACCAACCTGTGCCCCCTCTACGCGGCGAGATCATCTTCGACCACGTTTCCTTTCGCTATTCAAAACAAGAACAGGTGCTAGACCATTTCTCGTTGACAATCCCCCCTGGTGAAAGTGTAGCTCTGGTGGGGCACACTGGGGCAGGCAAGTCCAGCATTATCAAGCTGGCCGCCCGTTTTTACGAATTCCAGGCAGGGCAGATTTGCATAGACGGCCGTGACATTCGCACCCTGAATCTGCACGATTATCGTCGCCAGGTAGGCATTGTCTCTCAGGTTCCTTTCCTCTTTGCCGGTACTGTGGCCGACAATATCCGCTACGGCCGTCCGACGGCCAGCGATGCGGACATTCAAGCGATGGCTCACCAGATCGGCGAAGGTGAGTGGCTGGAAACGCTGCCCGATGGCCTGGCCAGCGACGTAGGTGAGCGCGGCAACCGGTTGTCTATGGGGCAGCGACAGTTGGTGGCATTGACACGTGTATTAGTGCAAAACCCGCGCATTTTTATATTGGACGAAGCCACCGCCAGCGTAGACCCGTTTACCGAATCACAAATTCAACAGGCGCTAAACCTGATCATGCGCGGCCGCAGTTCCATTATTATTGCTCACCGTCTCTCTACAGTACGGGCTGCCCACCGCATTATTGTGCTGCAAAAAGGGCGCATCATCGAACAAGGCAGCCACAAAAGCCTGATGGCCCAGAGCGGCCATTATGCTGAACTGTACGATACCTACTTCCGCCACCAATCTACCGAATATTTGGAATCGCTGGGTCAGTGGCGCCTCTCAGGCCAACCATAACACATTCAAGACATTATCGGGGTGGTTTTGCCAGACCGCCTACTCGTTGTAGGTGATGAAGGGAACAGCCACCCACCCCACCAGGCCCTCTTGTGTTTGTACCTGCTGCCAGGCCAGGTTTTCCACGGCGGCTGTTTCTGGCAGCACAATGACAATGGCCCCTTGCAACAACCATGCCAACTGCTCCGCGTTGGTGGTAGGTTCGGCCCGCAGCCAGACACCCACGCCGCTGCTCACCGTAGCGGTACGAGGTGGAGGCGTTGGTGTATCAGCCGGCGTTATAGGGGATGGTTCTATTGTAGGCACAGGTGTAGGGCTGTTTTGTATCAACGGTGCTGCCGTAGCTGTGGGGAGGACGATAACGGTCGTCGCCGTTGGGGAGGGCACTAGGGGGACGGTGGGTACGGCCGTCGTCGGTTCTGGTGTGGGGGTGGTGACGTTGTCCACCACACTTTTTATGGGGAGAGGGCTTAACCCAAAGACACCGACTAAAATCAGCGCCACCATAAACGAAAAGACGGAACGCACCAGGTCAACCTGCCTGTCATGACGTGCTTTTTGCCGGCCAACGTTATAGACGGCACGTGTTTCTGTTGCTTTATAGGTGAACGCACAGAACAAAAAATAAACACCGGCCAACGCCGCGCCCCCGGCCAAAATTGGAATGATATAGTAGATGATAGTCAGTACGGCCGTCACGTTCTCTCCTCCAAGTAAGCGTGCGCCTTTACTTTAGCAAGAGTGGCTATGAAAGCAAGCCAAAAACCGTTATTCCGCCTCTTTTACTTCGTGCCAGAGGGCATCCAGCGCCTCAAAACTCATGGCGGCTATGGGCAGTCCACGTTGGCTGGCTAACCGTTCAGCTGCCCGAAAACGACGGCTGAACTTCAGGTTTGCCCCGCGCAGGGCGCTTTCGGCATCAACATCCAGCCATTTGGCAATATTGACAACAACAAACAGCAGATCGCCTAATTCAGCTGCCTGTTCCTCTGGCGTCTGGGCGTTTTTTAATTCGGCCAGTTCTTCTTCCAACTTGGCATAGACACCGACGATATCCGGCCAATCAAACCCAACCTGGCGCACTTTGGCCTGTATTTTTTGTGATCGGGCCAGAGCGGGCAAAGATTCAGGCACACCGTCCAGTATGGACGTAACATGATCTACCTTTTCTTGCTGCTTGAGCAATTCCCAATTCCGCACGACATGGTCACTGTCTGTTACCTGCCAGTCACCCCAAACGTGGGGATGACGTCGCTTAAGCTTAGCTTCAACCCCAGCGATAGCCTCGGTTAACCGAAACTCCTCCCCTTCAGCAGCCATCTGGGCCTGCATAACCAGGTGATAGAACATATCACCCAACTCTTCAAGCAAACTAACACTATTCTCAGCATCCAAAGCATCTAACACTTCACAGGCTTCCTCTAAAAAACTGGAGCGCATGCTTTGTGGGGTTTGCTCCTGGTCCCAAGGGCAGCCTTCCGGGCTGCGCAGGTGGGCTACCGTTTCGGCCAGGGCCATAAGGCTGGACGCCACCGGCAGTGGTGGAATGTATAAACTGGTGAGGTGGTCTATGTGCAAGCTGCGGTCGATGGTGTACAGGGGGGTGGCTTCCACCAATTCCGCGGCTGTACCGGCAGCATGGATAAGGTGCACGGGATGTTCATCAGGGTAGACGGCCGTCAACACCAACTTTAATTCACTGGCCAGCATCCGGCTGTATACCTGGCCCAATAAAACGGGGACATCAGGGTTAAACGGTGGGTAATGATATTGGGCAATACCGATGGCATCAAAAATTTGCAGGCCATCCAGCGCGTCAACACCCACGGCCGTGAGCGACGGCTCTACAAAGCTTAAGCCGGCCACTACCCGCACCGGTATGTCTGGCGCGGCGGCCGCTATCAACCGGGTGACAGTAGATTCACCCACATAGGGGTGACCGGGCACAGCATAGACAATATCGTTTTCACGGCCGTGTGCCAGCAGGGCTTCCACAATCTGGGTATAAACAGCTTCAAAGGAAACGGCCGTGTCATATACCTGATCAAAACTCTGGCGGGGCAGCCCTGGTGGTAAATCATCTACTGCCGGGTGGCGGGCGGTACGCAGATAAACCATGCGGGCATTCGTCAGAACGTCCCAGGCTTCACGGGTAAGGGTACGGCCGTGGCCTGGCCCTAACCCAACAATCGTAATGCCCATGTTGCCCTCCCAAAACAAAAAGGCGAGACAACATCTCGCCTGAACTATGGTAATTACGCCATGACGTAATTACAAATAATCTCCATACGGTAACAATGCGTTAACGCTTGGTATACGTTGGCGCTTTACGTGCACGCTTCAGACCGGGCTTCTTGCGTTCCTTCACCCGTGCATCCCGCGTCAGATGACCCTGACTACGCAGCGCCGAACGCAAATTCTCATCATAGGTTACCAGCGCACGCGCCAGGCCCAGGCGCACGGCACTAGCCTGCCCGGTGATACCGCCACCTTCAATATGGACACTAATATCTACCTTGCCCATGAGCTTGGCATCTACCAGGGGTCCTGACAAAACTTCATAATCGCCGAAACGGGGGAAGTATTCCTTGACCTCTTTCCCGTTCACTGAAAACGCACCTGTGGCATCATTATCCAGGTAAATGCGCACACGTGCAGAAGCGCTTTTGCGGCGGCCGATGCCTTCATAATATTGTCTTGTATCTGCCATCTTACTCTCCTGCCTACAGCTCCAGCGATACAGGCTGTTGTGCCTCATGCGGGTGTTCTGAACCTGTATACACTTTCAGCTTCTTAATCATTTTCCGGCCCAGCTTGTTCTTGGGCAGCATTCCTTTGACGGCCAGCTCTACCGGGCGGGTGGGATAGCGGTCCAACTGCTGGCGCAGGGACAGCTCTGTTAACCCACCAGGATAACCAGAGTGCCGGTAATACATTTTGTCATCCATCTTATTGCCAGTGACCAAGATTTTATCGGCATTAAGTACAATGACATAATCGCCGCAGTCCACCGATGGTGAATAGGTGGGCTTGTGTTTGCCCCGCAAAACTGCAGCCACTTGAGATGCCAAACGGCCAAGGGTTTGCCCTTCAGCGTCTACCACATACCACGTCCGCTCTATGTCAGCGGCTTTGATGACGGTTGTCTTCATCCTAAATCTCCCAGTATCCAGAGATTAGAGGCTGGAGATGGTTACGATGTCTCTTCCCCAACCTCAAACTTCAAATTTTTGTACGTTACAGAAACCAGAAAAAGGCCTTGTGGCGGCGCCGTTTGCCCGGCCTTATCCCGGTTTTGGGCTTGCAATGCCGCCACACAATCATCTACTGTCCAAGACCCATCCCCCACCAGTTTAAGCGTACCCACAATGCTTCTGACCATACGATACAGAAAGGCATTGGCTTCCACAAAAAAAACCAGGTAATCATCTTGCTGTGTCCAGCGGGCCGCAAATACCTCACGAACACTATTTTCACCCTGGGGTGGCTGCCCAAACGTGGCGAAGTCATGGACACCAACCAGCATTTGGGCTGCTTCATTCATGGGCTCCATATGGAGCCTGGAAGAGACGTGCCAGCTATATCTTTGGCGCATGGGGCTGCGTGTGGTGGCATTATAAATGCGATACCGGTAAGCGCGGCGCCAGGCGTCATAGCGCGGGTGAAAAGGGGATGGAACCTCTTTTAGTTGTAAAATTGCAATATCATCTGGCAGGTTCACGTTTAGGGCCCTGATCAGGGCTGCTGTATCGTGCCGCCATTCGATGGTGAAACAGATGACCTGTCCCAGGGCATGAACGCCGCTGTCTGTGCGTCCGGCTCCGGTAACGGTGACTGATTTCTGTGTGATTTGTGAAAGTGCTTGCTCCAGTTTGCTTTGAATGGTTGGTTGGTCAGCGCGTTGGCGTTGAAATCCGTAATAAGCCGTGCCATCATACTCAACCAGGGCGGCATACTGGGGCAAATGTTAATCCTCTACCATAAGCAACATGGCCATATCGGCATTATCGCCAGCACGTTTGCCGATCTTTACCAGGCGGGTATACCCACCAGGCCGGTCCATGTAACGTGGGGCCACTTCATCAAACAGCTTTTTAACGACATCCACTTCTTCCACGTTGCCATCTTCATCTTCTATCAGGCGATAACGAGAAATGCGGGAAGCTGCCAGGCGGCGGGCATGGATTTCACGAGCAGGATTTTCTTTGCCCACGGTAATGCCACGTTTGGCCAGGGTGATCATCTTTTCTGCAGCCGGCCGTAACATGCGCGCTTTGGCCTCTGTGGTCAATATCTGTTCGTGACAGATGAGGTCAGATATAAGATTTTTCCGCAAGGAGTTGCGCTGCGCGGTGTTACGATTCAGTCTACGACCATGTATTCTATGTCGCATTGTTATATCCTCACTTTATGGGATGACGGCCGTGACTAAGCCTTTTCGCCGTCATCTTCAGACAAGAAGCCTTTGACACGCAATTGCGTTTTTAGTTCATCTAAAGACTTCTCGCCAAAGTTGCGAATGGCCAGCATCGTTTCTTCGCCACGATCCAACATGTCTAACATTTCACCGACTTTGGTGATGCCGGTACGTTTTAAGGAATTGAAGACACGCACGCTCAGGTCTAGCTGTTCGATAGGTGTATCATAGATCTCATTGGGGATAGCCCCATCTTCTTCTTCCTCAACTTCTTCCGGCAAGAACGTTTCTTCACTGACGCCAGCAATAGGGCGAAGCACCTGCATCAAAATCTGCGCCGCTTGCGCCAGCGCATCTTCCGGTTTGATGGTGCCATCGGTCCAGATTTGCATGATCACACGGTCATAATCAGCCACCTGGCCAACACGCGTCTTTTCAACCTCATAACCGACACGGCGAATAGGGCTGTAGATAGCGTCTACTGGCAGTTCACCAATGGGCAAACGGCCGCGTTCTTCAGCTGGCGAATACCCCCGGCCTGTTTCCACCGTCATCTCTATTTCCAAAAACGCTTCGTCGGAATCCACCGTAAACAGGTAGAGGTCAGGGTTAACAACTTCCACTTCCGGCGGTACTTGCAGGTCAGCCGCCGTAACGGTACCGGCACCATGCACTTCCAGGCGCAGCCGGGCAGTATCGGTGCTGTGCAGTTTCAGGCGCAGTTGTTTCACGTTTAAGATCAACTGCATCATGTCTTCACGCACATGCTCAATAGCCGAAAATTCATGGGGGACGTCAGTTACACGAATAGACGTTACGGCCGCACCTGGCAACGAAGCCAGCAATACGCGGCGGAGCGAGTTGCCCAGGGTAGTCCCATACCCTCTTTCTAAAGGGCCAACCATAAACCGACCATACTCCTGTGACATCGCCGTGCTTTCGATCTTAGGTAAAATAAGATTACTAATAGCCAAGTTTTTATCCTCCCTATCTCTTTAAGACAGTAAATAAAATTACCGCCGGGAGTAGTATTCCACAACTAACTGCTCATTGATGGATACATCGATATCATCGCGAGCAGGTAAATTTTTCATGGTAGCAGACAGGTTCTTGACGTCTAAAGACAGCCAACCAGGAACCTGCCGATCATCAATATCTTGCCGCAGTTCTTTAAAGTACTTGCGGCTCATACTTTCGGGGCGCACAGAAATGATGTCACCGGGCGTCACCAGGGCTGAGGGGACGTCTGTTTTACGGCCGTTGATCATCACATGACCGTGACTAACCAATTGGCGCGCCTGCACCCGTGACGTAGCCAGCCCCAATCGGTAGACAACATTGTCCAGCCGGCTCTCTAACAACACCAACAAATTGGTGCCAGTCAACCCAGTCTGACGGGTGGCTCTACGGAAATACCGGCTAAACTGCCGTTCATAGACGCCATAAATACGCCGTGCTTTTTGCTTTTCGCGCAGCTGCATCAGGTAGTCTGATGCCCGACCACGACGGAACTGGCTGTCACGGCCGTGTTCCCCAGGCGGATAAGCACGACGTTCAAATGAACACTTTGGGGTCAAGCAACGTGACCCTTTCAAAAAGAGTTTTTCACCCTCGCGGCGACAAAGCCGACAAACGGGTCCTGTATATCTTGCCAACTTACTTACCTCCGTCTTTACTCAGATTTTTAGAGAGGTTTACAGGCGTGGCAACCCGTCTTCCCTCTCGTGATAAATAGGTTACACGCGGCGCTTTTTCTTTGGACGGCAGCCGTTATGGGGCACCGGCGTAATATCACGGATGCTGCGGACCCGAATGCCAGAGGATTGTAATGAGCGAATAGCCTGCTCACGCCCCGGTCCAGGGCCATTGATGATCACATCCATTTCCTGCATCCCATTGTCTTGCGCTTCTTTTGCCGCATTTTGGGCCGCCAGTCGGGCGGCATAGGGCGTGCTCTTGCGCGAGCCCTTAAAGCCGGCATGGCCGGCACTTGACCAGGAAATAGTGTTGCCATTCATATCAGTGATGGTCACAATGGTATTATTGAAGGTGGCATACACATGAGCCTTCCCTTCAGAGACCATCTTCTTGGTTTTTTTACGAGTCTGTTGTGTTTGTCTTCTGCGTCCCATGCTTTCTCCAAAATCAACCTTCAGGTGTTCAGGACCTTAAGTGTTCAGGTACAGAGATACGTAACCACTTATAGACTGAAACACCTCAACACAATTACTTACCACCCTTGCGGCGACCACGCCCGGCCACCGTTTTCTTAGGTCCTTTACGGGTGCGGGCATTCGTGCGGGTACGCTGCCCACGTGCCGGCAGATGGCGACGGTGACGCAAACCACGGTAACAACCAATTTCTGACAGCCGCTTAATATTTAAATTGACTTCGCGCCGTAAATCCCCTTCCACCGTGTACTCGCCATCAATAACCTGGCGCAGCTGTGTTACTTCTGCCTCTGACAGGTCTTTGACACGCGTGTCGGGGTTGACACCCGCTTTGGCTAAAATATGATGGCTGGCAGTTTTACCAATACCATAAATATAAGTCAGACTAACTTCTACCCGTTTATCACGGGGTATGTCAACACCAGCAATACGAGCCATGCTTCCTCCGAATCAGTATTCAGTAGGTCAGTGTTGAGTCATCAAACGGGTGAATACTCAATACTGCGTACTGGTTACTGGTAATTATCCCTGACGCTGTTTGTGATTTGGATCTGAACAAATCACACGGACAACACCCTTGCGCTTCACAATTTTGCACTTTGGGCAACGGCGTTTCACCGACGACATTACTTTCATGATGTTTGCTCCTTCTAACAGACAAGCACCGGGCAAACGGCCGTTACTGCCTGCTGCTATGACTAATTTTAATTTTTCAGGCGCCATTAGTTGGATTGCTTACAGCAATCGCCTATTTTGCCATCTTTTTCTGTTTTCGTCCAGCAATTGAGGGACAAAGCCCTCTTCCCATGCTAAACCCTATAAATCTGCTGTGGCCTTAATCGCCTGAAGCAAATCAGCCTGGACGGCTTCAATGGGACGATCGCCATCAATTTCTACGACCAGACCACGCTCGTGATAGTAATGGAGCAGCGGCGCTGTTTCTGCCTGGAATACCCGCATCCGGTTACGTATGGTTTCTTCATTATCATCGGTGCGGCCTTCTATCTCTGCTCGTTTAAACAGGCGCTCAACCAGGACATCTATGGCGACCACAACGTGCGGCACGATGGCGATTTGCGCGTCAAACTCAGTCAACAATTCATCCAGCGCCTGAGCCTGTGCCAGCGTCCGCGGAAACCCATCCATAATGGCGCCGTTTTTGCAGTCGGGCTGCGAGAGGCGGTCTCTCACCATGGCCACGGTCACTTCGTCTGGTACCAACTCGCCCTTATCCATATAGGATTTTGCCAGCTTACCTAACGCCGTTTGGTTTTTTAAGTTGGCCCGGAAAAGGTCACCGGTAGCCACCTGTGGCAGCTCCAGGGCTTTTTCTAGCATTTTGGCCTGTGTGCCCTTGCCTGCACCCGGCGCACCCATCAGTACCACAAAAGTTGTCATGCTACAGGAACCCCTCGTACTGGCGCATCAATAATTGAGATTCGAGCTGGCGCATGGTATCTATCACCACACCCACCACGATGATCAAACCAGCGCCGCTAATCACAACGGCGGCATTCTCCAGGCCAGGAATGCCGATTATCCAGCCTATAAACTGCATGATGCCTGGCAAGATAGCTACCGTCCCCAGGAATAGGGCCCCAGCAAAGGTTATGCGGCGCACCACAGACATGACGTAAACTTCGGTACGTTTGCCAGGCCGAATGCCCGGAATAAACCCACCTTGCCGCTGCAGCGTCTGTGGTATATTTTGCTGCCGCACCATCACATCAGTGTAGAAAAAGGTAAAGCCCACAACCAGCAAAAAGAAGAAGATCCAGTACAGGTAAAAACCCACATTACCAGGATCTTGATTGGCAAAACCGGCGACACTTTGGGCGACACCAGAGACAAACTGGTTGCCGCTATTCACAAACAAGCCAGCGATTAACGGCGGGAAGATAACAATAGAGCTGGCAAAGATAATGGGGATCATGCCCGACGTATTGACCTTCAGTGGGATATAGCTGCTCTGCCCCTGGTACACTTTTCGGCCGCGTACACGACGGCCGTATTGCACTGGTATACGCCTCTGCCCTTCCTGGATCACCACAATCACCAGTAATGTAGCCGCTGTAATCAGCAAGAATGCAATTACGGTGAAGGCTGTCTGTGCCGTGGTGTTATCACCCGTAAACAGGCGAGAGAAGCCCGGCAAAATGTCGGCCACAATGCCGCTGAAGATGATCAAGGAAATCCCTTGTCCGATCCCATCCTCTGTAATGAGTTCACCCAGCCAGATAGCAAACATGGTGCCGCCTAACATGGCGAACAACGTCGTCAGGGTAGGCAGAATTTGCCCGGCCTCTACCCCAAAGTTGGGCATTATCTGTGCCATGCCGTCTACACCCAGGCTAAGGCCCACCAGCCGAATCTGGCCTACTGCCTGCAACATTGCCAGCGGTACTGTCAGGTAATAGGTATACTTATTTAATTTGTTTCGGCCTGTTTCCCCTTCACTTTGCAATTCTTGCAACTGCGGAATGATGGGTGTCAATAACTGGACGATAATAGAGGCGGTGATGTAGGGATACACACCCATGGCCATCACTGAAAAGTTACGGACGGCGCCGCCAGATAACAAGTCCATAAACCCTATGACGGCATTGGGCGCTGTTTGCTGTGTAAAAAGGTTCCAATACGTCAGGTCCACGCCAGGCACAGGGATATTAGCCACCAACCTGTAAATGATCAGCAACCCTATTGTGAACAAAATACGCCGCCGTAGGTCAGGTAAAGCAAAAGCTGCGCGTACAGATTCAATCATCGTTTTACCTCGTTGTTCTTCGTTTCCCGAAGACATCAGTGGCACGTTGCCATGAACAACCTGCCGCCGTCTTTGGAATCATTACAAGGGCAGCACTTCCACAGAACCACCAGCAGCCTCAATTTTGGCCCGGGCTGATGCCGAAAAGCGGTGAGCTTTTACGGTTAGGGCGACGGTAATCTCACCATCTCCCAACACCACCACAGGGTCTGATGGTTTTTTGATCAGGCCCATAACCGCCATGGCTTCTGGTGTCACATCCATGCCACCAAAATCAATTTCTGCCAGCCGGTCGAGATTTACCGGCTTGTAATACACCTTGTTGATGTTGGTGAACCCGCGCTTATACGGCAAACGACGCGCTAAAGGCAGCTGACCACCTTCAAAATAAAGACCCTTGCCGCCACCGCTACGTGCGTTCTGCCCCTTGGTACCACGGCCGGCCGTTTTACCCTGCCCGGCGGAGATACCACGACCCACTCGCTTGCGCTTTTTCCTGGCCCCTTGATCTGGACGCAGATCGTGTAATTTCATGTTATTTAACCTCTTCCACTGTAATAAGGTGAGTGACTTTTTGGATCATGCCGCGAATCACGGCCGTATCCTCATGCTCAACCGTCTGATTTAATTTGTTTAAGCCCAGCGCCCGGATGGTACCTTTTTGGTCCTTTTTGTAGCCGATGGCGCTTTTTGAATACGTAATGCGTAATTTCTTTTGCTTGGCCATCAGTTTCGACTCCAAAACGGGGCGATGTCATTGCGGTCCTTACCGCGATCAGCCGCTACCTGGTCAATATGCTTTAAACGGCGCAAGCCATTCATGGTGGCCAACAGTACGTTTAACGAATTGCTGCTGCCTAACGATTTAGAGAGAATATCCTTATAACCAGCAGCCTCGATAACGGCTCGCACGCCACCGCCAGCAATAACCCCCGTACCGGGTGACGCTGGTTTCAGCAGCACCCGTGCTGAGCCATGCTGCCCCACAATTTCGTGGGGTATGGTATTCCCAACAATAGAAACCGGCTCCAGTGATTTTCGGGCTGACTCTAATGCTTTGCGAATGGCATCTGGCACAGAGCGCGCTTTGCCTATGCCAATAGCCACCCGGCCCTTATTATCACCCACCACCACCGTAACGCGGAAAGAAAAACGGCGGCCGCCTTTTACAACTTTGGCCACACGCGCAATGTCAATAATGCGCTCATCATATTCTTGTTCAAAAGCCTGTCGTCTTTGGCCCATCGTTGTCTCCTTTAGAATTCCAGGCCACCTTCGCGGGCGCCATCAGCCAGGGCTTTGACACGGCCGTGATAAAGATAACCACCGCGATCAAACACCACTTGCTTAATACCAGCCGCCTGCGCCCGTTCAGCCACAACCTTGCCAACCAGCGTAGCCTGCTCTTTTTTTGTTTTGCCTGCCATTTCGGTTTGCAGGTTTTTGTCTACCGTTGAAGCTGAAACGATAGTGTTCCCAGCCTGATCATCAATAAGTTGGGCGTAGATGTGTTCCAGACTGCGGAACACATTCAAACGCGGGCGATCGGCCGTGCCCGCCATTCTTGCCCGAATCCGACGATGACGGCGCTGCCGTGCTACTCGTGATTTTACAGCCATCGCATACCTCTTATACCTTGCCCGCCTTACCAGCTTTACGGCGGATATGTTCTCCCTGATACTTCACACCCTTGCCTTTGTAAGGTTCCGGCGGGCGCTGCTTGCGAATAACGGCCGCTAACTGGCCTACCGCCTGTTTATCAATACCAGAGATGATAATTTTCTTGCCACGATCTTCCACCTCAAAAGAAATGTCTTGAGGGGGTGGAAACGTGATGGGGTGTGAATAACCAAGATTTAAGACCAGATCCTTGCTGCTCATTTCTGCCCGGTAGCCAACACCTTCAATTTCTAGGATGACCTTAAACCCTTCACTCACCCCTACCACCATGTTATGCAACAAAGCACGGGTCAAGCCATGTAAAGACCGATGTTCTCGCGAATCAGTAGGACGCTTAACCGTTAACGTACCATTTTCCTGTTCGAGCACCATATCAGGGTGGATCTTCTGGGTCAGCTGACCCTTTGACCCTTTGACCATCACGGTCAGACCCTGTTTTTCTATAGTTACCCCTTTGGGAATGGTAATGGGTTGTTTCCCTATACGAGACATTTTACACCTCCACTTACCAAACCTTACAGAGAACCTCACCGCCTATTCCTAGACGGCGCGCCTTCTGCCCGGACATAATCCCCTGAGAAGTGGTTAACACGGCAATGCCCATCCCACTCAACACCCAGGGAATTTCCTGCTTATTGACGTAAATACGTCGGCCGGGTCGGCTGACCCGCTCCAGACCGGTGATAACGGCCCGGCGATCACGGCGACCACCAACATACTTTAACTTAATTTGGATCACGGCCTGCGGCTGGTCTGGCAGCACCTGAAAATCTTCGATGTAGCCTTCGTCTTTAAATACCCGCGCAATAGATTCCTTGATCTTGGAATGCGGTACGGCTACCGTCTGGTGCTCACGCATCATCGCATTACGCATCCGTGTTAACATATCGGCAATAGGATCACTCATAGACATAATACACCTCCTACCAACTCGATTTCGCCACTCCAGGGATGTTACCCTTGAGTGCTTGTTCACGGAAACAAATGCGGCACAAACCAAACCGGCGGATGTACCCGCGGGGACGGCCGCATAAATTACAGCGGTTCCGTACCTGAACCCGATACTTTCGGCGCGTCTCTCGCGCCACAATAGATTTTTTCGCCATCTTTTGCTCCTGCCCGCAGTATAAGAATGCTTAAACTCCTTACTTACGGACACTACTTTGGTTGTCGGCAACCCGTTGTCGGCAACCCGTTGTCGGCAACCCGTTGTCGGCAACCCGTTGTCGGCAACCCGTTGTCGGCAATCGATTGACTGATCACCGATAATTGATTACTGATCAAGCTCTCGTATAAAGGGCATGCCTAGCAGCGCCAACAATTGACGGCCTTCTTCATCTGTACTGGCCGTTGTGACGATACTGATTTCCATGCCCCGCAGTTTGTCAATTTTGTCGTAGTTAATCTCCGGGAAGATCAACTGTTCACGCAGTCCCAGTGTATAATTACCACGGCCGTCAAACGAGTCTGGGGAAATCCCCTGAAAGTCTCGCGTACGAGGTAACGCGACGTGAATCAGGCGGGTCAAAAATGACCACATTCGTTCGCCGCGCAAAGTGACCTTGATGCCAATAGCCCGGCCTTCGCGTAATTTAAAGCCGGCAATGGAATTTTTTGCTTTGGTGACCACCGGTTTTTGGCCAGTAATGGCCACAATATCATTGGTCGCAAATTCAATCGCTTTGGCGTTGTCCAATGCTTCACCCAGGCCAACATTCACCACAACCTTGCTAATACGTGGTACTTGCATGATGCTTTCATACTCAAAATCACTCATCAGTGCCGGTACCACATCATTTTGGTATTGCTCTCTTAAAGGCGTAAACACTGTTTCCTCCGAGTTGAGTGGCAGGTCAGCATATGGCTCGCCATATTTCGGCTGCCTGGCTCACCTCTGAAAATAAATTTTTTATTACTCAATATCCTTACCGCTTTTTTTGGAGAACCGGACGCGGCGGTTGTCCTCACTGCGACGAACCCCAATACGTGTAAGTTCATCTGTGTGCGGGCATACCAACATCACGTTTGAAGCGTCTACAGGCGCTTCAAACTCAATGATGCCCCCCTGTGAAGGGGTACGACCACCGGTTTGCCGTGGACGTTGATGTTTCTTCACCATGTTCACGCCCGATACAACAATGCGGTTTTTATGGGGGATAACCCGTTGCACCGTGCCCCGGATCCCCTTGTCATTTCCTGAGATAACTTCTACTTGATCGCCAACTTTAATACGCATGGTTACAACACCTCCGGCGCCAATGACAAAATGCGGCTAAAACCAGCCTGACGTAGCTCACGTGCCACCGGACCAAAGATACGGGTACCCACCGGGTTTTTACTGGTGGGGTCAATGATGACCGCAGCATTATCATCAAAACGAATATAGCTGCCATCATCACGTTTGTACTCTTTACTGGTACGAACAACAACCGCCTTGACCACCGTGCCTTTTTTCACATTAGAGTTTGGCGCCGCTTTCTTGACGGTCGCGGTCACAATGTCGCCAACAGTGCCATAACGATGCACAGACCCGCCCATCACCTGGATGACCAGGATCTCACGCGCCCCGGAATTGTCGGCCACTACGAGTCGGCTTTCCTTCTGAATCATGGTCCACCTTCCTTTATTTTGCCCGCTCCAGAATGGAGACAACCGACCAACGCTTGTGACGGCTGATCGGCTTTGATTCAATGATTTCTACCCGATCACCCGTATGACACTCGTTCTTTTCATCGTGTGCTTTGTATTTCTTTTCCAGGCGCAGCACCTTGCCATACATGGGATGCCGTTTTGTCGTTGTCACGGTAACAACAACGGTTTTCTCCATCTTGTCACTGGTAACTACACCTTGTAGACGTTTACGTTGTTCTCTCATTGTTCACCTACCCGGCAATTTCATAGCTCGTCACAAGTTGAGGCTGCCCTTTTTTAGCAGCTTCTTTTTTATTGCGCGGCTGTTTTTTATTCAAATTAACAGTGGCAGATGCCAGGTCTTTGCCCTCGGCTGAAAAGTCAACCTGCCACACACTGGCTTCATAGTTAAAATGCGCCGAAGCTTCCCACGTTTTACCATGCAAAGCGCGGGCAATATCTAACTGTGCTGCCGCCGCCTGCACCGCCAGTTGACGCATATGCAGCACGCTTTCCAGTTGGGCAATCTCGCGACGAGCCACTTTCAAACGAGAATAATCTTCCAACTGGCCAGAGGCACGACGAAAACGCAGGTTAAATAAATCCTGACGGGCATCCTCTAGCAGCTGTTCCAGTTTTTCGTCACTCATTTCTCGAAGTTCAACGATATTAGCCATTACAATCTATCCTCCCGTGACACAATTTGGGTTTTAATAGGCAGTTTGTAACTGGCCAGTTTTAACGCCTCACGGGCAACGTCTTCGGGAACACCCGCAATTTCAAACAGGATACGGCCAGGTTTAACAACGGCAACGTAATGATCGACCGAACCTTTACCTTTACCCATGCGGGTTTCGGCGGGTTTTGCCGTTACAGGCTTGTCTGGGAAAATACGAATCCAATATTTACCACGACGCCGGTTGTGGCGCACCACCACACGGCGAATCGCTTCAATCTGGCGGCTGGTGATCCAGCCGGCTTCCAATGCCTGTAGACCTACGTCACCATTTAGTAATTCCGTACCGCCTTTTGCCAGGCCCGTCATGCGGCCACGATATTGTTTGCGGTACTTGGTACGTTTTGGCATTAACATAGCATCTTCTCCATAGCGGGTAATGTATCGTAGCAGCTACGAACAACGCGCTATCTCTCTTTCTCATTCGCTGACGTAAACGTCCATAGACTCTACGATTTCAGCTTTCTGGGGCAGGATTTCGCCCTTATAAACCCACACCTTCACACCAATGATGCCGAAGGTGGTCAGCGCTTCTGCGAAACCATACTGCAAGTCAGCCCGCAGCGTATTGCGGGGCACACGGCCGTCCCAAACCTTTTCGTTTCGGGCCATTTCAGCGCCGCCTAAACGCCCACTGACTTCAATACGTACACCTTCGGCGCCCTGGCGAATAGCCTGCTGCACAGCTTTTTTCATAGCGCGGCTATGAGAAATGCGGCGTTCTAACTGTCCAGCAACGTTCTCCGCAATAAGTTGGGCATTAGTATCAGGTTGTGAAACCTCTTCCACCTCAACCCGCACTGTTTTGCCTGTCAATTCACGCAGACTGCTGCGCAAATCCTTCACCGCCGCGCCTTTACGACCAATGACGATCCCCGGCCGGGCTGTGTGAATAGTAACCTGCACTTGTTTTGGTGCACGTTCGATTTCAATCAGAGAGATCCCTGCTTTGGGCAGTTCCTTCTTAATATGCTTCCGAATTTGAAAATCTTCGTGCAGTCGATTGGTGTATTGCTGGCCTTCAGCAAACCAGCGTGTATTCCATTCCCGAATAATCTTTAACCGAAATCCAACCGGATGTACTTTGCGTCCCAAGTTATGCCTCCGTCTTTGCAGTAATCAGTCTTCAGTAAATGAGTATTCAGTCACTGATCACTGACGTACTGAACACTGAATAGCGATCAGTAATCCCCATAATCCATAACGTCTCGTTCGGCCAGAATGACCGTAATATGAGACGAACGATGCATTTGCGGGCGAAAACGGCCGCGGCCAGCAAAGCGGCCACCATAACGGCCTTTCCGTCGCCGTGGGCCTTCATCCGCAAAAATGCGGCTGACCACCAGTTCTTCGGCTTCCAGGCCATAGTTCTGTTCCGCATTGGCCACCGCCGATTCAATCAATTTGTAAACAGGCCCGGCTGCCCGCTGGGGCATAAATTTCAACATGCCTAACGCTTCCTGTGCATCCTTACCCCGAACGGCGTCTACCACCAACCGTACTTTACGCGGTGAAATCTGCACATAGCGCAACTTTGCTGTAATTTCAAATGCTTCAGCCATGGTTACCTGCGCCCCTTCTTTTCCGCCTTGCTGACATGACCACGATAGGTACGTGTAGGCGCAAACTCGCCCAACTTATGGCCGACCATATTTTCAGTCACATAAATGGGAATGTGCCGACGGCCGTCATACACCGCAATGGTATGTCCTACCATCTGCGGGAAAATTGTACTCGCCCGTGACCAGGTCCGCACCACCTGGCGCTGTTTTGTGTCGTTTAATCTTTCCACCTTACGCAGCAACTTTGGTTCTATGTAAGGCCCTTTTTTTAGTGAACGTCCCATGTTCTCATCACCTCCTACCGGCGCTTCTTGGTGCGACGGCGGAAAATGTACTTATCCGTCGCCTTATTACGGCGTGTCTTCCGTCCCTGAGCCGGCTGCCCCCACGGGGTTTTAGGCCCAGCCATGCCAATTGGTGAACGACCTTCGCCGCCACCATGGGGATGGTCACGCGGTGACATCGCCGAACCACGCACCGTTGGCCGAATGCCTCTGTGTCGTTTTCGCCCGGCTTTGCCTAATTTCACGTTGCCATGTTCCACATTACCCACCTGCCCAATGGTAGCCAGGCAATCTTTGGGTACGTAACGCTCCTCACCAGAAGGTAAACGAAGCAATACATATTGTGGATGATCTTTGGACAACAGTTGCGCAGATGTTCCAGCAGACCGTACCATCTGCGCGCCACGTCCTACCTGCAACTCAATATTATGAATCATCGTGCCCAAGGGAATGTCCCGTAACGGCAGCGCATTCCCTGGCCGAATTTCCGCATTTGAACCGCTCATGACGGCATCACCCACCCGCAGACCCAAAGGCGCTAAAATGTAACGCTTCTCGCCATCAACATATGTCAACAGCGCAATACGGGCAGAACGATTGGGATCATACTCAATAGAAACAACACGCGCAGGCACATCAAATTTGTCCCGGCGTCTGAAATCTATCTCGCGGAAGCGCCGTTTATGGCCACCACCACGATGTCGAATGGTAACTTTACCTCTAAAGTTACGGCCGCCGCGTTTCCGCAAACCTTTTGTCAGTGAGCGCTCTGGTACGGAGTGCGTCACTTCTTCAAAGGTCTGGCCGCTCATGTTGCGGCGGCCCGGCGACGTTGGCTTAAACACTTTAATTGGCATACTTTCCTCCAAGGACGGACGTTAGATCTTTTACAGGCAATGGGAACATCACCCCATCCGCTAAAATCCTCGTCCCTGCTCGTACCCTGCGGCAGGTTTTGCCTCCACACAATCGTTGTGAAACAAACCTTTGGCAGGGAAGTGTTAGCTAAACACCTTCAAACAAATCAATACTATCACCTGGCGATAACGTCACGATCGCCTTTTTCCAGCCCGCTTTACGTACGGCCACACGACGCAAACGACGGGCACGTTTGGCCGGCATGTTCATGACACGCACTTTCTCTACGGTCACCTTGGGCCAGGCCAACTCAATGGCTTCCTTAATCATATGCTTGTTAGACCGGCCATTGACCACAAATGTATACTGGTTAAAGAGATCTGCAGCCTTGCCGCTCTTTTCAGTGACCAACGGCCGTCGGATAACCTCACGCCAATGCATCTGCATGATTATTCCTCCTCTCCGGCCATGTCATCATCGGCCATATCAAACGCATCTTCTTCATCTAAGAAGCTGGCCACAACATCCAAAGCCGCCAGAGGCAGCACAATTTTGTTGTACCCTAACAGGTCACGAATATTCAGGTACGGCGCCAGCAGCGTCTTTACATCTGGCAAGTTGCGTGCCGACCTTTCTACATTCTCATCATGATCAGCCAGCAGCACCAAAGCACTGTGGCGCTCAACCAGACGGTTTACCAAGGCCGCCATCTCTTTTGTCTTTGGCGCCTCAAAAGCGAGTTCATCCAGCACCACAATCTCACCATTGCTGGCTTTGGCGCTTAAGGCCGAACGGAGGGCCGCCCGGCGCATTTTGCGGGGCATGCTCTTGGTATACTTACGCGGCAGCGGCCCATGTGAGACGCCACCACCCACAAAGATAGGCGCACGCCGGCTGCCATGCCGGGCGTTACCCGTCCCTTTTTGCCGATAGATCTTGGCCGAAGATCGGTTGATCTCCGAACGACCCTTGGCTTTATGCGTTCCCAGACGTGCATTGGCCATTTGGCGAACCAATGCCTGGTGCATCAAGCCACGATTAATAGTTGCTTCAAAAATGCTGGCGGGCAGTTCAACGTCGCTAACTTCCTCACCAGCCATGTTATAAACTGGAACTTTCATGACAATGCCTCTGTTAGCCTTTTGCCGCCTTGCGGATAATAACCAGGCCACCCTTTACACCAGGGATAGACCCCTTGACAGCAATGAGGTTCTTTTCAGTGTCTATGCGCATCACTTCCAGGTTTTGCGCCGTAAAACGTGTGTTGCCGCTGCGGCCGGCCATCTTTTTACCCTTAAAAACATGACCAACACCAGATGTGCCGCCAATGGAGCCGGGCGCACGCCAGCGATCAGATTGACCATGTGTCGTCGAAGCGCCGGCAAACCCCCAGCGCTTAATGACGCCCGTAAAGCCCCGGCCTTTGGACTTGCCCGTTACATCCACGTGCTCGCCAATCTCAAATTGATCCACCAACAGTTTCTGGCCAACTTTTAAGTCACCACTGTCTTTGATACGGAACTCACGCAGAAACTTGAGCGCGGGTATCGCTTTGTTCGCCTTACGCCGTGGGTGCTGCTTGTCGGTTTTTAACAGACCAAGGTGGCCTTGCTCACCCCTGGTAAGACGCCTTTCTTTTGTCTCACCATACCCCAGTTGCACGGCCGTATAGCCGTCAGATGCCTCAGTTTTAACTTGTGTTACATAGCATGGCCCTGCCTGAATGATCGTCACCGGTGTCACCACACCAGCTTCATCAAACACCTGAGACATGCCTACTTTTACTCCCAGTAAACCTTTCATTATTACCTCCAGGACTGTCAGCTACCGGGTAAACGCTGCATCATCCTGCTTACTCAATTGACGTGATTACACTTTACGCCATCGAGCAACTAGATGGAAATCTCAATATCAACACCAGCCGGTAAATTCAGTCGCATCAATGTATCAATCGTCTTCGAATCTGGATTAATGACATCAATAAGTCGTTTATGGGTGCGAATCTCAAAATGCTCGTGAGAATCCTTATCAATAAACGAGCTCCGGCGAACCGTAAACCGCTCGATCTTTGTCGGTAAAGGTACGGGGCCAACCACCCGCGCGCCCGTGCGCTCGGCCGTACCCACAATACGCTTTGCCGATTGATCAAGAACACGATGATCATAGGCCTTCAAACGAATACGAATTCTCTGCTTGGACATAGGTCGCCTCAAAATAAGAGGCGTTGCTTGCAGGCAACGCCTCTCCATGTGTTAATCCAGGATTTTGGTAATAACGCCAGCACCAACCGTCAGGCCACCCTCACGAATAGCAAAGCGGCTGCCTTCTTCCAGAGCCACCGGCGTGATCAACTCCACATTCAGGTTCACATTGTCCC
>WYBM01000056.1 GCA_011525915.1 Ardenticatenaceae bacterium | reverse complement strand
GGTTGGAAATCGGGCGGGATCACAACGCTGCCAGAAATATCAGGCGCGAAGCAATCGCGCTGCTTGAAAAAGAAGGAGTTGGGGCATCGACTCCGAGCTTAGAGGGTGTCAGCCGGTTGCGTGCGACTGCATCCCTTGCTTGAGGCCAAGAATCCCACCCGCTTCAGCGGTGGGAGTATGTCAAATGAAAGCCCGGTGATACTGCCACTCAATTGGCCGGCTGTGTCATAAAATTGTCACAAAAGCCAATGCCCTGGTGTTTAAGGGGGTAGGTAAACCATATAGAAGGAGTCAAAGATGATAAAAAACCACAAAATCTTGTTTATTTTGGTGGCTGTCCTTGTTCTGGCCAGCAGTGGGTTGGTAGCTTTTGCTGTGCAGCCTTCGGCCCGTGACTTGCTGGTAGAGGCATTGGAAATTACGGAAACGATCACTGACGGCCATGCCGTCGCCACGTTTGAGTTTGATGCCCAGGGTGAAAAGGGCAGTGGTACGGTGGAAGTATGGGGGAAGCTGGGCATGGGTCCCAACGGGGAACCGGCCTTCCGGGCGGAAGTGTTAGAGGCCAGTCTGGGCGAATTTGTGGGCGCCACGGCCGTGACCGACGGCATGAACTTCTGGCTCTATGCCCCGGCCCAAAACACCGTGCTCACGGGCACGTCAGACGAATTAGCTGTTTTCCTGGCCGATTACCTGGAAGGCAAAATGTTTGATGCCCCCCAGCATGACGGGTACGCCGAAGATATGCCCAAAACACCTGCCGAAGCTGTGGACAAATTGTTGGCCTACGTTACCGCCGAACGCACCGGCGGCGAAAACGTGAATGGCACCCATGCCCTCATTGTGCGTCTGGTGCCCATTCCTGAGCAGATGCCCAATGAAATGCGAGCCGCCGGCGGCTACCTCAACGTGTGGCTGCGCAGCAATGACCGCGCCCCTCTGGGCATTGAATTGGCGGAAAGTGCCGCCGGGTATGCCCGGGCCATGGCTACGACGCTGGAAATTAATCAGGGTGTGGATGATGCCACCTTTACCTTTGCCATCCCTGAAGGGACGGAAGTGATTCGGCTGGCTGACCTGGAACTGCCCGAAAAAGAGCCGGTTTCTTTAGAAGAGGCGGCGGCAGCGGCCGACATGGTGCTGCTGACACCCACCACCCTGCCGGAGAACGCCACATTGGTGGATACGGCCGTTGTGCGCGGCGTTATCGTGCAGCAGTACAGCCTGCCCGCCGGTGCCCGCTTCACCATCGCCCAGGGTAAAACAACTGACAGCTTTACGCCTGAGCAAGACGGCACGGCCGTGACTGTACGTGGTGTAGACGGCATGGTATACGTCGGCGAGGCCGATGAAGCCAGCCGCATCCTGCTCACCTGGACGGAAGGTGAGGTGCAGTTCTGGATTGGCGGTGATCTACCTCTGGAAGAGGCATTATCCGTGGCCGAGTCCCTTCAATAAAGAATGAAGCGATTGGAGATTGAAGCGTAGAGATTCATATCTCAATGCCTTCAATCTCCAATCTTTAATCTCCGGTCTTACCCTCCCTATGACTGATACCATCCAAATATCTAATCTGGAACGCCGCTTTATGCGCGGCGAGACGGCCGTGTATGCGCTGCACGGTATTGACCTCACCATTCAGCCAGGCGAATTTGTGGCCCTGGTTGGCCCTTCCGGGTCGGGCAAATCTACCCTGCTCAATTTGCTGGGTGGGTTAGACCGGCCCACCGGCGGCGAATTGTGGCTGGATGGCCTGGCTCTACACGAGGCTGGCGACAAAGCACGTACCCGCCACCGTCGGGAACGCCTGGGCTTCATCTTCCAAAGCTTTAACTTGCTGCCGCGGCTGACAGCGTTGGAGAACACGGCCGTGCCCCTGATGCTCTCTGGCGTTAACAAAGAGGAACGCGAAGCCCGGGCGGCGGCCCTGCTGGCCAAGGTAGGGTTGGGGCACCGCCTGGGCCATTACCCCACGGAACTGTCTGGCGGCGAACAGCAGCGGGTGGCCATTGCCCGGGCCCTCATTCATAACCCCGCCCTCATTCTGGCAGATGAACCCACCGGTAACCTGGACTCTCAAACCGGGGCAGAAGTGATGGCCTTACTCAAAGAACTCAACACCCAGCAAGGCATCACCCTCATTGTGGTCACCCATGATAGCGACGTGGCCGCCTATGCCGATCGCACTATTAAACTGCGTGACGGCCGTGTGGAAGACACCATGACGGCAACGCGGGCCACACCCGCGGGGGCCACACCCTCGCGGGCCACACCCCCGCCGCCCGTTCCCCCGGCAGCGGCCGGTCGCCCCTCCCGTCATCTTCGCTTCAGCGACATCCTGCGCAGTGCCTTGCGTAACCTGCACCGCCGACCGGTGCGCAACATTCTCACCGCGGCTGGGGTGGTCATCGGCATCATTACATTGGTGGCTATGGTCTCCTTTGGTGTGGGTGTGCAAAAAGAGGTGCAGCGCAATTTTGAAACCATTGGCCTGGAAAACATCTTTGTTAACCCGTTGTTTGCGGAGACAGATGAATTTGATCCGTTTGCGCCGCCAGCGCCGGAACGGCCGTTGACCCCAGCCGCTGTGGCTGACATTCAGCAGATACCGGGGGTGAAAGCGGTCACCCCCATTCTTGATTTGCCGCGAGGGGCGAACTTAGTGCTGCTGATGGATGATGGCTTCAGCCTACCGGTGCGCGTCTCAGAAGGTGGTGAGAGCCGCTTCAGCTTTGGGGGCACCAATGAGGTATTGGCTGGGGAAAGCATAGACGAGGGTGAAACCCAGGGCATTGTCCTGGCCAACGGCCTGGCAGATACCCTGTTGGCTGAGGGTCAGCGTTATGATGACCTCATTGGCCAGGCGGTGGCTTTGCGGGCCGAACTGCCGCGCGGCGAAAGCCAGGCGTTCCCCAGCCGTATTGTGGGGGTGCGCCAAAGTTTTGGCAGCCGCACCATTGACCTGGGGCTGGCCGAGCGCGAAGCGATCACCACCTGGTGGTTTGGCCAGCCAGACCTGCTGCAAACCGAGGGGTATGACCGGCTCATCGTCCGCGCCGACAATCTGACGGCCGTGCCCGCCGTGATCGGCGCCATTGACGGCATGGACTTTGCCCCCCAGTCATTTGAGGCGATTTTGGACGTGGCCAACCAGGTTTTGGCCTTGCTGCAAGCGCTGCTTGGTTCGGTAGGGGCGTTGGCGCTGTTGGTGGCGGCGCTGGGCGTGGCCAACACCATGCTCATGGCTATTTATGAGCGCACACGCGAGATTGGCGTGTTGAAGGCATTGGGCGCGTCACGGCGGGAAATTCGGCTGTTGTTTACGGTAGAGGCCGGGTTGATTGGCCTGATCGGTGGCTTTGTGGGCCTGATTCTGGGGGCGCTGTTGGGGCGATTGGTGGACACTATCGCGCACCGTTACCTCATCGAAGAAGGTGTCACCGGGGTGGGGCTGCTTTCCGTCATTCCGCCCTGGCTGGCACTGGGTGCGCTGGCCTTTGCCGCGCTGATCGGCATTCTGGCAGGGTTATACCCGGCGGCGCGGGCGGCCCGTTTAGACCCGGTTTCTGCCCTGCGTCACGAGTGATCGGTTGCCTATGGCCCCAGATGAGGGCGCATGCATCCATAAGTTATGGAATTGATGAACACGCTGGAAGTGACCTTACCTTCGGCAAAATGGGAAGTTGTTTTTACACGGTCACTAAGCATACAATTGGCCCATGAGCAACGGGGATCAAATCAGCGGCTCGGTGGAGCGGGTGACGTATTACAACGAAGAAAACGGTTACTCTGTCATCCGCCTGAAGCCAGACAGCCGGGGGATGCTGCCGTTTAAGTATGCCAGCGGCCGGGATGGGCTGATTACCGTGGTGGGCAATCTGCCGGAAGTGCAGCCAGGGGAGTGGCTGAAGTTGACGGGGCAGTGGGGGAGTCATGCCAAACACGGCCGTCAATTCCAGGCCGAATTTTGTGAGCAGTCCCTGCCCGCAACCACGGAAGGCATCAAACGTTACCTGGGTTCTGGCATGATCCGCGGCGTGGGCCCGGTGATGGCCGAGCGTATTGTCAACCGCTTTGGCGACGAGACGCTGGATGTTATTGATCATGCGCCGGAGCGGCTGCTGACGGTGTTGGGGATCGGCCGTAAACGTGTGGGGCAGATCGCCAAAGCATGGGAGGAGCAGCGGGCGATCAAGGATGTGATGATTTTTCTGCAATCACATGGTGTTTCTACCAACCTGGCCACCAAAATTTATAAAAAGTATGGTGACACTTCACTGGCAGTCGTGCAAAACACACCTTACCAGATGGTACGTGATATTTACGGCATTGGCTTTAAGACGGCCGACAAGATCGCCCGCGCCTTGGGACTGGCGGATGATGACCCTTCGCGTATTGAGGCGGGCATTGCTTACACGCTGAACCGCATGGCCGAAGAGGGGCACGTTTACATGCCCCAAGAAGTGCTGGAACCGGCGGCAGCGGAGATCTTAGGTGTCGAAGCGGGGAAGGTCACGGCCGTGATTGATGCCCTGGAAACGGGTGATTTTATTAAACGAGAGACGCTCCGGTATTCAGTAAACAGTGATCAGTATTCAGTAAACAGTGGTCAGCCTGCAGTGAATGGGGGGGAGGTGGCAGGTAGTGACGCGTCCATGATGCGGGAGGAGCGGGCCGTCTATTTGACCCCCTTTTACTATTCGGAGGTGGGGGTAACGCAGCGGGTACGGCGGATGATTGAGCACCCGACAAGCCGGTTAGCAGTCATCGGTAAACGGTATGCGGTAGGTGGTGCCCAATTTAGCCGCCAAGCACCCACTGCCAATCTCCAATTGTCACCGCAGCAGTTAAAAGCTGTGGAAACGGCCGTGACGCACAAAGTGACGATTATGACCGGCGGGCCGGGTACAGGGAAGACGACCTCACTTCGCGCCTTGTTAGACCTGCTGGATACCTATAAACTGACGTATGCCCTGGCCTCGCCCACGGGCCGGGCGGCCAAGCGACTGGCAGAAGCCACCGGGCGCGAGGCAAAGACCATTCATCGGCTGCTGGAATTTAACCCCGGTCAGGGCTTTGGCCGGCACGAACAGAACCCCATTAACGCGGATATGATCATCATTGATGAGGCTTCGATGCTTGATCTGGTGCTGGCCAACAACCTGCTCAAAGCGATTGGGCCAGACAGCCATCTGCTGCTGGTAGGGGACATTGACCAGCTGCCGAGTGTGGGCGCCGGGGATGTGCTGGCAGATTTGATTCATTCCGGGGTGACGGCCGTGGTGCGCCTGCAAACGATCTTTCGTCAGGCGGCCGATTCCTACATCATTCGCAACGCCCACCGCATCAACCAGGGGCAGATGCCGGAGACCCCTAAAGAGGCTCACGACTTTTTTCTCTTTGTGATGGAGGAGCCAGACAAAGCCGCTGACCTGCTGGTGGACGTGGTGCAAAACCGGGTGTCACTGAAGTTTGGTTTTGATCCGCTGGATGATGTGCAGGTGCTGGCCCCTATGTATAATGGCGCACTAGGGGTGAGCCATTTAAACCTGCTGCTGCAAGCGGCCTTAAACCCACCCTCGGCCAGAAAGCCAGAGCGCAAGCTGGGCGGGCGTATCTTTCGGGTGGGCGACAAGGTCATGCAGACGGTGAATAATTATGACAAAAGTGTCTACAACGGGGACATTGGCCGCGTTACGGCCATGGACGTCATTATGCAGACGATGACGGTGAGTGTGGATGGTGTGCCCATAGTGTATGATTTTTTAGAAGCCGATGAACTGGTCCATGCCTTTGCCATTTCGGTGCACAAGAGCCAGGGAGCGGAATACCCCTGTGTGGTGCTGCCCATGCACACACAGCATTATTTAATGTTACAGCGAAATTTGTTGTATACGGCCGTGACACGTGCCAAAAAAGTGGCTATTCTGGTGGGCACACGTAAAGCCATCAGCATCGCCGTGAAAAATGATAAAGTCCGGCAGCGTTACACAGCCCTGGACTGGCGGTTGGGCGAAAAGACGAGGTAAAACACAGGAGGTTGCCCCGTGGTGCGTGAGATTGAACAGCTTTACTTTGTCACTGGTTCCCAAAATAAGTTTAACGACTACCAATTTTTGTTGGGCCGGCACGCAGATTTGCGTTGGGCGCGTTACGGTTTGGAAGAACCAGTCACCGTGGACCTGGCGATTTTGATCCGGCGTAAGGTAGAGTTGGCAAAGCCGTGGCTGCCGCATTTACCCTTCCTGGTAGAGCAAACCAACCTCATGATTCGGTCGTGGCGTGATTTGCCGGGCAACGTGACCGGGCTGTTTATTGATGGTGTAGGGGTGGATGGCATTTGTAAGATGCTGCAGCCCTTTTCAGATCGCACGGCCACGGTGGTGACTGATCTAGGGTATCATGCGCCAGATGGCAAGGTGTCTGTGTTTCGGGGCCAGCTTAAAGGTACCATTCCGCCGGAGCCGCGCGGCAGCCAGGTTTTTGGCTGGGACGCCATTTTTATACCCGAAGGGTATGATCGCACATTTGCGGAAATGCCGATGGAGCAGCGCCACACAATGTCTACCCGTAAACTGGCCGTAGCGGCCTTTTTTACGGCTGCCCTCCAGGAAGAAGACGCCAATGTTTTGCTGCAAAACCGCATCCGACTGCGGCAGTTGATGACCCGCTATTTCAGTAAACAAGAGCTGGAATCACTGTTGTTTGATCTGGGGATTGACAAGGATGAGCTGCCCGAAGGGGTGAAGTCAGACACGGCCCAGGAGATCATCTTATATTGTGAACGCCACGGCCGTATGGCCCATCTGCTGCAGATTTGCCGTGAGCAGCGCCCCAATGCTGAATGGCCGGAAGCATTATGATGGAAGTTCAATGTGCCGTCGCTAAAATTAGTAAATATGCCACCAGCGAAAGTGGCGATACATTGGAGATGATCGAACGGCCGTTTGGCGGCCTCTCGTTTGTATTGGCAGATGGGCAGCGCAGCGGTCGATCGGCGAAGGTCATCAGTAACATGGTGGCCCGTAAGGCGATCCAGCTTCTGAGCGAAGGTGTGCGTGATGGCGCGGCGGCGCGGGCGGCCCATGATTACTTGTACGCGCTGCGCGGCGGCAAAGTTACCGCCACACTCAACATGCTTTCTCTGGATATGGTCAGTAAAACGTTTGTCATCTCTCGTAATAATGATGCGCCGGTGTTGGTGTATACGTTGGCTGATGGGCACATGCTGCTAGACGAACCATCCAAAAGCGTAGGCGTAAACCGTAATACCAAGCCGGTCATCACGGAACTGCCGTTAGAAGTAGGCACCATCATTGTGGTCTATACTGATGGCTTGCGGCATGCTGGCACGCTCAGCGGCAACCGTTGTTATGACCCCTGTGCGGCCTTTGTCCAGATGACGGCTCGGGGCATCACCAGCCCACGCACCATTGCCGATACACTGTTGGCCGAAGCCGTAGACATGGATAAAGGCCGGCCTAAGGATGACATCAGTGTGCTGGTCACGGCCGTGTTACCGGCAGCCACCGAAGACAAAATTCGCCGCATGGACGTGCACTTACCCCTGTAATCAGTAATCAGTATTCAGCAGGTCAGTATTCAGTCTACTGGCCACTGCCCTACTGAATACCGAACACTGAACACTGAATACTAAACAGATGTC
Organism: Ardenticatenaceae bacterium; assembly: GCA_011525915.1. GTDB lineage: Bacteria > Chloroflexota > Anaerolineae > Promineifilales > Promineifilaceae > CAADGU01. Next base: position 80,526 of record WYBM01000056.1, on the reverse strand, counting down.
TACGGATGATCCCCCCAGTACCCCCCGTCATATAGCCATCGTTGGCCCCTGTTCTGCTGGAAAGAGCACCCTGGCCAGAAGCCTAAAAACCCGGGGGTATGATGTGCGTCAGCCTGCCCAGGAGCATTCCTATGTTCCCGATATGTGGCGGCGCATCAGGCCGCCAGACATACTCATTTACCTGGACGTAGACTATACTCATGCCCGGCAGCGCCGCCCCCACACGGTGGGTGAGCCACAGCGGTTAACTGACCAGCATCAACGACTAACCCATGCCCGCCAACATTGTGATATCTACATTGATACCAGTGATCTTTCTACCGATGAGGTCTATGAAGCCGTGCTGCGCCTGTTGGGGCAGGGACACAACTAACCAAACAGGCGCCCGAAGCGCCCACCTTCCGACTTTTTCTTTTTGAGGGCCTCGTGCAGCTTGACGGCCGGTGCATAATCTGCCTGCAGGCGCAAGACCTGTTGGTTGGTAATTTCTACTTCCTCTAAGTTTTCTTGCTGCCAATGGATCAGGCTGATCTTATGCCATAGGGAAACATTTTTATTGTCAAAGTGAACGGCTTCCTTATACACGGCCAGCGCATCATCCAGCATTCCCTGCTCCAGGTAATAATCACCCAGCCTGCCGCGGGTGCGCAGCCGTTGGGGCACATTATCGGCCGCTTCCGCCGTCTTGTTAAACCAGTGTACGGTTTGGTCCACGTCTCCCTGGCGGCGCCAATAAGCGACTTCAGCTTTGAGCAGTTGATAATTGTGGGGATCAAGTTCTTCTAGATAATCTAATACCAGGCGGGCATCGTCAAAACGGCCGTGATACGTATACACCAGGGCCTCGATCACATTAATTTCTAGAATATCCGGGGCAACATCCTGGGCCTCTTCCAGCCATTTCATGGCCTCATCCAACCCTTGTGGTGTATAACGACCGTTGCCCTCGCGTGAGGCCACGACCAGCGTATAGGCTACTCCGGCGTAGGCATAGGGCAACGAAGCCCCTGATTGAAAGGTGCGCAATGCAGCCGTTAAGAACTTGGGGTCCCCGTCGTACTCATCTAGCCTTTCCAGGCCAACAATATAGGCCTGGCGACCCTGTTCCGTGGCCTCCGGATTTTCTGGCCAATCCATTTTTGCCAGGGCCAGCAGCAGTTTTTCTACCAACTGTTCGCTCATGTTCTCCTTCTTGTTGTTTTCTGTAAGCCGATCATTTCTTGAGTGTACTAGACCCCCGGCAAAAAGAAAAGACCCCGATAGCCGGGGTCTTTTTGTCGTCTATAAACAGCGGTCTGTTTAGAAGTCCATGCCGCCCATGCCCCCAGGAGGGCCACCAGCGGGCATCGCCGGTTCTTTTTCTTTGATGTCGGTGATCAGGGCTTCTGTCGTCAACACCATAGAGGCGATGCTGGCCGCATTTTCCAGCGCGCCGCGGGTCACTTTGGCCGGGTCAATGATGCCCGATTTGACCATGTTGGTGTACTCACCGGTCATCACGTCGTAACCAATATTGCTGTCTTTGGTTCTTTCTTGTTCACGGCGGACGTTCTGGATAATGACGTCGCCATTCTGGCCGGCGTTTTCCGAAATCTTCCGCATAGGCGCTTCCAGGGCGCGGCGCAAAATGCCGATGCCGGTGGTCTGGTCGCCTTCAGGCACAGTTACATCATCTAATGCCGGCAGGGCGTTCAGCAAGGCTACACCACCGCCGGGCACAATGCCTTCTTCCACGGCCGCCCGGGTGGCGCTCAGGGCATCCTCGACGCGGTGTTTCTTTTCTTTTAATTCTACTTCGGTGGCTGCACCCACACGGATGATGGCCACGCCGCCGGCCAGTTTTGCCAGACGTTCTTGCAGTTTTTCACGATCATAGTCGCTCGTGCTGCGATCGATCTCCACCTTGATCTGCTCAACACGCGCTTTAATCTGGGCTTCTTCGCCAGAGCCATCAACGACGGTCGTGTCATCTTTGGTACAGACCACTTTGGCAGCGCGGCCCAGGTCAGCAATTTGCACACTTTCCAGCTTACGCCCCATTTCCTCCGTAATGACCTGGCCGCCGGTGAGAACGGCAATGTCTTGCAGCATCGCTTTACGGCGGTCACCAAAGCCAGGGGCTTTGATGGCCAAAGCGTTGACCATACCCCGGAGTTTGTTCAGCACCAGCGTGGCCAGGGCTTCGCCGTCTACATCTTCAGCAATCACTACCAGGTTTTTCTTGCCGATCTGGAGCATTTTTTCCAGCAAGGGCACAATGTCCTGCGCCGAGCTGATTTTCTTGTCGTGGATCAGGATGTAGGCGTCTTGCACCACGGCTTCCATGGTGTCGGCGTCGGTGACAAAGTAAGGGCTGATGTAGCCGCGGTCAAACTGCATACCCTCTACATATTCGGTTTCAAATTCCAGGCTGCGAGATTCTTCGACGGTGACCACACCATCTTTACCCACTTTGTCCATGACGGTGGCGATCAATTCGCCGATTTCACGGTCTTGGGCAGAAATGGAAGCCACAGAAGCAATTTCTTCTTTGCTGTCGATGGTAATCGCCATGCTGCGGATTTTTTCGGCCAGAGCATGGGTGCCAGCTTCAATGCCCCGCTTCAAGAGCATGGGGTTAGCGCCAGCGGCAATATTTTTCAAACCTTCGTTGATGATGCTTTGAGCCAGGACGGTGGCGGTGGTGGTACCGTCACCGGCAATATCGTTCGTTTTGGTAGCTGCTTCTTTCAGCAGTTGGGCCCCCATGTTTTCATAGGGATCTTCCAGTTCAATTTCTTTGGCCACGGTGACCCCATCATGGGTAATGGTGGGTGCGCCAAATTTTTTATCCAGGGCCACGTTGCGACCTTTGGGGCCGAGGGTGGTGGCTACGGCCGTAGCCAGGGTGTCAATGCCTTTCTTCAGCTTGCGCCGGGCATCATCGGAAAAAGCAACTTGTTTAGCCATTTCTTTATGTTCTCCTTCGTGATTAGCTCTCGACAATGGCGAGAACGTCAGATTCTTTTAGTATGAGCAGTTTTTTGCCGTCAATTTTGACTTCGGTGCCACCGTATTTGGCATACAAGACGCGGTCACCGACCTGCACGTCCATCGCAATGCGTTCGCCATCGTCATCACGGCGACCGGGGCCAACAGCGATCACTTCACCTTCTTGTGGTTTTTCCGCGGCCGTTTCTGGCAGAATAAGGCCAGAGGCTGTGGTCTGTTCGCGCTCTTTGGGCTCCACAACCAGGCGATCACCCAGGGGCTTAAGATTCATACAGCAATTCTCCTTTTTTAACCTGATAGGATTGAAATTTGAGGATTAGCACTCTGATGTTGAGAGTGCTAAAGTATCGAGAGCATTGTAGCATAGAATCAGGGGATGTCAAGTAAATTTAGCAATCTGATTGACAGAGTGCTAAGAAGCGAGCAGATGATAACTTGGTTTGCTTTTGGGGGCAATTATTGGTTGGTTTCCAGGACTGTGCGGCGGCAATCGACCAGATATTGTTGAGCTAGTTCACCGTAAAATTCGTTTTTTTCTGTAACTGCTTGCAGCAAAGGAATGGCCTGCGGGCAATTTTGCAGCCCGTCACGAATATAGGCATCAGCCAGCAGATAAAAGAAACGGGCATTGGTGGCTGTTGGTTCACCGTAAAGGGCCGTGGCTTTGCTGAACTCCTCAATCGCCAGGTCAAATTTATTGGTGCGCATGTAGGCTTCACCCAAACGGCCGTGGGCCCGGGCCACGTTGGGGTTTAACTCTACAGATTTAAGGGCATTCTCTTCCGCTTTTACGTCGTCCCCCAATTGCAGGTACATATAGGCCAAACCATCATAAGCATTGGCGTTGTTGGGGTCTACTTCCAAGGCATCATTAAACCAGAGAATAGCCTCTGGCAGGCGGCTGTTAGCAAAGGAATTGTAAGCCAGCTCAATATAGATATCAGCAAAGCTGCGATCTGCCTGGATGCCTAACTGAAATTGTTCGCGGGCAGCATCATAAAACCCTTGCACCGTAAATACCTGCCCCATGTAATAGCGGGCGATGGGGTTGTTGGGGTCAATGGCTATGGCGGTTTCGGCCTGGACTTGTGCATCTTGGTACAGCTCCGGTTCGTTTTGCTCTACCAACCCTCCGGCCACATAAGCATAGGCTGTAGAAAGTGTTTTAGGGTCTTCTGGGTTCAGGTCAATGGCCCGTTCCGCCGCCGTGACAGCCTGGGCATATTCCAGGTTTGCCCCCTGCGGATCACCGGCGTCTAACAGCCGGTCACCATTGGCCATGTAAGCCGCGGCCACGGCCGTCCATACACGGGCGTTGTCTGGCGCTAAAACAATGGCTTCCTCAGCGCGTGCCAGGGCTTCTTCCACGCAGTTGATCGTTTCTTGGGGGCTGACTTCTAATTGAGGGCAACCATAATCTACCAATAGTTCGATGTAACGAATATAAATTTCAGGCTTGGTGGCGTCCAGGCGTAGTGCTTGCCGGTAATACCCTATGGCCGCGGCTCTTTCGCCATCCTCCTGGCTGATTTCAGCTAACAAGGCATATTCGATGGCCGAGCGGGTAGGCTCTGGTGATGGGGTCGGGATGATCACATCACGAACTTCTTCGGCGTTCTGAATAACAAACAGAGTTACAGTTACGCCAAATAAAACAAATAAGACAAGCAAGCAAGATGGTCCGCGGCGCGGGTAACGTGGGGGAGTGCGTCTGATGACCATTTTTGTATGCTTTGCTCCATCATTGTATTTTAGAAAAAAGCCGACGGTTGGCGTCGGCTCAAAAGCGGAGCAATAGTAGCATCAGGGATCAGGGCTGGTCAAGGCATGCTACAGTTTTACTCATAGTCACAGAGGCCCAGCATCGGTTATGTTCTGATACGGTGGCGGTTTTGCCAGCGCCACCAAAGGCCCACCGGGTACCCGATCATTTTGGCTATGTCACCCACCAGGCGAATGATGGGGATGAGCGCAAAGGCCCGCACGCGAGAAGGTGGCCGCCACCCCCACGTGTTTTGCCAGAGGCGCTCGGCCGGCCGCCGACAATAGAGCAGGGTTCCGACGACCAACAACAGCCACCCCCAGATTTTTTCGCGCCAGATGAGGCGCAAGACAAAAGGCAGCGCGACGAGGTAAGTGGCATAACGTATAAGGTGACGCAGCGGCCAGAGGTTGGCTTTGCCATCACCGCGACTATAACAGTAATATTGCTTAAAGAAAGCGGTCAGGCTGCTGCGAGGCCGGTAGTAAGCCACGGCCGTGTCTACAAAAGCAAAAGCACCTACTGTGTGCTGCAGCGCAAAGTCAAACACCAGGTCTTCGCTGTAATCCAGCCATTCCGGATAGCCTCCCGTGGCGGCCCAGGCGCTTTTGAGAAAGGCCACAGAGCGGCTGGACGGTAAAAAGGTGGTCGGGTTTACGTCGCGGCGGGCCGGCAGGACAGTGGCGCCCATTACCACCTCAAAGTCGGTGTAAGGGTCTGGCTCAAACCAGCCCGCCGTGACGGCCGTCTGTCCCTGTTCAATGGGGGCCACAATATCTTCTAACCAGGTGGGCGACAGCACCACGCCCGCATCTGTAGCGGCAATAATGGGTCCGGCTGCGGCCGTAATGGCCCGGTTACGCCCCTGGCTGATGTTGGCCCCCGGCGCCATTAGAATGTGCAGCGGCAGCCACTGTTTGTATTCCGCCAAAATTTCTAACGTATTGTCCGTAGAGCCGCCATCACATACGATCACCTCGTCTGGCAGGCGGGTTTGTTGAATGAGTGAATCAAACAACGGCCGTACTCCTTCCCCCTCATTTTTTACCGTCACAATCACCGAAACACCCCTGACTGCAGGCGGTGTCGATTCTGCCCATCGTATAGCAGTTGTATGAGTATCGTTATCTACCTTCACCACAGCACTATTCTCCGATGACCGGGCTATGTTATAATCGCCCACTTATGTCACAAAAACGCCCTTTCCACAGGCTGGTGCAAATTATTCGTACCGGGCTAAAAAATAAAAAAGTTCGCGGCATTTTGCAAGTTTTGGTCAGTCTTAGCCTGCTGACCTACTTTGTTTATGACGTGGGCCTGAATACCCTTGTGGCTGATCTGGCAGCGATTGATAAACGATGGTATCTGGCCGCATTTGTGTTATTCCAGGTTAATATTATCATTCGGGCTTACCGCTGGTATATCTTACTGCATTCTCTTAATGATGGGGCCTCTTTTGCTCATTTGCTTTACCTTTACTATCTTGGTTTTTTTGCCAATAACTTTATCCCCAGTGGGTTTGGTGGTGACGTGGTGAAAATAGCCAACTTGCGCCAGCACTATGGCCGAGGTGCAGAAGCACTGAGTTCGGTCATTATGGAGCGGTTAACGGGGTTAATGGGATCCTCCATTGTCGCTCTGGCGGCCCTGGCCTTAAATGCCCTTGGTCATACAGCCTCCATTAGCCTGCCAATGTATATGTGGGTTATTATCGTCTTTACCAGCATGGGTATCCCTTTGAGCTTTGTGATCTTACGCGGGGTAGACATCCTGGCTGTATTGGCGCGTACTGCGCCCTCGGTTCAGCGACTGCCCCGTTATGACTCCTTTGAAAATCTGGTGAATACCGTCCATCGTTATTCATGGTCGGTGCTAACCTATTCGCTGTTCATCAGCCTGCCTTTCACCATCAGCCTGGTATTTATTCAGTATAGCATTGCGGTGGGCCTGGGCGTAGATTTGCCCATTAGCGTCTTTTTCCTGTTTGTGCCTATGATGGCGCTTGTGAATCTGCTGCCGATTGCTTTTAATGGCCTGGGCACACGTGATGGCGTGTACAGGTTACTTTTTGTTCCCGTTGGTGTTACACCATCGCTGGCCTTTGCCATGTCATTGGCGTTTTATTTCTTACGTTTCACCACCGGCTTAATGGGTGGCCTGCTTTATGCCGTGCGCAGTGTACAGCAGCTGGCGCAGGTGCCCCGAGCCGAAAAATTGTAATGTAACGACCAATCACCCTGTTTAACCCCACCGGGAGAGCCGGGTTACACCTGATCATCATGAAAGACCTCTCAATTGTCGTGCCGGTTTATAACGAGGTGGAAAACTTACGGCCGTTACTGGCTGAAATTTCCACCGCGCTGGCTCCGGAAAAGTTGGATTATGAAGTTATTTTTGTCAATGATGGCAGCCATGATGGCAGCACAGAACTGTTATGTCAACTAGCAGCGGAAACTCCCCGTGTGGTGGCCATTCAGTTTCGGCGCAATCATGGGCAGACGGCCGCCTTTGCCGCCGGTTTTGATTATGCCCACGGCCGTACCATCCTGACCATTGATGCTGACCGCCAAAATGACCCCGCCGACATCCCCCGGCTGATGGCCAAACTCCATGAGGGTTATGATGTGGTCAATGGCTGGCGGCAAGATCGGCAAGATGCCTTCCTCATGCGTAAGCTGCCTTCGACCATTGCCAACCGTTTGATTGCCCGTGCCTCTAACGTGCGGCTGCATGACCGGGGCTGCTCACTGCGCCTTTTCCGCGCCGAAGTGGTGCAGGATTTGCATCTATATGGTGAAATGCACCGCTTTATCCCAGAGATGGTTAGTTTTGCCGGGTATTCGATGGCCGAAGTGCCGGTGAACCATCGCCCCCGTGTGGCCGGCGCTTCTAAGTATGGCATCGGCCGCACCTTTCGCGTGCTGGTGGATCTCATCACCATTGTCTTTTTACGCAAGTACAGTGATCGCCCAATGCACCTGTTTGGCTATTTGGGGTTGGCCTGTGGCGGGCTGGGCGGTTTATTTCTGGCGTACCTCTTTTTGCTGAAGGTCTGGGCCGGTATCACCGGCGGTTGGGCTGGTTTTCACGCCATGGCCATTGGGGAACGGCCGCTGCTCTCGCTGGGCATCTTGCTTGTCATTCTCAGCGTTCAGTTTTTGGTGATGGGCCTGATTGCGGAATTGATGGTCCGCACCTATTACGAAACCCAGAACAAACCCGTCTACCATATACGTGAGGTGCTCGGCCGTGAAGGGCAGCCAGAGTCACGGCCGTAACGGCCACAATAGAGGCACGGTCAGCAAGGTTACCACCAGTATCAGTAGGATCAACGGGATGCCAAGCTTTACATAATCGGAAAAGCGGTACCCCCCAGGCCCCATAATCAACACGTTTGCCGGATGGCCAACCGGGCTCATAAAGCTGGCCGAGGCAGCAATCGCCACCACCATCATGATAGCGTGCGGAGACAGGTTCAGGTCCACGGCCGTGTTCAGGGCAATGGGCGCCAACAGCACAGTCACCACAGCATTGGGCATAAATTGCGAGGCGGCGCTGGTTAGAATAAACACACTGGCCAATAAAGCCACTGCCCCCAGGTTCCCCAACACACCCACCATCTCACCCGCCAGCAAGCTGGCTGCGCCGCTTTTTTCCAGGGCGATGCCCAGCGGCAGCATCCCGGCAATCAGGAAAACCGCCCGCCACTCGATGACCCGGTACGCCTCGTCCATGTGCAAACAACCCGTCAGCACCATGAGGGCTGCGCCCATCACCGCGGCAATAGAGAGCGGCAGCCAACCGGTGAGTGCTGCAAGCACCACACCCGTCAGGATCAGGGTCGCCGGCAAGGCTTTGTGATGCCGCGGCGTTTCGGCTGCGTCTTCGGTCAGCACCAGAAAATCTGGCTCCTGCGCCAGCAGGCTCAACTTTTCATGTGGGCCATAGAGCAAAAAGGCGTCGCCAAACTGCAGGGGCATCTGGCCCAGGTCAGTGCGGTAGGCACGGCCGTTACGCCAGATGGCCAACACGCTAAGACCGTACTTTTCACGAAAATGAAGGTCGCGCAATGTTTTGTTCGCCAGGGTAGTATGAGGGGATAACACCGCTTCTACCAACCCGACCGACGCGGTTTCCAGTTCTATCTGATCCATGTGCAGGTGGCGCTTGATCGTCAGCCCTTGCAGTCCGCGCACAATGTCCAGATCATCGGGGTCACCGGCCACCAGCAGCACGTCATGCGCTTGCAGAGGGGCGTCAGGCGTTGGCGCTGGTAAAGCGTGGCCGTTACGAGTAATGACCAGGGCCACCAGGCCAAACAAATTCCCCAGATGGCTGTCTGCGAGTGACCTGCCTACCAATGGAGACGCAGGTGGCACACGCGCCAGCAGCAGCCGCGCCGGCAGGCCATAGGTTACGGCCGTTGCCTCTTCTGGCACAAACACATCTAACCCGCCGCCAAAAGCCGGTACCAGCCGCGCCGCTGTCAGGCTGGCCCGGTCGCCATGCAGCAGCAGCACGTCACCCACCACCAAGGGCAGCTCTGGCAGTTCATCGTATAGGGTCTGTCCCTGACGGCGGATGGCCAGGACATTAACCCTGTATTGGCGGCGCATCCCTATTTGTGTAATGGTCTGGCCGATAAAGGGAGAATCAACCGTGATTTCCAACTCGGCCAGGCCCAGTTCCCGCGAAAACAGTTGGGCGGCCTGCCCACCGGTGTCTTCAAATTCCAGATACGGCTGCTGGTTTAATTCGGCCAGCCGGTCCAGCCGCCCCAGGGCCAACAGATTATCATTCTCTTGTAAGATAGTATCTGGCCAGATAGTCATCTGCTTACGGCCGTGGCGCTGCAGCCCTAAAATGGTCACCCCCAAAGCCCGGCCCAGGCGAGTTTCTGCCAGGGTGCGCCCGGCCAATGCACTGCCGGTCGGCAGGGTCACCAGCGCTAACCGATCTTCCAACCCATAAAATTCCCTGGCGTCTGCCTCTTCGTGGCCCTGGCTGGAAAGTGTCTGTAAGGGATGGCGGGTGGGCAATAAATGGCGGCCAATGAATACCATAAACAGTGTCCCGGCCAGCAAAATAGCGCCGCCAATGGGGGTAAAGTCAAAAAAGCGAAAGGGCTGCTGCCCAAAATCACGCAGTGCGTCGCTGGCCAGGATGTTCGGCGGGGTCCCGATGAGCGTGGTCATGCCGCCCAACAGGCAGCCAATGGCCAGCGGCATCAGCAGTTTAGAGGGGGGCAGGCGTGTTTGCCGGGCCAGGGAGAGGACAACCGGCAGCATCAGGGCAGCCACCCCCACGTTGTTCATAACCGCAGATAACACACCGGCCGTCAGCATGATGACCACCAGCAGCCGCACTTCACTATGGCCAGAGAGGCGAAATACCTGCAAGCCTACGGTATTAGCTACGCCGGTGCGGGCCAGGCCGCCGCTGATGATAAAAACGGCCCAGACAGTGGCTACGGCCGGGCTGCTAAAGCCAGACAGCGCTTCGGCGGGGGTTACCAGGCCGGCGATGGCCAGGGCGGCCATCACCAACAACGCTACCAGGTCAGCCCGTATGCGCTCCGTTACAAACAGTACAATGGCCAGTAACAAAACCAGCAATGTCAGGGCTATTTCCAGAGTCATCATAAATGCATTAAACGTTTTGCCAGACGGCCGTCTGGCAGCAAGATCAGGCTTGCTGTGCCCACAACTGGCGCATTAGCTGAACGTGGCCTGTATGTAGGATGGTTAGCCGTTCGGCAAAGTCAAGGAAAAATTGGGACATGTTGTCACCTCCCAAAACACTAAGGGTTTACCTTATCATAACCTATAAACGGTACGGCCGTCACCCTCTATGCTAGAGGACGTGATTATGACACCCAATCTTTAAAGCGATAGTAGTGGGCGGCAAAGGGGAGGAACCAGGGGCGGTTGCGGTAAAAGAAACGCACGTCTTCCGGTATTTCCAGAAAGGGGCTGCTGCTGATGTGCCCCGCCAGTAACTTACCTACCTCTGCACCCACATACGTGGCAATAGAGAGGCCGTGCCCGCCATAGCCAAAGGCGTAATGCAGGCCATGGGCCCGGCCTATGTGGGGCATCAGGTCAAAGGTAAGGCCCAACTGGCCCGTCCAGGTATGGCTGAGGGGCACAGCGGCCAGTTCCGGGAAGGCACGCACCATGCCGGCGCGCAGCCGTGTGGCGCTGGTGTGCAAATCCAGGTTTGTACTGAGGTTGTTACGGCCGCCCCACAGCATACGGCCGTCTGGCGTCAGCCGAAAATAGTTCAGAAAGTTCTGGGTGGTGTAAAACATACGCCCCTTGGGGCTTAACATCTTTTGCTGGTCAGGGGGCAGCGGCGCGGTGACAATAATATAGCTGCCCACGGGGAAAATTTTTGGTTTGAGGGAAGGTACCAACCGGTCAGTGTAGCCGTTCGTAGCCACCAGAACGTCTTTGGCATTCACGCTGCCCGCGCTGGTGTGGACCAGGAAGCGCGTCGGCAGCTGCTCGATGCGCTGTACGCCAGCCCCCTCGCAAAGGTGAACGCCATAGCGGGCCGCCGCCCGCGCCAGACCAAAGAGGTACCTGGCCGGTTGCAGGCCGCCGCTGTAAGCGTCTGCCAGGCCGCCGAAGTAAACGTCTGAACCAATTTCCGTATGTAGGTCACCGGGGGCCACCAGGGTGGTTTCGTGGCCGAATTCCTCTTTGAGCCATTGATGGCTTTGCTGCTGGGAGATGAAGTGGCTGGCCTTGTATGCCAGAGCAATATGGCCACGCCGCTGCCAGTCACAGGCAATGTTTTCTTCATGCACAATCTGGTCAATGAGGTCAATAGCATCCAGGGAAGCCTGCCAGAATTTGTGGGCGTAGTCACGACCGTAGGTCTGGAAGATTTGGCGCAACGGCCGTTTGATGCCTGGCGTGGCCATGCCACCGTTGCGTGTGCTGGCCCCCCAGCCAATGGTGTGCCGTTCCAGCACGGCCACGGTGGCCCCCGCCTGAGCCAGCACCCGGGCTGCATTCAACCCGGTATAACCGCTGCCGATGACGGCCACGTCTGCGGTTTCGGGCACGGCCGTGGCTATGGGCAGGTCAGCCGGGCGGGGAAAGTGATCTGTCCAAAAAGGGATGGTTTTCAAAAGATTGTTAGAAGCAGGTAACAAGCAAATAGTGCCTGTTACCTGCCTCTTGTTATTTGCCCAGAGCGTGTTTCAGCCCATCTTCAAACACTTGCAATGTGGTGGCCACGTTCTCTTCTGTGTGGTCAGAGCAGAGGAAGTAAGGTTCCAGGCCATCGGCTTCAGGCATGACGCCGTGTTCAATCATATAGCGGGCTATCGTTTCGTAGAAGTCCCAGTCTGCCTTGTGCAGGTCGCGCCATTCATACATGGGCTCATCCACCATAAAAGAAATGCCAAACATGGCGGGGACGCCGTTGATCACATGGGGCACACCATAGCGGGTACAGATTTCATGCAAGCCAGCCATGATCATGCTGCCTACCTTTTCAATCTGCGGAAAGACCTGCCCCGTTTGCATAAATTCTAACACGGCATCGGCTGCAGCGGTAGACACCACATTGCCGGTGTAGGTGCCTCCCTGGAACACTTTGCCAGGGCCGATATTCATCATAATTTCCCTTGTACCGCCGATAGCGGCAATGGGGTAGCCGTTGCCCAGCGCCTTGGCATACGTGGAAATATCGGGCATGACGCCGAACAGCTCGCGGGCGCCGCCGGCGGCGATGCGGAAACCGGTTTTAACCTCGTCAAAAATAAGGACGATGCCATAATGATCACACTGCTGGCGCATAAATTCAAGAAAGCCGGGGCGGGGCATGATGCCGTTGCCATTTCCTAGAATGGGCTCCACAATAATGGCTGCTACCTGCTCCCCCTTTTCTTGCAGGAAGTCGCCCAGGATTTCTACGTCATTAAAGGGCAGCACTTGAATGAGATCACGCATGACTTCGGGAATGCCCCAACTCATTTTATAAGCGGTGGGCCGCTGGCGGGAGCCCACCTTTTCCGGGTTGCCGCCGGCCGTGGACCACAGCGTATAGTCATGAGCGCCGTGGTAGGAACCTTCAAACTTCACCACCAGGTCACGCCCGGTGTAACCACGCGCCAGGCGCAGGGCGTGCATGGTACACTCGGAGCCGGTGTTGGTGAGGCGTACCATCTCCACACCGGGGCACATCTGGATGATGCGCTCGGCTACTTTAACTTCATACTCTTGGGTAGCGGCAAAGCTGATGCCATGATCAATAGCCGATTTCACACGGCCGTTGACGAAGGGGTCAGTATGGCCCAGAATAATTGGCCCAAAGCCCAGACGGTAATCGATGTATTTACGGCCATCAAAGTCAAACACATATTGGTCTTGGGCGTCTGCTACCACGGGTGTATTGTAATCATCATGGTAGCGGAAGTTGGAATTGACGCCATAGGGAATAACCGCCTTGGCGCGTTCAAAAAATTCGTGGGATTTTTGGCCTTGGTAAGGCATGGAAAACTCTCCGTGATCCGTAACCGGTAATCTGTGAGTGAACAAGTCAGGTGTGGGTCCAGGTTGCCGGGTTACGATTTTCGTAATATTATAGCGATGACCTTCGAATATCGTAGAGTATTGACAAATGATACTGAATAATCGCAAAAGTGGCAAGAGGCAAGATGGATGATCTGGATACTTCTATTATTGAACAACTGCAGCGTGACGGCCGTAAACCCTACACAGAGATTGCCAAAGAGTTAGGGGTTACTGAAGGGACTGTGCGCAACCGGGTCGGCCGGCTTTTAGAGAGTCAGGCATTGCAAATTATTGGCGTCATTGACCCGCACAAAATTGGCTATGACGCACCCGCCTGGATTGGTGTGACGGTGCAGCCCCCACACCTGGAGCAGGCGGCGGCGGACATTGCCGCTCTGCCTGAAGTCAGCTATCTTATTATGGTGTCTGGGGAGTATGATTTGATTGTGGAAGTACTTTGCCGGAATCGGGAACATCTGGCATCATTCTTGCGTGATCATTTGCAGAATGTGGTTGGTGTACGGCGCACACAGACTTTTTTCATTTTACATACCTATAAAATGGCCCATGGTGCGCGGCCTGTGTTCGTAAACAGTCATCAGTGAACAGTTCAGTAGAAGCAAGCTGCCCGCTGAATAGTGATATACTGGGCATTGAACAGTGATGACTGGCATGTGGAGGAAAGCATTGGCAACAGCAGAGGCGCAACAGAGTACAGCGGCAGTGGGGGTGGTAGAGGTAACGAAGCGGTTTGGGGAGTTTACGGCCGTAGATAACATCTCGCTAGACATTCGTGATGGCGAATTTTTCTCTTTGTTGGGGCCCAGTGGCTGTGGCAAAACCACGACCCTGCGCATGATTGCCGGTTTTGAACAGCCATCTCAGGGTGAGATATATATCCACGGCCAGCCGGTGGCCGGTATTCCCCCCTATAGACGCCCGGTTAATACGGTTTTTCAAAATTACGCCCTTTTCCCCCATATGACCGTTTACCAAAACGTGGCCTTTGGCCTGGAAATGAAAAAGACACCAAAACAGGAAATTGAGCGGCGCGTGGGCGAGGTGCTGGCATTGGTGCAGCTGCCCCATTTGCGTGATCGGCGTCCTAAGCAGCTTTCCGGAGGGCAGCAGCAGCGGGTGGCCCTGGCACGGGCGCTGGTCAACAAGCCAGAAGTGCTGCTGTTGGATGAGCCGTTGGGCGCGCTGGATTTAAAGCTGCGCAAGGCCATGCAATTGGAATTGAAGCAAATCCAATCAGAGGTAGGCATTACCTTTATTTATGTGACCCATGATCAGGAAGAGGCGCTGACGATGTCTGATCGTATTGCGGTGATGGATGCGGGCTTGGTGCAGCAGGTGGGGGCACCACGCCAGATTTATGAGCATCCGCAAAACCGCTTTGTGGCGGACTTTATTGGGGAGACCAATTTTGTTACGGGTAAGGTGGGAGAAATGAGCGGCGAGTTTACCACCGTAGACCTGGGCAATTTGCCGGTGTTAGGCACAGCCGACGGCCGTGCCCTGGCCCTGGGCCAGGTTGTAACGTTGGCCATTCGCCCGGAAAAAATCAATCTCTATCCCCAGGGAGAGGTAGATATCATGAAAGCGGGCATAGACATGGACGAAATAGACCAGCTTTTTGGCGGGCACATTCCTGATAAAAAAATCGACATGCGCCAATGGCTGGCGACCGAACAAAATAATGTGGTGGTAGACGGCCGTGTTCAGGAAGCTATCTACATCGGCACCGATACCCGTTACCGGGTGATGCTGGACAATAACGCCAGCATCTTTGTCCGGGTGCAAAATTTTGGCTCTCGCTACGACCAAACCTTTGACGTTGGTAATACGGTCTATGTTCATTGGGCTGCTGAAAATGCCCAGATTTTGACAGCGTGATCTCTGTTCATGAGTATCAGTTTTCAGTCATCAGTGGTCAGTGTTCAGTAGGGCCTGGCTCTGGCAATAGTCTACTGAACACTGGCCACTGAACACTGGCTACTGGCTTCTGACCACTGATCCCAGGCAGTTTTGGCCGCTGACTAGTGACACACAAGAATGGAGTGACAATGGCTATCACCACCACCTCTGAACAGGTAAAATCCCCGCCCCGCGCTGCGATGTCTGCGGGCATAGACCCCAGGCTGAAGGTAGCCGCTTACCTGGCATTGGCCAGCGCCATTCTGTGGCTGTTTTTGCTTTTTCGCTGGCTGACGTTTAGCGTCATTGCCTGGAAGCCGCTGGGCGCGGAGTTGGCGTTGGCCACATGGCCACCCCTCTGGCCCTATGTGATTTATGGCGGCCTGTTGCTGGCTGACCTGGGGGTGGGCATTGGCCTGCTGCGGGGAGGGCGCGGTGTGCATCGAGTGGGGATGGCCACGGCCGTGGTCACTATCCTGGGCGCCCTGCTTTACTTTATTCTCCTGCGTGAATTTTGGGGCACGGCCGTGGTGTTAGCCATCACCGGTTTTAAGCTGCTGCTGCTGGCCCGCCATACGGGCTGGTCATTGGCTTACCCGGCCGCCTTCTGGTTAGGTCTCTTTTTTGTCATGCCTATGATTATTGTGTTTATTGTCAGCCTGGGGGAGCGGGCCCGGCTGGGAACAGTCATCTACCCGCCTCTTTCACTGGACAATCTGGGCATTTACTTTAACGACTACATCCGTTTCTTCAGCAAGGTCGGCGGTGATTATATCTATTTGCGTATCTTCTGGCGCTCTGTGCGCATTGCCGTCTTTAATACCATCATTTGCCTGGTGGTTGGTTACCCTTTTGCTTATTGGATCGCCCGACAGCCCATCCGTTACCGCAGTATGCTTGTCTTTCTGGTGATGATCCCCTTTTGGACCAACTTCCTGGTGCGTACCTACGCCTGGATGTTGATATTGCGTGACTCCGGCCTCATCAATAACTTCTGGACCATTACCCTGCATGAACAGGCTGTCTTGCTGGCTGACCAATCCGCCCTATTTACCTGGCTGGCCCAGGCCACATCACGCAAGCTGCCGCTGCTGTTTAACCAGCCGGCCGTCATGGTGGGCCTGTTTTATGGGTATTTGCCCTTTATGATTTTGCCGCTCTACAGCAATCTGGAACAGTTGGATTGGTCGCTGTTAGAAGCGGCCGCCGATCTGGGCGCCAATGCCCGTCAACGCTTCCTGCGCATTCTGCTGCCGCTTTCTTTACCGGGTATCGTAGCCGGTTCGATCATCGTGTTTATTCCCTCTTTAGGTGCCTACGTGACCCCAGACCTTATGGGCGGGGCCAAGGTAGCCCTGTTGGGCAACCTGTTACAACAGCAGTTTATGACCGTGCGTGATTGGCCGTTTGGCTCGGCTATTGGTTTTATTATGATGGCCATCATGCTGGCAGCCACACTGGTTTACTTCCGCACACTGGCCAAGAATCAGCAATTGGTGTAAGCCGTGCCCCGATGGCCTTAAAGTCCGCGGAACATGGTTTATGGATAACGGCGTATAAGACATGACAACAGCAACCACCCCCTCCACCACACCTGTGGTTAAGCAGACCAGGCGCAACCGTTATGAGCGGCGTGCCGACCTCAATAAACGCTTTCTCACCTGGTTTGCGTATGCCATCTTTTTATTTTTGTACCTGCCCATCCTCATTCTGATCATCTATTCTTTTAACGCCAACAAGGTGGTGGGTGTCTGGGCCGGCTTTACCACCGAATGGTACCGCGTCTTGTTTAATGATCGGGCCATGATTAACGCTTTTAAAGTAAGCATCTGGGTGGCCACCTGGTCCACCGTTTTGAGCACTGTCCTGGGTACACTGGCCGCGCTGTCTTTAGAGCGTTACCGTTATCGTGGTAAGCTGCCGTTTGACGCCGTCATGTACCTGCCGATCATCATCCCCGACATTGTCATGGCCCTGTCGGCGCTGCTCTTTTTTGTGATGGTGGCCGTGCCTCTCAGCCGTTATACCATCCTCATTGCCCACATAGCCTTTAACATAGCGTTTGTGGCCGTCATTGTGCGCGCCCGGCTGGCAGACATGGACCGCAATTTGGAGGAAGCGGCGGCTGACCTGGGGGCCAGCGAATGGCCCACATTCCGCCGGGTAACGCTGCCGCTGTTGATGCCGGCTGTGGTTTCCGGGGCGCTGTTGGCTTTTACCCTGTCGCTGGATGATTTTGTCATCACCTTTTTTGTCTCTGGCCCTGGCTCCACCACACTGCCGGTGCTTGTCTATTCGATGATCAAGTTTGGCGTGACACCGGAGGTAAACGCCATCTCCACGCTCATGCTGCTGGGGTCCACCGTTTTAGTTGTTTTATCGTTACTATTGCAGCGTAAATCATAAGCACCAATCTGGCGTTTGGGTCTACGGCAATATGGAGGAGAATCATGAAGAAAAAAGTCTGGTTTTTGTTGGTTATATCCCTTTTGCTGGCGGCGTGTAGCGGCGGCCCTGGCGGTGGGCCCGGCGAGACGTCGACCGGGGAAAATGGCGATGGCGGCGACACGGCCGTGAACAACTCCGAAGGCAGCGGCGGCGCAGAAGGGGCCGCTACCGGCCCCCAACTGGCCAGCCAGCTTACTGTCTATAACTGGCCTGACTACATTGATGAAACACTGCTGACCGAATACGAAGAAGAATATGGTGTGCAAATTACCTATGACACCTACGCTTCCAATGAAGATTTACTGGCCAAGCTGCAGGCCGGGGCCACCGGTTATGATGTTATTTTCCCCTCTGACTACATGGTTTCGCAGATGATTGAGCTGGGGCTGTTGGCCGAGATAGACACCAACAATCTGCCTAACTTCGCCAATGTTAGCGAGGACTTCAAAAATGCCCCTTTTGACCCCAATAACCGGCATTGTGTTCCCTACCAGTGGGGGACGACGGGCATCGCTTACCGTGCTGGCCACGAATTTTTTGCCGAAAATACGCCGGATAGTTGGGCCTATCTATTTGACCCGGAACTGCTGGCCCACTATGCAGATGGCGGCATCAACGTGTTAAATGACCAGCGTGAACTCATTGGTGCGGCGCTGTTTTACCTGGGGTACTCGCCCAACAGCACGGATCGGGCCCAGTTAGAAGAAGCGCGTGATGTCATTCTGGCCGCCAAACCTTATTGGAAGACGTTCAACAGCGAAGATTATGATGATGCGCTGCTTATTGCTGACGAAGTGGTCCTTTCCCATTCCTGGAGTGGTGATGCGGCGAATGCCTACTGGTCCACCTATGATGACGCTACAGAAGATGGTAACTGGTATTATGCCATTCCCCAGGAAGGGGCGGTGAAGTGGTTGGATAACATTTGCATCACCGCTTTTAGTGAGCGCAAAGAGACAGCCTTACACTTCATGAACTATTTGCTGGATGCCGAAAATGGGGCGGCGATCACCAACTTCACCTACTACGCCAGCCCCAATGAAGCGGCCAAAGCGTATATTGAGCCAGATATTCTGGCGGACGCCGGCATTTTTCCACCGGCTAACGTACAGGACAAATTGCAATGGTTGTTTGAGTTGGGTGACGGTGTGTTTATGTGGGATGAGATGTGGACAGCCATAAAGGGCCGGTAAGTTGTTAATAGAACGTGGTCCCTAGTATCAGTTTTCAGTCATCAGTGTACAGTATTCAGTAGGGTCTACCGCTAGTCAATGTCCACTGAAAACTGGTTACTGACTTCTGATGACTGGTACTAGGAAAAAAGCGACACGGCCATAGGCATAACGGCCGTGTCGCTTTTAGCTTTTTAAGATGGGGCCGCTTTCTTAAGCAACCAGTTCCAGGCTGCTGGTAACTAACGTGGCCAGTGAAGGGATAAATGGAGAGGCTAATGTAGCCGCTTCTGCCGCAGAAAGTTGGGGTTGTAAATAAGTTACCATACGCTCTGCCAGCGGCAGCAGTTGCTCTGGTCGTAGGCTTTCTTGCGCTGTTCCTACAACCTCCAGATGCTCATCCCGCCAACGCTGTACCCATTTCTTAATGAGATCCATCGCCTCCCCCGCACCATCCAACTGCATTACGATCTGCTCGGTGCTTTCCTGGATGGAAACAATATACACGGGTTCCGGCGGCAGGTTTAGGCAGGCGGCGCGTGCCTCTTCCAGGCGATCAATGGCCTGTAAATACGGGCCGATGGTGGACTGTAGGAAGTCTGGGGTCAGGTAAGGTGGGCGTGCTTGCAGTGTATTGCCCAACCGCAACGAGAAAGTGGCTCGTTTACCCACTTCCGCTACATTCAGACAAATAAGCAATTTTAAGGGGCCCAGCCAAAGCTGATCATCGCTGCGCAGCGGGTATGCCTGACCGGGCGTCAAACGGCGGCGGTTTAGCCAGGTGCCGTTGGTGCTGCCCAAATCCTCAACAGAGTAAACACCATCAGTATAAAGAATCTGTGCGTGATGGCGAGAAATTCCTAAGGCCAGGTCGCCGTAGCGGGACATATCCAAGGTGGACGCCGTGCTTAGCACCTGACTATCGCGCCCAATGACAATTTTAGGCTGATTCTTCAGGATGATAGGTTCTTCAAAATCCATGACAAAAAGGGCAAAGGAATGAGGCGGTATATGGGTGATGCGCTCCTGGCAGGTGGGCTGTCTGTCACGCCCCTCCGCTGGGCCAGCACTCACACCAACGGTCGTGGAGGCACCAGGGTTATGGGCAATCAACAGCACACCACAATGGGCGCAGCGTGTGGCGTCCGCTTTGTTTTTTCTCTGGCAAAAAGGACAAAATTTCGCTTCCATCGTTTAATCCTTCTCTCTTCCACACATAATTGCCGGATTATGATGCCTGGTGTTGCGGCAAATGTAAAGCACAATCATGTATAATGCTATTGTCACCTTAAAACCTTTCGAAACCAATAAACTACAATTAAACTGTAACGTATGATGTTTCTGTTGTATCCCTGGAACAATTTTTAACAACTATGTATACAACCAAAATGCTGGCCGATGAAAACCTGACACGGGGGTACCAGTTAGGCGATTATTCTTTACTGGAATTGATTGGCCGCGGTGGGGAGGGGGTTGTCTGGTCTGCCTGGGACAATCGCCGCCAGCGGGTGGTAGCCATGAAAATTTTACCGACGGCGGGTGAAGACCCCACCATCCTTTCTATGGCCTCCCGCGACTTTGAACGCCAGGTGCATTTGTTAGCCAGCCTGGAACACCCTGGTATTTTGCCCCTGTATGAGTTTGGGACCACAGAGGCGCATTATTATTTTGTCATGCGCTATAACTGCGTAGGCTCGCTGGCCAGCCGGCTGCTGGGTGGGCCTATGCCCTTGCCCCAAGTGCTGCAAGTAGCCGCGCAGATGGCGGCATCTCTTTCCTATCTGCATACGCGGGCCATTATTCACCGTGACTTAAAGCCCAATAATATCTTGATGGACAGCCAGGAACGGGTGTTTTTGTCTGACTTTGGTCTGGCGAAGCAGCTTTCACAGGAGACGCTGCCCTTTCATACTGGCCGGGGCACCGGGCCCTATGCCCCGTATGAGCAGCACATTCAAATGAGCATGTCGCCCCAGTCTGATGTTTACAGCATGGGCATTGTGATTTATGAGATGCTCACCGGGCACTTGCCCTGGGAGGGGATGGCGTTTTTGGCCATTCAACAAAAGCAGGAAGGGATGGAGCTGCCAGATGTGCGGGAAACAGACCCGACATTACCGGCGGGGTTAACGGCCGTGCTGCGCCGCCTGACTGCATTTAATTATCGTGACCGCCCGCCCACTGCCCTGGATGCCTTTAATCTGTTGTTGACGGCCGTGCCAGACCTGCCGCCTGCCTGGCTGGCGGAACTAAAAAAGCCCTTACCAACTGTCAGTGAAGAGGTGTATGAGGCACAGGATGCCCGTTTCTTGTTACAGTTGTTGATGGCCGGCTGGCACAGCGCCGAGGAGGAATTTCCGGCCCGGCTGACCCACCTGGCGTTTATAGATGCGGCCTCCAGGCATGACGGCCGTTACCGGTTAGCCCTTGATGAAAGCCAGAAGGCTTTCATGCTGCGTGGCGCATTCACCTATGACTACCGGGTGGACTATTGGTGGCGGCAGGCAGCCGACCCGGCCATACAGGTGCGGGTCTGTGAAGAAACGATGGCACAGGAAGAAGTCAAGGCTGCCACCCGTGCCCTGACCCGGCTCAGTGATGTCGTCAGCCAGCATGGAACACCCTTCCCCCTGGCACCGGCCACCTTTGAACGGCTTATTGACATGGCGATGGGCGTGCGCGGCTGGGCGATGCGCGATAATGCTTTAAAAGTGCTGGCCGCAGCGTCACCGCTGGCCACCCAATGGCAGCCGGTAGGCATTACCCCGACCGGTGACGTTAAACTAGCAGAATTAGCCCTCGATGGGGATGCCCATGCGGCCCAGGCGGCCGCTTTGGTAGGACGAGTGCGCAGTGAAACGGCCGTACAAACGATCCTCGGTGCTGCACCCCAAACCGATGATGCCCGGTTCCTGCAAACGATGCAGCGCATACGCGCCGCTGCCGGCGGCTTGCCCCGGCTTGTGCCCGCCCGCATCCGGCTGCGTGTATGGGCGGCACGCTGGCGACAGCGCCTATTTGAAGACAAAGAGGGCCTGTCTGTTCCCCGAGTGGCGATGGGGCTGTTGGTAGGCATTTTTGCCAGCGTGTTGATGGCGTTTGGCCTCTTTTCCCGGCCGGCCGCCCAAATGCGTGACGTACTGCTGGCCCCGTACCCGGTAAGTGGGATTATCACGATTGTGGCCGTAGATGATGCCAGTATTGCCCGTTACGGCCGTTGGAGTGCCTGGTCACGTGCGCTCCATGCTGACCTGATCGAACAGCTTACCGCAGCAGGGGCCAGGGCGATCGCCTTTGATTTTTTGTTCGATACCCCCTCCACGGATCCGGAAGCAGACGAACGCCTGGCGGCTGCCATGCGCGCCGCAGGTATGGTGGTGCAGCCGGTGCTGGCACCGGGTGATGGCTTCCATGAGATACCCGGGGCTGTGCGTTTTGACGGCCGTATTCTGCCTTATGCTCATTTTCTGGCAGCTTCCGCCGCTGTGGGCAGCACCAACGTCCTCCACGATGAGGATGGATACGTGCGCCGTATACCCACTGTGGTGGCCATAGACCAGGAACGTTACCTGAACCTGCCGCTGGCGACGCTGCTGGTCTACCTTAATGGGGGGCCACTGCCTGGTAAAGAACTGCCCAGCCCTCAAAACAACCATCTGTTTGTTGCCGGCCGCCGGATACCGGTGGGCGCCTCGGGTGAAATGAACATTTACTATGCCGGGCCACCGGCCAGGCAGGGGCAGCACACCTTTCAGACAGTGAGTTATGCTGATGTGCTGGACGGCCGTTTTGCGCCGGAACTGTTTCAAAACAAAATTGTGTTGGTGGGCATTACTGCCACCTCTGAGCCAGATACTGACCTGACGCCTGTCGGCCGGGGTCGGCCCATGTATGGTGTGGAGATTCTGGCCAATACCCTGGAATCTATCTGGTCTGAACAATTTATTGTCAGCCCTGGTCTGCCGCTACAAATGGCTGTCTTGCTGTTGTTGGGTGTTCTCACTGGCCTGGCTTGTGCTCGCCCTGGCTCAGGGCTGCTGCTGGCGCTGGGCCTGGCAGTATTGTATTTTGTCTTTGCCATGCTGATTTTTGATGCGCGCGCCATCATGCTGGATCTGCTTTATCCTTTTATGACCATCTTTTTCAGTTACGCCGTTGTTTCTGCCTACCGCTACTCACTAGAGGTGCGCCGCCGCCGGGAAATGATGCAGTTGTTTGCCGCTAACGTTACGCCAGATGTGGCCAGGGGTACCATTGAAGCCGTGCGGAGAGGGGAGATTAACCTGGGTGGGCAGGTGCAGGAGATTTCTGTCTTAATTGTGGATATTCGGGGGTATCGCCCCTTTGCCGAATGGCATGAACCAGGCGTGGTTATGACCATGATGAACGATCTACGCAGCCTGATTTGTGGCGTGGTCTTAGAGTTTGCAGGGACAATAGCCCCCCACGAAGGTGAACAGGTAATGGCCATATTTAACGCGCCGCTGCCGCAAGCCGACCATGCCTGGCGGGCCATAGAAACGGCCTTCACCCTTCGGGAACGGCTGCAGCTGCACAAAGCGGCGCTGCCCGAAGACCACCTGCATCGGGTGGTGCAGGTGGGGTATGGCATTTTCACGGGGCGGGCGATTGTGGGTAATGCCGGAGTGGCATCCCATTTTACCTATACAGCCATGGGCGATAGTGTCGTTCTGGCTTCCCATCTGGCTGAACACACGGAAGCCAACGAGGTTTTTATTGGAGAGCCAACGTATGAGAAGGTGTCAGACCTGATCACAGTAGAACCATTACCGCCTCTTTTGGTGAAAGAACGCTCTACCCCCCTATCTCTTTATCTGGCTAGGGGGCCGGCTTCGGGGTAAAGCCCTTTGCCCTTATTGGCAGGGACCAAGATAGTCCCCGTGATCCAGATGCCCTTGTACGTCTTCCGGCGGCACCTGAATTGTCTGGCGGTTATTGGGGTTGCCCTGTGGGATATGGCACAGTGTAACCAGTTCTGGTGTGGGTGTGGGTGGTTCTGATGTGGCTGTGTTTGTGGGCGCTGGTGGCACCGTAGCTGCAGGCAGTGTGGCCGTGACCGGAGGTAACGACGTGGCCGATGGCAGTGGGGTGGCTGTGGCCGGAAGAGGTGTGTGTGTGGGTATGACGGCCGTGGCCGGCTGCACGGTCAGTGTGACTGATGGCGCCGGGGGGGTAGCTGTGTGGCCTATGCTGGTGGTTGTGGGGTTGGCGGGTATGGCGGTGGCCGATGGCGTAGGGGTGAGAGGTGCGGTGGTGCCTGGCAAAACTGTGGCACCGGGTTGGTTATTGGTAGGCCGCAGTCGGGGGGGCACTGTGGGTGTGGCCGCCGGCCGGCTCACTATAGGTGTCACGGCCGTAGGGGGTGTGTGCGGCTGGGTGGCTGTCAGCTGGGCGGTAGGGCTGGTTTCCAGGGGTGTGTTGGTTTCTTCAGACGGTGTTGCTGGTATAGGTTGGGGAGCATCGGCGGGCGCCGCATTGTTTTGTGGCTGCACTTGCAGCGGCTGTCCCACCACAGCCATCACCATTTCGCCGGCCAGCACCTCAACCACTTGTGAGCCCATTGTTACCTGCACGACACCCTCGACAACACTCACAAACGAGGCTGTTGTTGACAGCGTTTCTACCGTAAAGAGGGTGCCGCGTACGGCGGCAGTGGATGATGGTGTACTTACCCGGAAGTAATCCTGGGCGTTTAAAAGTTTGACTACCCGGTTAACAGTTTTACCGGCCAGTAAATGTAACTGCACCCGATAGTCAGTGGTCGTGATAACCAGTTCATGCACTTCTAAAACGGTGCCATCATAGAGATCGACGGTGCTGCCGTCGTAAAGGCGCAGCTGCCCGCTGGCACCACGTTGCAGGGCAATAACATCTCCCTGGGCGATGCTGAGCATGTCACCCGTGTTAAGAGACACGGCCGTTTCTCTTTGCCAGAAACCCCATTGGGAGCGATGTTGGCTTACGGTGGCCTGGCCTTCAGAAACAACCAGGGTAGCTACGGCCGTGGCTGGTTTAGCCAACACCGATACACCCAGCCCCAGAAAAAGCAAAATGATAATACTAACAACCACAATACGGCGCATAAATTCCTACTACTAGTAATCAGAAGTCCGTCATCAGTTTTCAGTAGACTATTTCCAGAGGTAGACCAGCACTGAAAACTGTATACTGATTACTAAAAACTGATACTACTAACAGTGACATGGGGTCAAGATTTGAACATCCCTGTTTTTATTTAACAAAACCAAGCTTACAAAATGTCTGGTGAAAAGAGTATGGCACAGATGTAAACAGCGTGTCAATTGAGACAGTACCACAGTAACAGGTGCTTAAGAAAAAGGTTCTCGCTCCTTCCCAGAAGAAGCGAGAACCTTAAGGCTACCAATACGACACTAGTTTTGCTCTAACCATACGGTGAAGCTTCTTTGGCAGCTTAATTACTTATTACCATTGCCGCCACCATTACCATTGCCATTACCGCCTCCATTATTGTTGCCGCCGCCCGGCGGGTTGCCACCACCTCCTGGTGGATTGTTGCCAGGGGGATTGTCTGGGGGTTGCGAGGTTGGCTCTGGCGGATTTTGCCCGCTGTTACTACCGTTATTACCGTTATTACCGTTATTACCGTTATTGCCATTATTGCCGTTATTACCGTTGTTGCCGTTATTGCCATTACCCGGCCGGGGAGTTCCTCCCAAAAGAGCATCGCGTATCTGGCCCCAACCCAGGCCGGCGGCTTTCATGCTGAAGATGTGGGCCACCGGGACGCCTGTTTCCTGGCTCAGATCATAGGCCTGGCCAATTTCGCCGAAACCAAAACCGGCGCAGAACCAGCCCATAACCTCTTCATAGGCGACACCGTAACGGGCAGCCAGGGTTACGCCCGTCGGATGTGGTTCGGCGCCTGTGCAGTCAGGCGAGGCTGGGGATACTGTGGGTAAGGGCAGTGTCCCCGTAACGATGGACGTGGGCATGATGGTTGTTGTTGGGGTGATGGTGCTTATGGGGGCGATGACCGTGGGCGTTTGGGTGGCCGTGCCAGCCGAAGTGGGTGTGGCTGGTATGGGGGTGTTTACCGCTAGGGGGGTGGGCACGGCCGTGTCCACCGGTGTTTTGTCTGTTTGTGCATCCAGGGTGAGGGGCTGGCCAAGGATGGCCATCACGGACTGCCCTGGTCCTACGTCGATGAAGTCGTTGGCCATTGCCACGCGCACCACACCCTGCTCTACAACCACGTAGGTTTCGGTGACCGAAATAAGGTTTATGGCAAACACCGTACCACGTACGGAAGCGGTGGAGGAAGGGGTACGCACCTGGAAGGTATCATCGGCGCCCAGCAGTTTTGCCACCCGGCTCAGGGTGCGGCCGGCCATCATGGTCAACTGCACCCGGTAGGTGGCCTCATTGGTCACCAATTCAGAAAGTTCAACGACCGTCCCCGCAAATAGATCGACGGTGGAACCATCATACAGGCGCAGCTGGGCGGCGGCGTCTGTTGTTAACATGATGATGTCGCCTTCGCCAACGGTGATGATATCGCCAGCGTTCATCACGATCTCGGCTTTTTTAGGGAGGACCAACAGCATGGTGTCGGGCTGTTGTACAGTGGCCTGCCCGCTGAAAATGACGAGGGTGGCTTCGGTACCGGCCGGTTGGGCAAAAGCATAAGCCGCAAAGAGCAGAAAGAGTATGGCAATGATGGCAAACGGAACGGCCCGGCTTTTGAACACAGATGGTATGTGCCATGTAAACAATGGCCGGTTGCTGCCTGGGTGTTGGCGCTGTACCCCGGCTGGCTTAACGGCCGTTGGTGCTGCTTCTATGCGGCGGACAAACGCAGATAAAACGGCGCTGCTCATCCCTACATAGGTGGCCACTTGGGCAATGTCCTGTAAAAACGTCTGGCGACGCGGCCGTTGGCACAGCGCCAGATGAGCCAACTGCACTTGATCAATAGCCAATTCCGCAGCAATCTGTGCCCAGGTTTGGTTATGCTCTTGGCTATAGGCATGAATGAGTGCTGCCCATAAAGCTTCATCTTCTATGGCACGCTGGGCCATTTTAATAAGTAGTTCGTTCATGATCACGTAAATATAGTGGCAAAAGGCAGGCATAAAATGTGCCCGCTACTTATAGTTCCGACGCCGGAGGCGAAGTTCGACAAAACAAGGTAAATTGGTGGATGATGGCGCTTAGCGATTATCCCAGCGGCTACCGAAACGCTGTAATTTTTTGGTCAGGCGGTCTTTCGCACGTTTGACCTCGGCGCGCTGCCGCCCTGTGTCCAGGTGGGAAATACCCATGGCCAGGGCGTATTGACGGCTGTCACGTATGCCATCCAGCATCAGCAGTATTAACTCTTTGTCTGTTCGGGTTAGTTCATTTTCCAGGGATTGCAGGAGTTGTTGGCGCGTGAGGTGTGTATGACGTGCCAGCCAATGGTCTATATCATGGGCTTCGGCGATGGTGTCTTCTGAGGGTAGAAGGGGCTGGATGGCAGGGTCATGAATGTCAACCAGGCGCTTTTCACGACGGCCGCTTTTATCCAGCATATTTAGCAAATCATGGCGGGCGGCCATGCGTAAAAATGCAAACAACGAAAGTTGTTGAGGATCATATTGTTCGGGCCGTAGGCGGTAGAGCATTAAACAATCGATGGCAGCCGTTTCATGCAGGTGGGCGTCATATTGGGGGAAACGGTGGCGCAAGAAGGTGACAAGATGGGGTAGGGCGGCTTCACATAGTTCCGCAAAAGCGGTTACATCTTGCCGCAAAACCCGTTGGTGTAGTTGATCTTGCCAGCTTCGGTCTGGCTCAGAAATCATCATGGTCAGGTGATTATAACAGACGTCGCCGCGGATATCTGCCTTGTTGCTGTATTGTCCACCCAGAATTGACGGCCGCAAGGGCCTGTTTGGGGCCGGTTACCCAATTTTTTATTATCTTTTCACACCTTCCACAAGCGCTGGCATATTACACTGCGGGTATCTTTGTATGTGGAGGTGGCAAATGCCTAAAGGGCAAAGGATCCTATGGTTGGTGGGGCTTTGGGCAGCCTTGCTGATTCTGATGACGGGCACGGCGTGGGCGCAGACCACCTACGTGGTGCAGCCCGGTGATACGCTCAACAAAATTGCCCGGCAGTGGAACACAACCGTAGCCGATATTGTGGCGGCGAATGGCATTATCAACCCCAATCTGATTTATGTGGGGCAGATGCTCATTATTCCCGACGGGGCGGTGCCGCCCACAGCCCCGCCCCCGTCGGCCCCGCCCCCTACAGGCACAACCTACGTGGTGCAGCCTGGGGACACACTTTACCGTGTGGCGGTGCGTTTTGGCGTTACCGTACAGGCTTTAGCGGCGGCGAATTATATTCAGAATGTGAACTTTATTACCGTGGGGCAGGTGTTGGTCATTCCAGGCGGTGGTGGGAATGTGCCGCCGGCCACCCCACTGCCACCCCCCGCCCCTACCAATCCACCGCCGGCTGCCGGGCCAAACCTGCTGCTCAATGGCTCCTTTGAAGGCGGCTGGTACCATCCTGGCAATGTTCCCGAACTGCAAATTCCGGCGAACTGGGTATTTGAATGGGATGAAGGGCCTACCGGTTTTGGCAATGCCCCCTGGGATGTATGGGTGCGGCCAGAGGTGCGTGTTTTGCCGGCGGCTTATTTGCCGCCCCATGAACACGACCTGTTTATCTTTGAGGGGGCGCAAACGGTAAAAGCATTTAAGGGAAACGGGGCGATCAGCTACCGCCTGTACCAGGACGTTACCCTGACGCCGGGCAGCTACACATTAAAAATCGGAGTATTCCCAGACCTGGTGACGGCGTATGTCAACGGCCAGAAGATAAGGCCCTCTGATCCGGCGGCCGGCGAAGTGCGGTTTATGGTTGGCAGCGGCGGTTCAGGCTGGTTGTCACCGGTGATTGGGCAGAAAAACGTGTTGGCCTATACCTTTACCATAGTGTCTACCCAGACGGTGCGCATTGGAGTGGGGGTGCGCGGAAAGTATGCGTTTGAAAACAACGGCTGGTTTTTGGATGCCTGGTCGTTGACCAGGGCTCAATAAGGTAAAAGGGCAAAAGTTGTGAGCGTATCAGTGGTAAGGGCATCGGTGACATAGTGGTGCTGTGCTTCTGAGGGGGCAGCCGGGGCATTGAAGGCCTGCCATTGGCTGGAGGCTAAAGGCGGGTGATGGTCTGACACGGCCGTGAATACCAACGTCATCCGGCTGCCGCTTTCAGTTATGTAAACACCGCTGAGGTCAGTGAGGTGCGGGGTGAGGCCGGTTTGTTGGTGGGTCAGGGAGACGGCCGTCTCCCAAGGAGCGGTCATAGTTGGTACACGGCCGCCGGGTAACTGCCAGCCATCGGCCGTCTTTTGCCGCAAAACAGCGCCCTCTTTGTTTTGCATCACCACGTGTACAATAATCTCCCAGGTGGGCGGTGCCTGATACATGGGCCGCCCCTGCACTTTTCGCTTCCAATCAAACCAGCGATAAAGAACATTAAACAAGAAAAACCGACCCAGGCGCATCACGGCCGTGTGTTCGACCGTCCACCATTCCACCGGACCCCCAACATGTTTTAGCCCCCGTTCGATGCGCTGCCGGCTTACGGGGAGCATGGGCTTGGGCAGCGGGTTGGTGGGAAAAAAGCCAACCCGTGGTGATTCTGGCGAGGTTTGTAACGTGCCACCGCGCTGCATACAGCGAAAGGTAAACGAGAGGAACCCCTGTGGCGGCAAAGCCCAGAAGTTCAGCGAGACCAGCCGTACCGGCAGGGCAATGATGCCCGTTTCTTCCTGAATTTCCCGTGCGATGTTTTCAGGGGGGAGTTCACCCGCTTCCAACCCTCCGCCAGGAGTGGCAAACGTGCGGGTGTCATTGCGCTGAATGAGCAAAATCTGGTTAAACTGATTGACTAAAATGCCATTGGTGGCGATGCGCATGGGTTATCTCTTTGACGTTATGTTAATAGATTTGCTCGCAATTGTGCCCGCATGTGTTCATGCAGGCCTGCTTTATCTTGAAGGTAACGCTCTATGCTGCCATAGGTTTGTTCGATGTGTTGTTTCATTTTGAGCAGACGCCCGGTTTTGACCAGGACAATGGGCTGCACGTGATCAGCGGTGATCCCCAGGGGGGTCAAGATGGTCATGTCTGCCTGAATGCCGGCACGGAACTTGTCATAATGTAAGTTGCTCAACGTGTAATCGGCCAGGATAGTGGACCACGGCACACCCAAGATGTGCAAAAGCAGGGCAATAACGATGGCGGTGCGGTCTTTGCCGGCTGAACAATGGATGACGGCCGGGTAGTTGGCCGGGTTGGCCAGATGGCGCAGCACCTGGCCAATGAGGGCCGCATTTTTGTCTATCATGACGCGGGTGTACCCTTCGTCCATCAGGCTATCAAGCTGCGAACGGTTAAAGAGCACGGCCGTCACCCCGCGCCAACGTGCTGCCCGTTCCAGGTTTTGTTCTGGCAAATGTATAAGCTGTAAATGGGGATCGGCTGGCAGCCGGTTAGGGCGTTTGCGAGTTTCGCCGGTGGTGCGCATGTCACACACCAGGCGAAGCCCCAGGCAGCCCAAATACTGCTGGTCAGGCTCTGTCAATTCGGAAAGAACGCCGGAGCGATATAACGTTCCCCAACGCAGTTGACGGCCGTCGACTGTTTCATACCCGCCTACATCCCGAAAGTTGACACCACCTGCCAGCGGCAAGAAACGTTCAGCGGTGACAATCCATTGGCCGTCGGCGCTGCCGCCTATGAATTGCACGGCAATGTAGGGGCGGTGGGCAGGGTAAGGGTTGGAGAGGGTTGTTTCCTGGCCATTTTCCACCTCGGCCAAAGGACGTGAAAGATCAATTTGTTCAGGATGGACGCCCACAAAGAGGCGGGTGGTCACGGCCGTGGGCTGCCATCGAACATGCAGGGTGTGCTCATCTAGCCGCGACACCACCACCTTGTCTGGCAAAGGCATTAAACATGTTGCCGGATCAATGAGTGGCGGGATTTCCGGAGAAAAGTGTTGTGTCAGGCACATGGCCTGATTTTATGGTCAGGTGCAGCCATTGGCAATATGGACGGTAACCAGGGAGAGGAATCTTGTCAATTTCTCATAATAAAAATGCCGGAGTTTGCCCCGGCATCTTTATCTGGTTTGGAGGAGGATTCGATCACCATTTTAGAGGCTCAGATTCCGGTATCAATGCCATCTGATTTAATAAATCTGTTACCGAGATAATGCCAACGAGGGTATCATTTTCAACTACCGGTAAGGCACCATATTTGTACGCGCTCAATATTTGGGCGACTTTATGGATGGGTGTATCTGGGGTCACTGTTTTTGGATTATGGGTCATGCAACTGCCGGCGGTAAACTGGTCTAGCAGGACAATGCGTTCTAGTGGGTCTTCAGCCAATAGGGGGGAGTTCACGGCCAACCGAATATCCCGATCGGTAATAATGCCCACCAGTTTTCCCCCGTCTACCACCAGCAATTGACGCGTGCCACGTTTGTTCATCAAACCCACTACCTCACGCAGCGGGGTGTCCGGGTTAACCAGGTCTGGATCAATGGTCATCAGGTCACTAGTTGTTAACATGGTTTCTCCTTTAGTTGTTTGACAAAAGCGCAAATTTGAATCAGGCAAGGGCGTTTAACACGCTTTTGCTGGTTGTAAACCCGGGTTCTAGCCGCACATTTTTTATTTTAGGAGTTCCGGAGCTTACCTTACTATCTGCTTTGTTTGTGTGTACACATTCTAAAATCCGGCCCAGGCTGAGGCGCGTGGCAAATGTCATCTATATAGTGTGATCTTTGACGGAGAAATGAAGCTTAAAAGCACAAACGCCAGATGAGCGAAGCGATCTGGCGTTTGGTTGATGCCGGGTAATCATTCAAATGCAGGGTTTAATCTGTGGGAATAGCGACGGGTTCCATTTTTTTGGTGGTGCGCCGCTGCCCTTCGTCAAGACGACGCTGTTCAGCGCGGTTTAACTGCCACAATACAAAACGGACCCGGCGTGACATGGCCTGGGAAATGTTCCACAAGAAGCGGTAGCCCAGGGCCGTATCATCCTCACACAAAGCCAGCAGCCGGTCACGGGTTAATACCAGCAGGGTGGCGCCTTCACTGCCGGCAATCAGGTCTGCACTACGGCCGCCCCGATCCAGCATGGCCAGCTCGCCTGTGATCTGCCCGGCGCGCAAATTGGCCACATGCTGAATATCTTCATGGTCGTGATCGTGGCTGTCAAGGCCATCGGGGTGTTTCCACACCTCGACATATCCTTGCTGGATGATGAATAATTCATCGCTGGCTTCAGAGGCCTCGGCGATGAGTTCACCCGGTTCAAAAACCCGCACCTGACATTGGGCGGCCAGCCGTAGACGCTGGGCCTGATTCAAATTATCACCCACGTCAGAGTGTGTCAGGAATTGGGCGATGTCACTGATGCGTTCCAGTTCGGCATCGCCTACGGGGGTGTACAGGTCAGAGCTGCTGAGGGGCAGCCCCAGGTAGGCGGCCACCTGGCGGCGAGTGACATCTGGTGTTTCAAAGTGGGGCCAATGCCCAGCTCTGGGGAAGATGCGTAAATCAGCCTGAGGCCATTCATCGCTGACAATACCGGCGTCACGCAAAGGGACGGTGTTGTCTTCGGCACCCCAGATGATGAGAGCGGGTGTGTCAACCTGGCTCAAACGGCCGCGTAGATCATTGTCCCGCATGGCGTGGAAGCATTCAAAGCGCACACGCCCCTGGCCAGGCCGCCGGGCATCTTGACGCAGCATTTCATAGTCAGCTTTGCTGATGCCGGTGCGTTCGGCAAAGCTGACGGGACGCATGAGCCGGTCTGTAAGGCCCACAAAGGTATGTTCCACGGCCGTGACCAGCGAACTGCCCAGGCCAAACCGTTCCATCATGGTAATGGGGGAGATGAACAGATTGATGGATGTGGAAAGGTTGCCGCTGATGGTAGGGCAGATGAGTACCATGCGCTCTACCAGGATGGGATATGCCAACGCCAGGTTGATGCTGATCATACCACCCATCGAGTGACCCACCAGGACAACCGGGCTGTCGCTGATCTGTTCAATGAGGTCGGCTAACAGGTCGACATACGCCGGGATGGTGGTGGTTTCGGCCAGCGCTGGTGATTTGCCGTAGCCGGGCAGGTCTATGGCAATGCAGTGAAATCTTTGGGCCAACAAACCGAGTAGGGGAGAGGTCGCATACCAGGAGCTTGACCACCCATGAATAAGCAGGGCAATTTGCCGCCCGCGTTTACCTGCCTCCACAAAAT
Organism: Ardenticatenaceae bacterium; assembly: GCA_011525915.1. Classification (GTDB taxonomy): domain Bacteria; phylum Chloroflexota; class Anaerolineae; order Promineifilales; family Promineifilaceae; genus CAADGU01. The sequence continues at coordinate 47,362 of WYBM01000056.1, read as the reverse complement.
GAATGTTGTGCCCCCGAACGGTGAATGTACCCTCTGCGTATGTTTCCATACTCTTTTATCCTTATACCATACCTGCGGGCCGATTGGGTACTGCCACGGCCGTCACCAAGTTAAAGTTGATCTGCCAGTTATTGTGACGCTTTGCCGGAGGGGCTGGCAATAGGTAAAAAACCCTACATAAATGGAAATATCCGGTTACGCTAAAAGTTAGCGGGCATGGTTTCAGGATGTCTTAAGATAGCCGTTTTTTTACAACCTTTCACGTGACGTTCACCCCCGTACCAGTCATCAGAACTCGGTCATCCGTTTTCAGTAGACTATTTCCAGAGGTAGGCCAGCACTGAAAACTGTACACTGATGACTGAAAACTGATATTAGGTTGTTTGTGTATGATGCCGTTCAAGCCAGAAAAGCCCGTGATGCTCGGCCGCGGCCGTCAGCCATCTCTTTTTCCAGTTCCCGGATATACGGAAATAGGTCTACCTGGATCGTATGGCGTGTGGAGTTGACATAACGCTTGCGAAGCGCAGCCTGGTAGGCGGCAACTTCGGCCGCCATTGTGGCCCGATCAGGCAGGGCGGCCTGCCCGGTTAACAATAAGGCCACCCATTTGGCTTGCAGTTCTGCCAGGGGCATGATGGGCCCTAACGGTTGCAGAAGGCCAATGAAGTAAAGATCAGGCACGCCCAGAGGAACCACACGATGATAAAGGGGAATAGCGTTATTTGTCACGTTGATAAGATGCTGGTCGAAGAAAGGGAAGGTTATCTGGTAGCCGGTGGCATAGATAATTACATCGATGTTTTCCAGGCTGCCATCGGCAAAACAGACCTGTTCGCCTCTTAATTCTGAGACGTTTGGCTTGATGCGTACACGGCCGTTTTGCACCAACTCTGGTAATTCCGTGGATACGGTGCCATGTGTGGCTGAAATCCGGAAATCTGGTTTGGGAATACCAAATTTTGTCTGGTCGCCCCGGTCCAGTTGAATCAACTTTTCTAAAAGGAAAGATTGCAGGTAGGTGGGTAGGCGAGAACTAAAAGGGGTCACAAACTTATCGATGGGGCGGCCCCATAGAAACCGCGGCAAGACGTGAGCGCCGCGGCGCGTGGAAAGGTACACTTGCCGGGCCACGGACGCCGTTTCACAGGCAATGTCTACCCCCGAATTACCAATACCGACCACAAGCACATTAAGGTCGGCCAACCCCTGGGGGTTACGGTAGCTGCGAGAATGGGCGGTTTCGCCGTAAAAGTCGCCGGGAAAATGGGGCAGTTTGGGATGCCAGTGATGGCCGTTACAGACGAGGACGGCGCGGTACTGCCCCGTCTGTTCCTGGCCGCTGTCTACCTGGCGGGTGGTTACGATGAACCCGCGGTCAGCGGCTGGGGTGACGTGCATGACCTGGGTGCGGAAGGTGATGCACGGCCGCAGCCCAAAATGGGCCACGTAGGCCTCAAAGTAACGCAAAATCTGGCTGTGATGGGGAAAAATGGGATAGTCGGCCGGCATGGGGAAGTCAGAAAATTGCATCCGGTCTTTGGAGGTATCTATGGTGAGCGAGTCATACGCGGCGGAACGGCCGTTGTCATTGTTGTAACGCCAGTTGCCGCCAATGTCAGACCCCATCTCAAAACAATCAAACGGGATGCCCTGTTCCTTCAGCGTTTTGGCTGATGTCATACCAGAGGCGCCGGCGCCAATGATACAAACCTTTTCACTCATAAGGCAGTGGTGGAAACAGTCGGGCTGTTATGTATCACTGGAAGGTTCCTGCAAGTTGCCCCATTGATTCCAGGAAGTCACTGTGGGCACGGGGTTACGCCGCGCCGGCTTAAAATCGGTGCCGGTGTAGTAGGCCACAGGCAGCAAGGCCGCCTGTGTCACATTGTCAGGGATGCCCAGAATGGCGGCCACTTCTTTTTCATAGCGCAAATGTAGGGTTGTCCAGGCAGCCCCCAGCCCCCGCGCCCGCAAGGCCAACATGAGTGACCAGGTGGCCGGTAAAATGGAGCCATAAAGGCCAGCTTGAGCCATGGGGTCCAGGGTTTCAACACGGCCGTGAATGCAGGGAATGACCATCACCGGCACCCGCCTCATATTTTTGGCCAGATACAGTGCGGACTTCACCACGCGCGTTTGCTGCTGTTCGTACAGCTCACCCTTCCCCTGGGATGCAGCTTGCTCCTCGCGTGCCCGAGCATAAATGTTAAAAGAGTCACGATATAGGTCACCAATTTTCTCTTTCTTCGCCGGATCGGTAATAATCATGAAGTTCCAGCCTTGAGAATTACCACCTGTGGGCGCTTGAATGGCGATCTCCAGACACGCTTGTAAAACGGCCGTAGGCACAGGCCGGGTCAGGTCCAGCCTTTTACGCACAGAACGTGTGGTTGTCAATAATTTGTCTACGACGGTCAAATCCATAGATACTCTCCTTTTTTCTATTCTGGCACAATACCCTGGAATGGCAAACGGGTTGGGGTCAAATATGGTCAAAGTTCGCCATCCTCTTAAGTGATAACGAAAGTCCAGATCAAGACAATAGTGAAAAGCATACATTGACAGCAAAAACAAATGGAGAAAGCGTTGTGTTGGAGGAGGTGGTATCTTGCCAGGACAAGTCATTCAAACTGCCGCAGGAATGCTTTGGTTAACATAAAAATGTGTTGTGTTGCGAGATAAAACCCACAGATTGTATTGTTATACTGCTTAATGCACTGTTTCAGAAGTTTTATGACCTATGGTAGGGGCTGGTCTTGTGCCTGCCCGCTCAGGGCGGCCACAAGGGTCGCCCCACCAAAGTGTGATTTTTGTGAAACAGCGTACTTAATTTCTAAAGGAGAAAAGTATGAACTTCAAGAGTCGTAAGGGACTGCTCGTTTTAGGTCTGGCCTTGCTGTTGGCGTTTATTGGCAGCGCCAGTTTAATAGGAGCTGCCCCTGCCGATTGTTCTGCCAGTAATAGTTTAACGGGCACCTTAGCCCAATCAGGCAATTCAGTTACTGGCACCGTAGACAATTGTACAGAGGCAGCGGCAGATGTGGGCATGGTGGTTATTGCCGCTTACCTGGACCCTAATGGCAACGTGGAGAACCGGGAGTTTAATCGTCTTACCGGTTCCGTCGCTGCCGGGCAGAGAATCACCTTTGTTTCGGCCATTCCCCCCTGTACGGTTAAAGTTGTGGTGTATAAGGGTACCAATGATGCTGACCCTGCCAACCAACTAGTGCGCCGTGTGTATAACGTAGACAAAGGCAGCTATTGCACTGACCAACCCACCCCCACTCCGGTGCCGCCTACAGATACCCCTGTGCCGCCTACAGATACCCCTGTACCACCCACGGAAACCCCTATACCACCCACGGAAACCCCTGTACCACCCACGGAAACCCCTGTACCACCCACGGAAACCCCTGTACCGCCCACCGTTACACCACCGGCCCCCACCCCAACCACCTCTCCCCCCGGAGGGCAGGGCTGCACCCCAGGTTATTGGAAACAACCGCACCACTTTGATTCCTGGGTACAATACAATCCCACAGACGATTATGAAGTGGTTTTTGGTGTTGACGCCTCTTTTAACAAGGATTTGGTAGGTGCATTAAGCCAGGGTGGTGGCGGTGAAAAAGCGCTTGGCCGTCATGCCGTGGCCGCTTTGCTGAACGCCGTCAACCCAAACGTTTCTTACGCCTATACACCAGCAAATGTGATAGCCATGGTGCAGAGTGCGTATGCTACTGGTAATTTTGAGGGTATTAAGAACTTGTTTGCAGCCCAAAACGAAACAGGCTGCCCCTTAAACTAATATCCAGGTGCCCTTGCCGTGAAGTGAAGCGCCGTCGTAGGCTGCTATTTCGCGCCGTAGATCCCCAGCAGGTTTGGTGATTACGGCGCGAAATACTTCATTCGCTGGTTATTTGGTCAGAGGCGACATTAAAGCGATAGCCAGTGCCACGTTCGGCAATAATGTAAGTAGGTTCAGACGGGTTTACTTCGATCTTGCTGCGCAGCCGGTGAACATGAACGTGCAGCCGGTCTTCCTGGGCATCTTCCATGGGCCAGATGCGGTTGAGCAGGAAATCAGTGGTCACAATGCGACCTGCATTCCGTACCAGGATGTAAAGCAGTTTGGTTTCTGTGGGGGTGAGGGAAATGGGTTGCCCATTGACCAGCGCTTCGCGGTTGGGAAAGTTGACCAGGAGCCGATCATCGATACGGGTTGTAGACTCAAGGGTATAGTTATAGTCTCCCATGCGGCGCAGTACACGGCGCACGCGGGCTTTTAGTTCCTCCGGGTTAAAGGGTTTAATGATGTAATCTTCAGCGTACTCTTGTAATCCTTTGATGATCGTTTCTTCAGTGTTCACGGCCGTTAACATGATAATGGGCACATCACTAAACTCGCGTACAGCATGGCAAAACTCAAAGCCGCTCATAATGGGCATGTGCAGGTCTACAATGGCCAGGTGGGGCATGCCATGCCGGTTGATGAGTTTGAGGGCATCTGGGCCAGATACGGCCGTGATCACCTGATACCCCGCCTGCTCCAAGGTATGCTGCACGATCCGCAACGTAAACGTGTTATCATCTACGGCTAGAATTCGCTGTGATTCCACTGGGTTTTCAAACATAACAAGCGTCCTATGAATTGATTATTCATATCATCCATGACTTCTGAATTTTTATAAACACCCGAATAAAAACAAGCCAACAATTGGCATGAAGCGTGGAGGTTAACCATAAGAGATTACCCGGCCGGTAACCTCCCATGCCCCAGGCCACAAATTTGTTGGTAAACAACTGCCAGGCTCCATTCATTCCACAGGAGCCAGTATACTTGAACCCCATCATAAAAAAAAGCGCCGCACATAAGAGGGTCTTCCCATTTCTCATCGCTTTTCCTTTGCCCTTGTGTGGTGCATGTGTTATAACTGTGCGCGGTAAATGGGATAAAATTCACAAATCAATCTCTAAGGAAAGGAGTGAAGGGAACCACGTGCAAAACGACTGGTATTTTATTCTGCTTTTTGTGGTGATATCGCCCATTCTAGCGGCGGTTCCTATGCTCATCAATTACCTGCTTGGCCCCCGAAAGCCAAACGCCATTAAGCAGCAGACTTATGAATGTGGTATCGAGACTGTTGGTGACGCTTGGGTACAGTTTAAGGTGCAGTATTACATTTATGCCCTTGTTTTTGTCATTTTTGATATTGAAGCTGTTTTTCTGTTTCCTATAGCGGCCGCCTATGGGCAGCTCTCGTTATTTGCCATTGGGGCGACCGTGTTGTTTATTCTTTTGCTTGCTGATGGCCTGGCATACGCCTGGGGCCGTGGCGTCCTGGAATGGATTTAAGAACTGCATAACCTGAAGACTGAAGGCTAGACTACAAAACGCTTAAATCATTTTGTAGCCATTTGTCCTGTCTTACCCTGTGTGTTGGGAGTGTTTGTGATGCAAATTGACCCGATTCAACTGTTACAAAGCGCGCTGGACCTGACGCTGTTCACTTTTTTGCGCGAAGCGTTTGCTGATCAGCCGACGACACTGTTAATTATCAATATCCTGGTGGTGTTGTCATTGGCCACCGTTCCCTTGTTGATGGTTTTTGTCGTAGGTTGGGTAGAACGTAAAGTGCTGGCACGTATGCAAGACCGTATTGGCCCCAATCGTGTGGGAGGGCGCTATGGCCTGCTGCAAATGGTGGCCGACGTGGTAAAGATGATGACCAAAGAGGTCATCATTCCCGCGGGGGCTGATTTATGGGCTTATTTGCCAGCACCAGTGCTGGCCTTGATGACCTCGGTGCTGCTTTTTGCGGTGTTACCGTTGGCCCCCGCCGTTATTGGGGTGGATTTGAACGTCGCTGTCTTTTATGTGTTGGCCATCAGCTCTGTTTCTGTGGTGGCCATCTTACTGGCCGGGTGGGGCTCAAACAACAAATATGCCCTGCTGGGTGCCTTTCGCTCGGTGGCGCAGTTGGTGAGTTACGAAGTGCCCATGATTCTCTCTATCCTGGTGCCTATTTTGCTGGCGCGCAGCATGTCTACCGTCGGCCTAGTGGAGGCGCAAAACATCCCCTTTATTGTGTTTGTGCCCGTGGCCGCCCTGGTGTTTTTTATATCGTCGCTGGCTGAGACAGGGCGCTCCCCCTTTGACCTGCTGGAGGCAGAATCGGAAATTGTGGCGGGTTTTCACACGGAGTATACAGGCATGTACTTTGGCCTGTTTATGGCCGGTGAATATATTGCCATCATGTTTATGTGTGCCTTGTTCTCCACGGCATTTTTGGGTGGTTACCGCCTCTTTGGGTTGGAAGAGATCGTCCTTGAGGGTGGCTTTTATCTGGGTAATCTCATTGGGGCGGCGGCGCTCTTTGTGAAATCGGCCCTTATCTTCTTTCTTTTTATGTGGCTGCGCGGCACGCTGCCGCGGTTCCGTGTAGATCAGGTGTTGAACTTCAACTGGAAGTTTATGGTGCCGCTGACGCTGGTGCTGTTGTTTACTGTGGCCATCCTCGATAAATTGATTTTCACATGGTTTCCGGATATTACAGACATAGGGCGCGCGCTGATACATCTGGCCAGTAATTTGCTTATTGCGGCCGTAACCCTTGAAGTGGTACGCCGCGGCATTCAACGGCAGCGCCAGGCGCTGGCGCCAGTTGTAGACATAGAACATGTGCCGGAATTGGAACAAGCGCACGCGCATTAACTGGTATTCAGTAACCAGTATTCAGTATTCAGTATTCAGTAATCGGTAATCGGTCAACACTGAATAGTGAACAGTTAAAACGGAGCAGGTTCGTGACTGGAGAGCAAATTCTTTTTTTGGTAATAAGTGGCCTGACGATTGTCACCGGCATCCTGGTAGTGACGCTGCGCAATCTGTTTCATGCGGCCCTGGCGATGATGGTTTCTTTTCTGGGTGTGGCCGGGCTTTACATTTTACTGGATGCCGGGTTTCTGGCGGCTGCACAGCTATTGGTGTATATCGGGGCTATTTCTATCCTCATTATCTTCGCCGTTATGTTAACACGACGCATGATGCAGGCACAAGATACGCCATTTAATACACAGGCGGGGATGGGGTTGTTCACGGCCGTGATTAGTTTTGCCCTCATTTCCTTTATCATCACCCGGCTCTGGCGCCATCCCATTTTTGCGGCCCCATTGGACGTTCCGTCTGAGGTTATGGACCAGGTTGTGGTGCAGTTGGGCGCTGACCTGGTGAGCGCCAATGCTTACGTTATCCCCTTTATTGTTGCTTCGTTGTTATTATTAGCCGCCCTGATTGGCGCTATTTACGTGGCCTGGCCGCAAGAGGAGGAAGCACCATGATCCCCTTAACCTGGTATCTGATTGTGGCTGCCCTTCTGTTTAGTATTGGGGCGTATGGTGTGTTTGCCCGGCGTAACGCCGTGGCCATCTTAATGGCTGTGGAATTGATGCTAAATGCGGTCAATATCAACCTGGTCGCCTTTTGGCGTTACAGCGTCTTGCAAAACCCCAATCTTGGCGCCCCTTTCTTTCCCATCTCCTCCGGGTGGACGTGGGCTATTCTGGTGCTGACGGTGGCCGCTGCCGAAGCGGCCGTAGGTCTGGCCCTTATCATTTCCGTATACCGCCGCCGTGATTCCGTGGTGGCTGAAGAACTGGACTTACTGAAGAATTAGTGTTCAGTGTCCAGTATTCAGTGGTCAGTGCTGAATACTGGGTATTGAACAGTGAATACTGAGAAAAAGTATGACGAAAGAAACCCTTACCCTCATGACATGGCTGATTCCGGCCGGCCCTTTGCTCGTCTTTTTCCTTATCATGGTGTTCACCAACCGCAACCGGACGCTGAGCTGGGCGTTGGCCTGGGCCGGTGTTATCGCCTCATTGGTGTTGAGCTGGACGGTGGTAGCTAACATGGTGGGGCTGGATGTGCATGAACTGGCGCATCAACCGGTACAGTTTGCCAGCGCCCATGACTGGCTGCCGTTTGGCGCCTGCCCGCCTATAGAGGGCAGCAACTGCACCAACTGGCTGGATATGGGTGTAGCTGTGGACGCGCTGACGACCATTATGTTGTTTATGGTGCCGCTGGCGGTGTTGATGATTTTTGTGTACAGCGTAGGCTACCACAACTATGGCAGTCCGCGGGGCATGATCAAGGGTGTGCCCAATCATGGCCAGGAAGACCCGCTCTTTTCCCGCTTTTTTGCCCTGATGAGCCTGTTTGCCGGGGCAATGCTGGTGTTGGTGGTGGCCGATAACCTGCTGCTGCTGTTCATTGGCTGGGAGATCATGGGCTTTTGCTCTTATGCGCTCATCGGTTTCTGGTACGCCCGCGATTACCATCTGGAACCGGGTGACATCCCTCACATTACGCCGCGACAGGCGGCGCGGAAGGCGTTTATGACCACCCGCATCGCCGACGTGGTGATGTTGTTGGGCATTGTGTTGTTTTACCGCAGCTTTGGCACCTTAAACTTTAGCGAAGCCTTTACGCTGCATGGCTTTGAACATGCCATTGCCGGCATTGGTCTGGGCGGCATCGCTGTCATGACCCTGCTGCTGTTTACGGGTGCGGTGGGCAAGTCGGCCCAGTGGCCGCTGCACACCTGGCTGCCAGACGCTATGGAAGGCCCCACCCCCGTGAGCGCCACCATCCACGCGGCAGCCATGGTGTCGGCTGGTATTTACCTGCTGCTGCGCATCTTTCCGCTGATTGCGGTAGGGTTTGAAGGTCATGAAGCGGTGGGTTGGATTATTGCCGGCATTGGCGCCTTTACGGCGTTGATGGCGGCGACCATTGCCGTGACCCAGTATGACGTCAAGGGAGTGCTGGCGTACTCCACCATTTCGCAGTTGGGTTTCATGGTGGCCGCCATTGGCACCGGTGGTTACGTGGCCGCGGCCTTTCACCTGATCACCCATGCTTTCTTTAAAGCGCTGCTTTTCCTGGCTTCCGGCTCGGTGATTCACGGCATGGAGCACGGGGCCATGCATGTGCATGATCACCATACAGACCCGCAGGACATGCGTTATATGGGCGGCCTGCGCCACAAGATGCCGGTGACATTCTGGACGTTTCTGATTGGCGGTATGGCGTTGTCTGGGCTGCCTTTTATTACCGCCGGGTTCTGGTCTAAGGACGAAATTTTCGCCCATGCCTTTGCCGAGTTTGAGCATGGTCATCCGCTGGGGTTGGTGGTGCTGGTGATGTTGGCGCTGGCGGCTTTTCTGACGGCGTTTTATACCACACGGCAGCTGGCGTTGACCTTTGCCGGCAAGCCACGTACGCCATTGGCCGAACATGCGCATGAGAGCAACAAGTTTATGACCGTGCCGTTGATGGTCCTGGCGTTTTTTGCCATCGTAGCCGGCTGGGTGGGCATTCCTGATCATTTTCTGGGGCAAGATTTAGGGGAAATTAACGTTTTTCATCACTTTGTGATCACCACCATTAAAGAGCCGATGATTGAGCTGTACAAAGAAGGTCTGACGCCGGTAAATGTTAAGGAAGAGATTACATGGTCATGGATTCCGCTGGCGACCTCGCTGGTGGTGGCCTTGGGTGGTATTGGCGCCGGGGTGCTGGTCTACGGCCGTAACCCCCTCAAAAAAGAACAGCCCGACCCCCTTATCCGTCCACTTGGCCCTCTCCATACCTTCCTTAACCACAAATGGTACTGGGATGAACTTTACCACGTCATCTTTTACCGGCCGACGGCCTGGTTCGCTGAAACGTTTGTTTATGCCTGGGCTGATCAAGGCCTTATTGACGGCACACTGCACCTGACAGCCCGCACTATTTACGCCGTCGGCCGTTACTGCAAACAGTTCGAAGAAGTGGTCATCAGCGGTGGTGTAGACAAAATAAAAGATGCCTTTTTTTGGCTGTCTCGTGAAAGCCGCCTGCTGCAATCGGGTAAGATTCAAGAATATGTGCTGTATTCCGGCCTGTTGGCCGTAGCCCTGGTGATTATGATGCTTTTTGTCAGTGTTTACGGCGGCCTGGAGCGGCTGGCCGGATTGTTTTAGGTCATCGTCTGGAAATCACGCCTACCCTGGTGACAGCATACCTAACATGTAACTTTTTGGAAAACTGCAATGGATTTCTTTCAAGATAACATCATCAACCTGGTCATCTTCTTTCCGACGCTGGCAGCCTTTGTCCTTTTCCTGCTGCCAGATGACGCCAAAAGCATGGTGCGCCGCCTGGCGTTACTGTTCAGCCTGGTGCCCCTGGTGCTGGTGATCGTCATGTGGCTGGATTACGACGCCAATTTTCGGGGACTGCCTGGTTTTGCCTTCGAATACCAGACGGAATGGTTTCCGGCGCTGGGCTCCAGTTACCACGTGGGGTTAGATGGCATCAGCCTGCCCATGTTTCTGCTGACCACGCTGCTCACTCCGTTGGCGATCCTGGCCTCCTTTAAGATTGAAGATCGGCCTAAATTGTTCATGATCTTGTTCCTGCTCATGGAAACGGCCATGTTGGGCCTGTTTGCCACGCTGGACCTGCTGATCTTCTTTGTCTTTTGGGAGTTTAGCCTGGTGCCCATGTATTTCTTGATCCGCATCTGGGGCAGCGCTGACCGGGTGTATGCCTCGTTTAAGTTCATGATTTATACCATGGCGGGCAGTTTGGGTTTGCTGCTTTCTATTCAGGTGATCGGACTGGTGACGGGTACGTATGATATCCCCCAGCTGTATGATGCTTGGGTGAACATGGCTGATGGTACCATGGCTTTTGTGGGGGTTCCGGTGGCCACGGTGAAGTGGGTGACTTACGTGGCCTTTGTCATTGCCTTTGCCATCAAAGTGCCTATCTGGCCGTTCCATACCTGGTTACCAGATGCGCACACACAGGCGCCTACGGCCGGGTCTATGATCCTGGCGGGCGTGCTGTTAAAGTTGGGCGCGTATGGCTTTATCCGTCTGGTGATACCCTTGTTCCCACAGCAGGCAAATGAGACAGCGTTTGTCCTGGCCCTATTTGCCATGTTAAGTATTGTGCTGGGCGGTTATGCGGCGTTTGGCCAGTGGGACTTTAAGCGGCTGGTGGCTTACTCTTCCATCAACCACATGGGGTTTGTAGTGATGGGCATTGCGGTAATGGCGTTTGTTTACGGCCGTAGCTTCTCAGACCCCTCCCTTACCGGCGACGCCATCATGGCCACCAACGGCGCCATCTTCCAAATGTTTAATCATGGCCTGTCGGCGGCTGGCATGTTCTTCCTGGTAGGGGTTATCTATGAACGGGCCCATACCCGCGACTTAAAGAAGTTCGGCGGCATATGGACGGTGCTGCCTATCTTTGGCTCAATCCTCATTTTCACCAGCATGGCCTCCTTGGGTCTGCCGGGTTTAAACGGTTTTGTCAGCGAATTTATGGTGGTGCGTGGCAGTATGGGCATCTTCCCGCTCTACCTGGCGCTCTCGATGCTGGGCTTGTTGATGACCGGTGCCTACATTTTGAAGGGCATTGGCATGACGCTGCACGGCCCCACAAAACCAGAGTGGAAGAGCCTGAAGGGGCAAGATATGACCTTGCGTGAACACCTGGTCATTTGGCCCCTGATGATCTTAATGCTCAGCCTGGGCCTATGGCCGCAGTGGATTGTGACCTTTATTAATGACACGGTAACGTGGATCTTTTCTTGAGGTAATCATGTTGTCAGGTGATCCCATGTTCAGGCAACGTCCTGGATAACGGCGCACCTGGACACTTACACACCAAAACACTTTTTTGGGAAGAGGCTTATGGAATTTCCCTATCTCTCTATCATTGCCTTATCACCGATAGTTGCGGCCGTTATCATCTTGCTGCTGCCTAAGGAGCGTGGTGAAAACGCCCGTATGTTGGCCCTGGCGGCCATGATTCTGGGTCTGATGCTGTCCGTGTACGTGTACATGGCTTACAGCGCCAACCTGCCGCTCCCCGGCACTTCCTGGCCGGAGATGATCACAAACAACGCTTTTTTTGAAGAGCATCCCTGGGTCCCCAGTGTGGGCATCAACTATATTGTGGGGGTAGATGGCATGAGCGCTACCCTGGTATTGTTGACCTCCATTGTGGGTCTGGGTGGGGTTCTCATCTCCTGGAGCATTGATGACCGACCGCGTGAATTTTTTGCCTTTTTCATGCTGCTGGTGGCTGGTGTTCAGGGGGTGTTTGTGGCCGTAGACGCCTTCCTGCTCTTTTTCTTTTACGAGCTGGCCGTGCTGCCCATGTATGTCATGATTGTCATTTGGGGGTGGAAGCAGACGCGCGAATACGCGGCTATGAAGCTGACACTTTATTTGCTCATCGGCAGCTTTGTCTCCTTTATCGCTTTCCTGGTGCTCTATTTCCAACTGCCGGAACAGGGGCTGCCGCTGACGTTTGATTTACGGGTATGGTCTGAAGCCAACTTCCCCTTTAATGTGCAAACGGCCGTCTTCCTGCCCTTATTCTTTGGTTTTGCGGTGCTGGCCGGCACGTTTCCCTTCCATAACTGGTCGCCAGATGGTCACGTAGCCGCACCTACGGCCGTGTCTATGATTCATGCCGGTGTCCTCATGAAACTGGGCGCCTACGCTTCCATGCGTGTGGGTATCCAGATTTTGCCCGAAGGCACCGTTTACTGGATGCCCTTTGTCATCTTGCTGACGCTTATCAACGTCGTTTACGGCTCGCTTATTGCCATGCGCCAACGAGATATGAAGTACCTGATCGGCTATTCCAGCGTCAGTCACATGGGGTTGGTGGCTATGGGTTTTGCCACGCTGAATATGAAAGGCTTCACCGGCGCCGGTGTACAGATGGTGAGCCACGGGGTCATGACCGCCCTCTTCTTCTCTGTGGTGGGCATGATTTATGACCGGGCACACACCCGGGACATGGACCAACTCAGCGGTATGAACAAGGTGTTCTCCTGGGGTGCGGTGGCCTTTGTCATTGGTGGGTTGGTGTCTATGGGCATGCCGGGCCTGTCTGGCTTTATTGCCGAATTCCCCATTTTTGTAGGCCTGTGGGAAGGTAATGGCCTGAGCTTTAACGGCGCCTTTGGCCTGAATCCGGCCAATTATTATCGGTGGATCGCCATTGTGGCTATTCCGGCGGTGGTAATTACGGCGGCGTACATCTTGCGAGCGGTGGGGACGGTGTTTTTTGGCGAGTACGACGCCGAAAAGTGGCATGATATGCGCCCCATTTTGCCCATTGATAAGCTGACGTTAGCCATGTTTGTGGCCATTTTGATTGTGATTGGCGTCTACCCGCAAATTATTGTGCCCATTGTTGAATCGGGCATGGCCCCGGTGGTAGAGCGGTTAAACGGGGCGCAGCAGGCGATGTCAATTTTGGATACGGTGCAAATCGGCGCGGCCAACCTGCTGCAATGGTTGGGAGGTATATAACGTGGGAGAACCAACAGTAGAGTGGTACCTGTTCCTGGTGCCGGAAATTTCGTTGACGCTTTTACTCTTTGGCATTCAAATTTACGGCCGTTTGCTTCCGCGTGATCAGCAGCGAAATGTGGGGCTGATGACCGCCTGGGGTGCGTTTGTGATCTTACTGCTGACGCTGGGGCTGTGGTGGTTTGGTGGTATTCCCGACGTGAATGCTGATTTTGGCAGTACCCTGATGTGGGGGGGGATGCTGCGTAATGACCTGATCACGCTGGTATTCCGCGTTATCTTCCTGGTGGCGCTGATGACCACCTGCCTGGTGTCGTTGGATTCTCCCTGGCTGCAAAAAGTGGAATTTTTTGCCCTGCTCATTACAGCCACCATCGGTTTCAGCCTCATGGCAGCGGCGGTTGACCTGATTATGCTGTATGTGGGCCTGGAGATGGCCAGCATTTCTTCTTACGTGCTGGCCGGTTTTGCCAAAGGGGAAGATCGGTCTGTCGAAGCAGGTATGAAATATTTTGTGTATGGTGCTTTTGCCACGGCCGTCATGCTCTTTGGCATGAGCCTGATCTATGGCCTGGTGGGGGTTATTGAACCATTTGGTGGAGGCACCAACATTTACCTTTTGGGGAGTATTTTTCAAAGCCCAATCCTGGAAGGTGAACTGGCCAATATGGGCATAAGTTTTCAGGATGTGACGGCCGTGCTGCTGGTGGCTGTGGTCATGGTGGTGGTCGGTTTTGGTTTTAAGATCTCGGCCGTACCCTTCCACTGGTGGGCGCCAGACACCTATGAGGGCGCGCCTACCCCTTTTACCGCGTTTGTCTCCACCGCCTCTAAAGCGGCCGGTTTTGCCATCTTTCTGCGCGTCTTTGCCGCCGGTGTTTTTGGCGAACCCACGTCTGTGGTCAATAACCAGCCGGCCTGGTGGGCGTTGTTGGTGGTCATCTGCATCATTACCATGACCCTAGGCAACATGGCCGCCATCTTCCAGAAAAATATCAAGCGTATGCTGGCGTATTCCAGCGTGGCCCAGGCCGGTTACGCCATGATTGGGTTGGTGATATTCACCCCAGATGGCTCTGGCGCCGCCATGTTTTACCTGCTCATGTACGTCTTCACCAATATTGCCGCCTTTGGTGTCATTATCATCGTCAGCAACGTTTCCCGCTCAGACCAGATGGAAGACCTCTATGGGCTAAGCCGGCGCGCACCCTACCTGGCCTTGGTCATGATGCTCGCCTTGCTCTCCTTGGGCGGCATTCCGCCAACAGCCGGTTTTCTGGGTAAGTTCTACATTTTTAAAGCGGCCGTAGACGCCGGGCATTGGTGGCTGGCGCTGCTGGGTATCCTTAATGCCTTTGTGGCCTTGTATTACTATCTGACGGTTATCAAATACATGTATTTGTACCGCTCTGACGCCGAAGAGATTACCATTCCTGTATCACGGGCGGCGCTAGTGGGCCTGGGGTTTACCACGCTGTTTGTTATTATCCTGGGCGTTTATTCCGGCCCGGCCTATGAATGGACGTTGCAAGCCGCGGCTTCTTTCTTTATATTGCCCGGCGGCTGATCCGGTGATCGATTACCGATCACTGAATACCAATGACTGGTTTATTGTCACAAGATTCGTTTGTGATATAATGCGCAAACTCGCGCTGTGGTGAGTGAACGGTGAGTAAAAATCAACAACAAATTAACACCAATGCCCTTTTAGCAAGTGTGGTCGGACAGGTTGGTTGTTTGATTGTGTTCATCGTTTTTATCGCCTTAGGTGCGGGCCTGGCACTTGATAAATTCCTGGGTACAAAGGCAATTTTTACAGTTTTATTGATGGTGGGCAGCGTACCGGTTGCCCTGTATCTAACGGTGCGCATTAGTTTAACGGCCGCCAGCCGTGCCCAAATCAAACTAGAAGAAAGTAACAAAACGGAGGAAGATACGACCACATGAAAAAACGATATGTCATCTACCTTGGCGTACTTCTATTGATCTTTTTTGGCGGTATCTTTGGCTTAGACCCGGTCAGTGGTTGGTTGGGTCTGGATTTTTCATTTGCCCCGGTACGGCCTTTTATCCAATTACCCGGTGAAGTGGTTTTCCGCTGGCCGGAAGGCAGCCCCCTGGTTGGTCTCTTTGCCAAAGGGTTGACAAACACATTTATGGCCGCACTGCTGGCCTGGGTTGTCATTCTCTTGATGGCCTTTCTGCTAAAGCCGCGTTCACGCACCGCAGATGAAGTGCCTACCGGCTTCTATAACTTCTTTGAGTTGATTTTTGAAGGCGCTTACAATTATGTCGAGCGCTCTGCCGGTAAGTGGACCAAAGCCTTCTTTCCCTTTTTCATGACCTTCATCTTATGGATTCTTATCTCCAACTGGATGGGGTTGATCCCCGGTTTTGACTCCGTCGGCAAATATGAAGATGTGGCCCATTTTGAAGCTGAATTGGCCGAGGAAGCCGCCTTAAAGAGCGGCGCCACGAAGGAAGAAGCCCATCACATTTTTGAAGAAGTAGAGCATGCCGTGGAAGAAGCCAATGATGAAGCCTTACAGCGCGGCCCATTCCTGGTGAATCCACGTCCAGATGCTAACGGCAAAAATCCCGAAGGCGCCAAATGGACCATTGTGCCCTTTTTGCGGCCGGCAGCCACCGACCTAAACTTTACCCTGGCTATTGCCATTATCTCCGTCATCATGACCCAATACTACGGCATGAGAGCGCAGGGAATACGGTATTGGAAGAAGTTTTTCGTGTGGGATGGCAACAAGATCGCCAAAAGCCCCCTGGCCGTGATGGACACCGGTGTTGGTTTGCTGGAGTTTATCAGCGAGGTGTTTAAGATTGTTTCCTTTGCCTTCCGGCTCTTGGGTAACATCTTCGCTGGCATGGTGCTGCTGTTTGTTATCTCTTCACTACTGCCCATAGCCAACCTGGCGTTCTATTTCCTGGAATTTGGTGTGGGTGCATTGCAGGCATTGGTTTTTGCCCTGCTTACCCTCACGTTTATGGCCGGGTCTACACATGGGCATGGTGATCATTAATAGGTAACTCTTGGCCAGGTTGTCCTGGCGGTTGATAAAAAACTGACAAAGTAAATCGTTTTGGAGGATATTGATAATGGATCCAGAATCCGCAGTAATTCTAGCGACAGGCCTGAAATATTTAGGCGCAGGTTTGGCTATGACGGGCGCTATTGGTGCTGGCGCTGGTGTTGGTATCGTCGTCGGTGGTGCAGTACAGGGCATTGCCCGGAACCCCGATGCTGCAGGTGACATTCAAAGCAACATGATCCTGGGTGTGGCTCTGGCAGAAGCCGTGGCTATTTATGCCCTGGTGGTGGCTCTGATCCTCATCTTCGTGGCTCCTGTAGGCTAAGGTAGAGAGCGTCTATTGATGACGGAATGTTATCAAGAGGACTAAATTGAGAGGAATGATATGGATGCGTTAGGTATAAATATAGGCTACCTTTTCATGCAGATTATCCTCTTCGTCATTCTGTTCCTGGTCTTGCGGGGTTATTTATACGCTCCCATCATCAGGGTCTTGGAAGAACGGAAGGCGAAGATCGCTAAAGGATTGGAAGATGCACGGCAGGCAGCTATTGCCCGCGATAATGCCGATGCCGAAGCGAAAAAAGTTATGGATGAGGCTCGGTCTGAAGCCGCTAAGATCCGCCAGGAAGCGGCGGCCCAGGCTGAAGAACAGGCCAAAGGCATTGTGGCTCAGGCCAGTGAAGAAGCGAAAACCATTGTGGCCCGTGCCAGCGAAGATGCTGAAGCAGAACGCAATCGTATTTTGGCCGATTTGCGTGGCCAGGTGGCTTCTATTGCTATTGCGGCGGCCAATAAATTGGTAGGCGAATCGTTGAGCGAGGAACGCCAGCGGGCCCTTATTGCCGATTTCTTTGCCAAAGTGCCAACCGGTGTTGCTGGTCTGAGCGGTGATGCGGCTGAAGTAACCAGCGCCTTGCCGTTAACAGATGCGGAACAGACAAATGTTAAAAGCGCGCTGAAAGTCGCCAATGTAACTTTTAGGGTGGACCCCCGGATTCTGGGCGGCCTCATCGTGCGTGTAGGTGACCAAGTGGTAGATGCCAGTGTGGCTAACCGCATGGGCGCTATGGGCGAATCGTTGAAGTAAATGGTTTCGGTAGAGGCTTGGGGTTTTATGCTAGGTAAACCACAATCGCCCGCCGGTTATCTGATTTTGCTCTCGTTATGAGCGAGGAGAATGGTACGGCCGTGCCCCTTTACGGCCGTACCCAACGCCATCGTTACCCAAAAGGCCAGGAGTTGCTTCCCTGGCTTTTTTTGTGTCAAAACAGGCACCAGATATGATAGATAACAGGTTGACCTTACCAGACGACTTCAGGCTGCCGGCGTATGACGGCCGTTCTATTGCCAACATCCCGGCCACGGTTGCCCAGATGCTGCATGTGCCATTTAACGGGCTGCCGGCACTGGCAGACGAGTTGTGGCAGCCTATTGCCGGCGGCGCAAAGCGGGTAGTGATCATGATGCTGGATGCCTTTGGCTGGAACTTATACCAGGCCGAACAGCCGCAGCTAGAGAGGCTGGTTAAAAGGGCAGGGGTGGTGGGGCCACTGACTTCCATTTTCCCCTCAACCACGGTGGCTGCTCTCAGCAGCGTGTGGACGGGCGCGGCCCCGGCCCAACATGGCATGTTGGGGTTAACCATGTTTCTTCCCAATTTTGCCACATCGGCGCAAATGCTGGCGTTTACACCTGTGTTCGGTCGTTACCCGGATGCCCTGGTGGAAGCCGGGCTTACCCCAGAGACGTTTCTGCACTGGCCAGGGCTGGGTGAACAATTGGCCCGTCAGGGTGTACCTACCTACTCCTTCAAAGGTCGCGAAATTATCCATTCGGCGCTCAGCAAAATGCACAGCCGTGGTGTGGCCGCGGATACGGGCGTTATCACCTTCACCGATATGTTGGTGCAAATGAGCCAGCTGCTGGATGGAAAGGCGGGTGAATCGTTTTACCTCTTTGCTTATTGGCCTACCATTGATTCCCTGAGCCATTACCGGCTATGGGATGGGGAGGCCAGCCGCGCTGAAGCCCGGATGCTGTTTCACCAGATCGAGCATGAATTTCTCAACCGACTGACGACACGCGCCCGGCAAGACACCCTCTTTTTTATCACGGCCGACCATGGCCAGACGGCATTGCCTGATCACATTTTTATTGAAGACCATCCCCTGCTGTTGGACATGTTGTTTATGCAGCCTACGGGCGAACCACGGGTCAGCTACCTGTATGCCCGGCACGGCCGTGTCGATGATATCTTGCACTATATTCAAACCCACCTCAGCCATGCTATGGTGGCCATACGGTCCACAGAGGCGCTGGCCGCCGGGTTGTTTGGCCCCGAACCGCACGCGGCCGTAGCCCTGGAACGCCTGGGGGATGTGGTGGTTATCATGCGTGGTGGCCATATGCTGCTCAACCGTTTTCAGGAGAAAAAAATACAGCAGATGAAGGGCGGGCACGGGGGCATGACCCCTGCCGAAATGTTGGCGCCCTGGCTTGGTTACCGCCTAGATGGATGGTAAGAGGCGCTCTCAGGGAGTGCTCCTTGACAGTACCTTTAACTTTCGATAGCATCCCGCCGTGGTATGAGGCAAAGGAAATTATGGCACAGACCAGTACCGACGACCCCAAACCGGTGGAACCCCAGGTATTAACTGACAGACTAAGGGTACACGCCAGGGTCATTATAGACCCCATTGTCAACTTCCTGGCAAAATATAAAATATCGCCGGACGTGTTGACAGTGCTGGGTATGTTGTTTCACTTCTTATTCGCCTGGCTTATTGCCCATGGGCAGTTCCGTTGGGCCGCCATCGCCATATTGCTGCTGGCCCCCTTTGATGCCCTGGATGGTGCACTGGCACGCAAAATGGGGCGCAAACAAGGCGGCTTTGGGGCCTTCCTGGATTCCACCCTGGATCGTCTGGCTGAAATCATCCTCTTTGGTGGTTTTATTTATTACTACTGGGTACAAAAAAACGTCACCATGATGGCCGTTTCTTACCTGGCTGTGACCGGTTCTATCATGGTCAGCTATGCCCGCTCTAAAGCTGAATCGTTAAGTTATAATTCAAAGGTGGGCATTGCCAGCCGCGTGGAGCGGTACGCCGCCATGATCATCTTACTCTTCTTTCAGCAGCCCGTTGTTTTACTGGTATTATTGGCCATCGCTACCTATTTTACACTGGTTCAGCGTGGCTATCAGGTGTGGTTACAATGGATTGCCGAACTAAAAGCCGAAGAAGCGGCCGAACGGGTCGATTAACCTGATGCGCACACGACTTACATCTCTCTATCACCGGATTGGTCTGGAAATTTACTGGTATATGATCGCCCTGGGAGTGCTGGTGGCGGCTGTTCTTTTTTTAAATCACCAGCGTACCGGGCTGACGCCAGCCGCTACCGCCTTTGTGGTCCCTGTGCTTAATTTGCCCATTTTTTGGTACGGCATTTGTATTGTAGGCGGCATTGCTCTAGGCGCTTATGTTGTCTCTAAACTGGCCCAGGAGCGAGCCCTGGCCTTGTTTCAGACATCTGTGCCCACGGCCGTGCAGCAGCAGCCCTTAACGGTGCTTAAACCGGGGGATGATCTTCTGCTTAAATTCTCCCGGCAGCACATTCACACACTGGGGGATCTACTCTACCGTTGGGGGTTAGATTCCCGCCAGTTGGGTTTACAACCGGCTGAAATTGAGATGGTGGGCCAACAATTAGAACAAACACCAGGTGTAGAAAAAGCATGGCTGACGGATGCTCCGTGGCGTATTTGGTATCCAGATCACGTCTGGAACGGCCTGATGGTTTGCCTGGTTTTTGCCGTGATTGGCGCTCGCCTCTACCATGTGCTGACGCCATCACCCAGCATGGCCGCTTTTGGCATTGAAACACCGTGGGATTACTTCCGCAATCCGGGGCAGTTGATCAACATTCGTGCCGGCGGCCTGGGCATCTATGGTGGCTTGGCGGGCGGCGCCTTGGGGCTGTTTATCTATACCCGTCGCCAGCGCATTCCCTCGCTGGCCTGGGCAGATTTGGGTGTGGTTGGTGTGGCCTTGGGGCAGGTGTTTGGGCGGTGGGGTAACTTTTTTAACCAGGAGCTGTACGGCCGTCCCACCGATCTACCCTGGGCTATTACCATTGATCAGGCTCACCGCCTGCCGGGTTACGAACAGTTCAGCCGCTTTCACCCCGCGTTTTTGTACGAATCTCTCTGGAACCTGCTGGCCTTCCTGGTGCTGTATACCCTGGCCAAACGATACCGCGCTAAACTGCTGACCGGTGAGCTGACGGCCCTTTACCTCATCTTTTATGCCGTCGGTCGTATTCTGCTGGAAACGGTGCGGCTGGACAGCCGTACGCTGCACCTGGCCGGGCTCAACCTGAATATGGCCGTTGCCACCTTTGTCTCCCTGATGGTAGCGCTGCTGATGGCCGCCTGGGTCATGGTGCGTCGGTGGCAGCGGAAACAACAGCACTGACAGGTTCGCAGGCAAATGTTGCCTGCGCCTGCCAGTGCGCGATCACCGTTGAATCATTGGCAGGTAGAGGGCAAAACGGCCGTTAAAGCCCGTGTACATGGGCACCAGCGTATCGATTCCCACCCCGCCAATCAGTTCATCCCCAATATAGCCTTCGACAGCAAAACGGGTGATCGTGCCCTGTGGCACCCGCCCCCCAGGTGTTACCCGTATGGTGACGGTCACCGCTTCACCGGCGCCTAGTGTCGCCGTGGCTGGCCATACCTCCACAATCCAATCCGGCGGCAGATCAATAGACCGCACGCGCAGGTTGACCGTTTCCGTCTGATTATGGGGGTTACCTAACAAGATCGTGGTTTCTTGCATTGTCAGGTAGGCCAGGTCATCGGCCGGCACGGCCGTACTGCCCACCGCACGCTCACCCATACGCCCGCTGCCGCCGCCAATGACAATAAACATTGGGTCCGGTGGGTACAGAATGGCGTGTGATAAAGCACGCAATGTACCTGCAAAAAGTGTCAGCCGCTGCGTGGTGCTGCCAGCCATTGTGGCTGGGTCCACTGCCAGCCGCTGCTGCCGCACCGCTTCGATCTCCGCGTCTGTCATGCCCAGCAGGTGGGCGGCGGCTATTTCATCGGCCGTAAACCCCTCCGTCGCCAGCCGGTTTTGGTAGGCTGCGTAAATCTCGGCCGTCATCATAATATCATTGGGGTTCTCCAGCAGCAGGACGGTGACGTAATCATCAAGCCGGTCAGCAGTCACCAGCATCTTATCGGCCGACTGCTGTTCGTAATAAATGACAGCGCCTAGTTGTAAGGAAGCCCATTGCATATCCTGCGCCTGTGTGGCCCCGCCATACCGGTCATTGGCAATAGCCGCTGCCCGGGCGTACTGGTAATAATCCAGCGCCGCGGCTACATAGGCATTGGCCGCCTGCGCCTTTGCCGCGGAGATACCATTACCTGGCTGTAAGGG
This sequence comes from Ardenticatenaceae bacterium, assembly GCA_011525915.1. Lineage (GTDB taxonomy): Bacteria > Chloroflexota > Anaerolineae > Promineifilales > Promineifilaceae > CAADGU01. Next base: position 25,464 of record WYBM01000056.1, on the reverse strand, counting down.
TGTAAAGGTAACGGGTTCCGGCGGAGAAATGATCTGGAAGTCCTGGCGCGGCGGGTCGGTAGCCAGCGCGGCATCAATGGTATCCATGGTGTCATACCAGAAATCGGTGATATACCCGAATAACTGGCCTGGGATATAGCCGCCGATGAACCCGGCGGGGTCTGTAACCAGCGTCAGGCCATCATTGGCGTTGCTTAAGGTGCTGACCGCCTTGCGCGAGGTATCATATGCCTGACGGGCTTCGGCGCTGCGCCCTTTGCCTGGAAACGACTTCAAATTGAGCCGGGTGGTGCCCCCCGCCTGCACCATCAGGGGAGCGTCATTAAGGGCCGAACGTGCTGTGTAATCAAACTGTACACAATAATCGCCGCTCAACGGCGGCGTCCAGGATGTTTGCACCACCGCCTGCCCGTTGGCCGGAATGTGTGTGCCGGGTACGTCAGCCAGCGGCCCAAAAGCCAGGCCAATATTTGTCTGATAATAGTAAAAAGAGCCATCGACAATAACGGGAAAGTTGTTGGGGTTGGTTAAGGCCACGCGTAATGTGGTGGGGGTGCCCTGGATCACTGGCAATGGCTCGATCTGGATGCCTTCGTTCATGTAAGAGGCGGCTTCATCAGGCAAATACCCTTGATCACTGCCCGCCGGGGTGAACGTCACCTGAGCTGTAGGGGAGCGCACCAACTCACAGGCGCCCTGGGTTTCCAAAATGGCGTTGATCTCTGCCTCGCCAGCAGTGGTGGAGCGCAGGTAAGCCAGCGTTTTGCCATCGTAGCCAGTAATGCCGCCGTCAGTAACCTGGCCCAGTGTACTACCTAGGCGCACAGTGCGGCCGGGAATAGGGTTGCCCTGCCCATCACGCAGCGTAATTTCTACGTAGAGGCGGTCCACACCCGTAGCCGGGACAAACCAGCGGCGCGGCGTGATGCTGAGCAGGCGCAGGTCATCGGCGGCTGCCGCCGTGATCGGTGCACCCGGGCTGGGCAGCACCGGGCGGAAGATGACGCCATCGCTGATAGAGCTGCCACTGCCGCCGGGGCCACAAGCGGAACCAGCAGGAAGCTGCGGTCCGCTGGCCTGGCCCCACCAGTTATTGTTGGCCAGAATAGGCCAGGCAGGTTCCAGGTTGTTGAGGCCAAAGCCGTTGTTACCGGTGATTTGGGTAGTTTCCACCAGGGTGCGGCTGCGACCGTACCCCACGTTACGGATGCCGTCATTGCCGCCGTCACGTACTGTGCTATGGCGCATTTGCACCTGTCCCAGGCGAATGCGCACGTTGGCCCCATCATAGCCGCTGCCGCCATAGGCGACGGTAGCATATTCAAATACGGCCGTAGCGGCTGTTGTGACATTCCCTTCTACGTTGATGCCTGTCCATAGGCCAGGGGTAGTCGTTTGCCCGGTGAAGGTAATGGGTTGGGTGGGCAGGCCCACGGCTGTGATTGACCCACCGATGCCCAGGCCGGTATTACTGGCAAACCGTATCTCGGTGCCTGGTTCGATGGTGAGCGTATCACCTGGTTGGTTGCCGGCCGAACCAGTAAACAGGTAGGGAATGCCCGCATTTTGCCATCGTCGCTGGCCGCTCATGTTGCTGTAGCCGCCGACACGGATGACGTTCTGATTGTTGCCTACGGCCGTGATGTTCTGAAAGCGCAAATCCCCCCGTGCCCCGGCTAACCGGGCCACGTCTGCCCCGTGGTCTTGAAAGAGGGTGTCGCTGACCGTTGGATTATGGTCGCTGGTCACATAAAGGCCGTAACTGCCGCCCGCCCGCACCGTACTATGCGCCAGGGTAACAAGGCCATTGTCAATAACAATTTGGCCGCTGGCAGCACCGGCACCGCCATAGGCCAGGGTGACGTGCTGCAAGAAAGCTGTTGCTGGCTGAGTGGCAAAGTTGTGAATGTACAACCCCTGCCAGCTGCCGGGGGTAGACGTTTGTCCGGTGAAGGTGATGGGTTGGGTAGGCAGGCCCACGGCCGTTAACTCCCCGGCCACATTTAAACGGCCATTTGGCTCGAACTCAACCAGCACGCCCGGTTCAATGCTCAGGGTAACGCCGGCAGCGACCGTTGCCTGGGTAGTGCCGCACACCAGGTAAGGACTATTGGCAGCGGTCCAGGTGGTATGGGTGCTGATGGTGCCACAGATAGGGGTGTGTTGTATGACAGCTAACGGCAGAAACGGCCGTGTCGCTAACCAGAGTAGCGTAAAAATGCCTGGAATGAGTAGGAGTCTACGTATCATAAACCTCTTAAGCTCCTGAGACCTGACAGGGCCACCTTTGGCTGCCCCCTGTCAGGTCTACGCTTAGAAAGGGATTACTGCTTGACGATAAAGGTAGCCAGGATACGGTCTAAGGCCTCCAGGTCAGCGTCAGTAATGGCCTGTACCATGATCAGCGTCAGGTAGCTGCGGTCGGCAGGTTCGGCGGCCACCACCACCATCAGTGTCTCTGTGCCGCCACAGTTGAGCCAGACGTCATAATGGCCGCTGTACGCGCCATCATCATACGCTGTGCGCCCACCGGCGGTGCAGTCGCCGCTGAAGTCAAAAGCGTCCAGCAGTTCATTGACACTAATGTCGAACTGATCTGTAGCGCCAAAAAAGACACCGGGTGTGCCCCATGAGTTGTAAAAGTCATCCACGTTGGGGGCGGCCAGCACCGAGAGGCCAATCGTCTCGCCTTCCAGGTCCCAGGCCCGGCCGTCAATATCACCCCAGGAAGCGGGCACTTCCAAAGCCAGGGTGCCAGAGTCGTCGGTAATGGCCACATAATCGGCGTAGGGGCCGCTGCCGCTGTTAGTCGTGGTGCTGCTGCGGGCTTCTTCTTGTAATTCTTGGGCAAAGGAGAAGGTTTGGGCCAGTTCACGGCCGTTGAGCTGCCCTTCCAGCACTTCCTGTGTGCTAAAGCGCAAAACCTCAATGGAGAGCTTGTCATCGGCGTCATGGGTGCGCAGAATGTCACAATAGTCGGCGATGGTGCCATCTACGGCCAGGATCAAATTTTCCAAGCGGGTAATAATGTCCCCACCATCCACACCCGCTTCATCGGCCGGGGAGCCAGATTTGACGGAAGAGACCCAGATACCAGAAAGACCCTGCCCGTCATTGACGGCCGTGCCGTTGACGCCAATGGAAAGGTAATCCTGCCCCTGGCGCAGTTGTTCTATGACCGGCAGCGCCTGCGTTTGAGCGATAGCAAAGTATTGGTTTGTTTCCGACTGCCCGGCGTAATTGACGGCCACAATCCGGCCATCGGCGGTGACCAGCGGCCCGCCAGAGTTACCGCGGTTGATGGTGGCGTCATGTTCAATCACATTGTCTACAGAAGCCCAGCTGGTCTCGCCGCCGGTCCGCGCTTTGGAAACAATGCCGCGTGTCAGGGTATATTCGGGGTTGCCCAGGGGGAACCCCGCGGCGTACACATCCAGTCCCACATCGACGTTGCCGTCGTACCACTCCATGAAGGAGTAGCCGTCGCCATCAATGTCAATCACGGCCAGGTCAGCACATTCGGAAACACCCAGAATGCGGGCATTGCGCGGCTGACTTTCACCGCCGACCCACACTTTAAGCAAGGCTGCACCGGTGACAACGTGATTATTGGTCACCGCGATGCCGCTGGGGTCGATGATAAAACCGGAACCACGCCCGGCGATGTTGTACAGCGTGCCCACTTCTGGATCAATAAAGGTGCCTTGGGCTTCGATCTGAATGGTGGCGCTTTTAACAGCGTCCAGTGTGTTGACCGCACCTGTGGGGTTGCCGGCCGCTGGTTCGGTGGTCGGTGCCGTAGCGTCAGTCACGGCCGTGTCCCCACTTTGCCCCAATGGCGGCTGCACGCGAAAAGTAATCGATTGGCTGGGTTCGCCGTTGAGGCTGAGGGCCACTTTGTAGTCACCGGTGGGCCAGGGGGCAGTATTGGGCAGATCAAAGACCAGGCGCCCGTTACCCGTAAAGGGCTGCTCTACTTCATCGATAAGATAGTCGGGTGTAATACCGGCAGCATTTACGGCCGTCCAGGTAGCCTTGACGCGTGTATTCTCCGGGCCAGTCATATCTACCAGCAGGTAGATACTGTCTGTAGGGGCAAATACGGTGGTAGCACGGCTGCCGCTTTCGTCTTTCGAAAGGGCGGCCTGGCTGATTTGCAAACTGCTGCCGCCACCACAGGCGGCCAATAAGACAAGCATCATAAGTGATAAAAATTTGTGTTTTTGCCTGAAAGTAAGGTTCATGATTAACTGCTCCTTTTTAAATGGATGGCGTTAGATAAATCGCAGAAACGATTCGTAATTCCTGAAGAGGGTGCTCTGCAGTTTCCTCCAGGAATCGGCAACGCTTAAAGCGGTCTTAATTTTGAATTATCGTTGCCGATTACCTAAAATAAGGAAAAGGCCGTTTGAAAACCGTTTGGTATACTGTTTGGTGATCGGCAATCATTTTTTCAAACTCAGCGTGGGCGAAAACATGGCCGATGACTTGAGTAAACCGCAAAAAACTGGTGCGTTGGATGTGCCAAAACTTTGTAAGGTTTATGTTACTCAGCGGTATTATCAGGACTTGGTTCCGGGTTTGCGGAATGGGTCGGTGGCGCGCCTGCCTGCCGCAGCATCATGAACAGCAGAGGAATAAGGGCGGCCCAGTCACGAAAGTAACGGGTTTCGTTACTCTGTGTATGGTGCAGTTTGCCACGCCACTCAATGCGGCCATCCGGCAGCTGTTCAGACCAGAGGCGCAAAATGAAAAGTTGGGGTTGTGAATTTAACTCATGAGACATACCTTCCTCGCTTACATTAGAATTTGTGAAAAGCAGCATAAAGAAACGGCCGTTTCAAATCCGTTTGAAGGTCACGGAGGATCATCGTTGTCAAGGCAAAACCTCGACCATACTGTATGGTCATGAATGAGTCCCTTCACATTTGCCTGCTCGGTCAGTACTCGCTAACAGCTGCCGGGCAGCCTGTCATGAGCTTAAATGCAGACCGGCCGCAAACGCTGCTGGCTTATTTGTTACTGCATCGGCAAGCGCCTGTGTCGCGCCAACACCTGGCTTTTACCCTTTGGCCTGATTCCTCAGATGTGCAGGCCCGTACCAATTTACGTAACCTGCTGCACACGCTGCGCCGGGCTCTGCCAGACGCCGACACTTTTTTGGCGTTGGATACCCATACCATTCAGTGGCGTCCTCAGGCGCCTTTCTGGCTAGACGTGGCCGCGTTTGAGGCGGCGCTGATGGCGGCTGGCCAGGCCGCCGATGAGCAGGTGCAGCGGCAGTGGCTGGAAACGGCCGTCACCTATTACAAAGGTCCACTGCTCCCCGGCAACTATGATGATTGGATCATCCCCCGCCGTGAAGAGCTGCACCTGGCCTACCTGACTGCATTGCATCGGGCGGCTTTGCTGCTGGAACAAGCTGGTGATCACCAGGCAGCCATCCGGTACGCCCGGCAGTGGCAGCAGCAAGACCCATTATCAGAAACGGCCGTCATCCTGCTTATGCGCCTTTATGCGCATGATGGTGACGGGGCTGGCGTCCACCGGGCCTACCAGGCGTGTGCCGCCGCCTTCCGGCAGGAGTTGGATGCTGAACCGGGGCCAGAAACACAGGCAGCTTACGCCGCCGCCCGGCAGTTAGCTGTAGCCGGGCGTGAACCACAGGATGCCGTTGGGGGAACGGCCGTGGCCGCTGTTGTCCGCGCCTCTCCCCGCCGTGCCGGGCAGCTGCCGCCGCAACCCACCCCTTTTGTAGGCCGTGAAGGGGAGCTGGCTCACCTAGCCCAACTGCTGGCTGACCCCCGTTGCCGTCTGGTCACCATTGTAGGGCCAGGTGGTGTGGGTAAAACGAGCCTGGCGCTGCAGGCGGCCAATGGGCACGTGCCGGTGTTCCGGCATGGCGCGGCTTTTGTGCCTCTGGCAGCCATCACTGACCCTATGCTTATCCCCTCTGCTATCACCCAGAGTTTGCATATTCCCTTGAACACTGTGCAGCCGCGCCACACCCAACTGCTGCACTATTTGCAAGATAAAGAGCTGCTGCTGCTGCTGGATAACGTAGAGCAGTTGAGCCATGATGTTGCTTTTTTGAGGGAGGTGTTAGCCGCTGGGCCACAGGTCAAGTTGTTGGTGACTTCCCGCCAACGGCTGAACTTGCAAGAAGAGTGGGTGTTTGACCTGCAGGGGCTGCCGCTGCCAGACGATCAGCCGTTAGAGCAGTTAGAAGAAAACAGTGCGGCTGCATTGTTCTGGCAGGCAGCGCGGCGGCATGATACTCTCTTTAAGCCGGGGATGGCCGACCGGACCGCTATTGTGCGTATCTGTCGTCTGGTAGATGGCATGCCGCTGGCGTTAGAATTGGCGGCCGCCTGGGTGCGGCTGTTGTCCTGTGCGGAAATTGGTGACGAAATTGAAAAAAGCCTGGATTTTCTGACTACCTCACAGTCACATGTGCCTGATCGGCATCGCAGTATACGGGCTGTATTTGACCAATCGTGGCAATTGTTAACCCCGGTAGAGCAGGCCGTGTTCAGCCAGTTATCGCTGTTTCGGGGTGGGTTTGAGCGGGAAGCGGCAGCACAGGTAGCAGAGGCCACGCTGCCCGTGTTGGCCGCCCTTTTGGACAAGTCGCTGATACGCCGGTTAGACAACGGCCGTTATGATGTGCATGAATTGGTGCGCCAATATGCTGCCGCCCGGCTGGCCGCTGATCCTAAACGGCAGGCAGCCGCCCAGGCTCGGCTGGCTGCCTATTACCTGGCGCTGGCCGAAACGGTCTCTTTACACCTGACAGGTGCTGATCAACAAACCTGGCTGGAGCGGCTGGAGGGTGAGTATGATAACCTGCGGGCTGTCCTGGCCTGGGCCTTAGCCACGCCAGAGATGGAGACGGCCGTGCGCCTGGGGGCAGCGTTGGGGCGGTTTTGGTGGCTGCGTTACCGGCCAGTAGAAGGAGGTAACTGGTTACGCCACATCCTGGCGCTGCCTGGTCCGGTAACTGAGGTGCGTGCCCGTGCCATGAGTTATGCTGGTTTATTGGCGCGTTTACAGCGAGAGTATGTTACAGCAGAAGTGTGGCTGACACAAAGCATCACCTGGCAGCGAGCGCTGGACCTTAAACAAGACCTGGGCCGGTCGCTCAATGAAATGGGTATGCTGCTGATGGATCGTGGTGAGTTTGCCCGTGCAGGGACCTTGTTTGGCGAATGGCTGCTGCTGGCGCGGGAACTGAATTTTCCCCACGGCATTTCTATTGCTCTGCTCAATTCAGGTATGGCTGCTTCTTATCAGGGAGATTACGCGGCAGCGGAAGACTTTTATAAAGAAAGCTTGAGCATCTCACGCCAGATGGGCCTGAAAACCAATACGGCGATGGTCCTCAACAGTTATAGCATGTTACTCTTAGCGCAGAAACAGACGGAGCCGGCGCAGGCCATGCTGATGGAAAGCCTGCAATTAAACAGTGAGCTTGGCTATAAGGATGGGCTTGCCTGGGCATTTTTAGGGCTGGTGACAATGACATACCAGGCAGAACGCCTGGAACTAGCAGCTTGTCTGGTGGGGGTTGTGGAGTCACTGCGTCAGGCGTTGGGTTCGCCGCTGCCGCCGGCCAACCAGGCGTATTTTGATGAGATTGTTTCTGACCTGCGCCACCGGTTAGGGGTTGAGGCATTTACACGCCAGCGGCAGGTGGGCCAGGAGATGTCCCCTGAGGAGGCAACAACCCTGGTCATGGAAGGTGGTGAGATGCGTTTATGAAGGAGATACCGCTAACCGTCTACCCAATTACCCATTTACGCCAGCGCCTAATGACTCAATAATAGCCACGGTTGCCTGTCACAATGTTGTTATCAGCGGTGTTGTGTGTAATGGGGGGGCATAACAGGAGTGCAAGTATGATTGAAACCGAAAATTTAGGCAAGATGTTTGAGTCGTTTACGGCCGTGTGTGATCTTTCCTTAAATGTGCCAGCCGGGCAGCTTTTGGCACTGCTTGGTCCCAATGGGGCGGGTAAAACGACCACCGTACGTATGTTGGGGGCCATCCTCAAGCCTACCACCGGCCGGGCCAGGGTCAATGGGTATGATGTGGTAACACAGGCTGACCAGGTACGGCGGACTATTGGCATGCTCACGGAACAGCCAGGGCTGTATGCGCGCATGAGCGGGTTAGAGTATCTGGCGTTTTACGGCCGTCTTTACGGCTTTTCTGATCAAGAAACCCGCACCAAAAGCAAAGACATGTTTGAGCGCTTTTACATGGCTGGCGCTGAAGAGCGGCGGCTGGGTACCTACTCCAAAGGGATGCGCCAGAAAGTGGGCCTGATTCGGGCCATGCTGCATAACCCAGCAGTGCTGTTATTGGACGAACCCACCTCGGCTATGGACCCGCACAGCGCCAAATTGGTGCGTGACGCCATTTTGGCACTGCGTAATGACCGGCGTACCATTATCCTCTGCACCCATAATCTGGCTGAAGCCGAACTGCTGGCTGACAAGATAGCCATCATCAAACAGGGGCAGATCGTGGCTCAGGGCACATTGACTGAACTAAAACAGCAGCTTCTGGGCCAACCGCAGTTAGAAGTACGTGTAGATAAGCCGCTTAATGGCCAGGTAAAAGAGCTGGATCACCTGGTCACGGTAGAATGGGTACACGATGATACGATCCGTTATCGGGCTGAGAACCCTGATTTGACCAATCCCCAATTGGTGCGTTGCCTGCATGATCTGGGGCTGGGTATTATCTCTTTGCAACAGGTGTCGCAGAGCCTGGAACAGGTATACCTGCGTGTCATTGAAGAGATTGGAGATTAGAGATTGGAGATTGGCTGCTCTCTAACCGCCAATCTCCGGTTTCCACATAAACTATGAGTGCATTAACCCCTTTGCTCCCTGTTAAACAAAACTCTGTGCACATGGCGTTGGTGATCGCCCGGCGCGAAATCCGTGATTCGTTCCGTGATTGGCGCATTGTTTTGCCCATTTTTTTGCTGACATTGGCCTTCCCCATGCTGATGAACTTTACCGCGCGCCGCCTGGTGGGTTTTGTAGAAGAGTACGGCGCGGAGATTATTGCCACGCAGCTTATTCCTTTTTTGCTGTTAGTGGTTGGCTTTTTCCCCATGTCCTTTTCGCTGGTGATTGCCCTGGAAACGTTTGTGGGTGAAAAAGAGCGCAACAGCCTGGAACCACTGCTGGCGACGCCGCTGACCAACACCCAGCTTTATGCCGGCAAGATGATAGCCGCTTTATTCCCCCCGTTGTTAGCCAGCTATATGGGCATGTTGGTATACATGTCTAGTTTGTGGTTTAACCTGGAATGGCGGCCAGAACTTACGCTTGTTCTCCAGACCGTGCTGTTGACCACCGTGCAGGGGGTGATCATGGTAGCCGCGGCCGTGGTGGTTTCCAGCCAGGCCACAAGCGTGCGCGCCGCTAACTTGTTGGCCAGTTTTATCATCGTGCCCATGGCCCTGCTGATTCAGTTTGAGGCTGGTGCGTTGTTTTGGGGCAACCACGTAGGGCTGTGGTGGCTGATTGCTGGCTTATCACTCACGGCCGTTGTGCTCATCCGCATGGGTCTCTACGTCTTTAACCGCGAGGAACTGCTGGGCCGGGACATTGACCAGATTCGCCTGGGCTGGATGTTCCGGGTGTATTGGGAGCAGTTTACCGGGCATGGGCGCCACGGCCGTTACCCCAACCCCGTTACCTGGTACAAAGAAACCTTCGCCATCTTCCCCGCATTACTTAAGCCGATGGGTATGTTACTGCTTGCCTTTGGTGGCGCCATTCTCTTTGGCATCTGGTTGGCCCACCAGTACGTCTTCCCGGCTGAACTCCAGGCCCAAATCACCGGTGAAAACCTGGTGGCCAACCTGGAACAATATGCCTTTTTGTTGGCCGCATTGCCTATTATCATCATCTTCCAAAATATGCGTGTTGTGGCCTTGCAGGCTTTGTTGGGCGTTTTCACGTTTGGCGTGTTAGGTGTTCTCATTTTTATGCTGCCCTGGGGGGTTATTGCCTTCCTGGCTACCCAGTTTGCAATGGCCGGCCAAGACCCCTTTCGGTTTATACTGGCCGCTATTGTACCCCATGCCGTCCTCGAATTTCCGGCGCTGCTGTTTACCTCGGCCGCCGCGCTGCGCTGGCAAACGGTTATCATCCACCCTTCACCAGAACACAGTGTCAGCGAAAACTTCCTCATGCGCATGGCTGATTTTACCCGCGTCTTCCTGGGCGTAAGCCTGCCGCTGCTCATTGTGGCCGCCTTTGTGGAAGCGCACATAACCACACAGGTGTTGCAAATGGTGTATGGGTAAGGGGGGCGCAGCATGCTGCGCCCCTGCCGCAGGGTAAACGTACCTTAAACGCCCTCGCCGGGCCGGTACCCCTCTGGTACACTTGCGCCCATGTTTGAGCAGAAACGCACACCAATCATTGTGGGCATCGTCGCTTTCCTGTTGGTAGGGGCAGCCATAGCCGCCGGCTGGCGTGTGGTGCGCGGAGATAACAGCTTGCTGCGCCAGGTGTCCGTGGAAGCGGACGAAATCACCCCCAATGCTGACGGCGAGAGCGACATCACGTATATCAACTATGCATTGTCGCGCAACGGCCGTGTTTCCATTTATCTGGAAAACGAAAATGGCGACCGCTTTACTTTCCGCGATAACAAGGCCCGTGGCGCGGGTGCCTATCGGGTGGCCTTTAGCGGTATCGTAGACGGTTTCACCCTGCCTGATGAGCAGGTGCAGGGACAGATTTTGGCGCGATTGCTGCCAGACGGCCGTTACACCTGGACAGTAGCCGCCACAGACCACCACAACGTCACGGAACAGGTACAGGGTCAGCTCCAAATCAGGGACGCCGACCCGCAGCTGCCAGATATTCGCGGCTTCTGGATGGCCCCGAAAATTTTTACACCCAATCGAGACGGCCTTGATGATCGTGTGAAAATCACTTTGGAACTGGCCAAAGAGGCCAATTTGCGCCTCTTCTTGCTAATGCCTGACGGCCAGGAACTGCCCATTACCGAAGACGAGTATGAGAACCCCATTGGCGCCGCCGGGCCGCACTACTTTGATTATGAAGGCGGCGTCGATGACGGTGCCACACCCCCGCCAGACGGCACGTATCCGGTGGTGGCCATTGCTCAAGACCAGGAAGGGCAAAAGGTACGCTTGCAAGATGAATTGACCATTCAGTATGGTGGCGTGCCGCGGGCCCATATTTACCCGCCGCCGACGGGTGATACCGTCCGTTGGCAGGCCACGGCCGTGGCCATTTGTGACACCCTGCACTTTACCGTTACCGTAGAAAATTACGGCACCACCCCCATTCGCACCAGCGGGCCACCGCCCGGAACCGTGTATGATTCTGACTGGAATTACAATACTCTCGGCTGGTTCACCGAATCTGGTGTGTTTCGTGTGGGCATTGGCTTCGAAAACGAGATCACCAATTACCCTTACCGTTGGGCTGTTGGTACGCTGGCAGATTTAGAGGAAATAGATGGTCATTATTATCTCATGCCTGGCGCGCGCGCCGTAGTTACGGGCGGTATCCGGCTGACCAACGTCTTAGGCCAACGAAACCCGCAGCCGGTGTGGGCTGGCCTCATCCACGAAGATGTAGAGATTTCGCAGTTTAATGCCCGGGTAGACCCGGCGTCTATTCAAGTGGATGTTCCCGATGAAGGCCACATGCCTGAATGTGAACCGCGTGATGTGCCTGTGCGCTCCCCGGCTGAGGATGGCTGAGCTGCTAACCGATGGCTTGACCCATGATCTAACCTCGTGTAGCATTCAACCATCTGATCCATTTGGACAAATTCCATGAGATCAACATCTTCTTCCGTAATCATTCTAGCCTTATTCATGCTCTTGCTGGTATTGGGGGCCGCGTTTGTTTTTCTCTTTCAGGGTCGACAAATGTTGCAAACCCAGCGTAATGAGCTGGCTACCTCGGTCGCTGGCCTGGAAGTGACACGAGAGCAGTTAGACCTGGCGTTTCAATCTGTGGAGGCCACACGGTTGACCACGGGGGATGAGTTAGCCACGGCCGTGGCCGAAAAAGTGCTGTTAGAGGGCCAACTGGTTGCCAGTGACCAGCAGGTGGAGATGTTGACAGCCACGGTAGATGCGCTGGCCATTGACCTGGCTGTAGCCAATGGCACCCGCGCCGCTGTGGAAGGCGTTGTAACCCAGACCGCCGACCAGCCCCCAGATATACGCATTGTGTCGCCAGAGGCAGACACGACCGTGGCCCTCGGCGAAGAGATAGAGATCGTCTTTATCGTGTCTGATCCGGCCGGTATTGCTGCGGCTAACCTGGTAATCGATGGCGAATCGTTTAAAACATATAACCCTGCAGACGCCACCCTGTTTACTGCCCGTGAGGTATGGACGCCGGAGGCAACAGGTGAAGTGGAAATTGGGGTTGTGGCGGTAAACGTTAACGGCCGGGCCAGCAATCCCACCAACATCATCATTAACGTCTCCCCCCCAGAAACCCAGAGTGCAGCTACCTCTGCTCGCTTAGACGCCAACGCCCGCCTGCGTGCGGAGATCGAAGAACATGTGGCCAGCATTCGTGGTCTGTCGCCGAAGACGGCCGTAACCACCACCCTGCTCACCAGTGATGAGCTGCGGCAGCGGGTGGAGAACGACCTGCTGGCCGATTACACAGCGGCCGATGCCCAAAATGACGCCCTTGTTTATGCTGCTTTTGATTTTCTGGCGCGCGATTTTGACCTCTATACTTTCAGCCGCGATCTGTACAGTGAGCAAATTGCGGGCTTTTATGACCCGGAAACGGATGAATTTGTGGTTGTCAGCGATGATGAGGTGCTGGATGCCAACGAGCAATTGACCCACGCCCACGAATTTATGCATGCCCTGCAGGATCAATATTTTGATCTGGACCTTCTTGATGACGAAGATCGGGACGCCGACGCCAGCACAGCATTGATAGCCTTGGTGGAAGGTGAGGCCGTTTTATTGCAATCACACTATATGCTGCAAGGGTACGTGGACATCGGTCAGCTGTTTGCCAGCCTGGGGCAGCTGGAAACGCCCGTGCTGGATGCTGCCCCGCCTGTGCTGGCCAACAGCCTGCTTTTTCCCTACACGGCCGGGTTGGAATTTGCCCAGACCCTTTACGAGCAGGGTGGCTTTGCCGCCCTGGATGACGCCTGGGCCAATGTCCCCCAATCTACCGAACAAATCTTACATCCAGAGCGCTATCTGGCCGGGGACACGCCGCAGCTGGTGATGCTGCCGCCGCTGACAGATACGTTGGGCGCCGGCTGGCGGCTGGTAGATGAGGATGTCTTTGGTGAATTTATGCTGCGCGAATATCTGGGACAGCAGTTAAATGAGGGACAGGTGAACACGGCCGTGACCGGCTGGGGCGGCGACCGTTATGCCGTGTACGCTAACGAAGCTGAAGATGCTCTGGTGATGGTTTTGCGGCTGGTATGGGATATTGATGCTGATGCCACCGAGTTTGCGGCGTTATACCCCAATTACCCGGCGGCCCTGTTTGACACCAGCAGTCAGCTGCAGGGGAATGGGGGCGAATGTTGGCGTGGGCCGGTAGACGTGATTTGCCTCTTTCAATCAGGTCGGGAGACAACCATCGTGCGTGCCCCGGATTTAACCACGGCCGTGACAGTGGCCGGGGAGGTCAGTGGTCAGTGATTAGTGGTCAGTGGTCAGTGGTTAGTAGTTAGGGCCACATCATCGACAATGCCCACGATGACGGCGCGCACGGGTGCCACACTGCGCTGCAAAATCTGGCGTGCGCCATTGCCTTCATCCATGACCAGCACTTGGTCACCAACACCGGCCTGTACCACGTCTACACAAATGTCATACGCCCCTGTTGGCTGCCCATTGGTGTCTAGCTGGTCTACAATGAGCAGTTTACGGCCGTGAAATGCCTGGTGTTTAATGGTGGCCACCACCGTGCCGCATACCCGTCCAATGTACATTAATCAGCTGCCTCCACCTCATCTACAATGCCCACGATGGCATGGTCCACGGGCACAAACGTATGGGGCAGCGCCTGGGCAGCCTCGCGGCTGCCAACAATGAAGACCAATTCATCTGGCCCGGCCTGGGCCGTGGCGTCGGCCGCTACCACCGGTTCCCCTTTGGGCTGCTGCTGTTTTGTCAACGGCTGCACAATAAGGAACTTAATACCAGTCAGCCCTTCATATTTTGTGGTAGCCACTACCGTGCCAATGACCCGTGCTAACTGCATAACACCATCCTATGAAGGCTCCCAACTAAAATGGCTGCCAAAACGGCCGTGCCTGTTCACCTGGGGCCACATCTCGGCGTGCAGCTGCGAGATGACTGCCTGGCGTACGAGGTGGGGTTGGGCTACGGCCGTGCCCAGAGCCACCGCGGCTTCTACGTCGGCTACCAGACCGGTAAAAAAAACCAGTCCCTTGCCGCCCAACCCATCAGCCAGCCGCAGTTGCAGCAGGGTTACTTCCGCGCCTTTTACCCCGGCGTCGGCGGCGTGAATAGCTGACGCTACCGTCTGTGTTTCCACCACGCCCAAGGCCTCCGTTTCTTGCACCTGCTGTTCGCCAGACAGGGCGGTCACCACATCAGGATGCACGTTGGGCAAAAAGATGGCGTCGCGCAGGGCTGCTTGTGCGGCTGCCTGGCCAGCCTGCATGGCCTCCTGCACCGAGGCGACGTCGCCGGTCACCAATACCAGGTAATGGCCAGGCTGTACAGTACCCGCATAGATCTGGCTGATGGGAGCGCGTTTCACCATGGCGTCACCAGCAACAATGCCGGTGGCAATGCTGTTAAATTCAAGCAGCGCCAGGGCGGGGAAATCCATTACGCTCCCTGAGTGGCTACCCGCTGCCAGATGGCTTCGGCCATACGTTTAACAACGGTGGGTAGGGGGCTTTTGGCGGAAGTAAGTGTCAGCGGCACGCCCTGGGACATGGCCCGCGATTGGTTGGTATCATACCCTACCAGGAAAGCGATGCGGGTGTTCAGACCACGTTCCACGGCCGTTTGCGGCAGCTGAGCCTCAGGCGTGGTCTGGTTCAAAATATGGGATTTGCGCCTGACCGGAATGCCTAACTTGGCGATGAGACGGTTGAGCTGGACGGCCGTTTGCACCGATACCACTTCCGGCGATACCACATGAAGTGACATATCAGCTTCCGCCAGAGAAGCCACAAAAGAAGGCGTAAAGGCATTGGGCGCGTCCACCACGGTGAAGGCCACATTGTGCCGCAGTAAGCCCAGGATAGTCTTGGCCGTTTCTTCCGTCAGGCTCATGGGTGGTACAGGTTTTGCCGGTGCCGCCAAGACGCGCAGCCCAGAGGGGTGGATGATCAGGCGGTTTTTCAGCGTTGGCCAATCCAGAGGCTCCGCTGGCAAATCGGTCCAGGAAGAGCGGGCCTGTAAACGCATGTGCATGACGGCCTGACTGCCGGTTGGGGAAAAATCTAATAGGCAGACTTCCTGTTGGCTGACCCGACGCAGGGCCGCCGCCAGGTTAACGGCCAGCGTCGTGCGGCCGGTACCCCCACGCAAGCCAAACAGCGTGACGATGACCCCTTCTTCCTGCCGCTTCTGGCCTCCTTTTTTGGCCAGCAGGCCATCCACTCGTTCAATCAACTCCTGAGAGGTAACAGGTTTGCTCAGGTAATCATCGGCGCCGCTCTTCAAGGCGGTGGTCCGGTCAATCTCCTGGGAGCGGGCGGTGAGCACCAGAATAGGTATGTCTTCCAGATTTTTACTGGCACGAATCTCGCGGGAAATATCATGCCCGCTCATGTTGGGCATCATCACATCCAGCACCAACAAATCTGGCTTGTCTATTTTAACCTGTTCCAGGCCATCCACAGGGTTGCTAATGAGTGTGACGGTATGGCCACCACGTTCCAGCATCAGGCCGACCATACGTAGCAGTTGTTCATCGTCGTCAATTACGTAAATTCGGGCCACTCAAAGTTCTCCTCGGCTGCTCAGGTTTGACTCAAATCCAGACAGAAAATGCCAATACGATCTTTTTGTACCAATATTAAGTCGCCACTGTAGGAAATCTCTGGCGCACTGGAGGCGGATGCCTTAGCGGCAAAAATGAGTTGGAACCGCCCCATAGATTGTACCAGAATTTCGCGGGCTGCTGCTTTTCCTTCGTGAATGACTTCTCCCTGAATCTCAAAGGAGGGTACCGTGAGAAATGCCGGGATATGACGGCCGCGTGTAAAAACGGAACGGCCGTGTTGTGTGCCCACCGGTATGCCGTCACGCCTATCATTAAGAACAATAAAGTTAATGTTGTCCTTGCGGAAGGAGGCCAGTTTATAATTGGCTACGATGACGCCGGGCTCATGTATGCGCGAAATATAGGCGTCTTGCAGCTCTAAAAACTTGGAGTTAGGGTTGCCCAGTTCGGCGTGAATGCCACCGGTACCCACTAACGCCCGGCCTGTCACCCGATAAGCATCTGTGAACAAATCCAGATTAATCAGATTACGTGCGCCAAGACTCATCTCACGCATTACTCCTTAACTTGAGATCATCTCCTGTGTACCACCAGGAGACGATGTTACCAATACAAACTTTAATTGTTTGGGCTGTGCCGGTGATCGGACCTGATGTGGCCCGATTCAACAAACGATGACAGCCAGCTTTTTATACAATACGGAAAGAATCTACCAGGGTACAGCGTCGTAAGCGGCTGAAACTGCGTGGTCCGGTCAGTCCTTCGCCCGTTGGGCTGGCGATGGTAAACGAGCAGAATCCTTCACCACCGTACCCCAACCCGGCCAGAGAAGGGCCATTTTTCACAAAAATACTACAATCCATCTCCCGGGCCATCCGGCTGAGGTTATCTAGATTTTTAGAGTGCATCACGGCCGTATGCCTGAACCCATGTTCTGCCGCTATGGCCAGGTCTATCCCTTCGTCGGCATTGGCCACACGGACCACCGGCATGATAGGCATCATTTGTTCTGACCATACCACAGGATGATTTTCCTCTACTTCTACTACAATCTGCCTTACATCCGGTCCGGCCGAGATGCCAATTTCCGCCAGCAGCACGCTGGCATTTTTGCCAATAAAGGCTTTATTCATGTCAGCATGTTTGCGAGGGCCGCGGTCTTTTACCGTGACTGCCTGCCACAGCCGGTTAAATTGCCAGCTGTTAAGTCTAACGGCCCCGTAGCGGGTCATCACATTGATCAAGTCATCACAGATAGCAGCGACGGCAAACGTCTCTTTTTCCGTGGTACAGACGATATTATTATCAAACGAACCGCCAATGACAATGTCCCGGCCAGCCTGCTCGATGTTGGCCGTTTCGTCTACCACCACCGGTGGGTTGCCTGGACCGGCACAGACGGCGCGTTTGCCGCTTTGCATGGCGGCGCGCACCACGGCCGCACCGCCGGTCACCGTCAGCAAGCGTATGTTTTTATGGTGCATCAGGGCGGTGGCCGACTCCAACGTGGGTTGGGCTACGGCCGTGAGCAAATTGGCTGGCCCGCCTGCTTTTTGAATGGCCCGGTTAAGGATCTGCACCGTCATGTTGGAGGCATTCTGGGTGCTGGGATGAGCATTAAAAACCACCGCATTCCCCGCCGACACCATGGCGATGGCATTGCAGATGACGGTGCTGGTGGGGTTGGTGCTGGGTGTGAGGGCCCCAATAAGGCCATAAGGCGCCCATTCGGTGAGTGTCAGGCCGCCGTCACCGCTCCAGGCAGTTGGTTCCAGGGCTTCTGGCCCTTGTGTTTTGTCTGCATTAAGGATATTTTTGAGGACTTTGTCTTCTGCCCGCCCCATGCCGGCTTCATTGTGGGCCATCTCGGCCAGCACCTGTGCATATTCACGCCCGGCCTGGCGCATGTGGGCTATCATATGTTTGCGAATGTCTAGCGGCAGGTGGTTAAGGCGCTGAAAGGCGATTTTGGCGGCGGCCACCGCTTCATCCAGGGTAGGAAAAAGGCCATCCTGGCCGGTGGCCGGGGTGTGTCCCTCGTTAGGGGCTGGGGAGGGAGGGACCTTGACCCGTGCTGCGGGAACGGCCGGGGGTGTTTGCCCCACCTCGCGCATCACCCGCTCAATAATCGCTTGAATTTCCTGTTCGTTCATTAAGTCATATTAAGATTAGAGGGTGGCGTTTAGAGGAGGACGGTGGATACGCCTGCTCTTCGCTCTCTTAACCCTTGTGATATTTTTCCGTGCCGTGGACTTCCCAGGTATCTACAATGGCCATGATGACAGCATCACACGGCCGTTTGTCCGTCATGACTGTCTGGCGGGCGGAGCTGCCGGTAGCTACCATCACCACTTCGCCTATGCCGGCGCCAACGGCGTCAGCGGCTACCACGTAGCCGCTTTCTTCTTCATTCTCAATGGTCAGGCGGCGCACAACCAGGAACTTTAGCCCGTCCAGCGAGCTTTCCTTGCGTGTGGCCACCAACGTACCCACAACTTTGCCCAGAAACATAATCGTGTTCAGCGATCAGTATTCAGTGTTCAGTATTCAGTATTCAGTGTTCAGTATTCAGTAAATCAACAGGCTGCTGGTTACTGGCTACTGATTACTGGCTACTGATTACTGGCTACTGCTCACTGCCTTCCTGGCGGCCAAGCGGCAGGGTCTGGTCGACGTTGGGGTGTGGCCGCGGGATGACATGGACGGCGACAACTTCACCGACTTTTTCGGCACCGCGGACGCCGGCTTCTACGGCCGCTTTGACAGCGGCGACATCACCACGGACTACGGCCGTGACATAACCGCCGCCGGTTTTTTCATAAGCGACCAGTTCCACACGGGCCGCCTTCACCATAGCGTCTGACGCCTCTACCATTGCCGCAAAGCTGCGACATTCGATCATGCCTAATGCTTCTGTCATAGATGTCTCCTTATTCGCGTTTGTTCTCTTCTTGTGACCGGCCCGTGACGCTTTCTACGGCCGTGATGGCCGCCTGATACCCGGCCATGATGTCACGTTCTTCGCCGCCCAGGTAAACCCGGCCAAAACTGCCAAACGCCTGGACCTCCAAAATGTTTAAGTTAGCCCGTTTTTCGGCTTCATTAGCGGCCAGGGCAGCATAGGCAGCCGGCGCTACTTCCATGACATACAACGTTTGCCCGGCCAGGATCATATGCCCATGCCGCATCCGGTTAATTAACTGTACCTGGTGGGCGTCAATGTTGCGAATGATCTGGCTGGAAACGACTTTGGGCTTTAACCGATCCCCTTCCTGCAGCTCCAACGCTGCCAAAATGGCCGCACCAGCGGCGCGCACGTCTGCCTGGCTGGACGAGTGTACTTCCAACAAGCCATAGAGCCGTTCCACAATTTGCATCCCCGGCCGCACCCCCACCGCTTTCAAAGCAATGTCGGTGATGCGGTTGATTTCAATGCCGGGTGAAATTTCAATCCACAAAGAAGCATCACCAGGCAAAGGTAAAAAGCCGCGGGCTACGGTGCCTAAAAAGGCGGCATGCTGCGGCTGTAGGCTGTCTAGAAAAACATAGCTGCGTAAATCAACGGTCATTGTTAAACCATCCGGCCACTTGACTGCCAGTTTGTCGCATGGTCGTTGAGGGCCAGCCATTCGGCTGGTTCCATAGGCCCTTCGGCCTGCGTTAGCTGGTCAAGTAGGTATTGTAACTGCTCTAAAAAAGCTTGATTAAAATGAACATCCCCACACATATCACACCGGAAAGCGGATATGTTGGGCAAAACGAGCATCTGGTCATTCAGGAAAGTGATGTAAGGTATCGTTGTGGCGTGGTAATGGCCGATACGACAACGGGTACATTGCATGGCCTCTATCCTTTAATAGGTGGTTTGAGTGTTGTTAACAGCATTGCCTGGCCCTGTCTGGCCAGTCGCCTGATGGACAATTTTAACACCAGCGCTGGCGCCAATGCGAGTAGCGCCAGCAGCAATCATCGCCTGGGCAGTCTCGTAAGAACCAACGCCGCCAGCGGCCTTAATCCCCACATTCGGGCCCACAACCCGGCGCATGAGGGTAACGTCTGACACGGTGGCGCCGCCGGGACCAAACCCGGTGGAGGTTTTGACGAAATCGGCGCCGGCTGTCTTGGTGAGCTGGCAGGCGATCACTTTTTCCTCGTCAGTGAGCAGCGCAGCTTCAATAATGACTTTGATCAGGGCACTGCCGGCGTGCGCCGCGCGCACAACGGCGCCAATGTCTTCCAGGACGGTACGATAATCCTGTGATTTGAGGGCGCCAATATTGATCACCATATCTATTTCCGTAGCTCCATCACGGATGGCCTGTTGGGTTTCATAGGCTTTCACTGTGCTGGGTGTAGCGCCCAAGGGGAAGCCCACGACGGTACACACTTTAACGCCGCTGTCTTTGAGTAGTTGGGCGGCCAGTTTAACGTGTGTAGGGTTAACACAGACAGAGGCAAAGTGGTATTTGCGCGCTTCGTAACACAGTTGGGCAATTTGCTCCTGCGAAGCATCGGCTTTAAGCAGGGTATGGTCAATGGTGTGGGCGATGGCCTCACTGGCGGGGTGCGTGCCCAGGGTAGCGGTGAGGCGGGTAGCGCCTGCCCGCATGACCTGCTGCACCTTGTCGGCGCAATGTTGGGCGCAGGTTCCATCCTGACAGTTGCAGCCAGCAGGGTTCACGGCCGTGGCTTCTGCCTGGTTGAGCCG
This sequence comes from Ardenticatenaceae bacterium, assembly GCA_011525915.1. Classification (GTDB taxonomy): domain Bacteria; phylum Chloroflexota; class Anaerolineae; order Promineifilales; family Promineifilaceae; genus CAADGU01. Next base: position 4,758 of record WYBM01000056.1, on the reverse strand, counting down.
CAGCATAACTTCACGGGTGATTTCCTCAATAAGGTGTTCGAGCGTCGCCTGATTGTACATGATCAGTGTTCAGTGTGTAGTCATCAGTGTTCAGTGTACTGATTACGGATGACTGGCTTTGCTAAAGCGTTGGCCAATGGCGTCAATTTTATCTACCCGCCGCGCATGGCGACCACCGCCAAATTCAGTTTGCAGCCAGGTGGTTACAATTTGGTTGGCAAGGTTAGGGCCAATCAAGCCAGCACCCAAAGTCAAAACGTTGGCATTGTTGTGCTCACGGCTGTTTACGGCCGTAGCCTGATCATAACACATAGCAGCACGCACGCCGGGAACCTTGTTAGCCGCCATACAGCTGCCAATGCCAGCCCCATCGATCATAATACCGCGCCAGGCACGGCCGTTGGCTACCAGCTGGGCCACCGCGTAAGCATACTCCGGGTAGTCTACCGCTTCCGAGCTGTTTGTGCCGCAATCCATGACAGTATACCCCATTGACGCCGATTCCAACATGGCTTTGATTTGCTCCTTGAGTTGGTAGCCGCCGTGGTCCGCCCCCAAGGCAATGGTACGGTTGTTGGTCGTTGCTATTCGGTTATCGGTTATTGGTAACTGATTACTGCTGACTGATAACCGAATGCCTCTTTCCAAGGCGGCTTCACGGGCCAGCGGCGTAATCAGCGTGCCCGGTTGAGCGGCATAAGTGGAACGGGGCGGAAGCTGACGTACCGCCTCGGCATCTAAGATGAGGGGGCGATGGTCAGGCAAAGCGGGAGAATGGTCCCCAGGTTGACCGCCCCCTGAGGTGAGGCTGCCCAGCGTCCGGGCCACAACCTGCCTTACAATGGTTTTAATCTCTTCGTGCTGATAGCTCATCAGGTTTGGTGGTTATCCGATCGGGTGGCGATAATGTGGAACTTCACCCCAATCAGCAAAGGGCCAGTAAATGATCATAGCTTTACCAATGATGTTTTCTTTGGGCAGGTACTGCCAAGTGTGTGAGTCGCTGGAACTGTTGCGATTATCACCCAGTACAAAGTATTCACCTGCCGGGACAGTCCAGCTACCACTGTAAGTAGGCTCGGCTTGAATATAAGGCTCTTGCAACACGAAGCCGTTCACCTTAACCTGCTGGTTAGCAATTTCAACCTGATCGCCAGGCAAGCCAATCACCCGTTTGATCAGATTAAGATCGCTGTTGGGGTGATGAAATACGATGATGTCCCCCCGTTCTGGTTCATCCAGATAGTAGGCCAGGTTATTAATAAGCAGGTATTCGCCGTGCGCCAGAGAGGGGTCCATGCTGTGGCCGTCTATACGGTAACGGCCGACAACACTATTTACCAGCCAGAAAATAAAAAAGGTCAATAACAGAGTTTCAATGATTTCGCGAATAATCACTTCCGTCGGCTGATGGATTTCTGTTTCCGCGGGGAGGTGGATGGTTTTAGGGGATAGCTGTGTATTAGACTCTGTTAGAGCCATTGCTTTTAGTCTCCTATGGTCGAGGAATTATAGTCAAGCCAAAATGGTGGCGCAAACCTGTATTATGTACGGCCGTTTATATTACGCCATAAGCTTTCGTCTGGTCTGTATATTATTGCTTCATTCTCATTCTTCTCATATACTTGCTCCAGTTGCTATAGACAAGCCAGTTGATGATGCCCAACAGGGAGTACTTATCATGAAATTAAACTATGTTTTGAAATATGTTATCGTTTTGCTTTTGAGCATGGGGCTGTTTGTGGCTTGTGCTCAAGAGCCGGTGGAGGTTACCCGTGTGGTCGAAGTGGAAAAGGACATTGAGGTTACCCGCCTGGTGGAAGTGGAAGTGATCAAGGAAGTGCAGATACCGCGGGACATTGAGGTGACGCGGGAAGTAGAAGTAACCAGAGAAGTAGAGGTAGAGGTGACCCGGCTGGTAGAGGTAGAAGTGACGGCCGTGCCCACTGACACCCCTACCCCAGAACCAACCAATACGCCCATCCCCAGTACAGCTGGTGGCAATCCGCCGCCGACCAAACCACCTGCCGTGAATGTGGCCCAGACATTGCTGCAAGCCATGACCAATGCCCGCAATGAGATGCTGGCCTATGGCGGCATGATTGATGGCGCTCTGCGTAATGGATTCATTGACTGCCAGGCAGTCGTAGATACCTATGATCGGGTAGATTTTGCACCCACGTTTGATGTGTCCGGTGAAAGTGCCGTCGTACAAAATGCGTACGGCGTGTATCTGGCGGCCATTGACATCTTCACCGCAGGCGCCTGGGATATGACCAATAATTGCCGGGAGTATCTGGCTAACCCTGGTCCTGGCAACATTGGGCAACAACAATGGGGGTTGGCCCGGCAAGAAGTGAACACGGCCGTAGATACCATTCAACCGGCCATCAAAAATCTGGGTGGTGAATAAACCAGTCAATTTAACAATTATTTGGGGGCAGCCTCAATCTGGACGCGGCAACTAAGGGCTCGTTTACAATTAACTTGGTGGTTTAAAGTGATCACGGTTCAGTTGTCACGGTTTAGTTGGGTGTTCTTCCGGACTGATGGCTGGACACTGATGACTGATTACGTGGTAAAAGCCCAAAGTTATTTTTGAACGAACCATCATTAGAGGGCGTGGCCGGTAAGATGACCGGCCACGCCCTTTTTGTTTCAGGCATTGTCTGTAGGTGGCACATCAGTGAGCGATTGCTGTACATAAGAGATAATGTCAGTTAACGACACCATGTGGCGCTCTGGTTCGCGGCGGCGTTTGACTTCTACCCCACCGGTTTCCAGGGAACGACGGCTGACGGTCAGGCGAATGGGCAGCCCAATGAGATCGGCGTCATTAAACTTGACGCCGGGTGATTCGTCCCGGTCATCAAACAACACGTCAACACCCATGGTCTGCAGCTGCCGGTAAAGGGCGGCGGCCGTTTCTTCCCCGCCACGTAAAGAAACCAGGTGTACCTGGTAGGGGGCCACAGCAACTGGCCAGGTTAACCCTTGTTCGTCGTGATAATGTTCGGCCAGGCAGGCCAGTAGGCGCGTCACCCCAATGCCATAGCTGCCCATGATAATAGGCTGTGACTGGCCGCTTTCATCTAGAAACGTGGCCCCCATACGCTGGCTGTAGTGTGTCCCCAACTTAAAGATATTGCCAACCTCCACGCCGCGCACGGCCGTAAGTGGCGCGCCACAATGGGGACAGGCCGCACCGTCTTCTGCGGCTGCAATATCGGTGACGACATCGGCCGTGAAGTCGCGGCCGGCGTTGACGTGCTTCAGGTGATAGCCATTTTCATTGGCCCCGGCTACCAGATTAGGTGAATGGACCACAGCTTCATCCACCACCACCCACACGCCGCGCAGGCCAATGGGCGAAGCGTAGCCCGGTTCAGCCCCCACGGCACGTATTTCTTCTTCGGTAGACGGCCGTAGCGCCAATGCCTTGACCGCATTGGCCAGCTTTGTTTCATTTAGTTCCATGTCTCCGCGTACCACGGCAAACACCAACTGCTCTCTCTTTTCCTGGCCGTCGGCCACCGTGGCCGTCATGAAGACGGCTTTGGCCGTTTTGGCTTTGGGCACCCCCAGAAATTGGGCCAGTGCGTCAATGGTCTTGGCGCCCGGCGTGGCTACCTTTTCCAGAGGCAGCATTGCTTCTGCGGCAGCCGCTGGTTTGCGAAAGGTGGCGATCTGCCGGTTGGCTTTATAGTCGCATTGGTCACAGAGCAGCAGGGTGTCTTCACCAATTGGGGTCAGGTACATGTATTCATGGGCCAGGGTGCCCCCCATCATGCCTACATCGGCGGCTACAGCAATGACGGGCAGCCCACAACAGCCGTAAATGCGCAAATAGGCCTCATGATGAGCCCAGTACTGTTTGTCCAGCCCGGCCTCGTCGGCGTCCAGGGTGTAGCTGTCTAACATGGTGAATTCACGGGCGCGAATCAGCCCGGCGCGAGGGCGCGGGTCATCACGCCACTTAAGCTGGATGTGGTAGATCAGGCGTGGTAGATGCCGGTAGCTTTGAATCTCTCGCCGGGCCAGGTCGGTGACAACTTCTTCATGGCTTAAGGCCAGGACCATGTCCCGATCGGTTTTGTCCTGAAAACGTCCTAACTCGGTGTCAATCTCATACCAGCGCTGGCTTTCTTGCCACAACGTAGCCGGGTGAACCAGCGGCATCATCACTTCCTGGCCTCCCAGGGCATCTATCTCTGCGCGCATGATGGCGGCCAGCTTTTGTAAGGTGCGCTGGCCTAAGTGCAGGTAGCTGAAAACCCCGGCGGCCAACTGGCGTACATACCCGGCCCGCAGCAGCAGCCGGTGCCCTTCAACTTCGGTGCCAGCCGGCGCTTCCCGTAATGTCTGGGTAAACATGTGACTCATTCGCATAATTATTTCCTCATCTAAAACAAACACCCCGTGCTGATAAACGCTCAACACGGGGTGTGACAATGGCTCACAAAACAGGTCAGCCCAAAACGGCCGTTACCACATTACCATACCATATACCTACACCCCGTTGTCCAGGCAACGGGGCTACTAGGGATGGGGTGAGTCAGGTAAGCCCAATGGTTCATGGTGGCGTAAAGATACAAAACCTGCCGCCCTTTGTCAACAATTGGTATTGGGCAAAGGGTTTTTCAGTAAAAGGAAAAATGCACAAAAGAGCACCGATTGGTTAAATTGGTAATTATCACAAAACCAAGAGGTACTCTATCGTGAATATTACCCTAGAAGCATATGGAAATCAGGTCATTG
>WYBM01000055.1 GCA_011525915.1 Ardenticatenaceae bacterium | reverse complement strand
GCCTGAGTGAGACCCTGGCCATCGACCTCTCCCTGCGCACCCTGTTTCAGATGCCGACGGTGGCTGAACTGGCAGCCCACCTCCAGACCACCTTGCCCGGCCGCACCCAGCTGCCGCCCATCCAACCAGCTGCCCGCCAGGGTCCCCTGCCCCTCTCCTTTGCCCAGCAAAGAGTTTGGTTTCAGGACAAATGGACCTCTAACAAATCAGTTTACAACCTCTCCGCCCCTATACGATTTAGTGGCCACTTGGATGTGACCGCGCTCAATCAAAGTTTTAATGAGATTGTTAGGCGGCACGAAATCTTGCGCACCACTTTTGAAGATATTAAAGGGGAACCTATGCAGGTTATTGCCCCGCCTCTAACCATTACGGTGTCAGTCATAGACTTAAGGGAAATCTGTGAACCCCGGCGAGAGACGGAAGCTTGGCGTATAACAACAGAGGAATGCAAGTATCCCTTTGACCTGGCGAAAGGACCACTTGTGCGCTGTACCTTGTTAAGATTGAAAGAGTCTGATCAGGTGCTGCTGCTGACCATGCACCATATTATCTCAGATGGTTGGTCTGCGGGTATCTTTATCAAAGAAATAACAAAACTTCATGAAGCCTATGTGACCAATACACCGTCACCATTACCTGACCTGCCTATTCAATACGCAGATTTTGCCGTATGGCAGCGAGAATGGCTGCAAGGGGAGACACGAGAAACGCAACTTGACTACTGGCGGAAGCAATTAGCTGGCGCCCCATTAATGCTGGCCATGCCAACTGACCGGCCGCGGCCGCCGATCCAAACTTACCCTGGCCAGTCGGAGTTGTTTGAAATTGATCATGATCTGGTGCAGCGTATGAAGGCGCTTAGCCAGCAAGCGAACGTTACGCTGTTTATGGCCTTTGAAGCGGCTTTTGCTATCTTACTTTCACGTTACAGTGGGCAGGAAAACATTGTGGTTGGGGCCCCTACGGCCAACCGAAATCGGTATGAAATTGAGCCGCTCATTGGTTTCTTTGTCAATACGCTGGTTTTGCATAATGATCTATCTGAAAACCCCACATTCCGAGACTATTTAAGTCGGGTAGGGCAAATGATCCTGACAGCCCAAGAATACCAGGACTTTCCTTTCGAAATGTTGGTGCAGCAAATACAGCCGGATCGGGATCCCAGCCATAACCCACTCTTTCAAGTGATGTTCACCTTTAGTGCGCCACCGACGGAAGCATTGAGCCCGTTGGCATTGATTCCAAGTTCATGGGAAGCGGATGATCACACAGCATTGTTTGATCTGGTGCTTAGTATGGAGAACAGGGGGGAAGGTGTTAGCGGTGTGTTGACCTATAACACAGACCTTTTTAACCAGGATACGATCGTCCTCATGGTGAAACAGTTCCAGACTTTGTTAGCCAATATTGTGAGTAACCCTGATCAACATATTGCTAACCTGTCTCTTATGCCACAGACTGAGCAGCAACTGTTGGCGGCGGATAACAGCCGCATCCAACCAAAACGTGCTCAGTGTGTCCACACCTTGTTTGAAAAGCAGATGGAGCAGGCGCCAGACGCGGTAGCTGTGACGTTTGAAGGCCATCACATTTCATACCAGGCATTAAATGGTCGAGCTAACCAACTGGCTAACTATCTGCAAAAGTTAGGTGTAGGGCCCGGTATGTGGGTTGGCCTGTGTACCGGGAATGCTTTGGATATGGTTGTTGGCCTATTGGGCATATTCAAAGCGGGTGGAGGTTATATAGCCTTAAACCCACTGTTACCCAAAGACACCCTGAGCAGAATGGTGACAGAGGCGCAAGTGAAACTACTCTTAACCCGGCAGGAATTTGCTGGTAATCTTGCAGAGCAAGCAGTAGATATTCTTTATCTAGATAGAAAACAAGATGATATTGCTCAGGAGAACCTGGAATCGCCTGTCAACAGGTTGAATGTTGCCGCTCTGGCTTACATCGTTTGTACTTCATCTGCCCTGGAGGGGCCCGCAGCAAGTCTGATAGACCATCGGGGATTGTACAACTTAACAGAAAACCAAATCCACTCTTTTAAACTAAAAGCGGACGGCCGTGTACTCTTATATACTTCTTCAGATACTGAATCATTGGTGCCCAGCATTTTTGCCAGCCTATTGACTGGCGCGACGCTTTGTTTACCTGCAGAGGAAGCTTTAATATCTGTACCTGTACTTAGGCAGACACTATATGAGCAGCATGTCACGGCCGTTATGCTTCCCTCCTCGCTGCTGACACACCTCTCTGTGAGAGAGGTGACCAGCTTACACACAGTCGTGGCCATAGGAGAAGTGAGCCTGGCTAACAGCCATACAGGCAGCACTACAGCTGATCGTCACTATTACAATCTTTACGGATCGGCGGGTGCTTTCTTCTGTGCCACCATAGATACAAGCGAGCATCCTGGGTGCAGGCCAGCGATTGGCCGCCCTGTGGACAAAACTCAAGTCTACTTGTTAGATGCCCACTTACAGCCGGTACCGGTTAATGTGCCCGGCGAACTGTACATCGGTGGCCCTGGTCTGGCCCAAAGTTACCTCAACGCACCCAAACTGACAGCCGAGAAATTTATACCCCGCCCGTTCCTTATTACCACTTCCCCTAATGGAGAGGAAGAAAGTAAAGGTTTACGCCTGTTTAAGACCGGGGAACGAGCTCGTTACCGGCCAGATGGAACGCTGGAACTACTGGGCCGCGCTGACTCCCCGGTGATGGTCCGGGGCCGGCCTGTTGAACTGGGGCAGATTGAGATACTCTTAAGCCAGCATACGGCCGTGCAAGAGGCCGTCGTCATCGCCCACAAAGCTGCTGCCAATGGCAGTAGAGCAGCTTCCGCAGAGTGCCAGGTGATCGCTTATGTGGTTTTGCACCGGGCCAATGAAGTGACCATCCCGGTTTTGCGGCGATTCCTCAAAGAGAAACTCCCAGGGTATGCACAGCCCTCCCTTTTTGTCCTGCTGGATAAATTGCCGTTGACGCCTGGTGCTCAGGTAGACCGGCAGGCATTACCCCTACCTGACACAGTGGGCACCTTGTCAGATACCCCTGTGCCCCATGCCGAACAGGTGGGCATAGAAGATGAAGTTTCATCCCGACGGGATGAATTGGTGGCCCGGCAAGTCAAATTGTCGGCTGCAAAACGAGCCTTACTTACAAAGAAACTGCGAGGTAAAAGTGCCAACAGAAAATGAAACTTTACCACAGCGCGATCAACTCTCAGTTCGCCAGGCCCAACTTTCGGCGGCGAAACATGCCTTACTAGAGAAGCGATTGCGTGGAAAGCTTAAAAATAAGGAATGGACTATTCCCCAACGTTCAGAACAAGGGCCAGCACCCCTATCGTTTGCTCAACAACGGCTGTGGTTTCTTCACCAACTCATGCCGGATAGCCCATTTTATAACGTTCCTACTGTCTCCCGCTTGGCAGGCTCACTAGATGTAGCTGCTTTAAACTGGACACTTAGTGAAATTGTGCGCCGACACCAGGTTTTACGGACAACATTTGTCACTGAAAATGGAGAACCCGTCCAGGCCATTGCCCCGGCACAACCGATATTTCTGAAAGTGATGGACCTGGGCGCACTCCCCCAGGCGGAACGAGAAAGAGAAGCGCTGCAATTAGTTAGAGAAGAAGTCCAACGCCCTTTTAATCTGGCACAAGGCCCAATTTTCCGAACAATGCTGTTGCGTCTGGACAAAAATGAACACATTCTACTTTTAAATGTGCATCATATTGTCATCGATGCCTGGTCTTCCAGGCTGCTCATTCAGGAAATGAGAACGCTCTATGCCGCTTTCCGCACCGGCCAACCCTCACCATTACCTGAGTTGCCCATCCAGTATGCCGATTTTGCTGACTGGCAGCGACAGTGGCTTCAGGGCGAAAAACTAAAAAACCAACTTGCCTATTGGCAGCAGCAACTTGCTGGTTCCTCTTTTGTGCTGAACCTGCCGACAGACCAACCACGGCCAACAAATCAATCTTTTCGTGGTACATCACACTTGTTTGCGTTACCCGATGATCTCACGGGAGCGCTCAAGACCCTAAGTCAGCAAACGGGAAGTAATTCGTTTGTGATCCTGCTGACCGTATTTAAGCTTTTGTTATATCGTTATACCGGGCAGAGTGACATTATTGTAGGCATCCCCATTGTAGGACGGCACCGGGCTGAGATTGAGAATTTGATTGGCTTTTTTGTTAATACCCTTGTCATCCGTACCCAATTCTCGGGTGACCCAAGTTTCCGAGAATTGTTGGCGCAGGTGCAGGAGAAAACCTGGGAAGCTTATGCCCACCAGGACTTGCCTTTTGAGATGTTGGTCAAAGAAATGCTGCCGGAGCGAGATACCAGTCGTAACCCGATATTCCAGGTAATGTTTGATCTTGATGAACAATTGGCAGAAACGGCCGCCCCGCCAAATTCAAAGCCCAATGGGCATGAGGCTGAGGGGGATCTTGTAGAAGTGCCCCTGGGTTTAGGGATGGAGAGCGAAACGGCCAAGTTTGATCTGAGTTTGTTCCTGGCTAACAATGGGCAAAAATTGTCAGGGGAGATGGAATACAACACGGACCTGTTCGATGGGGCGACGATTGAGCGGATGGTGGGGCATTTCCAGAAACTGCTGGCCAGCCTTGCGGCCAATCCAGACCAGCGGCTGTCGAAGTTGAGCTTGCTGACAGAAAGGGAAGAGCAGGAGCTGCTCATTGAGTGGAATGCTACCCAACGGCCGTATCCGCAGCAGGGGGGTCTACACGAGCTGTTCACCGCCCAGGCCGTGCGCACGCCAGAGGCTGTGGCGGTGGTCTATGAGGACAGCTGCCTGACGTACCATCAGTTGGACCACCGGGCCAACCTGCTGGCCCAATACCTGCAGGGGCAGGGGGTGGGGCCAGAAACATTGGTGGGGGTGTGCCTGGAACGTTCGCTGGAGATGGTGGTAGCCTTGCTGGGCATCTTGAAGGCTGGGGGCGGCTATGTGCCGCT
>WYBM01000054.1 GCA_011525915.1 Ardenticatenaceae bacterium | reverse complement strand
GGGACAATGTGAACCTGAATGTGGAGTTGATCACGCCGGTGGCTCTGGAAGAAGGCAGCCGCTTTGCTATTCGTGAGGGTGGCCTGACGGTTGGTGCTGGCGTTATTACCAAAATCCTGGATTAACATGAGAGGTAAGCGGCGGCAGCCACTTGTAAAGTGGCTGTCGCCGAATGTGTAGGGGGTTAGCTCAATTGGCAGAGCGACGGTCTCCAAAACCGTAGGTTGCGGGTTCGAGTCCTGCACCCCCTGTCAGTAACCTCCGGAAACCACTCTGGTGATTTCTGGAGGTCATCAATTTTATGAGTAGATTTATCTGCTTGGCGGGTAATGAGGAATATGCGTGTGACAGAAAAAGCAGCCAACCAACCGAATCTGGTGACTAAATATTTTCGCGAAGTGCGCGGTGAATTAAAGAAAGTGACATGGCCTACACCTGATGAGTCACGCCGTCTAACGATCATCGTCATTATTATATCGCTGGCCTTCGCTGTTTTTTTGTGGATTTGGGACTGGGCATTTTCCAGTATGGTTCAGTTACTTATTGAACGAATTGCAGGGTAACGTGTCAGTGATTTGAATAGCTGGCAACATGAATAGTGAGCAATCTGATGAGTGATGATATTAAGGATAAGGACAAAATTGAAGATGATGTGACCTTATCCGTTGACGTGGACGACGACGGCGCTATTGATAGCGACGGCCGTGCCTGGTACGTTGTGCATTGTTATTCGGGCTACGAAAACAAAGTACGCCACAGCATTGAACAACGGATCGAGACCATGGGCATGCAAGATAAGATCTTTGACGTTGTTGTCCCTACCGAAGAAGAGATTGAAATCAAAGACGGTAAACGGCGTACGGTCGAACGCCGTGTGTTTCCCGGTTACATCCTGGTGCAGATGATTCTGAACGATGATTCCTGGTATGTCGTGCGCAATACGCCCGGGGTTACCGGTTTTGTGGGTATGGGCAATGACCCCACCCCACTGCGGGCAGATGAAGTTGCCAAGATCATGAACCGCATGGAAGCGGAAGCGCCCAAGGTTAAGTTTGATTTCCAATTGGGCGAAAAAGTGCGTATTGGTACTGGCCCCTTTGCCGATTTTATTGGTACCGTGGCCGAAATTGATCAGGATCGCGCCAAGGTGCGGGTGATGGTTTCTTTCTTTGGCCGCGAAACCCCCGTAGAACTAGATTTCCTGCACGTCGAAAAGGTCTAACATTCCGTTTATTCTCTACTTCTCTGCGACTGTGAGGTTCTGAGAAGTAGCATCTTGTCTTGGAGGAGCCTTCACAGGCGCTTGCACTCCATGGAGGAACTATGGCAAAAAAAATTAAGGCAGTGGTAAAAATTCAGATTCAAGGGGGCAAAGCCAACCCGGCCCCCCCCGTGGGTACGGCTTTGGGTCCACAAGGCATTAACCTGATGCAGTTTTGCAAGGAGTACAATGCCCGGACATCCAACCAAGTTGGCCAGATTGTGCCCGTAGAAGTGACCGTTTTCGCGGATGGTAGTTTTACCTTTATCCTCAAAACGTCACCAGCAGCCGACCTGCTGAAAAAGGCAGCCGGTGTCAAAAGTGGTTCGGCCGTACCCAACCGTGATAAGGTGGGCAAGGTGACACAGGCACAACTACGTGAGATCGCTGAGATCAAAATGAAAGATTTGAACGCCCGTGATGTGGAAAGTGCCATGATGATTATTGCCGGCACGGCCCGCAGTATGGGCCTGGTTATTGAAGGTTAACACTTTGCCAAACGTGGGAGAACGTGGATTTGCATAAAATCACGGTTCGTTATAACCACAAGGAGTTATGATGCCAAAACGAGGAAAGAAGTATCAGGATGCCGCGGCCAAGGTTGACCGCGACAAATTATACACAAAGGTCGAGGCTGTAAAACTGATCAAGGAAACGGCCGTGACCAAGTTTGACCCTACCGTTGAAGTTCATATGCGCCTGGGCGTAGACCCGCGCCATGCAGACCAGCAAATCCGTGAAGTTGTGAATATGCCGCATGGTCTGGGGAAAACGGTGCGCGTGCTGGTGTTTGCCGAAGGGGAAGACGCCCAAATAGCGCAGGATGCAGGCGCCGACTATGTGGCCGATGATGAACTTATCAAGAAAATTCAGGACGGCTGGACCGATTTTGACGTGGCCATTGCCGTGCCTGCCATGATGGGCAAGGTCGGCCGTTTGGGCCGTGTGTTGGGGCCCCGTGGCCTCATGCCCAACCCCCGCGCCGGTACGGTAGCCCCGGCCAGCGCCCTGCCACAGCTTATTGAAGAAGCCAAGGCCGGCCGTGTGGAATTCCGGGTGGACCGTACCGCCAACATCCACGTGCCCATCGGTAAGGCCAGTTTTAGCGAAGACCAGTTGCTGGACAACTTAAATCATCTGATTGATGTCGTTAAACGTGCGCGCCCTGCAGCTGTAAAAGGGGCCTACGTCAAACGCATAACTATGGCCAACACCATGGGGCCGGGTATTCGTGTGGATACGGCCGAAATCCTGAACTGATCGTTGAGTAGGGGCAGGTCTTGTGGTCGCCCTGCTCAGGGCAGGCACAAGACCTGCCCTTACTTGCCTGTTAGCAATTTTCGTCTAGAATTGCAGAGCCTTACAAATTACATAATTGTTTCTTGTTGAGATTTTCTCTACCAAAGACAGTTGGTTACAGTTCATCTGTATTAAAAGCGCCAGCCGAGGTGGGGGTTTGATACACAAAATGGTAAACAAACCAGCCGGTGTTGGTTGTTTGCTTAACGTGACTGTTAAATCCTCATGCTGGCTGGCATGAGGATTTTTTATTTCACCAGAAAGGAGGTGACACACATTGGCTATTTCACGTACACGGAAAGAGGAGTTAGTAGCTCAATATGAAGAGCTGTTGGCAAAGAGCAACGCCATTTTTCTGGCAGAATACGGCGGCATGAGCGTTAAAGCCATGGAAAACCTGCGCATTGAAGTGGATAAAGCGGAGGGCGCCTTTCATGTTACAAAAAACACACTGCTGCAACACGCTCTGGAAGAAGCAAATGTTTCTTTCCCAGAAGATTTTCTCAACGGGCAGCTGGCAACTGGTTTTGCCCTGGCAGAAGCCCCCACCCTGGCCAAAGCGTTGGTAGACTTTGCCAGTAAACAAGACAACCTGAAAATTAGGGGGGGCTTCCTGGGTACCCGCTTCTTGACCTCGGCCGAGGTCGAAACCCTGGCAAAATTACCTTCCCTGGAGCATCTACGGGCCCAGCTTCTGGGCGTACTCAGTGCACCGGCCCAAAATCTGGCTGGCGTCGTGGCCAGTGGCGTACGGCAGGTTGTAAATGTCGTGGACGCTTACGCCAAAAGTGAGTCAGAGTCAGCAGAAGCTGCCTGACCTTTTTCATAGCGTGGTGAGGGTTTTATCTTAAGAGACGCTCCCTGACCGCGCTACTTTGAATGAGGAATCGGCAACGCTTAAAGCGATATTATTTTAAGTTATTGTTGCCGATTACCTAACTTCTTATCTTAAAAGACTAGCAAATCATTTGGAGGATTTTGTAAAATGGCTGATTTAGCAAAAATCGTAGACGAATTGAGCGGCCTGACCTTGTTGGAAGCGGCCGAACTCACCAAGATGTTAGAAGAAAAATGGGGCGTAAGCGCCGCCGCACCAATGGCCATGGCAGTCATGCCCGGCATGATGGCCGGTGGCGCCGAAGCGGCCGCTGAAGAAGAAGAACAGACTGAGTTTAACGTGATTCTGAAGGACGTTGGCCCTAAGAAAATCAATGTCATTAAAGAAGTACGCGCCCTGACCGGTCTGGGGCTGAAAGAAGCTAAAGATTTGGTGGAAACGGCCGGTGCTACCGTCATGGAAGCCGTGGCCAAAGAAGCCGCCGCCGAAGCCAAAGCCAAATTAGAAGAAGCTGGCGCTGTCGTCGAAGTCAAATAATTCAGGCAGCCGCCCGTTTTAAGAAAAGGCTGGCCATACCAGGCCAGTCTTTTTCATTTATTGCAAGATGGAAGAACTGCCGGTTGAAATTTTGCTGGCCTCACAATCCCCCCGTCGGCGAAAGCTTATTTTCTTGTTGGGGTACCCTGTAAACACGCTGGCAGCTGATGCCGATGAAGAGAGTGTGATGACACCGGATCCGGCACAAAATGTGGTGGACACGGCCGTCCTCAAAACGACCATCATCATGGCGCATTACACCCCTCCAGCCCGCAGCCACACCATTCTCATCGCCGCCGACACAACCGTGGCCCTGGATGGTGAGATGCTCAACAAGCCACGTGATGCCGCCGATGCCCGGCGTATGTTACGGGCCCTGCGCGGCCGGGCGCATGAAGTTCACACTGGTTATGTCATACGGGATATGCTGGCCGGAAAAGAAGTGCGTGGCGTACATACGGCCGTGGTCACTATGCGCGCCTACACCGACGCTGATATTGACGCCTATGTGGCCACCGGCGATCCGCTGGACAAGGCAGGCGCTTATGCCATTCAGCACCCTGGGTTTCGCCCGGTCTGCCAGTTGGACGGCTGCTTCCTGAGTGTGATGGGGCTGCCCGTGTGTGATCTGATCCAGGTCTTAGGGGCTTGGGGTATGCCCTGGCAGGGAGAGGTCACGGCCGTGACCGGGGCGCACAACCACCACCCCTGCGCCACCCTAGACATGTTACGTCTGGGTCATTGATTGAATGCTTTGTGCCCCAAAACAAACAGATCAGGGAAAAATTCCTTCTCGAAATTTTCAAACGGCCGTGTTACAATGTTTGACATAAGGGCGCGCCTACAAATAAGTTAGGGGTTTGACAGAGGCGCTATGATAAGTAGCCTTATTACCTGAAACGGGAAGTTATTTTTAGACGGCTACGCAGCAGACACACCAGACTTCATGAGGGATTTGTCTATGAACCAATTATTGCAAGACGCCATCACCGCCACCCGTTCTGGCAATAAAAAAACAGCCCAACTGCTATTGACAAAAAATTTAAAGGAAAACCCAGAAGACGTGCACGCCTGGTACCTGTTGGGCATGTTGATGGACTCTAAGGAAAGGCAGGCTGTTTATCTGGGCAAGGCGTTAGCCTTAGACCCTGCACACCACAAGGCGCGGGCGCGGCTGGCTGCTCTAGCGGCGGCGTCTACCATCGCCATCTCTGAAGAGCCGCTGGATTTTGAAGCCCAGGCAGAAGGGGATACCCTGCCTGAGTGGCTGGCCGTAGATGCCGATGCTCTACAATTGGAACGCGTGGGTATGCGCCTGGCTGTGCGCCAGGTGGTAGAAGAGCCATCAACGGGTGAAGCAGCCACGGCCGTGGCCGACCCAACAGACGACACCATTCCCGATTGGCTGCAGCAAGAGGTCAACCCGACCTGGGTCACCCAGGAACCACCAACACAGATCTCACCCTTCCCTCAGAAAACAAAAGAGGCCCCCCAACCCAACGCCAGGCCGGCGCCCAAACCGACCAAAGCCAGGCCAGCACCGCGCAAAAAAGCAGCACCTAAACGCCCGCGCACCAAACAAGAACAGAAGTCACAGCTTAATCTGGCGCTGGGCATCTTGATTGTTGCCATGCTCCTGGTAGTTTTGCTCCTTTTTTATGTAGCCCTCTAACACAAAGCGCTTGCTGGTCCTAAAGTGGGGCTTGCCCCATCAAGCGTTTCTGTATATAGTCCTTAACATGGCAATCTTCGGGCAAATTCAGGCCCATCTACGCACTGACACGGGTCTTGTTCGTGAGCATAACGAAGACTTTGTTGCCTTTCGGGAGCCGGCCAACGAGGATGATGCACAACAAAATGGGTGGATTTACCTGGTCGCTGACGGTGTAGGTGGTGCCGATGCCGGTGAGATCGCCAGCCGTTTCGCCAGTGAGCAGATGATTGCCCACTTCTTAGAAAATGCCGACGAAACGGATATGGGACGCCGTTTGCTGGATGCCATGCAGGCCGCCAATGCAGATTTGCGTCGATTGGTAGCGGAAAGAAACAATAACAGCCGCATGGCCACCACTATGGTCGCGGCAGTCATACATAAAAATCAGGTCTATATCGGCAATGTCGGCGACAGCCGCGGATACCATTGGCGAAACGGGCTTTTACAACAAATTACCAAAGACCAGAGTCTGGTGGCCAAACTCGTTGAGGAAGGGGCCATCACCGAGGCCGAAGCGGAGTTACATCCACGCAAAAACGTTATTCTCTACAGCCTGGGGTCAGAAAGACAGCCTAAGATCGATCTTTTTGTGTTGGAGCTACTAGCTGGTGATATCTTGCTGCTCTGCTCCGATGGCTTGACCCGGCATCTCAGCGACAGCGAAATTGGGGAAGTCATCAACCAGGCAACGCCGGAAGTGACCAGCGAAACCCTGGTACAAACAGCCCGTCAACGCGGAGGTGAGGATAATATCTCGGCAGTCATCATTCATTTTAGCCGGGATACAACAACGGCCCAAGCACAAACCACCAAAACCCGAGCGGCCATTACGCGCCCTTTGTCATCGCGGGCAAACCGTTCATTTTTGTGGTTGACAACCGGATTTCTGGCGCTTGTCATGGTTTTTTTAATAGTCCTCGTCTGGCTGGTTCTTCGTGTTTAAGGGGGTTACCATCATAGATAAAAGACATACCGGATGGTAACCGCCAGACTGTGCCGATAAAGACCCTAAACAAACAAAAAACAAACATATAAGGCCGTTCAGTCTGACCCTTGTCAGGCTATTCTGACTTGTCAAGCGGCCCATTAATTAGGAGACAGTATGAGTTCAAAACTACGCATCATTCCCTTGGGAGGATGTGGCGAAATTGGTAAAAACATGACGGTGTTAGAATATGGCGACGAAATTGTGGTCATAGACGCCGGCATCATGTTCCCCGAAAATGATATGCTAGGCATAGACGCCATCATCCCCGACTATAACTATCTAATGGACAAATTAGACAACATCCTGGCGGTGCTCATCACCCATGGGCATGAAGATCACATTGGGGGCATTCCTCATGTGATGCAGCATGTCAAAGCCCCGCTGTATGCCACACCCCTTACCGCCGGCCTGGTGGAAGTGAAGCTGCGCCAGGGTGGGCTGCAAAACCAGGTGAGCATTCACACCATCAAGGGTGGTGACAAGTTTCATCTGGGCCGCCACTTTACCATTGAGCCATTTCATGTGGCGCACAGCATCCCTGACTGTGTAGGCTTTGGCATTACCACCCCGGCCGGGTTGGTGGTGCATACGGGTGATTATAAGTTTGACCATACACCGGCCGACGGCCGTCCACCAGATTTTGCCAAGCTGGCCGAATTTTCTGAGCGCGGCGTGTTGTGCCTGTTAGCCGACAGCACCAATGCTGACCGGCCCGGCTGGACAAAATCGGAAAAGGAAATCGAGAAGGCGTTTGACCATCTGTTCCGTGACGCCCACGGCCGTATCATCATCGCCACCTTTGCTTCGCTCATCTCACGCATTCAGCAGGTGGCTAATATGTGTGTCAAACACGGCCGTTACCTGGCCATTACCGGCCGCTCTATGCGCGAAAACGTCAAAATGGCGCAGCGGCTCGGTAAACTGGTTATTGACGAATCCACCCTCATAGACATCGAAGATGCCTCTTCCCTACCGCCCCATCGCGTGACCATTATGGCCACCGGCGCTCAGGGTGAGCCGTCGGCCGTTATGGGCAAGCTGGCCCGTGGCCGTCACAATCGGCTGCAAATTCAGGAAGGGGACACTGTGGTCTTTTCCGCACATGCCATTCCTGGTAATGAGGAATTGGTCTACCGCACCATCAATCAACTTTACCGGCGCGGCGCTAACGTACTGTATGAAAGCATCGCCAACGTGCACGTCTCTGGCCATGCCAGCCGGGAAGAGATGAAGTTGATGATTAACCTGGTGCGCCCCAAATTTCTGATCCCCGTTCACGGCGAACTGCGGCATCTAAAGCAGCACGCCGTCATGGCTCAAGAATTGGGCCTGGCTCGTGAGAACACGGCCGTTATTGAAAACGGCACCCCGGTGGAATTGACACCAAACAGTATGAAGGTGCTGCCCCGGCTGAAAGGCGGGTACATTTTTGTAGATGGCGCCAGTGTAGGCGATGTAGACTGGCCGGTGCTGCGTGACCGGGAAATGCTGGCCCAAAGCGGCTTTTTCTTTGCCTTCCTCAACCTGAACGGCGACGGTTCTATGAGCGGCCGCCCAGACGTTCTTTCGCGTGGGTTTATTGATATGCGTGACGGCGCCGAGGTTGTAGACGGCGCCAGAGAGACCATTGAGCGGGTTATCAACATCCATAAAGAAAATGGGGGCGGCAAGCTTAGCAGTAAGATCGAGGAGGCGCTGAACCGCTATTTGTATTCAGAAACGGGGCGACGGCCGTTGGTGCAGGTGATCATCAAATAAGTGCCCCAAACCAGCGTCATAAAAAATAGAGCGTAGAGAGTTACCTCCTACGCTCTAATGCTTTCCGCCGGAAGATTATTTTGTCTGGAAAAACCCAACGGTATTGGATCATCATGCACAACTAAGACAGGGCGTGCACTTCATAGCGCCCTTCTGGGAAACTGGCAGCCAGATCAGCAAAGGAAAATTCAGAAAGTGCCGGTTCGCGTCCCTCAAAAAAGATGGAGGCCAGTGTCAGGTCTGCCAGCTGAGATTGTGGCCTGACGCCTAATATCTGGCGGCCATCAGGGGCGTAAAGGCATAACACCGACCAACCGTGATCGTCAAAACCACCATGAACACCCAGGTCTCCATCAGTAGCATTGTATTCTACAATAAGGCGGGCCGCCGCGATTTCAGTCGTTTCCCCTTCCGGTGCAGGTGACCTGGGTAGAGGTATCTGTGGGAGCAGCGATTACGGCCGCGGCGGGTTCTGGATTTAACGCTTCCAGAGGTGTTGCCTCAGATGAGAACACTTCATATGAGTGATTCTTAGGGCTCGTTTACCGTGAACATGGTGTTGAAGTAATCAGTGGTCAGTATTCAGTGCAAGATCAATACCAGCAATAACCACACACTCCCCGTCGCCAGCCGCTGGATTCGTTTGTGCCATACAAACAACATACTTAATCTCCCACATTTAACCCGCCCGGCTTGCTCAGGGTCGCCGGTGCTTTGGGCCGCCACAACGTTAACAAGACAATAAACAATGTAGCATTAAACATGGGGAATGCTGAATGCTGCCAGGCGACCACACCGGTGAGTGTATAAAAAATACCGGCCGCCAAATCAACCGCCTGCACAAAGACCATATTATTGATCCAGAAATAATGCTTCACCGGATCACGGGCGATGATAAACATTCCCAGACCATAGGCCAAAAAGCGGGCGGCCAACATACCTAATGGGTAGGCAATGTCCGCTTCGGTAACGGCGCTGCCCATCATTGCCAGAAATTGCAGGGGCAGAAAAAGATACAGCAGACCTAAGAGAAGCTGAACCACACCAATAATGATCAAAATAACCTGTAATTTTTTCATGCTAACCACTCTCCTCATAATAAATTACTTAATACAATAAACTATATATGTATTATATATAGTTATTAACAAAAAAAAGCAGCCACCCACCACTCACGCTTCATTTAATGCATTTAATAAACTGGCGATGGTCGTTTGACTTAACTGCCTCTTCATCGCCTTCTCGGCAGAAGTAAAAACGTTGAGCACCTCCTGCTGGGCGCGTGTGGGTTTTACACCGGTGACACGCAGCCGATAATCATGCCGGAACAATGATTTGCCGGTTTCAATGGCTTCCAATATATGCAAGATGGTGATGTCTGACGGAGGTAATGCCAGCCGTACACCCCCTTTAGCGCCTTCACGGGTTTCAATAATGCCCGCACCGGCCAGGTTACCCAAAATTTTAACGGCCGTGGGGCGTGAAATGTTTAACGACTCAGACAACTGTCCGGTGGGCACAAAGTCATACAAACCTTGCTGCACCTTATCGGCCACATAAATAACAACCATAATCGCCTGTGAAAACGCCAGTGAGTAGCTCATGTGCTCCTTTTAATCTTAATACAACTAATAATATATATTATATATATAGTTAACTGAGTTGTCAAGGCATCAAATGCAGTGCACATCAGATGCAAGATCAAGAGCATCAAGCCGTTCCCATCCCTGATCATAGTCACGAACAACAAACCAGATGACAAACATCGTTTGTAACAAAATGGGCTCTCAGGCGACGGTTATGGGTTGGGCCTGCTTTGTATGATGGCCACATCGTCTCCGACAAAGATAGAAAACACTTCACAAGAGGGTCAACAAAGCCAATCACCCGATTTGTTTCTAATGTTCAGTGCATTAACCGTAAAGGGGCGCTGTTAGGTCATTTTACCAGTCGCGGGCACGGTAAATTTTACGGCCGTGCCTACACCTAATTCGCTTTCTACCCGTATATGCCCTCCATTTTTCTGCACCATCTCCTGACACAGAATTAAACCTAACCCTGTGCCTTGCTCGTCGGATGTGCCCGGCGTAGTATGGTGTACATCAATCCTAAACAGTTTATCTAGGTTCTCAGGACTGATCCCCGTACCGGTATCTGAAACCGACACCTCTATAAAAGCCGTATCAGCAATGGTGTTATCTACCAAGGAAGAGGGTGGTGTACGTTGGGCGGAAATACTTACCTGGCCCTCTGGGGGTGTGAACTTAAGCGCATTGGAGATGAGGTTGCGAATGACAGTATCGACCATATAGGGATCGGCGTAGACAACAATATTTGTATCAATGTTATTAACGAGCCGGATTTGCTTGTTAACGGCCGTTTCGCGCAGCAACGTCACCGTCCTCTCTGCCAATGAATGCAGAGAGGAATCTTTGGGCTGGCAAACGATGCGCCCCCGCTGCATTTGCGACCAGGTTAACAAATTCTCCAACAAGTTATGCGCCGACTCGGCAGATGTGTAGATACTCTCTGCCATTCGCTGAATATCTGCTGTGGTGAGCCGATCTAAATGCAGATGCAGCAGGTGGGAAAATCCTAGCAAGCTATGAAAAGGGCCACGTAAATCATGGGAGACAATAGAGAAAAACTTGTCTTTATCTGCATTCAGTCTGGCCAGCTCTTTAGCCTCTTTATCCAGGAACTGATTTTCCAGACGTAACCGTTCCTGTTCCGCACGGGCAGCAATAGCATAAGCATTGGTAATAGAAATAGCGGCTTGGGTCCCCAGCAAGCGCACAATCTCTACCCGGTCTACCGTAAAAGTGCCCGTCATAAGATTGTTTTCCAGGTAGATCACCCCTATCAGGTTGCCCTGATTAGCCAACGGCACACACAAGATGGATTTTGGTTGTTGGGTATGGATATACGGTATACCCATAAAACGCCCCTCCCGGCTGGCATCATGAAGAACCACATCTTCTTGGGTGCGGGCCACGTAATAGATGATCTCTGTCGGTATTAAGGGGTCTCCTCGGGCATTGACGGCCGTAGCTATAGATACTGCCTGCAACATACGGGGGGTTTCCTGGCCAATAATGCCTTCCACCTCAAGATATAGCTCTCCTCCCTGAGCCAGCACTAAACAACCTCGTTGAGCGCCGGCATTTTCAATGATAATGGTGATGAGCTTAGCCATTAATCTGTCTAGATCGATCTCACCTGAAATAGCCTGAGAAGCCTTGACCACACTGGTCAGGTCAAGACCGCTAGATGTATAAAACCCTGAGATGATAGACGATGCCACTGTTTGAACAGTGAAGCCAGATTGAGTTCGGGGTTGAATTAATAGGGTTGGGTGACGAGATTCTAAATCCTTCACCTTGGCTATTGCTCCCCATTGTTGATAGGTATAATAGGCATTACTTAAGTAGTAGTGGGCCAAAGAAGATTGTCCCCGGTTTAAGTAAAAAAAACCGGCCAGTTCCTGGGCTAAAGCCTCCTCGTTACGGTATGCGTTCTCCCGGGCCAGGGTAATGGCCTGATCGTAATATTCACGGGCATCTTTATGGTTGCCCCATACGCGGGTGCGCTCGGCCTCTACTAAATAAAACTTATGTCGATAGTTCATGGGCGCATGGCCAGCCCAGAGCTCCATTTTCTCCTGATTGGCAGCAACTTTTTTGATGATCTGCTCTTGTTCAGATGCTAAAGCTGTAGGATATAGTGCTAAGCGCACTAAGGAATCATAAAAATAGAAGATGACAATCTGCGCCATTGATTTGATGGGGGCTAAATACTGTTCGGCCATGTTTGAGTGATCTAAAGCCGGGGAATATGCATGAAATAGATAACAAAGAATCAGCCCATTAAGATGAGTCATAAAAATGGCAATTTTATCATTTGCCTCGTGGTGACGCGGCAGCATCTGCTCTTCCTTATAGGCTGAGCCGCTCAATTGACATGGATCTTCAGCTTGCCCTAATAAGTTTAAGATCACCTGATGGTAAATTTTGATCCGTTGAAAGGCCGTTTTCTGCTTAAGTTGTTCAATTATTTGGCTGTACTTGGCAATTTTGTGCTCAACCGCCGTTAATTCATCCCCCACAAAATAGGCATTGCCACAATAGTTTAGTGCGGAAAAAGAAGCAAATGCTACATCTCCTGTTTCTAATCCACTTTGATATGCTTCTAACAAAGGGGTTAATGTCTCTCTGAGGTGCTCTTTCCAGTGGGTGGTAAATGTATGTGTTGTTACCAAGGTTCTAGCCCTAGACTCTTTAATATGAAACTTTTCTAACAGTCTCAACGCAAGCTGACCAAACTGGTAACCTAGATCGATATTGCCCATACGGCCGCATAAGACAACTCCGTAACCTGCATAGGCAGCGGCTGATATAGGCGCGTTACCATACTTGCATGAGAGCGCAACCCGTGTAAATACATTTAAAGCATATAAATCAGGTGAGGTAAAAAATGTTGCTGTGCTGATCGTTGACAGAACACGCATCGCTGCCAGGGTAGGACTATCTGTCATTTCTGGTAGGCTAAACATATCCTCAATAACTTTGCCTTCTAAGGCAGCCAGTAGTGCTTCATGGGCGCGCAGCACCTCTTCTTGACTTAAGTCCTTAGGAAACTCAACTCCTAATAACTTAAGAATATCCAGGCCCGTTTCTACGGCGGTTACCAGTTTATTCTGCGCGTTGTAAATCTGAATCTTGATCTCATATGCCGCCACTTTATCCAGCAGTGTCTGGGCTTCTGTTAGTACTTTTTGTATGAGCTGTTCTGCGTGTGCAAAATCACCATGTAAATAAGCTGTTTCAGCGGCGTTTATATGCAAGGCTAATGCCAGACTATAATGTTCTTGCCAACCCGTTTCTCCGGCCAACGCCAGGCCAATCTTTAAGTAATTAAAGGCCGGGGTGTATGCAGCGGCTGATTTAGCTTTCCGGCCAGCTTCAAGATTGAGTTCTATCAATTTGCCTTGCTCAGATTGTAGTTGGTCAACGCTTAGCCCTTGGTTTAACTGATCAACGATATCGAAAATTTTTGATTCCCTTTTATGTGCTGGCGTATGCTGTAGCCATAGCTGTCCTATTTGCCAGTGTAAAAGATTTTTCTGTTTGTCAGGAATGAGGGAGTACACAGCCTGCTGCACGCGGTCATGCGCAAATTTGTATTCGCTTGTTACTGTCTCCGCTAATCCCGCAACATTTTGGGTAGTTAACTGGTAGGTATTGTCAAGAGGAATGACCATGCCAGCCGCAAGAGCTTCCCACAGAGCGAGAGCTGTAGTATGGAGCGGCTTTTCATAGAGTATGGCTAATGTGGGCAAGTCAAACTGACTACCAATACAGGCGGCCATCTGCAATACTTGTTGAGTTTCTGTTGATAACTGCCGCATTCTGCCAACCAGCAAGTCAACCACGTTGTTTGTAATACTTTGGGCTTGAATTTGTGTTAAGTTCCACGCCCATCTGTTGTGGCTAGTTCTAAAGGTAAGCAGTTTTTCTATGTATAAAGATTTTAGGAACTCTTTGATAAAAAAAGAATTGCCGCCGGTTTTAGCCAATACCAGGTCGGCTAAACCTTTGGCCTGCTCTGTGCTGCTGTTGAGACTATCAGCGACTAGCTGGCTCGTATGCGATAAGGTAAGAGAAGAGAGCAGAATAGTATGAATGATGCCCCCTGACTTTGTGATCTCGTCCAACGTCATTATGAGGGGATGGGTAGGGTGTACTTCATTATCACGATAGGCTCCTATCATAAACAGGTATTGATTATCTGTTTGGGTGATCAATGATGCTATAAGCTTTAAGGACGCATTATCAGCCCACTGTAAGTCATCTAAGAAAAGCACCAATGGATGTTCAAGCCTGGTAAACAGCCCAATGAAATTCTGAAAAACAAGATTAAAACGATTCTGTGCTTCTGTAGGTGGCAAGGCCGGTACTTCTGGTTGGGGGCCTGTGATGAGTTCTAATTCAGGAATGATGTCCGTTAAAATTTGCCCATTGGGCCCAAATGCAACCAATAGTCTTTCTCGCCACCGGGTTATTTGGCTTTCACTCTCTGTTAGTAGTTGTTGGATGAGCTCGGTGAAAGCTTGAATGATCGCCATATAGGGGGTATTACGTTGGAGCTGGCTAAACTTGCCTGTAACAAAATAACCACGCCGCTTGGTGACGGGTTTATGAATCTCCTGGACCAATGCCGTTTTACCAATACCCGGTTGTCCACAAACTAACATCAGCTCGCTACGCCCTTGACTGGCACGATCAAAGGCAGTCAGTAACGTGTTAACCTCTTCGTCACGGCCGTAGAGTTTCTGCGAAATTTGAAAGCGCCCAGAAATATCTCTTTGGCCCAGCGGGAAAGGGGCTATCATCGCTGTGGTTTGCAACTGATAGTGACACTCCTCTAAATCTGCCTTAAGTCCCGCCGAAGTCTGATAGCGATCTTCAGCATTTTTGGCAAGGGTTTTCATGACGATGTTGGAAAGGGTGGGCGGAATTTCTGAATTCACTTCATGGGGTGGTGCCGGTTGATAAGCAATATGACCGTGTATAATGGCCATCGCATCGCCAGAAAAAGGAGGTTGCCCTGTGAGTAGTTCATAGAGAGTTACCCCCAAAGAATAGAAATCAGAACGATAATCAACATCCCGGTTCATTCGTCCGGTCTGTTCTGGGGAAATATAGGGTAATGTACCCTCTATCCTTCCTGGCGAGCGGAAAGCCTGCTTCTCTTCAAGAAGAACCGTGGCAATACCAAAGTCAATTAATTTAACTTGTTGCGTGTCAAGGTTAAAAAGAACATTATTTGGGTTAATGTCCTTGTGGATGACATGGAGTTGATGAATTCGCTGTAAGATATCACTCAGTTGGATAGCCAGGGTGAGAATGAGCAATAGCGGCATTTTTCGTTCCGTCATACATTGTTTGAGTGACGTTGCCCCAAAGTCTTCCAGGATCATGACAACATTATGTTGATGCCTTTCCAATCCATAGACACCTATCACACCGTCCCCGTTTAATCGACGTGTGATTTCATATTCTTGTATGAAGCGGGCGGTTTGCTCAGGGGAAGGATAGGTTTGGTTTAGCGTTTTTAGAATAACAGGCTGCTGCCCTGACTGGCGGCGCCCACGATAAATCAATGAGCCAGTACTTTCATAGAGTTTTTCAGTGATAAGGTAGCCGGTGAAAAGGTTCATAAGCTGCTCCTTTATCAAGGTTTAGCCTGGGTGCTTTCAGGAGGCTGTCCAGAGGTTAATGTAAGGCTCCATGATCAAAGCCGTATGTTGGTAAGTACCACATAAATGTGTTTGCGATCACCTCGAGCCGATGATGGCAGGGCACTGCGGGCAGCTGACTGCCAAAATTCATTACGCTATAGCAGCATCGTCAACTATCACTGAAAATTCTATAGCGGTTATTTACAAACATTAGCTTGGTTTGACCGGCAGCAAATGGAGGTTTGTTTGCCATATGGGCCTAGTACATTGGAAGTTGTTTTTAAGCCTGTCATTCTGAGCCGCAGAGCCTGCCCTGTACAGCCGAAGGGTTCAGCATGAATATGTGCAAGAAATTCTTTAACCGTTAAGTATAATGTACCCTTTCAGCAGTGTCATTGGGACTTGGCGGATATGACTCTAATCCCATAAAAGATAGCCAGGGTCCTTGTCCTTTCTAAATCCAGACACCATGATTACCTACATCTGATGGAGTTTTCACCAAAGTTGGCCAGATTCCGGCTTTTAGTAGCCAATCATACCAACCTGGTTTGTGAGGTTAACGCTTAATTCCCGAGAGTTTTGTGTTTCCACGCTATGGCCAAAGGGGGTGCAACACGATCGTATTTGATGTCACTTCAGCGGCCGTGGCGGTATATTCAGCTGGTTGCACCACATTGATGACACTAAAAACGGCCGTTCCCCCCACATTTGTCAACAACGTCCAATGCTGGGTCTGTCCATCCGCCATCACTTCAGTCAGGGTAATGAGGGCACTCGCCAGTATATCCTGGTTTGCGTCATAAGCCATCACCGTAAACACCTGCACCTGACCAGGCAAGCCACTCGTTTGCAACAGGGGATCGAGAATCAGGGTGGATGCGGCCGCAGTGCTGCTGTCACCAGTGCCACTGTCACGCTCCCCGGCTTGATGTACCTGGATGTTGCCACCGTCAATGACATCATCGGCGGTTTGCTCCGCCGTGTTATAACTACAGCCGCTTGTACAGGCCAGATAGAACAGATCACTGCCCTGCCCCGGTTCGGCATGGTCCTGTACACATACCCGGAAGCTGGCACTGCTGTTATTAAAGGTACCACTGCCCTGAAATTCCAGGGCATTTGGGGCAACTACAACAGAGCCACAGCTGCCACTCACCGCCGCTAACGAGGTGATCGTGGTGATACGAATTTTGGCATTAGCCATTTTATCATTAAGCTGCAAATGGCCGGTTAAACCATTAGCCGCTTCCTGCGCCGTAAACCCAAAGTTGAGCTTTTTACCATCGTTGGTGGTCAGCCAGCCGCCCCCCGTTGTTTTGTGGCCGTTTTCCTCTGGCGGTGGCGTGATGGTAGCCACGGCCGTATCCCTTACCTGACTCCAGCCCGTAACCGACCCATCGGCACTCAGACCACGCACCCGGTAGAAATAGGACCCTGTTTGTGACACGGTCGGCGCATAGCTGGCCGTATCTGCGCCCACCGTGGCCACCGTTTGCCAGACGCCACCGCTAATAGTGATGTCATCCAGCCACCAGCCTGGCGAATCAGGCGGTTGGGAGAACACGCCGTTGTCATAACGGAAGCGGATGCGCATAGGCGTGCCGATCATGTGGCTCAAGTCAAATTCATGGTATTGGAAACGGCCGTGTAAGGGCACTGCCCGTGGGTCCGCATACAAGCGCCGCAGCCGGGTCCATGCCCCCCCGTTGGCCGAAATCTCTACATGCCCATAATCATTAAAGTCATTAAAATAGCGGCTGTAAAAGCCCAGACGGGCGCTGGTAACGCTGGTAGGGATGGTGATATCATGGTTCAGCGTCAGCGCCGAATCAACCAGCGCCATGACATCGCCCCGACCCGACCAAAAGCTGTTTGCACCGCTTTGCTGATACTGGTTACTGCTAGACCACTTGGCCAGTAACGGCCCGGTTGTCCAATGGTTACTAATCGGCCCCTCGGCGTCATCGCTTAGGGCCAGGACGTAGTGGGTGGTTTGCTGGATAGTGTAGCCGGTAAGGTTGGTGGTGCTGGCAGGCTGCCAGGTAAAGCTAAAGTGGTTATCGCCGTCACTGTTTTCGATTGGGGCCAGCTGCGGCGGGTTTATAAAGTTGAGCGGCCGTTTGGTCACCGTGGCCGTATCGGTAACCCCCGCATACTGAAACTGCAGCGTCTCGCCCTCATAAACGGCTAAATCACCCAACATCACCTGCCCAACAAAGACGCCGCTGTCGGCGTTGGTTTCAGCCAGGGTGATGGTGGTACCGCTGGGATTGGCGCTGCTGGTGAGCACGGCCGTGACTGTTTCTACCCATGCACCATTCCCATTTGCCGCCGCGTCACTCACGCGTAAACGTATAGGCTCAACCCCGCCCACCTCATACGTGGCATACTCAATCTCCGCCCGCACCTCATTCTGCAAATCGCCCGTCACCACCAGAGCAAACCCCTGCTTGCGCGTAGCATCTAGCACCGTTGAGGCGATGTTACCCGCCGTTACCGTCATGGTGTACGTGCCCGGCTGTGGGTTGGCGACATAGACCACTTCCCAGGGATTAATAACGTCAGGCACAACGGCCGGCAAATCAGGCAGGCCGTTAAAATCATTGCTGTTAACATCATTGCCCCTGTGAACGATGCCCTCAGGTCCCGTCACTGTCAGGTCCAAATTATTGACCAGCGGCCCACCGGCTGGCGGCAAGCCGGGATAATCGCCCCAGGCCAGGGTGATTTCCAGTGGTTCACGGGCGAAGGGGGCACCGTCGCTAACAGTCACGGTAAAAGTACGTGTCTGCCCGGCGGCATCAAAGCCGGCCGAACCATCCAGGGCAACCTCATCATGCAGCCATAAAGCACGGTGATCGCCCTGAAAGTAGAGAACATCATCGGCCGTGACGCGCCCCCACCCTTGCCCATGTGACGGCCATGAACCACCAGCCGCATTGTCTGTATGGGCGCCGCTCATCGGCCGGCCGCTGTTAATGAGCATCGCTTTTAACAGCGCGGCACTGGGGTGGATATGGTGGGCGGGGTTGGCGGTGCCGGTGGGATAATACCCATCCCACAAATATTGGCGCATCAACAGCGTCAGACCATGCACAGTGGGGGTGGCCATGCTTGTGCCCGTTTTTTCTGTGGTGCCGCAAGGGGCACCTGCCAGGGCTGAGGTGATGCGGTCGCCAGGGGCGGAAATTGTGGGCTTCATGCGGCCAAAGGGAGCGGGGCCATGACTGGAGAAGGCGCCCAGGCTGTTGGTATCGGCCAGCCCATTTTCTGTGGCGCCCACCGTGACAATATTTTTGGCCGTAGCTGGTTGGCCAATGGTACTGGCGGCGGGACCTTGATTGCCCGCTGCATAGAAGATCAAATAGTCAGGATGCGTCCACATGAAGTCGTCGATCTGCATCGTTTCTACGCTGTAGATGGCTTCCGTAGAGCCCCAAG
The DNA here is from genome assembly GCA_011525915.1 of Ardenticatenaceae bacterium. Classification (GTDB taxonomy): domain Bacteria; phylum Chloroflexota; class Anaerolineae; order Promineifilales; family Promineifilaceae; genus CAADGU01. The sequence continues at coordinate 12,230 of WYBM01000054.1, read as the reverse complement.
AGTTGGAATGGGTACGCGGCTCGCTTTCCGGCTGGTAGAGGCCGTCGCCATTGGGGTCATAGGCTTCATGAAACAACACGCGGTAATCGCTGGGGGGGTTGATGAGGCCGATGGGGTCACCAATGCCAATGTCCTGGAAATAAATACGGGCGGCATACGCCTGGCCGTCAGAGGGAGACAGCTCATTCCAGGGGGGCTGATCGCCCACCATGGAGCCAACAACATGGGAGCCGTGTCCGCTGCCGTCGACATGATCACCTATCGCCCCTGGCGGATTGGTGTAAGCCAGAACTTTACGGTGATCGAGGCCGGGTGGCAGGGGGGTACCCCCGCTGCCGTGGTGGCCATCGTCCACAAAAAAGCAGCCGGGCACTTTGCCACCGCCAAAGTCATAGACGGCCAGGCCGGAATCGCTGACGGCCCCCACCTGCCCATTGCCCGTCAGACCGCGTTCGTAGAGAGGAGTAGTGTAGGGCACGTTGGCCTGGCTAACCCAGCGGGCATCATCGTTAAGCTCGTGCATTTGAGCCACGTTTTGTATCCAGTAGATGGCTTCGATTTGGGCGAGCGTGGGGGCAAGATCGGCCGTTGCCTGCACAATAAGCAAATGGGCGGCGGCGTTTTGTTCGAGGATCGTCACGCCGGTGAGGGCAACGGCCGTGACCACTTCACTCATCACCGCATCAGGAAACAATTGCAAGAGCAGACGACCATCTGCCAGTGTTGGGCTTATTTTGTAGGCCGGATGATAAGCACCAAGCCAGCGCACGGCGGGATGGGCGGCGACGGCCGTGTGGCTGCCACCTGCCAGGCGCACCAGATAGGTATATTCCGGGATATAACCATAAAAGGTGACCCCAAGCGATTGGAAATCGGCCGCCCAACTGGCTTGGAGAGGGGTACTCAGTTGTAAGAGAGCGTAAGGGGTATGAGCCGCAGCTCGCAGGGCTGGCGAGATGCTCGGTTCGCCCTCCATTACCGGATCAAAGGTAGCGGCGACAAGTTGAATGTTCTGTTCGCCTATAGCGTAACTGGCTTGCCCTGCCCAGAGGAGGTAAATTGCCAAACATAGTAAGACCCATTGAATCCCTCGTTTTATCATTGCCAACCCTTTACTCGTGGCGGCCTGGCCGCCGTCTGACCTGCCTTCATGGCATAGTGTAACAGCTCACCGTTACGAGATCGTTACCGTGAGCTGCAAGCCTTCAGTATAAAAGGAAACCTGGTCGGCCGTATTCCGGTTGGTCAGGCGGGTTGACAGCGGCCGCCAGGTTTCCTTATGAAGGAGGGTAATGGCTAGGGCAGGGTAACGATAGGCGCTACCTTAACACTGTTGGATTGGACGATGCCAGAGGCGGCGGTGTATTCGCTAACCTCGGCCAGGTTGATAACGTTAAACACGGCCGTTCCCGTCGCGTCTGTCAAAGCGGTGAAGGTTTGTGTGCTGCCGCTGGCTGTTATCTGTGTAAGTACGATGCTGGCGTTGGCCAGACCATCTTGATTCTGGTCATAGGCCACGACGGTAAACAGCTGCAGATCACCTACCAAACCTTCAGAAAGTAAGACAGGGTTAAGCCGAATCGTGGCCGCAGTGCCGCTGGTGCCACCGCCGCCGCCACTGCCGCTGCCACCACTGCCCCCTACACCCTGGTGAACCTGAATGTTACCACCGTCAATGATGTCATCATCTGTGCGGCTGCCTGTGTTATAGCTGCAGCCACCGGTACATTCCAGGTAAAACAAGTCATGATCCTTGCCCGGTTCGGCATTATCCTGAACACAGACACGGAAGGTGGCGCTGGCGCCATTAAACGTGCCGCTGCCGTGGAATTCCACCGCGTTGCTGGCGGTAGGTACAGCGCCACAACTACCGTTTACATCACCCATGGCCGTGATTGTGTCTATGCGAATCTTGGCATAGCCGGTTTGGTCATTTAACTGCAGATTGCCACTGAACCCGTTGGCTGTCTGTTGGGCATTAAACCCAAAGTTAATCTTCTTGCCCTCAGCCGCTGTCAGCCAACCACCGCCTGTTGTCCTGGCGCCATCATTAGCACCAGGCGTGGCGGTGGGATTCGGTGTGGCCGTGGGATTGGGTGTCCCTGTGGGGTCAGGCGTGACGGTGGGGTTGTTGATGATCGTAACCTGCACAGTGGCCTCATCACTCAGGTTGCCAGCGTCGGTGACATTCAGGCGGGCGGTGTAGGTGCCCGCCGTGCTGTAAGCATATTGCACAGATTGCCCGGTAGCATCTACTGTGCCATCATTATTAAAGTCCCATTCGTAGACCAGGGCATTACCGGGGGTGAGGTCATCATAAGAAGCACTGCCGTCAAAGGTGATGGTTTCGCCAACAGTGGCCGTGGTAGGACGGGCCTGGGCCACGGCCGTAGGCGCTTTGTTTTGGTTGGGATCAGGCTGGCCATAATGAAAGGTAGCACAGCCAGGCCCCATGACAAAGGTGACATCACCCGTCAGGTCACCCGGCACGGTGTCAGGGCCGATGGTGTCGTGTCCGCTCATGCTGTCTACCGTAAAAGAAAGACAGTCAAACAGGTGTCGCCAAACATCTTGACCCAGTGGGTCATTGGGGTCGGTATAGTTATCCTCCCAGCCGGTGGGGCCAAAGTCGGTATAGCTGTCATTCAGTTTAAAGGCAGCGTCATTCAAATTTGGCTGATCGTTGCCCGGTTCTGGTCGGGAATCTACCGGTGATTGGGCCGGCGGGTTGTCGGTGCCTACATTACCATAGCCATGGGCTTCGTCAGTCATCACCAGCAGCAAACCCGGCTCAAAGCCGATGGGGCCGCGGTCATTTTCACCCTTCCCTTCAAAGTCAAAGCCAGAACGGTCACGCATTTCCATGTAGTAGGCATGGTCAGCCGGGGAACCATCGGCGGCAGAAACGTAAGTCCAGCCAGGTGTGCAGGTAGCGGCCACGGCCAGGTCTTCCTGGCAGCCGCCATTAAAAATGCGGTCATCGTGTTCTTCTTCAAAGTCAGTGTCATAGATAACATTGCCAGCAGCCGTGACCCGCAAATCATCAATGAACCAGCCTGGGCGAGCCAGGCCAGGGTCTGTGGCATAGGAGAAGCGCAAAACCGTGCTGCTGCCCGCGGCAAAGGAAATGTCATAGCTGTCAGCCAGGAAGCCACCGTCAGGGTAGTTGGCCAACAGGCGATCAGTGGTTTGGGTGTTGGCTGTGTAGGACCCGCTGGTACCCGTCAGGCCGTTGCCGTACTGCTGCTGGCAGGCGCTGGCGTTGGGGTTTTGGGTAGCGGCAGTGGTGTAGCCATTTTGTGAAGCGGCCGACTGATAGGTGTTGCCGCCATCGGTAGAGACGAGAACAAAGCCATAGTCATAATCCCATTCGATGTCCCAGTAAGATTTAAATTCAACGGTGACCTGGGTTCCGGGTGGCAGTGTGGCCAGTTCGGGCAAGAAGATATCAAAGTTGTGGCCGCCCGAAGGAGAGCAGCCAAAGTTATTGCCGGAACCTGACCACCAGACGTGGTCGGGAGAAGCACCGGCGGCCACTTTCGCGGGGTCAATCAGCTGCCGGGCCGGCAGCTTGGCCACATAGGCTTCGGCGTTGTGGATGTTTTGGTGGCCGTTGGCGGCAGACAGCGTGTAGGGTGTGCCATCGGGCTGCTGCCAATGGATCTCACCAATATCCAGTTTGGAATCTTGCCAGTTGGTAACAGAGACAATTTGACCGGGATCAAGGGGGATGGGCACAACCCAGCCCATATCTTGTTTGGCGAAGATGTCCATGTGGTGCGATTTGTCAGTAGCCATCAACGTCCAGTCGCCGTAGGTTTCACGGTTGCCCAGCGAATAGAAGTCCGGCAGGCCCAGGGAATGACCATACTCATGAGAGATGACGCTGGCACGATCAATGGCCGATTCGGGATTGACGTTGTAAGGGCCAACGCGGACAAAAACGGGCAAAGCATCCAGCCCTGTGCCCCCGTTAGCGGCACAATCATCATAACTGGCGTAGTCGGTGGATGTCCAGCATTGGGGCACCTCCGTCAGGCTCTTAAGCTGGTCATCGGAGATATAGCCCTGAAGGCCGGTAGCGGGGTCGGTGAAGTAGAATTCCAGGCTGGAGGAGTGCGGCCAGATGTTGTCATAGGGCGGCACATTTAGTTGAGAGGCGCCGTTGCCACCAAGACCAACAAAGACCATCATGAAGAAGTCGACGACGCCATCTTTGTCAGTGTCGTACTCATTGTAATCAATTTCAGGATCAGCGATTTGGGCGGCATCGAAGACAGCTTTGCCGGTGGGCCCACAGGCGGAATCTACATCCAGCAGGGGGCCTACGCCGGCGAGAGCGCCCACCAGGGCGGAGCCAAAACGATCTGCCCCATAGTAATGAGTATCACCCGGCAGTTGATACCAACCGTTGACAATGCGTTCGGGGTAAACGGCCGTATCAGCCATATCCTTATACGTGATCCCAGTACAGGTCCCTTGTGGCTGTAATTGGCTGAACTCAAAGCCAGGAGCATACGCCCAACCCGCCGAAGCTACAGCCGCCGAAGGCACTGTGCCCTTGGGGAATAGTTGGGTCAGGGACATTTCCTGATACAGGTTAAAGGTTGAGCCGGGAATGTCAGGGGAGTTGATTTTATTGGCCAGAGCTTCGCCGGTATGGGCAGCATCATGTTTACGGTCAAAATAATCGACGGGAACCACGGGGAACGGCCGATCACCATACCGCGCCGTCTCATACCCCCCATTGGGCGGAATGACCTTGGGGCCGTGGCTCATAGAGGTAAGACCGGCAGGGCCACCATCGTAGGTCAGGGCAGCGGTGCTGGATAGGTCTTTCCAGACGATCTGCGGATCCTGGCCCAGCGTGTCGGCGATCCCTTCGACGACGAGAGTTTTTACGGCAGGCTGGCCATTGCTGGCGGCGGGTACACTGCCGATGGTCCAACGAATAGAACCATCGGGGTTAATCACGGCCGTGCCCGAAGCAGAAAGCGCGCTCACCTGGGTAAAGGTCGTCCCATCAACGGGGGGAATGGTGACCACGGCATTGGCGGCGGCGCTGTCCGTGAAGTTGCGCACGAAGACACGGAAGGGGTAGCTTTCGCCGGGCTTGACCCAACCCACGGAAGAGACAAAGCTGTTTTCCACCAGCAAGGCGTCAGGTGGAACGGCCAAGGTGACAGAACCGGAACCGGCGCGTTCTGCACCCCATAGCCCGGTGAGGGGATCAGTATAACTGGCATTAACAACTTCAATGGCTACGGCCGTCTTGTACCCTGTGTCCGCCCCCGCGGTTATATCTTGGGTAGCACTGCCGGGAATGGTGACGGTAAAGTCGCCGTTGGCATCGGCCGTATAAGGACCAAAAGGACCACGGATGCTGCCGTTGGCCGTGACAATTTGCAAGGAGAAGGTGGCCGGCACGGCCGTTTCCTGCGGTGCAGCCAGCGGCGGCAGCTGATCGATCTTGTATACAGTGCCCGTCACTTCAATGTCATCGCCAGGGCTATAACCAAAGCCCGTAGGGGCCACGGTGGCCCCAAGTTGGTTAAACAAGATGCTTGTTTCGCCAAAGTTACCACTTTGCCCATCCACGTTGGTAACACGGATGGTGACTTTGCCCGGAACCCAGTTGGCGCCAGGGGTGATGCTAAACTGCCAGGCCACATTGGCAGCGCGGTAGGTGGTGGTTTGGGTGCTGCGGACGGCACCAGAGGCATCGATAAGCTGGACGGTAACGGCCGACGTGGCGGTTGTTTCACTGACGCCTACATAGCCAAAGCCACAATCAAGACGATCAAAATAGACAGCCCCACTGTAGCCAACCCCGGTACACAGCGGCTGACCTTGAGGGAATTTGATCAACGTCCAGCCCGAAGCGACAGGAGCGGCAGGGTCAAGTGCCTGGATCCCCGGCCCAGAGACGAGTATAAGCCCTGTGACCAACAGGGCGGCTAATAACCAGAATATAGCTTTATGCCACAAGAACACGGTTTCCTTCTTTTGTTCCATCTTGTAGAACCTCCTTCAAAAAAATGTTTACATGACCAACCTTTTCAGTAATCAGACCCAGCAGCCAACCATCGGGACGAACCTGCTGAATCTTAAAAACTAGTACCAGGATACTGGGAGGCCGTTACGAGGTCGCTACTGGGTACGGCGCTACCGTTACGAAAGCGTTACGGGTATACTTTGTGGTGATCGGTTATCCATCATCTGATTACGTTGGCTATGCACCAAGCACCATTTACCTATTACCTTCACCTGAAAGAGGAAATTACAAGTTGCCCCAGCTGACCATTCGTTTATTAGGGACACCTCAAATAGCGCTGGATGGTGTGCCCATCACGGTGGATACACGCAAGGCCATTGCTTTGCTGGCGTATCTGGCTGTAGAAGGGCAGGCGCAGAGCCGGGCCGTGCTGGCCACGCTGCTGTGGCCAGAGTCAGATGAGGCACGGGGGCGGTCAGCATTGCGGCGGACGTTAACGGCGTTAAATCAGGCCATCGGCAAGGCCTGGTTAACGATCGATCGCCGTACTATCGCTTTGCCAGAGCAGCCCAATTTGTGGTTGGATGTGCAAGAATGGCGATCGTTATTAACAACGTGTGGGGGGGATGTGCATGAGGGACAGCTTGCCACTTGCATACCCATTTTACAAAAAGCGGTTTCCCTCTATCGTGGTGATTTTCTGGCCGGATTTACTCTGCTTGATAGCGCGGAGTTTGATGAGTGGCAGGCATTTCACACTGAAAGTTACCGCCAAGCGTTGGCGGGGGCCTTGGGGTCATTGGCGCGATGTTATGAAGCGCAGGGGGAGTATGAGGCGGCCATCCAGGTAGAGCGCCGATGGTTAGCGCTGGACCCTTTACATGAACCCGCACATCAAGCCCTCATGCGCACCTATGCGATAGCAGGGCAGAGGGCGGCAGCGATGCGGCAGTATGAAGAGTGCGCCCAAATTTTAAAAGAGACCTTAGGGGTACAACCCCAACCGGAGACGGCGGCTTTGTATGAGCAGGTTGTGACCGGGACGTTGGCGAAGTGGGCAACCACCTCAACACCACCGCCGTCCTCCATTCACCTGCCACGCCAGTTGACTTCATTTGTAGGGCGTGATAAGGAACTGGCAGAGATTGAGCGGGTGCTCGGCGGGAAAAACGGCCGTCTGGTGACCATCATGGGACCCGGCGGCATAGGCAAGACCCGGCTGGCCCTGGAAGCGGCACAGCGGCAGCATGATTATGCACACGGCGTTTACTTTGTGCCTTTGGCCCCCGTCAGTTCAGCCGATTACCTGGTGGCCCTGCTGGCCGATGTGCTGGATTTTTCCTTTTATGGTGGCCGTGGTGGACTTGAAGAGCAAAAAGCCCAGCTGCTTGACTTTATGCGTGAGAAAGAGATGCTGCTGGTGCTGGATAATTTTGAGCATCTGCTGGAGGGGGCGGAACTGGTCGATGAGATCCTTAAAACAGCCCCAGGGGTATCTATATTGGTCACGTCGCAGGAGCGGTTAAATTTGCTGGGCGAATCATTGGTAGAAATTTATGGCCTGCAATGTCCTGCTAATGGCAGTTTTAATATGGAATCGTGCAGCGCCGTAGCTTTATTTGTGCAGCGCGCCAGCCAGGTGAATGGCGATTTTGCGCTAACGGAGGAGGTAAAGCCGTCGGTAGCCCGCATTTGCCGTTTGGTCAGTGGCCTACCGTTGGGGTTAGAGCTAGCCTCGACCTGGGTGCGCATGCTGTCATGTGACGAAATTGCAGCCCAAATTGAGCGTGATTTAGATTTTCTAGAGACATCATTACGCAATATTCCACCGCGTCATCGCAGTTTGCGGGCCGTATTTGAACATTCGTGGCGGTTGTTATCTGACCAGGAACAGCTGGTTTTGGGCAAACTGGCGGTTTTTCGGGGCGGCTTTGATGCCGCGGCAGCCCAGGCGGTAGCTGGAGCTTTGCTGTCACATTTGCTGACGCTGATAGATAAGTCCTTGCTGCATCGAGTAGAGGGCGGCCGGTATGCTATTCCTGATGTACTGCGGCAGTATGCGTTGGAGAAAGTTAAAACGGCCGTGCAGGCACAGGTGCAGGCAGACCATGCCGGGTATTACGGCCGTTTTCTGCAAGCACGAGAAGCAGCCCTGACGGGAGAAAATCAGGCGCAAGCCCTGGCGCAGATTGGCGCCGACATTGAAAATATCCGCCAAATGTGGCGTTGGGCCATTGCCCGTGAGGATAAAGCGTTGTTGGACCAATCCCTAGAGGGATTGTACCGATTTTACCAGACACGCAGTTGGTTCCAGGAGGGCGCAGAGATGTTGGGGCAGGCGGTCACGCTGGCAGATGAAGGGTCACTGCTGTTGGGGCGGGCGCTGTCACGGCAGGGACGGTTATTGGTGCGCCTGTGGCAGCTGGATGCAGGGCAGGCGGCGTTAGAGCGGGGGTTGGCGGTGTTACGGCCGTTTGACAACCCCCGTGAAGCGGCCTCCATTCTCAGCATTTTGGGCGTCATCGCGGAAATGCGCGGCGACTATTCAACGGCCAAACAGCAGCAGGAGGAAAGTTGGGCACTTTACCACAAGATCGGCGAGGCCTGGGGAGAGGCCAATGTGCTGCTGCGCCTGGGCAATGTGGCCTACGTCCTGGGTGAGTTTGCCGAAGCCCGCCGTTATTACCGCGAGAGTTTGGCGTTGCGGGAACGCACCGGTGACCGGCGCGGCATTGCCTTGTGCCTCAACAATTTGGGCAGTGTGGCTGACACCGTGGGTGAGTATGAGGAAGCCTGGCCTCTGTACCGGGAGAGTGTGGCCATCAAACGGGAGATTGGCGATCGGCGCGGCCTGGCCTATTCGCTGAATAACTTGGGACATTTGGGCTGGTTGGTGGGTAAACATGAAACGGCCGAAGCAGACCTTAACGAATGCCTGGCTATTTTCCACGACATTGGCGACCGTAAAGGCAGTGCTTTTGCCCTGACCAACCTGGGCAACCTGGCTCAAGCGCGGCAAGCGTATGCCCAGGCGCAGCAGTTATATCAAAAGAGCCTGGCGGTCGCTCGTGAGCTGGATTATAAGATTGGTATGGCTTATGCCTTAAATCATTTGGGTACAAACTGCCGGCAGATGGCCGACTATGAAGGGGCTGTGGGCTATTACCGGCTGGCGATGCAGGCGGCGCTGGCGGTGAAAGCCACACCGGTGATGTTGGAGATTTTGATAGAGGTGGCGGTGTTGTTAACGGCAGAACAAAAATGGAAGCAGGCCAACCGCCTCCTGGCCACAATCCTGGCTCAGCCAGCAGCGCGTAAACATGTCACCGAAAAGGCCCAGGCGCTGCTGACGAAGCTGGGCGAACCATTGGCTGAAGCCCAGCCTTTGGATGTTGTGGTGAATGAGGTTTTGGGAACTGAGTAGAACGCTGGTAATATCTGCGGTTCTAGGGGATACATGCCATCTTCTGTACCAGGGCGACTTCAAAAATCATAACAAAAGGCGTAGAGGAACATAGGGTATGGCAAAACTAAAGCTTGATCTCCACGATATTTATAATCGCGGCGATCAAATCGACAAAGAACTCAACCGGGTTATTCAGGAAGCCATTGAAAAACGCATCACCCTTGTGGAAATTATCCCTGGAAAGGGCAGCGGCCAACTAAAGAAAAAAGTGCTGCGATTTCTAAACCAATCACACATTCGCAAACTTTACCATCGGGTTGAAAAGGACGACAAAAATTTCGGCCGTATCTTTATCCATTTTCGTCATTAAAAAGAAGATGACCCCAGCCGCGTCGTGGCCGCAAGGCTAGGCAACTACCTTTCAGGTCAGACTACCGTTGAATGCCTGAGGGTCAAATCTTCCCCGCCTCTAAAGTAGTAGATGATTCATGAGCCAGTAAAGAATGCTCCTCACTGAGAATATGAACTGCAAGCTGTTCACAGGAAAGATCTTGTAGGGAACTATGGATAGGTAACTGGATACCTAAATCAGTCTCTAGATTGCTCAGTAGATCCGTTGACATAAGGGGGTCGAGTCCCATATTACTCAAGACTTGCCGCGCATCTACGTTAGAGGAGCTTACACTTAATACCCGGGCTATTTGCTCTTGTAAATACAAAGTCAACAGTGCCTGGCGCGCGTATGATTCTGTAAGGGTATCAAGCGCTCTGCGAATGAAGCTATCTGCTCCCCGTGGCCGCGTATCATTATCTGACAACGCATCGATTTGAATCACATCCAGGTCACCAGCCAAGTATTCACTTCGGCAAGCAAAACGCTGCACTTTGCCGCTAGATGTTTTGGGCAGAGTGCCGGCCTTAATTAAGACCACGGTATAAACCTGCAATTGGAACAATTCAGCAACTATACGACGAACTGTTTCGATGATGCCGTTCAGATCTGAATCTTGGAACCGGTGGCGTATTTCTGAAACGATCACAAGCTGTTCCTGGCCTGCCACATCTAAAGAAAATACCGCGCTGCAACCAGGGCGCAACAATTCATGGCACTGTTCTACGGCCTGTTCAATATCATGTGGGTAATAGTTACGGCCGCGAATGATGATCAGGTCTTTAAGCCGCCCGGTAACAAACAGTTCCCCCTCTTGCAAAAAACCCAAATCGCCCGTTCGCAAAAACGGGCCTTCGCCGGTCTCCGCCAGGTAAGCGTAAAAGGTATCATTTGTGGCATCTGGTCTGTTCCAATATCCTTGAGAAATGCTTGCTCCCGAGACCCAAATCTCGCCTACTTGTCCCACAGGGCGTAGCTGGCCAGTTTCCGGATCAACAATGATGATCGTCTGCCCGGTCATTGAACGGCCGCAGCTTACAAAATGGTAAGGGGTAACATCCGTGGTTACTTCTTGGACCTGATTGTGTTCCAAAGCTTCTTTTGCAAATGTTTTGAGAATAGGCCGTTCCCCTTTCAGACCGCCAGAAACAATCAGGGTGGCCTCAGCTAACCCATAACAAGGGTAAAAGGCTTCAGGTTTGAAACCGCATGCAGCAAATGCGCTAGTAAAATCGACAATCGTTTGCGGATTTATCGGCTCAGCCCCGTTAAAGGCTACTTGCCAGCTGCTCAGATCTAAACTCGCCCGTTGTTCAGTCGTAATCTTTCGTACACACAGATCATAGGCAAAGTTTGGCCCCCCGCTCGTCGTGGCCTGATAGCGGGTGATAGCTTGCAACCAACCAAGTGGGTTCTTCAAGAAATTAAGTGGCGACATTAAGATGACGGGAAATCCAACGTAAAGAGGCTGTATAATTCCGCCAATCAGCCCCATGTCATGATAAGGTGGCAGCCAGATAACGCCGCAGCTGTCTTCAGTATGTTCAAAGCAGCGTTGGATCAGCGTCGAGTTATGGAGCAAGTTACCATGTGAGAGCATGACCCCCTTTGGCACGGCCGTGGAACCCGACGTATACTGAAGGAAAGCGAGGGATTCTAAGCCTACACCTGGATCTTGCCACTGTTCGGCTAAGTCGCTAACTATATTGTCTGTAACCAGCCAGTGCAACGCCCTTAAGTCTGGCGCTGCATCAAAAACAAACTCAGTCATAGCAAAAATGGGAGCTGTTGTTAATATAGCTTTTACTTGAGAATCATCTGTAAGTGCTTGAAAGCGGGGGAGCGTTCGTTGAAGCCGGGCAGGATCTGGTGGGTATGCAGGCACAGCGGCTGCGCCAGCAAACAAACAGCCAAAGAACGCTGCAATATAATCCAGTCCAGGAGGGTAGAGTAGTAAAACACGTTCCCCCATCAACCCTAAATCTTGCAGCCTGGCACCAATTGCTCGGGCTCGCTCGTCTAATTGACGATAAGTCAGGTACTCTTCTTCTGTGACTGTATCTGATAAAAAAGTATAAGCTCGTTTATCAGGCTGATGAGATGCCTGGAAACGAAGAAGCTCTACAAGGGAAGACACCGGATGTATTACATCATAAGCAGAATTGTTTCTTAAAACCATTTTCCAGATCCCATTAACCGCCATGACAACCACATTAGCATGGAAGGCAACAACACCAATTCCGACATAAAAACAGACCATCCCTTGACAAGTAAGTATACCTGATATGCCGCTTACCTATTAGTTAGAACCCAGCAATTCGAAATATGACCTCAATCAGGTTCAAGTTCAAGTTGGTCAAACATAAACTTGAGCACCGAACGCCAATCTGAGAATATCAAGTAGCGCAGCAAGGCTTCCACATCATTAAAAAATGTGC
>WYBM01000053.1 GCA_011525915.1 Ardenticatenaceae bacterium | reverse complement strand
CTATCGGCCTGTATGGCCCGTGTATGCCGGACTGTACTTTTAGATGGATTGTTTGCTTTTTTCATGCGTGAATTGTAGCCAATTTCTGGCTTGACAACTCACAAAATAGCTTAACTTGTAACTGATGCGCTAACTGATTACCTGTCACCGGCCTGGGCGCCCACCCCAGTAGGGCAAACACCGCCGCGCCAATAGCCGTAATGCCGGCAATGGGGATAAAAAGGAACCAGCCGACAAAGGGAACCAGGCAGGCCAGTTCATACACTACAGCACCCCGCAGCAGATTCATGAGCTTGGAGTTGGGGCTGGCCAGCGGTGTGAGGCGGGCGGCCAACAGCCGGGCCATCCCGGCACCGCCAATGGCGCCAATGCCCAGGCCGCCAACAGCCACCATAAAGGCGCTGGTTTGCAGCAAGCCGACGTTGGCCTGGAACGCCATCAGCGTGTAGAGGATGATAAAACCGGTGACGGGCAGCCCCAAAAAGAAGCACTTCACCGGGGTCTGGTCCAACCGGGCATGGGCGCGTTGGCTGACGGCGGGCATTAGCAAATTAAAAGCCACCAACAGCGCTGGCACGCTGATGAGAATGCCAATAATGATAAAGGTGACGGTGTAGACATCTGCCATTTTAATTTCTCCTGGGAGGTGCCAGGCATGCCCTTTAAGGGCTGGCATAAACAGCGCCGTTTCCGGCGTGCCTGGCACCGCTGCAAAAGCCTGTAATGCTAAAAGATACCGGCCAGGTTTCAAAAAGTTGCAATAGGGATGTAAAGTGTTTGTAAACGTGGCAAAGTCCGGTTGCTGCGGGGAATTGGCCGGTTGGAGAGCGTAGAGGGAAGCGGGTGTAAGCGTCAGCCAGGCGTCAAGAAACTCACCTGCCATTCACGAATAATAGAGACAAACACAGGTAAAATGGGATTATTGAGGCATCCATGAGTCAAACACATAAACTAAGGACAGGGCGGTGGGCGCGGCCGTCTGCCGCTAACAACGAACAGCCCACCCTTTATTTCCCGGCACACCAGGCCGCTAATCTGCACTTCCCAGCTTACCAGGCCAACCAGCGCCGACGTCCTTGGCGTTGGCTGGTGGGTTTGCTGCTGTTGGCCTGTTTGCTGGTGGGTGTAGGCCTGGTCGGTGGAGCCATGATGTTTATTGCCAGCCCACTGCTGCTGCCGGGCACACAGGTGATGGGCACAAACGTAGGGTTGATGACGGTGAATAACACGGCCGTGACCCTGGGCATTGAATGGCAGCAGCAGGGCCTGACGCTGGAAAGCGATACGGAAACCTGGCAGATGGCCCCGGCGGTCATGGGCATTGAGCTGGATGCGTTGGCTACCGCGGAACGGGCACACGCGGCCGGCCGTTCCCTGGATGGTCTGATTAAGCTGGCAACAACCGGTAAGCTGGCCGTGACGCCGGTGTATGTGCTGGACACGGCCGTGAGCGCTGCCGCCTTACAGGCCCTGGCCCCCCAGATGGCGCGCGCGCCGGTAAACGCCGGTGTGCAGGTGGTAGAGGGCCAGGCCAGGGCTACCCCTGCTGCCCCCGGCCAGGAGCTTAACCTGGAAGCCACTGTGGCGTATTTAACTACATACCAGGAGGCGGTGTTGGTTTACGGCCGTCTGCCCCTGAGTTTTACTATGATCCCCCCGGCCATCAGTGATGTCAGCGGCATCATCGGGCAAATCAACCAACTGCTCAACACGACTGTCACCGTGCATGGTTATGATCCTATCAGCGGCGAAACGCTCACCTGGGAATTGACCCCGGCCGTATGGGGCGGCTGGGTGTCTGTGGCCTTAGACCCACTCAACCCTGGCCAATGGCAGTGGCAGTTGGATTCACAGACTGCCCGCGCCTTTTGGGCAGAAAAGTCGGCAGGGTTGGGCAACGGCCGTTACCTGGATGTGGATGAAGCCTTGCGGGATGTAACTGCGGCGCTGCGCCACGGTGAAACGGCCGTGACGGCGCGTATTTATCATTCTCCGACACAGTATACCGTGCAATACGGCGACACCCTGGCCAGCATCGGCCGTGACATGGGCATTCCGTATCCCTGGATTCAGCAAGCCAACCCCGGTATTGACGCGCTATCGCCGGGTCAGGTGATCACGATTCCTTCGCCGGATGAGATGCTGCCGCTGCCCGTGGTGCCCCATAAGCGGGTGATCGTCAGCATCAGCCGCCAGACGGTACAGGTGTTTGAAAACAGCCAGTTGAAGTGGGATTGGCCGGCCAGCACAGGCATTGCGTCTAGCCCCACGGCACCGGGCATTTTTCAGGTACAATCTCATGAACCCAATGCTTATGCTGCCAACTGGAATTTGTGGATGCCCAATTTTATGGGGATTTACCGGCCGGTGCCTACGTCAGATTTTATGAACGGCTTTCATGGCTTCCCCACTCGCGATGGGTATAATTTGTTGTGGACCAACAACCTGGGGGCGCCAGTCACTTATGGCTGCATCCTCCTTAGCAATGAAAACGCTCAGACGTTGTATGCCTGGGCTGAAACGGGGGTGGTGGTGGAGATTCAACCATAGGTATGATGAGTCTGGGGCTGTCAGAGGGATACTGACCGGTTTACAAAGTAGGTCTGGTGACGGCCGTTGATATTTACTTTTCCTGGATGGGCAAGAACGCCAGGTGAGTTATGAGTTTTGTCGGTCAATCAATGGTATTAATCATTTTGCTCGTGTGTAGTGGGGTCATGGTAGCGGCTATTGTAGCAGCCGTTTACTTTTACCTGCATGAACGCGAGCGGTAAAATTACCGGACGCGGTCATTTTTCTGATAGAAGCACCTCGAATTCTGCCGCCGCCGCCGCCATATGACCTTGGGGATTGGTCAGGCTAAAATCATGCCATTGTGGGCTAAACGGAAAATGATCAGTAAACCAGCAAAGCGACTGCACCTGTGGCTGCCCGTTAATTTCCGCTAGGGCCGTCGTGAGCCAGCCATCCGGGTAATTTTGGGTGGGGGGGCTGATAGCGTCGGCGCCAAAGGTGTTGCTGGCAATGATGTAAGTGGGCAGACCCTGGGTTGTCGGGGTGCTGTTGATAATGTCCAGCCAATCCCGGTAGATACGAAAACCAAGCTGCGCGCCGTGCCAGTGGGTGCTGATTAAATCGGTCTGTGGCTCTTGCGCCAGCGGTAAGCCGGCCATTTTAGGCGAATCTGGGTTGCCGGGGGCGTCGATGGCAAAGCCATCGGGTGCGGCCAGGGGGATGCCCGCGGCAGCGTGAGCCTGGGCGGCCTCATCGAGCAGCAGTACCAGCGTGTTCATGTAATTAAGCCAGGGGGTGTCAATGGCATACGGCCGTTCCCCGTCTGCGTCCAACACCCACGGCTGTACCGGCCCCACCAGCACCCGTACCCTCGGGTTTTCAGCGCGGACAACAGCCAGGACGTTATCTGAGGCGGTTGGCTCCGTGCCGTAGCCATTAAACAGGCGGGCATACCATGCGGGTGTCACCGGCTTGTCAGCTGATTGGGCATTGTGTTCCTGGCTGTTAAAGCCGGAACCAATCACAAAGGCGTAAACATCTTGAAAACGCGCATCACGAGCCAGGCGGCGCACGTATTCAAGGTAAGTGGTCAGCGCAACCTCATCATCTGGTGGTGGTATGCTCTGGTTCTGGTCATATTCAATGCGCAGCAGCACGCGGTGCCCCTGCTGGCTGGCTGTTACCACCCGTCTGGCCAGGTCATCCAGGCCCCAATAGGCGCTTTCTGCCTGTTGGGCATAGGTTAATTCGACTATCCAGGCACTACGGCCGTGCCACGCACGCGCCGGGTTGGGAAAAACCGCACATAACTTTGTTGGCCGCCGCACATTTAGCCGACGGTTTTCGTTGGCCGTATTGCTGAAACTTTTACCGCCCCACCTTTTACATCCCCGGTCACAATCATGAAACAATGTCACTTCATAACTGGCGGCTTCTGGGACCTCAAAGTACCATCGCCATTCCCAGCCTACCGGTGTTTGCTGTACCTGCCCCAGCGGCGGCCGCCTCACTTCTTGGGTAGCCGTGTCTGTCACCTCTAGACGTACGTGAACCCAAGGTGTTATGTCTGTGACATAAAGAGTCGCTAACTTCCCTGGCAGTGGTTCGGCCGGCTTTATTGTTATCTGTGGCCATTCCGGCGGCGCTGGTTTATCTAACATGATAAACACATCGCCAGAAAGGGGCATGGCCCAAAGGGCTGCCGCCAGGATGAGCAGCATGAAGAGGACTATGACGGAGGTGCGTTTCAGTTTTATCACACCCCGATCATGACCAAAGCTGGTGCGGAAGTCAAACAATTAGCCAGCGACGCCGGGCATACTGGAGCTGACATGCCCCTATGTGTTGCCTGCCCGCTAGGCAGTTCAGGCAGCTACACGTAGCCCAAGGTTTTTGCCTGGCACATCAATTCATCCCGGAATTGAGGATGGGCGATGTTTACCAATTCCTGCGTGCGCTGGCGGATGGATTTGCCGTACAGTGAAGCCACACCAAACTCGGTAACAACGTAATGCACGTCGTTGCGCGTGGTGACGACCCCCGCACCTTCATTGAGCATGGGCACAATGCGGCTGGTTTTACCCCCCTGGGCCGTAGAAGGAAAAGCGATGATGGGCAGCCCCCCCTTTGACCGGGCGGCACCGCGAATAAAATCAATCTGCCCGCCCACGCCGCTGTAAAAGCGGGGGCCAATGGAGTCGGCGCACACCTGGCCTGTCAGGTCAATTTGCAGCGCCGAGTTAATGGCCACCATCTTGTCATTGCGGGCGATGTTAAACGGATCATTGACATAACCAGTAGGATGCAGCTCTATGAGTGGATTGTTATGAATAAATTCATAGAGGCGTGTGGTGCCAAAGAGGAACCCGGCCACGATTTTGCCGGGGTGAAATGTTTTGCGTGAACAGTTGATAATCCCCTGTTCTACCAGGTCAATAACCCCATCGGAAAAGAGTTCGGTATGGATGCCCAGGTCTTGATGATGGGTCAGGCTTTGCAGCACGGCGTCTGGAATACTACCAATGCCCATCTGCAGGGTAGCGCCGTTAGGGATCATATCGGCGATGTGGCGGCCAATTTGCAGATTATCGGCAGAGCTATGACCCTGTGGCGCCTGGGGTATGGGGTAGTCTACCTCAACAATGTGATGTAGACGGCTGACGTGGATGAAGCTGTCACCTAGCGTGCGGGGCATTTGCCGGTTCACTTCGGCAATAATAACACGTGCTGACTCGGCAGCCGGTTTGGTGGTGCCCACTTCTACACCAAAGCTGCAAAAACCATGTTCGTCAGGTGGGGTGACAGAGATGAGGGCTACGTCTAGGGGCAAAATGCCGGTTTGAAAGAGGCCGGGAATTTCTGAGAGGAAGATGGGGGTGAAGTCTGCCCGGCCTTCTTGTACCGCGGCCCGCACGTTATGACCGATAAACAGCGCATTAACCCGAAAACTCTCCAGATACTCTGGGGCAACGTAGGGAGCTTTGGCAAAGGTCAAAATATGTGTAAGTTCTACATCGCGCAGCCGGGAGGCGCAGGCTGTTAACCCTTGTGTCAGGGTTACGGGTACGCCTGCGCCACCGCCAATATACAGGCGATCGCCTGATTGGATAACATTAAGGGCAGTTTGTACGTCGGCTATCTTTTTACGATAAATTGTTTCCCAGTTCATAAATTCTCCAGTAATCACTGTGCAATGTGCAATATTTAAGATTCAGTGCCCAATAATCAGTGTTCAGTCATTTACTGCTTACTGAATACTGATTACTGCTTACTGGTGTTTGCCATCTGGCCTCGGTAGACGTTGATCCCTTTAGCCAGGGCTGGAACGTAATCATAGGCGGCGGGAAGACCATAGGTAGCTGCCGCCAGCAGGTGGGGTAGGGCACAGTTGGTGATAGCATGGCTGGTAGTGCGAGAGTAAACGGAAGTGACATTGGGCACGGCATAGTGAATGACCCCTTCGATCATAACGGCCGGGTCCCGCAGGGTGGTGGGGCGGCTGGTTTCTATGCAGCCTCCCTGGTCAATGGAAAAATCCATTACCACCGAACCACGCCGCATACTGCGCACCATGTCGCGGGTGATCATTACGGGTACTCGCTGGCCGGGCACGGCAATAGCGCCAATGAGCACATCGGCAAAAGCCACGGCCCGCTTCAGGTTATATTCGTTGGCAAACATGGTCGTGACACGGCCGTCGAAGCGGTTATCTATCACCCGCAGGGCATTCACATCATGGTCAAGGACGGTTACTTCTGCTCCCAAACCGGTGCAGGCGCGGGCGGCGTTACGGCCTAACACACCGCCGCCGACAATGACGACGGTAGCCGGAGGCACGCCAGCCAGTCCGTTGAGCAAAATGCCCAGGCCGTCTTGTTCTACACAGGCCTGGTAGCTGCTGAGTAATTGTCCGGCGATAATGGGCGCCATGCGGCCAGCGACTTCACTGGCTGGCCGCAGCACGGGCCGGGTACCATCAGCTTCTTCTATCATCTCATAGGCCACGGCCGTGATGTCGTAGGCTTTTAGGGCCTGTAATAAGTCTGGTGAGGCAACAGACAGGTGTAAGAATGAAAAGATCGTCTGGCCAGCGCGGAACAGCCGGTACTCATCGGCGGTGGGCCGGGTGATTTTGGCGATGATATCAGCCCGGCCATAGGCTTCGCCAGCCGAATAGACGATGTGCGCCCCGGCTTGCTGGTAAGATTGGTCACTAAAGCCGGCACCCACACCGGCGTCAGCCTGTACATACACAGTGTGCCCGGCCTCCGTGAGCGCCAATACCCCGGCGGGGGTTAACCCCACTCGCTTTTCCAGGTCGCGGACTTCTTTTGGTATACCCAATGTGGTCATAATCATTTCCTTCGGACTTGCAAACAAATAGGCCTGTGGGCAAGCTGCACCCACCTGCATACTTTAACTGGTTATAGTGTAAAACCCGCCTGACCATTAGGCATATGAGGATTGTCACCGACCTCGGGGAGATTTGTCAGTTGGTGTTGTGGAAAAACCAGCGTAATTCTGGCACGATAAAGGGGGCTTCAGCGGGGGTGGCCGCGCCGGTCAGCACGGCCATGATTTGCTCTTCAGTAAAATAACGTTGTTCGGCCAGGGTCACGGGCCGGGCAAAAGGGAAGGCGATGCGCATGGGGTTGCCTAATTCACGTGGCAAAATTTGCCAGAATTGGGAAGATTCAGCGACCGACGGCCGTGCCGGAACCTGGCGGAAGGTAGGCGTGGGGGTCTGGAAACTGAGGAATTTGAGCCACTCCCAGACGGCCCGCGCATTGTCTGCTTGCTGGCTGATGAAATGCCCCTGTACACGCAGCGGTGTGATGCCATCGAACCGGTTGGAACCGGGGAAGGATACGACACCCAGTGGTGCCAGCAGCAGCCGGTATTCGTAATTCAGCGGCGTGTCTACCCAGATAACGGCCCGCCGCCGCGCTGACTGCCAGTTTAACAGAAGGTTTTGGCGTTCCCGTTCCGGAATTTCAGAGCGGTCAGGCATCAGCCCCGGCTGCCCGGCCATCTGTTGATACCAGGTCAGGGCGGCGCTGACAGCCTGCTCATTCAACGGCCGTGAACAGGCTACGGTCGCGGCTTCAGTGCAGTTGTTGTCCCAGTGGTAGGCGTAGGAGAAAAGGGTGTCATTGCCTGGGTCTAAAAAGCCCCAGGATGGACGCTTTTCCGAATAGGGGTTGGAGACAATCAGCATATCCTGGTGCAGTTCTTCCCAGGTCCAGCGCAGCGACGGCTCTGGGTACTCTGCTTCCCGATAGGCGGCTTTGTCATAATACAACAGGCTCATAGTGGCTGCATGAGGCACAAACCACATACGGCCGTGCCACCAGGCACCCTGCCAGATCTGTTCGTAAAAGTCACCCTGGTCAAAGTCCGGATCAGACCGAGCGTAACCGGTGAGGTCTACAATGCCACCAGAGGCCAGCAGCGCTTCAGTGAGGGGAAAAGCGGCGCCATCGTAGGCCAGCAGTGCTGCCGGATCAGGGTTAGGTGTATCCAGGGTGATGATCTCGACCGTGATGTGTGGGTTGGCGGCCATAAAATCACGGGCGGCGCTTTCATAATCGGTAAGCTGGTTAAGGTCAGGTGGTACGGCAAAACGGATGGTGGCAGGGGTCCAGACACTTTGCAGGCGGCGGCGCAGCTCTTGCCAGAAGATGTCCGCCGGACGGCCGTCGCCATCCAGGGCCAGCAAGCGGGGTGACGGCATGTGAATGCGGTTGGGCACGGCCGTGTCCACATAATCTGACGTCAGCACAACCGTCAGCGGTAGATGGCTGGCCTGGCACGCGGGGGAGCACGTTTCAGCAATAACTTGCCTGATAAAGGTGGTCATCTCATCTGCCCAGACACCATCCACTTCCGAATAATCCAGCCGGCCCCAGCTTGTGTCCATACGAAAGTTCCGGCCCCAGTAATCAGGTGCGGTGGGGCTGTGCAGCAGACGGCCGTCTATTGTTTGCAAAAACAGCACCTGTTGATAGACGGCGTCTCCCTCTTGCCAGGTGATATTTGCCCAGATGGCCTGGCCCACTTCCTGGGCATGGGTCACACGCCGGTTAGCATTCACCCGCACCTGAGCTTCGGGGTGCAGTTGGGCGGCGAACCAGGCCGGATCATCGACCTGGATAGAAAAGAAGAGGTCCCCGTCACCACGGCGCAGCGCGCTTTGTTCCAGGTCAAGCACCGCCTGCACGCGTGTTTGCAACGCCATCTGGGCGCGCCTGACCTGGTAACGTGTCAACCCCCACCCGCCCACCATGAGCACCAGGATGAGCAGGGTCGTCAGCCAGAACCAACGGTTACGGCCGTGGCGGCTGACCGGCTCATCTAGCAAGAAGGTTTGATCGCTTTCTTCGTTAACCTGCCAGTCAAAATCTTTCATGATAGCGGCAGCCAATCGACGACAAATTTATGCCAGCGGCGGGTCACGGCCGTGTGCATGGTGAGACCATTGTTTACGGGGTAGGCACGTACGCGCATGCCAGATTCACCGGGTCGGCCGGCGAGGTGCCAAGCATGGGCGTGATCTTGCAGCTGCTGTCCCGCCGCCGTGCTTCCCGGCCCGTAACCACAAATACCCAGGACAAAGGTTTCTGGTTCGCCTGACCCTGTGTTTGTGACCGGCTGGCGCATGTAAAAGGCCATGCCGTTGTCAGTGACAACACCAATGGTGACCTGCCAGGGTTTTGGCCCGTTTGCACCCAATAGAAGAGGGATAGCCCCGGCCGTGACCGCCGCGCCCCCGGCCGTCAACCCCACCAGTTTTGGCTCATGAAGGGCCAGCCATAACATCAGGCCGCGCCACACCTCACGTGGTGAAACCTGAAGCGTGGTGGTGAGTTCGTGTGACGGGCCTGCCAACCAGGCGCGCAAGCGACCAGGATCAAGTTGGCGCGGATGGGTCAGGGCCTCTTCATATTCCAGATGAATGGTTTGTTCGTCGTTTAAAGGGAAGGCTATGTCTGGCCCGGCATGGGGACCACGCAGGCGCATAAAACCACAGGGGTGAACGGAGGCGCTAACCAGGCACTCTTCGGCCTGATCAAAAGCGACGGCGTATTGGGGGCCATTCAGGGACAGCGGCAGGAGCATACGGCCGTCTGGCTTAAGCTGCTCACGCCAGGCGGGGGCAATATCCCAGCCGCCAACGGTGAGAATAATGCGGTCATAGGGGGCGTGGGCGGCGCAGCCTACCATGCCGTCACCGCAGATCGCCTTCACGTTGCTGCACCCGGCGGCCGCCAGGTGATCACTGGCCGCGGCCACAATAGAGGGGTCAATATCCAGGGTCGTGACCCGGCCGTGGGCGCCCACCAGGTAACCCATCAGGGCGGCGTTGTACCCGGTGCCGGTGCCCACTTCCAGCACGTGTTGGCCAGGCTGCAGCGCCAGTTGTTCTAACATGATGGCCATAATGGCTGGTTGGGATGAAGAAGAAATGGGACGGCCGTTGTCATCAAAGTGTGTGGGAATGGCCGTGTCTGAATAAACCTCTTCCAGGGGGATGCCGGGCAAAAAAGGGTGACGGGGTACCGCCCGAAAGGCGGCAGCCACCGTTTCTGACTGGATGCACTTGTTTTGGATCAACAGGGCAACCAGAGCTTGGTGGCGGGCAGTGATGTCAACAGATGAGTTACCAGAGACGGCCGTGGACATCAAAAATCTCCAGGTTGTAAACCGGGTCAACAAACCTATGTTAACGTTAAACCTGAAACGCTAATCCGTCAAGCAAAATACAAAAAGAGAGCCTCAGACGGTGCCGGGCTACTCTTGTTTTAGCACTGCCGGCAGGTAAACCCAGAACGTGGGCGGTGATGGGGTGGTCGTCGGTGTGGTGGTTGGTGTGAGCGTCTGGGTTGGTAAGGGGGTAGCGGTGTTTGTGGGCGTGGCTGTCGGCGCTGGTGTGAAAGTGTTGGTTGGTATAGGTGTGGGGCTGCCCGTCGGCGTAGCTGTCAAGGTGGTTGTTGGTGTTGGTGTGTCGGTAGGCAGGGGGGTGAAGGTAGGGGTGCTGGATGACGTGGGTGTATGGGTGGGTGTTGGCGTGAAGGTTGGTGTATTGGAGGGGGTGGGGGTGAAAGTTGGTGTATTGGACGGTGTGGGTGTATGGGTAGGGGTAGGTAAGGTGCTGTCGGTTAAGGGACCGGCCACCACCAGCGCATAGGGTTGGGAATTGATAGGTACATTATAAGCGGTGACGTTTACCTGGTAGGCGCCGATCGGTGGGTTGTTGATGATGATGCCTTCGACGTTGTTCAGACGGTCGCCAGTGGGGACATCATTGCCATAGTATGTGCCGCCAGGGCCGGTGACGACCAGGTCCAGGTCATTAACGAGCTGCGCTGAGGCAGACAAAGAAGCAGGTGGGTCTGTCCAGACCAGCATGAGGCGCAGTGGCTGGGTGCTGGTGATGACTTGCAACGGCCGTGTCAGCGTATGGGTGTAGTTCACACTCTCACCAGTATTCAAGCCAGTGGCACGATCATCAAACCAGAGGGCGTAAGCAGGAGGTGGGCTGATAAAGCCCAGGTTTGCCCGTCCCCACCCGGCCACATTGTTGGGCCGGGTATAGGGAATCTCCTGGGTGGCGCCGGTGCCGTACTGGCCGGGAGCCATATCTTCCGTGGTGTTTAGCAGCGTAGCTTTAACCAGGGCGGCGCTGGGATTAGCCGCCCCCTGCCCGGTGAGCCACTCGCGTGCCAGTGCCCCCATGCCGGCCGTAAGCGGCGTCGCCATAGAGGTGCCGCCAGAATAGACGTAATGGGTATTCGTTTGATGCACGCCCCACAACGGGTTGGCAGCCGGGTCATGAGAGCGATTGGAGACGATGTTGGTGCCAGGGGCGATGATATCTGGCTTGGCCCGGCCATCGTCTGTTGGCCCACGTGACGAAAACGCCGCCATCCCATTGGCGTTGTTGGCAATAATATCTGAGGCAATAGGCTGGGTGGCAAAACAAAAACTGAGCAGCAGCCAGGGAACCCCCTGCAAAGGCCCCTCGTTTTTATTGCTTTCTGAAGCGCCTACCGTGATCACGTTTTTAGCCGTTCCTGGAGACAAGAGTGAGTCTGGGTCAATGACGCCATTCCCGCCCGTGCAAAACCCAAATGCACCGGGAACGCCGTCTTTACCTGAATTGCCGGCGGCGGCAAAGATGGTCATGTCTGGGTGTGTCCAGATAAAGTCATCGGTGCGCTGGGCGCCATAGGGATAGCCGCCATAAGCGGCTGCGGTGTCGGTGATAGGCCCGGTTACATCACCCCAACTGTTGCTGTGCAAATGGGCGCCGCTGGTGTACGCCTGGGTAAAGAGCAGTGAATAATCAGCGGGTAGGCCAATGATGGCCCCGTTGATGTCTACTTCAAACCCTTGAATCACCAGGCTGGCCGCTGGCGCCACGCCGGCAAAAGAATTGGCATAATCACCCAGGCCTGGATTAGCACCAGATTGTACGCCGGCACCGGCGGCCGAGCCAGCCACGTGGGTGCCGTGCCCGTGCTGGTCGGCCCAATCTCCGCTGGGAGCCAGGGGGTAGGTGGCCACAATACGGCCGGCGAAGTCTGGACTGAGGGTGCCCTGGGTGCCCGTATCCAGGCCGGAGTCAGCAATGGCGATAATTTGACCATTGCCAAAGAGGGGTGTGTTCTGCCAGACGGTGTTGACGTCCATGATGGTGCGGGCGTAATCGTTGAGAATTCGGGGCTGGGTGAGGGGTTCTACCCAGCGAACGGCCGTGAGGCTGGCGATCTCTAATAGCTGCGCCTGCGTCAGCGTGCCGGTGGTGTCAAACGGCACAGCCGCCAGCGCCCTGGCCAACTGGCCGCTGTCACTGGCCCAGCCTGTGACGCGCACACGGCCAGCAGACGCTTCCCCTGGCTGCCAGGCCCGTAACAAGGCGGGGGCCAGTTTGTCTGCCAGCGTAAAGGGGATACGGCCGTAGACCTGGGGCAAAGCCGCCGCGGCATCCATCTGCGCGGCCGTGCCCTGTACCAGATAGGCAAAATCGGGCAGGTATTCCAACAAGGTCACCCCGGTTTGCTCCAGGCTGGCCCGGTCAGCGCGGGTGATGGGGCCGCGAAATTGAATGATGGCGTAAGGGCCAGGCGCGGGTGTGCCTGGCCCCAGGTTGTTGGCCGCCTCTTCAGGGAGAAGCGCGTCAAAAACGCCGCGATGTAAGCGTAGCTGGGGGGTCATGGATTGGCCAGAGGCACGCGGGGAAAAGGTAGCTATGATGAATACTGTTGTCAGAATAATAAAGATAAAGAGGGAAATCTTGTTTTTCATGAGTCCTTCCTCCAGGATGATGATGAAAGCAGCAAACCGCAAAAAACAACCCCGCCCAGGCGCGCACTGTTTAGGGCCTACCCTAAGCCGTCTTGCTCTATAGGTCAGTATAAAATGGAGAAGGCAATGGTAAATAGGTAATCGGACAGGGGTACTAGCAGCAGTTTTCAGAGGTCAGTAAGCAGTGTTCAGAAGCCAGTAAGCGGTGTTCAGTGGACGTTTACAGGCGTTAGACCCTACTGAAAACTGTACCCTGATTACTGAAAACTGATACCAGGTTTCGTGGTTCTCATTGTATTTTCGCTTTCTTCACGGGTTAGTAGAACAAGGGTATGGTGGGCGGCAAACGGCCGTGCAGCAGCCTTCCCCTTTTTGTTACATGATGGAATCCATACTTTGTAATGCAGTATCTATGGAAGGAGGTTTATCATGTACAAAAAGATGCGTTTTTTACTTATTTCCCTGATTGTTTTGCTCTTGGCTGGTGTGGCTCAGGCGCAGGATCAGCCACGGCCTGACCATAGCGATGCTACCTGGCAAGCTACTTACTGGAGCAACAGCACACTTTCTGGGCAGCCGGCCTGGCAGGGCGCAGAGACGGAGATCAACTGGGATTGGGGCACCGGTTCACCGAACGCCATCATTCCGGTAGACAATTTCTCTGCACGCTGGACCAAGTTTATCGATGTGCCCGCCGGAAATTACCGGTTTACGGCCGTCAGTGATGATGGTATTCGTATATGGGTAGATAATCAGCTGATCCTAGATCAATGGTATGATCACCCCGTTATGACTTTTACTGCTGACGTGGCGCTGACAGCCGGGCATCACAGCGTCAAGGTAGAGTATTATGAAAATGGTGGATATGCGGTGGCCCGTGTTTTCTGGGCACCCGTCCCTATCAACCCAAACGCCTGGCAAGGACAATACTTTGCTAACGCCAACCTGAGCGGTTCGCCTGCGCTGGTGCGCGAAGACCAGGCCATTAACTTTAATTGGGGCTATGGTTCACCGGCCAGCGGCTTGCCGGTTGATCACTTCTCTGGACGCTGGCAGGGTACCATTCAGGTGAATACGGCAGGCACCTATCGTTTTACGACCATGAGTGATGATGGTGTGCGGGTGTTCGTAGACGGCAGCCGCATTATTGATGATTGGAATGAGCACCCGTTACGGCGTAACGCCGCCGACATACCATTGACAGTGGGTGCCCACAGCGTCACAGTAGAGTACTTTGAGTGGGCCGGGTTGGCGCAGATGAGCTTTACCTGGGAACGGGTGACCTCTACACCTGCCAGCTGGCAGGCCGAATATTTTAATAATCGGTCGCTTACTGGCTCGCCCATTCTGGTGCGCGATGATGCTCATGTGGATTTTAACTGGGGTAACGGCTCACCAGCGTCTAGTGTGCCGGCAGATCATTTCTCGGTGCGGTGGACACGCACTTTGTCATTACCGGCAGGTAACTACCGGTTTACCACGCGTACAGATGATGGCGTCCAACTGTGGGTCAATGATCATTTGCTGATTGCCCAATGGCGTGATATGGCGGTCAGCACCCATACGGGCACGATTTATGTAAACGGCACGGCCGTTGTCCGCATGGAGTATTATGAAAATGCCGGTTTAGCCGAAGCTCACCTGAGCTGGGAATTGGTCAATGCGCCGCCGCCGTCTTCAGGTACTGTCATTATTGATAACTTGGATGCCGGTTTTGTGAAGGGCGGCGCGCCCGGCGCCTGGCGTGCAACGGCCGCTGGGTACAATAACCACTTCTTTTGGACCAACAACAATGACGTGGTTCGGCCTAACTACAATTGGGCCCGCTGGTATCCGCAGTTGGCGGCCGGGCAGCGGTATGAAGTGTTTGTTTACATCCCTCACCAAAACGCCACCACCACCCAGGCGCGTTATTGGGTGTCTCACCGTGACGGCTATACTTTGCGTGTGGTCAGCCAACTGGCGTACAGTGACCAATGGGTCTCGTTGGGCACCTATACCTTCCAGGGCACCAACAATGATTACGTTTCGCTGTCTGATGTCACTTATGAATCGTACCTGTCTCGCCTGATTGCCTTTGATGCCGTCAAATTTGAACGGCGCTAAAGTGGCAAGTAAGCAGCATGGGGGCGTAGTTTACTGCTTTACTACACTATGCCAGAAATTTTATGACCTTGTGTAGGGGCAGGTCTTGTGCCTGCCCCACTCAGGGCGGCTACAAGGGTCGCCTCTACCAACGTGTACTTTTTTGTGAAACAGTGTATTTACTGCGCCCCTACCGTTTTAAGTGGTCTTGGTGACTTTGTTCAGGCCACGAGGGGCTTCGGTGTTGTACCCTTTGACGGCCGTCAGCCAATAACTAAACAACTGTCCGGGCACAATGCTCACCAGCGGTGTCAACCATTCAGGTATGTCAGCTGGGAGGGGAATGGGGCTGGTGGCCAGCGCCAACGCTTCTGGTTGGTCGGAAATGACCAGCAGTTCGGCCCGGTGTTTGTGAGCCAGTGTTTGCAGCAGCGCCAGCATATCGGCGTACACCACGCCTGCAGGCGCCACGGCCAGCACCGGGAAGCCATCGGCTACCACAGCAATGGGCCCGTGCCGGAAATCGGCCGAAGAGTATGGTTCGGCTACCACATAGGTGAGTTCCTTTAACTTCAACGACCATTCAAACGCGGTGGCGTAGTTGTAGCCACGGCCTAATACCACACATTGCCGCATATAGCGGTAACGGGGCGCCAGTTGGGCGATATGATCACCCTGCTGCAATACCTGGCTCACCCATGCTGGCAGCCGGGCCAACTGTGCTAGCCGGGCTTCATCGGCCGCCATAGCCGCTGAGAGCATGGCAATGGCCAGCAGTTGGGTGGTGTATGTTTTGGTGGCGGCTACGGCTTTTTCCTGCCCGGCGCGAATGTCAATGACATAATCAGCGGCCCGCGCCAGCGGCGAATCTGGAGCATTGGTGATGGCCAGCGTAGGGCAGCCCTGGCGTTTGCCTTCAGCGACGACGTTGACAATGTCTGGTGACTGGCCAGACTGGGACACGCCAATAACCAGTGCCCCATCCAACCGGGGGGGGCTTTCATACAGGCTAAAAAGCGACGGCGTGGCCAGGGCTACCGGCAGACGGTTGCCTGCGCCCCACAAATAATTGGCGTAGCGGGCAGCGTTGTCAGATGTACCCCGTGCGGCCATGAAGGCATACTGAATCTGGCGCTGCCGAAAATCCTGGCCAATGGCTTTGATACTGTCCAGGTTTTGTTCATAGCTATGTTTTAAGATTTCTGGTTGGGAATAGATCTCGTCGTAAAGGGACATACCTACCTCTGATACCGAATGAATGGTTTGTGCTTAAGAATGTTTTTGATGAACATGTGTATACCAAGAAGGGTTAACCTGTCAGGTTTCATGATTGGGTTGTTGATAGATGATCTGGCCATTTACTATTGTCATGGCGATGTGTAACGCTGGTGTCAGCAGTACCAGATCGGCGTCGTAGCCGGGGGCGATGTGCCCTTTGTGCTGGCCCAACCCCAATAGATTGGCGGGAATGGTGGTGACCGTGGTCATGGCTTCTGCCAGCGTACAGCCCGTGTAGGTGATAAGGTTGCGTACGGCCGTGTCCATGCTCAAAATACTGCCGGCCAGCGTGCCGTCTGGCAGGCGACAGGTCGTTTCATCTACAGTCACCGAAAAACCGCCCAGGTCATAGGTGCCTGGCGGCATGCCCAGAGCGGCCATGGCATCGGTGACAACATTTAGGCGCGGCGCGGCCGTTTGCCATACCAGCTTTAGCAGTGCCGGGTGGACGTGGATGCCATCAGGGATGATGCCAATAACTGTGTGTTTGTCAGCCAGCAGCGCACCGGCCAACCCCGGTTCCCGGTGGTGCAGGGTGAGCATAGCGTTAAACAGGTGGGTGCCATAGCGCACGCCGGCCTCAAAACTTGCTCCGGCGATGGCAAAGGTGGCCAGACTGTGACCGGCGCTCACGATGACACCTTGTGCTGACAGCGCGGCAATCACGGCCATAGCGCCGGGCATCTCTGGCGCCAATGTTACCAGCCGCACGTAGGCTTCTGGCTGCCAGCCGGCCACCGCTTCTAACGTGGGCAGTTGTATATGATGTGGGTTGTGCGCCCCTTTTTTCTGTGGGTTAATAAACGGCCCTTCCAAGTGTAGGCCTAAAGGCTCTGCGCCACGGAAGGCGGCCGGCCGCTGTCCCAGCACTTGCTGCGCTAGGGGCACTGTCACCAGCGGGGAGGTAATTATCGTGGGTAAAAAGCTGGTGACCCCGTAACGGGGCAGCTGTGTGGCTACCTGCCAGATCGTTTCCGGGTGTTGGGTAAAGTCATGGCCAAAGGCGCCGTTAAGCTGCAAATCAATGAAACCAGGCACAAGAACATAGTTCGGGGATTGTATAACCTGGGCTGTAGGTGGTGGGGGTAAGGAGGATGCCGCTGCCACGGCCGTGATACGGCCGTTAGCCACCACGACCGCCCCTTCTTCAATAACCTTGTTGGGTGTCACCACACGCGCTTGAATATACAACATAGTGTTGCCTGCTTCCATTATCTTGTGCTCAGCACTACCTGAGCGCCACCCTACTTTGCAGACGACTGCCTGACCATAGCATGCTGCACCGGGTAAAGCCCCGGAATTTGCACGGGAAGTGTACCTTGAAAGGGAATTTCCCCCCACAGTGCCGCGGCCAGGGCCTGCATGGCCGGTTCTTGAATGCTGTAAGTGCAGGCATGGGTTTGCGCCCGCGGGTATGCCGCCAGATCATAAGGCGTGCGCAGGGCGACAGTGATCATGGGCACGGCCGTGTCTAGCAAGGCATGAACCAGGTCGGCCTGTCCCCGTTGGCGTGATGCTTCAATGGTGCCGATGATCACCAGGTCATACTGCCTGATCCGGTGGCGGAACGTGGCTATGGTGGATTCATCAGGCCGGTGGGGGATAAGGTATTCATCTACCAATGGATGATAACGGCGCAGAGCCCGCCCCAATGTTAGCTTCTCTGATGAAGAGGTATCTGCTGGGGTCAGGTTTTGGAACGTGGGTTGGATGACGGCGATACGGGCGTCAGAGGGTAGGCGCAGCGGCAGTAAACGGGCATCATCACGGACCAGTGTCACTGCCCGGTTGGCGATCTCCTGAGCCAGTTGGCAATGCTCCAAGCAGCGGATGACGCTCAGGTCTGGTTGTTCCTGAGCGGCCAGCCATTGTTTCAGTGCCAGGATTCGCTGCACGGAATCGGCTATGGTAGCCGGTGGGATGTGCCCCGCTTCCAAGCTGTGGTTCAGGGTGTCATAAGCCAGTTCCAAGGTGTCCAGATCATCGGTTAGCAGCAGCATATCGACGCCAGCCTCTGTGGCCCGGATGACATCACCGGCCATGCCGGCGCCTTGCGTGATGGCGGCCATATCCATGGCATCGCTGACGATAACGCCGGGAAAGCCCAGGCGGTGGCGCAGCAGCCCCTGTAAGATAGCCGGGGAAAGGGTAGCAGGGATGACACGGCCGTCGTTTAAAACCGGAATGCCCACGTGCGCCGTCATGACCATTTTAACACCTGCGCGGATGGCGGTGATAAACGGCCGTAACTCTACGTCCCACAAACGCTTTTCATCATGGTTCACCACCGGCACACCGTGGTGTGAATCGGCGACAGTGTCGCCGTGTCCGGGAAAGTGTTTGGCGGCGCTGGCAACGCCAGCGTCTTGAATGCCGGTGGCCATGGCGGCGGCCAGTTCAGCCACCCTTTTAGGGTCTTCACCAAAGGAACGAATGCCAATAACCGGGTTTTGAGGGTTGCTGTTTACATCACAGCAAGGGGCATAATTGACGTTGATGCCCAAGGCGGCACACTCAAGGCCTATGGCCAGCCCGGCCCGGTAAGCCAGGTCAGTGTCGCCGGCTGCCCCCAGGGCCATATTTCCGGGAAATGGCGTCAGTGCTGGCCCCAGGGCATTTAACTGACCTCCTTCCTGGTCGGCGCAGATAAGCAGCGGCAGTTGGCCGCCGGCCCGCGCCGCCTGTTGTAGAGCATTTGTCAACTGCCGCACTTGATAGGGGTTTTCAACGTTGCGATAGCGGAAAATGGTGAAACCGCCTAACGGCCGTGAGGCCAACCAATGCAAAATGTGGGGTGGAGGTTCAGGACCAGTAAACCCCAACAGCAACTTATGACCAACTGCCGTGGCGGCCGTCTGGGCGCTACTGCCTCCTTTACTTAATGTCGTTTCCGTCACCAAATTATCCTTTATTTGCTTTTGCCACGTTGCGATCATAATAAACCTATACACTTCTGAGAATGAACTATCATTCCCATGACTTAAGATTGCGCCGCTTGGTATAAGCGGCGCAATCTGTTTCTTTTAATCTAGACCATTCAGATAAGCACGATGACTCGTGGAAAATTGGTAATTATTGGCCACGTCCCAGTTGATAGACCAGGTCATCAGCCCTCTAAAGTTGGCGTAGCCGCCCGGGTTTTGCAGTGGGTAATGGCCACTGTAAGGCGTTCCCTTGATCAGATACTCCAATGCCTGATGCACGGTAGCCGGCGCGGTGTAGCCACCACCGGCTGCGGCCGGGGCGGCCGGTAAGCCAATGGCTACCTGATCTTGTCTCAGGGCAGGGAAGGTCAACCCTGTGCCCGCTACCGGGAACCCGGCCAGCAGCATTTCAGCCATGGCTACCTGGAAGTTGGCAGTTCCTTGCGCATAACAGACGCCATTTAACCCCACCATGCAGCCAGAGTTGTAATGCTGCACGTGGATGACCGTCCAGCGATCACGGAAGGCATAGATGAGCGGCAGGTATGCTCCGTACAGCCCGCTGTAGGCACTGTAGCCACCCTGCACGTAAGCGGTTTCTGGTGCGGCCGTAAGGATAAAGCCAGGTCCAAAGTGGTTGACAATGGTTTGCACGGCCGTGATAAAATGTACAATACGCGGTGTGGTAGGGTTGCGGAAGTCGTTATCACCTGAACCTAAAGAAAGAGAGCCACCTTCCAGGTCTACATCCAGGCCGTCAAAACCATAGGTTTCGATGATGGCGATCATCGAATTGGCAAAGTCGTTGGCCTGGGCGGCTGTTTGCAGGTCAAGATGGACATTGGCGCCGCCTACAGAGATGAGAACCTTCTGGTTACGGCCGTGCAATAACTGTACATCATTCTGAAACTCTGACACCGTGGCGTTATAGGGGGTAAAGGCCATCACGGCGCTGCCGTGGGTTTGCGGCTCGGCAAAGGCCACGTTCACCACATCCCAATGTTGCGAAACTTCGCGCAGTTTTAGGGTGGATGAACCGTTGTTAAAGTTATGCCAGTAGCCAATGAGCAGGCGGTTAGGCAGGTTACCGCCACAATTGGGACAGGGGGTGGGTGAGGGGCCGGGCGTAGCCGGGGTGCTGGTGGGGGCTGGTGTGTTGGTAGGGGTGGGTGAACTGCTGCACGGGCTAACATATGACCAGGCCGTCTCCCAATACATGCCCACACCTGGTTCGTAAGCCCAGGCCGCTGAAGAAGAACACCAGCCACCTACAGTACACTGGTATTTGTTACCAATGTTTTTCACGAATTGGCCGGTAGTATACGTGGTCCCGGCCACATATTGGGGTATGCCTGGGCAGCTGCCGCTGCCTGGTGTAGCCGTGGGCATTGGTGTATTGGTGGGGGCGTTTGTAGGTGTGGCTGCGCCTGGCGTGTTGGTAGCGGTGGGTGTGCTGCTGGGTAGGGGGGTAGCGGTTGAAGAGGGTATGATGGTTGGGGGTGGGGTGCTGCCGCCACACGGCCCTAAATCCAACCAAACGCCCCATTGACCAGTGGTGCCCGGTTCTTCGCCCTGAGTCCACCATTTGGCGCGCCATTGACGGCCGTTGTGTTTGACTTCATTCCCTTGAACGTATATGGTGGCGGGGTTCCAGGCAGGAGCGGTGCAGCCACTGGGTGGCTGGGTAGCGGTAGCGGTAGCCGGCGGTGTAGATGTGATGTTGCTTTGGCCAAAAATTACGTCAGAACAGGCATAAAACGCTTCCGGGCTGTCACTGCGCTGCCAGATGTTGTAGATGAGGTGGCGGCCACTTTTGCCGGTGGGTAAGGGGCAGGTCATACGGTAACGGCCGTTTTGCAAAGTTACGTTGGTAATGGTGCAAAACGGTGTATCTTCCAGATGTGACCAGGCTAGAGGTTGGGTGGGATCATACCCGTTTTTGGTGACATAGAACCGGAAGTATAAGGTGCTGTGGGGAGCAGTGGCCCGGTAGACAAACTCGTAGTTGCCGTTAACATCTGGGCTGATGGTTTGAGCCGGCCAGTCGGCACGGGCCAGGTCAAACCCTTTGTATTTCTCACGTCCGGCGCTGCACAACTTTCCATCGGGAATAAGCTGCTGGTGCTGACCACTGGCGTTGGCAATGTTGATCTCGTTCCAATCATACAGTGCCTGGGTGCCCCCGGTGGCTACCGCCGCCTGGCAGGCCGCTGACGTAGGGTTTTCCGGGCCTTCTAAAAAGCACTGATAGACACGGCTGATGGGCGTTTCCATAGAACCATGTGCCCATACCTGGTTGATGATAAAAATAGATGCCATTACAAAAACCAATACAATAAAAAACAAAACACGAACACGTTTTCTTTTAAAAAGGTGATATGACCTTAGCATCTTCTTCCTCTTCTTTAGGTAAGTGGCACCTCAAAGGCGGCACTCACCCGGGTACAGACAGGCAAAACGCTGCATAATGCTAATATCAACTTTCAGTCAGCAGTGTACAGTTTTCAGTAGGGCCTAACGTCAGTAAATGTCCACTGAACACTGGTTACTGACTTCTGATGACTGGTGCTAGTTCACCAATAACCAGAGGGCGGGTGTGTTAGGCGGTTCCCAGGTGACGATTGAGGTATGCGCTTGACGGCATTCATACAGGCTGCCATTGTAGGTAACACGATACCCCACGCTGTAATAGGTGTTGGGCGCCCAAGGGGGAGCGCTGCCCCCAGGTGTTGCCGTTGGTGGCGGGGGGGTGTTACCTGGTGTTGTGGGTGTGGGCGTGGGTGTGGGGTTGCTGCCACCACCACAAGGCCCCAGGTGTTCCCAGACGCCCCATTGGCCGGTGGTGCCGGGTTCTTCACCTTGTGTCCACCATTTGGCCCGCCACTCCTGGTTGTTATGTGTGACACGGTCACCGCCAACATATACCGTAGACGAATGCCAGGCAGGGTACGTACAATCACCTGGCTGTGGGGTATTGGTGGGCACGGTCGTGGGCAAGGGGCCACCTCCCACAACTTCAGCAATCGCTCTTAGGAGCGAGGTGTCATTGGCTGTGTCCTGAGCCAGTTCCCACATCATGATACCGCCGCCTTGTTGCATGGCCAGACTGGTTTTGTCTTTGATTGTCTGAATGCCGTTATAGTAGGTGGTGGTCCCGTTGTAGACGCTGGTGTCTTTGTACGGAGCTTGCGGATCATTGGCCACCAGCGCCTGGTAAGCGGCCCAGGTGGGACGGCCGTAAAACGGAACGCCTAATACCGCTTTGGACTGTGGCAGTCCCCGGCCGCGCCAGTAATTCAGCGAATCAACGGCGTAACTGTAAGGGGAGTGGTTTGCGCCACTGCCACCATCATAGGCCATGATCATCAGATAATCGACGTAACCAAAAACTTCGGTGGGCACACCACCACCGGTATAACCCAGAGCAACGACGGCGGCCGTCAGGAGCTTGCCCCGGCTGTGCATGGCCGTGCTCAATGCTTGCATTAACGCCGCATAATTCTGGGCCGATGTGCCCGGGTCCGGATACTCCCAATCAATGTCCACACCGTCCAGATTGTAGGTATTGACAAAATTGACCATGTTGTTGACAAAAGTTGTGCGGGCGCTGGGGTTGGCGGCCATGATTTCAAATCCCTGGTCATTGCCATCGTTCCAGCCACCCACCGAGATCAAAACTTTGACGCCGTTGGCATGTGCTGCCGACACCAATTGCTGCAGTTTGGCAGGATTATCCAGGGGTTGTAACTGGCCGTTCCCACTGTTATCGGGCAGAAGGAAGGCATAATTAATGTGTGTGAGCTTGTCAAATTGGATGTCCGTAACCGCGCCTGACCACGAGGTGGAATAGCCGATTACATAGAATGTTTGGGCTTCAGCCGTTGTAGAACCGAAAGACCCGGATAGCAACAAAATTGCCATCAGGCCCAAGAGTATGCTCGTCATCATGGTGATTTTTAAGCGCTTCATTTCCTCCATCTCCTTCTACTTGGGCTGCCGCGCCCTGGTGGTTTATTGTTTCTACCACCACTGATAGTAGAAGCCTGGGCGAGTACTTCTTAAGACTATCAGGAGCGCCACCACCAAGTACCTATTCGCGGTAGCTTTAAAAGCTGAGACATTTGACTATGGCTCTCTCTTCTTCATATAGGGTCAGCCGCCATTGGCGGCTGACCCTGGTATTGGGGCAACGTCATCCGAATCATCCATTATCATTTTCAGTAAAACTTGTTGCCCCAGTGAGGAAACTTAGTCTATTCGGTGCAAAATCACCTCCTTCGTAAATCGGGCATCCTTGCCCGCGTGCCCGGACTACAGATTTTCATTCATCGTGGTGGGCTGCATGCAAACGCCTTGCCTTCCTAAGGAAGACCATTGCTCACAGCGTTCATTAACGTGCCACTGGCATCGTCTCCGTCCAACGACCATACCATTGCGCCGCGCAGGCCATAGGTGTTGATGTAGTTCATCTTGTTCGTGATGGAGACGGGATCGTCATAGCTCCAAAAGACGGAACCGTTAAAAATCCAGAAAGCTCCCGTGGTAGCATCACGATATTGAGGGTAATTTAAGTTCTTGAGGACTTTGTAGTCATCAATGCCCTGTTCATAGGTGCCGGGGGCAGGGCCACTGGCCGATTGATAAAGGCCGTTATTGGCATTGGTGACGCCCTGCCAGCCACGGCCGTAGAAGGGCACCCCTATAATAAGCTTGTTGGCCGGTATGCCGGCGGCCAGGTACGCTTGCACGGCCGTGTGCAGCGAATACGTGTTTGCCGGGTAAGATGACGGGTCGTTGGGCGACGTATAAACCGGTGCGTGGAAATTGGTGACGTTTTCCCAGCCGCCGTGCATGTCATAGGTCATGATATTGATCCAGTCAAGATGCTGGTGAATCTGGTTTAGCTGGATCTTTTCGTACTTGTCGACACCGGCAGGGGCGGCAATGGTTAGCAGCAGGTTCGGGTCGATGGCGTTTAACTGCGTGCGGAATTCTTGCAGCAGCAGGGTAAAGTTTACCGTGTCCTCTGGCCGGTAAGGTGTACCTGGGTCCCCTGGCATGGCCGGATATTCCCAATCGATGTCAATGCCATCAAAAACACCAGCAGCAGCGCCTGGGCCACCCGCGCCGTCTTGCACGGGCAGGTTGCCGCGGATGTAAATGTCAATGCAAGACGCTACGACCTGTTGGCGTGATTGTGGTGTTAGGGCCGCGTCAGAAAAGCCTTTTGACCATGTCCAGCCGCCAATGGAGATGAGTACCTTGATGTGCGGGTACATTTGCTTAAGCTTCTTGAGCTGGTTGAAGTTGCCGCGTAAAGGTTGGTTCCAGGTATCGGCTACGCCGTCTACACTGCCGGCGGCGCTGTATGATTTCTGATAGTCAGCGTAGGCATCCATAACTCCTGGGGCGGTTGTCATGATGCATTCACCGTTAACAATATTGGCAAAGGCATAGTTGATGACGGTGATGTCGGTGGCAGAACCACTGGTGACAATATTTTTGACGTGGTAGTTACGGCCGTAAATGCCCCATTGTGTAAAATAAGCTACGACCTCTTTATCACCGCCGCACTCTGGGCAGGGTGTGGCAGTAGGCCCAGGTGTATTGGTAGGCAGCGGTGTACTGGTAGGCCCCGGCGTATTGGTGGGTACAATAGTACACGGCCCTAAATTTTGCCAGACCCCCCATTGACCGGTGGTGCCTGGTTCTTCACCTTGGGTCCACCATTTAGCCCGCCATTGATGGCCGTTGTGGGCGACTTCATTTCCGCCCACGTACACCGTGCCGGGGTTCCAGGCTGGGGCGGTACAGCCGCTGCCGGGGGTGGTGGTGGGGGGCACGGCCGTGGCTGTTGGTGAAGGCCCTACCGGCGTGGCGGTAGGGTTGGCCGGGGTGTGGGTGGGCGTCGGTGGCGGCACAGTAGGGTTGCCAGATACAGGCTGCCAAAGGGCGGGAACATTGGGTGGTTCCCAGCCAGGCAGCGAATTGTGCCCCTGGATGCACCGGTAGGTAACCCCCTGATAGGTCACCAGAGTATTGACGGCATACGCGGTATAGGGCTGCCACTGGGGTGCACTTTGCGCTTGT
This sequence comes from Ardenticatenaceae bacterium, assembly GCA_011525915.1. GTDB lineage: Bacteria > Chloroflexota > Anaerolineae > Promineifilales > Promineifilaceae > CAADGU01. The sequence continues at coordinate 3,444 of WYBM01000053.1, read as the reverse complement.
ACACCGCTCATATTGATCACAAACAGGAATGTGCCAACAAATACGATCATCGCAAGTGTGACAGAGATTTTCTTTTTCATGCTGACCTCCTTGTAGATTGCGGCTGGAATGCCCACCATCAGCCGCAAGCAACTGCTTGCCTCCTTCGTAAGGGCGAGGTTGACCGGGTAAAATGTTGTCAACCTTGCGCGTGAAAAACAGATATGCTTTTTACATAAATGCCTCCTTCTTCTCTATCCTTTGACGGATCCCGCCAGTAATCCTCGTACGAAATAGCGTTGTAAAGACAAAAAGATGATGAGGGGAACGACCATGGTCACAAAAGCGCCGGCTGTGAGTAAGTGCCACGCTTCCCCTTTCGTGCCTACCATCGCCGTCAGGCGTGAGGTGACAATGGCCACATCTGGTGCTGTGCCCAGGAATACCAGAGCTACCAACAAATCATTCCAGACCCATAAAAATTGGAAGATGGCAAAGGAGGCGACGGCCGGAACGGACAGCGGCAGCACCAGCCGGGTAAACGTTGTGTAGTGCGACGCGCCATCGATCCAGGCAGATTCAAACAGATCGCGTGGTAACTGGGCAATGTAGCCGTAGAGGAGAAAGATCGCCAGCGGCAGGCCAAAACCGGTATGTGCCAGCCAGGTACCCAAAAAAGTGCCGTTTAATTCCAGGGTGGTATAGAGCCGCAAAATGGGAATGAGGGCCATTTGTAAGGGCACCACCAACAGGGCTACCACCAGGGCAAAGAGCAGCTCACGCCCGCGAAAGTTCATCCAGGCAAAAGCGTAAGCCGCAAAGGCAGCGATAGTGATGGGGATAATCGTAGCGGGCAGGGTGATGATCAGGCTGTTGATGAAGGCATTGGCCATGCCATCGGCCGTGAGCACGGTTATGTAGTTTTCCAGCGTCCACTGTGATGTTTCAAACGGATGTACAAAGATCGTCCACCAGCCAGAGGTACGAATGTCATTCATGGTGCGAAAGGAACTTACCAACATGCCCATTGTCGGTAACGTCCATAAGCAGCAGATTAGGACCACGGCCGTACGTACGGCCGTTTTCTGAAAAAGCTGTTGTATTTTGCTTGATGTGTGTGAATGCCTATAGCTGGTCATGTTATTGGCCAATCCCTTGCCGCCGCAGATTGCGGATATTGACGACCATGATGGGCGCCACCACCAACAATAGAATGACCGCCAAAGCGCTGGCCCGCCCAAAATTGCGGAAGTTAAACATTTCTACAAACATGCGGTTGGCAATTACTTCCGTGTCAAACTTACCGCTGGTCATGACGTACACAATGTCAAACACCTTCAGAATGGCAATAAAGATGGTTGTGCTCACCGTAATGATCGCCCCCCGCAGAGAAGGGATGATGACCTCAAAAAATAATTGCACCTCATTGGCACCATCGATGCGCGCGGCCTCAATAATCTCACCAGGCACCCCTTTTAACGCCGCCGATAACACCACCATGGCAAACCCGGTTTGCAGCCAGACCATGATGACGATGAGCGCATAGGTATTAACCGGACTGTTGATCAACCAGGGAATTGGCTCATAGCCCAGTGAAGCCGCAAAGGCGTTTAACAAGCCAATTTGCGGCCGGTTGGCCGGCTGCCAGGCATACACAAAACGCCAGATGACGCTGGCCCCCACAAAGGAAATGGCCAGAGGCAGAAAAACAAACACCTTGGCCAACGCCTCGCGCTTGATGCGGTCTACCAGGGCCGCAAAAAGCAGGCCAATGCTCACACTCCCGGCTGTACCCACTACCAGCCACAAAATATTGTTGCGAAAAGCAATTTGCATATCGGGGTTTGTAAAGGCAAAAATGTAGTTTTGCAGGCCCAGGGGAATAACTCGTTCATTCCACACGACCAACAGCAAAGGTTTGTCAGCCGCGGTGAGATGGGCAATTTCCAGGGTGTTGGTATTAAGGAGGTAGCGGTTGAAGGTGACGTTTCGGGCCCCTTCTGTCAACGCACTGGCCACATTGTCGGTGCCAACCAAGGTTTCAGGCACGCTTTCGGGAACGTTAAGCACGTCTTCAGTGAGGCTTAGAAAGATGGTGTTGAAGGCCGGGTAAATGAGGTAGGTAGTGAGCAAGAGAGCCGCGGGACCAATGAAGATATACGGCCGTACCCATTCCTGCATCATACTCGAAAAATGCCCGATCACATCATTCGCCACCCAAAACAGCGCCCAGATGCCGCCTACCCCTACTGTCAGCGCCACTCCCATCATCATCACTTTGCCCGTTAATGGTGCCAGCCCGGCGGCCCTCAGGTTTGCCGCTGCCTCCTGCAAACCTATCATTTGATACAGGCGCAGCAGCAATTGTTCTGGGGCCGCAGGGGTACGCATAAAACCAATACTCCAGCGTAAAGCCAGGAATACCAGCACTGCCATGCTCAATGAAAACAGCACCCGTGCGGCCTTGCCCCACGCATTATGTCCATCAAGTTTCGAACCGTTCAGCTTTTCCGTTGCCTGTGCCATGTTTGTAAGTTTGCCAGTGGGCCCGTTTGCCGTTAGCGTTCTTTGGAAGAATCACGCACGTGGCAAACGGGCCACTGGCTTACCGTTTACCGAATTACTGGTCTGCTGGCCAGCTGGCCTCAATGTCAGCAAAAACTGTTTCTGTCTCTTCACCACTGACCCAATCCACCATGCCTGTCCAGAAAGTGCCGGCGCCGACTTCGGCCGGCATCAGGTCCGAGGCATCAAAACGCAGCGTCGTGGCGTTCTGCAAGATCTCAGCCTGGGCCTGGTCTACGTAGTTGCCGTACCAGTCCACAGGCACGCGCTTATGGGGGCTGATGAAGCCACCGGCCTTGACCCATGTCTCCGCGCCTTCTGGCGAGGCCAGGTACTCCATGACTGCCAGCACTTCCGGGCGGTCGGCAAAAGCTGCAAAGAAGTCACCGCCACCCAGGACAGGACGGCCGTAGGCCGGGTCAATAGGCGGCAGGTAGAAGAAAGAGCTGTCTACCCCCGGTTCTGTGCCTTCCGGCCAGAAATCGGGAATCCAGCCGGCCTGCCGGTGGAACCAGCACTGCGGCGGGTCTTCAAACATCGGCGTCTGGGTGTCACCTACCCAGATGGTCAGAATGCCCGTGGTGCCGCCATAGACGTAGTCCGGGTTAAAGAAGATGTCACCGACAATGTCGGCTGCGGCCAGCACAGCCGGATCGTCAAAGGGGATGTCATGGGCTACCCAGGCATCATACGTTTCCGGAGGAGCGGTGCGCAGCAGCACATCTTCGATCCAGTCTGTGGCCACCCAGCCGGTGACGCCGCCGTGTTCCATGCTCAGGCACCAGGGGGTCACGCCCTGCTCCTCTACAATGCGGTCACTCAGGGCCAGCATCTCCTCCCAGGTTTCGGGCACTTCATAACCGGCAGCTTCAAACGGCGCCACCGGATACCAGACGATCG
>WYBM01000052.1 GCA_011525915.1 Ardenticatenaceae bacterium | reverse complement strand
TATCTCCCACGAATTAGGATGTGCCGAAGAGCAGGCCGGTCTACTGGAACTAATGGGTGATGTACACCGCAATCAAGGTTTGTTGGAAGATGCCAATACCAAATATCTGAAAGCTAAATCTATTTTTGAACAATTAAGCCAGACTCCCAGGCAAGCCAGCCTGCTCTCTAAAATGGCTTTGTTTTATGACGCACAAGGGCAAGACGGGCTGGATTTGTGCCAGGAAGCCTTGGGCCTGGCCAAAGGCACCCAAGACACCGAGGCTATTGCACTGGCCGAAATAAACCTTTCTGCTATTTACGTGCGCAAGCGTGATTGGCCAGCTGCTTTAAAGGCCGCCAGAACAGCCCGCACCTTGTTTCAGAAATTACAAAAACCCCAACTGGAAATGAGGGCCTTTTTTAACATCATTACCTGCTGGGGTGAAATGGGGCAATGGAGCAAAGTGGTAAAAGCGGCAAACCAACTGGCTGATGAACTGAACAAAAAGGGGGATACACACACGTTAGCCAAACTTCGAAATAATCTGGGGGTCATTGCCGCCAAGCAGGAATTATGGGGTGAGGCGGAACGTCATTGGCAAGAAGCGTTAAAATTACATTCGATGCTGCAAAATCCCCAGGAACAGGCTTTTTTATATAATAATTTGGGCGTGGTTTATACCAAAATGGGGGAGTATGAAACGGCCGAGGAAATGCTCTTACAAACGATCAAGATCCAGGAAGCATTAGGGGATATCTATAACTGGGCTAATTCATCGGACAACCTGGCTGACCTCTATGTAGAAAAGGGAGCGACGGCCGTCGCTCAACAAACCAGGCAGCACGCCATGGCGAAGCTGCAGACCATTGAGCCCTCACCACATGTTCAGCAGTTACTGGCCGCCATGCAAATGAAACTTGACACTACCTGATAACTGGCCGACACTGTTTAACCTGTCTCCTATCTGTTGTTGGTTTCCCTGATCATTTGGCACCCTGGCAGCCGATGATCGTTGTTATTGCACCAATTTTAGACTGATTTTGGACTGATTTGGACTGTCAACCATAGCATTTTCATAGCATGTAGTGGTATAGTGTCCAAGCACTAATCACTTAGCTTTAGGGGCGTTATTATACTTCTGCCTCTGGGTGTTGGGAAGCTTTATTGAATCAGGAGCCATTCTTCATACATTCTTCATATAAGAAGTAGATTGCCATGAATTACTCTACACCACATCACATCTCTGGGTCAGGTACCGGGCTTCACGGCGCGGTACTTCTTATTGAAAATGACCAGTTTGTTTCACATGCTATCAATGAAATCCTAAGCTCTTCCGGTTTGCGTGTATACCTGGCCCATGACGGCCTGGAAGGTGAAGAAATGTACCGGGCCTATCAGGATGATATTGATATGGTCATTTTAGATTGGCGGCTCCCTAAACAGAACGGCCGTGATACCCTCCGCAAAATTCGCCAGATCAACCCCGATATTCAGGTGATGGTTTCATCCGGGTATGCCGCTGAAGAAGTCATCTCCCAGTTAGCTGACCAGCACCCATTTACCTTTTTGGGCAAGCCTTTTGATATAGACCTGCTTCTGGGTGAGGTAGAAAAATTACTCGCCTGACAGGTTTAGGTAAACCGCGAAAAGTTTTCGGATGTAAAAAGAGGCGTTTTCTCGCGGTTTCCTCGAGGAATCGGCAACACCTCAAGCGATTTTATTTCTGAATTATTGTTGCCGATTACCTAACAGCTGCACCACGGCCGTCTCCCCAATCATCCCCCCCTCTCCTGGCTGTAACCAAAACAAAAACTCTACATTCCCATCAGAGCCCGTAACTGGTGAGCGCGCCAGCCCCATGGCTGCCAGGCCATGCTCATGGGTCCAGTTCAGAATGTCCATTAACACGGCCTGATGCACGGCCGTATCACGCACAATCCCCCCCTTACCCACCTGTTCCGGCCCTGCTTCAAACTGCGGTTTGACCAGCACCACCATCTCGGCGGCCATCGTCAGCCATTTTTGCACCGCTGGTAAGATCAATTTTAAGGAGATAAAAGAAACGTCCACAGACACAAAGCTAACCGGCTCCGGCAGCGTTTCCAGGTAACGGGCATTGGTGCGTTCCATCACAACCACACGGTCATCCTGGCGCAATTTCCAATCAAGCTGCCCATACCCTACATCAATGGCATAGACCCGCGCCGCGCCGTTTTGCAGCAGCACATCGGTGAACCCACCGGTACAGGCCCCCACATCCGCACAGATACGGCCCTCCACCACAATGCCAAACGCCGCCAGCCCTTCTGCCAACTTGAAGCCACCGCGGCTGACATAGGGCATAGGTGTTTTGAGTTCAATAACGGCATCTACCGGCACGGCCGTGCCTGGTTTGTCCATTCGCGCCCCATTGACCAACACTTCCCCGGCCAGGATGATACCCTGGGCCTTTGACCGCGACGCAATCAGCCCCCGATCCACCACTAACTTGTCCAGGCGAACCTTTTTCTGTGCCATACGTCATCATCACCCTCAATAGTCAATACTGACCTACTGAACAGCGACCTACTGAATACTGCTCCACTCCGCCAATACATCTGCCAGCGACTGTTCCAGCGGAACTTGCGGCTGCCAACCCGTATGTTGTTGAATTTTGGTGTAACTGGCGTACAAACAGGGAATGTCAGACGGCCGTAGCCGGGCCTGGTCATACACCACCTGCACATCCACCCCCGCCAGTTTAATCAGTGTCGTTAAGAGCAGCCGGATCGGCACAGGCTGACCAGAAGCGATCAGGTATGTCTCCCCTGGTTGACCCTGCTCAGCCAGCGCTACATAAGCACGCACCACATCACGCACGTCTGTAAAATCACGCTGTGCTTCCAGGTTACCCACCTGTATGGTATTGTCACGTTCACCTCTTTTGATAGCGGCCACCTGGCTGGCAAAGTCAGGCACCACAAAACCCAGGCCTTGCCCCGGACCAATATGGTTAAACGGCCGGGCCTCCATCACTTCCAACCCGAACCGTTCCCAATACAAAGGCACCAACTGGGCGGCGGCCCACTTGCTGACGCCATAAGGATGGCGTGGCTGCGGCGGCGTCTGCTCCGTGATCGGCAGGTTGGCCTTATGAACCACACCATAGATGTCTGCACTGGTGACAACCACCACCCGCACCCGGCCATAGTTCACGGCCGCTTGTAACACATTGGCCGTGCCCACGCTGTTTACGGCAATCGTTTGCCCTGGAATCTGCCAGGAACGGGCCGGGTATGCCTGCCCGGCCAGATGATAAATGACGTCTGGTCGGGCCTGGGTCACGGCCGTGGCCACCGCCGCCTCATCTAACAAATCCCCTTCAAGAACGGTCACACGGTCTGGTAATTGCATCCGGCTCGTCGCTGCATGTACCAGCGCCGTTACCCTATGCCCGGCGGCCAATAACCTATCTACCAGGTGTGAGCCAGCAAACCCTGTGGCCCCTGTTACAAAAACTTGCATGTCTTTTCCTCACAGGCTTCATGATGCCCGCTGATTGTACGGGTGAGACAGTCAGGAGACAACTTCCCTGTGCAGACGAAGTAAAATGGCCAACATCCCCCTACTTGCAAAGTTGCCAACTTGTCAGAAAATAGAGTCACCGTTGTCCAACTTGCCCACCCATAAAAGGAGAATCCGCATGATATTCAAAAGCCCCTACCCGGATGTAGACATTCCCAACATCCCGCTCACCCAATTTCTGCTGGCGCGCATTCAACATTATGGTGATAAACCCGCTCTTATCGATGGCCCCAGCGGCCGTACCATCACCTATACTCAGCTTGCCGGGGCCATTCAGCTGGTGGCGGCCAGCCTGAGCCAACGAGGCTTTGGCAAAGGTGACGTCCTGGCCATCTACAGCCCTAATGTACCGGAATATGCCGTCGCTTTCCATGCTGTCTCCCTCACAGGGGGCACTGTTACAACCGTTAATCCCCTTTCTACAGCCGATGAACTGGCCCATCAACTGAACGATTCCGGCGCCAAATACCTGTTGACCATCTCCCTGTTCCTGGAAAATGCCCAGACCGCTGCGGCAAACTGTGGGGTCACGGAAATTTTCACCTTTGATCCCGCTGACGGAGCCACACCATTCGCCACGCTGCTGCAGAGTGACGGCCGTCTGCCAGACAGCGCCATAAACCCCGCTACAGACGTGGTGGTCATGCCCTATTCCAGCGGCACCACCGGCCTGCCCAAGGGGGTTATGCTCACTCACCGGAACATCGTCGCCAATATGACCCAGTGCGAAGGCATTCCCAACTTCGATATGGTTTCCCAGCAGGACACCATCATGGGCATTTTGCCCTTCTACCATATTTATGGCATGGTTGTTATTATGAACATGAGCCTGGCCCAGGGTGCTACCATTGTCACCATGCCCCGTTTTGACCTGCCCCAATTCCTGGAGTTGGTGCAAAAGCACAAAGTCACCCGGGTCAACCTGGTGCCCCCCATTTTGCTGGCGCTGGCCAAACATCCGCTCATCGACCAGTATGATCTCTCTTCGCTGGTGGAATTGGCCTCCGGGGCGGCACCGTTAGGGGAAGAGCTGGCCGAGGCGGTGGTACAGCGGCTGGGCTGCAACGTCATCCAGGGATATGGTCTGACAGAAACCAGCCCCGTCACCCATGTTTGCCCCAACTTTCCGGGCATGATCAAACGCGCCGCTGTTGGCCCGGCCATTGCCAACACTGAAACCATGGTCGTCTCCGTAGAGACAGGGGAGCCGGTAGGCCATAACCAGAATGGCGAAATCTGGATTCGTGGGCCCCAGGTCATGAAGGGGTATCTGAACAACCCAGACGCTACCGCGGCTACCGTAGACGAAGCGGGCTGGCTGCATACAGGGGACATTGGCTACGTAGATGATGACGGCTACTTCTACATTGTAGATCGCTTAAAAGAGCTCATTAAGTATAAAGGCTTCCAGGTGGCCCCGGCCGAATTGGAAGGGCTGCTGTTAACCCACCCGGCCATTGCCGATGCGGCCGTTATTCCTAGCCCGGATGAAGAAGCCGGTGAAGTGCCCAAAGCGTTTATAGTACTAAAACCAGGGGTCATGGCCACGGCCGATGATATTATGGCCTGGATGGCCGAGCGGGTGGCCCCACACAAGAAAATTCGCCGCCTGGACTTTGTAGACCAGGTGCCCAAGTCATTATCCGGTAAAATCTTGCGCCGGGTATTGGTAGATCAAGAACGGGCAGCTGCCCACTAAACAACAATCGGACGTTTGTAAACGGCCGTACTGCACCGTTTACAAACGTCCTATCAGGAGAATAGTATGAACGACGTTGTATACACATCTCACGTGCGTATTGAGCGAGTAACGGGACCGCGTCGCCGTGCCTACCTGCCCGTAGAAAGTGAGCCCATCTGGTTTGGGGTGCATTCCGAAGTAGCCGAACATTATGGCATAGACACCGCTATTCACGACCCTCACGCTACCACGCTGGACTATGTCATTGCCGCGGCGGCTGGCTGACTGACCGGTACATTTGGCGGCGCGCTGGAAGCGCGCCAGATACCGGCCGGTGAAGGCTACCTGACCGCCTCTGCTCGCGGCGAAGTGGAAAAAGAGAAAAACGTATTGGTGATCAAGCGGATTCACGTGACCTACCACTTAAAGCTGGCAGCCGGCAAGGAAGCTACGGCCGTGCGTGTTCATGGCTTCCATGCTGACTACTGCCCCGTCTACCGCAGCATTCACACCAGCATTGACATTACCACCGAATTGCAGATAGACACGGTGTAACCGGCGGCTTATGAAAACCGGGCCGCTTCCCAGCCGATGATCGCCTTTTTGCGGGCGCTGCCCCAATGGTAATCACCAAACTCGCCGGCCTGCCGGATGACACGGTGGCAGGGAATGAGGTAAGCAATAGGATTATGGCCGACGGCCGTGCCCACTGCCCGCGCCGCCTTAGACTGCCCGGCCATCTTCGCCAACGTGCCGTAAGAGACCAGCGCCCCCGATGGCACCCGCAACAAAGCCGTCCATACCTGAATCTGGAAGTTTGTACCCTTCAGATAAAGGGGCAGCGGTCTGTTTTGCTCTGAGGGAGAAAATATGCGCGCCAGGGTTGGCTCTGTGCCTGCGTTATCGGCTACCAACGCTGCCTGTGGCCAGGCTCTGGCCAGTTCGGCCACGGCCTGTTTCTCACTCCCGCCAGGGACAAAAGACAGGCCACAAATCCCTCGCTCTGTCACCGCCAGCAGTGTCTGCCCAAACGGTGTAGGATGAATGCCGTAACAAATGGTCAGGCCGTCACCCCGGCTTTTGTATTCACCAGGGGTAATCGCTTCATGGGTTACAAACAAGTCATGCAAGCGGCCAGGGCTGGAAAGGCCCGAAGCATAGGCGGCTTCTAACACACTTTGCGAAGCAGCCAAAACTTGTTTGGCATGCTGCATGGTCAGGTATTGCACAAAACGTTTAGGGCTGATGCCCGCCCAACGGGTAAACAACCGTTGGAAATGATAGTCGCTGAGGCCCACATGGGCCGCAATTTCCGCCAGCGTTGGCTGGGTCTGATAATGCTTTTCCAGGTAATGGATGGCCTGTTCAATACAGGCGTAATCAGCTGATGCTTCCGCAAACATTGCTAAATCCTCCTTAGGTGTGAGGGGTAAAGGCATACGTTTATGTCTCTAAAGAACCATGTCGTCCGTTTACGTTTAAGCAAACTTCCGGACAGCCTCACTGTAACAAATGGCGGCTTTTTTCTCCACCCGAATCTTGCGTAAACGCCGATGAGGGCAGCCTCTGTACCAGGATGGTCAGATCATTTGAGGGAAAGATTGTTCCCCCTGATCCTGAAGATTATGCCGAATTTGCCACTTCTTTGGCGCTCAGCCGCGATGGGCAAGTAATGGTGGTGGGCGCCCCCCGCCAGAACGTCAACAGCAACAATGACCAGGGGCAGGTCTACGTGTTCCAGCGGCAAGCCAATGATGCATGGACGCAGGTCCAAATTTTGACTGCGCCTGACGGTGCCGCAGAAGACCATTTTGGCACGGCCGTGGCCATTGCCAACGGTCCAGACTACACCATCGTTGTGGGTGCCCCAGATTATGATGAAGGCGGCAACACCGGCATAGGCGCCGCTTACTTCTTTAGTCATAACGGAGCAACCTGGAACACTGGTATGAAACTGGCCATTTCTGACCCTAATGAGTCGTTTTATAACCATCGGGGCCAGGCGGTAGCTGTGGCCCCTGATGGCAGCGCCATCTTTGTGGGTGCGCCGGGCCTGAGCGTCGGCGCCAACACACCGGGAGGCGTATACGCCTTAACTCGCGTTGGTCCCAATTATTCTCAAACCCAAACGCTGGTAGGGCCAACCGGCGGCCAGGCCGGCATGGGCCGGCAGCTGCTGGTGAATAACGATAATAATCTGCTCTTTGCGGCTGGGCACTATGCCCCTTCGGGCCCCATCATTACCTATGGTGCCGTACATGTCTACACCAAACCGGTGGCCACCTGGGTCTATGATGAGCGTCTGGAGCCTTCAGATGGGGAAGAATTTGATGATTTTGGCCACAGCATGGACATTTCTGACAACGAAGCCTATCTATTGATCGGCGCACCCCAGATAGGGGACGGCGAAGCCTATGTGTTTACGCCGTCAGGCAATACCTGGGCAGAAGCCGCCATCCTGCCCCGGCCAACGGCGTTTATCTACGGCCACTTTGGGGCCTCGGTATCTATAGACGGGGCGGGGGAAACGGCCGTGATCGGTGCCTGGCTGAATGGTGGTGGCGGCATTCACTATTACGAGCGCAGCGGCAGCACCTGGACACGCCAGCAAACGCTGGTGACACCAGAGGAACGTGACGAAAATTTGGGTTACTCCGTGGCCATAAGCAAAAATGCAGACATCATCCTAGGCGGTGCGCGTTATGCCCATGCTGGGGAGGCGTTCCACCCGATTGGCGCCGTTTACACCTTTGTGCCTGGCTACCGGATTTTCTTGCCGGCGGTCACCAGGTAATCTAAGCGGCCGTCACCGCCCCACGAAATCAAGTAGCGGCCAGCTCACGGCGGACGGTCTCATCTGCCTCGGTTTCCAGGGCCGCGGCCAGGGCGGCCAGGCTCTGCGGCGTGCCAATCTGGTGCAGTGCCCAGGCGGCGTGGCCGCGAATGAGCGGTTCAGGGTCAGCCAACAGGGTCACGAGAGGGGAAACGGCCGTGACACTGCCCCAATTACCGGCGGCCACACACACATTCCGTAAAAAGCGCGCCCGCTTAATGCGGTAAATGGGGCTGTGGGCAAAACGGTGCTGAAAGCCCGGTTCGTCCAACGAGAGCAGGTCCAGCAGAGGAGGGGCCATCCTATCGGCCAGGGGATAAAAAGCCGGTTCGCTCGTTTGGCCGGCAAAGCGGTTAAATGGGCACACTTCCTGGCAAATATCGCAGCCAAAAACCCAATTGCCCATGAGCGGTCGCAGCGCTGGTGGCAGCCATCCCTTCAACTCAATGGTCAGGTAAGAGATGCAGCGCCGCGCATCCAGCACATAGGGTTGCGGAAAAGCATGGGTAGGGCAGGCATCCAGGCAGCGGCGGCAGGAACCACAAGAGATGGGAGGGTGTGAGCTAGGGGTGGAAGCTTGAAGGTAAATCTCTGCTGCCTGATCCCTAATCTCCAGGGTTGTTAAAATTTCCCCCAGGAAAAAAAATGAGCCCTTTTGGGGGTGAATAAGCATACTGTTTTTGCCGGTGAACCCCAGGCCGGCTGTTTCGGCGTGGTCACGTTCCAAAATAGCGCCGGTATCCACGTAAACACGGCTGAACACGGCCGTATCCTGGGCTGCCAGCCAATGGGCCAATTCTTGTAGGCGAGGCGTCATAACCTCGTGGTAATCCACCCCCCAGGCATAATTGGCGATCCGCCCCCGGGCCGGGTCATGGGCCAGGGCGGCCGGTACATGCTGTGTAAAGTAATCCAACCCCACACAAATGACGGTTTTTACGCCGGGCAAAATGGTGTGCAAATCCTGGCGGCGGGCCACCCGGTCAGGGCGGGCCATGTAAGCCATCTCACCATGCATGGCCTGACTCACCCAGCGCAGATAGGCATCCAGCCGCCGCGCTGGGTGGGCGGGAATGAAGCCCACCATATTAAAGCCCAGGGCTCGTGCTTTAGCGGCCACGGCCGCAGCTTCTATACACATAGGTCAATTATACCCGTTCCTGAATGGTTAATAATTGGTACAATTGCGCTTTGGCTCTAAAGGTAGTGTATATGTCACCGTAAGGAGTCACCTGCGAATGGGTACGGTGTAACTCAAGAAATTTTATAACCTTTGGTAGGGGCAGGCCTTGTGCCTGCCCCGTTCAGGACGACCACAAGGGGCACCCCTACCATAGTAGGTTTTTTTATTTAACAGTGTGATGAGTATTGCCAGGTAGAAAGGTGTCATGATTTGAAAAGTTTGTTACGGTGGATATTAAAGCAATGGCGGCTGTGGCTCGGCATAGGTATTAGTGTATTCTTCTTAGGGTTGGCGCTGCGTGGCTTAAAGTTGGGAGAAGTGTGGGCAACCATGCGATCGGCCAACTATCTATGGCTGATCCCCAGTGTGGCCATCTACTTTTGTGCGGTGTGGGCGCGAACATGGCGCTGGGACTATATGTTACGGCCGTTGAAACATGTACCGGTCCGCCGCCTGTTCCCGGTGGTTGTTATTGGCTATATGGGCAACAACGTTTACCCTTTTCGGGCAGGGGAACTGCTGCGTTCCTACGTATTGCGGCAGCAAGAAGGTATCACCTTCAGCGCCAGCATCGCCACCGTCATCGTAGAGCGTGTCTTCGATGGCCTGGTGATGCTGCTGTTTGTTTTTGTTGCCTTACCCTTTACCCCCATTCCCGGGGACAATGGCGATATTCGCCGGATGGTCATTGTGGCCAGTGTGCTATTTTTTACCGCACTTGTCATCTTTTTTGCCCTGGCGGCCATGCCGGAGCGTTTTTTTGCGCTGGCCGCATGGGTGGGGAAGCGCCTGATGCCGGAAAGAATAAGCACCCCCCTGCTCGGTTTTCTGGCCCGCTTTCTCACTGGTCTGGAATCTCTGCGCAGTTTCCGAAACGTGCTCATGATCTTCCTGACATCCGTAGTGATCTGGCTGTTAGAAACGGTAAAATATTGGTTTGTCATGCATGCTTTCAGCTTTGAAGTGAGCTTTTTTGCCCTTATGCTCATGAACGGCATTGTGAACCTGGCCACCACCTTACCGTCGGCGCCCGGTTACGTGGGCACCTTTGACACGCCCGGCATTACCGTATTGACACTGTATGGCATTGAGAAAAACATCGCTACCGCCTATACCCTGGTGCTGCACGCCGCCCTCTGGCTGCCAGTGACGTTGTTGGGCCTATACTACATGCTCACCTTTGGCCTGACGTGGTCAGATTTTGGCGCGGCCATGAAAGCATCAGAGCGGGAGGCGGTGTCTTGAAAGTGGCCATCATCGGCGCCGGTATTGCCGGGCTTGCCGCTGCTTACGACGTGTTAAATGCGGGCCATGAGGTAACGCTTTTTGAAGCCAGCGATCGGCCTGGTGGGCTGGCTGGTGGCTTTCAGGATGAGCGTTGGCAGTGGCCGCTGGAAAAATTTTACCACCACCTGTTTAAGTCCGATAAAGCAATTATCAAACTGGTGGACGAGATTGGTTTTAGCGACAAGCTCTTTTTCCCGCGGCCCACGACATCCGTCATCATCAACGGCCGTATTGAACCTTTTGACTCCCCCTTGCGCTGGTTTACCTTCTCTGGCTTCAATCTGCTAGACACCCTACGTTTTGGCATGGTCAGCGCCTACTTGCGCTTTACCACGCCCTGGCGCAAACTGGAACAGGTTACGGCCGATGCCTGGCTGCGCCGCTGGTACGGCGACAAAATTTATGAGACGGTGTGGCGTCCTCTGCTCATTGGCAAGTTTGGTCCCCATTACCAGGAAGTGAACATGGCCTGGATGTGGGCCCGTGTGCATGTGCGCAGCCCACGGCTGGGGTACTTTGAAGGCGGCTTCCAGGCATTTGTAGATCGGTTGACGGCCGTAGTGCAGCAAAAAGGCGGCTGCCTGCGGCTAAAGGCGCCGGTACAAAACATTCAGCCAGCCGCCGGCCAAGTAAAACTGCAAGTCCTAGGGGAAGCCTATACCTTTGATGCCTGCCTGGCCACCACATCCCCCGGCCTGCTCAGCCAACTGGCCCCCACCTTGCCCGCTGCCTATCTGGGGCAGTTGTTGAATTTGCAGAGCATGGGGGCAGTGGTATTAACATTGGCGCTGACACGGCCGTTTATGCCTGATGACCTCACTTATTGGCTCAACATCCCCGCCCACACGCCACACAAAACCCAGAGCGAATACCCATTCCTGGCCTTGGTAGAACATACCAATTATATTAATCGCCAACATTATGGCGGCGACCATATTCTGTACTGCGGTGATTACGTCACCCCAGACCATCCCTACATGACCATGAGCAAAGAAGAATTACAAGCTGCCTTTACCGCGGCCCTACCTAAAATCAACCCGGCCTTTCGCCCGGAGTGGATTCGCCAGAGTTGGCTCTTTCGTGAAAAGTATGCCCAACCCGTGCCCCTACTTAACCATTCACAGGCCATCCCAGACATCCGCACACCGCTGCCTGGCCTTTACTTTGCCAGCATGAGCCAGGTCTATCCCTGGGACCGGGGCACCAATTACGCAGTAGAGATCGGGCGACGGGCCGCAGCCGCTCTCTTGCAAAAGGTCTGATAACCACGTTTGTTTAAAAAGCAGCAGCCTCAAGTATAAATGTAAGTTGGCGCTAGTAGGTTACGCTGTGGTATTTTTCACCTTAAAACTATTAACCGCCCTCCCAGAGGATAAACCTTCGGGAGGTTTACTTTGAAGGAGTTAATCACATGAAAATTATTGTGGTAGGTACGGGGTTTGTAGGTTTGCCCCATGCAGCAATTCTGGCCGAGGCTGGCCATGAGGTTTATGCCTACGACATTGACCCTAAAAAGATTGCCGCTTATGAAAGCGGTGACCGAGCCCAGATTGAATACTACGTAAACGAACCTGGATTGTATGAGGCTGTACAGGAAACACACGGCCGTTACCTCTTTTTTACCAGTGACATTACTGATGTCATTGAAGAGACCGACGTCTTTTTTATGTGCATCAACACCCCACCCCACCGCGACGGCTCTACAGACCTCAGTTACTACCTTCAGGCTGCCAATGATGTGGCTGAACTGCTGGCCAAGCGCACCACAAAAAACCGGGTGGTTCTGGTGAATAAAAGCACCGTACCTATTGGCACGGCCCGGATGTTGGAGCGCATCTTACAAGAACACGACGTCGCCAACTTTGGCGTGGCTTCTAACCCTGAATTCCTGGCCCAGGGCAACGCCATAGACGGCTCTCGCCGCCCTGACCGTGTGGTTGTGGGCGCGGATACCGCCGAAGATTACCAGATTTTGCGGCGGGTTTACTCACAGTTTGTCAACCACGTGCGCATCAAATATGTGGAGACAACGCCAGAAACGGCCGAAGCCATCAAATACATGGGCAATACTCTGCTGCTCACTTACATCTCCTTCTGGAATGGCGTGGGCGCCCGGGTGGCCGAAAGCCTGCCCAATGTGCGTATGGAAGATTTGAAGATTGGGGTGACGGCTGACGGCCGTATCAGCACCTGGGGTTCCTATGTCAGCAATGGCGCTGGTGGCAGCTGCTTTGGCAAAGACATCCAATCGCTCATTTACCAGCTTAACCAGGCTGGCTGCTCTACCGATTTGCTGCAAGCGGTGTACAACATCAACGAGTACCAGAAGACCTACCTCATTGACCGCGCCGTCCATGAAGCAAATTTTAACTTTAACCAAAAGACGGTAGCCTTATTGGGCCTGGCTTTTAAGAAACGCACCAATGACATGCGTGATTCCGCGGCTTTAAAAGCGGTGGAAGCATTACTGAGTAAAGGCGTTAAGGAAATTCGGGCCTATGATCCACTGGCCATGCAGGCCGCGCAAGAGTATTGGTTTAACCCGGAAAAAAATCACCTGTTTGAACGCATTACCTACCACGAAACCGTCCAGGAAGCCCTGCAAGGCAGCGACACTGTGTTTATCTCCACTGATTGGGAAGAGTTCCGCGGTCTGTCACGTACCATAGAAAAGGCCGTCAAACCACCCTACCTGGTCATTGACGGCCGTCGTATGATTCCCGATTATATGACCCTGGTAGAGAAAGGGTATGATTTCCTGGCGGTAGGTGGGCCGCTGCTGCGTAAAGAAAGTGTCATCGCCAATTCCAGCAACGGCCTTGTTGCCGAAGCTGTGCCCCAAAAAGCATAAACCTGCTACCAGGTGATGGGCTCCTCAGCGGAGCCCGTCACCTTCAATTCATCGGTATTGGGCAGGGGCAAGGCCATAGGGGTCGCTTCTTGCCAGGCCCGGCATTATGACCTACGACGACATCATCCACGAATTAGAAAGCAAACGTGATCCGGCGGGTGTGGCCGGTATGGCCCGTTTTGGCATTACCCCGGCGCAGGCTTATGGCTGGCGGGTACCCGCTTTGCGCGCTTTAGGTAAACGCGCCCGCCCCAAAGACAAACAGGCGCGGCATGATCTGGCTGCTCAACTATGGGCCACCAACAGCCGTGAAACGCGCATCCTGGCCAGCCTGGTTGATGATCCACAGCGGGTGACACCGGCGCAAATGGACACTTGGGCGGCCGCATTTGATTACTGGGAGATTTGCGACCAGTGCATTATGAATCTGTTTGAAAAAACGGCCGTGGCCTATGACAAAGCCTTTGCCTGGAGCAGCGCCGAAGCCGAATATGTCAAACGCGCCGGTTTTGTGCTTATGGCCCGCCTGGCACTGTCTGACAAAAAAGCGCCAGATACCAAAATTGCCGCTTTTCTGCCGGTGATTGAACGCGAGGCAGATGACCCCCGTGATATGGTAAAAAAGGGGATTAACTGGGCTTTACGTCAAATCGGCAAACGAAACGCTTACCTTCATGGCCAGGCCATAGCCAGCGCCGAACGCCTGCTTGCCCGCCCTGGCAAAGCGGCCCAGTGGGTGGCCCGTGATGCGCTAAAAGAGCTGCAAAGCACGGCCTTGTTAGAAAAGATTGGGTATCCATAGCCAGGTAACCAATGCCCGATGACCATTCACCCATGTACTCCCTTCGCTCCGCTACCAAAGCTGACCAACCGGCGATTAAGGCGCTGATTCGGGCAGCGGGCATTAATCCCCTAGGGCTGGGCTGGCCGCGTTTTGTGGTAGCCATAGACGGCCAGGGGCAGATCATTGGTTGTGGCCAGGTAAAACCGCATCGCGATGGTTCACGCGAGCTGGCTTCTATTGCCGTGACCAGGCCGTGGCGCCGGCAGGGGGTGGCCCGGGAGATTATCACCTGGCTGCAGCGGGAACACGGCCGTCCGCTCTGGCTCACCTGCATGAACCGGTTGGTTCCGTTTTATGAGCCCTTTGGCTTTGTAGAAGTCACTGACCTACGTCAGATGCCCAGCTATTATCGCCGTGCCAAACATTTTATGAGGCTGTTCCTGGCGCTTACACGCAGCCAGGGTGAGCTGGCGGTTATGGTGTGGCGAGAGGCTTGACACGACCCCGAGGCCGATGAACGTCTGGGCACGGCCGTTTGGGCCACGCGTGGCTGTCAATAAGGATACCAGTAATCCTTGGGCGTATCATCAAAATCCCAGTGAACGTGTTTGGTCTCCAGGAAACTGGCCAGCCCTTCTTCACCTAACTCACGTGCATTGCCGCTCATTTTGAAGCCGCCAAATGGCCCGCCGTAGTTATCGGTCAGCGGATCATTAATCCAGATCGTGCCCGCCTGGACATCTTCAAAGAAACGTTTGGCCAGGCGAGCGTCGTTAGTACGCAGGCAGGCACCCAGACCATAATCACTGTCATTCACCAAGTCAATAGCTTCATCGAAGGTTTTGTAGCCCATCACCGGGATGATAGGGCCAAATGTTTCCTGACGCATGCAAAGCATCTGGTGGTTGACGTTGGTAAGCACGGTAGGTTCATAGTAAAAACCGCGATCCAGGTGTGACGGCCGTTTGCCACCAACCAACACTTTTGCCCCCTGACTGAGGGCATCGGCAACGTGGTCTTCTACTTTTGCCCGGTATTTGGGGTCTGCCAGGGGGCCCATGTCGGTTGTTGGTTCCACCCCCGGCCCCAAGCGCAGGCCGCTCACAAAGTCTACCAACCCCTCTACAAACGGCTTCATCATCGGCTCTGGCACGTACACCCGCTCGGTGGAAGTACACACCTGCCCGGCGTTAATGAGGGCCGCATAGGCCACCGCTTCTACGGCCATCTCCACGTCTGCATCCGGGGCAATGACAAAGGCATCTTTACCGCCCAGTTCCAGGTGCGTGTGTTTAATGCGGGCGGCCGCCAACGAAGCAATGCGCTGACCCACGGCCGTGGAACCGGTAAAGGCGATCACGGGCACTTGCGGGTGTTTCACCATCGGTTCGGCCACCAACGCACCTTCACCGGTGACCACATTTACCACACCTGGTGGAAAATGGTCAAAAGCGATCTCCGCCAGTCGCAGCGTGGTCAGCGGCGTCTTTTCGGCCGGCTTGATGATGACGGTATTGCCAGCCGCCAACGCCGGCGCCACTTTCCAGGCCATCAGCAGCAGAGGAAAATTAAAAGGTACAATACACAATGCCACCCCATAGGGCTCCTTCAAAACGAAGTTAAACTGGCTGTTAACCGCCGGGGCCAACACGCGCCCCCGGTGTGTGCGAGCCATCTCGGCATAATAATCGAAAGTGCCAATGGTCCACTCTATTTCCTCTTCGTTTTCTGGCAGGGGCTTACCTTCTTCCAGCGTTAACAACTGTGCCAATTCGTCAGAATGGGCCTTTATTTTATGCGCCGCTTCGTGCAGCATGTCACACCGTTCCAACCCCGGCACCTGCCGCCAACGCTTAAACGCCTCATGCGCGGCAGCTACAGCTTTGTGGGCGTCAGCTTCACGGCCGTGGGGCACACACTCAAGCGCTTCTTCCGTCGCCGGGTTAAGAATTGTCATGGTTTCACCAGATTCAGCGGGGATGAAACGGCCGTTGATGTACATTCCCTTCATGTCACACTACCTCCTTCATCTTGATCACTAAGTTTTTTACCAATCTTTCCACCGGTCACCCCTATTATCCCTGAAATCCCCAAAGGTCACGAAGAAAAAAGTGGACGATCGTCCATTTCTAACAACTTTCTGACGTAGGACTATGGTTACATCCCCGGCCTATTCATAGAATACCAGAGAACTATTGAGCGTAAGAGGCCGCTCATCTATTGTAGAGCAAAGAAGTGGAGGAATTATAGTGAGGGATACATTTGAGGGAAACTAAATGACAGAAATAACGAACCTAAAACACGTACCGATTGTCCCCCTGCGTGGGGGAGCGGTTTTTCCCGGCATTACCACCACTATCTCCATTGGCCGACGACGTTCCCTGGCAGCCGCTCAGGCAGCCGTTGAAAAAGGCGGGGAGCTGCTCATTCTGGTGCAATATAACAGCGAGATAGAGCTGCCCAAAGCCCAAGACGTAGCCCCTATTGGCATTTTGGCTACCGTGCGAGACGTTCTGCGCGCCCCACACATGGGTGTGCAAATGTTAGTAGAGCTGCACCGGCGGGTGCGCTTTGACACCCTGGACAATCATGAGCCCTTTATGATGGGCACCTATGCTGAGATCGCAAACCAGATGGACTCCAGCAACTATGAAGTGATGGCCCAGGCCATTGCCTACCTGGAACAATATGCAGATACATTGGGCGAAGCCAACCAGCAGGTTATGGCCACTACCCGGAACAAAACAACGGCCGGGCAGTTAGCCGACTATATCGCCGGTTTACTAAACCTGCCCTTTGAAACCGAGATCAAACTGTTGACAACGGTTGATGGGGTAGAACGCCTGCAAGTTGCCACTGAATTTCTGAAACAAGAGCTGCGCATTGCGGAAATTCGCCACAAAATTCAAAAAGACGCACGCGAAGGGGCAGATAAAGCCCAACGCGAATACCTGCTGCGG
Organism: Ardenticatenaceae bacterium; assembly: GCA_011525915.1. GTDB lineage: Bacteria > Chloroflexota > Anaerolineae > Promineifilales > Promineifilaceae > CAADGU01. The sequence continues at coordinate 64,943 of WYBM01000052.1, read as the reverse complement.
GAACAAATGCGCGCCATTCGCAAAGAGTTGGGTGATGATGCCGAAAGCGCCGGAGATGAACTGCGCGACAAGATCGCCGCCGCCGGCATGCCCCCCCATGTTCGTGAACGGGCAGAAAAAGAACTCAAACGGCTGGAATATCAAGGGCCGCAGTCGGCCGAATCTGGCGTCATACGTACCTACCTGGAATGGCTGGCCGAACTGCCCTGGAACCATGTCACCGAAGATAACCTGGACATTCACCATGTGCGCCAGGTGTTAGACACCGACCATTATGGCCTGGAGGATGTAAAAGACCGCATTGTAGAGTATGTGGCCGTGCGCAAATTGGCCGGCAACAAAATGAAAGGGGCCATCATTAACCTGTATGGCCCGCCAGGCGTTGGAAAAACCTCCATCGCCACCTCTGTCGCCAGGGCTATTGGTCGTGAAATGATACGTATCAGCCTGGGCGGCGTGCGTGACGAAGCCGAAATTCGCGGCCACCGCCGCACCTACATCGGGTCTATGCCTGGCCGTATTATCCGTGCCCTGCGTGATGCCGGCACCAATAACCCGGTGATCGTCTTAGACGAGGTTGACAAGGTTGGCTCAGACTGGCGTGGTGACCCGGCCGCGGCGCTGCTGGAAGTGCTGGATCCGGAACAAAACGACAAGTTTACCGATCATTACCTGGAGGTGCCGTTTGACTTAAGCCAGGTCATCTTCATTACCACGTCAAACCAGTTAAATACCATTCCCGGTCCACTGCTGGACCGCATGGAAACAATCTTCATGCCTGGCTACATCGAAGAAGAAAAGATGGCTATTGCCAGAGGCTACTTGCTGAAGAAACAGTTGGAAGGGAATGGCATTGGTCATACAGATGTGAGCCTTGAAGATGTGTCCCTGCGGAAAATCATCCGCCACTATACACGGGAAGCCGGCGTGCGCCATCTGGAACGGAGCATTGGCTCCGTCGTGCGCAAGGTGGCAGTAAAAGTGGCCGGCGGGCAAAACGGCCCCTTTACCATCTCAGAGGGGGATGTGGTTGAATTCTTAGGGCCAGAGAAGTTTAATTATGGCACGGCCGAAGAAAAAGATGAAATCGGCGTTGTCACCGGGCTGGCCGTTAGTGGCTTTGGCGGAGACACCTTACCGATTGAAGTGATCTTAAGTGAAGGGAACGGCAAGATTACACTGACGGGGTCATTAGGTGACGTCATGCGCGAATCTATCCAGGCAGCTCTGACGTATGCACGGGCAAATGCACGGTCTCTCGGGCTGGAGCCAACAGTCTTTGACCACGTGAACCTTCATGTGCATGTGCCTGATGGCGCTACGCCAAAAGATGGCCCCAGTGCTGGCATCGGCATGGCGACGGCAATCATTTCAGCGTTTACCCGCCGCCAGGTGCGTCGGGACGTCGCCATGACCGGTGAAGTAACGCTGCGCGGCAAGGTGCTGGCTATCGGCGGCTTAAAGTCGAAAACCATAGCTGCCCATCGCGCTGGCATTAAGACTGTCATCATCCCCAAGGATAACGCCAAAGACATACCGGAATTACCGGAAAGTATCCGTGAGGAATTGACGCTTATACCTGTGCACCATTTAAGCGAAGTATTGGAACTGGCGCTGCGTGAAGCAACCGAACCGCCCTTTGCCATAGAACAAAGAAGTGAGCGGGTCAACGTGGCGATTCCGGCTGTTTCCGGAGCCACCGCCCCTCTGCGAGCGGCAGAAGAGATGTCATAAATTTCTTAACAGCATGAGAACAGAGGCGCCGTCATCGGAAGCGATGGCGGCGTTTTTGTGTCAGGGCCCGTTACTAGACGCGATCCTTGCGCCATTGCAAAGACAAACCCGTTGTGCCGGGTAATATAGAGGGCATGGTTCAGGCAGAAATGCGATTACGGTTGCTCCTGGTGATGATGGTGGTCGTTGTGTTATTGGCCGCCATGTGGGCGGGGCTGGTGCGCCTGGGGTGGGATTGGCCGACCTTACGGCCGTTGCTCCCCGCCTTGCATGGCCCGCTTATGGTTTCTGGTTTTTTGGGCACACTCATCAGCCTGGAACGGGCGGTAGCCTTGCGCCAGCGCCGGTTTTACCTGGGTCCGGCAGTGACCGGTCTGGGTGGGCTATGGCTACTGATGGGCTTGCCGATGGTGATAGGGCAGGTGTTGGTGCTGCTAGGCAGCCTGGCGCTAACGGCCGTCTCCCTTTTGATTTTTCGCCGCCACAAAGCATGGTACACGGCCGTGATGGGCCTGGGGGCGGTTTGTTGGCTGGTAGGCAACGGCTTGTGGCTGGCTGGCTGGCCTATTCACCAGTTTGTTTATGGGTGGGCCGGTTTTTTGATCTTGACCATTGTGGGTGAGCGGCTGGAATTAAGCCGGGTACGCCGCCTGACACCGGGGAGCTATGGTTGGTTTTGGGGGGCTGCGGCCGTGTTTGGCGTCGGCTTAATACTCTCGCTGGTGGCTGACGTCGGCGTGCGGTTAGCCAGTTTGGGACTGTTGGCGCTGGCCGCCTGGCTGCTGCGGTATGATATTGCCCGGCGTACGGCCTGGCTGCCGGGCCTGACCGGTTATATTGGTCGTAATCTGTTGGCCGGCTATCTCTGGCTGGTAGTAGGAAGCCTGAGCGGTTTGGCCTGGGGGCGTATGGTGGCCGGCCCCCGTTACGATTTGTGGCTGCACGCCATCTTCCTGGGCTTCGCTTTTGGTATGATTTTTGCCCATGCTTTGATCATCTTGCCGTCGATCACTGGAGTGCCCATCACCTACCGGCCCATCTTTTACGCCCCTACCCTGCTGCTGCAAGGCTCACTTTTGCTGCGCATGGTGGGTGATTTGGGCAACCTCACCCTGCGACAATGGGGCGGGCTTTTTAACGCGGTGGCTATTTTATTATTCTTCGGACTGATAGCCAGCAGTCTGATAAAATCGAGAAAAAAGGACAAACGCCCATGAGTTATACGATGATTGAAAATGTAACAATTACCTTGCCGGACATTCCCGCGGAAAGCATTGTGAGCCGAAAGACCTTTAGCAGCGACCATATAAAAGTGACGTTGTTTGGCTTTGCGCCGGGTGAAGAATTAACAGAACATACGGCCGCCTACCCGGCAATTTTGCATTTTTTGTCTGGTGAAGCCAGCCTGACCCTGGAAGGTAATGAATTCACGGCCGTGCCCGGCACGTGGGTACATATGCCGGCCCATTTACCCCACAGTCTGGCCGCGAAAACGGCCGTGACCATGCTGCTGTATTTGATAACGGCCTAACCATATGGACCACACCAATCAGGTCAAACCTCAACGCTTTCGCAAACAACTCCTACTGCCGGCCGAACATGGGTCTTGGGCGTGGCTGCTGGTGCCTTATGGTGTGGGCACGGCCGTGGCCGGGGCATTTAACGCGGGCGTGCTGCTGGTGCTTAGCGGCGGTCTGGCCCTGTTTTTACTGCGCCAGCCGGCCACGGTATGGTTAAGAATCCACCGGGGACGTGGCCGCCAAAGCGACAAACGCATGGTGATGCGGCTGGCCGCCGCGGTGGGTGGATGTGCCTTGTTGTCTTTGTGGGGCTTGTTGGCCCTGGGCCTGACCAGCATCTTCTGGCTGGCGCTGCCGGTGGCGGCGCTGCTGGTAGTGTACATGGCAGCGGCTGTCGGCCGCCAGAGCAGCACACGCACGTTGGCCATGGAAGTGGCCGGGGCAGCCGGGCTGGCTCTCACGGCACCCGCCGCCATGATTGCCGCCAGCGGGCGAATCACACCAGATGCCTGGTGGCTGTGGGGGCTGATGGCGCTGCAAAATGTGCTGGGGGTGCTTTACGTGCGGCTGCGCCTGGCCGATATGCACGGGCGCCCGGCAGATCGGCGGCTGATGCTGGGAGGACATACCATGGGGGCTCTTGTGGTGATGACCACGGCCGTGGCTGGCTACCTTCCCCCATTCACTGTCTTACCCTTCCTTGGCTTTGCCATCCGGGCTCTGTGGGCATACCCTCAACCCCGCCCAATAGCTAATGTTAAAAAGTTCGGCTTCGCCGAAGTCGGTGTGGAAATCATGAGCGGCCTGCTTATTATTCTGGCCTATTGACCCTATGCCCCTGTCATCAGACAGTAGTACCAGTAATCAGAAGTCAGCAACCGGTTTTCAGTGGGCACTTACTGGAGGTGGCCCTGCTAAGGGCTCGTTTACAATGAACCTGGTGTTTTAAAGTGATCAGTAGCCAGTTGGCAGTGATCAGTTGAGCGTTCTTTTGAACTGATGACTGGACACTGATGACTGATTACCTGGCAAAAGTCCAAAGTTGTTTTTGAACGAACTCTCAGAACTGGTTGCTGATTACTGAAAACTGGCAGTAGATCGTTTTAGACGGTCACCAAGGACAGCCTGCCTTTGCAAACGCGCCCTGACTCAGGGGGCGCTCAGAGGGAAAGCCGCAGCACAGGTGAAACCGTTTGGCGCCTGAAGCTCACGCCAGCTGTATTCATCCAGATACAGGGTCACACTGGCGCCAGTGTACGTTACCTGGTAAACGTCCAAAATGGTATCACCGTAGGGCAGGGAGCCAACACGTTCATAAGTCACCGTTTCGCCATTGGGGCCTCGCAAGTTATCCAGGTAAGCGCGTTCACGCGGCGGTCCGCTAAAAGAATCACCACCGACACGAATGGGATTACCCTCCGTGTAGCCATAGGTGGGGTCTGTGGCCACGGGGCAGGGGCCGACCACACCACCCCCACCACCGCTATCACCCGTACTGGGTGGCTGGGGTGGTGGGAAAAACTGTACTGACTCTAACATAGCTGCAAACGCCGGGCTGCCCCACATTTCCCAAGCTGCCTCATTGGCAGCCAGGTTGGCTACCGCCAGTGCAAAAAAGATATGCCCTTCTTCAGGCTGGGCGTAGACAGCCTGCCCTTCCAGGGCACTACCAAATAATTGGCCGGTCAGGTCAACGGCCGTGCCTTCTACAACCCCTATCATAAACGAATAAGCATCCCCCTCCACAAACTGGCCATTACCCTGTGTGGCAATATCCTCCAGGAATTCATCGATGGCTTCTATGGCGGTCAGACCGGCTGCCTCTGCGGCCGGCACGCCAACCATGGAAATGATAACAGTGCCGGTTTCGTCCACCATGAACACAGAGCCTTCTTCCAGAGTCATGTCATACCCTTTTACTGGCTGAAAAGAAAACCCACCTGCCTCCACCGTCTGGCGGTCCCCCAGAATGAGTTCCGGCAAGGGTGTGGGCGTGGGGGTAAAGGTAGATGTGGCCGTAGGCGTAGGCCTAGGCGTATTTGTGGCGGCAGCTGTGGGGGAGGGGGTAGCGGTGTAGGTAGCGGTAGGCGGGGGTGTTTTGGTGGGCACGGCCGTGGCCGTGGGCTGCGGCGTAGCCGTAGGCGTGGGCGCTGGCTGGCCTGCGCAGGCAGTTGACAGCCACAAAGCCGCCAGGATCAAGACAAACCACCGAGCAGGGTGTCTCATTTTTATGCCCTCCCTTATTAAGAAGCATTAGCATCGTGTACGGCCGTGAGCACCTCTTTGGCCAGTGCGGCCATCACTTCTGCTTCCGCTGTATCCAAACCAATGGTATCCCAATAAATAGCCAGCAGTTGCGCCGGCGTCATCTGCTCTACCCCGGCAGCGTCCCCTAACCGGGCCCGTTTTTCCAGTTGATGCTCCTTGCGGATATGCACCTCAAACGCTTTCTCCAGGTGACGATAGATCGCTTTTTCATCCAGCAGCGGTTCCAGGTCTCGCGGGTAGGCCAGGCGAATGCGACAAATGGCGTCCTCGATGGCATCGGCCGCCGGCAGTTGGCTGAGGATGTCGGCCATGAAGTGGTCAGCTGTGGGGGTGATAGGTTCCGGATCAACAAAGCGGCGGGTGTTTAATTCCCGAAACTCCCAGGTGGTCTGCCCACGGCTGACTTCAGCCACGACAAACCCTTTTTTCTCCCGCGCTTCGCCAAAATCAATCCGTTCAATTGAACCGGGGTAAACCATGGGCGGATGGGCGCCGGGCACGTTGAGCGCCTGGTGCTTGTGGATGTGGCCCAGCGCTACGTAATCAAGCCGGTTATCATTAAGCAGGCCACCGCTAAGTACCAACTCATGGCCCAGCATAACGGCTCGCTCACTGCCGTATTTTGCCCCCTGAACGCTGGCATGAGCGGTCAGGATCAGCGGCAAGCTATCATCTGCTTCTTCAATGCGTCTGGCCACCATCTCGCCCACCAACTCCTCCATACGCTGGTATACCTCTTCCACCGTTAAACCCACAGGTTTTTCCGCCTCCATAAGACGCAGCACACGGCTGCGGGGCACCCACGGCACGCTGATGACCTGGGCGGCCACCCCCAGTTCTGGCGGTGACCAGAGATGGATAGTGTCCGCTACATAAACATGGGGGACGCTCAGGGTGCTGAATTCATGTAAGGTATGGGCGCGGCCGCTGGCCGGAGCCACATCATGGTTGCCTACCAGCAGCAAGGTAGGGATGCCGGCCTGGGAGAGGCGCATGATGCGCCGCCCCCATTCACGTTGGAAGGTGGGTTGGGGGTTGCGGTCTTTATAGGCGTCGCCGGCAAAAAGAACAAGGTCTACTTTTTCAGCCACGGCCGTGTCTACAATCTGGTCCAGCGCACGCAGAAAATCTAACACCCGCACCGGCAAGCCCGTCTCTGGATCATGACGGCCGTGGTTCACCATATCAATATGGGCGTCAGCAAAATGCAACACGCGAATAGGTTTTGATGTTGGCATCTTATGTTTCCACTTTTTAACTGTTCGGGTGTTTGGGCATCACCCTATCACTTCATTACCTGATCACCGCCACCTGGTAAAATGCCCCTTCTGGCGGTCCGTAAAGACGCTGTGCCAACACGTAATATCGGCCCGGCGCCAGGGTCAGGTTAACCTCTTCGGCCACATTACCCGGATTAGTGCTTGACCCCCACAACAATTTGTTGTCGTTAAATACGTAGAGATCATAGTTACTGCCGCTAGGGATGGTGTTTAAACGCACAGACACGCCGCTGACCGCTCCCAGATCAAAGTAATAAAAGTCATAGAAGTCAGTCGACTGGCCAAAATCGGCCGCATACCACAGGTTGGGCGGCAGCGCCCGGGCCGCCGCCATATTATCATCAAAGTCCACGGTGCCGCTGGTGGAAATGCGGGGGATATACAGTTTATACGTGGGCGCATACAGGCGCTGCACCAGGGGCACCACGGCATATTCAGACAATGACTGCACAAAATGGTTGCCGCCTATCGCATACAGGTGATTGCCCACAAATTCGCCGGCCGGGAACTGCCGGGCAAAGACAGTGTCTGGGTCTACCAGGTCATGGGCCACCCCTAAAAGGACCCACCCCTGCCCAGGGTGGGCTGGATCATACACTTCGGTCGAGGCCACCGGCACGTAGGCCTGGTTGCTGTAGGTGGTACCGCCAAAGACATACCATTTGCCGTCTGGGCCCACGGCGCTGCCGGCGCCAAAGCGAGGAATGTTTAAGGAGGGGATGGCTTGCCAGCTCTGGCCAAACGGCGGCGTCCAACATTCGCCGGTATTGATCAGCGTGCCGCCGCTGAGGCCGCCCACCACACAAATACGGTTACCCACACGCGCCGCTACATGCCCAAAACGGGCACTATTCATGGAGGGCCGGGGCGCCCAACTGTTGGCGGTAATATCATAGAAATAAACGCCCGCCTGGCCAGCGGTGGCCGCGTAGTCAACCGGCTTGCTGGTGGTACCGCCGATCAGGTAATAGCCAGATTCATCAACGGCGGCCACCGTTTGGGCCCAGCCCACGGCTGCCGGTGGCGAAGATACCAATGACCAGAAGTTGCCATTGATATGGTAAACGTAATGCGTGGGGTTAAAGGCGCCGGGTGTGCCATCATCCCCGCCGGGGACGAAGATTCGACCATTGGCATACACGGCCGTTAAATCTGTGATCCCTGCGCCGGGCATTTGGGCCATTTCCTGCCAGGCATTCAAAGGAACGTGATAACGATATAGCTTGTTGCTTCGATTAGGCGAACCCAGGACGTTTGTCTGGCCGCCTACTACGTAGATATACTCCCCGACTACGGCCGTATCATGGTGTGTGACCTGCCCGCCTGGATGGTTATCTACCAACTGCCATTTGGCGTCAACGGGCTGTGGCTGCATAAAGATGTTTAAGGTTTGCTGCCCGGAACTGGCCGATGACCAATCCGCAATGACCACGTAATAGGTCTGGTTCTGCACCACGGCAAAGGTCACTTTGGAGGTGAAGCCGGTAAAGTCATCATTACAGGCTACCGGTTGTAAGGTGGTACAGGCATTGGCCATGTTGGCCGGCGTAAAAACCCCAATGACGGTGTCATAGTTGCTGGTATCGGCGTTGATGGTGACGATGGCATTGGTCACGGCCGTAAATTTGTACCAGACCGTGCGGTAACCGTTGGGCCGCGAGGGGCTGCCCCACATACAGCTTAAGGTTGGGTCTTCTGATGAACTTGTTTTATTCTCTATATTGGGGGTGACGCCACCCACGGCCGTGTTCAAAAACACGATTGTCGTGGCCGCACCACACTGGTCGGCAGCCTCATTACCACCTACAGGCACCAGCGCAGTGGTAATCGTTGCTGGGTCTACAGGCGTCAGGAAAATGGATGTGGGCAGCGGCTGTACCGATGGGGGCACGGCCGTAACCACCGGTTCCGGTGTTGGTGGAGGCGGGGTCCCCTGAGCCACCACCCCAGACAAACCCCACCAGGTTAATAAAAAGAGAAAAAACAAAACCGCTATCCGACGCATACACTCCCTCCACGTCATGTATTTAGTAATTACCTGGCGCGATTGTACCGGGGGCAGTGGAAAAAGCGAAGCATTCTGGCCCAGTATTCAGTAATCAGTAATCAGTATTCAGTAATCAGTATTCAGTAATCAGTATTCAGTCATCTATGAGCGACTACTGACCACTGACCTACTGACCACTGACCTACTGACCTACTGACCACTGACCTACTGACCACTGACCTACTGACCACTGACCTACTGACCACTGACCGTCTTGCGCAGTGCCAACCACACCTCCTGGCCGCCAACAGACACGGCCGTGTCATACAGCGTCTCAGTCAGGCGGCCGGCAATAAGTGATGTAGCCAACGTTTCCTGGGCAATATAATCACCAAAATGGGCAAAGGCGGCGGCTACATCGTCGGCGGCACCGTACCCTAATTCGATCCGGTCAGAAATTTCCAACCCGGCCTCTTTACGCATATTGTTGACATGGCGAATGATATCGCGGGCATACCCTTCCTGCTCCAGTTCCGGCGTCAGGGTCGTATCTACGGCTACGGTCACCCCTTTATCACTGGCGACGGCCGTGCCACCGCGTGACTCTGTTTGCACCAGTACATCTTCGCCGGTTAGCGCAACTGCCTGGCCGTTTACCTCTACCTTGACTGTTTTGCCGGCCTGAAGGGTACGGGCGACATCTGCTGGGTTCAGCGCGGCCAACGCCTGCCGCACCTGTGGGAACAACTGGCCAAACTTCGGCCCCAACACCCGGTTATTGGGCAGCACTTTGTAATTTACCAGTTCACCCACCTCAGAAACGACCTCAATCTCCTTCACGTTGATCTCTTCCGTCAACACATCGGCCAGTTCGTTCAGATCATCCTGTTCCTGCTGGGTGGCCACGTTTACCCGCGCCCTGGCCAATGGCTGCCGCAGCTTAATATCTTCAGAGGCGCGCGCGGCCCGGCCCAGGCTGGCGGTAGTGATAGCCAACCGCATCTTGTCCAGCAGCCGGTGATCCAGCATGGCTGCATCCGCCTGCGGGTAGAAAGTATGATGCACACTCAGCGGCGCATCTGGATCGACGTTGCGCACCAGGTTTTGGTACATGACCTCCGTGGCAAAGGGAATAAACGGCGCCAGCAGTTTGATAAATTCCACCATGACGTGGTAGAGGGTAGCGTAAGCGGCATTTTTGTCGGTGTCAGCCTCGCTCTTCCAGAAACGACGCCGCGAGCGGCGTACATACCAGTTGCTCAGGTCATCCAGATACGCTTCCAGAATTTGTGTCGCCTTTTCGGAGTCAAAGCTGTTCAGCGCCGTCCGCGTGGCCAGCGTTGTCTCGTGCAAACGGGCCACGATCCAGCGGTCCATCTGGGCATTGGCTCCCACAGGTGACTGGGCACCGGTCACCAAACCCTGGTAACCATTGGGTTCCCATTTATCCAGATTGGCATACGCCACCAGGAAGGCATAGACGTTCCACAATGGGATCAAAAAGCGGCGGCGGGTTTCGTCACCCACGTGGTAGCCGAAGCGCAAGTTTTGCTCCGGCTTGCAGCTGGCATAGAGCCAGCGCATGGTATCGGCGCCCATCTCATTGGCAGCTTCGTTAAATTCGATCATATTGCCCCAGGATTTGTGCATTTCACGGCCGTCTTCCGCCAACAGGGTGCTGTAGCCAAACAAATTCTTAAAGGGGCCCACACCATCAGCCATGAGTGTGGATTGCGCCAGCAGACTGTAGAACCAGTTACGGAACTGGCCGGGGAAGCTCTCGCTGATCCAGTCTGCGGGGTACCACTTCTGCCAGTAGTCACGATCCTCACTGTAGTGCAGGGTGCTGATGCCCACGATGCCGGCATCCAGCCAGGGGTTGCCCACGTCTTTGATGCGGCTCACCTGGCTGCCACACTGGGGACAGGCGATCTTGACAGCGTCAATGTACGGCCGATGCGGCGTATGACCGGCAAATTCATCCCAACCAGCGACGGCCCTCTCTTGCAGCTCTTCTTTACTGCCAATGACGTGGAAATGGTCACATGCCTGGCATTCATAGATAGGCAGCGCCAGACCATAATACCGTTTTTTGCTGATCATCCAATCATGCATGTTGCGCAGCCAGTCCATTTCCCGGTCATGGCCGAAGCTGGGATACCAGGTGGCCTGGTCTACGGCGTCCATGATCTGGTAGCGGAAGGAGTGCGCTTTTTCTGCGGGTGTCACCGCCTCACGTGGCTTGTCGTAAAGCTCACCCATATGGATAAACCATTCATCTACCAGCCGGTAAACCAGTTCATTGCCACAGCGCCAGCAGTGCGGATAGCGGTGAGCATAGCGCTGCTTGCGGTAATACAACCCTTTCTGGCGCAGGTTTTCAAAGATCTCTTCGGCCACTTCTTGCACATGCTGCCCGGTAAGCCAGTCAAAACCGCCCACGTAGATGCCGTTCTCATCCAGCGGGGCAATGACCGGCAGTGCCTGTTCTTTACTTAAGTGGAAGTCTTCGGCACCGCAGCCGGGGGCAATATGCACAATGCCCGTACCTTCGTCTGCGCCCACTTCTTTCCAGGGGATGACCCGATGAACGTAGCCGCTCTCAGACCACGCCTGCTGTGCGGCCGGCAGCTCGTCAAACGGACCACGGTACGTCCAACCGAGCATGTCGGCTCCCTTTAATTTCCCGACCACCTCATAATCACCGATGAGCGAATTTTTGACGGCCGCTTCGGCCAGATAATACGTCCAGCCGTCTGCGTGCTGCACTTCCACATAATCCAGGTCTGGGCCAACGGCCGCGGCCACATTGCTGGTCAACGTCCAGGGCGTGGTGGTCCAGACGAGCAGGGCCTTGTGGGAATCTGCCGAGGGTCCAGCAAGGGGGAAACGCACAAAAACGGAATCATGGGTGACTTCAAAGTACCCTTCGGTAACGATCTCATGCTGGCTGATGCCCGTACCGCAGCGGGCGCACCAGGGCATAACGTCACGCCCTTTGTACATCCAGCCGTTCTCAAAGCATTTTTTGAGGAAAGCCCAGATCTGATAATTGTTCTCATCGCTAAAGGTGAAATAGGAACCGCCCATTTGCGGCATGCCCAGCTGCCCTACAATTTGCTCTACGGTGCCCGTCACCGGCCCAGCTGGCCCAGCCACGGTGATCACCTGCAGCGGGTCTGATTCCAACAGATCACGCAGGCGGCGCAGTTCGTCGGGGTCATTCCAGTCCATCCAGTAGCCCAGCCTCTGCGATTGTTCAGTCTGGACGGCGGCATAGTGCAGCACCTGCCGTTTGCATTCGGCCGTAAAACGATCCAGGCCATAGGTTTCAATCTCGCGCTTGCTGTTAAAACCCAGCCGCTTTTCCACGTTGACTTCTACCCACAGCCCCTGGCAGTCAAAGCCGTTTTGCCAGCGCTGGTTTTTGCCCTGCATGGCATGGTAACGTTGGTAGAGGTCTTTATAGGTACGCCCCCAGGCATGGTGCGCACCCATAGGGTTGTTGGCCGTAATGGGGCCGTCTATAAAGCTGAAGATGCCGTGTTCGGCTTCACTTTGGGCGCGCAGGCGGCGCAGCTCATTAAAGGCGTCGGTCTCCTGCCAGAATTTGAGGATGTCCAGCTCTTGCTGGACAAAGTCCACTTTATTGGAAACATCTTTGAATGGCATCGTTCAGTTCTCCTTGTTTTTTAGCGTAAAGGGGTGGGTTTCCACGGCCGTTAACCCATCTTCCCGTTTCATCTTCACCGGCCAGTTATGTTCGTTTAGCCAAAGGGTGCGCTCGTTTTCCTGCCAGCGAATGTGCAGCGGCCGAGCCGTCACCCCCTGCGGCCCTATTCCTATTTTCTTCACTTCACCCATTCTCAAATCTACTTCTACCATCTGCAAACTGAACACTGAATACAGATTACTGAATACTGTATCCAGCGTCACGGCCGGGCCGCCGCCAAACCTGGCCAGCAGCCCCAATCCCACACTCGACGGAAACCAGAAGCCATACCCCGCGGTCAGGTCCATGTCTTCTTCGTAGGTGACGCCGTTTACTGTGCGTGTGCCGGTGATATGTGTGTCGGCAAAGAGCAGTGTACCTTCTACCATCAGGCTGCCGCCCCAAAAGCGGTAAGAGAGGCGTTCCGGGCGGCCATCCTCCTGCCGCACTAGATGGTACAGATACGAATGGCCTGATTCTGCCGTGCGGGCATCTAAATCGACGCGTAAAATCTCATAGCCTTCAATGGCTTTTGTCAGCCGCCATGTTTCCAGCGCACCTGTGGCCCGGTTATCTTGTTCATAGCGGAATCGCCCGGCGGCCACCGGCTGCTCATAGGCTTGCTCATGTACAATAAATCTCATCTCAGTCACCGATTGCGGAACTTGGTCCGCGGACCTTGGTCCGCGGATCAAGTTCTACGGATCAAGTTCTACATAAATTCGCTTGTTGATCTTGCCTTTGCTTTTATAATCCACCACACGCATGTGGCCGACTTCACGCGTATTGGCCACGTGCGTACCACCATCAGCCTGAAGATCCAACCCTACCAATTCCACCGTGCGTACTTCTGTGATTCCTTCCGGCAGTAGATTAATTTTGGTACGGATCAGGTCAGGAATTTGAAAGGCTTCGGCGCGTGGCAGAACGGCCACCCGTACATCACGGGCGGCAGTCACTTCTTTGTTAACGGCAGCTTCGATCTCGGCCACCAGTGCCTGCTGCATGGTCTCAAATTCAAAGTCCATGCGCCCTTGCAGCGGCTCCATATTGCCGCCTGTCACCTGAGCGCCATAGTCACGCCAGACAACACCACACAGAATGTGCATGGCGGTGTGGGTGCGCATGAGCTGGTAACGTCGCGGCCAATCCAAACGGGCAGTCACGGCCGTGCCTACCGTCGGCAGCTCCCCGGCCAGCAGATGAACAACGTGGTCACCTGTTTTTTTGACCTTTGCAACCGTCCAGGTTTGCTCGCCAACGGCTAATAGACCAACATCACACGGCTGCCCACCGCCGCCAGGGTAGAAAGCGGTGCGGTCCAGAAGCACACCCCCTTCTACGTGCGCGGCCACATTAGCTTCAAAGGTATGAATATAGGCATCAGACACATACAAAAGTTCGGTCATAGTTACCCCACTTTTGATATCAGGCATTCAGGCGTTTCTAAGCATCTACCGGCTGAACGCGCCATCGTTGCAAAACAAAAACGCCTTCATCCCCATTGGGACGAAGGCGCAAACTCTCCGCGGTACCACCCAAGTTCCCGGCAACAGCCGGGCACTTTAATCAACCACCTGAAAATGGCTGCAACCTCGGTAACGTGAGGTGAATCCGTCTAGGCCTACTATTCTTGTAAACAGTTGTCAGTGTTCAGTATTCACCCAAGGGTCCTGCCGAATACTGGTTACCGCTACCCAAATACAACACGTTCAGCCAGAAGCTCCGGAGGGATTTTCTACGACACGCCTGTACCTGGCTCACACCATCCCAGGTTCGCTTGGCAGGTTTACGGCCGTTTACTCGTCTCCATCACTGCATTTCAGGTTGTTAAGTTGAGACGATTATGCCAAAACGGCCGTGACCTGTCAACAACCACAGCTTGAGCAACGTGCATGTGGCACTTATGCATTCACGCGGCGTTTTACATTCACGTAATGTTCACGCATTCATGCGCATCTCAGGACTCATTACTTATGTCGGCACCAACTAAAATCTGCTATAAATTACTGCCAAGTATAGACAACCCCTTTTCCTTGTGATAATCTTTAGGCACTTAATCATCCAACCACACAATACAGCATAAGCACAATGAAGGAATCACACTATGGCCGACAAGGTAAAAAAAGTAGTTTGCATCGAAGACGAACTGGAAATGATTGAGTTGGTTAAATTGATACTTGGTCGCAACAAATTCGATGTAACCGGTGCTGTTGGCGGACACGAAGGGCTTGAAAAAATAAGCGAAATAAAACCTGACCTGGTGTTACTAGATTTGATGATGCCTGAAATGGATGGCTGGGAAGTCTATCAGAAAATGAAGGCTTCAGAAGAAATGCGTGACATTCCAGTCATTGTGGTAACGGCCAAGGCCCAAAGCATAGACCGGGTTTTAGGTTTACACATCGCCCGTGTGGATGATTACATCACCAAACCTTTTGGCCCTCAAGAACTTCTTGATAGTGTCGAACGGGTGATCAGCAACCGTACCAAACAAAAAGCAAACCAGTAACTACACAACTCCTTTTCGTTGATCTTGCACCGATTTCAAGCCCATTTAAAGACGATGGGCTTTTTATTTTATCGAGTATCCCCTTCTATCAATTTTACATATTCTTTGATATACTGGCGCAGATGCAGGAGACTTTCACGCTAGAGGTGTAAATTGCGTATCCGATTTTGGGGAGTACGCGGTACAATCCCTACACCAGGCTCCGAAACCATTAAATATGGTGGCAATACGTCGTGTGTTGAAATTACAACCGCAGACAAGCAATTGATCATCATTGACGCCGGCTCAGGCATTCGGCATTTAGGTAAAGAATTAGTTAAAAATTCTCAAGGCCGGATCACCGGCAGCATCCTCATCAGCCATACCCATTGGGACCATATTCAGGGGTTTCCCTTCTTTGCGCCCGTATTCGGCCGTACCAACCGCTTTGTGGTTGTGGGAAAAAAGCGTGTCGGCAAACAGTTAGAAGAAACCATGGCCGGGCAGTTTATTGAGCCATACCTTCCCTTTTCATACAATTCCCTTCCGGCAGATCTCATTGTGAAAGAAGTGAAAGACGGAGAAACCTTGATCATTGGTGATGATACCAGGGTAACCGTAGCTGATTTAAACCACCCTGGCGGCTGTCTGGGGTTTCGTATTGAAAGTAATGGGGTTGTTTTTGTCTATTGCAGCGATGTCAGCCATTATGATGATGGCTTTGATCAGAGTCTGCTGCAGCTGGCACAGGGGGCCGATCTACTGGTCCACGACTCTCATTTTGGTTCCCTGGAAGAGCGTAAGCAGTTCAACGAATATGGCCACAGCTCCTGGATTGAAGCAGTACAGGCGGCCATTGAAGCGCACGTGGGCTGCCTGGCCTTGTTCCATTATTCGCCCGATCTTTCCGACGAAGAACTCGACAAAATTCTGGTGAAGGCCAGGGAAATTTTCCCCCAAACCATTTTATCCAGGGAAGGGATGGAAATAGAGCTGCCCCTCAATCACCACAGCCTGCCAGAGTAAAATCTGAGTACCGGCAACCAGGCACATCTATGAAAATTGCCTGAATACAAGAATAGATTAAAATATGTTAAACTGTTTTTTATGAAAAATTATAGGTGGAGTGCTGCTCCATGAGTATTCAGGTGATAACTTGACTCAGTCTGTTCTAATAGTTGATGACGAACCAATGGCCAGAACCTTATTGCGTCTCATGTTGGTTCGAGCAGGTTTTAATGTTTCAGAGGCGGAAGATGGCTTTGATGCCCTGGACAAAGTGCGCAAGAATCGCCCTGATGTTATTCTGCTGGATGTGATGATGCCCGGCATGGATGGTTTTTCCGTTTGTGAGCGCCTAAGAAATGATGCTGAAACGGCCGCGCTTCCCATTATTATGCTTAGCGCCAAAACAGATCTCGCCAGTATTAACCGTGGGTTACGTGTAGGGGCTACGGTGTACTTGACAAAACCTATTTCCCCGGAGGACCTGACCCGGCACGTACACGAAGTGCTGGAAAACGGCAGGAACGGTTAAACTATTGCCAGCCAGCGTTAATTGTGATAAAAACCACAAAGCGATGTGTTTCAATTCAGATGGAGGCTTTAAGTTATGCTCATTAAGCGTTTGGCGCTTGTTGTTATATCCCTGGTAGTGGGTTTTTTGATTACCTGGTTCATCGTTGAAGTTGATTTCACAGTAGGTCCTGTTCATATCGTTATTGCTGGTACGAAACTGGAGCAATATGGCATATGGTACACCGGCTTCACAACACTGGTTTTGGCCTGCGCTCTGGGCGTGTGGTTAGACAAGTTTATGGGCACGGAAATTTTGCCCAAATAGGCCAATTGGCAGGTTCAACTATTTAAATGTTAAAGGTCTCCAACCGTTGGTGGAGGCCTTTTTGTTTTATCAGTTGGCCATAAATAAATGAGAGGTAACTATGTCAGCACAAATTATTGACGGAAAAGCCATTGCGGCGAAGGTACGGGACCGGGTCGCCGATGGTGTGGCCAGTATAAAAGCAGCGCATAACTATTCTCCGGGACTGGCCACCGTATTGGTTGGCGAAGACCCGGCATCGGCTACCTATGTGCGCAGCAAACAGAAGATGTGTGAAAATTTGGGCATCCGCTCCATTGGGCACCATCTGGCGGCCGACACCCCCCAGGCCGATGTGCAGGCTCTGGTGGCCAGCCTGAATAGCGACCCAGAGGTGAACGGGATTCTGGTGCAGCTGCCATTACCCAAGCATATAGACGAAGAAACCATTCTGAACTCTATTGACCTGACTAAAGATATCGATGGCTTTCATCCGGTGAACATTGGCCGGTTAGCTATGAAGGGGCGAAATCCACTATTTATTCCCTGCACGCCAGCCGGCTGTATGGTGCTGCTGGAAGAGGCAGGTGTAAACTTGCGCGGCGCCGAAGCGGTGATTGTAGGGCGTTCTAATATTGTGGGCCTGCCTATGGCCATGCTGCTGCAAAAAGCGGATGCCACCGTGACTATTTGTCACAGCCGCACCAAGGATTTACGTGAACATTTGCAGCGGGCAGATATTGTGGTAGCGGCCATCGGCCGGGCGGAAATGATCACGGGTGATATGTTAAAACCGGGCACGGCCGTCATTGACGTGGGCATTAACCGGGTAGACGATGCTACTACAAAAAAGGGCTACCGGCTGGTTGGAGACGTGCATTATGAATCAGCGTTGGCTGTGGCCGGGGCCATCACACCTGTGCCTGGCGGCGTGGGGCCAATGACTATTGCCATGCTGATGCAAAATACCCTGCGGGCGGCGGAGATGGCCGTGGCTGGGCGTCCGTAATTTGTAAACGGGGTGATCACGGCTTGTCGATGGCCGCTAGCTCTTCAGGGGTGTTGATGTTGGCGAAGGAACGGCCGTGGGCATCGAATGGTGTTATCTCTGCCCGTTCTACAAAGCGGACGGCCACCTGGTCATAAAAGCCGGTAATTTTCAGCTGTTTTGCCTTCAATTTTTCGGCGATAGGGCCCAGGCAAGCTTTGCTGTAAATGGCGTGTAAAGGTTCCGGATGTTTCTGCCAGCGCGGTACGACCACGTCAGCCGTGTCACGCAGGGTGAGCATATAGTGCAGCAGGTCACGGTTAAGCCAGGGCATGTCACAGGCCACAATGAGGGTGTGCGGGTGGCTGGCGTGGCTCACGGCCGTAAAAATACCGCCCAACGATCCATGATCCGGGTGTATATCGCTAAACATCGGCTGCTGTAAATAGGCATAATCGGCAGGGCGGTTGGTGATGAGGATCAATTCATCGCCCAACCCGGCCACCCTTTCCATGACCACTTCAATCATGGGGTGGCCTTGAAACAGGACAAATGATTTATCGGTGCCCATACGGCTGCTTTGGCCCCCCGCTTGAATAGCGACGGTTACTTTGTTCATCATCCCTCTATGAATCGGTAAAATACCTGGTTGCTGAGAAACCATCCCCGGCGTGTCAGACGAGCACGGCCGTCTGCCACCGTGAGCAATTCCCAATCTACCAACTGGGCGGCTGTATCATGAAATGCTTCCGTAAACGACTGGCCAAAGGTGTGGGCAAAGGCGGCCAGGTCTAACCCTTCGGCCAATAAACGTAGTTGCGTGATGATCGTGTCGGTCATCGCTTCTTCGCGGGTGAGGGGATGACTTTCGGCCACGGCCGTAGACAGCGGGAAGCCTGGCGGTGTTTCACTTTGTAAACGGCGCATATAAACACGCGGCTGTTTGACCACCTGGTAACGATGACCGGCCGCATGCCCGTGTGCGCCCGCGCCCAACCCCAAATAGCTGCCGTTGCGCCAGTAGGTCAGGTTGTGTTCACAGGCGTAACCCGGCCGAGCCCAGTTAGAAATCTCATAGTGGTCATACTCCTGGCCGGCCAGCACGTCACAGGCATACTCATATTGGTCGGCGGCAAAGTCGGGGTCTGGTGGGGACATACGGCCGTTTTCTAACCACCGTTTCATGGGGGTGCCCGGCTCAATGGTCAGGCAATACAGACTGAGATGCGGCGGCTGCAGGGCCAATACTGCCTGTAGGCTCTGCTGCCAGGAAGCCATCGTTTGCCCAGGCACACCATAGATTAAATCCAGGTTCAGATTGGTTATACCGACGGCGCGGGCCATGTGCACGGCCGTCACGGCCGTAGCAAAGTCATGTTCCCGTTCCAGCAGCACCAACTCTGTGGGGATGGCGCTTTGCACACCAAAACTGATGCGGTTGATCCCGGCGGCCCGTACGGCCGCCAGGTACGCTTCATCCACGGTACCCGGATTGGCTTCCATGGTCACTTCAGCGTCATCGGCCAGGGCAAAATGTGTCTGTACGGCCGTTAAAATGTGAGCCAGGTCTGCCGGTGCCATAAGCGAAGGGGTGCCGCCGCCCAGAAAAACGGTGTGCGCCGGCCGGCGCACACCTCCGGCTACCTGTTGGATCTCTGCCGCCAGCGCCGCCGCATAGGCAGATTGCAAGTCACCAAGGCTGGTATAGGTATTAAAATCACAATACGCACACCGGTGGCGGCAAAACGGGATATGTAAGTAAAGGCTGAGACTTAAATTTTTAGATAGCATACGTCGTTAAAATCAGGTTGTCTAAGCTGCCAGCATACCGTATCATACAAGTGCTGGCAAATGTATTGTATTCACACTGCCCATGTGAAGTATCAGAGGCAAATTCCATGACAACAGGCTTGCTCCCCCATCTTGACAGCAAACGACTGGTACGAATGGTTGAAATCAGCCGTATTTTGAACTCTGAAACCCATCTCGACCAGCTATTATCCCATATCATTAAGGAAGCGGCCGAACTGACCAATTCGGAAGCGGCTTCCATCTTTTTGCTTGATCCACGCACACGCCAGCTCAAATTTACAGCATCTTCCAACCCCATCCCCGCGGAGACGGCCAATATACCTGTGCCCCTGGACAACAGCATTGCCGGAGCTATTGTGAAAGCCAACCGTCCCATGTACATTCAGGACGTTTCTCAGGACCCCCGTTGGAACCAGAATATTGATGAGGCGATCGATTTCCAGACCAAAGCCATTCTGGGCGTGCCTATGCGCAACGGCAACAAGCAGCCGGTAGGGGTGCTGGAAGCCATCAATAAGTTGGGAGCGCCCCATTTCACCCGCGAAGATTTTGAGACGATGGTTATCCTGGCAGACATCGCCGGGGTGGCTGTAGAAAAAGCCCGCCTGATCACTGAACTGGAACAGGTCAATGCGGAACTGGCTGAACTGGATGAGCTTAAAACCAATTTTATTGCCATTGCTTCTCATGAATTACGCACACCACTTTCTGTGATTTTAGGGTACGTCTCGTTTTTACGAGATGAAGCCAGCCCAGAGATGGCGGCGCAGATGGACAGTGTGCTGGAAGCGGCCGTGCACTTGCGCACCCTCATTCAAGATATGTTAAACCTGCGTTATGTAGATGCCGGTGAAGCCACCGTAGAACAAAAGCAGGTAGATTTTGTGCAGTTGGTACGGGATATGCAGGCAGCGTCAGATGAAACGGCCGTGGCTAAACAACAAACCATTACCGTCCATTTGCCGGCCAGGCCCCTGCCCGTGTTAGTTGACCCCAATATGATCGAAGTGGTGCTGGGCAACCTGCTGGATAATGCCGTAAAATTCACACGACAAGGCGGGCACATCATCATCACTGTACAGCGGCAGGGTCCGGAAGCGTGGTTTAGCATCAAAGACAGCGGCATGGGCATTTCTGAAAACCACATCAGCCGTGTCTTTAAGCGATTTTACCAGGTAGAATCCCCTTTACGCCGTAGCCATGAAGGCATGGGCCTGGGGTTGTCTATTGCCAAAGAGCTGGTAGAGTTAAACCACGGCCGTATCTGGGCAGAAAGTATCGAAGGCATCGGCAGTGAATTTTTTATCGCTTTACCCTTAACCAATGCGTAAACTTCTTTTTCCTTTAATTATCATCATGCTTCTGAGCATCTCTCGGCTGGCACAGGCCCAGTCAGGTGAAGTGCTGGTGCTGGAAATCTCTGGACCGGTAACACCTACTATGGCCAGCTACTTTGAGCGGGGCATCCGTGAAGCGGAAGCACAAGATATGAACGCCATCCTTATCCAATTAAGCACCCCTGGTGGGCAAATAGATATTATGATGGACATTGTTCAAATCATCAGCAAAGCAGATGTGCCCGTTATTGTATATGTGGCTCCAGAAGGAGAGATGGCCGCATCGGCAGGAAGTGTTATCACGTTGGCTGCCCATGCCGCTGGCATGGCCCCTGGTACGATCATCGGTGCTGCCTCGCCAATAAACTCTGATGGTAGTGACTTATCTGAAACCGCATTCCGTAAGGAAACGGAAGCGTTGGGGGCTACCATGCGAGGGTTGGTGCAACGTCGTGGTGAGGCAGCTTCAAATCTGGCCGTACGCATGATAACAGAGGCAGTGGCCGTCAATGAAAGAGAAGCTTTGGCGGCCGGCCTTATTGACGCTATCGCTACTGATACAACAGACCTGCTTAACCAGCTTGATGGGTTAACTGTTGTGATTAACGACCAGGAAACCATTCTTCAAACAACTAATATTTCCCAGCGTACGTTTGACATGAACCTGCTCGAAGCGTTCTTACATGCGCTGGCCAACCCTATCATTATAGGTATTTTAATGGCGATTGGTGTGCAAGCTGTTATTGCTGAAGTTTCCAACCCCGGTGGTTGGGTAGCTGGGTTGATTGGTGTTTTGCTTATTGGAATGGCACTCTACGGTCTGGGGCAACTACCTGTTAACTGGCTGGGGTTTGGCCTTATCATGATAGCTTTTGTCTTATTTATCGCCGAGCTTTTTACCCCTAGCCATGGGGGCCTGTCTGTAGCGGGAGCTTTGTGCTTGTTCGGCGGGCTCCTGGTTTTGTTTAATTCCCCCAGCTCACCTGAATTCGTTCGCATTTCTATTCCGGCGGCAGTGGCCATTACCGGTGGAACCGCAGCGGTCTTCATATTCGTCATTACGCAAGGTTTACGTGCTCAACAGCTGCAACCGGTGACGGGCATGGAAAGCATGGTTGGCAAAACCGGGCCGGTACGCCAGTCGCTGGCCACCAGCGGCAACGATGCTGTTTATAAAGGCCGGGTGCTGGTCAACGGTGAATTATGGCAGGCTCAGGCCACAGAAGCTATTTCGTTTGATGAAGAAGTCATTGTGGAACGTGTAGAGGGTTTCACACTTTATGTAAAAAAGGCAGCCAATCCTCAGACAAATTAACCATACCATGGCAAAGTTTAAACTGGCAATCCACCATGAAGAGCGGGAATTTGAAGCCACCCGTCAGGGTAACGAGATACACGTGACCCTGGCCGGGAACACGGCCGTTTTCCATCTGTTGCACCATGACACCCACACCGTCTTGCTAGAACAGGTACTACCTGATGGCACACGCCGTCGGCTGCGGCTGGCCGGGGCAAAGGATGGCGATACCCGATCATTGTGGGTTAATGGCCACACGTTTACCGCTGCCCGCGTGCGTGAGCGTGGCCACGGCAACCAGGGTGACGCTTCTCTGGCGGCAGCTATTCCGGCCGTTGTCACCGAGATCCTGGTGAACGTTGGTGATACAGTCGCTGCCGGCGACAGGCTCATCTTGTTAGAATCCATGAAAATGGTCATACCTATTCAAGCACCCTATGCCGGGGTCGTCACGGCCGTGCACTGTACCCCCGGTGACTCGGTGCAAGCTGGCATTCAACTGATTGCATTAGAAGAGCGTGGAGATTAGAAAGTAGCGATGGGGAGAGGCTTAAATCGTGCATCCCCCGTCTCTGGTATACAAAACCCATGAACACACAACGCCTGCAAAAACTCACCAAAGAAATGCTGGCCCACGGCGTCGATGGCATTGCTGTTGTGCCCGGGCCCAACATGGCTTACCTCAGCGGCATTCATTCGCATCTAAGCGAACGGCCTATACTCCTCTTCTTCCCGGCTGACGACGACCCGGCCATTATTGTGCCTAACCTGGAAGCGATGAAAGCCAGGGAAGTGGGTATCCCCACCGATCGTATCTTTGACTGGACAGATGAAGAAGGGTTTACCGGCGCCTTCCAGCGAGCCTGCGCTCATCTGGAACTGGCCGACTACCTGCTGGGCGTGGAAGCGCTGCATATGCGTGTGTTGGAGTACGAACTGCTCAAACGGTATGCTCCCGGCCTACAGATTGCCCATGCTGAACCCATTCTCATGGCCTTGCGGGGCATCAAAGAGCCTGACGAAATCGCTGCCATAGAAAAAGCCATTGCCATTGCTGAGCGGGCTATTGCCCGACTCATCCCCGACATCAAGATCGGCATGACAGAAAAGCAGGTGGCTGCCCGCCTGCGTCAGTACCAACTGGACGAAGGAGCCGAGGGCATCGCCTTTGGTCCCATTGTCTCTAGCGGGCCAAACGGAGCGTCACCGCACGCCGTACCTACTGACCGCCCATTGCAATCGGGTGACTTGCTGGTCATTGATTGGGGATGCCTGGTGGATGGTTACCCATCAGATATTACCCGTACCTTTGCTGTCGGCGACATTGATGCCGAATCTCGCCGACTTTACGAGACGGTAAAAACGGCCAATGCCCAGGGGGTATCGGCTTCGGGGCCCGGTGTACGGTGTGAAGAGATAGACACAGCCGCACGGGACGTCATTGATGACGCAGGTTATGGTGAGTACTTCATCCATCGCACCGGGCATGGTCTGGGGGTGGAAGGGCACGAACCGCCTTCGTTGATGCAAGGTAACATGGAGCCGCTGTCAACCGGTAATGTCTTCACCGTGGAACCAGGCATTTACATTCCAGGCAAAGCGGGTGTGCGCATTGAGGACAACATCCTCATCACCGCCACCGGCTATCGCTGCCTGACATCCTTTACCCGCGAGCTGATAACTGTTGGTTGACCGTGACCAGGGGATGCAGCCAGCCGGGAACAAGGCACGTGTATCTTACGCCAGCCAGCACGGCAGGCTGGCCTCATCATCCTATCATCTATTGATCTTCCTTTGGCTGCTCACGGCCGTCGTTGGCTGCCGGGTGGCCCCTGTCTCCACGCCTACGATGCCCCCGCCACCCACTGCCCAGGGTGAAGTCCTGGCCACCATGATCCCCTCGGCGGCGTACCCGGCTGCGACATTGGCTGTCCTGACACCTGCGTCATCACAGCCAACCGCTACACCACAGCCATATATACCACCAGCCACGGCCGTGCCGCTCCCTTCCGCTTATCCGCTGCACCAGGCCACCAGCCAGACGTTTTTGCCTATCATCAGCCAGCCACAACCGGCTACGGCCGTAGCCACCGCCCCTTTGGACCCTACACCCACAGCTACCTTTACACCCACACCTATCCCCACCCTGGACTTTGCGGCCCTTGCCAGTGAACTGCGCCGCCAGGGTCAAGATATTGCCTACGCGAAGATCGGCTTCCACGTGGGCATTGGTGGCAATACGGCCGGGTTGGAAGAATGGATGCGCCGCCTGGATGAAGCCGGCGTGCCCTTCTTTCTAAAAAGCGCAGACAACGCCCAACCTATCCTTTTTGCCCAAGAACTAAAACGGGCCAGCGGCGTACCCCATGTGTTGGTCTACCGTAAAGCAGCTGGCGGCGATTACAATTGGGACGTGCCGGACTACACCTTGCCACCGGACCAGGCCGCCGTCCGACACTGGCAAATGCACCACGATGCTTTCCCGCCGGAACTCGACCCCAGCCTGGTGTGGATTGAAACCATTAACGAAATAGACAAAAATCAGGCCGAATGGCTGGGTCAGTTTGCCCTGAAAACGGCCGAATTGGCCTTGCAAGACGGTTTTAATTGGGCAGCCTTTGGTTGGGCTTCTGGCGAGCCAGAACCGGCGCACTGGCAAACGCCTTCTATGCTACAATTTCTACGGCTGGCCGGGAACCATCCAGAACGGCTGGCGGTTGCCCTGCACGAATATAGCTACCTGACAGCCGATATTGCCGACGCCTATCCGTACAAGGTGGGCCGTTTTCAAGAACTGTTCCGTATCGCCGACCAAAACGGCATCCCCCGGCCCACGGTGTTGATTACGGAATGGGGCTGGACTTATGAGCACACGCCGCCACCAGAACAGGCGCTGCGTGACGTGGCCTGGGCCAGTCAGTTATACGCGCCCTATCCTGAGGTAAAAGGGGCGGCCCTCTGGTTTTTGGGCGGCGGTTTTGCCAAAATTGCCGATGAAGCACAACCGCTCATCTACCCGGTCATGGTCTATGCGCTGCAAAATTACTTCGTTGCGCCTATGCCGCCAGCACAGGCGCCTATTCAGCCCGAGCAATTTGCACCAAACCGGTAAACGGCAGCCAACAACCTTCCCCTTACTGATGACCGGTTACTTATGGCTGATGACTGTAGCAGGAGGAATCTATGCCCATCAAACGTATTGCTATCAACACCGGCGGCGGCGATGCCCCCGGTTTAAACGCTGTCATTCGGGCGGCTGTGCTGGCCGCCCATAACCGGGGGTGGGAATGCTTTGGCATCCGTGACGCTTTTAACAGTCTGATGCTGCCGGAGCAATACCCGGAAGGCTGGCTGCTGCCGCTGCACCGGGAAACGGTACGGGGCATTACCCATCTGGGCGGCACCATTATTGGCACTTCCAATAAAAGCAACCCGATTAAATTTCCCATGCAGGATGACAAGGGCAAAATTGTGCAGGTAGACCGCTCAGACGACATCATCAAGGCCTTAAAGACGCAAAAGATTGATGCCTTGATTATGGTGGGCGGTGATGGCTCCCTCTCTATTGCCAATGCTCTGTATAAACGAGGGCTGCACGTCATAGGTGTACCCAAAACAATTGATAATGACCTGGATGAGACGGTGATTACATTTGGTTTTGACACGGCCGTCTCCTTTGCCACCGAATGCATTGACCGCCTGCACTCCACTGCCCAGGCTCACCAGCGCGTCATCGTCGTGGAAGTGATGGGCCGCTACGCCGGCTGGATCGCCCTGAACTCCGGCATATCGGCCACGGCCGATGCCATCCTCATCCCCGAAATCCCTTACGACATCAGCAAAATCGCCGACAAGGTGATCGAACGAGATCGCAGCGGCCGTCGCTTTTCTGTGATTGTGGTGGCCGAAGGCGCGCGCCCGGTGGGGGGTGATTTTGCCTGGCTGGAAGAAAAAGAAAAACGGTTGGGCGGCATCGGCCATCAAGTGGCCGCCGACCTGGCCGCCCACACCGGCAAAGAGGCGCGGGTGGTGCGCCTGGGCCACCTGCTGCGCGGCGGCTCACCGACCACCTTTGACCGGCTGCTGGCGCTGCGTTTTGGTGCCGCCGCCATTCGTGCCCTGGATCAAGGAGAAAACGGCATTATGGTGGCTTTGGATCCCCCTACGGTGCGTTATGTGCCGCTGGACAAGGCCACCCACCGCATGAAAACGGTGCCGTTAGACTGTGACACCATGCTCACTGCCCGTGATCTGGGCATCGTTTTTGGCGACTGATCATTCAACCAGGGGTTACCCATGACAAACTGGCCCCGGGTGGTACTTCACCTGGACATGGATGCCTTTTACGTCAATGTTCATCTACTGGATCACCGGGAGGATGCCGGGGTGCCGCTGGTTGTAGGTGGGCAGCCGGACCAACGCGGGGTGGTGGCTTCCGCCAGTTATGAGGCGCGTCAATTGGGCATCCATTCGGCGATGCCGATGATCACGGCCGTGCGCCTGTGCCCTACCCTCAAAATTGTGCCCGCTAACTGGGACCGGGTGCATGAATGCTCACGGCACATCATGGACATCTTACGGCCGTATGGCCCTGTGGAGCCAATGAGTGTAGACGAGGCATATGTAGACCTGGCGGCCTGGGATGATCCGGTAACCGTGGCGGGGGAAGTGAAAACGGCCGTAAAGGCCCAAACCGGCCTGCCCTGCTCTGTGGGCCTGGCCACCAGCAAACTCGTGGCCAAAGTGGCTTCTGACCACCAGAAACCAGAGGGGTTCACGGTAGTGCTGCCGGGCACAGAAGCGGCGTTTTTGGCCCCCTTACCCACACGCGCCTTGTGGGGCATTGGCCCTAAGACAGCGGAAAAGCTGGCGCAACAGGGAATCACCAGCTGTGGGCAGCTGGCAGCAGCAGACAGTGCCAGGCTGCATCAGCTTGTCGGCAAGCAGGCCGGCGCGCTGCAGCAACGGGCCGCGGGGATAGACGGCCGGGCGGTGTTGCCTGATGATGGACCACCCAAAAGCATCAGCCAGGAGTGGACATTTAACACAGATGTGGACGATGCAGCGCTGCTGCAGGCGCAGCTGCACAAGATGTGCCAGCGTGTGATCCAGTCACTGCAAAAACGGGGGTTGGTGGCCCACACGGCCAGCGTGAAGTTCCGCTGGGCAGACTTCACCACCTACACCCGGCAAAAGTCCGTAGAAGTAGGGTTTGATGATATAGATACGCTGTACAAGCTGGCCCATGCCTTGTGGGACGAACATTGGCCCCGCGATAAGAAGCTGCGGCTGCTGGGCGTGGGGGTGAGCAAGCTGGCAGAATCAGAAACACGCCAGTTAGGCTTTAATTTTTATTGATACATGCCAATGCAAAATAACTTGCACCAGACCTTTGTCAACTTCCTATGAGTGAGGTATCTATAAAAGCAGAAGGTTTGAGTTTATCTAATCGCAGTCTAATGCTTTGAGTAAATCCCAACAACACTCCCATACTTCGGCCATATGGTCAATAAAAGTATCCCAGTTTTTTCTGCGATTACATTTTTGTGCTTTATTCAACGCTTTCCAAAGCCGATTAACCAGCGGCTTGATCGTTTTTGTTTGCAGCCGAAACTCCCTTAAAACATCCCGGCTCAACCCCTGCTCCTGGCTTCTTACATAACCTGGCCAGAAATGCAGGTCTTTAATATCATCTTGAAAATCGTCTTTTACCGTATCTGGGGTGGTGTGTGCATAATAACCGGCGATACGGCACAAATTGCTAAAAGCGAGGCTAAGTTGCTGAGAGGTATCTTCAGCGGCGTTAGCGTTACGTTTAGCCAATGTCCCTCCAAAAGATAAAACAGGTAAGCAGTTCCTACCTGTCGTGAGCTAACTTGCCACTCATCTGTTATCAGCCACCCCTGCCTGGGCACTGTTTTTATCGCTGTCAAAAATACCGATCACAGCTATGAACCATTCGACAATATCGGCCACCATCACTTCTAAAGTGATAAGTTCTTGCCGTACCGTTTCTATTTTTTCTTCATCCGGCGCTTGGGCATAAAGGCTGCCTTCAAGCAAATAAAGGGCTGCGTAAAGATCGTCAGAGGTGCTTTTGATCTTCTTAAGATCATGCCGAAGATAAGCACTTGGCCGGATTCCGGGCGGATCAATCTCTTCCTGATCAAGCAGGCGTAATAAGCTATCACAATATTGAATGAGTATCTTCAACAAAGCCCGGCTATCTTTAAGCGCTCCTACATCTTCCACAAGTGGCGTGTTTAAATCCTGCTGTATATATCTGAGATTGTGATGTACAGTTTCCCAGTTTTCAAAACAAAGGTACAGGCGCGTTGGCACGTTGTTTTTACTATCATCCATTGAATTTATCATATCTCCACATTCCTTACTCAGCTCATCGGTAAATTTCTTGAACTCAGCCTTTTGCGTTGTCCGTAAGAGGGCTGCAGACACCTTTGTTTCTCTGGGCCGGGCTTTTTCTTTCCAGTCAACATGGGGCCGGGCAGCTGCGAGGGCTGTTAGCAGCTCTTCTATCAAACCACGTTTTTCACAATGATCAACCAGAGATTGCGCTTTGCCGCGTATTGTCGCACCACGCAAATGATCGTAGTTAATTGCCATCTCATAAAGGAATTCTCGCAGCTCCTCTTCACTAAAGTATTCGGCAATTGCCTCTCGTAATTCGGGATAGTAACGCAGTTCCATGATGATCTTCCGATAGGCCATCCACCAACTTCAACAATCTGCAATGGCGCCGGGGTGTTGACGATCTGGCAGGATCATGATAGTGATCTCTTCTGGGGTAGTTGGGAGTATTTTAAACCATCTCACTAAAGGC
The DNA here is from genome assembly GCA_011525915.1 of Ardenticatenaceae bacterium. Lineage (GTDB taxonomy): Bacteria > Chloroflexota > Anaerolineae > Promineifilales > Promineifilaceae > CAADGU01. The sequence goes on along the minus strand of WYBM01000052.1, from coordinate 35,854 downwards.
CTGCATGATAAAGAGATTATAACGAAGAGGGGAAGGAATGGAAAACGGCCGTACCCCTGCCCTCTATTTCGTGCTATAACAGAAACGATATTACATCATTGGAGGAACCTCATGCAGTATCGCAGATTGGGTAACGCGGGGATGAAGGTCAGCACCATAGCCCTGGGCGGCTGGATTAACTTTGGTGAAGGCAAGGTGGCCGCTGACGCTGCCCGGCAAATCATTCTCACCGCTTACGAACAAGGCATTAACTTCTTTGACCTGGCTGACATCTACGGCAAGGGAGGCGCTGAAAGGCAAATGGGGCAGCTGCTCAGGCAGTTCCCGCGCCATACCCTTGTCATCTCTACCAAACTTTTCTGGCCCATGAGTGATGATGTGAATGACCGGGGATTATCCCGCAAGCACATCATAGAAAGCATAGACAAGAGCTTGCAACGGCTGCAAACCGACTATGTAGACATCTACTTTTGCCACCGGCCAGACCCAGAAACGCCCATTCTGGAAACGGCCCGGGCTATGACCGATCTCATTCGCCAGGGCAAAGTGCTCTATTGGGGAACATCGGAATGGGAAGCAGGGCAAATTCAGGAACTGCTGCATATCTGTCAAAAATACAACCTGTATGAACCAAAGGCCGAACAACCGCATTATTCGATGGTGTACCGGGAGCGTGTAGAAGAAGAGCTGCTGCCCATGACCGAGCCAAACGGCGTGGGGCTGGTGGTCTTCTCGCCGCTGGCCATGGGGCTGCTGACCGGTAAGTATGATCAGGGCATCGGTCCGGACACACGCTTTGATCGTGAAGCGTGGGCCAAAGAGCGGTTCGCCAGTGACAAAAACGTGGCCAAGGTGCGCCGCCTGAAGCCGATTGCCGATGAATTGGGCATCACACGCGCGCAGTTGGCGCTGGCCTGGACACTGCGCCACACTGGGGTAAACAGTGCCATCACCAGTGCCACACGGCCGTCACAGGTGGTAGACAATGTGGCTGCCGCCGATGTGACCTTAACGGAGGATGTCATCACTGCCATTGATAATATTTTGAGCAGTTCGTAGAGGCACTAAGCCTGGCGCCTCTACCCCCTTAGGAGGATGAAGATGGACATGGAAGTGATCGCCGCTTTAACGGAAATTCTGGATGCCGAACGCGTTTCGGTGACGGATGCGGACCGGGCACTGCACGGCCGTGACCAATCTCCCCATGCCGCCCACCTGCCTGATGCTGTCATCTGGCCCCAAACTACGGCCGAGGTCAGCGCCATCCTTAAGTTGGCCAATACCCGACATATTCCCATCGTGGGCTGGGGGGCAGGCAGCAGCCTGGAAGGGAACCCCATTCCCGTGCACGGCGGCATCGTGGTCAATTTTCAGCGCATGAACCAGATTCTAGCCATTCACGCCGAGGATTTTCAGGTAGTGGTGCAGCCAGGTATCTTCTATAAGGACATGAACAAAATCCTGGGGCAGTTTGGCCTCTTTTTTGCGCCTGATCCAGGCGCCAATGCCAGCATCGGCGGCATGATCGGCAACAATGCAGCCGGCACACGCACCGTCAGGTACGGGGCTACCCGAGACAACACCTTGGCGCTGGAAGTAGTGCTGGCCAATGGTAAAGTCATTCGCACCGGCTCCCGCTCTGTGAAACAATCTGCCGGGTATGACCTGACACACCTCATTGTCGGCTCTGAAGGCACCCTGGGGTTGGTCACCGAAGCTACTCTGAAGCTAACCCCCTTACCGGAGCATTTTAGCGCCGTGCTGGCCACATTCAGCCACACGGCCAAGGCCGCAGAGGCTGTTTTTAGCATCATCGGTGCTGGCCTCGGCCCAGCGGCGTTGGAACTGCTAGACGCGGCGGCGGTTACTTACATGAACCAGGATAGCACTATCAATCTACCTGTTGCCCCTACGTTGTTGATGGAATTTCACGGAGCCACAGCCGAGGCATTGCACACAGAGTTGGCCCTGGTACGGGACGTTTGTGCAGACTGTGGCGCGACCCGTTTTGAGGCAGGCGTAGGGCGAGATGAACGGGACCGTTTGTGGCACGGCCGTCATCAACTAGGTGAAATCCTCTTCCGCGCTCATCCAAAGGAAACATATCTGATCACTGATGTCTCTGTGCCTATTTCCCGCTATCCGGACCTGGCCACGTTTACGGCCGGGCTCATGGAAACGATGAACATCAACGGCGCGCTCTTTGGCCACGCCGGAGATGGCAACTTACACACCGTTGTTTTTGCCCCCCCAGACAGCCCTCGCCAGCAGGCCGATTTGCAGCGTTTTAATGATCACGTAGTACAAAAAGCCATCAACCTGGATGGCACCTGCACGGGCGAACATGGTGTAGGCATTGGCAAACAAAAGTACATGGTCCAAGAGCACGGCGAGGCAGCTGTGGATGTTATGCGCCAGATCAAAACGATGTTTGATCCCCATAACATTCTAAATCCAGGCAAAATTTTAGGGTAACTATGCTTATCTTATTGGCAGCTGCCCGCGCCTGAGGTCATAAAAGCTGGTTAGTTATCATAGAGGCACGGCCGTGTATCTGTGCGGCGGCAATCCTCTCTTTTTCCCATTGGGGAAACAGGACCATAATGGTAATATAAAATTGCTTGATCTGGCCATTGTTTGGCTGCTGTTTATCAATGCTTATGGCCGCCAATAGTCAGCTACTCTATAAAAATAGTATTTGCATAAGGGTCAGAGAATCCCACATTTACTGGCATTCTTAAAACTATGAACTCTATCCGCCGCAGTTTAACTCTGAAAATTGGTACGCTCATCATCTTAATTGAGCTGTTAGTGTTGATTGTGGTTGGTGTTGTTATCGCCCGGCAGTTTTCTAAAGATATTGATAGCCATCTGAAAAAACAAATTCTGCTGCCAGCCTCTATGATTGCGGCTAACCACAGCAATTTAGATATTATAGGGAACCAGGAGACTTTAGAACAACTGGTGGGGGCGCCTGTGTTGGGCAGCATGCTCATCTCCCCCAAGAGTTTTGTCATTCTCCAATCCATAGACCCGGCTGCCCGTGGCAGAGTGTTGGCAGACACAGATGGTATTGACCCTGCCTGGTTAGCACAGGCCAGCGAAGGGGATGTGCTCCTGCCCACCACAAACACACTCACAAGCATCTCACCTGTCTTCAGCGATGACGGAGAAGATATTCTCTTTTTTTTATACATGAAGGTAGCTTCTACCGGCACTCAGACACAAAAGAATGAATTGATCAAGACCTTTACGCTCAGTGCCGCCTTTATTATTGGGCTGACGTCGGTCATTATTACCCTCTCTTTTAGGTTGATGATTTTAGACCGGATCACGGCCGTACTCCACGTGTTGTATGCCGCCCAAAAGGGCCACCTCTCGGCACGCATTGACGAGCCTATCAGACATGACGAAATTGGTGATTTACAACATACCGTCAATACCCTCATCAGCCAGTTAGAGCAAACTGTGGCTGATCTCACCGCCCATATTGCCGAGCAGCGGCTTACCGAAGCGGCGCTGCGGCAAAGTGAAGAAAAATACCGTGACTTCGTTGAAGGCACAGATGATCTCATCATCCAGCTAGACATAACCGGCCGCTTCATCTACACCAACCATACCGCCGAACGTGTTTATGGTTTGAGCCTGGAAGAGCTTATTGGCCGCTCCTGTTTCGATTTTATTCACCCCGATGATCATGCACGTACCCAGGGAACCTTTAACGAATGGATCAGGGGGCACACCAGCAGCACAACGTTTGAATACCGTCTGGTCAGTCACACAGGTAACGTTTACGCCATGTTATGGACTGTCAACGGATACTTCGACCAATACGGCAACCTAAATTATATTAATGCCATTGCTCGTGATATTACGGCACGCAAACAGGCCGAAGAACAACTGCAATTGCAGTCTACCGCTCTGGAAGCGGCCGCTAACGCCATTGTCATCACTGACCCAAATGGATCAGTACAATGGATAAACCCGGCTTTCACCCGTCTTACCGGTTATACACTGGCAGAAATTAGCGGCCAGAATATGCGGTTCTTAAATTCCGGCGTGCAGCCGCCGGAATTTTTTGAACAGTTTTGGGAAACGATTTTGGGAGGCAGTATATGGCGCGGGGAATTGGTGAACCAGCGCAAAGATGGCACACGCTACCTGGAAGAAACGTCCATCACCCCCGTTTTTGACGCGTCGGGTGATATCACCAATTTTGTTTCTATAAAACAAGACGTCAGCGAACGCAAAAAGGCAGAAAACGAATTACGTGAACGGGCTACCAGTCTGGCCCTTATTGCCCAGGTAGGCCGTCGGGCCACAGCAATCCTGGCCCTGGATGAATTATTGCATCAATCTGTTCAGCTTATTAGTGAAACATTTAAGTATTACAATGTCGTCATCCGGCTGATTGAAGACGACCATGTCGTCCTCAGGGCCACATCGCTGTCCTCGCTGAAGCCGTTAGAAGGGCGAAAATTATTAAAAGTAGGCGAGGGCATCACCGGCTGGGTGGCACAGCATGGTGAGCCGGTATTGGTGCAGGATGTCCGGCAAGACTCACGTTATCACGCCGAGTTGAGCAATATCGAGACGTTGTCTGAAGCGGCCGTACCTATCAAGCTAAAAAGCAATATCATTGGTGTGCTGGATACCCAAAGCGCCCGACCCAATGCATTTAACCAGGATGACATTTTCACCCTGCAAGCCGTCGCTGCCCAACTGGCCGTAGCCATTGAAAATGCTCGCCTGTATGATGCCGCACAGCAAGAGATTTTAGAACGGCGTAATGCTGAAGAGCAGTTAAAGATCTATACGGCCGAGTTGGAACGCAGTAACCGGGAACTGGAAATTTTTGCCTACGTTTCTTCGCATGATTTACAGGAACCGCTGCGCAAGATTCAGATGTTTGGCGATCGTCTGGCACTGCGTTACAACAACGTATTTGATGACCGGGGGCGAGATTACTTGCGCCGGATGCAAAGTGCGGCCGCACGCATGCAATCACTAATTGAAGACCTGCTGGCCTTTTCACGGGTGATGACCCGGCAAGATCCGTTCATGTCGGTTGATCTGGAGCGTATTTTACAAGAGGTGATGGATGATCTGGAACCTCAGATGATAACGGTAAACGGCCGTGTGCAAATAGACCCCCTGCCTATCATCCAGGGCGACCCCACCCAAATGCGCCAGCTCTTCCAAAACTTACTCAGCAATGCCATAAAGTATCACAAGCCCAATGAACCACCTTTGGTGCACGTCTCTGCCAAGACACTACCAACAGGCCATTGCCAGATTCAGGTAGGTGACAATGGTATTGGCTTCGATGAAAAATATCTAGACCGAATTTTCACCCTGTTTCAACGGCTGCACGGCCGTTCTGAATATGAAGGCACCGGTATTGGCCTGGCCGTCTGTCGCCGCATCGTTGAAAGGCATGGCGGCCATATCACTGCCCAAAGCACCCCCAGCGTTGGCTCTACCTTCATTGTCACCCTCCCCCTAAACCGGGCTCCCGCTGAAATGCCCGTTGCCAATGATCCCTAGGTAACGGTATCATTATTCACCATGATCGTTTTGGAAGCTAAAGGGTTGGCCCAATCATTTGGCGCTGATGACCTGTTTGAGGACATTAACGCCCGGCTCATGAAAAAGGAGCGTGTAGGGCTGGTGGGGCCAAACGGCTGCGGCAAAACCACGTTCCTGCAAATCATAGCCGGGCGGCAAGAAGCCTCTGCTGGCCGTGTGGTCCGTGCGCCTGATCTGACACTGGGTTATTTACAACAAGAAGCCGTGCTGACCTTTGCCGGGCAAGACAATACCGTTTATGAGGAAATGCTAACTGTTTTTGCCACGCTGGTCGCCCAGGAAGCACAGCTGCGTGACTTGGAAACACGCCTGGCAGCGGAAGAAACATCAACAGCCATACTGGCAGAGTACGGCCGTATTCAGGAAGCCTATGACATGGGCGGTGGCTACCAATACCAGCATGAGATCAAGCGGGTGTTGCAAGGGCTGGGCTTTGCCCCCGATACCTGGGAAACCCCCCTGGCCCATCTCAGCGGCGGGCAAAAGACACGTATCTTGTTGGGCCGTCTGCTGCTAGAACAGCCTGACCTGCTGATTCTAGACGAGCCAACCAATCACCTGGATGTGACGGCCGTGGAATGGCTGGAAGCCACCTTACGCGCCTGGCCCGGTACACTGCTGATCGTCAGCCATGACCGCTATTTTTTAGACCGTGTTGTCACCCATATTTGGGAGCTCACTCCCCTGGCCCTTAAGAGTTACAAAGGTGCCTACACCAGCTATATCCAACAACGCGAACAAGAATGGGCCCACGAAGAAGCGCTGTTCCAGGCTGAAAAAGCGCGGCTGGAAAGTGAGCTGGCATTCATTCGCAAAAACATCGCCGGGGGCAACACAGACATTGCCAAGGGCAAGCTTAAACGGCTAACACGGGACATGATGCTCATTGAGGAATTTGGCGTCACGGCCGTGCAGGGCAAACGCTGGCTGCAAATTGGCGAACGTGCCCGTACACTGAGCGCTAACGAGGCCGCCCAACGCCTGCGTGACCTGCCCCCGCCCACCACCCGCCACCCCAAACTTAACATCCGCCTGAAACCAGAACAGCGCAGCGGCCGTTTTGTACTGCGCAGCAAACGGCTGGAAGTAGGCTACCCTGGCAGCCCCCTCTTCACCAGTGATGATCTGCACCTGGAACGGTTGGACTGCGCGGCCCTCATTGGCCCCAATGGCAGCGGCAAGAGCACCTGCCTGCGCACCCTTCTAGGCGAGATCAGCCCGCTCCATGGCAAGCTGCGCTTTGGCGATGGCCTGATTCGTGGCTACTTTGCCCAGGGGCATGAACAGTTAAACTTGGCCCGGCGGGTGCTAGATGAAGTGCTGGCCCATAAGCCCATGCAGGTAGCCGAGGCCCGTAACTACCTGGCGCAGTACCTGTTTCGTGGTGATGATGTGTTTAAGCAGGTAGGTGACCTGAGCGGTGGTGAGCGTGGGCGGCTGGCCTTGGCTCTGCTGGCCCTGGACGGTGCCAACTTCCTGCTGCTGGATGAACCCACCAACCACCTGGACATTCCCTCTCAAGAGGTACTGCAAGCGGTATTAGAACAGTTTGAGGGCACCATTGTGCTTGTGTCCCATGATCGTTACCTGGTAGACCGGTTGGCGACCCAAATTTGGGAACTGCGCGACGGCCATCTGCACGTTTTTGATGGTCCCTACCAGACATTCCTGGCAGCACGAGAGGGTGGTAATACGGCCGTGTCTGCCAAGGTTATTTTACCTGCAGCCGATAAAGCAGCCCAACCAATAGATTTGAGCTGGGTAGAAGAGATTCAACCACCCGCTCCCGGTCCCCGCAAAGCAGAACGACGTGATCAGAGCCGCCGCCTCCGTGACGTGCGGGAGCAGGTGGAAGAAACAGAAGCATGGCTGGATCAGCTGGATTACGATCTACGCCGCGCCGAAATGGCCGGGGATGAAGCCCGGATCATGGAACTGCAACAAGAAGCGATGGCCGCCCAGCAAGAATTGGAGCGGTTAACGGCCGTACTAGATGAATTATTGGCGTGATGCCAACCTTGAGGCCAGTTATCATGGCGGGTTTCTGCACGTTATACCAGGCTGTAAAGCAGGCCCACGGCCACAGCCCCCACCAATGCTAATAACACATAGAGGGCAAAAACGCGCCGCGTGACCAACCCCCAGACCGCGGCCATAGCTGGCAGCGTCGTCGTTGGCCCAGCGATGAGAAAGGCCAGCGCGGCTCCCGGATTCATGCCCTGGGCCAACAAACCGCCAATCAAAGGCAGGGCAGTGAGGTTGCTGGTGTAAACAGGCACCCCTAATAAAGCCGCAACAGGAATAGCCCACTGGTTTTGCTCTCCCAACACGCCGATGATCCATGCTTGCGGCACAAAGAGCAAAATGACCGCCTCCAAAAAGAAAGCCAGGGCCATAAATTTCACCACCATCTGGGTAGCCGACCACGTTTCACGCCACAATCTTTGCCGGAAAGTGGCTGGCTGTAATGCGCAGCTGCCACTGGCCTCAGCGCTGCAGCTGCTGTCACCACAGCCGCTGTCACTTGTGGCCACGGCCGTCACCGGCACGGCCAACAAGAGGGAACCCGGCGCGGCCGTAGCCGCCTGATTAGCCGAAAAAGCCATGGTGGTTTGTGTTTTCACCCACTGCCAGCCCTCTTGCAGCAGGCGGCGCGTGCTGCGTACCTGTGTTTCGTGATTTTCGCGCAAAATCTGGCGGCCCAACCATCCCCTTTGCCCCATGAAATGGGTCAGAAAACCGGCACTCAGGCTCAGCACCAGGGTGCCTGCCAGCCGCCAGACAGCCATTTCCCAACCCAGCACCCCTACGCTCAAAAAGAAAATCTCAGGGTCCATAGAGGGGGAAGCAATCCAGAAGGCCATCACCGGAGCCAAAGGCACCCCGCCAATGAGCAGCGAGGCCACGATGGGAATGACCCCACACGAGCAAAATGGGCTGAACGCGCCCACGGCCGTGGCCAGAACAATAGCCACCAACGGACGGGTGGCAAAGGCCCGGTGGATATACCGTGACGCGCCTGATAGGTTTACCACGACAGCCAGTGGGATGGTAATGAGTAAATAAGGCCATATTTTTAGGAAGCTGTCTACCATGAACAAGAAAATAATAGTGAGTTGGTCAATCATGTCGCAATCCTTTATCGTTTTTTTACGATTTTGATACCCAAAAAAATTTATGCCTGCCAGGTGAAAGGCATTTGACTAAAATATTTCGCCCACTTTTTGCCGGAACCAGGTGATGTTGGCTTCATGCAGGCAGTAGTTGGTAGCGGGGCCGCTGATAATGCCCTCAATCCAACCGGCTTCGCGCAGTACCTTTAAATGTTGAGACACTGTGGCCTGGGCAATAGGCAGGTAGGCCACAATATCGCCGGTAATACAGCCGGGATGTGTTACCAGGAATTTCATAATTTCAAAGCGAATAGGGTTTCCTAGAGCTTTGAACATGGCTACCAATTTTGCCTGCTTTTCCCCAGAAATATCTAAAGTACAACATGGCTCCGGGATGAGATGGGTCATTACAACTCCTTATATCGTATAATTACGATATAATAGCGACTAACGCCAGAATTGTCAACCACTCACCGGCAAAACTGTTGTACGCATTCTGCTATATCTGCAAATTATTCCGTTTTTGATCCTTATGGCTGCGGGGTTCCCGGCACCGTTATCTGAATGGTGTACGTCGTCTCAAAACCAGCACTGACCGCCTGTTATCATGCCCTCAACCGTTTGTCCCGTAAAATAGGCCGCCGGGGTCGGCTCCAGCTGCGGCATGACAACTGACTCGCTGGTCATGTTGATAACAACAAAGCAGGTAGGTGTAGGTGGTAATGGGGTTAATACGTCAGGTGTATTGGGGACATCAGGCTTTGGTGACCAGCAAGCAGACAACAAGTACAATCCAAAGAATAGCATGACAAGGCGGTTCATGGGATGATTTTAACAGAAAATGGCACGTTACCGAAAAAAGAGATCACGATGAATCAGACAACGATATTTGGCGATATCCATGGGAATATGCCTGCTTTAACGGCCGTTTTTGCTGACATGCAAACACGCGGCCTGAACAACCTTTACTGCCTGGGTGATCTGGTGGGCTACGGCACCTTCCCCAACGAGGTTATTGCCGCCATCCGCGAACGGCACATCCCCACCATCATGGGCAATTATGACCTGGGCGTAGGGCATGACAGCGATGATTGTGGCTGTGCTTACACAGAACCAGCGGCTGAGGCCCTGGGCAAACGTTCCATCGCCTGGACAAATGCCCATACCTCAGCGGAAAACAAAGCCTACCTGCGGGAACTGGCTGACAGGATTCCTTTACAGGTAGGGGATCTGCGCGTAGTACTGGTACATGGTAGTCCACGGCGGGTGAATGAATACCTATTTGCAAACCGTCCGGAATCAAGTCTCTTTCGTTTGCTGGACATGGCAGAGGCAGACGCATTGGTATGCGGGCATACACATCTGCCGTATCACCGGATATTAAGCGACGGCCGTCACGTCATCAATGCCGGTAGTGTGGGTAAACCTAAAGACAACGACCCGCGGGCAGGGTATGTGGTATTAGCAGCCAACGGCCGTGACCTGGCCGTGCAGTTCATCCGTGTGCCCTACAATGTGGAGCAGGCCGCCCAGGCCATCGAGGCCAGCGACATGCCCCACGCATATGCGGAAATGTTACGTCTTGGGAAAGGTTAAGTGGGTTGTGCTTGTCTCCACTTACTTCAAACCCTCGGCGATGGCGCTCAGATCAGCGGCTTGCAGCCCCATCTCTTGCCCTACCGTTGTGCCGATGGTGTAGGCCATCTCACCATTAGTCCAGCGCAGCTGCTGGCACGGATCAGCCGGATTCCATGCTTGTTCGGCGACCACGGCCGTATTGCCGCCAGGTTCGGTGGCAGGCACCTCATAGGCGACTAAGCTCAGAGGTGCCTATCACCTAAACTAATGACCAATCACCGGTTACGGCCGTATTGTTCATGGCTGCTCACCCAATCTGAAGAGGAGATCGCCGCCGCCAATGAAATCTCCCCGGCCAATACCACACCAGCAATAATCTCCGCCAGTTTGTTGACCTTGCCTTTGCCCCAGCAGCCCAACAGCTCCAGGCATTCCCGCTGTGTGGCCAGCCCCGTGCCACCGCCATATGTGGCCACAATCAGCGACGGGATGGTGATAGACAGGTACAAATCCTTCTCAGGCGTCAGATCAGCGTAAATGATGCCCGCCGAAGATTCTGACACGTTGGCCACATCTTGCCCGGTAGCCATGAACATGGCGGTAATGCCGTTGGCCGAGTGCAGCCCATTATTGTTGGCGCCGGACAAAATGGCACCCACATTGGCGATACCGGCATGGTAAAACAGGTTCTCTGGCTCCACGCGCATGGTCTGGACGAGTACGTCACGCTTGATAACGGCTTCGGCCGTCACCCGCTTGCCCCGTGTATGCATAACGTTCACTTGTGACGCCTTCTTGTCTGTAGCCAGGTTTGACTCTAAAAAGAAGTGCAAGATGCCGGGGTACTGATCCAGAATCCAGCTGCAGGCGGCAAAAGTGGCCCGCCCTACCATGTTTTGCCCGGCCGCGTCACCCGTGGAGAAGTTAAAGCGCAAATAGGCAAACTTACTGGCAAGGTAGGGGTCAATATACTGCAATTTGGCCACACTAGAAGTGGCCTCAGCTTCTTCAGCGATCCTGGCAAAATTGTCTTGCACCCACTTCATGAATTCCCGTGCTTCGCGGGCGTTGCCAAACACAAACACCGGCGCACGCTGCATCGAATCACCCACGACACTGCATGTCACCCCGCCAGACGAATTTAACACTTTGATGCCCCGGTTATAGGAGGCAACCAGTGTTCCCTCCGTCGTGGCCATGGGAATAAGAAAATCCCCCGCAGCGTGTTCACCATTGATACGAATTGGCCCGGCAAAACCGACTGGAATTTGAACCACACCGGTGAAATTTTCTACGTTTCCCTGCACAGTTTGGGGATCAAACGAGTAGTGTGTCAGGTGGTTCAGCTTCTTGCCGGTAAACTCGCCTACAAACTTTTGCCGCTCGGCGATGATGGCTGAGCCGTAATCATCGGCAGGATTGCGCGGAATTTTGATGGCATCTTCTTCTTCCTCGCTGATAGCATCTTCCACTTTAAGCGTCAGTTTGCCAAAGGGGTTGGCCGCAAAGCGCACCTCAATTTCATATTTGCCTTCCGGCAGGTGCGCGATGGTGCAGATAACGTGTAAGACGCGCCGCAAAGGGAAGTCCAGCGGCTTTTCCGGGGTCAGGCTTTCGGGCTTAAGCGTTTGCCCGTCATCCAGCTCCAGGATAACCGCCGAGAGGGGTATCTCTTGTTTACCAATGCGGACGCTTTGCAGGCTGGTGATATGCGCATCACTGAGACGGTTTTTAATAGCAAAACGCACGCCACGACGGCCGTTTTTTAAACTACCAAAGGTATACAACTGTTTTAACAACAAACTGGGGATCGCAAAGGCCATGATATTTCCTCCGAACGTAAAATGTGGGTGGCTTGACAATAGTGGATGAATTTTAACACAATCAAATTTTTGCCCAACGGTCGTGTCTGTTACAATCCCCAGGGTATGCAAACATGGGCTGTTATCCCGGTGAAAACATTGGCGCAGACAAAAAGTCGGTTAACCACTGTGCTCTCCCCGGCTGAGCGCGCCACCCTTACCCAGCACCTGCTGCAACGTACCATAGGCGTGCTGCAGGCATCAGGCGTGGTACACTGCCTGGTGGTGGTCAGCCGGGACACGGCCGTGAGCCAACTGGCGGCGCAGCAAGGGGCCCTTACCCTGGCCGAGCCGCCGGGCACAGGGCTGAATGCCGCCATTCGTGAAGGCACCCGGCTGGCCACCATTGGCCATGCCCATCGCGTATTGATACTGCCGGCTGACTTACCCTTTCTGACCACAACGGATGTGACCTTCATCTGTCATGAGACCGCGCCACACACCTTCACCATTTGCCCTGACCGTCATGAACAGGGCACAAATGCCCTCCTGCTGCCGGCAAACATTGATTTTCCCTTTCAGTTTGGGGAAGACAGCTTGCGGAAACATATGGCCGCAGCCCGGTACAACCATTACCAGCCCCGTATGATTCGCACGCCGGGCTGGCAATTTGACCTGGACACCATAGAAGATTGGGCCATTTACACCCAGTCCGGCGTTTGTCATCCCTGAGATTTGTTCCTATGTGAGTTATGGCCCCTATGACCCGGCAACGCGCTTCCCGATTTAAGCATTTTGCCGCCATGTACAAACCAACCTGGCGCAGCCTATTTTTGCTGCTGCTGGTGTTGTTGTGCCTGGGGTTGTCTTATTACTGGTTCTGGCTGCTGATGGGGGGGCTGCTGGTTACGGCCGTGAGCCTGCTGCTGCTGCGTACCGACGCCAGCCAGACGCCTGGTGTGGCTGGGTTTGTCCTTACCCGCAATCACAACCAGCAGATGACCCAGGCTCAACCTAGTCCGGTCACCATTACTGTGGAAAACCTGACCGCGCAGGCCGTAGACATAGAAGTATGGGACGCCGTACCCGCGTTATTTACCATGTTACAGGCACCCCACGGCCGTACGCCGCAATGGCTCACCACCTTAAAGCCCCACGGCCGTACCCAATTTACCTACCAGGTGCGCCCTACAAAACGCGGCGACCACGTCTTTGGCGCCCTTATCTTGCGCTGGACAAGCCGCCGGGGTCTGTTTATACGCCAGGCCTCATATACCGTGCCCACACACGTCAAGGTATACCCCAATTTACTGCAAATTCGCCAATATGAACAGTTGGCCCGCCACGGTCGTCAAATTCAAATTGGCTTACGGCAGTCGCAGCAGTTTGGCAGCGGCAGTGAATTTGAGCAGTTACGTGACTATGTACCCGATGATGATTATCGCCGGATTTCCTGGAAAGCCACCGCCCGCCAGGGCAAGCCCATTACCATGGACTTCAGCCCAGAGCGCAGCCAGAATATTGTGCTGCTGGTAGATATGAGCCGGCGGATGGGAACACGGCCGTTGGGCATGGCCCGCACCACCCGCCTTGATCTGATCATCAACGCCGTTCTCTTGTTCAGCTACGTTGCCCTTAAACGAGGTGACAGGGTGGGCATGCTCACTTTTGCCGGTGACATTCACAAATACATTCCACCCCGTTCCAGTGCCGCCCAGCTTATGCTGCTGGTAGAGGGATTGTATAACGTAGAGCCACAAGCCACCGAACCGGACTACGCCCGCGCCCTCTACTACTTGCAAACCCAGCGCCAGCGGCGGTCGCTCATTGTGCTGCTGACAGACCCCACTCGTCAGGATGCCGTTGAAACACTGGTCCCCCATCTGGGGGCGTTTTCCCCCCATCATCTACCGCTGTGTGTCACCCTTAGTGACCCCAACGTGCTATCGGCGGCGCAGCGAGCCCCCTACAGCATGGATGCCCTGCAGGAACGTGCCCTGGCTGAACAAATTTTGGACGAACGGCTGATGTGGCGCCAGCTTCTGGAAAGGCGTGGGGTCATGACCATGGACATTCCTGCCTATCACCTGACGGCCGGCTTGCTGAACAAATACCTGGAAATCAAAGGGCAAACAAGAATATAAGCTTGTCCTGAGACATCGGGCCACATTTTTGACAATCAGGGGAAGGTTGTTATAATTCGCTCTTGTCGTTGCGGGGTAGAGCAGAGGCAGCTCGTCGGGCTCATAACCCGGAGGTCGCAGGTTCGAATCCTGTCCCCGCTATCCAAAGAGGCTACAGTCTACCAGACTGTAGCCTCTTTTAATGCCTGGCACCAGAGCTACGGCCGTCCTACCTGCCACACATCACCGTGACGGTACCCCACCACATACAATTCACCATTGACATCGGCACCAATGCTGGAAACCTGAGTTTCCGTTTCAGCCACGGCCGTACGCACCCACTGCCCCGCCCCCGTGTCATACCGCAGCGCCCAGATGCGGCCCGTGCAAAAGTCAGAGAAAAAGTAATTCCCCGCCAATTCCGGAAACTGCTGCCCGCGATATACCTGCCCGCCAATTACCGCGCAGCCGTCCGGTCCGTGCGGGTATTCAAAGATAGGCATTTGCAGACCGCGGCTGGGGCATTCTACCGCCTCATAACAGGCGCTGCCTTCCCGGTAAGGCCAGCCGAAGTTAGCGCCTGCCGGGCTGTTGGCCGGGTAAAAGTTAATCTCTTCCAAACCATTTTGTGAGACATCACTGATGTACAGATCGCCCGTTTGCCGGTCAAAACTAAACGCCCACGGATTGCGCAGACCAATCATCCATACTTCGCCGCGCGCCTGGCGTTGGCCCACAAATGGATTGTCTTCAGGAACAGCGTACGGGTCGGCGGCATCCACATCAATACGCAAGATACTGCCCAGCAATGTGCCTGGGTCCTGGGCATTATCATAAGGGTCACCTACCGCGCCGCCATCCCCCAGGCCAATGTAAAAGGCGCCATCCGGACCAAAGGCCAACTGCCCGCCGTTGTGGTTACCGTAAGGCTGGTCAATAAAGAGGATGAGCCTGGCGCTGTCCGGGTTGGCACGATTGGGGTCAGCCGCGGAAACGGTATAGCGGGCAATTTCCGTATCGCCGTCCTTGTTGGTATAAACGATATAAAAATAGCCATTCTGGGCAAAATCGGGATGAAAGGCCAGCCCTAACAGACCACGTTCAGAACCATCGGTCGCCAGAATGTCATGCACATCCAGAAAGGGTTCAGGCAAAAGTTCGCCATGTTGGATGATGCGCACCTGGCCGCCTTGCTCGGCCACAAACAGGCGTTCATCGCCGGCATGGGTCAGGATGACGGGCTTACGCAAGCCATCTGCCACCAGCGTCAGAGCCACGGCCGTGACAGGGTTTGCCGCCGGGCCAATGAGGGACACGGCCGTGGGCACCTCCTGTTTAAATATCCTCGCCGACAGGGGCCTGCCGGTATCTGGCCGGCAGGCCGACGGCCAGATAATTAACATCAACAAAGAAGCCACAAAGAACATTCGTCTTTTCATAACGACGAAGTATAACACCCCTGGCTTGCCGGCAAAGGCCATCAGTTCATGTTCATGAGCTGGTTATGAGAATGGGAACAGCTATCGCCCTGACGGCGTTTAAGGAACAGTTTTGGCGGCAATATGTGTAGTCTGGCCGCCCCCACAGCCATACAACAAGGAGAATGGATGAAGATGAAAGTAACAACCAAACTACTTTTTTTGTCGGTGGGCATGCTTGCCCTGGCTCTGACTGCCTGTACTGGTGGCACAGGCAGTACGACCACAACCCCAACCACAGACACGCCCGCGCTTGAAGAGGCACCTGCTACGGCCGTGAGCAATCCGCCTGATGCCACCCCGTCTGGGGATGCCAGCCCGTCTGGGGATGCCAGCCAAATTATCACCTTACTCGTCGGCCCTACATTGGTGGAGTGCACCGGCGTTACCCCACAGTTGTGCATGCAAATTAAAGAAAACCCCACCGAAGAATACCAGCTTTTCTACGACCAGATCGAAGGCTTTACCCCTGAAGAGGGGTATACATATGAATTAATGGTAGAGACGGATACAATTGAGAATCCGCCGGCTGATGGCCCAACCATAAAATATACGCTGGTGGCCGAAGTGAGCAAGACCCCTATGACAGAGACAGGCATGGAAACGGGCACTACCGCCAATCCATTTGGGGAAACGATGTGGACCCTGACCAGCTATACTGACAGCAGCGGGGCAATGGTTAGCCCGGTTGCTAACAGCGAAGTCACCCTTCAATTCCAGGAAGGCGGCCTGGGCGGCAATGCCAGCTGCAATCGCTATTTTGGCTCTTATACAGTAGACGGCAGCAACATCAGCATGGGTCCCATTGGTTCCACGGAAATGGCCTGTGGCCCGGAAGCATTAGCGGCTCAGGAAAGTGCCTATCTGGCAGCGCTGGGCATGGTCACCCATTTCAGGTTAGAAAACGGCCAGCTCACCTTGACCAATAAGGAGGGAAAGGCGTTGTTAACCTATGCGGTTCAGGTCTCCGCATCCATAGCTGGGACTACCTGGCAAGGGGTGGGCTATCACAATGGCAAAGACAGCATTGTGCCAGCCCTGGCAGATGCCCCCCTGACGGCCGTGTTTGGCCCCGACGGCTCGCTTAGCGGGGCTACCGGCTGTAACAACTATAACACCACCTACACCGTTCATGGGGCGGCCATTACCATCAGTGAGCAAATCGCCACCACGCGGCGGGCCTGCACACCCGAACAGGCGGCACAAGAAAGCACCTATCTGGCGGTGCTGCCCAAAGCAGCCAGCTACCACATGGAGGGTGACTATTTGGAACTCCGTGATGCCGCCGGTGCCCTGCTGGCCAATTATACGGCCGTGCCCCAACCGGGCCTGAGCAGCTTCACCTGGGTGGCTACCGCTTACCACACCGGTGGGCAGGCTGTTGTCAGTGTGATCGGTGGCACGCGGTTGACGGCCGTGTTTAACACCGATGGTTCCGTAACCGGTTCATCTGGGTGCAACAGCTACGGTGGCACGTACACAACGGATGGCAACAATATCACCATTGGCTCCCTGGTGTCTACGCTCATGGCCTGCGCTGAAGCCAACGTGATGCAGCAAGAAACCGCCTTCCTGGCCGCCTTAGAAATGGCGACCACTTACCAGATTGCGGGTGACACATTGGAATTACGCACAGCCGATGGCTCCCTGGCCGCTTCTTTCACTGCTGAACCACAATAAACGGCGTCCAGACAACCTGGCATAAGCTCTCTCCCCATTCAGCAGTCGCTCACTGGCTGCTGAATGGGGATGATTAAAAGTGACGGTAGCGGTATTTGATGAGGCGAGCAAAAAGCCCTACGGCCGTGCCCACCACCAACCCTACCATCAGGCCGGCCTGGCCGCCGGCCCCTCCGCCAACCATGAGCCCCAACAAGGCAAACAATAGACCATAACCGCCCATCCCCAACAGCACATAACCCACCATGCCCAGCACCACACCCAGCGTCAACTCATCAAACTTTGCCAGGCCCAGGCCAATACCCGTGCCAACCACCAGGCCGGCCACGCCGCCAAATGGCAGTAAGTTCGCTAGTTCAACCGTTGGTCCAATCACATGGTTAACCAGATAGCCAGCCAGGCAGCCAGCAATAGTCCCCGCCAGGATACTGACAAAGACGCGGGCAAGCCGGTTTATCCCGGAAGGGGGTGATTTGTCAATGGCCACAAACGTTTCTTCTATGTTCAAATTCATTACCCCTCATTATGATCATGGTAATCGGCAATAATATTTCGAATTTAAGAGCGCTTTAGGCGTTGCCGATTCCTCGAGGAAACTGCACAAAACTGGTGCGCCGGATTTGCGAAAACTTTGTGCAGTTTACCATGCTATCACGGCCGTATAAAACCCGGCAATGGGTAGAAACTCCCCCCCCTCTGTTTGCATCCTTTTTTGAAAAACTCTGTTATCCATTGTAGAGACCTGATCTATTTAAAGGATATGCATGCAAAACCTTAACGATATTGAACTGGCCCAACGCGCACAGCAAGGTGATATGGAAGCCATTGGTGCGTTATATGACCGGCACCAACTGCGAATCTATCGTTATGTGCGGGCACGCATTTACGACACGCAGTTAGCGCATGATCTCACGGGCGATATATTTTTGCGGATGGTGACCCATATCCAGACATACCAACCCACAGGGGCACCTTTTACCGCCTGGCTCTATCGCATCGCCCACAATTACCTGGTGAACCATGTTCAAAAAGAACACGGCCTAAAAATAGTGCCCATCCATCAGGCAGACCATCTCAGCCACACGGCCGTAAATCCTGTGGCCGTTGTGGAGCAGCAAATGCAGTTAGAGACCATCATGGCCGCGCTTGACCAGATGGAAACGCTGCCACGCGAGGTGCTGACCTTACGCTTTTTGGTGGGATTGTCCTTACAAGAGGTAGCCGAGATGCTGGATAAATCTGTAGCCGCTGTGAAATCCATCCAGCATCGGGGGCTAAAAACGATGAAAGCGTTTATGCAGTAAGCGCTGTATAGGTAGGAGAAAGCCACATGGAAACTTCAAAGGATGTCATACAACGGCGTTTGGAATTATTGGAAACTGGTGAACCCTTGGCCGTTTGCCTGGTAGGATTAACAGATGAAGACGCCAACATCGTGCGGGTAGCCGCTGTGATGCACAACACCGAAGTACCGGCGCCAGATGCCACGGCCGTGGCCACCCAGCGTACGGCGATCATGGCGGCCGCTGCAACATTGACCACCCGCCCAGCCCCGGCTACCTCAGCCCCCTTTAGCCAACAACTGCGCGTTCTGTGGGCCAGTCTGTTTGCCCGGCGTCAACTGGCCGCCGGCCTGGCTTTCCTCCTTTTGCTGGCGCTTGTCGCTACCTGGGTTGGGCGGCAGCGAACCAACAATGAACCACTGTTAACAGCCTCTCTAACCGAAGGGGCCAGGCCAACTGCCGCCACGGCCAGCGAAACAGATGGCCGTACCAGTACAGAGCTGCCCCTCGTTGAGACCACCTCGGAGCCGGCTGTATCCCCCACATCAGAGGGGGCGATGGTGGCCGCGCTGCCGCCCAACCAGCTTTTTGTGCCCATCATTTCCCTGCCCCTGCTTACCGGGCCAGAACAGGCCGCGCTGCATGATATGCATGGGTTTGTGGAAATCATGGCTGCTAACGGCCAGTGGACAATGGTAACAACAAACACCCACATTCCGGCCGGTGCACGCATCCGCACGGGCGCTTACTCCACAGCCCACATCGCTTTTTTTGATGGCAGTCAGGCCAGGCTTGGCCCTAACACAGAACTTACGCTTGATCAGGTCAACGCCCAACGGCCCCAGGATGGGTTCCGCACGGTTGTTATGACCCAGTGGGCAGGCGTCAGCCATCATCAGGTGCAATTCCGCCACGATGGGGGATCACGCTACGAAGTAAAAACGGCCACCGGATCGGGGTTGGCACGAGGCACCCAGTTTGAGGTAAACACGGCCGCCGACGGCCGTGCCCGTTACACGGTGACCGAAGGCAAAGTAGATGTGACCAACAACAACCGTACCGTAGCCGTCATCGCCGGACAAACCACCAGCTTTCATGCCAGCGAACCGCCTGCTGATCCCGAATTTATAGTGACAGGTACGGGCATTGTCACCCAGATTGGCGATACGTGGATCATCGCCGGGCAGCCTTTTACTGTGAACGCGGCCACCCTTATCTTAGGTGAGCCGGCCGTAGGTGACCTGGTTTCCGTGGCCGGTCACCTGGTGGCTGCGGGTGACCCTGTGGCCGACCGCATTCAACGGCTGGCTGAAGACCATGAGAATGCGTTTACGCTCACCGGGCCAGTGGGCAGCATTGGCGACAGCGCCTGGATCGTTGCCGGGCAAACGATCAGCATAACGGCAGACACGGCCGTGGGCGCAGGCATTGTCACAGGCGATATTGTACGTGTCACCGGCCTCATTCAACTGCCAGGCAGCTACCTGGTAGCCACAGACATTGAACTGGTAGCTATGGATGATGGTCTACCATTTGAATTTGTGGGTGTTGTACAGACCATCTCTGACGGGGCGTGGGCTATCTCTGGCATCACTGTGGCGGTAGACGAAGAAACAGAGATTGACGAAGGCATTGAGGCTGGTGACACAGTAAAAGTGGAAGGCGTTATCCTGGAAGATGACACCTGGCTGGCTGAGGAAATTCAGCTGATGACCGAAGATGACGCTACCTTCAGCTTCACCGGCGAGGTCATGAGCATAGACCCCTGGCTGGTGGCGGGTATCTCTTTTGATGTCGCCGCGTGGGCCAATATAGAACCGGGCATTGAGGTGGGTGCGTTGGTGCGTGTCAGCGGCATCATTTTGGAAGATGGCACCTGGCTGGCCACGGAGATCACCCGGCTGCAAGAGGGCCTGCTGCATATTGTCTTTGTGGGCGTGGTAGACAACATAGAGCCCTGGATCGTCAGCGGCCTACCCCTGACAACAGATGAAAACACCCTCATTGAGGGCAGCATAGACGTCGGCGACCTGGTACGGGTGACGGTCTGGATTCGCAGTGACGGCACCTGGCTGGCCACGCACATAGCGCTGCTGGATGCCGGTGTCGGTGAGGGATGTGTGGCTATCACGGCCGTTATCACTGGCCTAAATGGGGACGAGATCATCTTTAGCAACGGCCAGACCATTATCCTGGACATAGGTATTGTCATTGAAGGCGAATTACAGGTAGGCAGCGTGGTGCTCATTGTGGCCTGTGTAGGCGAAGACGGTACCATCACCATTGTGTCTATCACCGTCATTTACACACCGCCGCCGCCCATACCCACCCCCCCGCCAGGAACAACCCCACCAGGACCGGGCGGCAACGTCACTATCTGCCACAAACCAGGCACCCCGGCCGAACAAACAAAAACCATCCCTCAATCAGCCCTAGGCGGCCATTTGGGACACGGCGACACTATGGGGCCATGCCCGTAATGCTCTAACGGCATACCGGTCCCCTCTTTAACCTGGCCGGGTTTTTACGCCTCGGCCAGGTTTTTCTTTTTGACCTGTGGTGCGGCTGTCTTACCATGCCCCGGCTCAATGCATCTGGCGGGGCAGCACAATGATGCATTTTGTCCCTGGGGTGGCAGCAGATGCCTGCGCGGGACTTTCAATGCGGATATCACCCTGATGTGCCTGAACAAACCCTTTGGCAATGGGCAGTCCCAGCCCCAACCCCCCACCCCGGAAAGCATGTTTGCTGGTTGAATGATGTTTCATGGACCCTAACACGTAAAAGAGATCGAAAATTCTTTCCTGTTCCTCTGGCGGAATACCAATGCCTGTATCTTGCACACATAATTCAACGTGCTGCTCCAGGACACGGCCGTAAACAGTTACCTGTCCCCCATTGGCCGTAAACTTAATGGCATTGCTAATGACGTTCGCCAAAACGACGTACATCTTTTTCTTATCTACCGGCAAAACAGGGAACAACTCCAGGCCATGTGCTGCCAACGTTATCTGGCGTTTGGCGCACGTTTCGGCAAAACTTGCCAACACCTCCCCCATCAACACGTGCAAAGAGGTCATCTCAAGCTCTAAACCAAGCTGCCCGGCCATAATACGAAAAGCATCAATGATCTCTTCTATGGTGCGCACCACACGGTCAACAGACTCACTTAATTCGTCAATCAGGAACGGTTCCGGGTCATCTTTTAACAGCTGCATATAGCCATAAAGCGTGGTTATCGGCGTTCTAAGTTCGTGCGACACCAGGATGACCAGGTTGTTCTTCATTTCATCTAACGCCTGCAACTCCTGGTTGGCGCGAATAAGCGCTTCATTTAAAGCCGCATTTTCAATGGCCACGGCCGCCTGGCCCGCAAACAGTTCCAGGGGTGGTAAATCGGCAGGCTGGAAACGCCCAGCCACAGAGCGATTCTCCACATAAATGGCGCCAATGAATCCTTTTTGGGTAAGTAAGGGCACACACATCACCGAACGCAGGCGCATCATCATGACACTTCGGGCCTTGGAAAACTGCTGATCAGCCATGGCATTACTCACCAGCAACGGCTGCTGTGTCTGGACCACTTCATTTAAAATAGAGCGGCTGATGCTATCTTCGACATCACCGATCTCCTGACCATCGCGGCGGCGTTTCACACGGAAATCCAGGGACCCATCCTGGTTGAGCAGCACAATATAACCTCTTTCCGCACCCACCAGCTTCAGCACTTCATCAATAGCGAAGGATAACAGGGGGTCCAGTTCGCGCGTGGCCGCCATCCGGCGGCTGAGCTTGACCACTTGTGCCAGTAATAAGGAGTCTGAAGCGTTTTCCATCAACGTCAGAGTATACCATCAATTGGTATTGACACAGGTGAATATTTATATATAATTATCTTATATATCGGCTAGTTATATAAGGAGTGACCTCTATGAGCCTAAAGCAGCAGCTAAAAAAGGGCAGTACCTCACTATTGGTGTTAAGTATTCTGCAACAGGAGCCAATGTATGGCTACCAGATTATGCGTGAGCTAGAGGAGCGCAGTCAGGGTTACTTTAACCTTACAGCCGCCTCACTTTACCCCGTCTTGCACAAGCTGGAAGCCGACGCTCTGGTGAGCGGCAGCTGGCAGCCTGGGGACGGCAATCGCCGCCGCAAGTATTACAGCCTGACTCATAAGGGCCAGAATATGCTAAATGACCAAGCCAGCGAATGGCAAACATTTGCCAATCATCTACTGGCGCTTATTCCCCCGTCTTTACGACAATCTGAGGGGGTCACAGCGTGAACGATATAGAAAAATACAAGCAGCAACTAGCCCATGAACTGCGTGACCTGAATGAATCCGAACGGGACGACATTCTAGCTGAGATACAAACGCATATTGAAGACGGCCTGGCAGATGAGCAATTTCAGAAGGCCACAGCCGTTAACTTCTCCCGAATGTTACAAGAATTGGGTTCCCCGGCAACGCTAGCCCAAAATCTGCGTTATGCCAACTGGAAGCAAAATCTGCGCAATGCCTTGCTGGCCCTGCTGCCGCTGCTGCTATTAAATTCCCTGACCTATTTGATTCACACCTATTTAGACTTGACGCCAGCGACCGTTGCTCTGCCTTATATCCTTAACTTCCTGATTTGTTTGGGCCTGATTTTGCTGGCGCAGCGCTTGCGTTCAAAGTTGCTCGTTGGCTGGTGGCTGGCTCAAACGATGGCTGTAACATTTAGCCTATTCTCCTTTAGCCTAAGCTCATGGGTTGTAAATTGGCCACCTGGGGAAGCATCTGTTTTTTGGAAGATCATACCTGTGTTGCTGGTAGTGTTGTTTGGTGGGCTTTACGGCCGTTTCCTCTGGCAACATCGTTCTGATGGGCTGGTGATCACCCCGTCACTCATTCCATTTATGTGGGCCATGATTTATTTCATGTCTGTGAGTGCGTTGATGATAGAAACAGATTACTTAATGCGTACCATATGGACCACATACTTTTCAGTTGTCGCGCTGACAGCTGTTGCCCTCAGTGCCTTTATGCTGCCCAATAGACTACATCGCTGGCTAGTCCTGTTTGTAGTGACTTCTTTTTACGCAGTGAGCGCCTTTGTCGTCTGGTTGCCGGATCCCAACGCCGTATTCTGGCTTTTTCTATTCCTGCCGTTCATCCTGGGTTTTGGCCTGGAACTGACCACAGCTTACACTACCAAACTGCGATTGACTTCACGTTAAGTGCCAGGCCACCCGAATATGGTGTAGAAGTTGAATGGCCCGGCCAATAAGGGCCTGGTTGGCCGGCTTGTTGGGCCACAGGCTGGCACCAGACGGGTGTGGCAAAGGGACGACCAAACGGCCGTCTGGTGAGAGTGCGGAGAGTGAAGACGGCAGATTATGACGCATCCAGTCGCCAGTAGAAAGGTCAAAGTTCACAGGGTTTGTCAGGGCTGCCGGGGGGAAGTACACGGCCGTACCCACCACATCCTGTAACTTCGCCCGGGCCGGAAAGAACAGCTTAATGGCCAGCCCACCCACCAGGATCATCAGACGAGGATGTACCAGGGCGATCTCACGCTCCAGAAAAGGGCGGCACAACGCCTGTTCTGCTTTAGATGGCACCCGATCGCCTTTCCCGTTTTGCCCTTTGCCCGGGTAACATTTAGTCACGGCCGTCATGTACTGTCGGGCCCGAAAGGCATCCTCTTGCCAACCAGCCTCCCCTAACCACTGGAACAGCCGCCGGCCACTGCCAGCGTTAAACGGCCGTTTTACTTCTGCTTCTGTTACCCCTGGTGCCTGTCCAATCAACATCACCCGTCGTTCAGCCACCTGTTTGCCGCTAAACACCGCCCCAGGCACAATGGCATACCCAGCTTCCAGGCAGCGGCAGCAGGCGTGCATTTCGTCGTGAAGGGTTTGCAAGAGATTCATAGGCGTAAAAATGGAACGCTCATCCATATAAGTAGACACTGTCAGGCATGATAAGGACAAGTGTAACCGTGACTGAGCCAAAGGCAAAGAAGCGGCTGGGCAGGGTATCATACAAAAATACCTTGAAAGTTGACAGAAAGACTGTAACCCGGTTGGTTAAAATACCCTGTAGGAGATCTCGTCACCAGCACATATTTGTAAATTTGATCATCATGATTTTTTCAGAGTTGTGGGTAATGGGTGTAGAATCACTATCACCATAACAAACAACGGGCGCTCAAATATGTCAAGAGGTTAGAGCAATCACTGTGACACTAAAAAACAAAAACCACCTGGTTCTGGTTATTGATGATGAGGAGGCGGTACGTGAAGCCGTGACCGATATTTTGGAATTTGCCGGGTTCTCTGTGATCACGGCCGTAGACGGTGAAAAGGGTATTGAACTCTTTAAAGCCCATCAGCAAGAAGTTGATCTGGTGCTGCTCGATCTCTCTATGCCTGGCTTAAATGGCGCCGATACCTGCCGGGAAATTCGTAATATTGACCCGGATGCCAAAATAATCCTTTCATCCGGTTATGATGAGGCGCTGGTTTCGGGTCAATTTGTGGGGCAGGGATTGGCCGGTTTTCTACAAAAACCCTATAACATGCCCTTGCTGGTGCAGAAAATTCAAGAATACATCTAGTGTCAGTTTTCAGTCATCCGTGGTCAGTTTTCAGTGCTGGCCTACCTCTGGAAATAGTCTGCTGAAAACGGATGACGGACTTCTTTAGTAAACAACTTCCCCGTTTAAAAAGGCAGCCGTTTGGGGGGATGACGGCCGGGCAAAAAACGCCTCTTTGGCGGCCACTTCTACCAGACGGCCGTCCCACAACAGCCCTACCCGGTCTGCCAGCCGCCGCGCCTGAAAGATGTTGTGCGTCACCATCACAATGGTCGTGCGCTGCATAAGGTTGGCAGTGGCTATCATTTGCTCCATCAGGCCAATGTTGTAGGGGTCCAGGTTCGCCGTGGGCTCATCCAGCAGCAGCACATCTGGCTGCAGGACAAGGGCGCGGGCCAGGGCGACGCGCTGCATTTCGCCACCAGAAAGGGTGCCAGCCATAGCGCCAGCCCGTTCTGCCAGACCTACCTGGGCTAACACGGCCGCGACCCGCCCCTTCACATCACTGGCCCGGCGTAACTTCAAACCATATGCCACGTTGGCGGCCACTGAACGCCGCAGCAAATGCGGCCGTTGGAAAACCAACGTCACCGAACGGCGGGCGGCCAGATCAGGCCACTGTTCATTCACAACATTGTTTTGAAAGGCGATCTGGCCGGCAGACGGCCGTTCCAAAAAAGCCAGCAGCCGCAGCAATGTGCTTTTGCCGGCGCCACTCGGCCCCACAATCGCCAGCACTTCGCCTGGCTGCACGGTAAGCGCTGTAATGTCCAGAACCGTACGGCCGTTATACGTTTGGGTCACATTATTAAGAGCATATACGGGCATAGCACAAATCTCTATATCGTCCATCCCTGGCATCTGCGGCAACAGGCCGCCCGGCTCACTGGCCGCCCGGCTCACCGGCCGCCACTCTGGCCTTTATCATCGCTCTGCGACGACCCAGGCTCACCATCATCACACCAAAGAGGACGCCCACACCCCCCGCCAGGCTTTGGATTGATGGGGTTACCCCAAAAAGCGCATAGGACCAGGCAATGGCCACCACCGGGCTGAGGGTCAGGATGATAGCGTGATGGCTCATTTGCAGACGGCGCAGCACCAGGTAATATAAAATGCGGCTGATGACCACATCAAAGGTAGCCGCCAACCACAGGGTAACCCAGGCCTCGCGCGGCGGCAGCACCAGCTGCCCTTCACCCACCGTAAAAAGCAGCAGAAAAAACGTTGTGCTGGCTACCCGAAACATAAAAAAGTTGGCAAACTCAATGCCTCCGCCAAAACGTTTGACCACGGCCGTGTGCAAGGCATAAATAAACGCTGCCGCCAGCACCAACAACGAACCCCACAATACATTGGAGCCACCATCGATCTGGAAGCTGATCACAAAGACACCTATGACAGCGATGGTCGCACCTACCACTTCCTGGCGCGTCAACCGGTCACCGAGCCATAAGATGCTCAAGCCCAGGGCAAACAAGATAGACGTTTGCGCCAGCAAAGAAGCTGTGCCGGGGTCAACAAACCGCACCGCACTGTAACTGAGGCTGGTAGCGGCCGCCACTAAAAAACCGACGGCCGCAAAAAAGCGCCCATGCTGCCATATTACAGCAGGGCGAATAACACCACGGATACCCAGATAGACGGCCGTTTCCACGGTGGCTATGCCCATCACAAAAAAAGCCGACGTCAATGGATGCAGGTAAGGTAGTAACAGACGTGCGAATACAAAATGCAGGCTGTCTACCAGTAACAAAAAAATAATAACCAGCGGGATGTTGGCCGTAAAGCGGGCCGCGGCAGATTGTTCTGTAACCTGTGTTTCCATGCATAATCTCCAGGCAAGCAAGAGTGTAACTGCGGTAAATACGGCCGTCAAACATGACCTTTACTCTGTATGAACCAGTCTGATCTTTACGCAAGAATCAGCTATACTAACAGGTACACCTAGCAATTGTCTAGAAATTACGTCACCTAAATCGGGAAGTTTTTTAGGCACACCCTTAGCCGCTAACTAGAAACAACCTCATGGCTTTCTAGTGATGTGGCTGCTGACAGCGTATCCACTACATTTTGGAAGCCCTTGTTCTGCGACTACGTCCTTGGCTTACTCTCCTAAATTTGATACCTGATCATCGACGATGGGTGGGGGATATATCATGATTGAAGAACGATTGTCGGACATAAACCAACAGCTTCAAGCAGCCCTACAGGCAAGCGAGCGCAGGTTTCAACTGCTCGTGGATGTCTTCCCGGTGATGGTTTTTCAAACAGATGCCCAGGGCATGGGGATATTTGTCAACGAGGCTCAGTGGCAGGAATGGACCGGGCTGCCGGCCGGGGCCTGGGCAGACAACGGCTGGTGGGCATGTGTTCATCCTGATGATCTGGCTGGCGTTATCTCAGGGTTACAAGAAGTCACTGCTAAACGCACCAGATGGCGCTATGAGTTCCGGCTGCAACATCGTGACGGCCGTACCTTCTGGATGTTGTGTCTGGCCGCACCCCTCTTTACTGAAAACGGCCATTACCTGGGGCACATCGGTACCTGTGCTAATATTACCACGCAAAAAGAGATTGAACTGCAGCTGCATGAAAGCGAAGAGCGCTATCGAGAGCTGGTTGAAGCTTCTCCCCTGGGCATTGCCGTCCACGCTCAAGAAAAATTGGTGTACATCAACCCGGAAGCCGTGCGTCTGTTGGGGGGGCAATCAGCCGACGAGTTTATCGGCCAGTCCATCTGGAGTTTTGTTCATCCGGATTACCGGGCCGAGGTCCAGGCGCGTATTAAAAAGATATACGGCCGTAAAGACGATGTAGGGGTATTAGAAGAAAAATTTATCCGTCTGGATGGCCGGACCATTGATGTGGTTGTGGCTGCCACCCCCGTCAATTACATGGGTACACCTTCTTCACAGGTAGTATTTCGTGACATTTCCCAGCGCAAAGAGGCTGAACGCCAGTTGCGGGCCAGTGAAAAGCGATTCCGCAGCATTATTGAGCAATCCGTCGATGGCATTATGCTGGCCGACGAATCTGGTAAGATTATTGAGTGGAACCTAGGGATGACCCATATCACCGGTTATAGTTGGGAGATGATATACGATGTTACTCTCTCAGAGATAACGCAACGGCTCATGCCCGCAAGTTTACGCCCGCCCGATTGGTGGGCCAACGTGCAAGCAGCGCTCGCCCATTTCCGCCTAACAAGGGAGGCTCCCTGGTTCAACCGCCTGGAAGAGCGAACATTACAGCGTGCTGACGGCAGCACGCGTATCGTACAGGCGCTCACATTCCCCATCACTACCGATCAAGGCGTTATGACCGGTATGGTCTTTCGGGACATCACAGAAAAGGTGGAGCAAGATCAGCAAATGCGCCACCAGGAACGCATGGCGGCTGTGGGCCAACTGGCGGCGGGCATTGCCCATGATTTTAACAACATTCTGGCCGTTATTATGCTCTATGCTGATATGCTTTTGCGTTCTCCGGCATTGCCGGCCGCCATGGACGAACCTATGCAAATGATCACCCAACAATCGGCACGCGCCGCCGAATTAACCCAGCAAATTCTGGACTTCAGCCGTCGCACCATTCTGGAAAAGCGTGTGGTGGATTTCCGGCCGCTGCTGGAAAATCTGACACTGCTCTGGCAGCGAACCTTGCCCACGTCTATCCAGCTGACATTAGATACGGGGCAAGACAATGTGACGATCTATGCTGACCCTACACGCCTCCAACAGGTGCTTATGAATCTGGTGGTTAACGCCCGTGACGCGATGCCTGATGGTGGTCATTTGCACCTGGCTCTTGAGCGCTTCCAGGTTAATAAACATCCTTTTCCGGGGCTGAACCCAGATATCCAACAGTGGGTAAAAATCACTGTTCAAGACAGCGGCACAGGGATTCCCCCAGAGATGCTGCCAAGATTGTTTGAGCCGTTTTTTACAACCAAAGAACCGGGAAAAGGCACCGGGCTGGGGCTGGCCCAGGTTTACGGCATCGTGAAACAGCATGACGGCCATATTGATGTGGTCAGCCAGATTGACCAGGGGACCACATTTACCTTGTATTTCCCGGCCTTTTTAGTGCAAGCAGGCGTTGCCGACAAAACAGATGTTTCCGGATTACAAAAGGGCCGCCATGAAACAATTTTGCTCATTGAAGATGATGATCGGGTGCGGCAGGCTTTAGCCAGCGGCTTGATGACCCTTAATTACCAGGTTATTGTGGCCCATGACGGCCGTGAAGGATTAGAAATATGCCGCCGGCGCCATAAGGAAATTGACCTTATTTTATGCGACATGGTGATGCCACACACAAGCGGCTACCGCCTTTTAAACTTGCTTCCAGAGGAAGTTAAAACCAGGCCGTTTGTGTTGATGACCGGCCACCCTCTGAACAATCTGGATAGTTTTACTGATACCACTGGCAACGATAAAATTGCTGCCTGGATTACAAAACCTATTTCCCTGGAAGAACTGTCTCACCTGCTGGCTCGGCTCTTGCCAAAATAAGGCATTATGTCTACACTTTGGTTTCTTATGTAAGCCGTAAAACGTAAAATGAAAGTCACTATTTCACGTTTTACTCTTTTATAGTTGTTTATGCTTCCCACCTGGAAGTCACAGGAACTGTTATACCTTGTCCGCCGTCGCTACCCAGATTGGGACGGATTCTCCCATCCAGCCTTTATCAAGGATGAAATTGAGTACAAACGCGCCTCCGTACAAAAAGCACAGCAAGCACTCAGCCAACAAGCATTGGATCACTTACTGGCGCGTGGTGATTTTGATGCTTTTATTGATCAATTAAACCGTCTGGCAAAGGACAACAATTTACTATGGCGCATGGTGCCTTCTTCAGGAGACACGGCCGTTCTCTACCATCCAACACTGGACACCCCCACTTTCTGCACCCAAATGCGTAACCTGTTATACGGTGACCGCCCTTCGCCTGAACGCCTGCAAACCTTTTCCAACTACTTAAAAGAACATGACCTGCCCAACAAATGGCCCTTTGCTACCTATTTTCTCTTTCTCTGCTACCCGGATACTGATATGTTTGTCAAACCACGCACCGCTCGGTGGTTTCTGAAATTCATGTGGGCTGACGAAATGGAAGACACCTCCCTAAAAACCAAAGTTCTGATCACCATGCAGCCTACGGCCGGTAGTTACAGCGCCATGTTGACACAGTCACAAGCGCTGTTAAAAACACTGGCCCCCTACGGCGCCCGTGACATGGTAGACGTGCAAAGTTTTGTTTGGGTTTGTGAACAGGAAAGCAATGAACAGACAGGGCGGCTGGACACAAAAGGGCAGATAGAACTGGATGTACCGCCAGGGCTGGTGCCCTCACCTCTGCATTATGAAGTAGCCTCACCGACCACGGCCGTTTTGCATGATGCCCCACCCACCCCACCAAAGGCAGATACCACCCAGGCCCCAGCAGCACCGCAGCCACGCTACACCCTGGCTGACTGCGCGGCCCAAACCGGCTGGCCAGAAGCAACATTACAACGTTGGGTAAAAGCCGTCCACCGTAAAGGGCAGGCCATTCTCTATGGCCCCCCCGGTACCGGCAAAACGTTTATGGCCCAACAACTGGCGCAGCACCTGGCCAGCCAGGGAGACGGCTTTTGGGAACTGGTGCAGTTCCACCCGGCGTATGCCTATGAAGCCTTTGTGCAAGGCATACGGCCGTTCACAGATGACCATGGCCATGTGCGGTATGAAGTGGCTCCCGGCCGTTTTTACCACTTTTGCGCCCGCGCCGCCCACCACACCGGCATCTGTGTCCTCATCATAGACGAGATCAACCGTGCCAACCTGGCCAGTGTCTTTGGCGAACTCATGTACCTGCTGGAGTATCGTGACGCCGCCATTCCTCTAGCCGAAGGCGGCACCTTCCGCATTCCCCCTAATGTGCGGCTTATTGGCGCCATGAACACAGCCGACCGTTCCATAGCCCTGGTAGACCATGCCCTTCGCCGCCGCTTTGCCTTTATCCATTTACCACCTAATGATGACATCCTGCACCATTATCACCAACAAACCGGCTACAACCCCGACCCCCTGATCAAGGTGCTGCACCGCCTCAACCGCCAGATCGCCGACCCCCACTATGCCATTGGCGTCACCTTTTTCATGCACCCAGACCTGCCCGGCCAGCTAGAAGACATCTGGCGTATGGAAATTGAGCCTTACCTGGAAGAATACTTTTTCGACCAGCCAGAACAGGTAGACGCCTTCCGTTGGGCCAGAATACAAAACCAACTCTAAGTCAACATTTAGCAAATGTGCCGTTTGGGCTGATTGTAGGTAAGCTTCCTTCAAACATTTAGGAGATAGTTTATTTATGCCAACAACACAACAACGCCTGGCTATTGTCGGCGATTTACATTATGAAACCAGCCAACATGCGGCCCTCATCCACGCCCAGCAGCAGTTGGTGGCCTTAGAACCACATGCCGTGGTCAGCCTGGGCGACCAGGGGGGGTACTCCCACTGTGGCACACGCCTCTCATTTACAGAGGGCTATGAGTATTTCAGCGGTTTTGGTGTCCCTTTCCATGCGCTGATCGGCAACCATGACATGGAGGGCGCAGAATTTAAGAAAGATAAAGATGCCGTAGCCGCCTGGTGTGAGGTATTTGAACAGGAACGGCCGTATACCACCGTCGATTGGGGTACGGCCGTGGGTGTCATCCTTTCTCAAACCAGTTTTCGTGGCAACCTTGGTTCCCATCATGAAGTCCATATTGACCAGGCACAGCTTGACTGGTTCGCCCACACCCTGGCTGAATATGCTGACCGACCCATCATGGTCTTTAGCCACGCGCCCATTCTGGGATCAGGCATTCGTGTGCTGCAAGACCTGCACCTGAAAGGGCCCAATGCCTACCTGAACCATTACACCTACCCAGAACGTTTTATGGAACTGGTGCAGGCCAACCCCCACATTAAGCTGTGGTTCTCCGGCCATAACCATCTGGGGCATGATTATCAGGACACCATCACACATGTGGGACATTGTACCTTTGTGCACGGCGGCGTCATAGGTAACCACACCCGCGACGGCCGCCGCCATACACGCTTCCTTACGTTTGACCATACAGGGTTTGATCTGCACACGGTGAACCATGCAGACGGCCGTCTGCGCCAGGATATCCGGGTTGATTTTGCTCAAAACCAGATGATCCGTTATCAGCAGTTCCCCCCTCAAGATCTGGCGCGGTATTTCCCACCACCACCCTACCCTAACGGTCAGGGTATCACCGTGGGCAACAGTGTGCTGCTGCACCATCGTGATATGCTGGTGGAATATGATCGCACCCTGGCCGCCCCTATAGGGGTGGTGGCCGACAACCTTAACGGCGCCCAGGTAGACGTAGAAGGTGACGTGGTTGTTATTCGTCACAGCAGCGGGGTGGTAAACCGCCGGGCGCCAAACGCCTACGGCCGTTACCTTTACACCTACTTCCCCAACCCCTGGCGTCAAGAAAAGTAACCACTATTCAGTGTTCAGTATTCAGTGAAACCAACTGAATGCTGAACACTGACCACTGAATACTCATGGTCATAAATCGTGCCCGTCACTTGTTAAAATCCTCCGTGATTGTCATCCTTTTTTTCGGTTTGGGTAAGCTCACCGGGTTGGGGCGGCTCTTCCTGGTGGCCAATACCTTTGGCACATCACCTGACTATGATGCCTTCACCGCCGCCAATCAGCTGCCAGAGGTGTTTTTTACCCTTATTGCTGGCGGCGCTTTAGCCGCCGCCTTTATCCCCGTTTACTCTAAATACCTCACCGATGAGAGCCAAAAACAGGCGGCACACCTGGCCAACACCATCGTGACATTGGTGTTAGCGGTATTGGGAACTGTTTGCCTGGTGGCGGCCATAGCTGCTCCCTGGATTGCCCGTGAACTCCTTGTTCCCGGTTCTGACATTCCTGGGCAAGGGTTTACCCCTGAAATGCAGCAGCTCACGGCCGTGATCATGCGCGTCATCCTCATCCAGACCACCCTCTTTGGCATCAGCGGCGTGTTAAGCAGCATCTTAAATGCGCACCAACATTTTGCCCTGCCTGCCCTGGCTCCCATTGCGCTGGACATTGGTTATCTTGTTGGCCTGTTCTTCTTTGTGCCCCACATGGGGATTGTGGGGTTGGCCTGGGGTACGGTGTTGGGCAGCGTTTTGCACATTTTCATTCAAGTTCCGGCGCTCATGAAATACCGCATTGGTTACCGGCCCAAGCTGGCGATGCAGCTGCAGGGGGTTCGTGAAATTATCGTATTGATGGGGCCGCGTGTGGTTACGCTGGGTGTCATCCAACTGGCTGACCTGGTCATTATTCGCCTGGCCTCCAGCCTGCCCGTAAGCAGCACCTCTGGCTACTTCTATGGCTACGCGTTTATGCAATTCCCGGAGACGTTGTTGGGCACGGCTATTGCCATTGTCGTTTTCCCTACCATGGCCGAGTTGTTTAATGCCGGTGATATAGAGGGGTTAAAGCGCACGGCCGTCAATGCGTTACGCGTCATCTGGTTTCTTACCATTCCCGCAGCGGCACTTACGGTGCTGTTGGGGCAGCCGGCGCTCTCGCTCATATTTGATGCGGCGGCAACGGCGGTCATCTATAGTGTGTTGGTCATTTTTAGCGTGCGTATTGTCAGCGAGGCCACCAATGAGATTGTGGCTCGCCTCTTTTATGCCCGGCACAACACCCGCGTCCCTATGTTTGCGTATGGGGGATGGCTCATCGTGAATACCTTTTTTGCCTTTCTGTGGGTCAGGACATTTGGCGTCAGGGGGTTGGCACTGGCCAGTACCATTGCCTTTACCTTTCTGGCGTTCCTGTTGTACTGGCTCAACCGGCGCGAACTGGGTGATTTGGGGGGGCGTCTGCTCACTGTTACGGCTGGGCGTGCCCTGTTGGCCACAGCGGGCATGGCTGGGGTCATTTGGACACTGATGCGCACAATGCCCATCACGGCCGTGGCGCTGTGGTTTACCGACGCTTCCCGGCTTGTCTCGCTTCTGGCCCAAGGCGCATACCTGGCGTTTATGGGCATGATAGGCATGGCCGTGTATCTATGTTTAGATTACCTGGCTGGGGGGCGAGAGATCCTGGTGTTAGCCCGGCTGATGCGTCGCCAATCAGATATTGAACAATCGTTCTAAAATTAGATTTATATCTTGACGTATTAGAACATTCGTGCTACAATGCCTGTGTTAATACCCCTCTAGATTGTCATAAGGAGATACTCTCATGGCTAAAAAAAACGGGTCAGGGGACGGCCGTGACGCCATCCTGGAAAAAACATTGGACACTATCACCAAACGTTTTGGTGAAGGTACCATTATGCGCCTGGGTGAAGCCCAACACATGCAGGTAGAATCCATTCCTACCGGTTCTCTGGCGCTGGATATTGCGCTGGGTGTCGGCGGTTTGCCACGCGGCCGGGTTATTGAAATTTATGGTCCCGAATCCTCTGGTAAGACAACCATTTGCCAGCACGTTATTGCTGAAGCCCAAAAACGGGGCGGCGTCTGCGCTTTTGTCGATATGGAGCACGCCCTGGACCCTCATTATGCCGAACGATGCGGTGTAGACATCAACAACCTGTACGTCTCCCAACCAGATACCGGTGAGCAGGCACTAGAAATTGCCGAGGCGCTCATCCGCTCTGGCACCATGGATGTGGTGGTCGTAGATTCTGTAGCCGCTCTGGTCCCCCGCGCCGAAATTGAAGGGGAAATGGGGGATGCCCATGTGGGCCTGCAAGCCCGTCTTATGTCACAGGCATTACGAAAGCTCTCCGGGGCTATCAAACAGACCAACACTGTGGTCATTTTCACCAATCAGTTACGCTCAAAAATTGGGGTCATGTTTGGCAGCCCAGAAACCACAAGTGGCGGCAACGCCCTAAAGTTTTACGCCTCCGTGCGCCTGGACATTCGTCGCACAGAGGCGATCAAGGCCGGTTCAGACGTGGTGGGCAACCGGACAAAAATAAAGGTCAAGAAGAATAAAGTAGCGGCACCTTTTGCCGAGTGTGAATTTGACATCATGTATAATGAAGGCATCTCCTTTGTGGGGGATGTGCTGGATTTAGGCGTACAACTGGGGCTGATTGATAAACGCGGCGCGTATTTTCGTTATGGTGAAACCCTATTGGGCCAGGGACGGGAAAACGCGAAGATTTTTC
This sequence comes from Ardenticatenaceae bacterium, assembly GCA_011525915.1. GTDB lineage: Bacteria > Chloroflexota > Anaerolineae > Promineifilales > Promineifilaceae > CAADGU01. The sequence continues at coordinate 408 of WYBM01000052.1, read as the reverse complement.
TCTTGGAGAATCCTTCTATCATAGAAGAGTTGGAATACTTAATTCGGCGCGAAGCCGGTCTACCCCTGGGCGAATTTGAAGCTGAGGCTCCGGGTAATGGCGTCGTCACAGAAGAGGCCGTCTTCTAAAGGGCTTGTTTACAATTAACTTGGTGTTTTAAAGTGATCAATTTTCAGTGATCAGTTGGGTGTTCTTCTGGACTGATGGCTGGACACTGATGACTGATTACCTGGCACGCCCTGAGGCGACCATCAGCGATTTTGCCACCCCTCTTCTCAGCGCAGCAATTCTCAATTTGAAATTAGAGCGGCGATGTTAGGTGGAATATCATCCTCATCCAAGGCTTTGATCATAAATAACCAGAGTGCATCCCAGTCAGGAAAAGTATGGTAGCGGCATAAGGCCCGT
>WYBM01000051.1 GCA_011525915.1 Ardenticatenaceae bacterium | reverse complement strand
TGCTGTGGCCGGTTTTGTATTGTTTGTCAGGGTGAGGCAACTCAACCGAACGCATGTGCTAATTACACAACAGGCATCTAACACATGCCAAGAATCCAGCTAAAGCTGACGCCCTATCGGGCGTAAGCGCAAGCCGCTTATATCCCATCGCTGAAGCGGGTGGGCTTTACGGGCTTTTTCTGGTAAGCTTTCTTACAGCCGCACGCGCTATAATGAAGGGCATGAAGCCTTATCCAATCTTGTTGAGTCTGTTCCTCTTTTTACTGGCGGCGTGCAGCCCGGCGACGGCCACCCAAACGGCCGTTACGCTGCAGCCCACGGCCCTGGCCCAAATACCTACCCCCACCCTTCACCTGCCAGCGCCCTTGCCGGCTGCCCCGGAGCCGCCTACAGCCGTACCCACCCACACCACTGACCCCCGGCCAACGAGTGTGCCACCCAGTGCAGCCGCGCCTACAGAGACGGCCGTGCCGCCCACAGCGGCACCCACGGCTGAACCCCAAGGCGTTGTCTACGGCCGTACCCCCGAAGGTGCGTTTTTTCAAGGGTATGCCACCGCCCCTATCACCCTCATCGATTACTCTGACTTCCTGTGAGGGAACTGCCGTGCCTACGTGTTAGGCACTGAACCAGAGATTATTGCCAATTATGTGCAGGCGGGCGAAGTAAAAATCATCTTCTGGCCGGTGTTAAATCATGGGAATCCTAGCGTTTATGCCACCTTAACGGCCGTATGTGTAGGCCAACAAGACCCGGTGCTTTTTTGGGAAGCCCACCATCGGCTCTTCCAAAATCAGCGGGATTTATGGGGGGCTGATCGTGACTACTATGTAAACACGGCCGTGAGTCTGGGCGCTGATCAGGCCACATTTACTGCCTGTTATGATGGCCCTGCCGCCCTGGCCGAGGTCATGGCACTGGATGCCCTGCGCCGTCAGCGCGGCATTTTTAGCCAGCCTACTTTTGACATCAACAACAATATCCTGGCCGGCTCCATTGCCTACGAAACGTTTGTGCAGGCCTTCGACAGTGTACCCGGACCCTAGCATCAGTGTTCAGTTATCAGTGGGCAGTGTTCAGCAGGGGCTGACGCCCGTAAACGTCTACTGACCACTGGTGACTGACTACTGACCACTGGTGACTGACTTCTGACGACTGGTACTAGCAATTGGGGCCCGGCGTTGTTACACTTCCCGATCATGTCTGAAACAGATCATTCACGAAAGCCAGAAGTGATGAGCCCAGCCGGGTATTGGCCGCAGCTGCATGCAGCCATTGAGGCAGGTGCCGATGCTGTCTACTTTGGCCTGAAACATTTCACCGCTCGTGCCAAGGTCGGTTTTGCCCTGGCTGAACTGCCGGAAGTCATGGCCACCCTGCATCGGCGTGGTGGACGAGGTTACGTCACCTTTAATACGCTCGTCTTCGATCATGAACTCGCTGAGGCAGTAAAGACACTGGCCGCTATTGCTGAAGCTGGTGCTGATGCTATTATTGTGCAAGATGTAGCCGCAGCGCAGCTGGCGCGGCAAATTGCCCCTGAATTGGCGGTGTACGGCAGCACCCAGATGAGCATCACCAGCGCCGAAGGCATCCACCTGGCACAGCAGTTTGGTGTCAGCCGGGTGGTATTGGCGCGTGAACTCTCGTTGGAAGACGTGCGGGCCATCCGTGCCCAGACAGATTGCGAATTGGAACTTTTTGTGCATGGTGCCTTATGTGTTTCTTACTCTGGGCAGTGTTTCTCGTCAGAGGCGTGGGGCGGGCGCAGCGCCAATCGTGGGCAGTGTGCCCAGGCGTGCCGCCTGCCGTATGAGATGATGGTAGATGGGGTGCTCCAGCCATTAGCTGATGCCCGCTATCTGCTTTCCCCTGGCGACCTTTACGCGCTGCATCAGATACCGGAGATTGTGGACATAGGCGTGGCTTCGCTGAAAATTGAGGGCCGTTATAAAGATGCCAACTATGTAGCCCTGACAACCCGCGCCTACCGCCAGGCAGTAGATGCCGCCTGGGCCAAACGGCCGTCCCCCATAACGCCCCTGGAAGAGACCCAACTGGCCCAGGTTTACTCCCGTGGACTTGGCCCCTGGTTTATAACGGGCACCAACCACCAAACCGTCGTCTCCGGCCGCGCACCGCGCCATCGTGGCGTGTTGGTAGGGCGGGTGACACGGGTGCTGGCCGACGGCGTTGTTATTACCCCTGAAGAAGCAGCCACCATCGCCCCCTTAAAAGCTGGTGATGGCGTGGTCTTTGACGCTGCCGATTGGCGCAGCCCGGAAGAGCCAGAAGAAGGCGGCCACATTTACCAGGTTCTGCCCATGTCGGCAGGTCAGTTGGAACTACGGTTTGGTAACGGGGCCATCGCCTACGGCCGTATTCACCCCGGTGATTTGCTGTGGCGCACCCATGACCCGGCGTTAGACAAAGCGGCCCGGCCGTATACCCAGGCCAGCGCCCCGGTTCATAAACAGCCCGTCCGGGTTCAGGTGTGGGCATGGGTAGGTGAACGGTTAACGGCCGTATGGTCGCTGGCCGAACAACCACAGGTGGCTGTCACGGTCCAATCGCCCACACCCCTTACGGCCGCCCAGAACCAGGCCATCACCGCTGATCTACTGTGGAAACAGTTTGGCCGGTTGGGCAACACCCCGTATGCACTGGCCGATGTGCAGGTAGAGGGTGGCGACCAGGCTTTTGCTCCTACCTCACTGCTTAACGATCTGCGCCGCCAGGCGGTGGAACGGTTAACAGCACGCCAGAGCCAACCCCCTGGTGCTACCGTTCATGACCCATTGAGTATCTTAAACGCGGCGTTAGCCCAAACCATGTCACCACCGGCAGCTGACCAGGCGGCGCCGGCTGCCCACCTGCACTTATTGGTACGTACGCCGGCACAGCTGGAGGCGGCCATCCCCTTGCAGCCGGCCAGCATTACCCTGGACTACCTGGATTTGTACGGATTGCGCCCGGCCGTGGCTCAGGTACAGGCCGCGGGCATTACCGCCCGTGTGGCCAGCCCGCGCATCCTTAAACCAAACGAGCAGCGCGTCGTCAACTTTCTACGCAAGCTGGCGTGCCAGATCGTGGTGCGCTCCACTGGCTTGCTGTACACGCTGCAAGCAGATGATGGTCTGCCACTGATTGGCGATTTTAGTTTGAATGCGGCGAACGTGTTAACGGCCGATACCTTCCTGCGGCTGGGGCTGCTGCGTCTGACACCAACGTATGATCTGAATGCGGCTCAGGTGGCCAGCCTGGCGCGGAACATTGGGGCAGATAAGATCGAAGTGGTCGCCTACCAGCATTTACCTGTCTTCCATACCGAGCATTGCGTCTTTTGCCGGTTTTTGTCCCAGGGAACCAGTTATAAAGATTGTGGCCAGCCGTGTGAGCGGCATCAGGTAGCGCTGCGCGACGACCACGGCCGTGTGCACCCGGTACAGGCCGACGTGGGCTGCCGCAATACAGTCTTTGGCGCGGAAGCCCAGGAAGCCAGCCGCCACCTGGCCGGCTGGCGTGCTGCCGGCATTCACCATTTTCGCCTGGAATTTGTGCATGAAACGGCCGAACAAATGACCCACATAACCAACGCATTCCAAGATGCCCTTGCCGGCAAGATGAGCCTGCCTGAACTGGCCCGTCAACTGCCACGGCTGGCCCCACAAAACACCACCGAAGGCAGCCTCTTTGTGCCTGATAATTACGTGATGCTGCCCATGTTGCAATGATGCTATGATCATCGCTTGCCTTTCCCCCCCGGCTATATTACTATTCTGGTATGTTACCGGGTGAAGCATCCTCAAAGATCCAAACCATATTGGTGATAGATGATAGTCCTTTTATCCTTAATGCAGTAAAGCCTACTTTGGAGCATGAAGGGTTTCAGGTATTCACGGCCGCCTCAGGTGAGGAAGCATTGCAGCAAATTGGCCGCAATGGCCTGCCGCATCTGGCGATTGTGGACCTGAATATGCCCGGCATGGATGGCTTTGAATTATGCCAGGCCATCCTGGAATTTTCTGATCTGCCGATCATCATGCTTACCGCCATAGATGATGAGCAAACCATCATCCAGGGCCTGGATCATTATGCGGAAGATTACATCGTCAAACCTTTTCGCTCCGGTGAGTTGGTAGCCCGCGTGAAGCGGGTGCTGCGTCGCCTGGGTGACTTTGCCTACACCCTGGAACCGGTCATTCGTGTAGACGAAGATCTGAAAGTTGATTTTCCTAACCGCAAAGCCATTCTGCGCCAGGATGCGGAAACGGTCCAACTGACACCTACAGAGACCAAGCTGTTATACATTCTCATGCGTAATGCGGGCCATACAGTGACTAATGAATTTTTGCTGCGCCGTGTCTGGCCGCAAGATGACGCTTTTGAAGACCGGCTGCACACACATGTTTACCGTCTGCGGCGTAAAATTGAAATCAACCCTAAAGAACCTCGTTACATTATCTCTGAATGGGGTACAGGGTACAGTTTCATGGCCAACCCCAATTCCCCTTATTAAAGTTATAAACCGTCATCCGTAAGCCGATTGACCTCCGGATGACGGCTTATAGAATGTGGATGACAAAAATGCACACGCTGACCAACAAAGTTGCCATTGTCACTGGCGCCGGGCAGGGTATAGGCGCAGCCATTGCCCATAGGTTGGCGGCCACCGGGGTGTATGTAGCTGTCAATGACTTGAACCCAGATCGCGCAGAACGGGTTGCCAGCATGATTCAGCACGCAGGGGGGCAGGCCACGGCCGTGGCCGCCGATGTAGCCAACAAATTCCAATGTGTTCACCTTGTGGAGACGACACGTGCCACCTGGGGCCAGCTGGATATCATCGTGAATAATGCCGCCGTCAGGCCGCAGGTAAGCCTGCTGACGATGGATGAATGGGATTGGAATCGCTGCCTGGATGTGAACTTGAAGGGCACATTTTTTATGAGCCAGCTGTGCGGGCGGGTCATGGCAGATGAGAATAAGGATCGCGGGGGTGTCATTATCAACATTGCCTCTACTGCAGGTGTGACTACGTCGCTGGCAGGCCGGGGAGCCTATTGTGCCAGCAAGGCAGGCGTGGTAGGGTTCACCCGCGAGTGCGCCCGGGAGTTTGCCGGGTACGGTATTCGCGTTTATGCGCTGGTACCGGAGGAAGAACCAACGGAGGAGGCATTGTTAACCGACGCGGTGACCCAGACGGTGATGCGGGTCTGTGCTGGTGAACATGAGATGGATGTTGTGCTACGGCCGTTTCAAGTAATGGACAACAACAAATTATAGGGGCAGGCACAAGACCTGCCTCCACCACATTGGGCGTTTTAGACCATGGCGGCTTTCAGGGCAGCGACTGCCTCTGCCTCTATATCATGTATTTGTCTGACGTGGTCGGCGATGTTCTGGCGCACAGCGGTGACGGCGGCCGCATCTAACGGAAAGTGGCGCTCCATCTCGTTTCTGATAGTTTCCAGACGGCCGTCAATCTGCTGTATCTCTGCCAAAGCGGCGCTGCCCTGGGCATTAAACAGGTCTTGCCGCTGCAGCATCAGCTGTCTCATTTCCTTAAAGGGTGGCACGTTGTCGGGCAGCAGCGCCTGGCTGAGAGCATCCCAGGCAGGCGCGCTGCGGCGAAAATGGGCGGCGGATTCTATCAGTGCTGGTTTGTTTAGCAAGATGGCGGCTTCGTCGAGGAAATCCGCGTAGACGTCTCGCTCAGCATAGCCACATTTGCCAAAGATGTTAATGTCTGCAAAGGCATTGGTTAACCCGGCCAGCATTTTGCGCCCGGCTGGGAACTCTTTTTCCCAGCTCATGCGTATGTTGGGTTTGGTGAGCAAGTCGGCCCACCAGCGGTATGCCCGTAAGCCGAAGTTGTTTTTGCCGCCCTTTGGCGGCTTTTCGGTGAATAGCTTGATGCAGTCCCAAATGCCCAACTGCACGGCCGTGGCCAGCTTTTCCTCATTCGGCCGTTCCAATGTCAGCACCCGGAACTTATCCTTCTTCACCCGGCCGCGCGCCTGGGCCAGTGTTGCTGTTGTGACTGTTAGCGGCACAGTGGCCCGGTCTGAAATCCACACGGTGTCGGCGGCCTCATCATAGCCATAGACCAGAATGGGGAACATGGCCCACATGCCGTCATCACAAGATAGGGCATTGTAGGGCAGGCTCCACATATCGGCCCAGACAATGGCCGGGACTCCCTCTTCTAAGGCCTCGACCAGATTGGCAACACCCTTCTCTGGTTTGCTGGTATGGCGCAAATTCTGCACCACGCCCAGGCGGGAAAGCATGGTATTCAGCGGGTCAAAGGTGTTACGTGTCAGAATGCGGGCGTGGGGATCATACCCTTCGTAGGCAAATGAAAAGTAGCCCATGACGACACCACCGCTGACACCCAGGAAAAAGGCTTCACTGAACGGCTTACCGGTGTGCGGCGCGGTAATGCCCAGGTAGTCAAAGGTGTTACGCACCGTGCCGGTTTCCCAGTGACGGCCGTTGAATTGACTGTAATTTGGCAAAATTGGCATGGTATGCCTCCTTTAGGCGAGTGATAAAGGCATTATAGGGCAGGTGACGGCCGTGTGGGAAAAAGAGAGACATAGTATGATGAATAAAAGCCAACCTCCTGCAGGTTTCATCCTAGATACCCTTGGCCGTGGAAGCCCGCGGGAGGTTATTTTTGGAGGCGGGAAACAAACGATCGCAGCCCGGCACTGATCCGTTGTGGCGAAAACTCCCGTACGCTGCGCTGGTAATGGAACAGTTGGGGATTGAGTGGTGCCAGGATGGCATCGGCCAGGTAGTCAAGGTCTAAATCGGTGGGGATTTCCTGGTTGGCAACGGCCGTGCGCAATAACCCCAATACTGTTGCCTGCTGCCAATACTGGGGCGTCCCCTCTTTTTTCTCGAAGTAATGTAAACCCTGGCGTTGGGCCTCACGCAGCAGCGGTGTGTACATTTCGGTGAACAGTGCCAGCCTATTCAGAAAATCATCCAGCTGCTTCATCGCTGGTGTATTGACTGTGGCCATCTGTCGCAGCCGAGACAACACGTCGTTTTGAAACTCGGCAATTTCCTCGTCCATCACTGCCAGACACAGCTCCCCTTTATTGGCAAAATGGCGGTAAAGTGTCCCCCGGCCAACACTGGCCGCTTTGACAATATCGCTCATGTTCACGGCCGCCGGGCCACGTTCAGCAAACAACTGCCGCGTTGCCACCAGAATGCGCTGGCGATTGGCCAGGGCGTCGCTGCGCTCGGCCTGGCTGGCTGGTTCTTGGGCCATATGCAGGGGGATGAAATCATCCATGGTTTTACCTCATTGGACCTGCCCAAATGGACAGGTTGCTAAACGGACAGCTGTCCGTTAATATAGCTGGCGACAAATGGACACATGTCCGATTGTGAAGTATATAGGAACGAATAAAGAATCGCAATGGTAAGGACAATCCTGGTACCAGACGCCATCCGTACGGTTGGCCATGAGGGTATCCGCCAGGTTGAGGTTAGGAGCTGCGCCCATACGCACCTGCAAACGGAGTAAAAAATGGAAACCATGAAAGGAAAGATAAGTTTAGTGATTGGCGCCAATGCCGGCATTGATAAAGCTACCACACTGGGTCTGGCAAAAACAAGCGCAACAATTGTTATGGTGTGCCGCAGCGCCCCGTTCAGTAGAAGAGGGAGCAGATACGGCCGTCTGGTTGGCCTGCCTGCCAGTGGGCCTACAGGCAAAAATTTTCGGGATCGCCAGGAAATCCCCTGGTAAACAAACAAGTGTGAGTGGGGCTAGGCAGTCCGTGAACTGGCAGCTTATCACACATTACGCCTGGCAATAAAACAATAGGTTATAAAATTTCTGAAACAAGGTAATAGATCGAAAAGGAGTTAAAAAATGAACATCGGCATCGTGGGTACAGGTATGGTTGGTAGGGCCATTGCGGCCAGAGTAGTTGAACTGGGACATGACGTTATGCTTGGCACGCGTGACGTAGCCGCGCTTAGGGCACGTACAGAGCCAGACGCCATGGGTAACCCCCCCTTCAGTGTGTGGCACGAACAGCACCCAAAAGTTAAGGTGGGCACATTTGCCGAAGCAGCAGCACACGGCACAATCGTCGTCAACGGCACTAACGGTGCCGGCTCGCTTGCCGCCCTGAAGCAGGTCGGCGAAGCTAACCTTAACGGCAAGGTGTTGATTGATATTGCCAACCCCCTTGACTTTTCACGGGGCATGCCCCCTTCGCTTTTTGTCTCAAATACCGACTCGCTGGGTGAGCAGATCCAGCGTACCTTCCCCCATGTCAGGGTTGTCAAGACGCTCAACACCATGAACGCTTACCTGATGGCAAATCCCCAGCAGCTTAACGACGGCGATCACACGGTATTTATGAGTGGCAACGACGCCGGGGCCAAAGCCCAGGTAGCTGAACTCTTGAAAAGTTTTGGCTGGCCGGATGTTATTGACCTGGGGGATATTACCACCGCCCGGGGCACAGAGATGCTGCTGCCCATCTGGCTGCGGCTGTTCAGCGCGCTACAAACGCCTATGTTTAACTTCAAGGTCGTCAAGTAGGGTTGAGAGAGTTCAAGGCAACTCAACTATCCAGAATTTCCCGCACTTTGTGGGCCAGGGCCAGGGGGGTGAAGGGTTTTTGTAGAAAAGCCACCCCCTCCTCCAATACCCCGTGTTGAACTATGGCTTCATCAGTGTAGCCAGACATGAAGAGGATCTTTAGTGTCGGCCGGGTATGGGTTAATTGTTCAGCCAGGGCCTGGCCACTCATACCAGGCATAACAACGTCGGTTAATAGTAGGTGGATAGGGTCAGGGAATTGAGCAACCAACTGAATAGCTGCCTGAACATCGATTGCTTCCAGGAGTTGGTAGCCCTGTTCTTGCAATATGTGTCCGGCCACATTGCGGACAGCCTCATTATCTTCAACCAGCAAGATCGTTTCACTGCCGGTCGGCATGTCTGCTTTATCTTTGGGCCTTACGGTGACTGGCTGCCTGGCTTCAACCCGCGGCAGGTAAATCTTGAAGGTGGTTCCCTGCCCTTCTTCACTAGACACCCAAATATGTCCCCTATTCTGTTCGACAATGCCAAAGACGGTGGTCAGGCCCAGGCCCGTCCCTTTGCCTTGTTCCTTGGTGGTAAAAAATGGCTCAAACATGCGGGCCTGAATTTCCAGACTCATACCGTGGCCAGTATCGCTGATGGCCAGCAAGACATAGTCGCCAGCCTCAACGCCCAGGTGATGAGCGGCGTAGTTGTCATCAAGCACACTGTTAGCTGTTTCAATGGTTAGCTCTCCACCATGAGGCATGGCATCGCGTGCATTGACAGCCAGGTTCACAATGACCTGCTCAATTTGGGTGGGGTCAACTTTTACCGGCCACAAATTTGGGGCCAGGTTTATCTTCAAAGCAATGTGTTCACTGATAACCCGGCACAGCATTTTGTCCAGCTCGCTTACAATCAGGTTAAGGTCCAGCACAACTGGCTCAATGATCTGCTTTCGGCTGAACGCCAACAATTGACCAACCAATTTGGCGGCCCGATTGCCTGAGTTTAAGATGTGGTCAACTGTATTCTGGTAGGGGCTGTCTGCCGGCAGCCTGCGTTGTAGCAGCTCGGCATAGATGTTAATGACTGTCAGCAAGTTGTTAAAATCGTGAGCAATACCTCCGGTCAGCCGCCCCAGCGCGTCCATTTTCTGAGCCTGGTAATATTGCTCTTGCATCTGTTGCCGTTCCTCCTGAAGACGCAGCCGGGCCAGGGCCCCAGAAACCTGGTCGGCTACCCTTTGGGCCAGGTTGAGTTCATCTACGGAAACCTGGCGTGGTTGGGTATCTTCCAGGCCCAACAGGCCTACAACTTGCCCGGCAATGGAGAGAGGGAGTACCAGGAAGAAACGAGAACCACGTTGGGCCAGACCAGGCTGAAAGGTGGCCAGGCGTGGGTTGTTTTGGGCATCTTGAATAACCAGTGGCGCTTTGTGGGTCAGGATATGTTGGGCTGTAGGATTACCTGCCACCGGGAACCGTAAGCCCAGGGAAGTGAGTTGGTCTCCGAGGCGATGTTCAGCAACGACAACGCCCGTACTGTTTTCTTCTATAAACAAAATTGCCGCCGCCTGGGGAATATTAAAAGCATGGCATAACTCCCGGCAAACGCCTGACAGGATTGCTTCCTTATCAATATTAGCCGCGCAAACGGCAATAACTTCATTAAGCAGGGCCAATTCACGGTTGCGGCGGTGGACTTCCTCTTCTGCCTCCTTATGCTGGGTAATATCTTCCAGGCTGCCCTCATAGTACAGCACCTGGCCTTCAGCGTCTCGAACCGCGCGGGCGTTGTCACGCACCCAAATGTTTTGGCCATCGTAGCGGAACAACCGCGCTTCATAATCCTGAACCAGTCCGTTAGTCTCTATTAGCGCTTGTCTATGCTGCCACCCCTCGGGGTCTGCGTAAAGTTCTGGGACTTTGGCTCTTAATAAAGAGTCCCGGTCTGGGTAACCTAGTATGCGCACCAGGGCCGCATTAGCAGCCAGAATTTGTCCTTTAGGGGTAGAGCGATACAGGCCGATAGGTATCCCTTCAAACAGCCCACGATATTTTTCCTCTGACTGCTGGAGGGTGGTAAACAGGCGGGCATTCTCAATAGCGATGGCCGCTTTGGCGGCAAAAGCCATGGCCAGATGGGTCAACTCACCCGTATAAAAACCAGGCTCTCGCTTATCCAGGGCAATCATCCCAATCAGCCGGTCCCCAAACAGCAAAGGCACGCCTAACCAGGAACGAACGGCCGCTGGCGCATGGGGCTCCGTCCGAAAGTTGGCGTAGGATAACGGCGCATCCTCCAAGATCAGAGGAGCCTGCGTGGTGATGACCTCCCGGTTTGGATTATCGGTTGCCGTCAGGTCAAAACTGAGGCCCACAATTTCTTCCAGATTGGGGAAGCCATACCCACCAATGATAGTTAACTTCTGGCCTTGAAGCTGCTGAACCGAAGCGCTGTCATAAGGCACCACACGCTGCAGTTCGCTCAGGATGAGGCTTAAGACCTGTTGCAAGTCCAGGGTAGCGCTCAAAGCCTGGGTAGCCGCCTCTAAGGTCTCGGCGCGGGTGCGAGCAGCGCGTTCAGCTTCAAATAACCAGGCTCGCTCTAAGGCCGCCGCAGTTTGGGAGGCGATGAGGAAGAGCAAACGTACCTCATCCGGGTTAAAGTGGCGCGGCTGGGTGCTGTGGATACACAGCGTGCCCAAAACACCCTCCTGGCCGCGCAGGGGTGCGGTCAGGCTGCTTCTCACGCCATGCTCCTTTAACTCAACCGGGCAGGGGAATGGCTCACCACTGGGCACATCAAACTGCTGTACTACTTCTACTTCGCGGTAAGTGTAGCCTTCCCGAGACATCCCCATATCCACCCGATAGTGTCCATATAGTTCTGGTTCCCAGCCGACACCTCCGCGCAGCACCAGATGTTGGCCGGTCGCCTCAGGGGCCATGAGGGAGACATAATCCACCTGTAAAGCTTGTTGGATGGTGCGGGCAGCCCTATCTATGATGGTCTGAGGGTCTGTCAAACCAATCAGGGTATTAGAGAGGTTCAGCAGGGTCTGCTGATCCTGGACGCGCTGTATCTTAAACTGTTCATACAGGCGTATTCGTTCAATGGTCATTGACACCTGATGGCCGATAGATGTCAGTAGTTTCAGCCGTCCCTCGGTGAAAGGGGTCGATCCGAGGCTGGCCACGTTTATCAGGCCCAGCCAGCGCCTTCCCAGATAAAGGGGGATGCTGGCATGGAGTTTTAACTTCGCTGTATTCCCCTCCACCTCGCTCAGCCGCTGGCACTTCAGGACATTTACGGCATGGTCTAGTTCCCCGGCCAGTAACTGGCGCTGGCAATCACACACGGTTGGCCGCTGCCGGAGATCTTCGACCAGAGTTGGAGATAGTCCGTGAGCGGCAGCCAATTGGAAACGGCCGTCTTCATTTAGCAACATCACCCACCCCACGGTCAACCCCAGCAGCGTTAGAATCTGTTTGAGCGCCTGTTTAAGGCTGCCGTTTAAATCCATTGAGCGATTCAATTCCACAGCAATGGTGTGGAGGATCTCCAGAGCATGGTTGCGGGCCACCAATTTGTCTTCCATCTGCTTGCGCCGGATAGCAGCCATAACGGGGCCGATCAGGGTCTCAAACCGCTGCTGGTCGGCCTGGGAAAAGGGTTCACGCCGTGAGGCGGACAACAAGCCAATGGGCTCGCCTTCCACCACCAGCGGTACCAGGATAACCGACTGAAAGTTCAACAGCCTGGCAATAGCCGGGACGAGCCTCTGCTGCCTTTTATTCGTGGTATGGGCTATCATCAGGTTTTGAATCGCTTCCGGTTCGTTGATGATCTGTGGCTGGCCCAAACGAATGATTTTCCAGTAAGGGTTGTCTTCTTGCAGTAGCATTTTGACAGCGGGTATCTTAGTCGCCAGTAGACGCTCAATAGGGTTCTTTGCCCCCGGCGGAACATGCCCTTCTTGCAAAATCAGGTGCTTTTTGTCCTCACTGAGCAGGTAAATGGCTGCCCCAGTGCAGGCAAAAGCCTGTCGGGTTTCTTTTGAGAGGAGGGCAAGAATTTTTGGCAGGCTGTCACCGCGATTGAGCGCAATATTCAGGCTGTTTATCAAGGTCAGGTCTTGGGTTTGCCGCTCATGTTCCTGGTGGAAGTAGGCGTTTTCCAGAGCCACGGCCGTATGATTGGCAAACGCCTCTAATGCTGGCACATCTGCCGGGGTTAGATAAGCATCATGTACCCCTAAGATGCCAGCGACCTGGCCGGCTATCACCAGCGGGGCATAGATAACCGGGGCCTGGCCCAGGATGTTAATGATGCGCTCCTCCTGAGACCGGGCAGCCTCAGGTAATATTTGGGCAATAACGGCACTGTTATCTGCCAGGTAAAGACCCTGCCGGGTTTCCAGCACGTGCTGGTAGGCTTCCACAGCAGCTATTGAAACGGTAAAACCTTCAGCGCGAAGTTTGGTTAGCCTTTCCAGACTAGGCAGTACGCGCGCAGGGTAAACCACAATGGCTTTAAAGATGAGTTGCTTACCCGCTTCATCTAGTAGACCCAGGCTGCCGCGCAGGCCGAGCCTGACAAGTTGCTCCTTGAACATCCGAAAGACCTCGGCTTCAGAACGGGCAGACCGCTGCAGTACCGCAGATGCTGCATTGAGCGCATGGAGCAGTTCTATGGTTTGCCGAGTTGGGGGAATTAAGTTGCCTGTTTGAGATGATTGTATGCTCACGGTCATAACCCGGTTAAACTTGGTAGCTTCCCGCTGAATATGGGGTAGTTGCCACTCTCATCTTCGGTGAAGATTTCCAACCATGGCCCCTTGATGTGATTGGCAATGCACTCTACAATCATTTATGGCACCAGGCAAAATCCTCTTTTGCTAGTATACATCAAAAGCGACTGGCGTACTGTCTGTCCTCGCCTGAGTTTTGTAACAGTTTAGTTATAGCTTAAGGGCACGCCAAACATGCCCCGATGTGGCGTTGGTGGGATGCAGCTCCTAATAGCGAAGGATTGTGTGATGGTCGCCCTGCTTCAAGGGCAGGGCGTACCATATTATGTGTCAGGGGTAATAGACATGCGTGACTCGAAGGACCAAGTCAAAGCAAAGATGACAACGGTGACGATGCCCAACGCGCCCCCTAATCCATTCAGGCTGGCTAAACCACGCTGGTCTACCGCAACCCCACCAAGATAGGAACCAAGAGAAATTCCCAGGTAGATAAAGGAAGCGTTTAGGCCCAAAACGGCCGTCTGTAGTTGTGGCGCTAACCCTACCAGGCGCACTTGTTGCGGCGCCTGGAACCCCAAACCGACCATCCCCCATAGCATTAACACCAGCACTCCCAAAACAGGCCAGCGGGCCATGACCGGCAGGGCAAACAGCGAACCGGTCAGCGCCAGGAGAAAAACCAGGAGTGTGGGCCGGGTGCCGATTCTGTCGGCGCCGTAGCCCCCCACGAAATTGCCGATAAAACTGGCTACCCCAAAAGCAAGCAGCATCAAGGTAATGCCTGTGGCCCCTAACCCCAGATACTGTTCTAACCAGGGGGCAATAAAGGTAAAAAGCATCAATTGAGCCGTCAGTTGAACCAGCGTGACCGTGAGTACAACAAGCAAAGGGACATTACGAAGAACACGGACAAAGGATTGCAGAGCAACGGGCGGGGTGGCCACCTGACGGGGCACGGCCGTATACACAGCCACCGCCCCCAATAAAGCCAGGCCGGCTACCAGGCCAAATGTTAGGCGCCAGCCGAAACTAAGCCCGACATAAGTTCCCAGAGGAACCCCCAATGCGGTTGCGGCCGTGAAACCGGCAAACACCAAAGCGATGGCTTTACCCCGGTCCTTTGGCCCACTCAGAGTGGCAGCCGTGGCCGCTGCCAGGGGGGTGAATATGGCGGCTCCAAAAGCCGTCAGTATACGAGCCATATACAAGACCGCATAAGAGGGAGCCAGTGCTGCCAGCAGATTGCCGGCCAGTGCCAACCCTAGTCCAATGGTTAACATCAGGCGGCGGGAAACAGGTCCGGTCAGGGCGATAAGTAAGGGGGAACTAAAGGCGTAGGCCAGGGCATAAATGGTGATGAGTTGGCCCACAGTGCTGATCGGCGTCACAAATGTAGCGGCGATAGGTTGTAAAACCCCGGCAATCACCAGCGCCCCAATGCCGACCGCAAAATTGCCAAAAGCCATGGCGTATAGAGGCAGCTTTGTTGTGTGCATTCATTTGTCCTATCGTTAAACACCCAGAGCCTGAATGACAAGTTCTGCCACTTTGCGGCCCGAATATTGTTGCTGCCCGGTGATGAGACGCCCGTCGCGCACAGCAAACGCTTTCCACAAACCACTTTCCACGTAGTTGGCGCCACGTTCCTTGGCGGCGTCCTCAATACGCCAGGGAAAAATCTTTTGCCCTACCAGCGCATCCCCTTCGTCTTCCTCCACGTTGGCAAACCCTGATACTGTTTTGCCTTCAATGAGATACGAACCATCAGATAGTTGCACATCTATCAGTGCCGACACGCCGTGGCATAAAGCGGCCGTAACCTTTTCCGCTTCGTAAAAACTGGCCACCAGTTGTTTCAATCTCTTGTTTTCTCTAAAGGTAAACATAGGGGCCATCCCGCCGCAGACGACGATGGCGTCGTACTTGTCTGCATTGACGTCGGCCAGCTTCTTTGTGTTTTCTAATAACGCTGCTAGTTGTGGGGTATTCAAGAACCCCATGCTAATCAGATCACTGGCCGAATAACCGCTCTCATGGCGGGGATCGCTCAAAGAGTCTACCTCCACTTTCCCCCCCTCCAGACTGGCAATATCAATATGATACCCCACTTCTGTAAACTCATAATAGGGGTGGGTTAACTCAGAAGCCCAAAAGCCAACCGGCCAGCCAATCGTAGTGGAAATGGTAGGGCTGGCGACAACCATCAGAATCCGTTTGGTTGTTGACCCGGTAACGTTAATACTTGCGCTCATTTGATTTATACTCCTTCTGATACTGTGTGATTCTTTTTAAGATTTTGCTAGCTTACAAAGCCAGTATAAATTTGTAAAGAATGTACTTTTTCGTAATATACTATCCTTGGCGTAACTTAGTATAAGGAAGATACTATAACGGGTTGAGAGGTAAGGCCCGGAAATTGTGTGCTGCATAGGGCTGCATGGCAAACAGTTTTTAATAAAATGACATCTGACACTTGTGGCTCTGATCACCCCTGGTAAACTCTTTTACATGAGGATGCCCCGGCAACAAAAGGAGACAAATATGGATAAGCAAACCTTTATTAACCACCTGAATGAAGACCTGGCCGGCGAATTGGGCGCCATCATCCAGTACATTACCTATGCGGCCAAAGCTACCGGCCCGTACCGGCCGCAGTTGGCCCAATTTTTCCTGACAGAAGTGGCTGATGAGCAGCTTCACGCCCAATACCTGGCCAATAAGATTGTGGCTCTGGGCGGTGAGCCAACCACCCAGCCACGCCCGGTGCCTGCGGCACAGAATAACCGCCAGATGCTGGAAGCAGTGCTGGCAGCCGAGCGCCAGGCGGTAAAAGATTACACCCGGCGAGCCCAAGAAGCAGAAGCGTTTGGCGACAAAGGGGCAGCGGTGCAGTTAGAAGATATGGTGCGCGACGAAAGCGGTCACTCTGAAGAGACCGAGCGCATCTTGCGTGATTGGCCGCTGTAAGCCATCGCTCCGCCAGTTTGGGGCCATCGTGGCGCCTTCCCAACTGAATCATAATCCCAGCAATAGCATAACCTGCCTTGTGCCGGGGCTTGCTCGTTTTCCCTTAGATTCCAGAGGATGGCCGCGCAACTGGCACCACTGGTAACAGATGTCCAGGTGCATGATCAAGCTTCCCGACGCGCACTCTACAATCTGTTATAATGGAGCAACTATTTTGGAATGTAGATAAAATCTGTAAGTAATAGGTAGTAAACCATGACACCCGAACAAATTGAAATGGCCCTGGAACGCATACTGCCCCGCGTTAGCAAACCAGGGCGGTATACTGGCGGCGAATATAACCAGGTGGTAAAAGATTGGGCCGACATTGAATACAAAGTGGCTCTGGCCTTCCCCGATATTTACGACATTGGTATGTCTAACCTGGGGTTGATGATCCTTTACGACATCATCAACAAGCACCGCAACTTGTTAGCCGAGCGCGTCTACTGCCCCTGGACAGACATGGAAGATGTACTGCGTGAACGCCACATGCCGCTCTTTTCGCTGGAAACAAAACACCCTATCCGCGAATTTGATCTGCTGGCCATCAGCCTGCCTTATGAGCAGCTGTATACCAATGTGCTTAACCTGCTGGACCTGGCCGGGATGCCCGTGCGCAGCCGGGAACGGGACGAGACATACCCACTGGTGATTGCTGGTGGTCATGCCTGCTACAACCCGGAACCGATGGCTCCTTTTATTGATGTCTTTGTCATTGGCGAAGGGGAGGAAGCGATCCTTAAGATCATTGGTGTCATGCGGGCGGCCGCGCACCTGGACCGGGAAACGCAGCTGCGCTACATCGCTCAGATTGAAGGGTGCTACGTGCCCCGGTTCTATGACGTGGCCTATCATGATGACGGTTCCATTGCCGCCATCACCCCCACGATGCCGGAAGCGCCGCCGAAAGTGATGAAAACGATCGTGCCCGTGATGCCGCCGCCGGTGACGGACTTTATTATCCCCTTTGTGGAGACGGTGCATAATCGCGCCCCCATTGAGATCATGCGCGGCTGCACCCGCGGCTGCCGCTTCTGCCATGCGGGCATGGTCACACGCCCGGTGCGCGAACGGCCGGTAGCGGAAGTATTAGAGGCCATGCAAAAGATATTGGACAGCACCGGGTACGAAGAGATCGCCCTGCTTTCGCTTTCTTCCAGCGATTACACTCATGTGTTGGAGCTGACGGAGAAGATAGGGCAGCAGTTTGGCCATCTGGGACTAAACATTTCGCTGCCGTCCTTACGCATTGAGTCGGTGTCTACACAGTTGATGGATAATCTGGGTGACGGCCGTCGTGGGGGCTTTACCCTGGCGCCTGAAGCGGCTACCGAAAAGATGCGTAACATCATTAACAAATACGTTACCCATGAAGAACTGCTGGAAACCGCCCGTGAAATTTACCGGCGTGATTGGCGTACCATCAAGCTCTACTTCATGATCGGCCATCCTAAGGAAGAGATGGAAGATGTACAGGCGATCATTGATCTCTGCCAGCAGGTATTGGCCGAAGGGCGTAAGGTTCATGGCAACAAGGCCAGCCTTAATGTAGGTGTCAGCACCTTCATTCCTAAACCCCACACTCCCTTCCAGTGGGAACCGATGGACAGCCTGGAGAAAGTTTATGCCAAGTTGGATCTGCTTAGAACCGCCATGCGCGGCCACGGTCTGCGCTTGCGCTGGAACGATCCGCGGGAGTCCGCGTTTGAAGGGTTTCTCAGCCGGGGTGACCGTCGTGTGGCTGAGGTGGTAGAACGCGCCTGGCGCAGTGGAACCAAGTTTGACGCCTGGGCCGAATATTTCCGTGAAGAGGCCTGGTTGGCCGCCTTTGCTGCCGAGGGTTTAGACCCCACTTTTTACACCCACCGCAAACGGCGCATTGATGAGATGTTCCCCTGGGAACACATTGACGTGGCTGTGACTAAAAAGTTCCTGGCACAAGATTACCTGATGAGCCAGCAGCAGGAGACGCGCATTGACTGCCGTCACCACTGTTTTGCCTGTGGTATTCTGCCCAAGTTAAAGGATTTACGCCGGGAAACGCCAGCCGAGGCCTGGGAATGCCCGCCCGTACCTAAACGTGCGCATCACAAAACGCTTCAACCGGCTGTGCCTACGGTGGCCGGTATTCCTCTGCACGTTATCCATTGATTAAAAGCGGACCATAGCCAGGCATAAGGCTGGCCCTTGTGGGCTGATGGGGTACATTACCATGCAACGGCCGTCACTGCTCATGCAGATACCCGTCACTTTTCTAACACGGCCGTGTACATGGCCTCCCCTTCCACGTTAATCACGTGGGTGATACGCCAGCCTGTGTCCATGACAATCTCTGCCATTTCCTGGGGTGAGACCATGAGGTAATCAAACCAGGGACCTATGAAGGTTTTGTAACGCACCCGAAGGCGTACTTGCCCGGCCATACGCCCTTGCCGCCGGTTGTGTTCATGGTACGCCAGATGGCCGGGGTCATGGGTGTCATAAATATTGCGGCTGGTGGCCAGGACACGGCCGTTGGCCGCCGTCATGCCGTAAAACCGCCGCAGCAGCCACCCGGCCCGCTGGGGGTTGCCAAAAAGGCCAAAGTTGTTGCCAAACATGATGATGGTATCAAAAATACCCAGCGCCCGGCGGCTGGCCTGGGTAATGGGCAGTACGCGCGCATCCTTTACGCCGCGCAGCTTGGCTGTCTGAATGCCCAGCGGCGAATTATCAATGCCCACCACCTCATGCCCCTGTTCTTGTAGGTACAGGCACACGCGCCCTGGGCCACAGCCCACGTCCAGGCAGCGGCCGTAGGCATAGTGCATCGCTTGTTGTTCTACCAACGGCCACTCAGCATAGGGTAAAAAATAGGCCATCGGGCCGATAGACGGGCCTACAAAGCCATCATCCCGTTCAATGATTTCCGTAACTTTTTGCCCCTGGTAAAAGTCATAGACTTCTTGCCCGTAGGCATCTTGTTCTGGTCGCATGTTTGTTTTATCCCCTTCGGCTTTTGTGTGATGCTGATCACCCTTCACAAAAAACCAGGCAGCCTCTGTTCGCGGGTTGATGAAAAACGATGATCGGCAGGATAATGGCTTAAGACAGTTGTTGGATAAAGGTAGCCACGGCCGTGAACAAATCTCCTGCTTTGCCCCGTGCCTGTGCCGCCTGTACGACGTCTGGCGGCAAGCTCTCTGCCAGGGCCCGAATGTGCGCCCCGGTAATGCCATCTACGTACCGTGACAGCCCTACCGACGGGTAACGGCTGGCCAGCGCATACAGTTCTACCGCCTGTACGCGCCATGATTGCGTTTCTGCTGAATCGCCGCCTTGTGTGCCATGCCAGGCCAGCCACGCGGCCGCCGCCGGCAAGGCAAAGTTCAACGGTAAGAATGATTTTAACCGGGCTGCAATTTGCAAAGCTTCTAATAACCCGGCGCGTGCTGCCGCCGCATTGCCCAACGCTAGTTCTGCCATGCTCAATTCTGAGAGGGCCCAGGCCAGCTCATCTTGCTGGTTGATCTCCCGGTAGATGATGATACTCTGGCTGAACAGTGGTTTGGCACCAGCATGGTTGCCCGCCGCCAACATCAGGCAGCCCAGCAGCCAGTGACTTAAGGCGACACCACGTTTATAGTTTACCTCACGAGACAGGCTGCGTCCTCGTTCACCATGACGGCGCGCCTCTTCAAAATCACCGTTGGACATATGGGCCAGACCCAACAGGGTGTACCAGTGGCCCATCGCCTGCCGGTAGCCCAATTGGGTGTAAATAGCCAGCCCTTCTTCAATGAGCCTGATCGCTTCCGTGAAATTTCCGGCAATCATGTAGGTTGTGCCCAGGTCAGCCAGGCCCACGGCCGTGCCTGCCAAATCACCAATCTCTTTGCGTATGGCGTTACTCTCCTGCATCAACCGTGTCGTATCGGGAATGCGCCCCTGGAACAGGGCGATGAGGCCCAGAGCACGCAGGGAATCGGCCGTGCCACGCCGATCATGAAGTGACTGGCGAATAGCCAGGCTGCGCTCGTACAGCGGTTGTGCCTCACCATACGCGCCCACGTTCCAGGCCACCTGCCCCAACATGTCCAGGGTGTAGGCTGTACCCCACGCATCGTCCAGCTCTGTCAATAACGCCAGGCTGTGGCTGCCTGCCTCTTTGGCCCGCTCGCGGTCACCGGACATGAGAAAAAATTGTGACTGGCGGCGCCGTAGGAAAGCGGTTTCAGACCGGGTATCTAGTGCGGATAAAGAAACACTTTCTAGCAGCCTAAGCCCCTGGTCTATCAGCTGGCCGGCCAGTTCCGTGCGGCCCAGCAGCAGGTTAAATTTACTTTGCCAGCCCAGCAGTCGGGCCCACAACCGCAGCCCTTCACTGTCCAGTGCACGGGCCAACTGGCCTACGGCCGTGCTGCAAAAACGCTCACCTTCCAGGTAACGACCGCGCCAGTCATAAAAACGGCAGAGCGCGTCTACCATCTGGTGCAGCAGGTCTGCCTGGTTTTGCGCCAAGGCCCATTCCCAGGCGGCACGCAGGTTATCCTGCTCTTGTTCCATTTCGGCCAGTGTCGTTTGCTGGTCAAGGCCTTTCATGTGGTTGTTATGGGCCGCCAGCCTGGCAGCGTAGTAACTGGCATGATGGTCATGGACTACAAAATGGGCTTCGGGTGATAGGCTCAGTTGTTCGGCAGCGTATTGTTGCAGCAGGCGTTGGGTGTGGTAACGGCCGTCTGGGTCACGATGCAGCAATGAGCGGTTAGACAGCGCCATCAGGTCACGTAAGGAAGCATTGGTGACAGCCTGGGCCGCCTGCCGGCTAAAGCCCCCCTGGAAGACAGACAGCTTCATAAACACATCACGTTCACTGTCATTCAGCAAGTTCCAAGACGAATCAAAAATGGCACGCAGACTGCGATGCCTGGCGGGCACATCCTGCATGTCAGTTTCTAAGAAGTCTAGACTGTTGCCGATCTCGGCGGCGATTTCCGGCACGGTGAGCATTTCTACCCAGGTGGCAGCCAACATTAACCCCAGTGGTGTGCCGCCCACAGTGCGGCAGATGTTGGCCAGCGCTGGCAGGTCGGTCTCATCCAGCGCAAAGGCGGGCTGTAAACGCTGCGCGCTTTGCGTAAAAAGCTGGGCCGGGGCTGACGCCAGGGCGGTTTGGGCGTCCGTGCGGGCAGGGAATTCCCATTCAGCCAGGGTGACAACTTGCTCTTCACGCAGCCGCAGCCGCTCACGGGAGGTGATGATCAGGGTCACGGCCGTGGCCGTGCGCAAAATGTCTGTCAGTAAGCCGGCACTGGCTTGTAGATGCTCTAGTGTATCCAGTACCAGCAGCAGCTCTTTCTGGCGCAGATAGTCAAGGAGCTGCTCTTCTGGGTTGCCACCGGTATAGAAGTGGAATTCTGTGGCTTCGGCAATGGCGTTGATGATGTCGGCCCGGCTATGGGCGGCCGCCAGAGGCACAAAAAAAACGCCGTGGCTGAAGCGCCCTACTTGCTGTTCTGCCAGCGCCAGCCCCAGGCGTGTTTTGCCCACGCCCCCCGGCCCGACAATGGTGATAAGCCGCTGCTGCGGATCGCTGACAAAGCCAAGCAGGGTATTCAGTTCGGCTTCACGCCCAATGCAGGGCATAGTTTGGGTGGGCAGATTGTGGCGGTGGACGGCCGTCTTATCTGATGTACTTGTCTCAAAGCGAGGTTTTTCAGGCAGGGTGGGTCGTTCGCGCAGCAGAACCACCGTGGATGTGGAACGGATGTCTGACCCGTGCATAATGGCTTCCAACTCCGCGCCCACCAGCCGGGTGCTGGGGATGCGCTGCTGCGGGTCTTTTTGCAGCATACGGTACACCAGGTCAGCCAGGGCGTCGTTGATGTCCGGGCGAAAGTGCAGCAGGTCAGGGGTGGGTGTTGTCAGAATGGCGGTGATGGTGGCGTAAAGGTTGCTGCCGGTAAACGGCCGCTGCCCGGTCAACATCTCAAACAACATCACCCCAAACGCCCAGATATCAATGCGCCGGTCCAACGCCTTGCCCTGACACGCTTCCGGCGGAATATAATCTATGGTACCCACCAATGCCCCAGATTGGGTTAAATGGGCGCCATCTTCCAGAAAAGCCAGGCCGAAGTCGGTCAGCCGAGGGGTGTTGTCCTGAGCCAGCAATACGTTTGCCGGTTTTAAGTCACGGTGGATGACATTCAGGCGGTGGGTGCGGGTCAGGGCGTCAGCCACATCGATGGCAATGCTTAGAACACGGGGGATTGGCAGCCGTGGCTCTGCATCCAGCAAATCACGCAAAGAACCGCCGTGCACATACTCCATAATGATGTAGTGTTGGTGGTTGTCAACGATGGTGGCCAGTACCTTGACAATATTGGGGTGGTTGAGCTGGCGCAGCAGTTCCCCTTCGCGCGCAAAACGGTCAAGCTGGCGGGGGTTGGCGGCTAGCAGGTCTGGCTTGAGGTGTTTAATGGCCACAAGCTCGCCTGTTTGCTGATCAAGGCCGCGGTAAACCGTGCCCATGGCACCCTGACCGATGAGGTCGGTGTGCAAGCTAGAGATGTAGTAACGACCGTTGACAAGTTGCTGCGCGCTCATAGGTGGCAAGTGTAAACGATTTTCCAGGCAGTATACCTCATGGATGACTAACTTCCTAAAGTGAAAGAAAAGATCACGATCGGTGTCCATCGTCGTTATCTTGTTCTTCGGTTTCACTCTTTCTCAAAAATCCAATATAATAGCCCATCATGGCGGCAGGTCGCAGGCTATCCTTCATCCATAACTGAGAACGGGGCAGAAGCATGGACATACAACATCTGGTAGACCGCTTGGAACAACTCTTAAATGAGAGCACAAGGTTGCCTCTCAGCGCCTATTTGCTTGTCAATGAGGACCGGATTTATAATCTCATTGACCAGATGCGGGTTGTGATCCCGGAAGAGATTAAACGGGCTAACCGCATTGAGGCAGACAAAGACCGTATTCTGGCGCAGGCGCACGAAGAAGCGGAACGCATTCGCAGCCTGGCCAAGCAAGAAGCCAATGAACTGGTCAAACGGGATGCCATCACCCAAGCCTCCCAACAGCGCGCCGATAACATTCTGGAGCGCGCCCGGCGTGATGCTGACGCGCTGCGCGGTGACGCTGATACTTATGTGGTAGAAGTGTTGACCCGGCTGGAGGAAGACCTGCTCCGTTCCCTGGCGGTGGTGCGTAATGGGTTAAATAAGGTCCATAAAGAGGAAACGGCTGTAGAGCAAAGCCCGGCAGATTAGGCGCCACGGCCGTTACCAAAGCAGCCAGCTGGCCATAACTTCACGCTTGCACGGCTGTAAACCTGCCTGAAGAGGCGCGGTGATGATAATTTGACAGGATAGAGGGGGAAGTTATAATTGTCGGTCGCGGCCATGAGCCGCTTTTTTTTGCAAGACTTAGCTTAAAGAGAGGATGTTATCATGGGTGCTGTACCAAAGCGCAGAATTTCCAAAGCTCGCCGAGACCGGCGGCGCGCGCATCATGCCATTAAAGGCTTTCATCTGGTTCCCTGCCCGGAATGTGGGGCCATGAAGCGGGCCCATCACGTTTGCCTGGAGTGCGGCCAATATCGCGGCCGCCAGATTTTGCCGGCCAGCGAATAAGAACAGTTGTAAAAAGGCCGTAGCCCAGGCGGCCTTTTTCGTTTGTTGTACTTTATAAAATGAGTACTGCTTTTCTTTTCCCCGGACAGGGATCACAGCACGTGGGTATGGGGCTTGAGCTATATCAGCAAGTTCCGGAAGCGCGTGCTGTTTTTGATCAGGCAGACGAACTATTAGGTTTTGCGCTGTCTGCTTTGTGTTTTGAAGGGCCAGAAGCTGATCTGATAGATACCGTTAACCAGCAGCCGGCGATCTTTGCCACCAGTATGGCCGTATTAGCGGGGCTAAGGGCCCAGGGTTGGGCGGCGCCAGCGTTTGTGGCCGGGCACAGCCTGGGTGAGTTTTCAGCATTGGCGGCGGCTGGCGCCGTCTCATTTGCTGATGGCTTAAAGTTGGTGCGGCGGCGTGGTGAATTGATGAAACAGGCCGGGGAACGGGAACCCGGTGCTATGGCCGCCATTTTAGGGATGGATATTCCGACGGTACAACAGATTTGTCAGGAGGCAAATGAGCGCCACGGCCCTGGTGTGCAGATCGCCAACGACAATTGCCCCGGACAGGTGGTCATTTCCGGTGATGCTGTGGCCTTGGGCACGGCTATGCAACTGGCCGAACAGGGTGGAGCGCGCAAAGTCGTGCGGCTGCCTATTAGCATTGCCGCCCATTCCCCACTGATGGCCTCCGCCGCCGCCTCGTTTGCCCAGGTCGTGGACGAGACGCCTGTTCATCACGCCCACTATCCGATCATTGGAAATGTAGCCGCCCAGCCGTTGATCACACCAGAAGCTATCCGCGCTGAACTAAAAGCCCAGCTTACCGCTGGTGTTGCCTGGGCGTCTTCTATGAATTATTTGCTGGCCCAGGGCGTGGATGCTTTTATAGAAGTGGGCCCCGGTGACACATTGTTGAGCTTCATGAAACGGATTGACCGGAATGCTAAACGCATCAAACCATAACACATGGGGTGTATTGGGTATGGTTTTGCCCTTTGTGGTGAGGATCATGCCCTAGTACCAGTCATCAGAAGCCCGTAACCAGTGTTCAGCAGACCATTCCCAAAGATAGGTCAGCACTGAAAACTGTACACTGATGACTGAAAACTGATACCAGGATGGAGGGAATCATATTGTCTTTACTAGCCGGGAAAGTTGCGGTTATTACGGGTGCCGGTCGGGGAATTGGCCGGGTTATCGCTGAAGACCTGGCGCTTCATGGCGCCAAAGTAGTGATCAATTACCATGCCAGCGCAGCGGCCGCCGAAGAAGCCGTGGCCAGCATTCGAGAAAAGGGGGGCGAAGCCACGGCCGTGCAGGCCAATGTCGCCAATTTTGAAGAAGCCCAGGCTTTAATTAAAACAACCCTTGATACTTACGAACACATTGATATCCTCGTCAACAATGCCGGTACTACCCGTGACACATTACTTATGACCATGAACGAAGAGCAGTGGGATACGGTACTGGACACAAACCTGAAAAGCGTGTTTAATTGTTGCAAAGCGGCCGTTCGCCCCATGGTGCGCCGTAAACAAGGTGGACGTATCATCAATATCTCTTCTGTTGTGGGGCTGGTGGGGCAGGCAGGCCAGGCAAATTACGCTGCTTCCAAAGCCGGCATCATCGGCTTTACCAAGTCTTTGGCCAAAGAGGTAGGCAGCCGGCAAATTACGGTGAATGCTGTTGCCCCCGGCTTTTTTAGCACAGCGCTGACTGAAGTGTTGTCAGCCGAGAATAAAGAGAAATCAAAAGAGTTCATCCCTCTGGGTCGTTGGGGTGAATTACCAGAAGTGGCGTACCTGGTGACATTTCTGGCCTCAGATAAGGCAGCGTACATTACGGGTCAGGTCATCAATGTAGATGGTGGGATTGTTATGTGATTCTAAGCCGTTATCCTCTTCATTAGGATGGCGACCCTCAGATTATGGACTTCGAAAAATGAGTGCAGTTGAAACCCAGGAAAGTATCGGTCGCATTGAAGTAGCGCCAGATGTGCTGGCGACCATCGCTTATTATGCGGCGCTGCGCGTGGAAGGGGTAGCCAAGATGGCCCCCATTCCGGCAGATGTGGCCCGCTTGTTTCGTCGGGAGACCCGTCACCACGGCGTATTGTTAGATCTGGTAGATGACAAGATAAAATTTGAGATTTACGTTATAATGAGTCCGCACGTGAACATCATGGAAACAAGCCAGCGCTTACAAACGGCCGTCATTGAAGCTATTGATACCATGGTGGGCATTCCTGTAGACAGTGTGAATATCCACGTGGAGGATGTAATATATGCCCAGGGGGAAGCGGCATAGAGGCAAAGATAGGTTTGGTGGTCTAAGCCATGAAAACAAGACGACGCGCGCGGCGTGTGACTTTGGAGACGCTTTACGAATATGATATTGCCGAGCATGATCCTGACGTGATCTTGCAGTGCCGGCTGGAAGACTATCCCATGGAAAGTACAGGGGTAGACTTTGCCCGGCTTCTCATCTATGGTGTCATTGAACACCAGGAAGAGATGGATATTCTCATTGCCCGGTATGCACCTGAATGGCCACTGGACCAGATGGCCGTCATTGATCGCAATATCCTGCGAATTGCTATCTACGAATTTTTGATAGATGGCGAAACCCCTGTTAAAGTAGCCATTAACGAAGCCGTGGAATTAGCCAAGACCTACGGTTCAGATAGCGCCCCTCGTTTCATTAACGGTGTGTTGGGCACCCTGGCTGAACAAATCCCTGACTTACGTCAGGAACTACTGGCAATGCCCACCCCTTGATCCCCCATGGCAACCATTATCTGCCACGATGTGCATGGCAAAACGGTTCCAGTTGCCCCGGAAGCCCTTCTTTTTCGCCCCGCTGTTTATGGTGTTTTTATTGAAAACAACCAGGTGTTGCTGCAAAAGCATACGGATACCAACTTGTGGCGTCCCCCTGGTGCCTTACTGGCGGATAATGAAACGCCCAGTCAGGCCATTCGCCACACCTTTCGGCGTCTCACCAGCATGACCCCCCGACTAGGCCCAATGTTGTACGTAGAAGACCAGTACCTGGTTGATAATGAGCAGCGCGCCTGGCATCTGGCCGTGTTGTATTATGCCTTGGAACGGCCGTCCACCGCCGCCACCCTCTCTGACGCCAGCAAGCTGGAATGGGTGGCCCTGGAAACGCTGCAGCGCCAGCAAATGCAGTTTGGCTATGAAGCTGTTCAGGCCGGGCGCTTGCGCTTAAAGTTCTAACCTGAGCCGCAGCATGACAAGGCCCACTTGTCTTGGGGAACCTATGGCGGCAAAGGAGCGGGATATTATTCGCAAGCTCGGTCATATACTTTTTGTTTGCCTATTCACGGCCAATACCCTGGTGATGATCTGGCCATGGTTTTTGCCGGGCATATGACCTTTGCTGATAACCGTTTACTGGCACAAGGTGCTTTTGCTGAATTGCAGTCAGTATGCTACGTATGGCACAGAAATTTCTGGTAATCATTTTTGGACAAACACGATGGTTACGTTATAGTCCCTGAAGTCCATATCCGTGCGCCCTAAACCGGTGGCGAACAACGGCTAACGATCATTGGATGATGGAGGAAACCATGTTTGACCCCACGGACCTACTGGCTCAAGACAGAGATCATCTGCTGCATCCCCTACAGCACCCCCAGACCCATGCCGCCCCCCTGGTCATAAAATCAGGCACAGGCATTTACCTGCAGACGGTAGACGGCCGTACCATTATGGACGGCCTCTCGGCGCTGTGGAATGTGTTGGTGGGGTACGGCCGTGTCGAACTGGCTGCCGCTGCTCAAAAACAGATGACCGAACTGGCGTATTGTTCCAATTACGCCGGCCTGGCCAACCTGCCAGCCATTGAACTGGCAGAGCGCCTGGCTGGTTATGCTTACCCTGACCTCAACTACACCTACTTTGCCTCCGGCGGCGCAGAGGCCAATGAAAGCGCCTTCAAAACCGCCCGCTACTATTGGAAGCGGTTGGGCCAGCCGGGCAAAGTAAAGATTATCGCCCGGCAAGATGCTTACCACGGTGTAACCCTGGCGGCCATGAGCGCTACCGGCATCGCCCCTTACTGGTCCATGTTTGAACCGCGTGTGCCCGGTTTTCTGCACATCGTGGCTCCCTATCCTTACCGCTTTGCCGGGAATGTGCAGCCAGGGGAGACGGTTGGGCAGGCAGCGGCGCGTGCCCTGGAAGAAGCCATTGTGCAGGAAGGGCCGGAAACAGTGGCCGCCTTCATTGCTGAACCGGTGCAGGGGGCAGGTGGCGTGATTGTGCCCCCAGATGATTATTTCCCGCGGATACGTCAAATTTGTGATCAATACCAGGTGCTGCTGATTGCCGATGAGGTGATCACCGGCTTTGGCCGCACCGGTGAGCTGTTTGGCCTCAACCGGTATGGCGTGCAGCCAGACATTCTGTCCTTTGCCAAAGGTATCACCAGCGGCTATCTGCCCTTGGGCGGCATCCAGCTTTCGGACGCCATCAAGGAGGCTATCCTCAATGCGCCGCCGGCGCAGACGTGGATGCACGCCTACACGTATTCCGGCCACGCCACCTGCTGTGCTGTGGCTCTGGCCAACCTGGAGATCATCGAGCGGGAAAACCTGGTAGACCACGCCGGGCAGATGGGGGCGCGTCTGCTGGCCGGTTTGCATGCCCTGGCTGATGACTTTGACTGCATTGGCAATGTACGTGGGTTGGGGTTGATGACGGCCGTGGAATTTGTAGCCGACCGCGACACCAAAGCCCCGGCTACTATCGCCGGGCCCATTCTTAAGGCGTGCCTGGAACGTGGCCTGCTCACCCGCATCAAAGGCGAAAGCCTGCTGTTGGCGCCGCCACTGATCATCACCGCCGCAGAAGTTGACAAGATGGTAGAGATTGTGCGGGAAGCGGTGGCATCGGTTGCCCATTAGAGGGGTCTGATATCTTTCTGTTCATGGCAGGTGATTTGCAAAATCACCTGCCATGAACGTGGCACTATAAGCCGCCAAATGAGTAGGCTCTTTCTCGGTTGACTATCACCAATATAACAAACATTAAGCATCCTCAGAGCGTGGCAAGCAGAGCTTGTCGCTTCGATTGAAAGTTCGCGTTTCAACGTATCGTCACAGGACAACGTCGAGTAATCACAAAATTGATGCGCATCCCGCCTGTATTTAAGTATTGATTTAGTTAAGTAACGACTGGGCGTTCGCTCAAAAAACTGAGCAAAAGCCAAAATGGGTAAAGCCACGACCCAAAAAGAAACGAGAAGCCACAAGGTCGTGGCAAAACCTGGGAAAATATCTCAGATTGTTGCTTCTATCAGCCCCTTTCCAATGAAACAAGCCCAGTTGCCATGCAGTTGGATGACCTGGTCAATTGTTGCTTGTATCTTCATCTTTTGGAGCAGTCCATAGATGACGGGTAGTTGGTCGACATTTTCTATTTGTGTATCGATGTCGTTGATATCCACCATAATATGCTGGGTATACCAAATTTAGTTTTATTCACCAAATTTAAGCGAACGTTGAGTACTTTTTGAAGAGGAAAGGGACAATAACATGCCAAATAATCAAGAGGAAAATAAAGAATTAGATGGTGATGCCTACAAGAGGTTTATTGAGAATACAAAATTATTGTTTTTTATTTGGTTAGTTTCAATTCTAATTAGTTTGTCTAATGCATGGACAGGGCTAAAGTTAAACTTAACTGGTTTCTGGCTTCTTAAATGGTGGTATGGGCTTTGGATTATTACTCTAGTTACTATTACTGTAGGGGTGGTAAACGGAAAAAAATGGAGTATTCATGTTTTATTTGTTTCAACATTATTGATCTATTTAATGCATTTTGGGGTCTATAGGTTGCACTTTCCACTCATACAGGCTCTTTCCATGAATAGTCCCTATCTCTTTTTACCATTATTCACAGCGCTGTGGTTCTACATCGCAGGAAAAAGAGCATAAAAGATCCTTGATCCCACATTCCGCACCTTCAAAAATGGACTCTATAATTTGTTCTGAGAAAAATTACGTTTGCAGTTCATGCTTTTCGGATCAATTTTTTGACAAAACGGCTTTAGATTACATGATTGAGAAAGTTATGTCAATTGGCCAATCTAAGTGCGGAATGTGGGTTGATTAATTGCAACTATTTTTATCTAGTATAGGGTAGGGCAAAAGCGCCGGTCATAGCGACCGGCGCTTTTTAGTTTAACCAGTTTGCAGCAGCTATCCCACAATCTAGTTTGATTTGTCAAATCAAATTAAATGCCTTAAAATAAGAGGATGGAAGAAGACGTTCAACAGATTTTAACCTGGTACACCACTATCTTTTTTGCCTGCCATACACGGCACGTGCAAGATCCGGAACGGGAAACCGTTTTGTCAGCGCACCAGGCCAGCATTCTGGACCACCTGGATGAGGAGGCCGGTTTACGCCTGACAGACCTGGCCGAGCATATGGGGGTTACACCTTCTACGATGACCAGCCATATCAACCGTCTGGTGCAGTTAGGCTATGTGGAAAAGGCCGTTGATCCTGACGACGGCCGTGTGGTGCGTTTACGCCTGACCACGGATGGTGTGCGGATCAAACTGGCGCAATCGGTGTTGGATCCGGTGCGGGTGATGGCCATGTTGCAACATTTAAACTTAGAGGAACGCCAGAAAGCCCTGGTGGGGCTGGCGTTGTTAGGGCGCGCAGCCCAGGCATCCATGGCCGACCAGGCCAGAGATCATGCCTGGGCCAAAAGGAGGTCATGATGATGATCATTGTTTACCTGGTAACAGGTCTGGTGGTTATAGTAGCAGGTGTGTTTCTGGTGGGCCGTTCCCTGCCAGAAGCTCACCACGCTGCCGTTTCTGCCCATTTTAAGCAGCCCGTCACCCATGTCTGGCAAGTGCTCACCAATTACGCCGACTACCCGGCGTGGCGAAAAATAAAAAGTGTGACCCTCTTACCGGCGGAAAACGGTTGTCAGCGCTGGCAAGAAGTCTCTGGTTGGGGTGATACGGTAACGTTTGTAGAGGTTGAAAAACAACCTGGGTCTCGCCTGGTTGTACGGATTGCTGATGAGAACCTGCCTTTTGGGGGGCAATGGATCTATCAGCTGCGGGAGCAGGAGGGTGGGACGCATCTGACCATCACGGAAGAGGGGCAGGTTTATCATCCCATTTTTCGCTTTATGTCTCGTTATGTGCTGGGACATACCAAGTCTATCAAGCAGTACCAGGATGCCTTGGGCAGTTATCTGTCCGGCAAGGCGTAGAAAGCGATGCGTTATTTGGGATAAAATTTGCTCTACAGCAGGATTCATGGACTAGATGACGCGCTGACAACGGCCGTTTTCGCCTTGTAACCATTTTCCGTTACACTAGTACCAGTTTTCAGTCATCAGTGGACAGTTATCAGTAGGGCCTGACACCAGTAACTGCCTACTGAACACTGGTTACTGACTACTGATTTCTGATGACTGGCACAGTGCAACTTAGGTGACTATCACCTCTGAACACCAGGACAACTAATGGAAACTCTGCAAACAATTGCGCACCTGAACCAATGGCGGGCTCAACAATCTGGAGATGCTGTGGCCTATTATGTGCTGCGCCAGGGTGGTTATGTGCCGGTGACCCATGCAGAAAGCTACACCCACCACACCAATCTGGCGATGGGGCTGTATGCCCTGGGGGCGCGCCGGGGTGACCGTGTGGCCATCATCAGCAACACCCGCGCCGAATGGATGCAGTTTGACAGTGCTATTTTAAGCATGGGCGGTGTCGTAGTGGGACTTTACCCCACCAGCCCGGCCAGGCAAATGGGCTACATCCTGGACCACAGCCAGGCACGCATGGCCGTCGTCGAAAACAAAGAACAGTTTGACAAGATTGCCGGCCTGGACCTACCCGCCCTGGAATACCTCATCGTCATAGACAGCAGCGGAATGAGCCCCGGTGACTGGCTGACGCTGGATGAAGTGGCCACCAAAGGCAAAGTTCTATTGGCGAGCCACCCTGGCTTACCAGACGAGCTGCGCAATGCCGTTCAGCCAGAAGACATCGCCGCGCTCATTTACACCAGCGGAACCACCGGCCCGCCCAAGGGAGTGGTCATGCGCCACCGCAACCTGGTCATTATAGCCCGTGACGTGGCCAACTTTTTGCAGCTGCGCCCAGATGACGTGGGCCTCATTTACCTGCCGCTGGCCCATTCTTTGCAGCGAGTGACGGCTTACATCGGGCAGCAGGTGGGCATTGTTGGGTATTACCTGGATGATATGACCAGGCTGGTAGATACCTGCCGGTTGGTGCAGCCTACGGTGCTTTCAGCCGTGCCGCGCATTTATGAGAAGATCCACACGGCCGTCATGACCGGCATTAAAAAAGCGCCGCCACGCCGCCAGAAATTGGTATATGCAGCGCTGGCTGTGGGGGAGGAAGTGGCCCGCCGGCGGCGGCAAAACCAGCCGTTGCCCTTGATACTTAAGGCAAAACACCTGTTTTATGACCGGTTGGTTTTTCGCAAGTTACGGGCAGCCTTGTTTGGCTCACGTATCCGCTACCTGAGTTCCGGCGCGGCCCCCATCAGCCGGGAGCTGCTCTATTTCTTTGAGGCGATAGGGCTAACCATTTATGAAGGGTATGGTCTGACGGAAACCACCAGCCCCATTACGGTGAACCGGCCAGGGGAGGTCAAGCTGGGGACCGTAGGACGGCCGTTGCCCGGCGCAGAAGTCAAAATTGCCAGCGATGGTGAAATTTTGCTTAAAGGCCCCGGTATTTTCAGCGAATATTACCAGGATGCTGACGCCACCCGCCATGCCTTTACGGCCGATGGCTGGTTCTGTACCGGTGATATCGGTGAGCTGGATGAAGACGGTTACCTGCGCATTACGGACCGCAAGAAAAATATGATTGTGACTGCCGGCGGTAAAAACGTGGCCCCGGCCAATGTGGAAAACCTGCTGGTGGCCAACCCATTGATCAGCCAGGCGATGGTGCATGGTGACCGGCGCAAGTACCTGGTGGCCTTGCTTACGCTGGATCCGGAGGCGATTCTGGCCTGGGCCAACGAACGGGGCCAAGGCGCCCGCGCCTATGAAGAATTGACACAAGATGAGGCGGTATTGGCGCTGGTACAAACGGCCGTTGACAAAGCCAATGCCTCACTGGCGCGCTATGAGCAGATCAAATATTTTTGCATCTTACCAGAGGAGATGAGCGTGGCTAACGGCTTGCTGACGCCCTCCCTTAAGCTGAAGCGCCGTGACGTTGAAGCGCGGTACCAGGCGTGGCTGGATGGCATGTACGGTGAGGAAGCACAGTAAGCTGAGGAGATGCCTGCCCCAAGATGGCACCAGGTTGATTAAGAATATTCCTGGAACAGGCGTTGGGTAGCAGCGGTTTCCTGGGGCAGGTTGAGGGTGTTAAATTGTTGCAGCGCCGTGTTTAACGCCTTACGGCCGTCTTTCATGTTTCCCTGCGCCTGATACAGTTCGCCCAAAGCACGCCAGGCGTAAGCTTCCAGGTAACGGTCGCCATTGGCCTGGGCGATTTGCTGGCTGGCCTGAAAATGCTGCCGTGCTTCATCTGGCTGCTGGTGGGCGCGGGCGATCAGCCCCAGCGTGTAAAGGGCGTAGGGCTGGGTCTGGTTTTCTTCCAGTCGCAGTACTTTGTGGGCAGTTTCTTCGGCTTCTTCTAGCTGGCCATTTTCATAATAGGCTTCAGCCAGGGTAGCGGCGGCCACGGCCGTCCAGAAAGGCATGTTCGCGGCCTCAAAAAAAGCCATCGCCGGCTCGGCCTCGATAATCGCTTCCCTGAATTTGCCTGCTTGAAAGTAGGCAGCGGCCAGGCTGCTGCGTACGCGCTCCTCGTTCAGTCGGTCCCCCATGTGGGCAAAGGTTTCCATGGCGGCTGTGGCATGGATGATAGCCTCTTCCAGACGAGCCTGCCGGCCTAAGGTGGTCGCCAGCGCCCGTTGAATTTGGGCCACGCCTGTTTCATGCCCGGCAGCCTGGGCATACATCAGTGCTTGCTGGTAGGTATGCACGGCTTCGGTGTAACGGCCGTTTTCATCGTGAACCATGCCTTGCAAATAGGCGGCTTCATATTGAGCCAACTGGGCTTCGCGCCCGGCCGCCTCTAACCGTTTTTGCTGCACGTGGATGCTGCCCCGCTCGTAGCGATAGCGCACCAGCCGGTTGAGCAGCCGGGCGATGATAGCCATGCCATCTTCGTAGCGGTCCAGGGCCACTTCCGGGTACCCCAACATATTAAGAAAGTCGCCTTGAAGCTGGCGTGCCTGGGTGGTAATTTCACTTTCACACGGCCAGCGCACGGCCGTGAGAGCCGACAGCCCCTGTTGGGCCGCTCCTTGCAGGTGGTACAACTCCGCCCGAATTAAGGCCAGGGCCTGCTGCTCTGGCTGGCCCTGGCTGCGTGCCGATAGTTGTTGAAACAGCGCCAGGGCCTGGGGCCCCTGCCCCCGCCGGATCTCTTGCTGCCGGTGGGGGAACCAAAGCTGTATGGCCTGCTTTTCTGCGTGGGCCTGCTGGTAATGGTAGGCGGCGGCCGTATACTCGCCCCGCGATGCTCGTATTTCAGCGGCGATCAGATGATGGTGTTCCTGTCGTTCGGCTGGAAATTGGGGCCGGTCATGCAGGATCAGATCTCGCAGCAGCGGCAGCAAGTGGACGCCCCCCACACCGTCTTGCTGGATGATGCGCCGCCGGCTCAGGCGAGCCATCACGTCTCCCACTGTTAGCCAGGCGTCGGCCGGGGCCGGGCTGCGGAATACGGCCAACATCTGGAGCAGGCGCTGTTCCTCGCCATCGAACCGCTGCCATAGGCGGGTCCACAGGGCCTGAATAGCTGGGGTATAAGGGGCCACAGCCGTGACCTCGGCCGCCGGTAAGCCGCGTTCTAGCAGGGCTGCACATAAATGCAGCAGGCGCGGATTGCCGCTGGTATAGTGGTGCAGCGTCTGCCTGACCTCGGACGAGACCGCCATAGGCAGTTCTGCTAACAACCTGTTCGTCTCGGACTGGCTCAAAGGAGGGACCGTGATGTGCGAGGTTACGGCCGTAAGGGGCTGCTGCCCTATAAACAGCACCGGCGTGACCTGGCGCAAGCCATCCAGAAATTCCCGCATTTGTATATGGGCCGGGGTAGTGATCTCGGCATCGGTGTATAGGGCATCTATCTCGTCCAGGCACAGCAGCGGTGTGTGTGGCAGATTTTGCATGTCGCCCCGTGCCAGGGAGAGCGCCAGGTCATAGTTACTCACCTGGCCGCCATCGGCGATGAGCTGCTGCCACAGACCAGATGCGCCTTGCCGGTGCAGGAAGTAAGCCAGGGAAAACAGTAAACACTCTAGATGGTCGTTAAAGGAAGGGCGGATGGTGAACCAGAAAACAGGTTGTGTAGGCCAGGCGTGGGCCACGGCCGTAGCCAGCGCTGTTTTGCCAACGCCCCCCATGCCGCTCAGGGCCACCGACTGCCCGATTTTTAAGGTGGCCAGGCATTGGGTCAGCAAAGGTTCCCGGCCCACAAGCGGTTGGTTACGTGGGGCCGGGTGTTCCAGGCGGAATGTGGGCTGCACGGCTGTAAGCAGCGCCTCAGCCAGGCTTTGTTGCGCTGCTTTCAGGTGGTTAAAGTAGGAAGCGCGACTGATACTTAGGCTGTCACAGACGGCGATATCATTATCGGGTCGGGGGTCTTCTGTGGGGCGAAAAAAGCGGCGGAAGTAGCGCAGTTCCAGCAGCAGGTAATGGTACATGGGCCCTTTGTTGCCTTGCTGCTGGCGTTCGGCGGTCACGGCCGTGAGCAGCGTGGTTTTATCGCCAGGTAGTGGCCCCGGCCAGCAAGAATCGGCGGCCGCGTACAGAGTCTGCCGTAATATTTCGCCGCGAGTCACGGCCGTGGCACTGAGGGTATCAGGCAGGGCACCCCCTAAAAAGTAGGGGGCGGCCAGGGGGGAATTTTCGCCCAGCCAGGTAGGGTCATCCAGATGATTTAGGGCCAGGCGGAGTTGATCAGTAAAGGTCATTGCTTTCATAGACACAGCTGTGGCGCAAACCCATAAACAGCAAATTCTTTAGACAAGCGGTATAAAACGTTAGACTCACCGGTTACCCTGGTATGTTATCATACCACCGACCATGAGGTATTATGAAGTTTACAAGCAATGTATGGTGGATGCATCAAACGTCTTAAATGCAGCCAGCACCATCATCTTGGCAGCGTAGGAGATATTATTTATGAGTTTTCGGCATTTTTATTTTTTCTTTGCGTGTGTAGGGACAATGGCGGCAGTTGGTTTAATGGGTTTTGCCACGCCGGTGATAGCTGATGAGACCGAGTGGCAGGCAAACTGGCGCTTTGAAGCGGATTTTGAGGACAACCAGCCCAATGTCACGCTGACCGTTTTTGTATGGGAGATTGTGGATGGTGTGCCCCAGCCCGTGCCGCCAGAAACACGTGACCTGACGTGCTCAGTGTCACCCAATGTGGTGTTGGCGAATGATGCTGCCTCTTTTGTTGGCAAGGGGGGCATCCACTGTACAGTCCCTTCTATCCACCAAATTGTGTTTGAAATGACAGGGGGGCACTATGATTTGCCAGACGAATGTATTTGCAAAACGGGAGCCAGTGCGTGGGCCGCGCTGACATTCACCCAAAATGAAGGCGATTTGCATTTTTCCAACCCCCTCTTTCATTTAACTGACCTGGAATGGTCTGTGCCTATTCAAGCCGGTGGCGGCTTACGGCCGTCTATGAACATGACCGTAGACACGGCCGTGGCCCAAAGTTCGCTCTTTTCGGTTGGTGCGGGGGGCAGCAGCCTGACGGCCTTCTTTGCTGCCCAAAAGGTAGGAGAGGAAAAGTATCATTATATGCCGCTTTTTAACGCCAATGCACTGCCTCTGAAGGCGGCGCCCGTCCTCATTCAGCAAAATCTGCTTATTTCTAATCAACAATCGATGTTGTACATTGGGTATTCACCGGTGACAAAAGAATCATTGCGAGGGGTGCTGACCAACCTGAGCGTTGACCCCGGCTGTTTTGGAAATGGCGGGCAATAACTGGTGTGCGTGAAACCTTAAAATGTTTATAGCGGTAAACCATCAGGTCTAAAGCCGGATGTGCCTGAGCACACCCGGCTTTTTTGTTGCCAGGTAAAAACGTCTGTTAGACTGAACGGCGCAAAATTTAGACTGTTTACGGCCGTTTCCGTGTTACCGTGCCTGGGCATATCTTAAGACGGAGGTTTATTATGTCTATACGTCAATTGTTTAGTATTGTGATGTTATCTGTTTTTGTGGGGGTCACGGCCGTGCGTGCCCAACCAGAAGTTGGCAGTGGGGGGCAGATGCCGCTCACCCTCTTGTGTTTCCACGCCTACCTGCCCATCGTTACCGGGGGTGGGGGTGAAGCCGCCGCACAGCCAAACGGGGGCATTATTCTGCCGCCAGGTGGGGGTAACAACGGCAATCATTGCCAGACCTTTGCTGACTTTAACGGTGATGGTTACGATGACCTGGCCGTTGGGGTATTGATGGAAGACCTTAACGGGGTAGATAATACTGGCGCGGTGAATGTTATTAACGGCAATGGGGGGGGGCTGTGGACGGCCAATGACCAATTCTGGCATCGAGACGTGCCCGACGTGCTGGCGGCCAACGCTACCAATGACCATTTCAGCGAATCGATGGCTTTTGGTGACTTTAACGGCGACGGTTACACCGATTTAGCGGTGGGCACACCTGATGCTGAAAGGCAGGGCGTTACCAACGCTGGTACCGTGCACGCTTTTTATGGTTCGATGGTCGGGTTAACGGCCGTCAATAACCAGATGTGGAGCCAGGCCGGCGATATTCAGGGTATACTGGAAGAAAATGACCAGTTTGGGCAGAGTCTGGCCGTGGGTGATTTTAATAACGATGGTTATGATGACCTGGCCGTGGGTGTACCCTATGAAGATGTTAATACCATCGAAGATGCCGGGGCGGTAAACATCATCTTTGGTTCGGTGGATGGCTTGACCACGACGGGCAACCAGATTTGGGTAGAGGACGATCTGGGACTTTTTGGCGTCTCGCAAGAAGATGACTTGTTTGGCTTTGCCCTGACGGCGGCTGATTTTGATGGTGATGGTTACGATGACCTGGCGGTAGGGGTGCCCAACCAGGATCTAGGCCAGGGCGTGGCCATCGCTGATGCCGGTGTTGTCTTTGTTTTACCTGGTTCGGCCGAGGGCCCTTCCACCACGGGTCTCCAGTTATGGAGCCAGGGTGGGAATGTACAGGGCGTGGTGGAGGCGTTTGACCGCTTTGGGCAAACGCTGGCCGCCGCTGATTTTAACGCTGACGGTTATGCCGACCTGGCCGTGGGCCTGCCCGGCGAAGACGTAGACGACCAGACCAACGCCGGTGCTGTTAATGTGTTGTATGGCACGGCCAATGGGCTATGGGCCACCAATAACCAGATATGGCATCAGGATAGTGTTGGTTTTGTGGGTAATCTGGCGGAAGCAGATGATCATTTTGGGTACTCTCTGACCACCGGTGACTACAATGGTGATGGTTATGCCGACCTGGCTGTGGGCGCGCCGTTTGAGGAAGTGGGCGGCGTGCCACCGGGCACAGGGGTGCAAAGTGCGGGCAGCGTCGAAGTGCTGTTTGGCACACCCCTTGGCCTTTCTGCGGCCGACTACCAATTTCTGAGCCAGATCAACAGTGCCATTGAAGGCACGGCCGAACCCTTTGATCTCTTTGGCTGGGCGGTGACCAGCGGTGATTATAATGGCGATGGTTATGCGGACCTGGCCATTGGTGTGCCCCAGGATGATGGGGACGGGGTGGCCAACGCCGGAGCTGTTAATGTGCTCTATGGCTGGGCTCAGGGCATCTCTGTTGACGATGATGATTTATGGAGCCAGTTCCCCCCAGGCATTATGGACACGGCCGAAGTAGGCGACCTGTTTGGCGCCACACTGCCGTAAAAGAGACCCTCCTGGAGCTTCAAAAGCTCCGGGAGGGGTTTGCGGCCACCTGAGGCAGCAATGTTTGCAGGCCGTCTATCAGGGCATCCAGGTCGGCTGGGGTGTTATAGCCCTGCACGGAGATGCGAATGAAATGACGGCCGTGCCAGTCGATTACCGGTATTTCCACGTTAAATTCATCTAAGAGCCGCTGTTTTAGCTGGCTTACGTCCACAGTGGGCAGCGGTACAATCGCCATCTGGTGGTAAAAATCATCGGAACTGTACATCG
Organism: Ardenticatenaceae bacterium; assembly: GCA_011525915.1. Lineage (GTDB taxonomy): Bacteria > Chloroflexota > Anaerolineae > Promineifilales > Promineifilaceae > CAADGU01. The sequence goes on along the minus strand of WYBM01000051.1, from coordinate 199,456 downwards.
GTTCCTGGCCGGTGAGGGCAGTGACGCGCTCAAGCGCCTGGCGTAAAAGAGCGTGACACTGCTGGCGCACGGCCGTCCAGTTGTGTTTTGCCTGAAATTGTATGGCTGCGGGGACAGACAAGTAAGCGGCGGGATCTGTGGTGCCCAGCCATTGCAGATAATCAAGAAAATCGGAGCCAAAGGTAAACGTTCGGTCTTCCCCCCAGCCCCAGCCTACCACCAACGGCTCTATGAGAGACTGTACCTCCGGCCGGGCATATAAAAACGCAGCCCCTTTGGGGGCGCACAGCCATTTGTGGGCATTGCCAGTGTAAAAGTCAGCGCCAATGGCGGCCATGTCCAGCGAAATTTGTCCGGGTGCATGCGCCCCATCTACCACTGTCAGTATGCCCGCCTCGCGGGCGCGGGCACAAATGGCGGCCACGGGAAAGGTGACGGCCGTGGCCGACGTGATGTGGCTTAAGAAGATGACCCTGGTTTGTGCTGTCACGCCCTGCCACACAGCGTCAACCATCGCTTCAGGCGTTGTGGTGGGCATGGTAATAGGCTGGCTGGCATAGGTAAACCCATATTTACTGCTGAGAAAGTGCCAGGTGTTATCACAGGCGCCGTATTCGTGGTTTGTGGCCAGCACGCCGTCGCCGGGGCCCAGCGCCAACGAGCGGGCAACAACATTTACGCCAAATGTGGCATTAGGGATGAATACCAGATCGTCGGCAGTCGCATTGACATAATCCCCGAATACCTGGCGCGCTTCAGCCATATAATCAGCCAACTCCGTCACGATAAAGCGCACCGGCTGGCGTTCCAGCCGCCGCTGCCATTCCTGGTAAACGGTAAACACGGGTCGGGGAGTGGCCCCAAACGAACCATGATTAAGAAAATGCACATCGGGATCAAGCAAGAAGAGGTCTTTCAGAGTGTTCATGGTCTGTTCCAGTGACGAAGGGTTCGCAGAGTGGGTCAAGGCTGCCAGATGCGCAAAATGCCGTCGGTACGCCCTAAGCCGACGGCCATGTTGCCGGGAGCTGCCTCTTGGGTGCCCAGCGTTGCCCCGGCCAGATTGGTAGCCAATTCCCCGCCGATGTCTACGTGGTAAACGGCCGCGACCCCTTCGGCCGTGCGCTGAATGCCGCCCAGTTGGGTGCGGTCTTGGGTGGGCAGCAGCAGTTCGGCACGGCCGTCGCCGTTAAAGTCCCCAGCCATAGCCATATCCAGGTTGCGGCTGCCGATGACATGAGACGTATAGCCGGGCAGTTGGGCTACAACCTGCAGCGCATTACCTGTCCATTGGTAAAATTCCACTACGCCACCAATGTGGGGCGTTAAGACGGCCGCCAGCTCCGTCTCGCCGCCAGGGCCAAAGGGGGCGAGGGCGATCTGGTGCCGCCAGCGATTACCCTGGCCCACAGCCGGGCCGGTGGCCAGTTGGGTGCCGGCTTCGTTAAAAAGGACGATTTGTGCGCCCTGGTCGGCTGTTGACAGGGTCACCACGATTTCACGCTGGCCATCGCCGTCCCAATCCGCCCAAAGCGGCATGATGCCCTCCGCCACCTGTGGTTCAGGAATCAGGAAGTGCGCCGCCACCTGCACCTCAGGTGCTGTGTCGATGAGGACAAAACCACCTGCTTCCAGGGCGTCACCCAACACGCCATGTGGGTAGTGGTCGGTGGGGTCGGTGAACAGAAGCAGACGGCCGTTTGCCGCAAACAGAATGCGTGCATCTGGCAGGGCCGTCACCGGGGGCTGGGCTAAAATTTCGCCGGCATTTATCAAAAATAAGGCGCCCGCCGGATTGGAGTGGGCCATGTGCCCGGCGTCGTTGTAGATGACGGGGTTGCTGCCCTGGGGGTCGGCGGTCGGTGGGTTGAGGAAGATGGCCAGCCCTTGGCGGGGGTCTACGGTCATCACAGGAGCGATGTTCGTGGTCAGGTCATTGCTGTCAATGGGTGTGACCTGGTCACCGTCCACCAGGAAAGCCTGAGTACGGCCGTCAGCCAACACCACCCCCCACAGCACGCCTCTGGCCAGAGGCACAGCCAGAACCCATTGGGGCGTTCCCTCCAGGGGGATATCGATCGGTGTCAGGGTTGGCAGGCTGCCCTGCCCGGCAACAAGGCGGTTGCCATCGGGGCGCTGATAGGTGTAGCCATACGGCCGTGTCAGGGCCGATTCGGCCGGGATGACAACTTCTGGTGTAGGAAGGGGGGGGGTGGTGGGCATGGATGTAGGGACGGCCGTGCTTTGCCCACAGCTTACCAGCCAGAGCATCATAACTACGAGAATGTGATGCGTGTTCATACAGTTTATACTGCCCCCGTTATCGTGCGCTGATCAAGCCGGCGGAAGACGAGCGACCAGGCAAAGCCGCCCACTACCTTAGCTAAAAACTGCCCTAAGACAATGGGCCACAAGAATGCGCCAAAAGCCAATGTGGGGAAGACGATAGAATCAACCAGGGCGCTGGGGATATTGCTGCCGTTAATGCGCAGCCAACGCGGGTAACTGCCTAATAGATGGTAAACGACGGCATCTACCGTGGCGGCTGCAGCGAAGGCCACAAAAGAAGCCACAGCAATTTGCCCGGCATCCCGGTTTAAGAGCCAGGATAAAACAGAACCGGCGGCGATGAGCGCCGCCATTTTGGGTATCAGATAATGACTGCGCCAGGCATCATGCAGGCGATCACGTGCTGTCAGATCTAGACCAATAAACAAAAACGCATTGATGATCGCCATATGGGGACCAAACGCAGTCACTGTAAGATTGGCCAGCACAATGGCCACCAGGTATAAAATCACATAAATCATGGGTGTTTCCGGGATGCACAGCCTGTCATTGATAAGTGACTGTTTTAGGTGACGCCCCATACGCTATCAGATTGGGCGGCTGTAATTTGGGTGGGGGTGATGGTGTTGCCAAGATCAGCCGGGCCGTTGGCGGTGACACGAATGTAATTGTCTGTGTAACCAGCCCAACGCAGGCCAGCGCTGTCGGCGCCCACGGCCGTTTCCCACAATACGTTCACCGTCTGCCCTAGGTACTGCTGGTGGAAGGCCAGGCTCAGTTCGTGCCCCAGATCGATCATGCGCCGGGTACGCTCTTTTTTCACCGGGCCTGGTACCTGGTTGGGGAACTTCGCGGCGGCCGTGCCCGGCCGTGGACTGTAACTGAACACATGCAGACGCGTGAAGCCAATCTGCTGCACGTAATTCAGGCTCTCGGCAAACTCTACGGCCGTTTCACCCGGAAAACCCACGATGAGGTCGGTACTCAAGTTCAGGTGGGGAATGGCGGCGCGGGCGGCGTCAGCCAGTTGGCGGAAGTTGGCACGGTTGGTGCGGCGGGCCATGCGCCGTAGAACAGCGTCGCTGCCGGACTGCAAAGGCATATGCAGGTGAGGCAGCAGGCGCGGATTTTGCCACAGGTCAAAAAAGCCGTCAGGGATGTCCCACGGTTCCAGCGAAGAAAGCCGCAGCCGGGCAATGTCTGTATGATGCAGGATGGCGCGGACGAGGGTGGCCAGGTCTGTGTTAGGGGAAAGGTCACGGCCGTAACTGCCCAGATGCACCCCTGTCAGCACCCCTTCCTGGTAGCCAGCCCCGGCCAATGCCTGGATTTCGGCAATAATGTCACCCATGTGGCGGCTTTGCCCCTGGCCGCGGGCAATGGTGGTCACACAAAAAGTACATTTGTTATCGCAGCCATCTTGTGCCTTGATGAAGGCGCGGGTGTGTGCCCCCAGGCTGCCGGCCAGAAATTCACGCATGATCGGTTCCTGATCAAACACGGGCAGCGACAGATGGGCCTGTGGGTCCAACATTTGCACCAGTTGGTGCTTGTGCTTGTTCACCACCACGCGGCCAGCGCCTTCGATGTTGGCCACTTCCTGAGGTGCGATGGTAGCGTAACAGCCGGTGAGTACAATGTCTGCTTGTGGGTTGGTATGGTGAAACTGCCGGGTGCGGCTGCGGGCATCGCGGGCGGCGGCGGCGGTGACGGCGCAGGTATTGAGGATAATAGTGTCTGCGGCGGCTATCTCTGTAACAATCTGGTGGCCATTGGCCAACAACTGCCGGGCGGTTGTTTCTATTTCACTGTGGTTCAGGCGGCAGCCGATGCTATCTAGAAAAACTTTCATGGGGGAATTGTAGCCAAGGGCACGGCCGTTTGCACATCTTCATACCAATTTCACCCTTCCTCCATTTTTACCTTATGCCTTGGCGTTGCAGATAGCCTTTGGTGACGGCGACGGTTACCGATATAAACACAGCAAAAACCCTTCAGATTAGCGCAACCTGAAGGGTTTTAGATAGGGTAGGCATTGGTGTTCAGATATCATGGGTTGCTTACCCACCCGTTAACAGCGCAATCTATCGCCTTCTCCTATCTGTTGCTCCACCTCGGCCAGAGGAAGTACTGCTCATAAACATAGTAGCTGGTAAACTGAACCCATGATTTTTTAAACGTTGTTCGCACTGCGGTCGGTTGCCGCTGGGCATAAATTCACCCTGGACACGGCCGTCTTCATCCTGCCCTGTTTCCTGAAACTTAAAGATGTCTTGCATGACCGGCATGTCGCCTTCCATCCCGGCAATTTCCGTAATGTGGGTGATTTTGCGAGTGCCATCCCGTAAACGTGCCTGCTGCACAATCAAGTCAATAGCTGAGACGATCTGTTTCCGCACTACCGACAGCGGTAAATCCATACCGGCCATCAGTACCAGCGTTTCTAGACGGGAAATAGTGTCACGGGGGGTGTTAGCATGCACGGTCGTCAGGCTGCCGTCGTGGCCGGTGTTCATGGCTTGCAGCATGTCCAGAGCCTCGCCGCCGCGACATTCGCCCACGACAATGCGCTCTGGCCGCATACGTAGGGAGTTAATGACCAGATCCCGAATAGAAACCTCTGTGTCTCCCCGGCGCGAAGGTTTCTTTGTTTCCAGGCGCACCACATGCCGCTGCTGCAAGCTAAGTTCGGCCGCGTCTTCAATGGTGACGATACGATCATTGTCGGGAATAAAGCTAGACAGCACGTTGAGCAGTGTGGTCTTGCCGGAGCCAGTGCCACCGGCCACAACGACGTTGATGTGTGACACTACACAGGCGCGTAAAAACTCCGCCATCTCTTCGGTCATGCTGCCAAAGTTGATAAGGTCATTGACGCCAAACGGTGTCCTAGAAAACTTGCGGATGGTGATATTAGGGCCATCGATGGCACAGGGGGCGATAACGGCATTAACACGCGAGCCATCGGGTAGGCGAGCGTCTATCAGCGGCGAATCTGGTCCCACGTATCGGTTGAGCGGCTTAAGGATTTTGTTGATGATGCGCTCAACGTGGGCATCATCGGCAAATTTGATATCAGATTCGATAAGCCGCCCTTTCTTTTCCAGGTAGACGAGGTCGGCGCGGTTGACCATCACCTCGGTAACCGATTCATCTTTAAGGGCTGTTTCCAGAGGGCCAAAGCCCAGAATTTCATTCAGCAGATCCTCAAAGAATTGTTTCTCGTCACCGGGGGCGATGCTGACATTGATACGCTGACGTGCCAGATTGTAGCGGTCTTGAATAAGCTTGATGGTTTGGGGGTCACGTGCCAGGATAATGTTTTCAGGCAAAGATTTTTCAATTTTCTGGGCCAACCAAAGACAGGTTTTAACCCGGTCCGTAGGGGGTACCATTTGTTGTTCGGCAAGCATATTTTTCTGCTCCTGATGGAAAGTAAACAATCTCATGCATTATAGAAACGGCCGTATCATTGCCCAATAGGGCTTAACTACCAGGTGGACAAATTTCCTATGCCTGGGTAAGCTTCCGTCTATGGTAAAAAAATTAGGGTGGTTGGGCTTTCTGTGGGTCATGGTGACGGCCGTGACCGCCTGCCGTACCGGCCAACTGCCCGAACTCCCCGCCGAAAGCATTGTGCAAAACGCGGCCGTGCGCATGAATGCACTACCGGGCTTTCGCTTTGACATTACCCGTGACGGCGCGCCCGCGTATCTGGACCCAGACAACATCCTCTCCTTCCGCCGTGCCGCTGGCGCTTATGTGGCCCCAGACAAAGCCCTGGCTACCGTGCGTATCATTGGGCCTGGCCTGATCACGGACGTAGATGTGGTGACCGTGGCTGAGACGCAGTGGCAAACCAACGTGGCCACCGGCGCCTGGGAAGAACTGCCCCCCAACTGGGGGTTTAACCCGGCCGTACTCTTTGACAAAGAGGTAGGACTGCCCACCATCCTCACAGAAGATGTGACCAATTTACAATTGGCGGAACCACAAAACCTGAAGGCCAGCGGCGGGCCAGACCAGCTGCTATATCATCTGACGGGCGACGCAGCCGGGGAGCGCCTGTATACCATGAGTGGTACGCTCATTGGCCCCCAGGCAGTCACCGTGGCACTATGGATTGCGCCAGAGACGTTTGAACTGGTGCGGGTGGTGGTGACAGAACCGGAACCTGATGCCGGGGAAGCCAGCGTCTGGCAGGTAGACTTCACCCATTTTGGTGAAGTGGTGACAATTAAACCGCCGGTTGTGGGTGAGGAGTGAGTGGATTTGACACGGCCGTATCCCCTTCATACAATGGGTTATGAGTGATATTGAAAAAGAAATCTGGGACACAATAGAGCGCCACTTGCGAAGCATCTTCTCAAGAGATATAGAGGGTTACCGGCAGACGACCAGTGAAGACCTGTCGCTTTATGAGTGGTTTATTACCCCACACCGGCAAGATGGTCTTGATTTCCACTTCTTTATGATTGAACATAACTGGGCCGGCGCTGGCGTTGACTTCCGTTATGATTTATGGGAACGACGGTTGCAGCTCTATGGAGACACGGCCGTGGTCAGTTACACGTTTATGCTCACGCTGGCAGCCGAAAACAGCATTACACATCGCCAGCACAACGAAAGCCGGGTGTTGATTAGGCAGAATGGCGCCTGGAAAATTGTGCATGTGCATAAATCTCCGGCCTGGCTGGCTCCATACCAGCCACCTACCTGATATTTTTGCAAAACGGCCCTACGTGAATGTCCTTACGTTAGTGGTATGAAAAAGATTGTTCCCCTTTCCCTTTTAATGAGTGGTCTCCTGGTATTGGCGGCCCTTTTCTGGCAGCAGCGCCAGGTGAGCCAGACAGCCGCCCTGGATGAACAACTGCAAGCCATCATCACCCCCAATGGCCTGACGCCGTTGGCGCCTGCTTCCCCCCAAGACCCGGCCAAAGTTGCCCTGGGGCAGGCCCTGTTTTTTGACAAGGAACTTAGCGGGAACCGTGACACCTCCTGCGCTACCTGCCATCACCCGCAGTTGGGAACAGGTGACCGGCTCAGGCTCTCCATTGGCACCGGCAGTACCGGGTTTGGGCCTAACCGCCAGCTAGGGGTAAACCGGGACTTTGTGCCTCGCCATGCTACCGAACTGTTCAATCGTGGCTTGCCAGCCTGGCAAACCATGTTCTGGGATGGACGGGTAGCCGGCAGCCCTGAGGCCGGTTTTATTACCCCCGCTGGTGATTATTTGCCAGCAGGCCTGGACAGCGTACTGGCGGCCCAGGCTATGTTCCCGGTCGCCATTCGTAACGAGATGCGCGGTGGCTGGTACAACGTGGCGGGTTACGCTATTGAACCGGGCACATTATTGGATGAGGAAACGGCTTACAATAACCATCAACCCACTGGCTGGGAAGATACGGACGTGTTTGGCCAGCCCAATGAATTGGCGGCCATCCCCAACGACAGCCGCTACTTCCCGGAGATCTGGGGGCTGCTCATGCAGCGGCTGTTGGCCATTCCGGCATACCACGATTTATTTCAGCGGGCCTACCCGGATGTGCCCCCAGGCCAATGGGGTTTTCACCATGCCGCCAATGCCATCGCCGCGTTTGAAACGGAAGCCTTTACATTTACGGATACACCGTGGGATCACTACCTGGCTGGTGATACCACGGCCGTGTCAGCGGCGGCCAAACAAGGCGCCCTTCTGTTTTATGGCAAAGCGCAGTGTGCCGTTTGCCATAGTGGCAGTTTGTTCACGGATCAGAAGTACCATAACATTGCGGTTCCCCAGTTTGGGCCAGGCCGGGATGATTTTGCCCCGCTGGATTACGGCCGTTATGCTCTGACCCAAAACCCGGCTGACCATTACGCTTTCCGTACGCCATCCTTGCGCAATGTTACCCTGAGCGGCCCCTGGCTGCACAACGGCGCCTATGATTCGCTGGCCGCCGTGATTACCCATCATCTAACCCCGGAAGCGTCACTACGTGCTTATGACGGCCGTCAACTCCCTGCCGAATTGCGTGACACGTTGCAAAACCACCCCATAACCCTTGAAGACATCCTGGCCACCCTATCCCCACAGCTGCCGGCCGTTACTCTGTCTCGCCAGGAAATCCAGCAGCTTATAGCCTTTCTGGAAAGCCTGACTGACCCGGCCGCCGCCGATATGGAGCGCCTGGTGCCGACGGCCGTCCCCAGCGGCTTGCCGGTGACGGATGGATGATGGATGAGGGGCAATGTGTTTTCAGTCACTGATCATCTTGAATGCCAGATGACGGCCCTGACCCTGCTGCTGTACAACCACAAACCAAAGCCGGGTGAGGGCGTCAATGAGGTGGGCTTGGTCCAGCCCGCCAATGTAAACCGGGCGTAACCCTATAGCGGCAATGAGCGCGTGAACGGCCGTTTGCCCTTCCCCATGGTCACCGCAATAAAACAGGTCTACCTGCAACCCGTCAATAACAGGATTGGCGAAATTTTCCCATCCCAGCGTAGAGAAGGCGCGGAACAGAGGGCTGCCCGGCGCCGCCTGCCGCAGCGCATCCAGGCTGTGCATTGTCGCCTGCCCAACGTTGTTGGTGGTGTCGATGAGGATTTTACCGTGGAGCTGGCTGCCTAACTGTGAGATGGTTTCTGCCATAGCCCGACCAGGGATGGCAAAGACCACCACATCGACATTGGCAATGGATGTGGGCACAGTCACGGCCGTGGCTCCGTGCCCTATGCTGGCCAGTAATGACTGCACCTTTTCCGCCTGTGGGTTACGCACGCCAAAGACAACCTCATGGCCATGAGCCGCCCACTTCCTCCCCAGAGTTCCCCCAATATTCCCTGCACCCAGCACACGAATGTTCATGTTGTTTTACTCCTCGTTCTAAATTTTATACACTTTTTTGCGTGGGAGTCTTTACAACCCCTAAAAACCAGTGTAGAGTGCATATGTTACTTTATCAAGTATGCACTTTTCTGTAACATACTAACCAAAAAGATAGCGGACATCCGGAAGAAATCCATGATCAATACCACATCCCGTGTTCATATATGCCCTGTAGAGACTTGCCTGGAGATGCTAAGCGGCAAGTGGAAACCACGTATTTTGTGGAAAATTTACCAGAATGAGGTCGTGCGGTTTAGTGAATTGCAGCGCAGCATTTCTGGTGGCATTACAGCCAAGATGTTGACACAGCAGCTGCGTAACCTGGAGCAAGATGGCCTTATAACACGCGTGGTGTACCCGGTGGTGCCACCCAAAGTGGAGTACCGGTTAAGTGGCTTTGGGTACACCTTAGCCCCGGTGTTGGATGCCATTGCCCACTGGGGAACGGAGAATAATCAGCAGATTGTGGCCATTCTGCGGGAATAGTTTGTTAAAGCGGGGGCGATTACGGGCTTTGTTCCTGAAAACCTGGCGCTTATGGGCCAGATCAAAGTCATGCATGTTGTCACATAGGCAGCTGCCTCACTTGCCTGCTGTTAAGGCAAGCTTAAGAGGAGACTAACAGAACCGTGAAGCTCAAGCCAATGAGAAATTAACATGGGATGAATGATGGCCGTATATATACAGTTTCAAAAAAATGAGATTCAGGAAATGGCCAATGCCTATGGCCTGACTATGCTCAGTTTTGAGCCTATCGAAGCGGGGGCATCTAACTCCAACTACTTACTCTATACGCAGCAGGGCCGTTACATACTGACAGTGTTTGACGGCAAAAGCATGAAGTATATCATGGGGTTGGCAAGAGTGTTGTTGATATTGGCAGACCATAAATACCCCGCCACACGCCTGCTGCCCCCGATCAAAGGGGGAACAAATACAGTCTATGATGGTAAGCCTGTGATGATAAAAGCCTATATAACTGGGCAGGTGGAGCAAGATCTAGACATGGCTATGTTGCGTCAAATCGGGGCAGCCATGGCCCGGCTGCACCAGGTCCCCGCACCTGATTGCTTGTCTGGAAAATTGCCATATGGTGTAGAACCTTTTCCACAGGTGGTTGATCAGTCTATTGATCCAGACTATGAACGCTGGGTAGCCAGACGGCTTCCCGATCTTGAACAACAAATACAACAAGATTTACCTCGTGGACTGATTCACGGCGACATGTTTTACGACAACGTGTTGTTTGTGGGCAAGCAGCTGAAAGCGATTATTGATTTTGAAAGTGCCCTCTACCACTATAAGGTGTTTGACTTGGCCATGGGGATTATAGGATTATGCGGGAACTTGGACGGATCTTTTGACAAAGCGCGCGCGCTGGTGAAGGGGTATCAACAGGTCCGGACTTTAGAGGAGGGAGAAAAAGATACTTTACAGCTGTTCATAGAATATGCGGCAACAACGGTATCTTGTTGGCGATTCTGGAAATATTGTATTGATAAATGTATTGCTGAAAAAGCTAACAAGCACTGGCAGATGGTAAAAGTTGCAGAAAAAATAAGAAGTATCCCCCGGACCCACTTTTTGGAAACAATGTTTGGCTAAAGAAATAATATCAATAAAATTGGTTTTACCTGCCTGTCTGTAGAAGACGATGGCAGGCGAATGGCAGGACAAAATAAGATCATGTCTCTTTTTCAACCACCGCCACACACCCGTTACGATCTTAAGTTCACCCTTATGGGGATTCCGGTTCGTGTCCATCCTCTGTTTTGGCTGATGGTCCTGCTTTTGGGAGTATCATCTGGTGGCATTGTTCACCTGCTGATCTGGGTGGTGGTTGTTTTTGTGTCGATCCTGGTTCATGAGTTAGGGCACTCACTGGCAATGCGTATGTATGGCCAGTCCTCGTCTATTGTTCTTCACCTTTTTGGTGGGTTGGCTGTACCTGAATCCTCATGGAGGGGAAGCCGCTGGTCTGACGTTTCGCTTAGCGCAATGCAACAGGTTTTCATTTCGCTTGCCGGACCGTTTGCAGGGTTTCTTCTAGCGGGGATTATCCTGGCAGTCATTGCTGCGTGGGGGGGCCAGATTTTCCTCAATTGGTGGTTGGGCGTGGTTCCTTTGCCCACGGCCGTGTTACCTGCTGGCGGTTGGTTTGTGAGTTCTGTGGTCAGGGTGCTGCTGTGGGTGAATATATTTTGGGGGCTCATCAATCTTGTGCCGGTTTACCCACTAGACGGAGGAAATGTTGCCCGTCACCTGTTTGTTAAATTTGATCCGTGGGATGGGATGCGCAAATCGCTTTGGCTCTCAGTCATCTCCGGCGCTATGATGGCCATAGTGGGCCTGGTTCTCATGAACAGCGTCTTTATGGCGCTTTTGTTTGGATTCCTGGCGTTCCAAAGCTATCAGACGGTTCAAGGTCGCAGTGATGACTGGCTTTGATTGGAAGTAGAGTTTAGAGTAACCACAGAAAGTGTTCTCCCATCGGTTGTTTTCGCTTAATCTTGTTCTGCATTCATGATACTCAACACATTCACCCAAGTTACGGCCATGGCCGGGTATGCTTATAGACACATTTGTAAACTTGCCATAGCCAGTCGTTGAATGTTACACTGTTGCCCGCAAATCGATTTATCAAACGCCATTGTTTCATTCCCTAAGAGGTGCAAATTATGAAGAAGTTGATGGGTGTTTTATTGATGGCCGGGTTGTTTACGGCCGTTATTGTGGCCATTATGACCAGGCCAGCCCCGGAAGTCCGCGGCAAATCAGCAGCGGTACAGCTTTCCGGGCAGATGACGCCAGAGCAGCAGTTGGCCCAGGATTTGGCCTTGTCTGACGCACGGGTGCAGGCCCATACGTTGGGGCATCGGGCCGAAGTGTTTGGTGTGCGCACCGTTACCGCCGGGCAATACACGGCCGCGGCCAGTGCCTGCGCCACGGCTGACTGCCGCCAGGTAGAAATTTATAATTGGGATGAAGATGTAGCCCTCACCGTACTGGTAAACATTAACACCCGTGAGGTGCTGGATGTGCTGCGCCAGCCGCACATGCACCCGGGCGTCAACAAGCGGCTCCATGATCTTTCCATGGAGATTGCCACCAATGCCCCAGAAGTGATTGCCGCGTTGGGCTATAGACCTTCAAAGGATAAGGCGCTGGCAGCCGTAGATGCCAGCTTGTTGGACACAGCCTGCGGTGGCCAGCATTTGTGTGTGGCGCCTACATTTGCCACCGATGACGGCCGTATTCTGTGGGCCATCGTTGACCTGACGGCTGAAGAGTTGGCCGGCATTGACTGGACCGAAGCGCCGACGTCTGGGACGTTTGAACCCTTTATACCCACCAGCTGCCCGGCGCCCGGCAGTGTCAACCGTGCTGGCTGGACCATGGATTACGCCACCACCGGTAATGATGCCATGAATGTGTCTAACATCACGTACAATGGGGTGCCGGTGGCCACCAGCATCAAACTGGTAGAATGGCACGCCGACTATGGCTCCAGCGGTTATCAGGACTCTACCGGGTGCAGCAGCGGCGGCGGGGGGTTTACCATCTTCCCCTACGGTGAAACCCAGGTGCTGGATTTATTGGATGACCAAAACAACATCATTGGCTTTGAAGTGGTGCAAGACTTCCGCATGAGTAGTTGGGGTAATACCTGTAATTACCGTTATGAGCAGCGCATTCGCTTTTACAATGACGGCCGTTTCCGCCCTGTGAGCGCTGCCTATGGTAAAGGGTGTGGCACCAATGCGCTGTACCGGCCGGTGGTGCGCATCAATATTGCTATAAACGGCGATGCCAATGACCGTTTTGCCCGCTGGGACGGCAGCAATTGGCAGACCATGACTACCGAAGACTACCTGGTGCCCTACGTGGAAGCCGGGCATGGCCCGCATCACATTGATGCCAATGGGTACAGCTGGCTGGTGGAGGACACCCTCACCGGCCTGGGGTATTACATTGTGCAAGATGTGGGGCAATATGACCGTGATCGCGGCCGGGGTGATAGCCCCTTCCTCTATCCTACCCTGCACCATGCCAGCGAGGGCGACACCGACCTGTATGTCTTCGGCAGCGGCTGCTGCCATGATGACCATCAGCAAGGACCGCATCTTTATTTGAATGGTGAAAGCATTGCTGACGCCAACATCGTGCTCTGGTACGTACCACAGGCAGATACAGACGCCACCGGGCCAGATTATTACTGCTGGACAGTGAGCGGCGAGCCAAACCCGGAAACGTACCCCTGTTTTATGGGGCCGATGTTTGTGCCCAATGAGGCTGTAGCCCCCACGGCTGCGTTTAGCCATAATGGCCCCATTGTGCTGGGGCGTACGGCCGTGTTCACCAACGCCACCACCGGCACGCCGCCGATGACCTACACCTGGGACTTTGGCGACAGCAGCCCTCTTTCCAATCTGGAAAACCCTACCCATGAGTACGCCACTGCCGGCGTCTTTACCGTTACCCTGACGGCTGAAAATGAGGCTGGCGTTGATGTCAGTGCCAAAACCATTGAAGTATTGGCAAGCGGCATAGCGCCCACGGCGGCTTTTACCCATTCGGCTTCGGCGATGGTGAACCAGCCGGTGAACTTCACCAATCTGACGACCGGCACGTCACCCATGACCTACACCTGGGACTTTGGTGATGGTGCCCCCATTGTCATAACAAAAGACCCCACACATACCTACACGATGACCGGCACCTTTACCATTACCCTGACAGCCACAAACGAATTTGGCAGCAGCACGGCCGTCAGCACCATTGATATTATGTCCCTACCTGCGTTAGACTACATCAATTACCTTCCTTTTGTGATCAAAGAAGAATAGCATGTAGTAAAAAGCCCCCGGAGGCCACATGCTTCCGGGGGCTTTAGGCCACCTTCGTCCGCTGCCAGCCCACAAAATACCTGACCACAAATGCCAGTATCCCTGCCAGCGGCCAGCCCTATTGCCGTCATCGGGCCTGTTGTTATAATTAGGGGGTGAAAAATGATATAAAGTATCAATAAGGAGCTGGAACATGAACAGCAAGCGTAAAAATATGGGCTCGATGCTGCTTTTGGTGGGAGTGGGCATCTGGGTGTTGGTGGGCTGCCGCGGTGCCGTTACAGAAGTGCCGGGCGCCACGGCCGTTTTGGCTACAAACACCGCCGATGAGCATGATGACCTGGAAGCCGGTCAAGATGACTATGATGGTCAGGTGGAGATGTTGCGTTTACCAACGTTAGCCCCCGTCGAACTTAACGGCGAACTGCTGCAAGTGGTGGTCACCACCAGCATTATCGGTGATGTGGTGGCCCAGGTAGGCGGGGATGCCATTCACCTGATGGTGTTGGCCGGGCCGGGGCAGGACCCCCACAGCTATGAGCCGGGGGCGCAGCAGTTGGCGGCCGTGGCCACCGCAGACGTCATCTTTGTCAATGGCTGGGACCTGGAAGAAAGATTGGTGAGCACGCTGGCCAGCATCGGTGAAAATGTCCCTCAAGTGCCCGTTTCTGCCAACATCGTTCCCTTGCCATTTGATGGCCATGGACACGGGGCAGATGATGACGAGGAAGGAGAGGTACATCAAGAAGCCAATGGACATGGCAAGGTTGATCCCCATACCTGGACCAGCATTGCAAACGTGATGCAGTGGACGGAAAATGTAAAGCAGGCTTTAAGCGAACTGGACCCGGCCCATGCCGAAACCTATGCCCACAACGCCGCTGCGTATGGGGCGGAACTGGCACAATTGGAAGCTTATGTGGAGGCGCAGTTAGCCACCATCCCTGCCAGCCATCGTATCCTGGTCACCAATCATGACTCTTTGGGCTACTTTGCTGCAGCCTATCAGTTTGAAGTTCTGGGGACGGTGATTCCCTCTATGAGCACATTGGCGGAGCCGTCAGCGACGGACCTGGTAAACCTGGTAACTGTTTTAAGAGCGCAGCGCCTTTGCACACTCTTTACAGAGATCACCAACAATGCCAGCCTGGCGCAAACAGTGGCTGCCGAACTGACGCATTGTGATAAGGTGCAGGTTTTACCACTGCATACCGATGCCTTGGGCCCGGTAGGCAGCGGTGCAGACAGTTACATTGGCATGATCCGGGCGAATGTGCAGACCATTGTGCGTGGACTGCAACCTTAAGGCTCTTTGGTAAATGCGGTCTGCTCTTCAAAGCGCGAACGGCCGCTCAAAAAGCGCGAACGGCCGCTCAAAGAGCCAGGGTTGACCGAACCTGGGCTACATCTGCCTGGATATGTGCTTTTAATTCGTCCAGACCGCCGAACTTCTTTTCGGCGCGAATATGGTCATGGAACTCCAGACACAGCTCCTGATCATAAAGATCGCCGTAAAAATCAAGCAGATGGGCTTCGACGGTCAGGCGTGAGCCATCCACGGTGGGGCGTATGCCGACGTTCGTGGCAGCCCGGTAGGGTTGACCGCCAACCCAGGCATAAGCAGCGTAAACGCCGTTGGCAGGGATGACTTGTTCGGGCCAATAAGTGATATTGGCGGTGGGGAAACCAAGGGTGCGGCCGCGTTGGTCACCCCGCACCACCACGCCACGCAGGCGGTATGGCCGTGTCAGGCATCCATTTGCCAGTTTAATCTCCCCATGTTGCAGATGACGGCGAATACGGCTGCTGCTGACCCGTTCCCCCTCCCACGTCACCAGGGCATCTACCAGTTCAACGGTGTAGCCTATCTCCTGTCCCAAGGCACGTAAAAAGGGTATGTCACCTTCCCGCTGGTAGCCCAGGGCAAAATTGCCCCCCCATAGCTGCCGCATATCCAGATGGTGGCACAGCTGGGCCACAAAATCGGCAGCACGAGTATGGCGCACCTCGTCGTTAAACGGGTAGGTGATGACCACGTCTATGCCCACCTCGCCCAGCCAGGCCACACGGTCTGCCAGCGTAGCAATGTAATAAGGGCCTGTCAGATTTTGCAGCACACGTTTAGGGTGGGGGAAGAAGGTCAGTACGGCCGTGCGTACGCCTGCCTTTTGGGCGGCCGCTACCATGCTGCGTAACACGGACTGGTGACCCAGATGAACGCCATCAAAAGAGCCAATGGCCACAAACGTTGGTGCGCGCTGAGGAACTTCAGAAAGGTGATTTGCATGAATGAATGTGTGACTCATACTTGTCCTATAGGTAAACTACCCCCCCATTTTACCAGCTTTACAGCAGTGGGAACATTTTATGCGGCTGCCATGTTGTGGCCGCGGCCGTGGCCAGACCAAGGAAGGTGTTGTCTGGCATATAAAACCGGGCCAGCGTGGTGCCCGGATGGCCTGTCCGGGGAATAGGTTGGCCTTGCAGCAGCTGTGCCGCTTCGGCCTCGGAAACGTCTATGCGTGGCAGATGACCCACGGCCGTGTCCGAGGGCAGCAGCCAGCGCTTCAAATTTTCAGGCGTCAGATAGTCCAGGTGTACGGCCGTGTTTGTGGTGAAGCCGCCCACGGCCGTGCGCCGCAGCCCGGCGATATGCCCTCCGCAGCCCAACACTTCCCCCAAATCATGGGCCAGCGAACGAATATAAGTGCCTGACGAACAGGTGATGCGCAGCGTGACCATAGGCGGGGAAAAGTCCAACACATCTAGTTCATAAACCGTAACGGCCCGCGCAGTCACCACCACATCTACGCCCTGGCGGGCCAGTTTGTAAAGGGGCTGCCCTCCCTTTTTGATGGCGGAATAGATGGGGGGTGTTTGCTGCAGGGGGCCGCGAAACTGAGGAAGTGCCTGGTCGAGGTTGGCCAGGGTGACGGCACACGGTCGTTCAGCCACCACCCGGCCATCGGCGTCATACGTGTCGGTGCTTTGCCCCAGGCGCACGGCCGCTTCATACGTTTTGGGCAACCCCATCACATACTCCACCAGGCGCGTAGCCCGCCCCAGGCAAAGCAGCAGCACACCAGTGGCCAAAGGGTCCAATGTGCCTGCGTGCCCTACGCGGCGCACTCCCGCCACCCGCCGCACCCGGTTTACCACATCATGGGAGGTCATGCCACCGGGCTTATCAATGTTCAGGAGTCCTTCAGGGGAGTGGGTCATGGACTAGAGGGAGATCGGAGACAGCCGCATCTCCAACCCCTGATTGCTGCGCTCTAATGATGTTGCTGGCGAATGGCTTCTTTGCTCAGAGTGATCACCTGCGCTTCTACGTCAGCCAGAGAGCCTTTAATGGTGCAGCCTGCTGCCAGAGGGTGGCCGCCCCCACCCAGTTTGAGGGCAATATCGGCCACGTTGTAAGGCGGGCGACAGCGGAAACCCACACGCACTGAACCATCGCTTAATTCCATCATCACAATGCCAATGGCCGCTTCATCCACATCGGCCAGAATGTTGCTCAGACCGTTGGAACTGGATCCGGTATACCGGGCAGCCTTACGTTGTTTATGGGTAATGGCTGTCCAGATAAGGCCGTCTTCAAACTTCATATTGTCCAGTCCATACCGCCAAAGTTTGATGGTGGCAAATTCCTTCAGGCTCAAGCCCTGGGTGGTGATCAGGGACAAATCGGCGCCAGCCGCCATCATCTCGGAAGCGATCCTGAGGGTTTTGGCTGTGGTGCCCATGGTGCGGAAACCGAGGGTATCGGTGACCAGCCCGGTGAGCAGGCTGGTGGCCAGGTCGACGTTTATGTTGAGTCCCCAGGCGGTAAAGAGGTCATAAAGGATTTCCGTCGTGGACACGGCCGTGTCTAACACCAGATTGATCTGCCCAAACCGGGTGTTTGTCATATGGTGATCGATGTTGATAATGGGTGGGTGCGGTTCTGGCAGGGAAGCCCATGATTGACCCATACGCTGCTCATCGCCGCAGTCTACGGCGATAAGTAAATCATAGGTGACACGGCCGTTGACGGAGGGACGGCGAACCTGGTTTGTCAGAGCCATGTAGCGGAAGCGTTCCGGGATGGCATCATCACACATCAACGTGAAGGAGCGCCCCCATTGTTTCAGGGCCAGGCCTACGGCCGTGAGTGAGGCCACCGCATCACCGTCTGGGCCAGTATGTGTGATGACAAGGATAGTTCCTGCCTGTTGCATTGTGGTTTGAATTGTTTGTGCGGTTGAAGGCAACGGTTATTCCTCTTGGTTACCGTTTAGCTCATTATCTTCAGAGGGGGGAATGTCCAACTTGCTAAGGATATCTTCGACTTCCTGAAAATGAGTCAGGCGGGGATCCCAATGAAAATGGAAAGTAGGCGCTTTGCGCAGCCGCATCCGGCTTACCACTTCACGTCTTAAGTAGCCGCTGGCTTTGTCTAACGCTGCCATAATTTCTGTCTGGCGTGACTCATCCCCCAAAGCGTTTACATGCACGTCAGCGTGTTCTAATTCCCGGTCAATGGTCACTTCGGTCACCGTAACGCCGTGCAGGCGCGGATCATTTAACTCTCGCAAGAAGAGTTCACTGAGAATGATCTGCATTTGGTCGGCCGTGCGTTGTTGGCGGATTTTGCTCATGAATCGTCAGGCAACCGGGTCATCGGGTCATCATATCATGACGTGATGACCTGGCTGCATTACACTTCTACTTTTTTACTAATAAAGAACTCAATCACATCACCTGGTTCGTAGTTGTGATAGTTTTCCAGGCTGACACCAAATTCAAACCCGGTGCGTACTTCGCGCACATTTTCCTGTAGGTGTTTCAGGCTGGCTATCCGGGCCTGGTGCAATATCTTGTCGTTGCGAATGAGACGGCCGTAGCCATTACGGCGTGCCTCACCAGAGCGCATATAGCATCCGGCAATATCACCCAGGTTGCGAATGTGGAAGACCTGGCGTACCTCGGCGCGGCCAATGACCACATCTTCGTAAGTAGGTGCCAGCATGCCTTTCATAGCCTTTTCCACATCCTCAAAGAGCTTGTAGATGATGCTGTAGGTTCTAATTTGCACGCTCTCATTCATGGCCGCGTTGCGGGCAATAGGGTCAGCCTCCACATTAAAACCCAGAATGACGGCTTCAGAAGCCGAAGCCAGCATAACGTCACTTTCGGAGATGGCCCCGGTACCGGAAAGCAGAATTTCCAGGGAAACTTCACTGCTTTCCTGGTTGATTTTTTCTAACGAAGTAATAATGGGTTCCAGAGAACCCTGTACGTCTGCTTTGATGATCAGGTTAAGGGTTTTGGCTTCACCCTCTTGTAGGCGGGCAAAAAAATCATCCAGGCTGACGCCGCGAGCGGGCAGGCTGCTTTGCAGTCGGTTTCTTTCTTCCATTTCCGCCACTTGCTGGCGAGCCTCTTTTTCGCTTTTAACAACAGTAAACTGATCGCCAGCGCCAGGGATGCCATTAAGGCCAGAAACAGAAACCGGTGTAGATGGACCGGCGGTGGTAATGCGGTTGCCTTTAAAGTCAAACATGGCTTTGATACGGCCGTAATGCTCACCAACCAGCAAAGTGTCTCCTACACGCAGTGTGCCATTTTGCACCAGTAGTGTGCTTACCGGGCCTCGCCCTTTCTCAATTCTGGCTTCCAACACCGTGCCGGTGGGTGTAGCCTTGGGGTTGGCCCGCGGCTTCAGTTCTTCTGCCACCAACAAGATCGCTTCCAATAAGTCATCAATGCCATATTGCTCCCTGGCAGACACTTCTACCACCATCGTGTCGCCGTCCCACGCTTCAGGCACCAGCCCTATTTCGGCCAGACCTTGCAGCACTTTGGGTGGGTTGGCATTGGCCAGGTCAATCTTGTTCATAGCCACAATGATGGGCACACGGGCAGCACGAGCATGATCGGCCGCTTCCCGCGTTTGGGGCATGACGCCATCATCGGCGGCCACCACCAGAATAGCAATATCTGTGGCCTGAGCGCCGCGGGCGCGCATAGCCGTAAACGCTTCATGGCCCGGGGTATCCAGGAAAGTCACCAATTGATTTTCTTTCATGGCCTGGTACGCGCCAATGTGCTGGGTAATGCCGCCCGCTTCACCGGCTGTTACGTTGGTTTCACGGATCACATCTAACAAGGAGGTCTTGCCATGGTCTACATGCCCTAACATGGTAACAACCGGCGGGCGGGGAATCAGATCGGCTTCTTCTTCATGCGCCAGTACCTGTTTCCAGGCTGGCCGTTCGAGCGCGGCGGCCGTTTCTTCTTCTGTTTCTTCTACTTCTTGGGCAACAACTTCAAACCCCATTTCGCCAGCCACAATCGCGGCTGTGTCAAAGTCAATCTCCTGGTTAATGTTGGCCATGATCCCATTGCTCATCAGCTCTTTGATCACACCAATGGGGCTAACTCCCATCAAGTCGGACAATTCTCGGACGGTGACAAAATCTGGTATTTGAATGGGCGCTTTGGTTTTAGTCATACCTCTCTTCCCTTCGTTCAATAAGCACAGGGACAGAGGGGCTGAGAAGATGTATCCCCTCTGCCCCTCTGCGCCTTTACCTCTTTTTGTTTCAGGCGATGGTTTCGCTGATAGTTGCCGCTGGTTTGTGAGCGGCAATGGTTGTTAATGCATTGGCCGATATGCTGGTTTTTAATGCCTGTTCTAATATCCCCGGTTTTTGCGTCAATTTATCCCAACAAGAGAGCTGATCGCAAATATAAGCGCCACGGCCGTTACGTTTACCCGTAGGGTCCAGCACCACCCCCGCTTCCGGGGCATTCACAATGCGGGTCAGCTGCCGTTTATCAAACTTCTGGCGGCAGACAACGCAAGTGCGTTGGGGAAGATGCTTCTGACGGCGTGGCTGTTTTTGCTTTGCCATTGTTAACAGCTATTTAATTGGGTAATGCCTTTATGACATCCCAACTAAAAATCATACTCATCCCATTCCTCACGGCGGCGGCTGCCTTTGCGTTTGCGTTTAATGACTACCTCGCCGGCGTCTTCATCAAAAACGAGTTGTTTGCCTTTGCGTGATTTTTTACTCTTCTTTTTCTGCGCCGGTTCTTCTTCTTTTTCCATCGGTACCGGGCGGGCAATCTGAACAACTGGTTTCTTTGGTTTTTCTGGTACGGGTTTGGCCTCTGCCGGCGCCACCACGGCTGGTTCTTCAACAGCAGGAATGGTTTCTGGTTCCGGGGCCACTTCGTCGATAGCTTCTGGCGTTACGGCCGTTTCCATTTCCGGCAGTTCATCTTCCGGTAACTCATCGGCCGCCAGCCTTTCATCGGCCACCACTTCATCAGCGGCCGTCAATTCGGCAGCCGTCATGGGTTCCAGTTCCTCTGTTTCGGCTGCTGGCAGCACATCGACTTCAAGTTCGGCCACTTCTGCCGCTTCGGCCATTTCTACAGCCGCTTTGGCAGTCGCTTTAGCCATCTGTTTGGCCCGCTCTTTCTGGTATGCGGCCAGGCTTTCTTTGGTTGTTTCCAGAGCCACATCCCCCAGACCCTTAAAGTTCAGGAAAACGTGGTCGCCCATTTCCAGCGTTAACAGGAGATCTCCTACCGTTTCCACGTTGTTATCTAATAACAAGTTGTGAATACGGCCTGGCAGATCTAAGGCATCCAGCGGTACTTCCCACTCGCTTTCAGGCACAGAACGCCGGGCGATGGCCCGCTTTTTACGCAAATCGTCATGGGCGGCGGCGCGTTCGGCAATAATACGCCCTTCAATGCCACCCACAACACGGTCAAGTACGTGGTAATCTTCAGAAGTGATAGGCCGGTTGGCTTCTTTCTTGGCCAGAATAAGCCTTGCCTTTTCTACCAGTTCCAAGTTTTCCCGAATATTGGCATCGGCGGCAGGATGGTCTAGATTATCTAAAGATTCATACGCGGCTTCAGTCAGACTCTTAATATCAATGCGCCAGCCAGTGAGCTTGGCCGCCAGGCGTGCATTTTGGCCTTCCCGGCCAATAGCCAGTGAAAGTTGATCATCGGGCACAATGACCACGGCCGTTTTCCCTTCATTGGGATCATCATCCAAAAATACGTGGGACACCCGCGCCGGACTAAGCGCCTTGGCTATAAAGATGCGCTGGTCGCCATCCCATTCAATCACGTCAATCTTTTCGTCATTTAACTCGCGCACAATACTTTGAATACGCACGCCACGCATGCCCACACACGCCCCTACCGGGTCCACACCCGGTTGTAGAGCCTGTACAGCCACCTTAGAGCGCTGCCCGGCTTCACGCGCAATGCTCTTGATCTCTACCTGGCCGTTGTATATTTCTGGTACTTCCAGTTCCAACAAGCGACGCAGCAAGTTGCGGTGGTTACGGCTGACAAAAATTTGTGGGCCACGATTGGTCCGCCGCACTTCCAGCACATAAACACGAATCTTGTCATGGGGGCGGTAACGCTCCCGCGGCACCTGCTGGCTCTTAGGCATAATCGCTTCCGTGCGTCCCAGGCCAATGGTGAGATGCTGACCGCTAATGCTTTGTACCGTGCCGTTGACCAACTCGCCTTCGCGGCCAGAAAAGTCCTCATACAATTGTTCCCGCTCGGCTTCACGCACGCGCTGTAGTAACACTTGCTTTGCCGTTTGTGCGGCAATGCGGCCAAAACCGGCTGTGGTGCTGTCTACCATGACCACGTCGCCATATTGTGCCTTGGTGTGCCCATTCCGCAGGGCCTCTTCCATCGTCACTTCAGTACGATTATCCAGCACCGAATCCACTACTTCCTTTTCTGCCAGGATAGTAGGGTCGCCAGTGCGAGGGTCAATCTCCACGACAATGTTTTGTGAGTTACTCACCTGGTTGTCACGCCGGTAGGCAGAGACGAGCGCCGTTTTGAGGGCCTCAATGACTTCCTCTTTTGGCAGACCACGTGCTTCACAAATCTCATTGAAGGCTAAAAGAAATTCGCTTTTCATTGAGTCAAACCTTACCCATTATTCGAAAATAGAAACAAAAAAAGTGGGGGCTGCCCACTTTGCCGTCACAGTGCTCAACTGTAGGCTCATTATATCATGCACCCCCTTTTTCCGCAAAATTTCCAGGTTAAGACATGGTTAAGAAATACATTTTAGGCTACAAATGTAACAAAGAGTTCTGTAGCCTGACATTGGAGATCCTTTATGCGTATTGCGCTCATTTCTGACATGCACGGCCATGCCATAGCACTAAGTGCCGTTTTGGCTGACATACAGCAGCAACGTGTTGATCAAGTCATTTGCCTGGGCGATGTGATCACCATTGGTGTTCAACCCCAAATGACACTGGCCTTGCTGCGATCACTAAACTGCCCTTGTTTGATGGGCAACCATGACGCTGCCTTACTTCAGCCAGACCTGGCCGCTGACTACATGATCGCCTCTGAGCTGTGGCCCACCTTGCATTGGTGCGCCCGGCAGCTTACGCCGGAGGATGTTGCCTTTGTCCGCTCTTTTAAGCCCCTCTTAAAGATACCATTAGGTGGCCAGGAAACAATGGTTTGCTTTCATGGCTCACCGCATGCCAACACCGATTTGATTTTGGCGACAACACCGACAGATGAATTGGAACGTTTGCTGCAGGGTTACACGGCGACGATTATGGCCGGAGGGCATTCTCATATGCAGATGGTGCGCCACCACAAGGGAACCTTGATACTTAACCCTGGTAGTGTTGGCAATTCTTTCCGCGTCGCTTATGCGCCAGGTTGCCCACCCTCGTTGAATCCCTGGGCGGAGTATGCTGTTGTCACCTGGCAGGCGGGCGTGTTAAGCGTAGATTGCCGGCGCATTGCTTTTGACCTGGCCGCCACCAAAGCGGCAATCATGGCCAGTGATATACCTAACAAGGCGTGGTGGCTGGCACAATACCCGTAACCTGAACTTCACAAGCTGTTGGTACGCAACGGCCGTTACTCATCTGGCACCTCACAACACATCCTTAAGGAGCTTAAACATAGATGATAGATCAATTACTCTTAAACAACCGCCGTTGGGCGGCTACGGTTAAGCAGGAGAACCCCAACTTTTTTATAGAGTTGAGCAAACAACAAACCCCTAAATTTTTTTGGATTGGCTGCTGTGACAGCCGGGTGCCGGCCAACCAGATCATCGGCCTGATGCCGGGTGAAGTTTTTGTCCATCGTAATATCGCCAATATCGTGAACAACGCTGATATCAATTGCATTTCAGCATTGCAATATGCAGTGGACGTGCTGAAGGTACGGCATGTTATCTTGTGTGGGCATTATGGCTGCGGCGGCGTGGAAGCGGCCATCCATGGCGAGGGGCATGACATTATTGATTACTGGATTTGGGACATCAAAGCCATTCTCACCCGGCATGAAAAGCTGCTGTCTCAGATAAGCCCTGATGCTGTAAGCCATTTTATGTGTGAAGTTAATGTGATTGAACAGACGTACGAGTTGTGCCGGACGAAGGTGATCCGAGAAGCGTGGCAGCGGGAGCAGCCCGTGAGTGTCCATGGTTGGGTCTATGGCATTCATGATGGGCTGCTGCAAGAGGTCATCCCCCATGTGAACCACCAGACGGACATAGAGCAAATGTATGATGCCGCGCTCACGGCCGTTTCCCAAAAATACCTCTCACAGCCATAACAGTGTGTCCCTATAGGGCAGACGTGGCCCGGCCGTATAATTGCCCCGCCAGCTTCAGGTACTATCGGGCCAAAACCTGAAGCAAAGGAGAATGTTATGTCCAAAACGGCGCTTATCATTGGCCTCTCTTCTCAAGATGGTTCCTATCTGGCTGATTTATTGCTGGAAAAGGGGTACCAGGTGGTGGGTACCATCCGGCGCAGCACCACAGTAGATAAACCTAATATCCGGCATCTGGCCGGCCATGTACACATCGAAGCCGCTGACCTGTTAGACCATGAAAGCATCGCCCGCTTGATACGGGCGTATCAGCCAGACGAAGTGTACAACATCGCGGCGCAGTCGGTGCCGGCTGACAGCTGGACACATCCTTATTACACCGGGCAGATCACCGGCCTGGGGGTGGTGCGTGTTATGGAAGCGGTGCGTGTCCATGCGCCGCACGCCCGCGTCTACCAGGCCACCAGCCGCGAAATCTTTGGCAACGTGCAGGCTGAATCGGCCACAGAAATGACGCCCTTTGATGCCAATAACCCGTATGGCATCGCCAAAGCCTATGCCCATATGATGACCCGTTGTTACCGTGAAAGTTATGGTATGTTTGCCTGCGGTGGCATCCTCTTTAACCACGAAAGCCCACGTCGCAGCCTGCACTTTGTCACCCGTAAAGTGACGGCCGCCGTAGCCTGTATCAAAAATAAAGTGGCCCACCCGCCTATCGATGAGTTGGGACGGCCGTTGATCACCCCC
This sequence comes from Ardenticatenaceae bacterium, assembly GCA_011525915.1. GTDB lineage: Bacteria > Chloroflexota > Anaerolineae > Promineifilales > Promineifilaceae > CAADGU01. Next base: position 174,058 of record WYBM01000051.1, on the reverse strand, counting down.
GCGGGTAAACTCAAGCTTGGTTACCTGGATGCTCGCCGTGACTGGGGTTACGCCAAAGAGTATGTAGAAGCCATGTGGCTGATGCTGCAAAATGATGAACCCAAAGATTACGTCATTGGCACCAACACCTCATACGCTGTGCGTGATTTGTGCGCAGTAGCCTTTGCCGCGGCCGGGCTGGATTGGCAAGCATACGTAGAAGCCGACGAAGCCCTACAGCGCCCTACCGAAATCACCGTCTTAAAGGGCGACTACACCGCCGCCAAACAGGATTTGGGCTGGGAACCTCGCACGTCATTTACGGAATTAATTCACTTGATGGTAGAGGCTGATCTGGCGCTGTTCCGGTAACGGTTAGCGTTTTACCTGCCACGCCTTGTGGCCTAAAACCGGCCAGGGCACTCACGCCGCCCGCTTCGAATTGTCATTGATATAAGATCGAATCCGTTCGCCCACAAAGGGGTAGGTAATAGCCTGGCCTTGCAGGTTGCGGATGGCCGCATAAACGCCGCCAATGATAAAGACAAACATAGAGGCAAAAACAAAACCCATGGTACAAAACGGCAGGAAAAAGCCAGGAGGTGGCCCGGCCATTTCTTCGGCACCGGCGGCAAATATCGAACCGAACATCATTAAAAAGCTCACAAAGTAACACCCCATGCCCCCAAACATCATGACAACCTGGGTTATTTGCCAGGTCAACGCTTGCAGGGCCTGGTCACGCACGTAAGCCGATTTTTCGCGCTGCGTTATCCAGATGAGCGCAGAGACGATGAGGCCCCACATGGGCAAAAGAATGGCCGCGTTGGCCAGCGCGCCGATGATTTTCTCGTCCTGAGTTGGTGAAAATTCTGCTTTCATGATCATCCTCCTGTATGTACTGTTCTGTACGTACACCAGGTTTTTCGGTTGCTGCCCATACTGCATCTCACCCTCACCGTCTGACGGACGCTGCCCGCTGCTTGTTAAAGGTAGACTGGTGCCAGTGATCAGAAGTCAGTAATCAGTGGTCAGAAGTCAGTAATCAGTGGTCAGAAGTCAGTAGCCAGTGGTCAGTGGACAGTTATGGGCGTCAGGTCTTACTGAACACTGATCACCACTGATAACTGAAAACTGATACAAGAGTGCTGCTAAGGTGGGGGTCGCCGGACGGCACAGGTGTGGCTTTGCATGTTGTGACCGCTACAGTTTGCGCCGGGTATAAAGGGTCACGGCCGTTAACCCGGCCAGCAGCAGCAGCAAAACAATCTGGGTCATCAGGAGGGGGTTGGCCAGCGCCTCTTGCCTTAGCCCAACCGTTTTGGGCGCAGCTGCCGTGGGGATGGGTGAAGCTTGAACCACGGCCGTGTCTGCATTGGCCGCAGCCTGTACCGTGGCAGTGGCGTTTGTGGTGGCGTTGAAGGAGTAGTATGATGACGTAGTCAGGGGGAGGGTAGCGCTCAATTCGGGGGTGAAGCGGCGATCCAGAGCAGCCGTGGCTGTCGCCCGGGGCAGGGTAGAGCGTGTTGGTGTGGCTGGGGGCATGGTAGGCAGGGGCGTAGCGGTTGGTGACGCGGCAGGTGTGCTTTCTACGGCTGGGGCCGGTGCGGCTGGTTCTTCAGCCGACGGCGCCCCAGCATCGCTGGCTGTCTCTTCTTCTGCTACGTCTACCTCTTCAGTGATGGTGCCTTCTTCTTCGGCCACAGATTCTTCCGCTATGGCTTCTGCGGCCATAGGCTCTGCGGCTGCGGGTGCCTCTTCGGCCATTTGAGTCATGGCCGGCTGCATGGCGATGTTAGAGGTTGTGGTCACTGGCTGAGACATGCGGCCGCTGGTGAACACACCCAGCCCCACAGCAAAAAAGAGCAGCACGGCCGTCAGCACCGTGGCGGCTCGCAAGGCCGGGTAAACTTGGACAAGCGGCTGCCGGGCAGGACGGCCGTAGACGGCCGGGTCTAGCGTGAAGTTGCGCGGTACACGGCGAGGCGGTAACTGGCTTAACATTTGCTGCACGCGGCGCTGTTCTTCCATTTCTACGCGCAGGGAGGGGTCTTGGGCTAACTGGGCTTCAAACGCCTGACGGGCGCGCGGCGATAGTGCGTTATCCAGGTAGGCTGTTAACGTCTCTTGCCGTTGTTCCTCGGCCGATTTTGTTAGATTCCGCAGAAAGTTAAACATTGTTTTATCTGCCAATGAGGTGCATGTGCAATCATCTCATTGCCAGTGTCTCACCAATCAATGGTCTATAAGTTCACTTGGTAGACGATATGATGCCGGTAAAAGTTCCTTGACGCCTTGCAAACAATCACGCAATTTGTGACGGGCCCGGCTCATGCGTGACTTCACCGTGCCTAATGAAACGCGGGTGATGTGGGCAATTTCATTATAATCATACCCCTCCACGTCACAGAGCACGGCCGTGATCCGCTGATCCTCCGGCAGCCCTTGTAAGCAGCGCTCAATGGCCCGAATGAGCTCTAACCGTTGTTGCTGTGCTTCCGGCCCTTCCCCTGGGTCACGTAAAAAGGCAAATGATTCGTTATCTTCTGTCAGATCATCCAATGACGATTGAGGGCGGCGTTTGTATTTGCGCAGTTCATCGTAGCAGCGGTTGGTAGTGATACGCAGCAGCCATGCCTTAAAGCTGCCATCGCGAAACGTATTCAGCGATTGGTACGCAGCCACAAAGGCCTCTTGCGTCATGTCTTCCGCCGATTGTGGGTCTCCCATAATGCGGTAAGCAACGTTATACGTCACCTGTTGATAATGCAGCACCAACCGGTTATAAGCCGTCACGTCCCCCTGTTTTGCCTGTTCGATCAGTACTGCTTCATCCATTCCCGTATATCAGTATTCAGTGGTCAGTATTCAGTGGTCAGTATTCACCGATGCGTGGTTATCAATTAGTGATGATGTTGACAGAACGCATGCCATGTTCTAAAATCTCGCCGCTTTGTATATAGAGCCGAAGTGGCGGAACAGGCAGACGCGCACGACTCAAAATCGTGTTCCTTCGGGAGTGTGGGTTCGATTCCCACCTTCGGCATTGGTAGGGGCTACCCTGAGGGCACCCCATAGGGTAGGCATCAAACCTGTCCCTACTTGTTCATCGGGATTATATGTCCCCACCAGAGGCCGGGCAAATGCTAAGAGGAGTTGCTCATGAAAATGGGTAACTCCTTTTTATGTGGTCAACTATTATTTGGTTGTTAGATTTGGCCAACTGTCTGGTCACTGAAATCTGAGGCAATGCATGAGTCGTCTTCGTATTCCATTCTTCGTACTGGTGGGTTTGGCCATTGGCCTGGGTCTGGGCCTGTACGTAGGCTGGGAGGTTGCGCCTACGGAATATATCAATGCCGATCCCACGTTACTGGCAGATGGATTTAAGCGTGACTATGTGCGCATGATTGCCGCGGCTTATGCTGTTGAAGGAGATCTGGCTTCGGCACAGGCCCGCCTGACGGGTCTGGGAGACGACGCGGAGGCCTTGCTCACGGCCGTGATGCTGGACGCTATCTTACAACAAGAAGACCCTATGGAAATCCGGCAGTTGGTCAGCCTGGCGGCCGCTTTGGGTATTACGTCCCCGGCCATGGCTCCTTACCTGCCCTCCGTCACGGAGCCATACCCATGAGCCGCCGCCCGCGCCGCCAGCTACCTTATGCCCGCCGCCAGCCAGGACGGCCGTTTTGGCAGCGCATCTCTGCCACTGGTTGGCTGCTTCTGGGGATTATAGGTGGCCTGGGCATTGGATTGTATTATGCCTGGGTGATAGACCCTATTATTTATGTAGATGCCAGCCCGGCGCGCTTGAGTGAACGTTACCAGGCAGAATACATCTTTCTGGTCAGCCAGAGCTTTGCCGCTGATGGCCATTGGCCACGGGCTCAACAACGCCTGGCTGCTCTGGAAGACCCTAACCTGACGCAGACAGTCAATGATTTACTGGAAACTTATATACGTGATCTGCAATCACCAGATGCGCTGCGCCATATGGCTGCTTTGGCACAGCAGTTGGGCGCGCAAGGGGGTGCCGTGGCCATCTTTGCCCCCACACCAGATGTGCTGCCTACCCCTACGCTGGCGGCCCAGGTGGTGGCTTCGCCGCTGCCGCCACCAACGCTGGTGCCCACAGATGTGCCGCTGCCCACACCCACAGCATCACCGACTGTGTCACCTACACCCACGGTAGAACAGGCATACCGTTTACTCAACCAGGAGCGCGCTTGTGGGGCTGAAGATGCACTGCCGCACATTGAGGTGGTGACCCAGGATGAGTTTCTGGAAGAGCTGCCGGGGGTAGAAGTTATGGTTAGGTGGGCCACAGGGGAGGATCGTTTTTTTACCGGGTTTAAACCAGATGTCGGCGTGGGCTATGGTGATTTTACCATGGTGCCGGATGTGTCTTACACAGTTGTATTGGTGGAAGGCAGCCCGGAGGTGAGTGGGCTGCGCATAGGCCCCTGTGACGACGGCCGTGAGGGTGGTTGGCGGCTGGTTTTTCAACGGTTAGGTGCCGACCGTGCGCCTGGACGTGATGAGTGAGCCAGCAAGCTGGCTGTAACATGCACATGGGCATTCTGGGAAAGGGAGTAAAATGAGCAGCAGCTCGGCCCCAGAAAGTGTTAGATTTTGTTCTGGCTGTGGCGGGGAGATGCAAACACGGTTAGTAGGTGATAAACCACGACGCGTTTGCCCAGACTGTGGATTCATTCATTTCACCGATCCCAAGGTGGGTGTGGGCGTTCTTATTGTTGCAGACGGCCGTATCTTACTGGTACGGCGCACCATGCACCCGGAGATTGGCAAGTGGAGCATTCCGGCAGGGTATCTGGACGCGGGGGAGGATCCAGAAGCGACGGCCGTGCGGGAATTGTTTGAAGAAACGGGTCTGCGTGGTGAAATTGAACGGCTGGTAGGCGTTTACTATAACCCTCCCCAACAAGGAGGCGCCTCTATCTTTATTTTGTACCAGGGACGGCTGGTGGGCGGCCACTTACAGGCCGGTGATGATGCCGATGCGGCGGCTTTCTTTAGCCTGGATCATTTGCCAGAACTGGCCTTCGCCAGCACACGTGCCGCTATCCAGATGATCACCTAGGACCAGTAATCAGAAGTCAGCAACCAGTTTTCAGCGGACATTTACTGGAGGTGGGCCTACTAAAAACTGGTTGCCGATCACTGAAAACTGATACTAGGGCAGGCCACCAATGCGGCTGCCTTAATTTTGCACGACAAATAACCAGCTTTCCATTTCGCCATCCCCGGCGGTATGTTCCACATGCCTGATCTGGTACTTAAATTGGTCGATCAATGCCAGAATGTCTGTAAGCGATTGGCGGGCAATTTTCGCCGGATGGTTTTTTAACCCTTTGATCGCCTCTTCCAGCCGATCTTTGGCCGGGCCATCTGGGCCCAGCACATCAATGCGCCAGTTGACGCCGGTGGTCATTTTGCGGGGTTTGCTTTCAATCACAAAGGTACTCACATTGCCCTCCTTTAAAAAGTAAGACAGGTTGTTCACTTGCCTTACACTGACCAATCTATGATGGCGTGGCGCTGGACGACGAGCAGACGGCCGTCTGCCGTCCGTAAGGCCACACATGCCAGGTCCCAATCTTCTACGGTGCCGGTTAATGTTACGCCATGCCGTAATGTCAGGGATACGGCCGTTTCGGAGCCCATGGCCCCGTTGATAAAAAAGGTGAACTGTTTGCGGGAGCGGGCATTATGCCAGTGAAATTCTTCAAGTGGACGGCCGTAATAAGCCGCCAGTTTGTTAAGCAGGTCTTCGTCTTCAAGGGGGCGGTATTGCTTTTCCGCCACAGTGACAGCCGCAACGTTATCAACGTTTGCCCCATGGGCTACGTCAGCAATGTGAGGTCCGCCTTGCATGGCTCGCAAGTAACGCAGGTGGTCTGATAAACTCATCGGTTTCTCCTGATCATCAGGTAACAGCTTCCCGGTTATGCTTTTTCGATGACCGCATAGTAGGCAATTGCCAGCTTTTGTAGTGTTGTTTCGGGCCCCTCTGTTTGCTGGATGGTGATAGTGTAAGGGGAGAAGCCCAGGATACGGCCGTGCCACACCGATCCATCAAACAACGTAAATGCCAGCTCGTCGCCCGCTTCCTGGCGGGCATGCAGATAGGTCAGCTCAAAGCGGTCTACGGCCTCCGGTGTCGTAGCCCGCCTCCCCTGAGTACCGCTGGTGTGCGGGTCCCCCGGTGGACGACTGGCTTTGTAGCTCATCCAGGCCTGATTGTAAGTCAGCAACAGGGCGCTTGCTTCTGCCAGGCTCAGGTCAGCCAGGGGTTTACCGGCTTTGTTTGTTACGGCACCTTCATCCTCACCCAATTTTTGGGCCAGCAGCAGCAGGTGTTGAATCTGTGACGGCCGTGCCGGTTGTGACGCGGGCGTGCGCTTCAATGGCTGAGCCGGTTTGGCCTCTTGCTGAGAGGCGGTTTTTTGGGGGGAGGGGGCTTTAGGCTTTTCTGAGACCCAGTTAATGTCTGAGACATCCACAAATAGAGCCCGGGCCAACTTTGGCATATCTGCCACTTTAATGCGTTCCCCTTTTTCATAAGCCACAATCTGTTTGGTTGGAATGCCAGACTTGGCTGCAAGCTGGCCAACTTTCATGTTGCGCTTTTTGCGCAGCGCCTCTAAATTCTCTGCCATCTCACTTTCCTCACTTAGGTGTGGCAACCAAACTGGCAATTTATCTTCAGATGGATAATCATATGTGTATGTCATTAAGCTGCCACTCCTTATGCATGATTGATGTTTCCCTTATATTTATACCCATTATACTGAAGTGTGGCTAGAAAACGGCTGGCGTTCACGGGCGATTGGCATTATGATTCAGAAAATGACAATGGAGCATGATGATGGTTGAAGAGTGGGAAAAGTTAGATAGTGAATCTCTGGCAGATTACCGTATTTTTCAGGCACGGCAGGATACACGCCGTTCACCACGCACGGGTCATGTCCACCGCTTTTACGTGTTGGAGTCACCGGATTGGGTGAACGTTATTCCCCTAACGCCGGATGACAAGGTGGTGATGGTGCATCAATTCCGCCACGGCCGTGAAGCCATTACCCTGGAAATCCCCGGCGGCATTGTAGACGCCGAAGATGGTTCCCCCGCTGAAACTGCCCGCCGTGAGCTGCTGGAAGAAACCGGCTATGTGGCCGATCAGATGGTGCACATTGGCACTGTAGATCCCAATCCCGCTTTTCTGGATAACTGCTGCTACACTTACCTGGCATTAGGCGCACGCCAGATACAGACACCCCAATTTGATGGTGCAGAAGACATTGCCATCGAAGAAATCCCATTAACTGACATCCCCGAACTCATCCGAACTGGCCGCATTTCCCATGCCCTGGTCGTTGCCGCTTTTTATCACCACAAAAACTATACTTCCGGTAACCAGTAACCGGTCATGGGCAGTTGGTACCGTTTACCGATGACCGATCAGGGGAAAACAGATGTCAACAATGGACAATCTTAAGCAGTTGAGCGAAGATATTCACCTGTTGGGTGATATTTTAGGCCGGGTTATTCGCCACCAATCAGGTATTGAGATTTTTGAGCTGGAAGAGCGCATCCGGGCGTTGACCAAAGCGCGGCGGGCTGATCCCCAGATGGATATTGACGGCCGTCTGGAAGTTGTTGTGGCTGGCCTTACTCTGGACCAGGTGGAGCTGGCCTCACGGGCTTTTGCTACCTACTTTGAGCTGGTGAACCTGGCTGAAGAGCAAAACCGGGTGCGTGTCTTGCGCGAACGAGAGCGCACCGCGCATCCGCAGCCGCTCAAGGAATCTATTCCGGCGGCGGTGGCGCAGCTGGCCCAGTTGGGCGTAGACGACTATGAGATGGGCAAGCTGCTGGAAAAGCTGCGTGTAGAGTTGGTGTTCACCGCCCATCCTACCCAGGCCAAGCGCCGTACAGTGTTGTCTAAACTGCGCCGCATTTCCCATGCCCTGACGGAGCTGCATGAGCGCAATTTGCTGCCCGCCGAACGAGATCATTTATTGATGCATATCCGGGCCGAGGTAACATCTCTCTGGCTCACCAACCGCACACGCACGGCCGTGATCACCGTCACCGATGAAGTGAAAACCGGCCTTTATTACGTGGACACCACCATTTGGGATGTGATCCCTGACGTTTATGCGGCGATGGTCCAGGCCGTTACCGAAACCTATCCTTCGCTTAAGCCGCCGCCGCGTTTCCTTACCTTTGGTTCCTGGATTGGCGGCGACCGCGACGGCAACCCCAACGTTACGGCGCATGTCACCGCGGAGACGCTGCGGCTGCATCGTGGCCTGGCTGTGGAAAAGCACCGGGTCACGGCCGTACACCTGAACCGCTCCCTCTCTATTTCTGACACGCTTTCCCCCATCCAGCCAGAATTTTTAGAAACGCTGGCCGAAGTGAAAAGCCAGTCAGAACACCTGGCCTTTTTGGCCGACCGGTACCCAAACGAGCCCTACCGCCTGTGGGCGGCTACCCTGGCCGAACACCTGGCAGACGCCTCTCGTGGTGACATGGTGGCCCGGCTGATGGGGCAAAGCCAACGGCCGTTACGGATGAAGAGCAAAGATGATCTGCTGCAGCCGTTGGAACTGATGAATAAAACCCTGCATCAAAGCGGGCTGGATGACATTGCCCATGATGACCTGGCCCGCTTCCGGCGGCAGGCGCAGGTGTTTGGCCTGCACGTTGCGGCCCTGGACATTCGTCAATACAGCGATGTCAACACGGCCGTGTTAGATGAACTGCTGCAAAAATGTGGCCTTTATGATGGGTTTGCCGCGCAGAATGGTGATGGCCGGGCTGCGGTGCTTTCGGCCGTGTTGAGCCAGCTATCACCTGACCTCACCGGGCTAAGCGATCTTTCGGCAGAAGCGGACGAGACCCTGCAGCTGTTCCAAATCCTTAAGCGTGCCGTGGATTTTTACGGCCGTGAACTGCTGGGTCAGTACATCGTCAGCATGACACACGGCCCGGAAGACATTCTGGCTCCCCTGCTGCTGGCAAAGTGGCATGGCCTCTGCCTGCGCCCGGACAACGACAATGAAGGGTTGACCTTTGTGCCCTTATTTGAAACGCGCGATGATTTGCGTCAGGCGCCAGATGTCATGACGCGCCTCTTTACCCACCCGGCCTATGCCCCTCACCTGGCCCGTGTTGGCCACCGCCAGACCATTATGATCGGTTACTCAGACAGCAACAAGGACGCTGGTTACATGGCCGCCAATTGGGAATTGTACCAGGCGCAGGAGGCGTTGGCGGAGACGTGCCGCGCTCATGGCGTGGAGATTATGCTCTTCCACGGCCGTGGCGGCACTATTGCTCGCGGTGGTGGCCCCGCAAACCGGGCCATTCTGGCACAGCCGCCGGGCAGTGTAAACGGCCGTATCCGCATCACCGAACAAGGGGAAGTGATTGATGAACGGTATGGTCACCCGGCCATCGCTCGCCGTCACCTGGAGCAGGTGCTGCACGCCACTCTACTGGCCAGCGCTGATCCCCGACACAATGTCCAGCCGCGCTTTAAACCGGAATGGCGAGCCGCTATGGATGAACTGGCCGCCACCTCATACCGCGCCTATCGTCACCTCATTTACGAAACACCAGCCTTGCTGGACTATTGGCAGCAGGCCACGCCATTTGCCGAAATCAGTCAGATGCGGATTGGGTCACGGCCGTCTCGCCGTACGGCCCAAGCTACATTTGACAGCCTGCGGGCCATTCCCTGGGGCTTTAGTTGGATGCAGAGCCGTCATGTGCTGCCTGGCTGGTATGGTGTGGGCGCGGCGCTGGCCGCCTTTGGTAAAACACCGGCTAACGCTCAGCTTTTACAGGAGATGTACCACAACTGGCCCTTCTTCAGTGTGGTCATTGACAACGCCCAGGTTTCCCTGGCCAAAGCCGACATGGGCATTGCCCGCCTTTATGCCAGCCTGGTCAGCGACGCCGGCATTCGCGAGCAAATCTACGGTGACATTAAGGCAGAATTTGACCGTACTGTTGCCTGGATTTTGCGTGTCACTGGCCAACGTGAACTGTTGGATAATGACCGCACGCTGCAGCGTTCCGTACGCCAGCGTAACCCCTACGTAGACCCGCTCAACTTCATTCAGGTGAGCCTGCTGCGTAAGCTGCGCCACCTGCCGGAGCAGGAAAGCGCAACCGCCCAAAAACTGTTACACACTATCTTCCTCACCATCAATGGTATTGCCTCCGGCCTGAAAAACACGGGGTAGTGTCACTGTTCAGTCATCAGTAAGCAGTAAGTCAGTATTTCAGTAAGTCAGTATTCAGTGTGCTCCTTCACGGCTCACTGAATACTGTTCACTGAATACTGTTCACTGAACACTGTTCACCCTCACTCCCCTCCCTCTTCGGAAATTTGGAAGAGAGCGCCCAGGTTGATGGTGCCGCGGGCGATGGGGTCTTGTGGGTCGCCGTTCGGATCTCCCGGGTTCAGGTTAGAGGCGGTGTCATCTGGCGGGAAAATCACCAGGGTTTGCAGAAACCGAATGATGGCTTCTTGTTGAGACCAGCTCAACCGCTCATACGCCAGGCGCACAGCTTCGGCTTCACCGCCATGCCGCCGGATAACGGCATCCAGGTTGATGCTGCGGCCGTCGTGCCCATAAGGCGCGGTGGTGCCCACGCCCCACAACGGTTCGGTCACGTGTTCCGTAATCAACGAACCGTCCCAATCCCGCTCATGGAACATGGGGCCAAGGTCATGCCGCTTCAGGTCAGAGAAGAAGTTCTCTACCACAAAGGGCTGCCCTTCTGGCAAGAGCTGTGGATAGGGTTGGCCATCATCAAATACCCAAAAGCGGGTGCTGGCGGTGGCAAACAGGTCATTATAAATGCCGTTGACTGGATCATACACCGTGTTGACATCGGCCACGCGCCGATCCTGGTTGATGGTGAGGGAGGGTGTGTGGCAGCTAGTGCAGCCAATTCGCGTCATTAACTGAAGACCTTTGGTCGTATGAACCGTTTGTTCATACACACCCGGCCGGAAATAATTAAGCAGGTAAAACTCCATATAGTCAATAATGGCCGGATCAATTTCATTCACCACACCATCATTGTCACCATCGGTGATGGCGTCACACACCGGTGGCCGTTCATAGGTATCCTGGGCCGGGTCATACACAAACCCACTTGGGCTGGTCATCGCCACCGGATTGTTCGTATCGGTGACGGCACACAGGATGGGGTCCCATGCTTCCAGGCCCATCTCTGCTTTGAAGGCACCAATGGCAAATTCACGCATAGAGACCGTGGCACCGTGGGCAAAAAACGGCCGTATACGCAAATCGGCATTGACCCCATCTACCGCCGACGTGTCCACACTGCCGTCAGGATGAGCGGTGATGGCGCCGAAGTGGATGCCTTTGGCAATGAGTGGGTGGGTCACAGGGGTGCCGCTGGCGACAGCATCATCAACCGCTTGCTGGCGAATAGCCCGCAGGTCGGCGGTCATCTCATCGGCCAGCATTTCCTGAAGACCCAGGCCAAAAAGATGGGGGGCGTCACGACTTTCGGGGAAGGTGGCGACGTCGCCGCCAAAACCAGCCGCGCCGCGGGGACGGCCGTGGCAGGCAGCGCAGCTGTCTGTCAACCCCGCCCCCAATGCCCGGTTTTCTGTAATGTCGCCGGTGGAGGTAAAGTTGACACGTGGCCCTTGCCCTTCTGCAGCCGAGAACTTACGCTGGAAAATTTGGCGGCCCCGCCGAATGGCGCGCGCCGGATCACGCCGGATCAAGTATACGGCCGAGCCAGGCGTGTACTCGTCTCCATGCCCTGTCCCGATCTGCTCCGGCAGTGTTTTAACAATACACCCACCGGTAATGGCGATGTTGCCCCCGGTATTAATTTGTGAACATTGACTGAGTTCGGCCAACACCCCGTTTGAAGTTGTCCATAAACCCAACGCTGCTAGAAAAATAATACAGCCAACAATGAGGAGGATACGTTGTTTTTGCGGCATGATGATTCCCCTTGTATAAAGTTGTAAATGAAAGTAGACGACAAAACTTACTATACTTCTGACAACTTTCTGACGGCGCGTTTTAGATCATGCAGGTTTTTGCCGTCAGGATAGGGCCAGGCAGCTCCCTATTGGCAGATGGGGGCATGGTAAAAAAGTACCAGCAGCCCGTCAACCGGTACTTTTGGTTCATAGCCGCATGTTGGCGTTGAGAAATAAGAACAAATGTGCTATAATGTGTTGTGATTTATCGGGCGCAAAAACACAAAAATTGGTGTTTGTTTTGCCAGGAAAACATGGTACGATTGTCATGTTTTCCTAAGTCGTGCTTATCTAAAGGGGCGCCAACAGACGCCATTGAAAAAAGGAGAGTGTTGCATGTATCAAAAGATCATTATTGTAGGCAATTTGGGGCGTGATCCTGAAATGCGGTATATGCCAGATGGTACGGCCGTGACCAACTTCAGCGTGGCTTCTTCACGCCGTTGGACCGGCCAGGATGGCCAACCGCATGAGGAGACGACCTGGTTTCGGATTGAGGTATGGCGGCGTCAGGCTGAAACAGCTAACCAATACCTCACCAAAGGTAGCAAAGTATTAGTCGAGGGGCGTATTAAGCCGGATCCCAATACCGGTGGGCCACGCCTCTGGACACGGCAAGACGGCACCATGGGGTCTAATTTCGAAGTGGTGGCCGACATGGTTCGTTTCTTAAGTGGCCGGGCCGAAGAAGGCGGGTACAGTGGTAGTGATGATGAGTACGCTGGCGCGCCGGCACAAGAGGAAGATGATATTCCGTTTTAGATTGTTATAAAGTAGAACGCAAGCACAGACTTTAAAAGAAAATGTAACGGCCGTGCTCGATCTTAATACAGGTTGAGGACGGCCGTTTCCCTTACTTTCCCGCAAAATAAACCAGCAATCATTGATGAATAAACATATAACCACCACCAACGTTGCATAAATACAGCTGGTGGCTGGCGGCGTCTAAGCAAGTAATCAGCCGCAGCGGTGCTTTGCCAATGTGCCACAGCATCAGGTGTAAGATAGCGTGGTAAAGCACGTCCAGCCCACCAAACCCTAGCCAGATGCCAAAGGCAATACATTCTGTCAGGTTCATAAGGTTTACTCCGTTATATTTTGTAGCAAACTTAAAACAGGAGTGTAACCAGAGTTTTCTTATGCATAACACCATAGCGATTCGACTGGAAAATATGAGCAAAACTTTTGGCCATCGCAAAAATCGCGTGCGGGCTGTCAGGAACGTCACTCTGGAGGTGCAGGTAGGGCAAGTGTATGGCTTCCTGGGGCCAAATGGCGCTGGCAAGAGCACAACCATTCGCATGATCATGAATTTGATACGGCCGTCTGCTGGCGAAATATACGTCTACGGCCGTCATGTACAGAAAGATCATGCCGTGCTGAGGCGGGTTGGTGCCCTGGTAGAAGGGGCCGCCTTTTACCACTTTCTTACCGGACGTAAAAACCTGGAAGTGCTGGCCCGTACAGGGGGCTACTTTGATGCCGCCCGCAGTCAGGATCTATTAGAGCAGGTTGGTATGGCGGATCGCGCTGATCGCTTGGTGAAAGGGTATTCTACCGGCATGAAGCAGCGGCTGGGTCTGGCAGCGGCGCTGCTGCATGACCCAGACCTGGTCATTCTGGATGAACCAACCAACGGGCTAGACCCGGCAGGCATTCAGGAAATGCGCACCTTCATCCGTGATCTGGCCCAGAAACAGGGAAAAACGGTTTTCCTGTCCAGTCATTTGTTAGGCGAAGTGGAACAGGTATGTGATCGCGTGGCCATCATCAATCATGGCGAAGTTATCCGAGAAGGTAAGGTAGCTGATTTGCTAGCCGCCCAGTCACAGCTGCTGCTAGAAGTGGAGCCGGCAGTGCAGGCTACGGCCGTGCTTGCCCCTCGATGGTCCGTTGCCGCCCATGGCAAGAGCATCAGTGTCTTGGCCGGGCGTCAGGATACGCCGGCCATTGTGCAGATGCTGGTAGCCAACGATGTGGCCGTGTATGAAGTCCGTAGTCAACGGCAAAGTCTGGAGCAATTTTTCCTGGAAGTCACTGCAAAACAGGAGATTAGAGAGTAGGGATGGAAGATTGGGCATGTTACCCTCCCATCTTTCACAGTGAGGATGATCATGTTGAACTTATATCGCGCTGAAGTGTTGAAAATTGTGGGTAATCGCTGGGTGGTGGGCTTTTTGTTATGGATTTTCCCAATGGGGGCGCTGGGCCTGGTGGTGCTTATCTCTCTGTTGGCACTGTTTTTTGACGATTTTGGCCCGACGTTCTTCGGCCCGTCACCACAGTGGACGGACTTGATGATCAATGTATGGAATTTCCCCACCAATATCCTGGGCCAAATGTTTTTAACTGGGCTGACGGCCGTGACCTTTGCCGGTGAGTACCAGTGGGGTACATGGAAAAACATCATTCCCCGCCAGCATCGTATGGCGCTTATTGGCGTCAAATTTGTAGCCCTGGGCACACTGGTGGTGCTGGCGTTTGTCATGATGTCACTGATTATGGGCATTGGGTTCGGCATCGCGGCCATACTCTCTGGTCTTCCTTATGGCCCGGCACTGTCAATGGCGGTGCTGCGGGACTTCGGTGGCGATTATGCGCTGCAGGCGTTTCTAGCCTTTATCACGGTATTGATCACGGCCGTGTATGCAGCCCTGGCAGCCATGTTTATGCGCTCCATCTTGGGCGGCGTGTTAGTGGGGTTGGGGTTTGTCACCATTGAACCTATTACGGCCTTTGTGCTCATGCCCGTATCCCTGATGATGGAATGGCCCTGGTTGTTGCAAATCGTGCGCTTCACGCCCTCTCACAACGTTAGCAACATCGTATCCTGGGTACAACATGATGGCCCCGATAACGTGGCAGCTACCTTCTATGAGATGCATGGCCTGATACCGCCAGCCGACACCATTGGCTTTTCCCTGACGATCCTGGCAATATGGATTATGGTAGGCATTGGCCTCATCCTATGGTTGTTTGAACGGCAGGATATAGCATCATGAGGCAGCTTTACGTGAGGTCTACCTGTTTATGACAGGTATGGGCTACGAGGTGATGCTGCTTGTAAGCCTGATCTATCTTCCCTATAATCCCATAAAGCTATACGTTCTCTAGAACAGGTAATACCATGGACCCTATACACGCCAGATTGGCAGCTGCGCGTCAGGAACTGCTAGACCTTGGTTTACGTAACCCGCTTATCAACTATCGCTTGCTGCCGGTGAGAGGGTTGGAAATTGTTGATGAACAGCCGGCGGCCATTGTCCACCTGCTGGTAGCCCAGGAACGGCCGATGAGCTTCCTGCCTCAGCCTGACAACCTTCCCCCTGAACCCGACGAGCTTGGCCAACCGCTCACCAATGACCCCATAGAACAACACACAGATGACTTCCTACAAACGCCCTATCCTACGGGAGTGTTACAAAAGCGGCTGCTGACCAGTTATTACACGGCCGTTTCCCACATCGAAGAACAAGGCATCAATGTGCTTTACCTGGCCTTGGGTATGCTGCATTGGCGTGACATGCCCTCTGGTGCCCGTGCTTATCGAGCCCCGCTGGTGCTTATCCCGGCCGCCCTTTACCGGGAGGGGGCAAACAG
This sequence comes from Ardenticatenaceae bacterium, assembly GCA_011525915.1. Classification (GTDB taxonomy): domain Bacteria; phylum Chloroflexota; class Anaerolineae; order Promineifilales; family Promineifilaceae; genus CAADGU01. Next base: position 158,406 of record WYBM01000051.1, on the reverse strand, counting down.
CCGCTTTTATTTAAAATATACGGGCGCAGACATCAGCGACAATCTCTCTTTGCGCCTGAAGTTAGCGGCTGACTTTAATCTGGCGCTGCCCCTTTTGCCACCTACAGAAATACCCAATGTAGCTGTTTATTTTAAACACGTGCGCCAGGCAGTGGCCACCATGCCCGGCTGGGGGGTAGAGGATGCCGCCGTAGCCCTCGGCTTTTTCTCTTTTAGCAAATCTCTCATGGTGCATGACCTGGATCCCGCTTATTGGCCAGCGGACAGTGACCCGGCCAGGCACCCCCTGCTGCAGGCGCTGCTGCACCCGGCCGGGTTCACCGAACCCCCTGCTGCTCTGCGTGATGGTGCCTTTCTCGATGACCACCTGCCCCTGGCCCGCAGCCATCAGGTGGTGGACGCAGACAGCTCCCAAATGCAGGCCATTTTAGATGTTAACCACGGCCGTAACCTGGTTATTCAAGGTCCGCCGGGTACGGGCAAATCGCAAACCATTACCAACCTTATGGCTGAAGCGTTGGGTCAGGGCAAAACCGTCTTGTTTGTGGCCGAAAAGTTGGCCGCATTGGAAGTTGTCAAACAGCGGCTGGATGACGTTGGGTTGGGCGACATAGCCCTGGAACTGCACAGCCACAAATCCACCAAACGTGCGTTTCTGGAAGAGTTAGCCCGCACCCTGAAACTGGGCCAGCCCAAAGCCGACAGCCGTTTCCCAGCCTTAGACACCCTCGCCCGTTTGCGCACCCGGCTTAACACATACAGCCAGGCCATCAACGAGCCAATTGGCAGCAGCGGTGTGCCCCCGTACCATGCTTACGGCCGGGCTTTACAGCTTCAGGCGCAGTTGGCTGACATGCCTTACCCTCCGCTCAGTCAATTTGCTATGCGTGACTGGTCTCCAGAAGTTTACCGGGCACGGCTGGGGCAGGTACAGGCGCTGCAAGCCTGCTTGCGGCCGTTGGGTGTGCCTGTACAGCACCCATTTTGGGGCAGCGACAGCCAGGAAATGGCCGAAACGGCCGTAGCCGACATTCGCCGGTTGGGCCAGGAGGTATTGGCCGCCCTGGATGACCTGCATCGTGTTGTGCATGATCTGGCGCATCATTTGCACACGGCCGTGCCTCAAAGCCGGCATGATCTGGACAAACTGCTTTTTGATGCCCGCCAATTGTTATTAGCCCCCAACCTATACGCCGTTGATGCCCACGCTGACGCCTGGCGGTCCCAGGCCGACCCCCTGCTGGCTGCCCTGGAAGCGGGTCAGCGGATCAGCCAATGCCATGCCGAATATGACGAATGGCTTATCCCTGAGGCGTGGGCCCAGGACGTAATGCCCATTCGCCAGGGGCTTATGACCGGGCCTAAACGATGGCGGACCCTTTCTGGCCAATATCGGCGGGCACGGCAGCAGTTGGCCGGGCTATGCCGACGCGCCCTGCCTGATTCATGGGAGCAGCAAATCGGCGCCATCGATGCTATTTTAGACGTACAACGGCTGCAGCCCATGTTAGAGGGGATGGTTTCGCTGCTGCCCAGATTATTTACCGTTCGCTGGCAAAATGAGGCCGCAGCATGGGGCGATCTGCTGCGGGTCAGCCGGTGGTTGGTAGACGTACACAAAGAGATTCAAGCCGGGCGCTATGACCCGGCGCTGCTGGCTTACGCCGCTCATGGTGTACACGGTGACTGGCTGCGCCTGGCCATATCTGCCATAGACCAGGCCCGCAGCACCTACCAGACGGCCGTAGGTCAGCTCTTTGCTTATTTACAGTTTGACGAAACACGGCGTCTGGGATCAAAACAAGCCTTTCTGAATACCTCACTGCCGGAGCAGCAAGACATTTTGTCGCGCATCCACGCCGGGGCAGACCGTTTTCCGGAAATGGTAGCGTATAACCAGGTGGTGCATCAGCTTCAGGCCGATGGGTTGGCCGCGGTGGCTGAGGCAGCTCACACCTGGCCTCACGGGGCGGCGCACCTGAGCGATCTCTTTAACCTGGCCTGGTTTACCGGTCTCGTGGAAAAAGCCACCATCTCCCGGCAAATATTAAGCGAGTCAGACAGCGCCGCTCAAAACACGGCCGTCCGGCAGTTTCAGGTGTTGGACAGCCACTTTTTGGCCGCTAACCGGGTCCGGTTAGCGCAGAGGCACTGGCAGTGTCTGCCCCGTTACGCTGCCGCTGGGCAAATGGGGCTGCTGCAAGCCGAGATCAACAAACAGCGGCAGCATAAACCCATTCGCACCCTGATGCTGGAAGCGGGCCGGGCCATTCAGCGCATCAAGCCAGTGTTTATGATGAGCCCCCTTTCTATTGCTGCCTTCCTGCCGCCAGACAGCATCACCTTTGACCTGGTGATTTTTGACGAGGCCAGCCAGGTACGCCCGGTAGATGCATTGGGCGCCATTTTGCGCGGCCGTCAGGTGGTGGTGGTAGGTGACAGCCGTCAGCTGCCGCCCACCACTTTTTTTGAGAGAATTGTGGGCCAGGAAAGTCGTGATGAGCAAGGGTTGGTGGAAGGGGATTACGAGGATAACCACACCCCACGCTCCAATCTGCAAACGAACTCGGAAAGCATTCTTGATTTATTTTGTGCCCAAAATGCACCACAGCGCATGCTGCGCTGGCATTACCGCAGCCGTCACGAATCGCTGATTGCTATGTCAAACCGTGCGTTTTACGAACGCCAACTCGTCATTTTTCCCAGCCCGGACGCAACCCGACAAGCGCTGGGATTGCACCTGCATGTGCTGCCGCAAACGGTGTATGACCGCGGGCGCAGCCGCACCAACCCGGCGGAGGCTCAGGCAGTAGCAGAGGCTGTGATGGCTCAGGCGCGGGCCCAACTGGCAACGGCCGAGCCACCGCTTACGCTGGGAGTCGTAGCCTTTAGCGCCAGCCAGAGCGAAGCCATCCGCGATCATCTGGAGCGCCTGCGACGCGCTGATCCGAGTGCCGAACCATTTTTTACTACACACACCACCGAGCCCTTTTTTGTGAAGAACCTGGAAAATGTACAGGGTGATGAACGTGACGTGATTTTTATTAGTGTGGGTTACGGCCGTGCCGCCGACGGTCGTGTGTCCTTAAACTTTGGCCCGCTCAACCAGCCTGGTGGTGAACGGCGGCTGAATGTGCTGATCACCCGCGCTCGCCAGCGCTGTGAAATCTTCACCAACCTGACAGCGGCCGATATTGATGCCGACCGGGTAGAAGCGCGGGGCGTCGCCGTGCTGCAACAATATTTGCACTATGCTCAAACGGGTCATCTGCCGGAATTAGCTCCAGAAGAGGGGGCGCTGGATGCCGTATCTCAAGCCGCGCCTTTTGAAGAAGTGGTAGCCGCGGCCCTGCACCAGCATGGGTACCGCCTGGCGCACCGGGTAGGTGAGGGATCCATGCGGGTAGACCTGGCCGTGTGGGATGACCGTCGGCCTGGGTATTACCGGGTGGGGTTGGAGTGTGACGGTGATAATTACCACCTGGCGCGCTCTGCCCGTGACCGGGATCGCATTCAGGCACAGGTATTGGCACACCTGGGCTGGCCGGTGATCCGGGTATGGAGCCATGCCTGGTGGCAAAGTCCGGCGGCCGAGCTGGCGCGGCTGGTGGCTGAGATTGAGGCAGCAGAGGGGGAAACGGCCGTGTCCCCAGACCCGCCTGTGGTGCTGGAAAGATATGCCCCCTTGGAAGCCGCTGCCCCCCCCCGCCCTGTGCCCGATTACCAGGTGGCCCAGGTTGCGCTGCCGGCCAGCAAGGCATCTTTCCACCATCGTTATGCGGAGTATGTGACGTTTCGGCAGAGTGTGCTGCACTGCCTGGAAACGGTGGTCGCCGTAGAGTCGCCGGTGCACATTATGGAAGCAATGCGCCGGCTGTGGCAGGCCGCCGGTTATAAAGTGCTGACAGCCAATGACAACATCGCTGATCGTATTATCGCCGATGTCGTGGCCAACGGCCGTGTTTTACGCCGGGGTGATTTTTTATGGGCACCGCAAATGGAGCAGCCCCCGGTGCGAAATCGCGCCAATGTGCCACCCATATCGCGCAAGTTTGAGTTGATAGCCCCCCAAGAAATAGATGAGGCCGTTTTTTTAACTGTGTATGATGCGGTTGATATGCTTAGAGGCGATGTACCGCTGCCGGTGGCCCGGTTGTTGGGCTTTCGGCAGGTGGGCAGCAAGGTAGACACGGCCGTACAGGCATCCATTGACCGTTTGCTTGTACAGGGCAGGCTGGCACAGGGGCGGCAGCGGGTATCTGTGCGCGAGTGACAGCCTGGGAAGGGCAATCTAGTATCAGTTTTCAGTCATCAGTATACAGTTTTCAGTACTGGTCTGTCTCTGGAAATAGCCTACTGAAAACTGATGACGGACTTCTGATTACTGGTTTTAGGGAGTGTGGTATGAAGAAAAAAGTGTACATCGCTTACACCGGGGGCACCATTGGCATGCAGCAGGTTGACGGCCGTTACCAGCCCGTCCCCAACTTTTTACAAAGCCTGATGGCGGCTAACCCCGCCTTCCAACACCGTCAACTCCCTGACTACCACATCAGTCAGTATGATCCGCTGCTGGATTCGCCCAACATGACCCCCGCTGACTGGTCACGCATTGCCCGCGACATTTGCCACCATTATGACGCGTACGATGGCTTCATTGTTTTGCATGGCACGGACACCATGGCTTACTCAGCTTCGGCACTGGCTTTCATGTTAGAAGGGTTGGGCAAGCCGGTCATCTTCACCGGGTCGCAAATCCCCCTCTGTGAGATCCGCAACGATGCTCAGGAAAACCTCATCGCCTCCCTGCTGTTGGCCGCCAATTACACCATTCCCGAAGTGTGCCTATACTTTCACAAGAAGCTGTTTCGTGGCTGCCGGGTGGTGAAAGTAGACGCCGCCGGCTTTGATGCCTTTGATTCGCCTAACTGCCACCCACTGGCGGAGCTGGGCATCAGTGTAGAGATAAACTGGGCATTGGTACGGCCGTTGCCCACCCACACCTTGGCGCTGCATGAACTCGCCACCCCCGGCGACGTAGGCGCGCTGCGCCTTTATCCTGGCATGTCTGCCCGCATCCTGGAAAATATATTGCAACCTCCCCTGCGCGGCCTCATTTTGGAAACCTATGGCGCGGGCAACGCCCCGGACAATGATCGTGAATTCTTGCGCGTATTGGCTCAGGCTGCCAGCCGCGGCGTGGTCATTGTGGATTGTACCCAATGCCTGCGCGGCACCGTTGACCTGACCAAATACGCCACCGGCTCTGCCCTGGCCGACGCTGGTGTCATCAGCGGCTATGACATGACGCCGGAAGCAGCCTTAACAAAGCTGGCCTATCTGTTAAGCGTTTATGATGATGTCACGGCCGTAAAAACCAAAATGCAGGCAGACTTACGGGGAGAATTAACGCCAAACGTTCACACTGCCTGAATACCGGATGGCCGCAGTGATGAAGAAAAAATCCCCTGCATATGGCGTGCCCGATTTAAAAGTAACAATGAAGCCATCTGGGAGCGTCGCTACGGTAGGGTTGAAACCAGTTTGCGATTGGTGCGTATAAGGGGGTGGCACGGCCGTAGGCCCAAATCATGTTTTATTTTACACAAGGAACCCCCCATGTTTAACCGCTTTCGTCAAAAAGGGAAAATAGCGGGTCAACCCCATAGTACACCCCTCCTTATAGATTTGCAGCAAGTGATAAAAGCCTACCCTACCCCTGCCGGTGACTTTCTGGCGCTTAAGCAGTTGGATTTACAGGTCAGCCGCGGTGAGTTTATAGCCGTCATCGGTAAATCTGGCAGTGGCAAGACCACGCTCATCAATATGCTTACCGGCATAGACAAACCAACATCGGGCAAGATCATGATCGATGGTCAGCCCATACACACCCTGGGTGAAGACGCTGTCGCTGCCTGGCGTGGCCTGAACGTAGGTGTGGTTTTTCAGTTTTTTCAGCTGTTACCTTCCCTTACCAACATCGAAAACGTCATGCTGCCCATGGATTTTTGTGACACGTTCCACAACAACCGCGAACGGCAAGAACGGGCGCTGCATCTGCTTGATCTGGTGGAAATCAAAGAACATGCCTTCAAAAAGCCCACGGAAATTTCCGGTGGGCAGCAGCAGCGCGTGGCCATTGCCCGCGCCCTGGCCAACGACCCCCCTATCCTGGTGGCCGATGAGCCTACCGGTAATCTGGATTCTAAGACGGCTGCGGCCATCTTTGACCTGTTTGAAAAGCTGGTGGCCCAGGGCAAAACAATCTTTATGGTTACGCATGATAAAGACCTGGCACAGCGGGTCACACGTACCATCATCTTGTCTGACGGCGAGATCATTGATGAATACCTGGCTGCGGCTTTCCCCATGATGGACGAGGCTCACCTGCGCGCCGTCACACGCCAGTTAAAGCCGCAATGTTTCCAACCCGGTGAGGTGATCTTGCGTGAGGGGGAACCGCCGGACAAGTTTTATATTATCACCAAAGGGGCGGTAGAAGTGCTGCTGCGTGAACCAGACAATTCATCTATTGCTGTGGCCCGGTTAAAGCCCGGGCAATATTTTGGGGAGATTGCGTTGCTGCGCGGTGGGGCGCGCCTGGCTACGGTGATTGCCGACCCCGGTTATGAAGAAACAGAGACGCTGACGTTGGACAAAGCGGCTTTTTACCAGCTTATGGATCTGTCGCCGGAAGCCAAAGAGACTACAGAGCGGATTGCCGGGGAGCGGGTTACGGAGACGGCCGGCAAACGGCCGTCCCCGTCATAAATGCGCCTGTCAACGATGTCAGGATTCAGGAATAATCAACGTCTGGCCCAGACGAATAACATTGGGGTTATCAATACTTTTGCCGTTTGCGGCTAAGATCGCTTCCGGTGTGATGCTGTAACGGGCGGCAATAGCCAGTAAATTTTCCCCAGGGGCGACGGTGTGGGTGGTGAATTGTGTTAACGCATCCTCGGTGCGCACGGAGCCCTGACAAATAGGCGTGTCTACCGGGTAGGTGGCAGCGGTGGTGGTGGAGGTAGGAAGGGAGGCAGATAAGGGCCGTACCACCAGCGAATCAAAATGCACATGGGCATAGGTCTCATCCCGTGTCTCTACGATGAAGCCCACATTTCCCCTTGTGTATTCCGGGTCATTGACCTGGCTAACCAACGTGCCATTCACAAAAAATGTCATCTCAGGTCCATTGCCAACAATGTACAGTCGGTCACGGTTTGCCTGGTCTGCACCGTTGATGGTCACGTTTGTGCCCTCGGCCATTAGGGTCAGGCCGCTGGCGGTGCTTTTCAGCACCTTCCAGGTTTGTGACCGGGGTGAGACGGTAAAGGCGTAAAAGTTGTTGCCTTCCTCACGCGTGATCAGGCCATAGCGGAAATCGCCATCTTCCGTGTCACTGGCGGCGATAAAGATCTCGGCTGCGGCCGTAAAATGGTCAATGGGCAGGTTGCGGTAGATGGTGAGGCAGCCACCGGCTTCACTGACCTGGACGTGGTAAAAGTCGGTAGGGTGATAGCCGTAAAAGTAAGGGCCTACCGGTGCCCGGGCATTTAACCAGCCGCTGAGATGATCACTAAAATCATCTTGAATAAGGGCATCCGGGTCGGCTTCCTGGCTGACGGCATCGGCGGCACAGCGCATGCCGCTGTTGGTGATCATCAGATCATTAGCCGGATCTCCGGCCACAAAATCCACCAGGTTCTGGGGAAAACTATAGGCGCCGCCGCGGATGATCTGTTCGCCGGCAGCCGCCGGGTTAAACGGGTCAGCCACCCATTCCCACACGTTGCCAGCCATATCATGGGCACCGAAGTAGCTGCGGTTTTCCGGCACCGTGCCCACCGCATAGGTACCGCCGGCCGGCAGGTCTACCGTCTGGGCATTATCTCCCCAGGGGTACAAGGCCCCGTGAGGGCCGCGGGCGGCGACCTCCCATTCGGCTTCTGTGGGCAGGCGTTTATTAGCCCATTGGCAGTAGACCACGGCCGTGGCCCAACTGATGCCCTGGACGGGATGTGCTTCTTGATCAGCAGGCATTACACCGTCTGGCCAGCTGGCCGGGGGCACCTGGCCCGTTTCGGCCACAAACTGGGCATAGTGAGCATTGCTGACTTCGGTCACATCAATCCAAAAGGGGGCCAGCGTCACGGCCGTGTCTACACCCACCACATACGTCCCCCCATCCACGAGGGTCATTCCCCTGGCCGAGGGCAAGGGGCCTTCGGGAGTGGGTTCTCCGGTAGGGTCTGGAGCCGTTTCGGCCACGGTCGTGGGGACCTCTGTAGAAGGTGTTTCGGCCAGCGTTTCTTCTGGTACGACGGTGGGGTTGGTGGTTTGTGGCGGCAGGGTGACGGCCGTTTCCGTTCCCTGGGCAAGTGCCTGGGCCTGCACCAAATCATAATGCACGTGAGCGCGTTCTTCATCGAATGTTTCCACATAAAAGCCGATGTCGCCATGAGCATAACTGGCATCGTTGAAGGTGCTGAGCAGCTCGCCGTTCACAAAAAACAAAAAGGTGCTGCCGATGGCATCTACCCGTAAGCGATCTGGGGTTTCAGCCGCGTTGCGTAAACCTTCTAAGGGACCATCCGCCAGCGTTTGCAGCCCTTCAGGTGAGGCTTTGATGACAGCCCATGTACCCCCACGCGGCGAGACGGTGAACGCATAAAATTGGTCGCTGCGGCGGCGGGTGATCAGCCCATAGCGAAAATCGCCGGTTTCAGTGTTGGTACTGTCTACAAAAACATCCGCTTCCAGGCCAATGTTGGTAAAGTCACCACCAAAAAACGAGGTGGCGATCTGGTGGGGCTGGCCGGCCTGCACGTGGTAATAGTCGGGGGGGTGATAGCCGGACAAAACAGAGCCTTCTTCCATAATTGGCCAGCCGCTGGTTTCATCGGTGAAGGTGTCATGGACCAATGTATCGGCATCTGGGACCACCTCTACCTGGGTGGCGGCGCAGCGCACCCCTACGGTTTTGTACATGGTGGGCACGGTGGGGTCACCTTGCAGCCGGTAGGTCATATCTTTGAGGAAGTCATACGCACCACCACGGGTGATCTTTTGGCCTTCAGGCACGGCCGTGTAGGGCTCGGCTACCCATTCCCAGACGTTGCCGCTCATATCATACACGCCAAATGGCGAACGGTTGATGGCAATAGAGCCCACGGGGTAGGTATGGCTGACTGGCAGGGAAACGGTGTTGGCCTTGCTGCCCCAGGGGTACAACAGCCCCAACTCCCCACGGGCGGCCACTTCCCATTCGGCTTCGGTGGGCAGCCGTTTGCCCTGCCAGTGGCAGTAATCGGCGGCCATTTGCCAGGTGATGCCCTGGACGGGCAGTTGGTCTGCCCCGGACGGTGGGGTGCGCCCCTGCCAATGTTCTGGTGGCTCCGCGCTGCTTTCTGCCAGGTAGGCGGCATAGTGGGCATTGGTGGTCTCTTTGCGATCAAGCCAGTAGGTGGCCAGGGTCACTTGTTGGGCGGCGGCCGTGTTGCTGCCGCCGCTGTCCTGGCCCACGGTGTAGGTTCCGGCGGGAATTTGGACCATGCCGCCAGAGGTAGGCACGGCCGTCTCTGCTGCCCCCCGGTTACGGCTCACCAAAAAGGCGGCCAGGGCCAACACCGCTAAAACCAGTACAGCCGCCCCGGCATACCACAACGTTGGGCGGCGTTTTTGGGGGGTGGTCGGGGTGGTAACGGCTGGGGCTGGTGTTTTAATGCGGGTAGATTCTGCCGTGGAGGCGACGGCCGTAGGGAATGTGGGCTTGGTTTGAAGCGCAGGGTCAGAGGGTTGTTGGCTGGCGGTAGACAGGCTGGCAAAAGATTGGGTGGCCGTGGGGGTGGCTAACTGCTGCTCTACCTCGCGCAGCGCCATGGCCATTTCTGAGGCCGAACTAAAACGGTATTCCGGCTTTTTGGCCAGGCATTGTTCCAGGATAAATTTGAAGCTGGCCGGTAAATTGCTGTTGAAGTAGGTAATGTCTGGCAGGGGCTCGTTGACGTGTTTCATCATCACCGTCAGGGGCGAGTTGCCTTTGTACGGTGGTTCGCCGGCGGCCATCTCATACAGAATGATGCCCAGGGAATAGATATCAGCGCGATGGTCGATCTCTGACCCTAACACCTGCTCTGGGGCCATGTAGGCGGCCGTGCCCACCGTGGCGCCGGTGGCGGTATGGACGTGGTCACCGCCTACAATTTTGGCGATACCAAAATCCAACAGAATGGGTTGGTTAAGCAGGTCTATGATGACATTGGAGGGCTTAAGATCACGGTGGATCATGTTACGGCCGTGGGCATAGGCCACCGCTTCACACAACGGAATCATAAGCGAAACGGCGTCTTTTAACGGTATCCGAATCTGCGCCTCGCTTAAGGCTTTGAGTTTGTCATTAAGAGGTTGGCCGGCGATATATTCAAAGACAATGTAATAGGTGTTGCTGTCATGGTTAAAGTCATGAACTTGCATAATGTTCGGATGGCGCAGTTTGGCTACCGCTGCCGCCTCTTGTTCAAACCGCCTGACAAATTCCGGGTTTTCAGAAAGGTGGGGATGAATAATCTTGATGGCCACGGCTCGCCGCAGGTTAGGGTCTTGGGCTTTGTACACCGTAGACATGCCGCCATGCCCCAAGCGTGCTTCAATGTGATAGCGGCCGCTCAGGGTGCGGCCGATCCATGTAGGTTGGGTCTCACTCATAAGGTTCCTCGTTTACTGGTGCTTAAAGGCGTTTGCGCTTTCGCCCAGGTCGCATGATTATTTCAGGTCATTGTCTGGTGGTGCGGTGTAAAGATTGAGTGTAATCAGGTTGTTGCTTGTTGAAAAACTGGGCCGATAGCCCGCGGTTGCTTACCATCATCACCATTAAACCTTAACTTCAGTCTTGCCGAGATGGGCCAGATTGTCCATAAATCAGCTTCCTATGTCTGCGTTACCCATTTGTCAGTTGGCTGCTGATTGCCAGATAGTGGGCCGCAATCGTACCTATGGTACAACAAATAACCTAAATGTTCTGCAAGCAGCTCACGGCCGTCCCCCCCGTTTGCCCCACCCCTGAGCATTAACCAACCTGGTAAAGTACAGGAAAGGGTTGCGGCAGCGTGTACGTCCTTTCTATGTCACGGCCGTTACAGGCTGGGCACATGATGTTAGTGTTAACTATGCAAAAGGAGAGAACCTATGCGTACCCAAAGAGTCATTGTATTGTTTATCGGCTTTTTCCTATTAATGGGCAGCCTGTCGGCGGCTAGAGCCTATGGCCCTCTGTTTACCCCAACCGAGGAACCTGAAATTGTCATGATGGCTGAGGCCAACGATTACATTATCCAGGCCCCCAAAATTTATTACTTTAATAATCCCCCCTGTGCGCCTATCCTGGGACCCAATAGTGTCACCCCCACCAAGAGCACAACGGCCCCGGTGGCGCCCGGCCGAAACAGTGCCGAAGCACCAGAGGGCAATTCACGTCAGGTGGTGGGGCGCACGGCCGTGTCTGGCGTGGAACCCCGCGAAATGTATGACTTCTGGTATGACATGTTTTGTGAACCACCTGACGAGCCAGACATCATTTCCAACATCGCCAGCGATGCGGACTATGTTTACTGGTTGAGTCGTGATCGCGGCGGTTTGGTCAGAGTCTCTGAAAACCGCATGATCTGGGACACAACGGCGCCCGAACTGTTGCGCAGCCACGCGGACAAACAATCAGAGCTGGTGACGGTGGGGGACAACATCTATTTGCTGCATACGGGCTATGACGCCAGCGGCCTCTACCGCATGGCCAAAGATGGTAGTTCCTCCACCCAAATTCTGACGGCCGCGCAAACCGGCTTCCCCAATGCAGGTTTGCAAACGGATGGCGCTTACCTGCTCTGGCGCACCTGGACGGGTACGCAGTGGCAGCTGCGGCGGTATAACCTGGCCACCGGTGCCCACAGCACCGTAGCCTCAAACGTTATCAGCTTCTACCCGGTGGCCGGGAATGTGGTTTACATTGGCTTTGAGAACGTTATTCGCAGTTACGATCAAGCCACCGGTACCCTGTCTGCGCCGCTGTACACCAGTGATGCCCCTTCATACATCACCAGCCTTACCGCCGATGGCAGCGCCCTGTACTTCATTCAGCAGCAGCAGGGCACACCGGGCGCTTATACCCTGTATCGCCTGACCTTTGGCAGCAGCACGCCGGTGCCTCTCTATGCGCCGCCGTCTACACCTGTGCGCTCCATGTACAACTTACAGCGGCATGAAAACTACCTCTTTTTCTTGCATAGCAACGAGTTAAAGCGCATTCGTACCAATGCCGAAGCCCAAAACCTGGTCAACATGCGTATTGATGGGCTGGAGATCACCCAGGCCATCCAGAATGACAGTAACACGGTGCCTCTGATACGGGGCAAACGCACGGCCGTGCGCCTGTTTGCCTCCTCTGCCGGCGCAGCCATTCCTGGGGTACAGGCCCGGCTTTACCGTGTCGATGGCGGCGGGACGGTCATTGCCGGCCCTCTATCACCCATTAACCTGGAACGCACTACCGGCTTCCTGCGGGTGCAGGCCAGCCCCAACCGCGACAATATTAGTGACAGCTTTACCTTTTTCCTGCCGCCCGATTGGGCCGATGACCCCACCTTGCGGCTGCGGGCAGAGTTAAACCCATACCACTATCCGCCGGAACCCACCTATACGGACAATATACTGACCACCGGCACCTTTAACCTGGACGCCTCCGGCCGGTTGGAAACACACTTTGTCCTCTTTGAGTATGACTCTGGCGGCACCCGCTACCGGCCGCGATACCGTGAGGATTTCCTGCAAACTCTTTCCTGGATTCGCCGGGCGTACCCCCTGGCCAGTGCCCCTGGCTGGTCTACCAACCCCAGCCCCGGCTTCCGCCCCGCTTACCGCTATCTCTACGATGCCAACCTGGGTGGTAATGTGGATGGCAGCAACCGCCACCCGGACTGCCAGCGGCGCATTGACCTGCCGCCGGGCAGTGACGGCTACCTGGATGATCCTTCGCTGTGTGCGGCCTGGTATGTGGTTTGCCCTACCCTTGACGCTATTCGGGCCGCCGAAGGGCTGCCAGACAACATCTTCCAGGTGGGCATGGTGGCCGATGATCGCGGCTTCCCCCGCGGCTGGGCTTGCGGCCGCGGTGTTACCACCCCCTCTGGTTCCGGCACATGGGGCTGGGACACTGATGGCTCGTATGCCGACTGGTATGCCGGGCATGAAATTGGGCACAGCCAGGGGCGGGCGCACCCCACGCCGGGCAGCGCCGATTGCGGCCACAGCGCCAGTGACCCGTCTTACCCCTGGCCGGGTGCGGAAATCGGCAATAACAGTTATCGTGGCTTTGATATGGGTGATACCGGGCTGAATGGCCTATTGGTGCCCCGTGTCTACCCCAACGAATGGCATGATATGATGAGCTATTGCAACAACCAGTGGATCAGCAACTACACTTATGTGGGCATCAAGAACTTCATCGGCACGGCCGTGGCCCCGGCCCCGGAAAGTGCCAGCGGTGTGGAATACCTGCAGCTCAGCGGCGTGCTGATTCCGGCGGCGCACGAAGCCGACATGACCCAGGTGCGGTTGTGGGATTCGCTGAGCTTTATGCCGGCCGCGCCCATTCCCGGTGCGTACCGCATTCGCCTGCTGAATGGCGGCGGTGGGGAACTGGCCCACTATGATTTCACCCCCATCGCCGGGGAAGACCCCAGCGCCCTGCTGATCAGTGAGTTTGTGCCCTTTGCCCTGGGCACGGCCCGGGTGGAGATCACCCATCCGGCCTCTGGTGACCTGGCCTGGGGCTATGACCTTAGCGCCAACGCGCCGGCAGTGAGCGGCGTGCAGTTGGTGAGCCCACCCTCGCCGGTGAGCGGCGTGGTGACGCTGCAATGGACGGCCAGCGACGCCGACGGCGATACACTGGCCTATGATGTGCTGTACAGCGATGACAACGGCACTACCTGGCAAACCGTTCATATGAACCTGGCGGCTACCAGCGTTGCCGTAGACACGGCCGTGCTGCCCGGCAGCACCCAGGGGCGCTTTAAGGTGATTGCCAATGACGGCTTAAACCAGGGTGAAGCCATGAGCGCCGCCTATACCATGGCCATGAAAGTGCCCATTGTCACGGTGCTGACCCCGGCCCACGGCCAGACGTTTGTCTTTGGCCAGGAAGTGGCCTTTGCGGCTGAGGTGTATGACTTGCAAGATGGAGACGTGGCCAGCATTGAATGGCGTGACCAGACGGGTTTCTTGTTGGGTATTGGCACGGAGTTTGTGCAGGATAACCTGATTGTGGGTGCTAACGATGTGACGCTGACGGCCGTGAACAGCGAAGGGTTGTCTACCCAGGTGACGTTTACCTTCTATATAGATGATGAACTGGAACCGCCGGCAGCCACGTTAACCGTAGGCCCGGATCAGGTAGGCTGGCATGTGAATGACGGCCAGACGGCGCTGCAAACGGCAACGGTGGCCGTGAGCAACATGGGCGAAGGGTCATTCACGGTCAGTGTGTCTGATGACGCCCCCTGGCTGAGTGTGAGCCAGTCTGGCAGCAGCACCCCCCTGGAACTAACACTGACGGCCGACCCATCTTTCTTAGCGTCGGGTGATGCCCTCATGGGGCACCTGACGGTGGTGGGCACAACCGGCAGTGACACGCAGACGGTGGTGGTGCCTGTCTCCTTCTCTATGGGGTATATCCCCGGCCCCGGCAGCAGCGGCGGCCTTGTGGTGTACCTGCCGGTGGTGTTGAAATGAAATAATGCGCAAAACCTCCCGGAGCTTCCAAAGCTCCGGGAGGTTGACAGTCTCATTTAGACAAATACCGTCGAATATCATCTGGCAGGCTCTTGGTATCGCGCAAATAGTCCAGCACAAATTCACGGTATAGCCTCCGGGGGCTTTCCAAACTCCCGGAGGCTTGGTTTTGGCCAGGGAAGTACGTTTCTACGAATTCATAGTCTACCAGTGTGCCGGACCGTTCCCCTACCCACTCCTGATAATTAGAATAAGGCCATTCACCGGGATCAGCCACCAGACCAGCTTTAACCGGATTGGCATGAATGTAACGACAAAGATGGATGAGGTAGTTTTCTCCATTGAAAAAGATACGTTCCCGGTGTGCGCCCCGATTATAGATGTGATAATAGCATCCCTGGCTGAATGTTGTTTGTCGTCGTGGCATATGACCTGCGCAAAACCTCCCGGAGCTTCCAAAGCTCCGGGAGGGTGCAACTTTGCGACCCTTTCCCGGTAAGTGCGTATTGGGGACGGGTCACGGCCGTTGCCTGTCTGTTACAATGGCTTACGGCCCCGGCTGATAGATACGATATATTTAACCTCCACGAGGTTCACAATACCATGACAGACCCAATGATAGCTGTAGACAACATCCACAAATCTTACCTCATGGGCAAGGAAGCGGTGCCCGCTTTGCGCGGCGTCTCGTTAGACATTCAACCCGGCGATTTTGTCTGCCTGATGGGGCCCAGCGGTTCCGGCAAGACAACACTGCTTAACATCATCGGCGGCCTGGACGAACCCAGCCGCGGCCACATTACCGTGGCCGGGGAAAACCTGGTGGCCCTGTCTGAAAACAAGCTGGCCCGCCTGCGCCTGCAAAAGATGGGCTTCATCTTCCAAAACTACAACCTGCTGGCCAACTTTACCGCCCAGGAAAATGTGGAAGCGCCGATGGTACTGGCAAAAGTCGGGCGTAAGGAACGGCAGCAGCGGGCCAGCGCCCTGCTAGAACGGGTGGGGCTGGGCGACCGCGGCCACCATTACCCCGGTGAACTCTCCGGCGGGCAGCAGCAGCGGGTGGCCATTGCCCGGGCCCTGGCCAATAACCCGCCCATCCTCATTGGTGATGAAATGACCGGTGACCTGGACAGCGAAACCGGTTTTGCCATCATGCGGTTGGTGGCGGAGTTGAACAGCGAAGGTATGACCGTTGTGTTTGTGACCCATGATCCACGTATGGCGGAGTTTGCCCGGCGGCTGATTCATTTGCAGGACGGCAAAATTTTGAAATAAAGACGTTACCCTCCCGGAGGTTCCAAACCTCCGGGAGGGTGAATTGACCATGATTCTAAAGTATGTCCTCAAAAACTTCCGCCGCCGCAAGATACGTACCATTTTGATGGTGCTGTCGCTGATGGTGAGCATGGGGCTGCTGGCCGCCATGAGTGCCACCGTGGAAACGATGCGCCGCGCTAACGTGGACCTGATTGCTTCCGCTACGGGGCGGTATGACCTGCGTGTGAGCCGGGTAGATACCAGCCCTGATCCCTTTGTGGCCGTCAACAGCACCACCCAGGCCATTATGCAGGCCGATGAACACATCACGGCCGTGTATCCTCGTTTTGATGCCCGGGTAGAACTGGTGTGGCAGGGGTTACAAGACAACGTGACGCTGCTGGCCATAGACCCGGCCGAGACGATTGGCCATGTGGAGGTTGTTTCTGGCACGTACCAGTTGGGGCAGGGGCACACGGCCGTGTTGGAACAAACCGCCCTGATCTATGGCCTGAAGGTGGGTGATACAGTTACCGTGGCCTATGCCTTCCCCCAACCCCGCGAAGCGGGGCAGCCCAGCCCGGTGGGCAGCAGCCAGCGGCGGGCCGTCGGCCAGTTCACCATCAATGGCATTGTGCGGCAGAACGGCGTTGCCAGCGCCAGCGTTACTAACGGCCTGATGGTACATATTGCCGATGCCCAGGCATTCCTGGGGCTGCCTGACCGGGCCACGCAGTTGGTGGCCCTGGTAGACCCGGCCCTTTATGAAGCGGGCAATGCTGAAACGGCGGCGTTGGCCGTGCGCGACGTGGCCGTTCATGTGCAGGCCGCCCTGGGTGACCGTTATGACTATGCCCTGGAAAAGGCAACCGTGTTGGACCAATCGGCCCAGGCATTCCTGATTTTGCAAGCGCTCATCAACACCTATGGTCTGATGGCTCTGGGGGTAGTGGGGCTGCTGGTGCATACGCTGGTGATGACCAACGTGCAGGAGCAAAAGCGAGAGATGGCCATACTGCGCATTTTGGGCAGCCAGCGCAACCTGCTCTTTGCCATGGTCATTGCCGAGGTGACGGTCATTGGTGTGGTGGGGGTGGGTCTGGGCATTGGGCTGGGGCAGCTGATCACCACCTACCTGGTGGTGCCTTTTATTGAGTGGCAGATGCGCCAGGCGGGGTTGGTGACCACGCTGCAACCGGCGGTCAGCCTGGCCGCCCTTTTGCCGGCCATTGTGGCCTCGTTTGTGGTCTTGTTCCTCAGTGCCCTGCGGCCGGCGCAGGAGGCGGCCAAAACGAAGGTGATGCACGCCATCAACCCCGGCGTAGCCGACAACATCCAGTTAGAAGATTTGGAACTGCTGCGAGAGCGCCGCCCCAACACGCGCCTGTTTGTCATTGGTCTGAGCATGATGGCGGTGGTGCTGATGGTGATCGGGCTGGACATTGTCTCTACGTTTGGCTTGCAGGCAGCGGAGGCGGCCATCTTCCTGGCGGCCATTTTGCTGATGGTGTTGGGGGTGGGGTTGGCCTTTTTTATTGTGACACGGCCGTTGGAAAAGCTGCTGCTGGCTGTGATGGGCCTGATCGCGCCGCGGCTGACCTTCTTCGCCCGCCGTAACGTAGGCCGAGGGCATGTGCGCAATACGCTCATCTCCCTGCTGGTGCTGTTTAGTGGTGTGCTGCCCAGTTTCCTGGCCACCCAAAGCGCCTTGAGCAACGCTAATATTGAGACCGATGTGCGCCTGAGCATGGGGGCGCCGGTGGAGATCAACTCTGTAGCCCAGTATGTGGAGGCGGAACTGGCCCGCCACTACTGGCAGCGCCCCAGTTTTATCACTGAAGAATTGGCCACCGTGCCCGGCATCGTCCACGCTACCGGCCTGACCTATGCTTACCCCACCAGCGTTTCTGACGCTGTGGGCATGCGCACTGGCTCGGTGACGCTGGTGGGTGTGACGGGTGATCTGAGTGACGTGCTGTACCCGGACATGATGATCTTCTCCAGCGGCGGCCCCGAAGCCCTGGCCCAGCTTTTGCAGGACCCCCAGGCCGTTATCATCAGCGAGGGGCTGGCCAATGGTCTGGCGGTGCCGCTGGGGGGAACGCTCAAACTCAAAGGGGAGGGGCTTGACCACCTGGAAGAGTTGAGGGTGGTGGGCATTGCCCGCCGGCTGCCGGGTTTTGGTGATATAGGCCGTATTCGGGCGCAGGCGTTGAACGGCAGCACGGTCTTGATCTCCCTGGATGGGTTTCGGCGGCTGATCACCAACCCACAGGCGGCCCTGCCCCCGGCCGATGACCCGATGTTGGTGCGAGTGCTGGCGGCGGTGGACCCGGCTGCTGACGTACAGGAGGTGGACGCAGCGCTGCACGAGCAATTTTCTTTTGAGCAGGGATTGTGGACGCGGTTGGCAGATGTGCAGCTGCAGCAGGTGCGTAACGGCCGTATGCAGGAACAGATATTTTTGCTGGTGATGACGTTGATCAGTTTTACCACGGCCGTGTTTGGCGTTTTTGCCGTCATTTACGTCACCATTTACGCCCGGCGGCTGGAGATTGGCATGATGAAGGCCGTGGGCACCCGTAACTGGGAATTGACCGGCATGTTGATTGTCGAATCCATCGCCATGACACTGAGCGCGGCCCTGGCCGGCATCCTGGCCGGGGCGACGATGGGCTACCTGTTTGCTTACGCTGACAACCTGACGGCGCAGCGGCCGATGCAGTTTGCCCTAGACACGACGGTGATGCCTTTTATTGTGGTCATGGTGGTGTTGGCCAGTATCATTGGCGCTACTTTCTCTGCGCGGCGGATTGTAAAACGCAAGGCAGTAGAAATTCTGCGGATGGGGTGAGAGATAGTATGAATGTAAAACGATGGATGGGGTTCATGGTTATCGGGTTGATGTTGGCAGCGTGTGGGCAGCCAGAGGTAAACCAGGTGGTGGTGACACCGACGGCCGTATCTGCTGACGCGCCTACACCCACCCCTTTACCCACCGGGGTAGTGATTCTGGCTGATGGCGTTGTTAAGGCGGCACAGCCCACGCTGCCGCTGGCCTTTGAGATTGGCGGCAAGCTGCTGACGGTGAATGTAGCCCCAGGCGATGTAGTGGCTGCCGGAGACCTGGTGGCTACCCTGGCCGATGATTCACTGCAAGAGGCGATGGCCAGTGCTGCGTTACAGGTGGCCCAGGCGGAAACGGGTCTGGCCCAGGCGCAGGCGGAGCTGGACAGGCTGCTCACCTGGGAGCCAGACGAGCTGGCCGTAGTCCTGGCGGAAGCCAATTTGGCGGCAGCGACGGCTGCCCTGGAAAACGCCCAAACGAGTGACGCCGCCGCCGGTAACAGCCTGACGGCGGCCAGTGTCAACATTGAGCAGGCAGAGCGGGCGCTGGCTGATGCCCAGGCAGCCTATAACACGGCGTTTGACCCCGGCCGTGAATGGGAGTTAAACGATCCCTGGCGGGCCGACTATCTGAAGGCAGAGCGGGAAGGGGCCACACGCAGCGTGCAGTTTGCTGAGGAGCAGCTGCAGGTGGCCCGGGCGAGTTATGCCCTGGCCGCCGCGGGGCTCAATAATGATACGGCCGTGAATGCCCAGGCCGGCGTTGTCAGTGCCCAACAGGCATTGATACAGGCCCAAAAAGGACCTACCGCAGCGCAAGTGGAAACGGCACGGTTAACGGTGACCCAGGCCGAGATCACCTTACAGCAGGCGCAGCTGAGCCTGGCGCAGGCAGAACAGGCGCTGGCCGATGCCCGATTGCCGGCCCCCGTGGCCGGTACGGTGCTGGCGGTGGCAGCGGTGCCAGGAACGTTGGTGGGTGCGGGCACACCCATTGTTACCTTGCTGGATATGACCCAAATGGAGTTCCATACGACCAATTTGAGCGAGCGAGATTTGGCCCAAATTGAGCCGGGGCAGATGGTGCAAGTGACGTTAAAGACATACCCGAACGACGTGCTGATTGGCAGTGTGGCCCGTATTGGTTTGCAGGCTGAAGGGGTGGTGGGGGATGCGGCTACCTTCCCGGTGATTATCACGCTGGAGGCCACCACCCTGGACATTCGCCCGGGTATGACCGGCCGGGTGGAAATTGGAGGACGCTAATGGACGTTCGGACTATGGGCGGCTCTTTCCGCCCACGGTGTTACCCAGGGCCACCAGATCGGCAAAATCGGCCAGGGTGGTGTAGTTGTGAATGCGTACCCGCGTCCATTCAAAGCGGCCGGTAAAGCCGTGCCAGGTGCCGCCCAACGTCGTCACCGCCCCCCAGAAACCCAACTCTTCTAACACCTGCATAGCGGTATCATCATAGCGCCCGGAGGGGTAAGCAAAGTAACGAGGGGTGTAGCCAATGTGCGCGGCGATGGTTTCCTGTGACCCCAACATTTCCCAGACGAGAAAGTCTCGGCCGCGCCCGCTGAGGTCGCTGTGTGACTTGCTGTGCGGCTCAAAACGAATGCCGGCCGCGGACATCTCATGCACCATATCCCAGGTCAGGTAGCCAGGGTGGCCTTGATCTAAAAAATCGGTTGCCAGGAAGATGGTGGCCGTAAACCCAAGTTCCCTAAGCACGGGTAACCCATTGACGTAATTATCACGGTAGCCGTCATCAAGGGTGATGATGATGGGTTTGGCCGGCAGGTCTGCCTTGCTGGTGATGGCCCGGGACAGGTCATACAAGTCTATGGGGGTGTAGCCGTTATCGGCCAGGTACTGCATTTGGGCCCGGAAATCTTCAGGAGAGACCGACAGATCAATGCGATATTTATCGGCGCCTTCAGGCGGCACGCTGAGGTAGTGGTACATGAGGATGGGTACCTTGAGTGTATAGCTGTAGATGCCGTTGGGGGTAGGCAGCAGGCCGGCCTGGGGCGGCGGCAGCGTGGGGGTGGGAGTGTTTGTTAGTGTGGCGCCGGGCGGTGGCGTATTGGTAAGGGTGGGCGTAGGGGTGTGGGTAGGCGTATGCGTGGGTGTAGGCGTAAAGGTAGCGGTGGCGGTTGGTTTAAGGGTAGGCGAGGCTTGGGGAGTGGGGGTATAGGTCAGGGCGATGGTGGGGAGGGCGGCTACGGCCGTGGCCGCTTCCCCGTTTGTCAGCATTTGGGCCTCGGCTGGCGAGGCATCTGTAGAAGATTGCCCCAAAACCACCACCATAAAAAACAGAATGATCATGAAGACCAAAAAGGTGGCCATACAACCGGCTCTGGGGGAAGCAGCGTCCATGTCATTTTGCCATTGTGTCATGGGGCGGGAGCATAACCAACGGCCGTAGGGCCGTCAAGGGCGCGGCTGAGGCCATATACCACGCTCTCATCTCTGTTTACCAATTACCGCTTTATAGCCCCTTCTGTTATACTGAACCGGTAATATACCACCCTAGCAGCGGACAGAAATACGTGGGAACTTTGGAAGAAAAGGCGTTACAGAGTGACCTGGAAGAAGCAGCCCTGATTGACCAGGCCAGGACAGATAAAGAGGCGTTTGGGCAGTTGTACGAACGTTACCATGACCGCATTTATAACTATATCTATTACCGTACCGGTAATACCGATGATGCCGCTGACCTGACGGCCAAGGTTTTTATGCGGGCTATGCAGCACATTGGTCATTATGAAGACAAAGGTGTGCCGTTTTCTGCCTGGTTGTATCGCATTGCCCATAATCTGGTGGCCAATTGGCACCGGGACAACAGCCGCCGCCAGATGCTTTCGCTGGATGACATTGCCCAGTGGCGTGTGGCTGATGACAGCCCGGAGTTTGCCACCCAGTTGATGGAAGATAAGACGGTCTTGCTGGCCAGCATTCGTCGGCTGCCGGCTGACCGCCAGGAGCTGCTGATTCTAAAATTTGTGGAAAATCTCTCCAATGCTGACATTGGCGACATTATGGGGCGCAGTGAGGGAGCCATTAAGTCACTGTATCATCGTACCTTATTGGCATTACGAGAGGATTTTGAACAGCGCAGCGGGCAGAAGACGGAAAAGAAGCGCGGTTTTTTTAGACGGCCGTTTTAAGATCATAAACACGCGGCCGCTTATTGCCCTAAAAAGAGATTGTGCTAAAATCCACAATCGAATTAAAAGAGGATGCAACTCGACCTTCCAAAGGTTTTTCACACCCTCGTAAGTGGATAAGAATTTAGTGTAGCCTGAGCAGGAGAAAATCTCTTGAGCAAAACAGAATCCTGGAAAACCTGGGCAGCCGTTATTGTGGTTTTAGTCGCTTTTGGCCTGTTTGCGGCCATCTGGCCGTCGCTCTCTTCGGGCCTCAGCTTTGCTGGTTTTGGCGGGGGGCCAAGTACCCGGTTGCCCAATGAGTCTCACCCGATCGTTGTTGAACTGCCACCCACGATTCAAGTTCCCGGACTAGAAATTGCCGATATGGTCAGTTTTCCGGGGCCAACCATTGTTGTTTCGCTGCCAGTGATAGACATTCCTGGAGCCCTAACAGTCGGTGAGCAAACGATTGTGTTTGTGCAGCCTATTGTGGCGGTTATTCTGTTGGCTGTGGTGGTTATTGGCCTTGTGGTTGTGACAGGCGCTGGTTTAGGGGGCGTGTATACATTGCTCTCGCGTTGGGTAACACGTACCGAAGCCGCAGAAACATACCAGGAACACAAGCGCTCTTTGAGCCAGAAGGAACAAGAAAAGCTTAAGGAATTACGCGCCGGGCGGACTGCTGCGCCGCCGCGTGAAGATATTTCTATGCCGCGCTGGTCATGGATCAGCAACACACTTATTGTCTTGACATTTGTTTTGTTTGGCGGCATGACCATTCTGGCCACGTTTTTGCCGGAGCGGGTGTTGGAAATTGGCGAAGAGCTGTTTAACCCGGCTTTGATTATCGTGGGCATTCCGCTGTTGATCACCCTGACGCTTTTTGTTTTTAAGCCGCACTGGGGCACGGCCGTGCTCGCCCTGATCATCATGTCTTTCATCGCCCTGGCTACCTTTGGCGCCGTAAACCTGATTGCGACCATGGCCAACAGGGACATGACACTCTCCACGGCCGTCAGCCTTGTCGGCCTGGGGCAGATCATTATCCTGGTTATGCTGGCTTACCGCCGGTCGCCGGCCACTGGCGCCAGCAAAGACAAAGTGGCTCACCCTGACAAGGGTGAGCAGGAGAAGGGCATCCCCTATGATGCTATTGCCGTCCTGATCATGGGCCTGCTGATTGTGGGTTTGGGGATTGGTCTGATGGTTCTCATTAACTCTTCTCTGTGGGAAAACATGTCCCAACTCCTGGGCCTCTAGTTTAGGAAATAAGAAGATGCGTAAATATAGACATGCTATTGCCGTTATCGTACTGACGATTGTTAGCACCGTGGGGCTTTATGCGCTTTTCAGGTTTTTCCTGTTTCGCCTGCCCACCCAGGCCAGCGAAGAAGCGGTTGTTATTGATGGGCTGGCGGACATTCATTTCTGGGTACAGGCGTTCCTGTTTGCCTTAATCATGGTGATTATGCTTTACTCCGTGTACGCTTTTCGCCGCCAGCCGGGGGATGAAACAGACGCGCCGCACGTTCATGGGCATACTGGCCTGGAAATTATTTGGACGGTGGTGCCGACGCTGGCAGTTATCGGGTTTGGCATCTACGGTGTTGTATTATTAAATGATGTGTTGGCTTCGGAACCTAATGAGCGGATGGTAGAAGTGGTTGGCCGCCGATGGTCATGGCAGTTTGTTTACCCGGATACCAATAATAAAATCGGTGAGGAACTGGGTTTGGTGGTCAATGAACCGGTGGTGCTGCACATGCGCTCTGAAGATGTGATCCATTCCTTCTGGGTGCCAGAGTTCCGGGTAAAGCAAGATTTGCTGCCGGTGAACCTGGTGGATGACAACCCCAACAATGATTTTTATACCCTGCGCTTTACGCCCACAGAAGAAGGCACGTACAAAGTCCGCTGTGCGGAAATTTGTGGCCTGGAACATTCACAGATGTTTGCTACCGTGAAGGTGATGAACCAGGCTGATTATGATGCCTGGGTAACGAATGTGGTGGCGAACTGGTTCAGCCTGGATGATTTTGAGGAGCTGCCGAACATGACGCCGGAAGCACGTGGCGAAATCTTTTACACCTATTTTGGTTGTAATAGCTGCCATAACCTGACGGGTGAACCCGGCGGTGCCGGGCCGACGTGGGTGGGGTTGTACGGCCGTGAAGAAGTGCTCACCGATGGTTCAACCATCGTGGTTGATGACGCCTACCTGCATGAATCCATTCTTAACCCCAACGCCAGGATTGTGGCGACGTTTAAACCTAACCAGATGCCGCAAAATTTTGAAGACCGTTTTAATGCTTTTGGCTTCGGGGATGCAGATCAAATCACGAATGATCTCATCGCGTATATCAAGATGTTAACGATAGAAGATGCCAATGCATCTGAATAAACGAGGAGACCGGTGATGAAAACGTTAACCAAATTATTCCTGGTCCTGGTCTATATTTTGACTTCATCCTACGTCAAAGGGTTGGTAGGCATGGCCCTGTTTTCGGCGGCGGGTATTGCCGCGTTTACGGCCGTGTTACCCGAAAAGCTGGACGAATTGGGCATCATGTTGGGGGCCATTTTGGGCGTCATTGGCTTTTTGCTTTTTGCCGGTGTGCTCACTGACTGGCTGAAGTGGATCGCCGGCAAAGAAACGCCGCTCAAACATGGCGCGCCCGCCGGTAAGCCGGAATGGACCCGCTACCTGGGCCCAGACGTCAACCACAAAGTCATCGGCATCCAATATGGCTACACCAGCCTCTTTGTACTGCTGGTGGGCGGCCTGTTTGCCCTCATCTTTCGCCTGGAACTGGCCCAACCTGGTATGCAGCTGTTGAGCTATGACCAATACAATACGCTCTTCAGCGCCCACGGCATTGTCATGATCGTCAGCATTTTGCTGGGTGTGGGCGCCATGACCAACTACCTGGTGCCGTTGATGATTGGCGCGCATGACATGGCCTTTCCCCGTCTCAATGCCTTCAGCTACTGGGTGAGCATCCCCGCCATTGTGCTGGTGCTGGCCGGTATGGCCGTGGGCGGTTGGGACACTGGCTGGGTGGGTTACCCCACGCTCAGCCTCATCGGCCCGCTGGGCACAATGTTCTTCCTCTTGGGTTTTTACATCAATGGTATTTCCTCTATTGCTGGCTCTATCAACATTCTGGTCACCACCGCCATCATGCGCGCACCAGGCATGAGCTTGTTCCGCATGCCCATCTTTGTCTGGGCGGCGCTGGCCACGTCGCTCATCCAATTTACGGCCACACAGACGGTGGGTGTAGCCCTGACGCTTAACCTGTTGGAACGGGCTACCGGGCTGGCCTTTTTTGACCCGGCTCATGGGGGTGATCCCGTTCTTTACCAGCATATCTTCTGGTTCTACTCCCATCCGGTGGTATATGTCTTTGTCTTACCCGGCCTGGGGGTGATCAGTGAACTGCTGCCCGTGTTCACTAAAAAGCCACTGTTTGGCTACAAGTGGATTGCCCTGTCTAGCCTGGGCATTGCCCTGGTAGGCTTCCTGGTGTGGGCACACCACATGTTTGTGTCTGGGATGGCTGATTCGCTGCGTCTTGTGTTTATGATCTCCACGTTATTTGTGGCCATTCCCACCGGCGTTAAATTTTTTAGTTGGGTGGCCACACTGTGGGAAGGCAAAATTGAAATTAACACGCCCATGTTGTTCACGCTGGGTGCCATTTCCGTCTTTCTGATCGGCGGCATCACCGGCCCAATTTTGGGTACAGTGCCTACCGATTTGCACCTGCACGACAGCTATTGGGTGGTCGGTCACTTCCACGCCACCATGTTTGGCGGCTTTATCTTCCCCTTCTTTGCCGCCTTGTATTATTGGTATCCGAAGATAACGGGCCGTATGTACAAGGAAGCATTGGGCCGCCTGCACTTCTGGTTGATGGTGCCCGGCTTTTGGGTGATGAGCTTTGGCCAGATGAGTGCAGGCATTCTGGGCATGAACCGCCGCTACGCGGATTATGACCCGGCATTGGGCATAGGCACACAGCAGATTTTGGTGACGTTATCGGCCTTTGTCATTGGCTGGTCCGTGCTGATTATGATCTACAACTTTATCGCCAGCGCACGCACAGAACCGGTGGCGGCTATGAACCCCTGGGGATCACGTTCGCCGGAATGGCAGATTCCCTCGCCAGTGCCGGAATTTAACTATGATGTGCCCTTTGAAGTGATAGGCGACCCCTATGATTATGGTCTGACGCCGGAGACGCCGTACATACGGTTCCAGGTGGCAGCTGGGGATTGACAGTTATCAGTATTCAGTCATCAGTATGCAGTGAGAGGCAGGGAGTGGTTACTGAAAAGTGGGAGATAACTTGTGGAAAAGAGTGAAAGTATAAAAAAGGCGGCGCAGCGTATTGGCATCGTGGTTTTTACCGTGTTAATGATATTGACACTGGTGGAATTTGGCGTGGCCAATCTTAATTCGGTTGTGGGCCTGTTCATCATCATGCTGATTAAATCAGCCTTGATCGTCTATTACTTTATGCATGTTTACCGCCTGTGGCGTGAGGAGAGTCATTGATGAGCGTAACAACGGCAGACCATACCCACCCCACCTCTCATGACGCCCATAGTCACGAAATGCCCTATGCGCAGCAGCACCGGGCCAACCAGATGGGACTGTGGATGTTTTTCCTGTCCGAGATATTTTTGTTTGGGGCCTTGTTTGCTGCCCGATTTTATTTGTGGGGTGGCACCCGACCAGAATTGAGCCAGGAGCTGGGGCTGATTGCCACAATTGTACTGCTGGTGAGCAGTTTCTTTGTCTACCGTGGCGAAACGGCGATGGAGCATGGTGAACGAGGCAAATTCCTGAGTTCTTTTATGGTGGCTGCCTTGTTAGGCCTGGTGTTTCTGGTCAGTGTGGTGGTGATGGAGTGGAATATTTTTGGCCTGGAAGCGACGGTGGCTGGCATTGAACTATTTGGGCATCTGGGGCTGGAAGATGGCGTGTATGCTGGCGTGTTTTTTGCCATGACGGGGATGCACGCGCTGCACGTGATCAGCGGCGTTATCTTTTTGCTGCTGGCCTGGAACCGTGGCCGAAAAGGCAGCTATTCGCCGGAGCGCCACTGGGGTGTAGAGGCGACGGCGCTGTATTGGCACTATGTAGACGTGGTCTGGGTATTCTTTTACCCGGCTTTGTATCTGATCGGCACGGCCGTGCATTAAGGGCACGCCTGCAAATGAGTTGCTGACTTGGCAGACGCGCTGTCTAACGTGAATAAGCGCTTTGCCTGATGAGAAATGGACCCCATAACCCAAGCCATCCTGCTGTCGTGGGATTGGAAGATCGAAGTCATTATGGTCCTGGCTCTGGCCGGGACTTTGTATCTACGGGGGTGGTGGCTGCTGCGGCAGCGGGCGCATGGGCACACACGGTACCCAGGGTATCGACGTTCGCCCTGGCGGCTCACGGCCGTGTGGCGGCCTGTGGCCTACAGCAGTGGGCTTTTTGTCATTGCCCTGGCCCTGCTTTCTCCCATTGACGCCCTGGGGCAACAGCTATTTTTTATGCATATGGTGCAGCACCTACTGCTCATGATGATCGCGCCGCCGCTGCTGCTTATTGCCAACCCGCTGCCCTTTCTCTTATGGGGTTTACCATACAGATGGCGGCTGAAAGCCGGCCGGGTGTTGGGCCGCGGCCTACATCGGGATGCCAGCCTGCGCCGGGTGTTGCGGGCGGCCACCAATCCAGGGGGCGTGTGGCTGATCTGGGTCATTGTGCTCATCGGCTGGCATGACCCCACTATGTACAATGCGGCGCTAGAGCATGCGTGGGTGCATGATGTGGAACATATCACCTTCTTCCTGGCGAGCATGTTGTTCTCATGGCATGTGACGGGGGCCGGCCCCCGTATTCATAAGCAGTTTGGACTCATTGGGCGCACGGCCCTGGTGATTTCCGCCATTCCGCCAAATATGTTAACGGGCCTGGTGCTGGCGATGGCGACAACGGTGATTTATTCGTATTACACGGCCGTGCCCCGGCTGTGGGGGATTACAGCCCTGGCAGACCAGCAGATCGGCGGTTTTATCATGTGGGTGCCGGGCAGCATGATGTATATTGTGGCCGCGCTCATCCTGGTCTACCGTATTGTAGACCGTGAAGATCACAAGCCAATCATGCCAGAAACCAAATGGGGGTCAGAGGAAGTGATTGCCGCCCCCGGGGTAAAAAGTGAATAGAACGGGGATGTGAGATGGGCCGTCAGACAACGGTTATTATTCCCACTCTCTACGCTGCAGATCAACCATGCATTTACTCAAAGCCATTTTCAGCCGCAGGTGGATTGTGGCGACCATGTTGGTCATCGTAGGCATGGCCGTGATGATGCGGTTAGGCGTCTGGCAGTTAGACAGGCTGGCACAACGGCGGGCAGCCAACGCCGTGCTAACGGCCGTGTTGGCCTCAGAACCGTTGACATTGGCAGACATGTCGTTACCGACTGACCCATCAGGCCTGAAAGACAGGCAGGTGATGGCCAACGGCGCGTTTGATCTGGAACGGCAGGTAGTATTGTTGGTGCAGAATTGGAACGGCCGTGCCGGTGTTCACCTGATCACGCCCTTTTTGATTGCCGGGGAAAACACGGCCGTGTTGGTTGATCGGGGTTGGATCCCCCAGGCCGATTACGATAATGGCCAACTGGCGCAGTATGATGAAACGGGGCCGATGCGGCTTAAAGGGGTGGTGGCCCTGTCACAACCCTTATCACGTTATGGCGATGCTTCTGCCCAGCCGGAAGGTCCACAGACCGAGGTTTATCGTGTAGATGTGACTGTACTGCAAGAGCAACTGCCCTATGAACTACTGCCATTTTACATTTTGCAAGCACCAGAGGGGGGGGGCGCACTACCGTTTCGGGCTGAACCAGAGGTTGATTTGTCTGAGGGCCCACACTTGAGTTATGCGCTTCAATGGTTTTTGTTCACCTTTATTCTGGGTACCGGGTATCTGCTCTATGTGCATAAAGGTCTGGGGAAACCGGGCCCGGTTTCCGGGGCCATGGCCCCGCCACACCCACCTGATCACCCATGAAGCGGCTTCTTTATCTCCTGCTGCTTGTGGCGGCCTTTTTGTGGACGGTTAAGCCGGGGGTAGTAACGGCTCATGGCGGCGGCACATTGCAGATCAACAATGCCCCGGTAGGGCAGTGCCTGGTGTCTGTTTGGTCGGCGCCACCTACAGCCCAGGCCCATACACCGGTACACATCACCGCAGGCGTGGCTGCCGCCGCGGACGGCACCCCAATCCTGGATGCCGATGTGTGGGTGACAGTGACCGAGGGGAGCAGCGGTACGGCCGTGGCCCAGGCAGCGGCCACAACAGAGCAATCGGTGAACAGGCTTTTTTATGAGGCCGACATACCACCACTGCCGGCAGGGGCCTATCAATTTGTGGTGACAACGGGCTGCCAGGGCGTTACAGAGGCTATCTCTTTTGAGGTATTGGTACGGCCGTCTACCAACCCGCTTTTTATCGCCGTACCGCTGGCTGGTGGCGGGCTGCTGCTGTTGATTGTTATGTATCGTCGTTGGCGCCGGCAGAATACGGCGGTGGAGCCTGTAAGAAATCGCCGCCCGGTACGTTAAACTGATAGCATTATTACAAGACTGACGTTTATCGTCTACCAAAACCCTGTCTGCGTAGATTAAGTGCATATAAATCATTGGCTTCCCTGATGGCAGGCGAACGATGCCCTCATTATAATCAAAACTCAGAGCGTATAATAGAGGTGGAAGGTGGCAGGCCTATATGGCCAGGCAGCTGCCAGAGAGAAGCAGATTCACCCAATCAAGACATAGCTGCGCAAACGCCGGGCGCAGAAGGTGGTTCAAAAAATGCAAATACGTCCCAGGTTGGAAGAAGGTTGGTCAACGCTCATTTTACTGTGGGCCATGATGTTTATATCGGCTTTTGCCATTCAACAGGCTGACCTGATCGATGGCTTGCAGATTATCCCTGTAGTGGGCACGATTGCTATCCTTGCCGGGACCTTGCTGGCAAAAAGCCGCTTTTCGGCCAACACTGTCCACATTTTTGCCCTGGTCTATGGGGTGTTTGTTGTCTTTTACCTGGTGGGTACAACGGCTGGTTTTGAAGATATGACCTGGCGAGAACGCCTTATACATCCGCAGGATGGCATGATTGTTCGCCAGCTCACCTGGTTTGCCAAGCTGGTAGATGGCGGTACAAGCCGGGATGGATTAATTTTTGTGTTTCAAACGGCCGTCATCTTCTGGCTGCTTGGTTATACGGCCGGGTGGTATACCTTCCGCTATGCGCGTGTCTGGCGGGCCATTGTACCTATGGGGTTGGTGCTGCTGAGTGTGGTCTATTATTATGGTGGGCCACGGCCGTTGCATTATTACCCGGCCATCTATGCCCTGTTGGCCGCGCTCTTTATTGCCCGTACCTACCTGGTAGAACAAGAAAAAACATGGCGTTCCAGCGCCGTCCGGTATGAAAAAGGTATCTGGTTTACCTTTGCCCGTGCCGGGTTGGTGGCGGCTCTCCTCGCGCTCATCCTGGCTTCGGGGCTGCCGCCGCTGTCCGCTAACGCGGCTGTCAGTAATGCCCTCAGCGACACACGCGGCCCCTGGCGAGAGTTTCAAGATAACTGGACACGTATGTTCTCCGCTTTACGGACATACGGCACCAACACGGCTGATCCCTACCAGGATACCCTTGTCTTGGGTGGGCCTCGCACCGTCGGTAACATTCCGGTGATGGATGTTATTGTGGAAAGTGAGCTGCCTTACGTCTATTGGGCGGCCATTGTTCATGACACCTATGAAGATGGCGGCTGGCGTAAGGCCGTAGATGCTACCACCGAACACTTGCCAGAAGAAGGGCCAATTGACGTGCCTTACACACGTGCTCGTGAGGTTATTACCCAAACCATTGTTACTTATTTCCCCAATTCCAGCTTCATTTATGGTGCGCCTGAAATTATTAATGCTGACCGCATATTAATGGTTAACGCCCGTGCCGATGAAAATGGCGACAAGCTGGTTAGCTCTGTGCGCTCTAAGTACGTACTCCAACAAGGAGATACTTATCAGGTGACATCACGCCTTTCTGTCGCCGACGCGACCAGCCTGCGGGCTGCTTCTACCTCTTACCCACGTTGGGTACGGGAAACGTACCTGCACGTGCCAGATACAGTGACACCAGAAACGTTGGCCCTGGCAGAAGAAATAGCAGCCTCTTATAACAACCCGTTTGATAAGGCCATGGCCATACAAAGTTACTTGCGGGAGAACATCGCCTACAATGATCAGATTGCGGCACCGCCGGAAGGCATGGACCCCATTCACCATACACTTTTTATCAGTCAGGAGGGTTATTGCACGTATTATGCTTCGGCAATGGCTGTTATGCTGCGGTCACAAGGTATTCCGGCGCGATTGGTCAGCGGGTATGCCCAGGGCAGCTATGATGAAGAATCCCACGTTTACCGGGTACGGGCCAGTAATGCACACACCTGGGTAGAGGTATTCTTCCCTTCTTATGGTTGGATTCAGTTTGAGCCCACGGCCTCCCTGCCGGTAATCACCCGGCCAGAGCGGCTAGATGAATCTAGTACGGGTACGGGCTTAGAAGCGTTCTTTTTTAACGATGCCCGGAATAGTGCTTCTATTCCTGAGGAAGACCTTCTGGACCCGGATGCTTTAGACAACACAGATTTATTAGAAGGAGACCGCAGAACAGGGGACGCTAATGCCGGAGGAGCCAATGCATTTCCCGTGTGGCGGGCACTGGGGGCGATATTGACGGTGGGTCTGGCAGTGGGCCTGTCATTTCTGGCAAATGAGATGAACCAGCGAGTGGAGAAGGATGTAGATCGCAGCTATAACCGCTTGAGCAGTTGGGCGCGTTGGTTGGGTGTTGAGCACCGGCCAGACCACACACCTTATGAACGTGCCGATTCGCTGACGACGGTTGTGCCTGAAGGTCGGGAGCCCATTCGCACCCTCACCCGCCAATATGTCCTTAAACAGTTTAGCCGGGCGCGCAGTTATGAAGAGGGGTTTGATCCGCTGCCCCATTGGCGTGCCTTACGGCCGTTGCTCTTGCGCAAAAGCCTGGTCACTCGTTTGCAACGCTTACAAGAAAAAGGCAAAAGCCGCCGACGTCGCTTCCGCTTTTAGCGCCGGCGGGTCGTTTCAGGGGCCATATACTTGTGGTGAGCGGCCTCTAACCTCTCTCACTTCAGGGAAAATGTAACCAATAGGGCTAAAACTGATATAATAGCCTGGCAAGAGGTTGCAGTACACCAAAACCTCCCTGGCGGTAACTAAACTTTTGTACTCATAAACCTGCAAAGAGAGACACCGGTGGACGACCCATCAAATACCCAAATTCAGACCAATCTGAATGATTTGCGTCAACTGATAGATAATCTGGGTTCAACTGTAAATCAGCAGCATCAAACCCTTATCACCAGTCGGGCAGACATTGCCCAACAAGCTGCCGCGCGTTCCAGTGATGAACTTACACGCCAGGTTGTGATGTTGCGCCGCACCCTGGAAGATTTGGAGAGACGGGTAAAAGCTCAGGAAAAAGAACGTGAAAAACTGCGGGCTTTGCAAGACGTAGGCGCCATGATCAACTCCTCCTTGGACCTGGACCAGGTTTTGATGGTAGTGATGGATGCTATCATTGATCTGACCAAAGCGGAGCGATCGATCCTGCTGCTGAAAAGTGAAGAGACCGGTGAACTAGACGTGCGTGTTTACCGTAACATGGATCGAGACGCTATCGAAAAGTCCTCTTTTGACATCAGTCGCAGTATTGTGCGCAGTGTATCTGAAACCGGCGAGCCTGTCGTGACGATGAACGCCATGTCAGACAGCCGTTTTGCCGCGCAGGAAAGCATTATCAGTTACAACCTGCGTTCTATTCTGTGTGTGCCCCTCAAAATCAAGGACATGATTATTGGCGTGATCTATGCTGATAACCGGGTGCAATCTGGCGTTTTTGGTGACACAGATCGTGATTTGTTGGCCTCCTTTGCTAACCAGGCAGCCGTGGCTATTGAAAATGCCCGTCTTTTCCAGCAAATACGCAATCATCTGACAGAAATTACAGAGATGCGAGACCTGATGGATAACGTGTTTGCCTCCATTGCCAGCGGCGTCATCACCATTGATGATGAACAGCGTATTGCCTTGTACAACCGGGCGGCTGAACGGTTGTTAGGGTATCCACAAACGGCCGTGATCCAGCAATCTTACCGCCAGATACTAGAAACGTTAGGCGTGTCGGTAGAACCACTGGTAGAAGATGTACGCCACAATGGCGGCACACAGAATACCGAAATTGACCTGGTGGTGAACAGGCGCCCTGGTGTGACTACCTTAAACCTGACGCTAACGCCGCTGCGTGACTTTGAGCAGGAAACCCTGGGCGTGGCCATGGTGCTGAATGACGTCACGGAAAAGAAGCGCCTGGAAAGTGTGCGCCGTTACCTGCCCCCGGCCCTGGTAGACCAGATTCGAGATTTAGACGCTGCCCAACGGCCGCAGCACCGGATCATGAGTGTATTATTTGCCGATGTGCGTGGTTATAGTACGTTCAGCGAACACGTTGACCCGGAAAAGCTCATCCAGATCATGAATGGCTATTTCACCATTTTTGTAAATGCCATTGAAACATTTGAAGGGTTGACGGACAAGTTCATGGGGGATGCGGTGATGGCTCTGTACAATACCCCGTTAAACCCACAGCGTAAACACGCCGAACGTGCCTTACGCACAGCGCTGATGATTCAGGAAAATATGCGCGCTTATTTGGCTGAAATGTCAGAAGATCGTCGCCTGCATTTTGGTGTGGGCATTCATACGGGGGAAGCGGTGGTGGGTAACGTGGGCAGCAACCTGCGTAAAGATTACTCGGCCATTGGCGACGCCGTCAACCTGGCCAAGCGTATTCAAGAAAATGCTGGGGGGGATGAAATTTTGATCAGCCAGGCGACGTATGAACTGGTAAAGGATTGGGTAGCGGTGAAGACGCTGGCCCCCATTCGGGTGAAGGGCCGCCAGACGTTGGAGCAGATTTACCAATTAACGGCGACCCATATTCCCTGAGCCGTTATCTGGTTATGGGCTGACCAGAATTGGCCCCAGAATGATACGGTCCCCATTGAGGTTGCCGTGTGCGTCTGAAATGTGCAGGCGACGGCCGTTCACCATCTCATAAAGTCCCACTTCAATAGCATAGTCTCCGGCAGGCAGATTGGCTGGTATTTGCAGCCGATACGGGTCCAGCATTTGCTGGCCAGGCAGCCATTTAGGAATCCATAAATGTGTAGGCGTAGCCCCCCCTAACGGCGTGTAGTCCAGGGCCACATAAGGCACGTTACGGCCGTCGATGAGGTGCACAAAAACGGTGTAGCTCTCTTCTGCTTTGGCCAGGCTTTCCCAGGTCAGCGTGACGTTGACGGTGTCGCCTGGCTGTACGGTGAGCGCATTTTCATGGGTCCAGGGGGCGCGGCGGGTACGGCCGTTGGCCCTGGCCGTGGCGTTTACCAGACCTACTCGCTGCCGAAAATTCGCCAGCAAATGCTCAGGCGACGGGGGATTTTCCTGCGTTGTGACGCTCAGCGCCCCCAGTTCCAGATTGAGCGACAATTCTTCATTTCTACTTAAATTTTTCAGGTTAACGCTCAGGGGATAATCACCGGCAGACAAATGATGGGGCAGGGCAAAATCAAACCGCTCTACAATGACCTCCCCTGGCCACCAGGCAGGAGTGACAAGGTGGCTGTCAGTGGTAAACTCAAAGGTTAGATCACCTACATGCACGACAGGTACGTAATAATCAGCCGTACCCTGGGGGGCGCGCATGGCCAGGGTGAGGGGCACAAAATCTCCAGCGGTTACGGCCGTCTCTGGCAGTAAATAGGCCACTATTTCCAGGTCTCCACCGGCAGCAGATGCCGGTGTCAATGCCGGGGGGATGGTGCTGTCGCCCGGTTTCACCACCTGGTAAAAGGGGCCAGATGGCCGCAGCCGGAACTCTGTGCCGCCAATGGCCTGGGGGCGGAAGTTGCTGAGGTAGACAGGCCCACCGAGCAAATAGTGAAAAATGCCGGCCAGCCAGGGGTTATCGCCACCCGTAGAAATGAATTCCGGGCGTACGTCGGCCTCATTGGGCCAGCGGCCGTCTACAAAGTGGGCATACCATAACGGCGTCATATGTTCCCAATCATTCAGCAGTACCGCACCCTGCCCCTGGCCGGCAAATGCATTAAAAACAGCCTCGATGTAAGCCTGCCCTTCATTGTAATGACGCAGCGAAACCAGCGATGCATTCCGAGCAAACTGGTAAACCGGGCCAGCCATAAAAAAGAAGAAGGTCAGCAAGATGACGGCTAACAAGCGACCAACTCGGCCTGGCCCGTTACGCCGCTGTGTTCTGTTAAAAACAGACGCTAACAGGCCAAATATCCCTATACCTGCCCATAAACCCACCACTGCAAATGGCCCAATCAGGTAAGCCATAATGTCTTGCGCCCGCAGGGCAATGACAAAGGCATAAGTACCCAGGGCGGGTAGGGTATAGAGGATGAGCAGATGGGCAGGTGAGGGGGTGAGCGGGTAGTTTGTCCCCCTGTCACCTTGCAGCGGCCTCAGGGCATGCTCTTGCCGCCTTGTGACGCCCACATAGGCAAGCCAGCCCAAGCCCAAAAGTGCCAGGAGAATGGTGGGCAGGGTGTATTGCAAGCGTAGCAGCGTCCAGAAGACAAGCTGGCGGTGAGGCAGGTCAGCCAGGGTAAATGTGGGCAGGCTTTCGGTCAGGCCGCGGGCCAGGACGTGATCCAGAAAGCCGTTTAAGGTATGCATGGTGGTGGGGCCAAAGCCGGGGTTCATGGGGCTGCGGATGGGGAAGTAGAGCCATACTGCCAGCCCCAACAAGGCAAAACTCACCATTTTCAACAGCGTTTTCCCGTCACGCAGTAGGGACGGCCGTACCAAAATAATAAACAGCGCGTAGCCCCCAAAGCCAAAAACCGTCAGCGGGTGATGGGTTACCCCCAACCCGGCAGAAAAGCAAAAAACGTAAAGCCAGCGGCCGGCAGGGCCGCCGGCCGCCCGGCCGCCGGCCGCCCGGCCGCCGGCCGCCCACCACTTTGTCAGGAAAAAGAGGTTGGCTGCCAAAAATGTGCCGGTGATGATATGGGGGTTGGTATGAATGGCATGCTGCCAGTGGTTGACGGCCGTGCCCACTGACAATGCGGCAAAAAGAGCGGCTGCCAGCCCCAACCCTGGCAGGTTTGGCGGGCTCCCTGCCGTCCGGCCTGGCAGGCCGCGCACGGCCGTATAGACCGCACCCCACACAAACAGGCAGGCCGCCGTGCCAGCAACAGCCGAGAGCAGGTGCATGCGCCAGGCAATGGTGCCAAAGGGGACGATGGTCTGAATCAGTTTACCCAGCAGGGTGATCAGAGCATAACCGGGAGGGTGGGCAATGCCCAAAATATGGGCCACAAACGTGTATTCAGTTGGGTCGCCCAGTACGGGTGTTTGGGCCAGGGTGGCGATATACACAACCGGTATGAACCCTAACACCAGAGCGCAGATGAACAACGGGAGATTGCCTGTGACGGGCCACTTTTTAATCTTCCCCACCTTATTTTTTAAGTAACTGGTCATAAACGATCATTGTTTCCTGGGCTGCTCGCGCCCAGCTAAAGCGAGCAGCCTGGGCAAAACCAAGCTGCTGGCGGTGTTGATATTCGTCGTTGTCGGTGAGCAGCCGGTGGATCACGGCCGTCATCTCGGCCACATTCGCGGGGTCAAAATAAGCTGCTGCTTCACCGCCCACTTCCGGGTGGCTGCTGGTATGGCTGGCTGCCACCACCTGCCCACAAGCCATATGTTCCAAAATCGGTAGGCCAAACCCTTCATACAGGCTGGGTTGTACTGCCAGATCAGCCGCGGCCAGAATGGCTGGTAAATCAGCATCGGGCACCCAACCGGGCAGGCAAACGGCGTCTTGCAGGTTATCACGCTCGATTTTGGCGAAGAACTCTTCATAGAGCCACCCTTTGCCCCCGACCAGGACGAGGGATAAATCTGGGAGGAGTTGGCGCAGTGCCTTGAGGGCATCGAGCAGGCGGCTGAGATTTTTACGTGGCTCGATTGTGCTAAGGTGTACAAGGAACCGGTTAGGTAACTGGTATGTCTGCTTCACGTGGGCGACCCTGGTCGGGGACACTGGTTTAAACAGGGAAGAGGGTGCCTCATACACAACGTGTATTTTAGCCGGGTCAACATCATAGAGTTTGACGATGTCTTGCTTTGTTGCCTGCGAAATGGCAATGATGGCGTCGGCGCGGCGGCAGTATAGGGGCATGGCCAGGTTGAGGTACCAGTAGTTTAGTTTTTTGTGGTAGAGGGGAAACCGTTTGTAGATAAGATCATGAACGGTCAGCACGGTGGGTACATGATGTAAGGGCATTAGCAAATGTTCGGTGCTGTGAAACAAGCGGGCATCAGGGATTAGCCGGTTGAAACCCAGGTGTCCCCAATGGGCCAGCAAAATGGCCAGGCGCCAGGGTTTGTAGCCGCGTTTGACGACACGTTGGGCAACGGTAGAGGGTAAACCGGGGGGGTAACGGCCGTCCTGGCCCTGATTATAAAAAAAGGCAAACCGTGCTGGCTGCGCCTGGATAAGGGCTTGTGCCAATGATTCACTATAGCGGCCTAAGCCGGCACGGCCGTGGACGGCCGCCGAAATATCTATGTAATCCATCATGGGGCAATTTTAACTACAATGTGGCCTATAGAATAATGTTCCAAACGGGTGTTGGAGAATGGTAGCGAGAACGGTGGAGGGAAGTACCGGAATCAACGGCCAAGCAGCAGTTCAATGCCGTCTAGCACGCTTTCTAGTACCAGCGGAGGCAGCGCCCCCACACATTGCTGTAGAAATTGTTTGTCTATGGTCAATACGTGAGAAATATTGGCGACACAAGCTTTGGGAAGCCCAGAATCAACCTGAGAAATGACCACATTGCCGGGTGCTGCCCCCAGCTTCCAGTCTGGCGTAAGCTCAACACACACAACCGTTTCCAATTCGCTTTCATTAAAAGCATTGCTCTGCACGACCAGAATTGGCTGACGGGTGGTCTCAGGCAAATCTACCCACCAAATTTGCCCTTGTTGGGGATGTTTCACCATAAACTTGGTGACCGCTGACTTTGCAAGCGCCGCCAGGCAGCAGGCAGCCGAGATGATTGTGCGGCGTAAATTTGATTGAGGGTTTTGGTCACCGTGGCCGCGTCAGTTTTTAGTTGTTGGCGGCGGGCAGCACGGGCATGAATTTGTGACGTTCTGGCCCGAATGTCGGCGGTAGATAGTTTTATCTGGTCGGTTAACGCCGTAAATGATACAGCATTCAACTTCATTAGTAACAAGCTCCTCTTCCCAAAGGGCAATGTTATTATCTGTGTGGCTCAATAGTACCAATGATAGTTGATGTGTCAATAACCTATGGGACTAATGGGCTAGTACTATGGGCCTATTAATTGTTGTCCACAGGTAGCCAGTCTGTAGTATCAGTTATCAGTAATCAGCAGCCAGTTATCAGTAGGGCCTGGGTAAACCGCTGAAAACTGGTTACTGACTTCTGATTACTGGTAGTCGTCGCTTTTGCCGGATACCGCTTACTGGCTGCCATGTTCAGCCCACCACGCCGTAGACCAGGCCACCGCCTGGCGAATGCCTTCTGACAAAGATGTGGTGGGCGTATAATCTAACAGGGCATGGGCTTTGCCGATATTGGCTACGTAGTGGGTGACCTCGCCCACACGTGAAGGTTCAATAGTCATATCCGGTTTTTTACCCAGTTCGGCGCCAATAAGGTCGGCCATAGCCACCAGGCTGTTGCCTTGCCCGTAAGCCAGATTAATGGTGTGGTTGGTGATCTGCCCGTTGACCAACCGCTCTAACCCCTGGTATACGCCATTAACGCAGTCATCAATATAGGTGAAGTCCAGCACCTTATCTTCACCGTAAATGGTAATGGGACGGCCGTGTTGAATTTCGCGGATAAAGTACGGGATAACCCGTAGCATGCGTTCGATGTCGTTATCATAACGGCCGTATACGTTGCTAAAACGGAATACCAGATAATTTAAGCCGTAACATTGCGCGTAGGCGTAAATGAGCGCCTCGCCGGAAATTTTGCTGGCGGAGTAAGGGCTTTCCGTAAAGGCAAAGTCGGCGTAAGATTCCTCGGTAATATAGCGGTGGATATCCCCATACACCTCCCGCGAACTGCTGAAAATCAGAGGGATGTTATGGTGGCGGCAAAACTCCAGCACATTAAAGGTCATGGTCATGTTTTCTAAGGCACGGTGGGGCTGCTGCACCAGTTCGTGCACTTTGGCGTGGGCGGCAAAATGCACCACTGCGTCCAGGTCAGGCGGGTATTCCACGTTGCCAATACCCTTGTCGAAATCACGATACGGTTGGCTCAGATCTTGCAACAGGGTTTCTATGTCTTGTGTCCAGGCGTTCGGCCGTTTATCCACCCCAAAGACATAATGGCCTCGTTCTTGTAAATATAACCCCAGGTTGGTGCCAATCTGCCCGCTGGAGCCGGTAATCAAAACACGCATAATTCTTTCCTCTATTCTTTAACGTAAGGGCGCAAAAGGACCACAGTAGGCATTACTGCCAAAAATGTGCTGCATTGTAAAACCAAACAGAAGAATGCACAAATGAGGCGAACAGCTCACAATCTTGATCAATTTCTGGCTCACTTGCGTATAATAAGACAAATCATCCCCTCAGGGGGAAATGCGCGCAAAGAACAGACCATATGGCAAACAGTGATAACCTTAATGCCTGGATAGAACGCTGGCAAAACGGTGACGAGCGGGCCGCAGAGCTGATTTATAACCAGTTTCGTGACCAGACGTACCGGCTGGCTTATGGCTTGCTGGGCCACCGCGAGGATGCGGAAGAAGCGGCCCAGGATGCGTTGACGTATGCGCTGGTGAACATTCAAAAATATGATAAGGGTAAGTCTGGTTTTAGCACCTGGCTGCACACGATCACTGTCAGCCGCTGCCGTGATAAACGGCGGCGTAAACTGCTGCCCGGCTTTTCCTTAACGGCCTGGCTGCAAAAGGGACAGGATTTGCCGGACGCCGGGCCAGGCCCAGAAATGGCCACGGCCGTAATTGAAACCCATACCCAATTGTGGCAGGCCATTCACAACTTAAAGCCACATTATCGGGAGGCCATCATTTTACGGTATTGGGCGGGCTATACTTACCGGGAAATGGCTGAGATTCTGGGGTGCCCCGTGCCCACTGCCCAATCTCGGGTGCGCCTGGCCTATAACTTATTAAAGGCGGGGTTGGTGGAACCGGAATTAACTTTTTTAGAAGAACGCGCATAAACCAAGTGTTTAGAGATTAAAGAGCAGAGGGTGTCCGTTTGACCGCCTAACTTGTTGGTCGCCGGTCTGCATGCCCACTTACATGATGACACATCTGACTGAACGAGAGATTAACGGTTACATTCATCACACGCTGACTGACGCCCAGCGGGAGACGATGAACCGTCATATGCAAGATTGTCCTGATTGTCGTGTTCAGGTGCAGGCGGCCGAACACCTGCGGCGGCAGATGGCTTATGACCTGGCAGAGGAAATTCGCCATTCACGGCCGTCTGCCCAGATGGGGTTCCGGCAAATTCGTCCTGAACTAAACCGCCGTCGCCGCTGGGCAACGCTGCGCTTTCACTCCATGCAAATGCTTTCGGCTTTGGGCACAGTAACGGCCGTGGGCGCTTTTATCTTTCTGACCCTTTACCTGCTGGGTACAAGCAGCATTGGCAGCCCGGCGCCGGTTACAGTAGAGGAGATCATTGCGGCGGCCGATATTGTGAAGTTGTTTGATGAAGCCTGGGATGACCCGATGCCTTACCAGGACGGGCTGATCGCCACAGAGCAGCAGGCTCTCAATATGCTGGCTTACGCCCCCGTCTACCACATTGATATGACAGTGAGCGATGATTTGCAAAGGGTAAACGGCCGTCAGCAGCTGCGCTACGTCAATATCACCGGTGAATCCTTAAGCGACCTTGTGTTTCACCTGTATCCCAATCTGGCGGGTGCTTCTTTGGCGGTATATGACGTGGAAATCAACGGCCGTCCTGTCGAACATCACCAGGTCGCTGGCGATGCTTACCTGCAGATCAGGCTGCCGCATACGTTACAGCCTGGCGATGCAGTTATTGTCGAAATGGCTTTTGAGCTGGTGGCTGGTGACATCTGGCGGCCGCCGCTTTCCCAGGTGTTATATCTGGTGCAGTTTAACCCCACGCTGGCTATGTATGACAAGATACAAGGATGGGATATGGGTCGGGCGACCCACGGACTGCTGCCCAATGCCGTTCCCAGCTTTTACCGGGTACGTGTGACGGCACCAGATCGCCAGGTGGTGATTGCTTCCGGCACTATTACCGGGCGTGAGACGGTCCATGAAGATGGGTTGACACGGGAAGTGATGGCCATTGCCGCCGGACCGGTGGGGGAGATGGCGCTGTCTATTAGCCCACGTTTTCAGGCTGCGCTCAGTGATGTGGTGGGGGAGACACGCATTAACAGCTATGCCCACACAGTTGATCAGCTGGATAATGCGCGCCACGCGCTGGATAACGTGCGGGCGGCGCTGCTGTTGTATGGCCAGCTCTTTGGCCCATACCCTTATACCGAACTGGATGTGACGAATGTGCCTTCGCTGGCTTTTGCCAGCCAGGGCGCGGCATACTCCGGCATGATCTGGTTAGAACATGATGCCTTTCTGTTTTACCCTGACGGCCGTGATCAGATGGTATTCTTCCAAGTGGCCACACAATGGTTTGACCCGGCTATTTCTGGCGCCCGGCTGGAAAGCCCCTGGTTGGCCGATGGCCTGGCAGAATATGCCACCCGTTACGTCTACGAAGCCTATGAGAGCGACACGGCCGTGCTAGAACTTTATGAGCGCTGGCAAAAGCGTGTCCAACCAGGCGCCCCGGCCATCACCCTGCCAGCTGCCGCTTATGATCAGTACACCTATTACAACGTCATGCATGGGCAGGCGCCTTTGTTCCTGGCGGCGCTGGCTGAAGCTATAGGGCAGGCCCAGTTTAATGGGCTCCTGGCCGATTATGTCCAAACTTATCGCTGGGGTGGGGCCGATGCCGCCGCTTTCCGGCAATTGGCCGAATCACATTGTGGCTGCCGTCTCGCGGCTGTCTTTGCCGATAACCTGTCTAATCCTTAGATTGTCGCTCTTATGTCAACAAGAACCAGCTTTGTACTCACAGTTGCCTGCCTCTTTCTGATGGCAGCCTGCCGCTCTCCCAATGAGGAAGCGGCCACTCCAGCCCCTACCGTGCGGCCCACCCCCTCTCCTTTGCCAGTGGACACTGCCAGCAATGACCAGACCACCACGGCCGTGCCCGCCCCACCGTACGCCGCCGTTCTGGTCGATGATCCTGGTCCGGCCTTGACCGAATTGAGCCAGGGCTGGACAAAAGTAGAACCCGGCGGTGACACGCGCTGTGCCCATGATACCCCTTTTGCTTATTGGGTTAAAGCCGGTACGACTAACAAATTGCTTGTTTATTTTGAGGGTGGGGGTGGCTGCTGGGATGCCGCCACCTGTGCCCCCGGCAGTAACTTTTATGATCCTGACGTGGGCGCTGACGAAGACCCCACCTTTCGCAATGGTGTCTTTAAACTGGATCATCCGGACAACCCTTTTCGCAACTACACGGCCGTTTACATTCCTTCTTGTGGTGGGGACGTTTATTGGGGAAACAGCGTGCAAGATTATCCCACGGCCGACGGCGACAGCCGGCGCATCTATCATCGTGGCTTTGTAAACGCCGCTGCAGCGTTGGCCTGGGCGTATGCTCAGGTTTCGGCCCCCGAATCTGTCTTTGTTACCGGTTGCAGCGCCGGCAGCGTTGGGTCGCGGGTGCATGCACCCTACATCATTGCGCAATACCCAGAGGCGCAAGTGGCACAATTGGGTGATTCGCTGGCCTTTGTCTTTGGCCGCCCGGTACGCCTGGGCGATTATAATGCCTATCAGACGTTCCCTGACTGGATTCCTGAACTGGAAACCTTAAAAGGAGGCGATGGCTTTTTGATGGCCGCCTATGACACCATTATTGCCAATGAATACCCGGAGACAACGTTTGCCCAGTACAACACAGAAAATGATAACGTCCAGGTGCGCTTTTACACGGCCGTGTCTGGCCTGGACGCTGCTGGTTTCCGCCAGGATTTAGCCACCCACCTCAGCGCCATTCATGCCTCGGCTGCCAACTTCCGCTCCTTTACGTCAGAGGGAGACCTGCACTGTATTCTACCGCACGCGCAATTTTATGACCTGGAGACAAACGGGGTACCTCTGGTGACATGGGTGCAGGCGTTAGCCACTGGCGTCGACGTTCCCAATGTACAGTGCACAAGTTGTCAGGTGGAATTAAGCTCGCCTTAGCGGCGGAAAAGCCGCCAACGCAGC
Source organism: Ardenticatenaceae bacterium (assembly GCA_011525915.1). Taxonomy (GTDB): domain Bacteria; phylum Chloroflexota; class Anaerolineae; order Promineifilales; family Promineifilaceae; genus CAADGU01. Next base: position 114,770 of record WYBM01000051.1, on the reverse strand, counting down.
CCGGCACGGCGCAAATAGACAATCTGGTGGGCAAAACGGGCCGGGCGAAAGCCAAACATGCGCTGAACGGTGTTGGTATCGGTGATTTCAGGCACAAAAAAACGGTCTACAAAGTATTGGGTGATGGGTGGCCAGTACCACCATTGAAACAACAGGCGTGAGAGCGGCCGTAACAATACCAGAGGCAGGGGGGCAGCCAGGCGTTTACGGCCGTTCACCAACAGCATTTGCCGCACCAGGTTACGGTAATAGAGGCGTTCTTCCCCGGCCACAGACAGGGTTTTACCCAGGTAACGTTGTGGTTGTTGTGCCGTCATAAGCAGGCAGCGCACAAAGTCCTCTACCCACAATGGCTGCATCGCCATGTGGCCGCCGCCGGGCAGCCAGACAAACGGCCAACTCCAGATAGCCAGCGAGAGGATGATCTCGGTAAAACGGTCATCACGGCCGTAAAGGGTGGCCGCCCGCAAGATGGTATAAGGGATACCACTGTTTTGCACCAGGCGTTCTACTTCCCCCTTGGCGCGCAGCAGGGGGTGCATGGCGGCCGTGCTGGCTTCCAGGCGGCTGACGACGATCAGGTGCTGCACCTGAGCACGGTGGCATTCATCAATAAGCTGGGCTGTGCCTTCTACGTCTACATGCTGCAGCAGGCGGTCACGCCCTCGTGTTTCCATGCCGGCCAGGTGAATGACCCTGTCTACGCCTGCCAATTGTTCACGCAGTTTCAGGTGGGTGATGAGACGGCCGTGGTACGGCCGGGCGTCTATCCCTGCCCGTTCCAGGCCAGCCATCAAGGAACGGCCAATAAAGCCGGTGGCACCAGTGACCAAAATCATGGCGTAATTCTAGCCTCCCCTTATAATCCCGGCTATGACCCGCTATGCCCTGATTGGGCCCACATACCCTTACCGGGGAGGCATTGCCCATTACACCACGCTCCTGGCGCGCCATTTACGTGTAGATCATGAGGTATTGCTGATTTCTTTTGGACGGCAGTACCCTGGTTGGCTCTTTCCCGGTAAGAGTGACAAAGACCCTAGTGAACGGCCGTTGCAAACCGCCGCCGAATATATTCTGGACCCCCTTCGCCCACTTACCTGGCGCAAAACCCTCCATCGCCTGCGCGCCTGGCAGCCGGACGTGGTCATCATGCCCTGGTGGCACCCTTACTTTGCCCTCGCCTGGGCGGTTTTAGGCCGGGGCATTAAACGTTTGCCTGCTTCCCCGACGTTGATTTTCATTTGTCACAATGTGCTGCCGCATGAACGGAACCGTTTGAGTCACCTTTGGCTGCCAAAGATGGTACGATGGGTCTTAGGGCGTGGGGATCGTTTTATTGTGCATTCTCAGGCAGATGGGCAGATTTTACAACAGTTGGTGCCATGGGCGCGCTACCAGGTAACACCGCATCCTACGTATGCAGAATTGGGTGGGGCAAGTGCCGACCTGGCGCCCTTACCGGTAGATTTGCCGGATGACCGGCCGCTGTTGTTGTTTTGCGGCCTGGTACGGCCGTACAAAGGGTTGGATGTGCTGCTGGAGGCGCTGGCAATAGCTGTGCAGACACGGCCGCTGCACCTGTTAGTAGCTGGCGAGTTCTGGCAAGATGGTGAAGTGCAGTATCGCCAACAAATAGACCGGCTTCGCTTGCATGAGGCTGTGACCATCTGGAACCAATACCTGCCGGATGAATGGTTGGCGGCTTGTATAGATCGGGCGGATGTGATTGTCTTACCGTACCGCGCAGCCACACAGAGCGGCATTGTGCAAATGGCCTTTGGCCGGGGGAAACCCGTGATCACCACAGATGTGGGCGGGTTGGCAGAGGTAGTGCACCACGGCCGTACCGGTTTGGTCGTGCCACCAGAGAACCCGTCTTTGCTGGCGCAAAGCATCCTGGATTACTTTGCGCAGGGAGGGGCCGCCGTGTTTGCCCCCCATATCCAGGCGGATGCGCGCTTTAGCTGGGATGTACTCCTGAAACAGATAGTTAACCTGCTGCCTGAGGCTTGACCCCTCGTCATTTGCGTACAATATGCAAGCGCGATTTCATCTCAAACACAAATTCATCCTGGCGGTTGGCAAAATAAGTGTCTACGGCCGTGCGGCAGCCAGACCAATCTTTGTAATCATCAATGATCAGAACCCCCCCTGAAACCAGGTGTGGCTCAATACGCTGCAGGCAGGTCATCACCGAATCATGCCAGTCACAATCAATATGCGCCAGCGCCACTGGCTGGTTTACAGCCAGGGTGTCCTCATAAAATCCCTTAACGAAGTGGATGTGTTGTTCATCAGTTTCGAAACCGTAGTGGGTAAACGTATGTTGCACCTGGGCCAGCAAGTTTGCCCGGTAACCATAATAGGTACCCCCCTTGATGCCCGTTGCCTGACCGGAAGCAATGACGTCAAAGCGCTGTTGGGCATCGGCCCCGTCGGCCGTTGATGGCGGGGGGATCATTTCAAAGGCATCGTAGAGGTACAAGGGGCGATCAGGCTGTTTACCGGCCGCTATAACCAGGGCTGAACCGCCCAGGGCGCAGCCGGCTTCAATCATGATACCGGACAGGCCTTGTTGTTCCACCTGGGTCACACGTGTGTGCAGGTCAATCAGCGCTGCCGGTTCCAGGTATGTCAACTTGTCGGCCCGTACTTGTTTGATAACGGCCGTGGCTTCCCTATCCTTTAGCCAGAGCCGGGCCAACTTTTGAAAGTTATGGAAATAAAATGAAGCGCGATGAAGATTCATAGGATAGAAGAGACAAAAAAGGAGGCGTAAAAACACTTACGCCTCCTTCAAACCTCAACTTAGAGGAGTTTTGTTACTTAGGGAATCGGAATACCGGTGGCGTCTTCACCAACGACGCTGGTGGCACTTGTGTATGATTGAATACGAACCAGGGCCAGCAGTTGGCTGCCAGCCGGGCCTTCAACCACAACACTACCACCAAAACCGCCTACATAGCCAAACTCTTGCAGGTCAGCGGGGTTGCCGACCACGTTTGGATGGGTGGCATGGGAGTTGGCTTTGGCGCCGGTAGCCATAGCCGGCAGGGCGTGTGTGCCTACTTCAACACCGTTCCGGTCACGATAGCTCAAGGTCACGTCGCCAGCTGCCAACGGCCCGCCAATGTTCTGGATGGCCAGGTAGCCACGCTGATGGGTACCCGCGACCCAGTTGGCAACAGTAAAGCGCACATATGGCAGGGCAATCCTTTCCGCGCCGGCGTCGGCACCCACCCAGGCGGTGGAGTTACCACTGCCAAAGACCTTGCCAATACCCACGATGGGCTGGTTAGAAGTAATGGTGGCAGCGGTGCTGGTGCCGGCGGGCAGCGCATCACAGGCAATAAAGCTGTATTTAGCGCCAGGCTGAATGGTTTGCATAGCGGTCTGGCCGCTGGCATAGGTGACGGTGACGGAGGCGGCTGCAGTACCTACGTTTTGGATGGCGTAAGCGCTGGAAGCGCCAAAGGCCTGGCATAAACCGGTGGCCATATACACAGTGGTGGAACCACCACTTACACCCTCAAAGGCGGAGGTCTCAGGGCCGGTGGTAGAGGCTTCCAGAGAAGAACCCACAATGGCTACGTCACCGCTGCCATCGGTGGCCACGGCCGTGACGGTGGCCGAACCATTAAAGGAAGCGGGCGTCACCTGAGACAGGGTACCCATGTCAAAGTACTTGGCGGCGCCAGCCGGTAAGCTGTTGTGGGTGACGACGATGGGCGGGTCGCTGGGCGCTGAGGCGTTATAAATGTTGACGGTCAGGTTGACGGCCTCAGAGCTGATATTCTGGATGGAGAAGCGAGAGGTGGTGTTGAATTGATTCTTCAACACGGTGGGCAGCAAAACTGTATTGGTACCGCTGCTGAACCCGTTGGACAGCGGGCGATTTTTCACGGCCGTGCTAGAAGGAATTTGCACCAGGGTGGCCACAATAGGCTGGTCTGAGGACATAACCGCAGAGCCATTAAACCCGGGTGAAATCTCGCTCAGGCTGCCCACAAAGAGGGAAGCGCCAGCACCGGCGGGGATGGTGCGGTTGACATCAATGGCCGTACCGCTATTCTCGGCGTAGAACTGAAACAGCACGTTGGCATCCGCCGTACCTACATTTTGGTAGGTAACAGATGTGGTCATGGACGTAGTGTAGGCCTGCCCATACGAAATGCCAACAACTGCCAGTAAAGCAACAAAAACAAAAAGTAAAACGAATCTCATGTGTTTCATAAAAACCACTCCTTTTAGTGTTATTGTGAGACTGATCTTTTTCTACACCCTGGATTTTAGCCGCATAGTAGGAGTGCCTCAATAACCCATACGGAGTATTTTCCGGGTTAATCCCACTTTAATCCGGCATTTGGGGGCGTGGTGGGTGCTTAATTAAAATGTGGTCATTGGTTAACGTCGGCAAAATGTTGCCGCGGCTGGATTGCCTGTATCGCTTGGTTTTATTACTATTGTGCCCGGACTGATTCATATAGGGTTAACTAAATGATGGCCGGGCGACCCTTGTGGCCACCTGAAGCGGGTGCAGGCACAAGGCCTGCCCTTACCAAAGGGTGCATAACTCCTGTGACAACGTATTCAGTCCTGTGGATTAAAAATGTTTATGGAGAGTTTTCATGAAAACGACATGGTTTTTTGCTTGTTTTATGTTGATCCTGGCCGGTTTAACGACTTGCCAGGAAGCCCCAACCCCTACAGCCACCACGGGCTCGTCTGTTAGCACCGCCCCGCCAGGGTCTACCGGTGGCAGTGGCACAGATTGTGTCAGCCCTGGCGCGGGTTACCCGGCAGACAGTGCCGCGAGTGGCTACCCGGCGCCGGGGGGTGACTGTCTGGCCGCCGGGTACCCGGGCGTACAGGTTATCCCGGCGCAGCCGGTGGCGGCTGAATGGCACGCCGAGGTGCTGCCGCCACAGCCGGGTCTGGCCACAGTCACCGGAGTGGTGATACATCAAAAAAGTCAGAAACCGGTCATCAACGTGCCGGTTTTCCTGGCCGAGGTTTACCGCCAGGGGGACAGCGGCGCCTTTGTGTTGGATGGCGCCCACAGCCCGCAGTCAGTCACCGACAGCGACGGCCGTTTTGCCGTGGTAGACATTCCCGCCGGGGATTACGTCTTGGTGATCGGCAACCCGGAGGTCAATGATTACGATATCATTGAGGACAACAACGGCAAGGCGCAAGTGTGGACGGCCGACGCAGATAATATTCTGGATATGGCCGTGATTGAGGTGGTTTTACAGCTCTGGCAGTAGAGACGGTTTATGATAGGGCCTCACGCAGCAGTTGTTGGTAGAGCTGGTTATGCTGCCGCGCTACGGCCGTGATGGAAAAACGTTCAGCTACAAAGTCCCGTGCCCTGGCCGCCATCTGCGTGCGCGCCGCTGGCGGCAGCGCACGCATGTTGCCAATGGCGGTCGCCAGTTGAGTGGCGTCACCCGGCGTCACCAACAGGCCGGTAACGCCGTCTTGAATAAGCTCCAGGTTGCCCGCTACCCGTGTCGCAATCACAGGGACGCGGGCAGCCATACTTTCCATCACCACCGTAGGCAGCCCTTCCCACAGCGAAGAATTCACAAACACATCCATGATAGTTAGTAGTTCTTCTACGTCATGTCGTGCCCCTGTGAATAAGACACGCGCTGTTATGCCCAGTTGGTACGCTTGCTGCTGCAGTGTTTCTTCTAAATCCCCCGTACCCACAATGAGAAAGTAAACATCAGGCAGGGTACGTAAAAGTTGTACGGCGGCGTCTAACAACACGCTGTACCCCTTTTGTGCAGACAGGCGGCCAATCGTGCCTACAAGGAGGGCATCAACGGGGATACCCAAACTACGACGTTTAGCCGCTTTGTCTACCTGGATGGTAGTGAAACGGTTCAAATTCAGGGCATTGTATCCTAAGATGGCTGACTGCTGCCGCCAGCGGGCCAGGGGCCGATTGTTAAGATTGTCCACCACCTGCTGGGCCACCCCAATTTCCCGGTCAAAGCGCCAGGGGTAAAGACCGTTGGTCAGCAGCAGGCGCCGTAACGGCCGTTTGCCCCATTCCCGCTCATTGTGTACCGTCCGCACCAGCACCCTGGCCCCCAACTGTCGTTTAAGCCACAGGGCCAACACATCACCAAACTGGCAATGGCTGTGGATGATGTCCACCGGCTGCTGTAGCTGACGCTGGCAGCCCCGGTAAGCGTGCCAAAAGCTGGTCATGGGTCGGCTCTCCTGCCAGGGAGCGGCTATGAACGCCTCGATGTTTTTGTCTGCCAGAAATGTGACCCAATCCCATTCATACGGCACGCCATAAGACCACATGCCACAGACGACCGGCTCAATCAGGTTGGCGTCTAATGCCTGGGCCAGTTCAATGCCAAAACGCTCAATGCCGCCCAGCGGCCCTTCTACGGCAAAACCAGAGATAATTTCTAAGACACGAATACGGTTCATGATCGGGTTTGCCGGGCAAAATCAGCGGCGATAAGCTGCCCCACCTCTGCGGCGGCGGCGATGATGGCCGGCAGCCGCGTTTGCATGTGGTTCTTTACAGCGTCTCGTTCAGCCCACAACTGGCTGAATCTGGCGTTTAAATTGTCTTCATTTATCTCTTCAATGTCCATAACCCAGGCCTCCAGGTCTAACATCTGCATGACGCCGCGGGTTTTGTAACGGTATTCGATCATCAAGGCAGGCACACCTTCACTGACGGCAAAGATGTTAGAATGCAGACGTGTACCAATGAATACGTCCATCAGGCCGTAAGCGGCTTTTAACGCCTCTGTGGTTGGCTCTTGCTCGATGAAAACAACATCGGCCCCCAAATCTAAAAGCTGCTCTTTGACCCGCCGGGCCGGTATGCGATCATCCTCAATAATCGTGGGGCCACATACCTGTGAGAACAAGATGGCCTGCCCGTTTTGGGTGGTGATGAAGGCGCGGATGGTGTGGGCCACGGCCGTTTCATAGGCTGCCTGGTTGGTAAACGCCGGGTTTTGTGCCGCCCAATTCATCAACGTTACGCCCAGGCGAGGGCGGGTGGTGGGGTAGGGCAGACCATACGTTTGCAGCAAGTGTGCGCCCCTTTCCGGGGGGCAGCCCGGGTAGGCAAAGGCCAGGTCAGGGACGGCCCGGCGGCGATCATGGCTGACGCCCAGGCTGTCTAGCTCTGTCAGGGAAATGAGATCACGCACAAAGACCAGCCGCGCCCGGTTAACGGTCCATCTGACCAGCAAACGCTCCCAACCACGAGTCAGTGGGCCGATAGTCTGGGGCATGGTGTAAAGCGGCTTTCCCGCCAGCCAGGCATACAGCATGGTGTAAATGGAGACCACAAAGGTCAGACCCAGGCGGCCGCTGGTATATAAAAAGTTCCCGGCGCTGCTGACCACCAGATCGGCCGTGAAGTATGCGGTTAACAGCGGGCGATGGCGGACCGGGGCCAGTTTCAGCGCCGACAGGCCAAACAAGCGGAACAGCAGCAGCAGCAGCAGAGTCTCTATTAAAAGGAAGGGGAACATGAAAAAGTGTCGCCAGGAAATATCGTCATGCTGCCGCCGAAACCAGGTCATAAAGGAACCAACGGCCGTACCTGGCCCTTCATAACTCTGAGGATCATTCATAGACAAGGCCAGGCTGGGTTGGGCAAAGGCAGTCAGCAGTTGTTGCACCGTCACCCGTGTCAGCAAATCATCCCCGGCGTTGCGCGAGGAGTGCAAATTGACGATCAGAATTTTCATTCTTGACTACCCTGAACTGGCGGCAGGTGTGCTTGATCATATATTGCCCCGACCACCGGCTCTTCTATTTTATAGGTGGACTGCCAGCGCAGGTAAAAAAGGATATAGCCCACCATCAAAACTGCCTCTGTCAGCACGTAGATGTATGCTACCCCCCACAGCCCATAGACCTGTACCAGGGCCAGATTCAGTCCAATATTTAATGCCGCTGCCACTGCCTGCACCATGACGCGCCGGTTTTGCCAGCCAACAGCCGTGAGCACTGCTGCCGACCCAAAGCTGACACTCTTAAAGACTAAAATGGTGCTAAGAATGGTTAGAATGTCGCCGGAGAGGGTATACGCCGGCCCATAAATTAGCCAGACAATAGGCCGGGCGATCAACACCATGCCTAGGCCTAAGGCAGCGCCTAAGAAGGCACTGAGCAGGATAATACGGAAAGCTTGCCGCCGGATGCGCTGGGGTGTGCGTACAAACATTTCACTGGTGACGGGCAGCATTACTTCATAGATGGCCTGGGGGATAAGGAATAGGGTTGTCGTCAATGAAACGGCCGGAGCGTAAAGGCCTGCGGCCGTTTTGCCCAGCCAGTGACCGATAATGGTGATATCGGCACGCTCATAAATGACAGCCAACCCTTCAGACAGGCCAAAAGGGGCAGTGTCACGCAGCACAAAGGGCATGAGGGCGCGTCGCCAATGAATGCCCACCAACCGGGCTACCAGCCACAACGCCATCCCACCGCTGACGGCAGAGGTAAGGGCGCGAGCGGCCATATACGGCCGGGTCACTGTTACATCGTTCCCTGCCAGCAGCAAAATGGCGATAAAAAACAACCCCTGCGCACCGATGATCAGCCAGACGGTGATGGTGTTGCGCAGCGCTGTCTTGAAGGTGCTCCAGCCCGTGCTGGCCAGCTCGTCAAGCCAGATGGAGAGCGCCGCCAGAATAAGGACGTCACGCGGGAAAATGGCCTGTTTCAAAAACGGAGAGATGAGGAGTAGGCCTACAAACCAGGCAGCCCCCAGGCTGAGCTTAATACCCAAGCAGACGCTGCTGGCCACCGCCAACGGCCGTTCCGGGTGGTTACGGCCGTTACGCAGCAGCCAGGTATCCAGCCCCAGGGAAAACAATACCGAGGTGAGCTTCGCCAGTGACAGCGTCGATACAAACACCCCGAATTCGTCTGGGCCAAGCTGCCGGGCAATGATAAACAACCCCAGCGCCGAAAAAACCCGGGCGACGGCCGTGCCCGAAAACAGGGCACCGATATTCTTAAGAATGGTGTGGTTCCACCATCGCCGGGCCAACGCAACCATATTAATGACCTGAAACGCGCCGCTCAGGCAATGTCTGGGCGGTCGGGGTGGGGTATAGGCTGGTAAAGGCGGGGGCGCGAGCGTCCCACCAAAGTTGGTCACGCATATGCCGGGCGGCACTTTTCATGTGCTGCGCCAGCGCTGGATCATCCAGAATGGCCATGATACCCGCGGCCAGCGATGAGGGGCCATCGGCAGGCACGGCCGTGCCCGCTGACCCCACAGCGGCCTTACGGTCACCAATATCAACGGTCACACAAGGCACACCGCAGACGATGCTTTCTGCTAGTTTTAACGACAAACTCGAAGCGGCAGCTACGTCGTTTCGTAAAGGGTCCACGGACACATCCCCCAGGCAATAATAGTAGGGAACGTCGGCGGCGGGCACACGGCCGGCAAAACGCACGGCCGTAGCTATGCCTAACTGCGCTGCCAATGTCTGCATATCATCCAGATTTTCGCCGGCACCGGCCAGTACCAGGCACGTGTGCGGCTGTGCCTGGTGCACTTGGGCAAAGGCGATCAGCAGCAGGTCAATAGCGTGGCTCACCAGGCTCATACTGCCCACATACACCACTACCTGGCAGTCCATAGGAATATCTAAGCGGCTTCGCAGTTGAGCAATTTTGGCAGAAGCATCTGGTGCTTCCAGTACGGCAAACCGGGCGCGGTCTACGCCGTTGGGCACGAGGGCAATTTGGGCGGCCGGGTAGCCCTGATCATGGTAGCGGCTGGCAATAAAGGTCGTATTGGCGGTGATACCGGCGGCAAAGGAAGGGAGCCAATCTTCAAACCAGGCCACAATCCGCTGCTGCCAGACGCCGGAAAAACGGTTGTTTATGGCTTCGTAATCGTCACTGTCCAAAAAGACCGGTGTCTTTTTTAGCAGGTGTACCACCCAGGCGGCCAGGCCGTTCATCGGTTGCGCTTTGCAAATGTGAATGACGTCAGCGGGGGTGCGCCAGGCGGCCCAGGTAAGGCGCAGGGTGGCCACGGCCGTGACCCATAACAACTGCCACGGATTAAAATACGTCTTCTGGTTGTCCGCTTTGTGTACGTGCATCTGTCCCACATAATGGACGTGCACCCCCTCTTGCACAAATGCCCTTGTCTTCACCCGGGCAAAATCATGATGCAACGTAATCATCGTCACGATATGGCCATGGTTTGTCAGCGCTTTGGCTAGGGGGAAAAAGCGACCACCACCGCCCGGGCTTTCCAGGCTGTGCGTAGCCAGGAATGTGACTCTCAAGAAGTTACCCTCTGGCCATGGTTATGTGGTTTTTTCATGATGATCAGGTTGCTGAAGGCCGGTTGGGGCCACTTGATGTTTTGAAACCAGAAGCGGTTGAAGCTGTGAATGAGGCGGGCCACGGCAGGCAGCTTTGCCCGCGTGTATAGGGTGGTAAACTGCCCGGCGCGCCGTTGATGTAGTGTCAGGCCGTGCCCGGTCAGGGTCTCAGTGAGCCAATGAATGTTGGCTTCGCGGGCCAGCAGTTTACCGGCCGGAGTGACCGTCCAATAATCCAGGCCGGCTGCTGTTTTTTCTGCCTGGCCGCGCCCTTTTTGAACCCAGGCTTTACCGCGTCGCAGCCAGGCTTGCCAGGATGACATGTTGTCCTCGGCGAGGATTAGGAATCCGCCTGGTTTGACCACACGGGCCAGTTCGGCCACGGCCGTTTCTACCTGACTGATGTGCATTAAAACCCCCCAACAAAGCACACAATCAAAGCGCTTGTCGGCAAAGGAAAGCGCCAGGATATTCTCTGATTGTATGTGGATGCGCTCGTCCAGCCCTTGGGTGGCCACGTTGGCGCGTACGCCCGCCAGTACGCTTTCCGCAAAATCCACGGCCGTGACCTGCAACCCTCGCTTTGCCAGCCGCATCGAATGTGCCCCTATACCACACCCGGCGTCCAGGCAGGTTGCCCCTGGTGGCAGCGCCATTGTCGCCACCAGCATGTCAAAAACCATCTCGTAAAATTGCTCGTTAGCCGGTGTACGGAACGCCTGTTCCCACTGCTTGTGTATATCCGGCTTCCCTAATGTTTCTTCTAGTTGCACTGATTTAGAATTGTCCATCCTTGCATTATCACTTTTGAAGTTCAAAATAGCGGGCCAGCTTGTGCTGCCTGGTGTGCGAGCGGTGCGCCAGCCCGCGTATTATACGAGGAAACCCCTTGGCGTAAAGCACACGTCAGGAGCCATTGCACAAACGTGTAAAATACGTACAATGCGGGCGCCAATACGATCAGGGTCACAATTTTTGTTAGTGTGCCTGTAAGTTTAGCGGCGTAAGTTAAACATGTTTGTGATTAAGCGCACAAACAAAATACCATAACATCATACGCAGTAACTTTCAAATTCCACAAACAGCCCACACACCACAAGCATTGGTAGGGCTGTTTTTTTGCGAAGGGTACTGCTGAAAAGGGGTAATACATTGATACCGGTAAAAGAATCTACACTTATTCCACCTTATGGTGGTGAATTGGTTAACCTGCTTGTCTCCGCCGCGGAAGCGGCGGAATTAAGCCATGATGCTAACCGCTTGCCTTCTGTGCGCCTGTCAGATCGGTCAGTATGTGATCTGGAACTGCTGGCGGTAGGGGCCTTTTCGCCCCTGGATCGTTTTATGGGGCAGGCCGATCATCAGAGCGTGTTGGACACCATGCGCCTGACAAACGGCTGTGTTTTCCCCATGCCCATTACGCTGCCCATCGATGATGATGTGCAGGTTGAGGTGGGGCAGGAGGTTGCTCTGCGTGACCCGCAAAATGATCTGCTGGCAGTGATGACGGTAGCCGAGGTTTATGCCTGGGACCTGGAAGAAGTGGCCCAGAAAGCGTTTGGCACGCAAGACTTACGTCACCCCATGGTGGCCGAAATGCATCGTTGGGGCCGGCGTAACATTTCTGGCCCGATGCAGGTTTTAAAGCTGCCGCCGCATTACGACTTCAAAGATTTACGCCTGACCCCGGCCGAAACACGGGCCAAGTTGCAAACCTATGGCCACCAAAATGTGGTTGCCTTCCAGACACGCAACCCCATGCACCGCGTTCATGAAGAATTAACCAAACGAGCCATTGAAGATAAAGACGGGGTCTTGCTGCTGCACCCGGTGGTGGGCATGACCAAACCAGGCGATGTAGATTACTTTACGCGTGTGCGTACTTACCGGGCGCTGGCGGCCAATTATTATGACCCAGACCGCGTTTTGCTGTCGCTGCTGCCGCTGGCCATGCGCATGGGTGGGCCGCGCGAGGCCCTCTGGCACGCCATCATCCGCCGCAATTATGGGGCAAATCACCTGATTGTAGGTCGGGACCATGCCGGGCCCGGCAATGATTCCGAGGGCAAACCGTTTTATGGACCTTATGACGCTCAGGATTTGGTGCAAAGCTTCAGCGATGAGATTGGGGTTACCGTGGTGCCTTTCCAAATGCTGGTCTACCTGCCGGAAGAAGGGCGGTATGAGGAGATCACCAAGGTGACGCCAGAAGTGAAAACGGCCAATATCTCAGGTACCCAGGTGCGGGAAGAGTACCTGCACAAAGGGCAGCTGCTGCCGGCCTGGTTCACGCGGCAGCCGGTAGCCGAGATTTTAGGCGAGACATACCCTCCCCGGCATCGGCAGGGGGTGTGTATCTGGCTAACAGGTTTACATAATGCCGGGAAGTCCACCACGGCCGCCGTGTTAACGACACTGCTGCAAGAACACGGCCGTAACGTTACTCTGCTTGATGGTGATGTGGTCCGTACCCATTTCAGTGAAGGGTTGGGGTACAGCAAAGAAGACCGCGATGACCACGTACGGCGTATTGGATATGTGTCGGCGGAAATTGTGCGGCATGGCGGTATTACCATTTGCGCGGCCGTGTCCCCCTACCGGGCTACCCGTAATGACGTGCGTGGTGGTTTTGACAAGGGGCATTACGTCGAGGTGTTTGTGGACACCCCCTTGGAGGTGTGTGAAAGCCGCGATACCAAAGGGTTGTACGCGCAGGCACGCAATGGGCAGATCACCGGGTTCACTGGTGTTGATGACCCGTATGAAGCTCCGCGCCACCCCGAAATTCGCATTGAAACGGTGGTTAACTCCCCTGAAGAAAATGCGCGTATGATTTTAAATCATCTCATTGAACAAGGATTTGTAAAGCCACATTAAGTACACTGTTTCAGATTGTAAACCATACCAGACCGGTGCGCTGGATTTGCGAAACCTTGGTGTGGTTTACCTGGGACAGCCTGCCTCTCTAGATGCCTTCTGCATAAACAAGGATTTTAACTATGAATGAACAACAAGGTTTTGTGGTATGGATGACGGGTCTTTCCGGTGCGGGGAAGACCACAGTAGCCCTGGAAATGCTGCGGCAGTTGGACGGCCGTGGCCTGCGCCTGGAACGCCTGGACGGTGATGTCGTGCGGGAAAGCCTCACCAAAGACTTAGGTTTCTCGGCTGAAGACCGGGCCAAGAACATTGAGCGGGTCACCTTTGTGGCCAAACTGCTCTCGCGCAACGGCGTGGGCTGCATTTGCTCCTTCATCTCGCCTTACCAGGCGGTGCGAGATCACGTGCGCGCCGAAACCACCAACTTTCTGGAGGTGTTTATAGATGCTCCCCTGGAGGTCGTGATAGGGCGTGATGTCAAAGGGATGTACAAAAAAGCGATTGCCGGGGAAATCCCCAACTTTACCGGTATTTCTGACCCCTTTGAAGCGCCGGCCAGCCCAGATATTCATCTGCGTACCGATCTGGAAACAGTGGCTGAGAGCGCGGGCAAAATTATCGCCGAATTAGAAAAACGTGGCCTGATTCCGGTAGCGGAACTGGCATAACCTGGGAAGGGTCAGGCGCTTCAGGCACCTGGCCCTTCATCCTGTGATGACCCTTGACGAGGCTCTGGCCTACGGCCGCAGCACCCTCAACACTTCTGCCACCCCCACTCTTGATGCCCGCCTGCTCTTACAGCACATTCTACAACATTCCCACAGCTACTTGATCGCCCACGGGGACACAGCGCTGACGGCCGAACAACAAGCCGGTTATCAGCAGCTTCTGGCGCGGGCCCAACAGCATGAACCGCTGCCTTACCTCATCGGCACCGCCCCTTTTTTTGACTTTGACGTGACGGTGACCCCGGCCGTTCTTATTCCCCGCCCGGAAACAGAGCAATTGGTAGAAATAGCCGCAGCCTGGGCCACTGCCCACCACGCGCAGCGGCTGGCCGACATTGGCACCGGCAGCGGCTGTATTGCCATTGCCCTGGCCCGGCGGCTGCCTACGGCCGCTGTTGAGGCTGTCGATATGTCGGCTGACGCTCTGACCGTCGCCCGCCAAAATGCGGCCCGGTTGGCGCCAGGCCGTGTCGCTTTTTACCAGGGTGACTTGCTCCACCCCCTGGCGCCGGGGCTAGACATAGTTGTGGCCAATCTCCCCTATGTGACAGATGATGAGTGGACGGCCCTTGACGATGGGGTAAAATGGTATGAACCAACGCTGGCCCTTAAAGGGGGGCCAGATGGCTTAGACATTATCCGACGGTTACTGTCCCAGGCGAGGCACAAACTTTCTCCGGGCGGAGCCATTTTTCTGGAGATTGGCTGGCGGCAGGGAACGGCCGTGACCCACATGGCGCACACCTTTTTCCCAGAGGCAGCGGTCAGCCTGATGCCAGATTTTGCCGGGCATGATCGGGTGGTGGTCATAGAGAGCGGAGGTGAAGAAAGTGGGAACTGAGGAAAAGCTGGTGACGCATCACCTGTATGCCGACCGGCCCGATGATGTGGCTCAAACGGCCGTTTACGTTAAATCTGGCCACCTGGTGGTTATTCCCACCGACACCGTTTATGGTGTGGGGTGTAATGCTTTTCATAGGGAGGCGATTATCGAGCTGTACCGGGTGAAGCAACGGCCGTGGCAAAAAGCCATACCCATCCTTATCGCCGACGTTTCGACCCTGCCTAAAGTTGCCAGGCATGTGCCTGAGACCGCCCTGGTTTTTATAGCGCAACACTGGCCGGGCCCCCTAACCATTGTTCTGCCCAAACGCCTGGATTTGCCAGATGTGCTTTCACCAGGGGATACCGTGGCGGTGCGCATTCCCCATCATGAAGCGGCACGGGCCGTGATCCGGGCGGCTGGTGGCGCTATGGCCGTGACCAGCGCCAACCTCTCTGGCCAGCCGCCAGCAACTACGGCCGGTGAAGCGCTGGCGGCGCTGGGTGGCCTGGTGACGGCCGTGTTAGATGCCGGGCCAGCGCCCAGGGGACAGGCTTCTACGATTATTGACTGTACTGGTCAGGCGCCGGTTATCCTGCGCCCAGGGCCAGCCGTTATCCACTAACGTTGTATGTTTATTCCAATTGCCCTTACCCTGGTGGCGCTTTTTGCTGCCTTTGCCACGTATCGCAGCATTCGCCGCGGCGGTGCCCGCTTTTATACCCTGGAGCGGGAGGCGATTTTGCGCCGGGCCAGCCTGACGTTGGCCGGCAGCGTATTGTTTTTTCTGGCCGCGATTGGCTTTTTGTGGCTGCAGCTTCAACAATCTGTGGCCGAAGAAGCGGCGGAAGCTGGTGAGGTGGTTGAAGGTGTAGAAACCAATACCCCTGTCCCTGAAATCGAAGTTGTCCCCCCCACCTTATCACCCACGCCCACAGAAGATACATCGCTGCCTACGCCTACGCCTACGCCTATTATTTGTCGGGCGGTGGTGCAGGGAACACAAGGGAACGGCTTGCTCTTGCGTACAGCCCCCGGCGGCGAAGAGATCACCACCTTACCTGAATCTACGCTGATTACCCTGGTCACTGATGAACCATTACAAGAGGTCAATGGGTTGGTCTGGCGTAAAATCAGTTCTGTGGTTACCGGCGATGAAGGCTGGGTGGCTCAGGATTATTTAGAGATTGAGCCGGGCTGTGAATAATTTAGGGAATCGTCATGCTTATTGGAATTGACGCCAGTCGGGCCGTATCCGGGCAGCGCACAGGTACAGAAGCCTATACCTAT
Source organism: Ardenticatenaceae bacterium (assembly GCA_011525915.1). Lineage (GTDB taxonomy): Bacteria > Chloroflexota > Anaerolineae > Promineifilales > Promineifilaceae > CAADGU01. The sequence continues at coordinate 98,694 of WYBM01000051.1, read as the reverse complement.
TTTCTCATTCATGCCCTCATCCCCCTGGCGGCAGCCAGAACACACACACTTCGCCTTTATTTTAACCAGCCGCCGGCGGCTGACCTTTTCCCCGACGCACCCCACGTGACGCCGGTGATCATGCCTTACCTGCGCTTGTGGACACACCGACGGCTGGTGCAGGAATTGCAGCAGCACCCACCGGATGTCTTTTTTACGCCCGCGCATGTCATTCCTTTTCATTACCACGGCCGTGCTGCCGCCACCGTTCATGATCTGGGCTATCATCATTTTCCCAAGGCACATCCTCGCCGGCAGTTGGCTTACCTGAAGTGGAGCACCCGGCACAACGGCCGTCGCGCTCAACACGTTTTTGCTGATTCGCATACCACCAAAGACGACCTGATGCAGTTTGACGGGATTCCCGCCCATAAAATCCAGGTAGTGTACCCGGGGGTAGACCCCGATTTGCGACGGATAGAGGATGAAGCGGCCCTGACGGCCGTGCGCCAGAAGTATCACCTTACCTCCCCTTACTTGCTTTACATAAGCACTATCCATCCGCGTAAAAATCTGGAACGCCTGATTCAAGCCTATGCCCAAAGCGGCTTACCCCATCAGCTGGTGTTAGCCGGAAAAAAGGGCTGGTTGGCCCGCCCTATCCTGGATCTCGTTGCCAAGCTCCAGGAGCCGCTGGCTGCCAAGATCATCTTACCCGGCTTTGTAGCCGATGAAGACAAAGCGGCGTTGATTTCAGGCGCCACGGCCGTGCTTTACCCCTCGCTGTACGAGGGGTTTGGCTTCCCTATTTTAGAGGCCCAGGCGTGTGGCGTGCCGGTGCTGACGTCTACCACCAGTTCCTGCCCAGAAGTGGCCAAAGAGGCGGCCGTGCTGGTTGATCCGTTGGACACAGATGCTATTACTGAGGAAATGTGCCGGTTGGTTGCAGATGAGCCGCTGCGGCAGGCGCTGATAGCAAAGGGGTATATGAATGTGCGGCGGTTTTCATGGCCAGATACGGCCGTACACATTCTGAACGCCCTGGAAAATTTATCCTAGTAGCAGTGATCAGAAGTCAGTAACCAGTGGTCAGTGGACAGTAATCAGTGGTCAGTGGACAGTTACGGGCGTTGGGCCCTACTGAATACTGACTACTGATAACTGAAAACTGATAACAGGACCAGTGGTCAGTGGACAGTTACGGGCGTTGGGCCCTACTGAATACTGATAACTGAAAACTGATAACAGGGCATGTGCCCACTATGCCGCTCCCATCATCTGGGCCAACAATTGTGCCAGTGTTATGTCTTGCCGCCAGCCATCACCCCCCAGGTCTTCATAATCCCACCAGGCGCTGAGCACCTGCTGCGCCAGGCTCCAGGCCAGCAGCCGCTGCCGGTCCAGGGCCAACATTTCTGCCAGAATGTCAAAGCGGCGGGCCAGTACCCGGTCCAGGTGCGGCCATTTATAAATGGAGGGCAAAGGGTTGCGGATGAGCGCCCCCACTTCATAGGCCGGTTCGCCGCTGACGCCTTTGGGGTCAATGGCCAGCCAGGGTTCGCGGGTGGCGGCCAGAATATTGTAGTGGTGCAGGTCGCCGTGCAGCAGCACCGGAGTGGTGCTGGAGGCTAACAACTCGGCAAAGAGCGTTTCGGCCGTTTCTACCAGGCGTTTGGGGAAGGGGCCGGTGCCACCGTCAAATTCGGCACGCAAATCGGCCAGCCCACCGGCCCAATCGGCCACGGAGGGGAAACTATGGTCGGCGGGCAACGGCCGCCACAGGCGGCGCATGATGGCGGCGGCCAGGCGGGTGGCTTCGTCATCATCGATCACGGTCGTGAGCATATGTCCGGGTTGTAAACGTTCTAACAGCAAAATGCCTTGTTCTACATCGGCATCAAACAAACGGCACATGGCGCGGCCGTCATACAGCCTCAGCGCCTCAATTTCGGTGGAGAGTTCGCGGCGGGGCACCCCCAGTTTTAACACAATGGCCGTGCCATCTGGCAGAGTGGCCGGGGCAGCGTAGTTGTAGGAGAGGTCGGGAAAGGGGGGATGAGCCACCAGCCCCCAGCGTGCCTCACAGGTGGCGATCAACCGGGGCAGTTGGGCTAGCCAGCTTTCACCCCCCTCAAAGGTGCTGCTGACAGTGCGGATAAACGTGTCAGGTAAGGTATGCATGAACCCTCTTGTGCCTGATGTGGCATTCCAGCTTCACCTTTCTTTGCCAAAACATTGGGCCTCTATCAGCGTAAGAAGAAGCCGTGCCGCAGCGGGTCGGCAGGGTCAATGAGCAGTTCGTTACGGCCGCAGATGTGAGCCGTACCCGTGATTTGGGGATTAACGGCCGTGTATGGCCCAAATTGGGTCACCCCCACCACTTCGCCCGTAAATGTAGTGCCCAAGATGCTTTCCACCACAAACGGCTGGTCGACCCCAATTTCCTCGCGGGCAAAGTGCAGGGCGGCGCGGGCGCTGACACCAGTGCCGGTGGGGCAGCGGTCCACCTCGCCATCGGCAAAAACGCAGACGTTGCGGCTGTGGTGCGCGGGATCATGTGCTGCACCTACAAAGATAACGCCATATAAAAAGCTCAGGTCAGCTTCAAAAGGGTGATGAATGGGCAGGCTGGCTATGACGGCCATTTTAATGGCCCGGCCACAGGCGATCAATTGATCCACATTGGCGGGAACCAATCCCACGTTTAACTCCGCCGCCCGTACAAAGGCATAAAACGCGCCGCCAAAGGCCACATCATACCGCACCGTGCCCCAACCGGGCACATCCACTGTTTGGTCCTGGACATAAACGAAGGCGGGCACATTGTGAAAAGAGACGGCCGTGACCACCCCTTGTTCGCGGTGAGCAAATGCCGTAACCTGGCCGGCCGGGCTGTCAATCTTCAGCACAGGGTGGGTGCCCGGTTTGTCAATCAGTCCCATGTCTAAGGCCACCTTTGTCAAACCAATGATGCCGTGCCCGCACATGGTGCTGAACCCTTCATTGTGCAGGAACAGCACACCCACGTCGCCGTCTGGTGTCACCGGTTCTGTCAGCAGGCAGCCGTACATGTCGGCGTGGCCACGGGGTTCCCACATGGTGGCCTGGCGCAGATGGTCGTAATGGTCGCGGGCATAGCGGCGCTTGGCCAGGATGGTGTCGCCGGGCAGGTTGGGCCAGCCGCTGGTGAAAATGCGCAACGGTTCACCGGCCGTATGGGCATCTACGGCCGTGAAGCGAATCCACTCTTTAGGGGGGGACCAGCATAAAGACATGCCTATCTCCTGCACGCATTGTAGCACACTTGTTGGCAAAGCAGGGGCACAAAGCGCTGCGCTTCTGATGACAGGTGGTAAACGAAAACGGCCGTACCCATAGGGCACGGCCGTTGTTTTATGCCGGTGGTCTGTCCGGAGTCTTATGCAGTCATTGAAACGTCTAGCAGTACAGTCTCAATGTTTGCTAACAGTTCGGACGTTTTCATGGGCTTCCACATATAAAAATTAGCCCCGGCAGCCAACCCTTCCTCTTCGGCGCCTAAGTGGGTTTTGCCGCTGAGCATGATGATAGGTAAGTTAGCCATTTCCGGCGTGGCGCGCACTTTGCGGCAGAGAGTAAGGCCATCCATTTCAGGCATCATCACATCCAGGATCACTGCGTCTGGTCGGCTTTCACTAATCCTTTGCCAGGCTTCACGTCCATCTTCCGCTTCGGCCACTTTAAATCCATGGAGCCCCAGCAGCAATGCTAACATTTCACGGATATGGGCTTCATCATCGACAACTAAAATTACCGGTTTCACATTTTGACTCCTACACTCATGTAACGATACATCATAAAGTATTGCGTTCAGTATAATGGGTACGGCCGTGAAATTCATCGGCATAAAGGTACTATCACAAGGAGTAAAGCCGTTTACACTATGGATCTTATGTCTTCAGGCCAGTGATTGTCTGGTTAAGAATCGTGGGAAGAGCGGTGAGATCACACACTACCCCAGCGGCGATATCATGCCGGGGCTGCTGCCGGTCTACCAGAAAGGCGATCATGCCCAGGTGGCGAGCGCCGGCCACACATGCTGGTTCGTCATCAAAGAACAGGCATTGTTCAGGCAGTACCTCCAGGGTGCGGGTGATGGTGAGGTACGCTTCGGGGTGCGGTTTAGATACGCCAATAACGGGGGCGGCACAGGCGGCATCAACCAGGCCGGCCAGGCCAACGGCCGTGAGCGAGTCAGCCAGGCTGGCCAGATTAAAGTTTGAAAGGACGCCTGTTTTTAACCCTCGCTGGCGTGTGGCAAGCAGTGCCCCATGCGCATCAGGGAAGGGTTGGAGGAAGAGCTTATAATCCAGCCGGTGGAGTTGTGTGCGAACAGGCGGGGACAAATTCAGGTCATCGCTCACCTGCTGCCAGAAGCCCTGCCAAAACCGCTGTTCTTCGGCCAGACTGCGAGGGAAGCCGGCAGCCTGCCCCCACTGCTGCCAGCGGATGCTCAACTCTTCAATAGAAACAGGTAACAACTCCCTAAAATAAGCAGTTGCTGCCGGGACATCGAAATCAGTTAACACACCATCACGATCAAAGATGACGGCCGTGAACATGCGGTACTCCTGGTACCAGTTATCAGAAGCCAGTAACCAGTTTTCAGTGCTGGCCTACTCTGGAAATAGTTTACTGAAAACTGTCCACTGATGACTGGAAACTGATCCTACTATTCTCTGTGGTCAATAAACGACTATCAAGGTGTTGTTTATGGGTAGCCGTTTGTTTTCCATTCGGCCAGCTTTTGTGTTAAGAGTTGATTCACCAGCGAGGGGTTGGCTTTCCCTTTTGTTTGCCCCATGATCTGGCCCACAAACCAGCCACGCAGCTTTTCTTCGCCGTTGGTGTACCGGGTCACCATTTCCGGGTTGTTAAGCAGCACCTGGCTAATAAGGGCGGCGATGGCCTGCTCATCAGAGATTTGGGCCCACCCCCTGGCCTGGACGATGGCCGGGGCGGCCAGGCCGCTGGTAAACATTTCTGCCAGCACGTCTTTGGCCGTGTTGTTGTTGATGGTGCCCTTGTCTACTAAAGCAATCAGTTCTACCAGTCCTGCCGGTGTCACTTGAATCTCAGAAATACCCAGTTTGTGTTCATTCATCAACCGGAACAGCTCGTTGAGCATCCATTTGCTCAGGGATTGGGGGTGGCCACCGGCGGCCACGGCCGTGTCTAACCATTCCCCCACCGCGCGCTCTTCGGCCAACAGCCCGGCTTCATAAGGGGGCAGCCCTAATTCATTGACATAACGCGCCATCCGGGCGTCTGGCAGCTCTGGTAAAGCGGCTCTGGACTCGGCTATCCACTCATCAGAAATAAAAAGCGGCGGCAAGTCTGGTTCTGGAAAGTAACGGTAATCTTCTGCCTCTTCTTTGCGCCGTTGGCTGAAGGTGCGTTTTTTATGCTCATTCCAGCCGCGTGTCTCCTGTATAACCAGGTCGCCCGCAGTTAACCGTTGAATTTGCCGCTCGATCTCAAACGCCGTGCCATCGGCCAACGCTTTGAAGCTGTTCAGGTTTTTTAACTCTGTGCGGGTACCAAAAGCGCTGCTGCCCACCGGGCGAATACTGATGTTGGGCTCCACACGCAGCACCCCCTTTTCCATGTCGCCGCTGTTTACACCCAGGTAACGCAAAATCTGGCGAATTTTCATGGCATACACCCGTGCTTCTTCGCCGCTGTGAATGTCTGGCTCAGAGACAATTTCCAGTAAAGGTACACCAGCCCGGTTGTAGTCTACCAGCGAGACCCTCTCGCCCGAGACCCTCTCGTCCGAGACCCTCTCGCCCGAGACCCTCTTGCCTGACAGCCCGCCGGCGGCGGCATCCTCATCCTGATGGGTGAGTTTACCGGTATCTTCTTCCATGTGGACACGGCGGATGCCAATACGTTTCTGACGGCCATCTTCCAGGTCAATGTCTAGCCAGCCATTCACCCCAAGGGGCTCTTCATACTGGCTGATCTGGTACCCTTTAGGTAAATCGGGATAAAAGTAATTTTTACGGGCGAAAATATTGTGCTGGTTGATCTCACAGTTTAAGGCCAGGGCTACCCGTAAGGCGTAATCGACCGCCTGCTTGTTAATGACTGGCAGGGTGCCAGGCATACCAAGGCAAAGGGGATGTACGGCCGTGTTAGGAGCGGCCGTGACACTGTCTACGACTGGTGCAGCGCAAAACATCTTAGAGGCTGTCATCAGTTCAGCATGAATTTCCAACCCGATAATGGCTTCGTATTGAATCATTGCATCGTTCCCGTCTTGTATTGTCCACCATAAACGCTAAATCTCCCACAGTTTTAACAAGCCACGCTTTCCAGCGCAAATAAACGGGGTATCTTCATCGGTCAGCCAGTTAACCTAAATTCGTAATGCAAGCCTATCAATAGAGCGGCATCAGGCCACAGAGGCTGGTATGATATTTGGCACCATAGGCATAGTAACCTGTCACTTGACACTCGGTTTAATATCGTAGACACTCTCCTTTATCGTCAGGTGTTCAACCTGCCAATCCCACTTTGAAAATTGGAGTGTATCAATTAACATGAGCGAAAATCTGAACCCATTTGCAATCGCACAAGCGCAGCTAGATGAGGCGGCTGCTGTTTTACAACTAGACCCAGATATGCATGCTTTTTTGCGTGAGCCTATGCGTGAGTTCCACTTCACCATTCCTGTGAAGATGGATGATGGCAGTACCAAAACCTTTCAAGGCTTCCGTGTGCAGTACAATGATGCCCGTGGCCCGGCCAAAGGTGGTATCCGCTTTCACCCCGATGAGACAATTGACACCGTACGGGCGTTGGCTGCCTGGATGACATGGAAAACGGCCGTGTCTGATATTCCACTTGGTGGTGGCAAGGGCGGCATCATTTGTAACCCACGGACCATGTCGCCGGGCGAATTAGAGCGGCTCAGCCGAGGGTATATGCGTAACATCGCTCGTTACATTGGCATCACCCAAGATGTGCCCGCCCCTGACGTTAACACCCATCCGCAAATCATGGCCTGGATGTTGGACGAATATGAAAAGCTGATGGGCTGGCATGAACCGGGTGTGATCACCGGTAAACCGCTGCCATTGGGGGGCTCACAAGGGCGCACCCCGGCGACCGCCCTTGGTGGCCTATTTACGATTCGCGAAGCAGCTAAAGCCAGGGGCCTCTCTTTGGACGGTGCTACCTGTGCCATTCAAGGGTACGGTAATGTAGGCAGCCATGCCCACCAACTGGCCGGGCAGTTTGGCTTAAACGTTGTGGCTGTCAGCGATGAATTTGGCGCTATTTACAATCCACATGGGCTTGACCACAAGGTAGTAACAGACCACCTGCGCCGCCATGGCAAGGTGGTTGATTGCCCGGAAACTGAGGCGATTAACAATGCGGAGCTGCTGGAACTGAATGTAGATATTCTTATTCCCGCCGCCATAGAAAACCAGCTGACAAGCCAGAATGCAGCCCGTATCAAAGCCAAAATTGTGGCTGAGCTGGCCAATGGCCCTACAACACCGGAAGCTGATAATATCCTTAACGACAAAGGGGTCTATATCATTCCCGATTTCTTGTGTAACGCTGGTGGTGTCATTGTTTCGTATTTTGAAATGGTACAAAATGGCTATCAATTCTATTGGGATGAAGCCATGGTGAATGAACGGCTGGACCAAAAGATCACCACCGCTTTCCATGCGGTGCACACCATGTCCCAGTCTAAAAAAGTAGACACGCGTGTATCGGCTTACCTGGTGGCCGTTGACCGGGTAGCGGAAGCCGTTCGCCTGCGTGGTTGGGTGTAATTGTAGAGGCCCAAAGGGTTTGCCAGACTCTTTGGGCCTTTTTGGGCCATCTCTTGCTCCCCCTTATTGATGATGTTTGTTGACGTATTACAACAAAACTCTTGACAGATGCCAGGTTCTGTTGTATGTTTACAACAAATACAATTGTTGTAGTATCCCGCATCGGTGTAGATGCTTCCCAAAAACAATGAAATTGCAATGAGTAAGGAAGATTTGCTGGAAAATTATGCAGGCGTCCCGGAAGTAGCGAAACGTCTTAATGTTCACCCCGAATCCGTCAGGCGTCTCATCAGGCAAGGTAAACTTCCCGCAATCAAGTTTGGGAATAAGTGGTTGGTGGAAAAAGCAATCTTAGAACAATTTGCCAGCCGCTACGATCCACGGCCGGGAAATAAGGCAACATTACTGTAAGCGGTGAGGATCGGTAAGTGAGGACTAAGCAAGTTGTATTGGGGAAGAGGATAGCTTAGTCCTCATGATTCCAATCACAAGCTGACTCGCCTGCGAGGTGGCTCACACTCACGGGTAGAAGAGGGATGATCCATGCAAAGGACACCAGAACTAGAAAACGTAGCTTGCATTCGTGTCGTTGGTGTGGGTGGCGGTGGTTGTAATGCCATCAACCGGATGATCAAAGAAGGGATCAACGGGGTGGATTTTGTTGCTGTCAACACCGATAACCAGGCGTTGTTGTTGTCTGACGCGCCAGTACGCGTGCGCATTGGTGAAAAGCTGACACGTGGCCTGGGGGCCGGTGGGCATCCTGAAGTAGGCGAAAAAGCGGCCGAAGAGTCTGCCGATGAGCTGTATGAAGTGCTCAAAGGCTCTGATATGGTGTTTATTACGGCTGGTATGGGTGGTGGCACGGGTACAGGCGCAGCCCATGTGGTTGCCCGGGTAGCCAGAGAACACGGTGCCCTGGCCATTGGGGTGGTGACACGGCCGTTTCTCTTTGAAGGAAGCAAGCGATCTACTTCAGCTGAACATGGCATTGAAAGGCTTAAAGAACAGGTAGATACCCTCATTGTGATTCCCAATGACCGGCTGCTGGAACTGACCGACCGACGCATGTCTCTGGCCGATTCCTTCAACATGGCCGATGATGTTTTGCGCCAGGGCATTCAGGGTATTAGTGAATTGATTACCGTGCCGGGTCTAATTAACCTGGACTTTGCTGACGTTAAAGCAATTATGTCTCAGGGTGGCGCAGCCCTTATGGCCATTGGACATGGTGAAGGTGAAGATCGCGCCCGCATTGCGGCTGAACAGGCCATTAGCTCCCGTCTGCTGGATGTGACCATAGACGGGGCCCAAGGCATTCTGTTTAATGTCACCGGCGGGCCAAGCCTTAGCCTGTATGATGTTAACCAGGCGGCAGCCATTATCCGGGAAACAGCACACCCCGACGCCAATATGATTTTTGGGGCCGTGATTGATGAGAGCATGGGTGATGAAATGCGGGTGACGGTGATTGCCACCGGTTTTGAACGCACACTGTCACGGCGACAATTTTTACAACAGCAATACGGCCGTCCTGCCAATACCCCCGTGACGTCAGCCCGGCCCCAACCACAGCCGGCAGCGGCCCCGGTAGAATCACCGGCCCATGAACCAGAATCAGAACCGGTGCAGCCGCGCTTTGCACCCAACAATCTAGAAATACCGGCCTTCTTGCGCCGTCGCTAGGGCAAGAGGTTCATTACACTGGCTACTCAAAGGTAGACGCTGCCTTTAGGTAGTAGCACACAGCGCTCCTTTTTTTGTTCGGTGGTTTGTAACCTGGTTACAGATCACACACATCCCCTCTGCACCGCTCCCCCTGTTTATGCAGGGCAGGGGGAGCACCTCTTTTTATATATCACCAGATAATGCCCACTTCTTCAAGGTATGTCATCCATTATAAACGTTATGTAAATATGCTCGGCAAACGCGGCATGCCCCGGAATACATGATGGCTTCATGAAGCCGTTATTTGCCAGCTGTAAAAGAGGATCAGAAGCAGGAAGCTAAACAAGGGCAAGACAGACGGCCGTTTCACCAGATACCATGCTCGCGGCGGGCCAAACAACAGCAGCAAGCTTGGGAGGATGATCCACCAATCCAGTGAGAGGGAATGCAGCACGGCCGTTAACAACAACATCATGCTGTTTACCCCTACCAGCCCCACCAACGCCAGCAGCACGTACCGACCAGAGCCCGGCAAGATTGTTTCCCGTGTCTGCCCGCTCAATACCAAAATGTAGAAAAAGGCGGCAGCCATAAAGGCCCCCGGCGCATAGACAAAAAACGCGGCCGACTCTCCGGCCCCTAGTTTGCGATCATCTACAATAAAGATAGCGTCCCAGTAGCCGAGCTGGTTTAACAGCAGCACCGCCAGCGTTAATCCAAATAATACGGCCAATGTGGCCATGGTACCACGCCGGAGCAACCAGCCGGGCGGCTGCAACCTGGTGTGTGCCGCTGACGCTGGCGTCGCCAGCTTGCGAATTAGATAAACAGCCACACAAAAGAACAGGTACACGGCCGTCAGGGCGATGACATTTAACACATGGCGCGCCTGAAACCAGGCAGTGAGATCAGCCAGAAATAAAAACCCAATTAACATAGCAGCACCATCGACAAGCAGAGCCGCAGCCGCCAAGATAAAGTTAGCCTGTTTAGACAATAGTCACCTCAACTAAATTGCAGCACAGATCAGCATGTTGTTCCCTAAAACAGCGTTTTGCGCTACGATTTCTATAAATAGGATGGCCTTATTTTACGCCAGCCTGACAATAAGACGATAGTAGGTAATTGGCAACGCCTCAAACGGTCTTCATGTTGAATCATTCTTGCCGATTACCAAAATAGGACAGGCTCAAACCCTACACATGCATCCTGCTCATCCGATGTTCATGCGTCCCTACCGCCCAACTGACGCCGCGGCACTCACGGCCGTACACAATACACTGCATCTGGATGATGGGCACACACTGGCCAGTTGGCGGCAGCATATGACCCATATTGCTGCGATCGGTGGCCATGCCTGGGTGCTGACCGTTAACCATATGCCCATTGGGTATGCAGCGGCCCTGCCGGTGCCTGGTTTGCCTGGCCTGGTGGCGTTAACAGGGGGTATTGCCCCGGCGTGGCAGCGACAGGGGGCGGGCACCCGTTTGCTTCACCATATGCAGCAAGAGCTAATGGGGTCTGGCGTCAACCAACTCTCTTATGCCGTGCCCGACTTGAGCGTGCCGGCGTCCCGCTTTTTACAAAAAAATGGGTTCTTTATTGAACACGAAGAATGGATGATGGAGCTGAGGCCTATTCCCGATTCCCCATTCCCTGTTCCCCATGTCTCGTATACCCTTACTTCCTTTCCAGCGCACGCGGCCGTGCCTCTCTTTTGCCAACTATACGCCGCCAGCTTTGCTGAAACCCCCTGGAACCAGCCGTTTACGGAAGCCGAAGTGGCCGATATGCTGGCTGCAGGTGATGATCTACACTTTCTCTTGGCCGGGGCAGTTCCTATTGGTTTTGTGGGGGTACGATGGACGTCTGCCACGGCCGCGACCCTGGAGCCAGTGGGCATTATCAAAGAGAAACAAGGGCAGGGGTACGGCCGTGCCCTACTGCAAGCGGTTTTGCAAAAAGCGGCGGCGGCGGGGGGCACGACGGTAATGATCGGCGTGTGGGCCAACAACCTGCCGGCCGTTGGCCTCTACCAAAGCCTGGGCTTCGAACACCACACCACCCTTTATTACCTGGCTCACAACCTTTGTCAAATGCCTGGCACAAGCCCCGGCCATTCGCCTTTTCTGCGCGCATAGGAGTCTGCAAAAAGTTATTGTGCCTGAAGAAAATGCAAAAAATCTTAAAAACCCCTTGCCTTTCCTATTATCCGCTTTACAATCAACAGCAAGTTTAGTGACTTTACGTTTACTTTGATGGGTAGCAGACCCGCTCAAAGGTCCAGGTGCCCATAAAACAAACCCATCTCGCCGTTTGCTCTGGTGATTGTTGTTGACAAGCACCCACCTGCAACTTAAAAATGGAGAAATACACCATGTTCAAAAATATTGACGATGTCAGACAACAGTTAGGCCACCAGCAATATATTGCCTCTGAAGAAATTGGCACTGTTGTCTATCTGGCGCACTCGCTGTGTAAACCCATTTTGGCCGAAGGTCCTGCGGGTGTGGGCAAGACTGAACTGGCCAAAGCATGGGCTGGCGCTCTTAAAATGCGCCTCATTCGCCTGCAATGTTATGAAGGGTTAGACGAAAGCAAGGCGCTTTATGAATGGGAGTATGCCAAGCAAATGCTTTACACCCAACTACTGCGTGACACGTTGCGCAACATTCTGGGTGACGTAAACAGCCTGGCCGAGGCCGCTACCCGCCTGGCCCAGGAAGAAGATGTGTTTTTCTCCGAAAACTTCCTCTTGCCCCGCCCCCTGCTCACTGCCTTGACCTCTGACCAGCCGGTGGTATTGCTCATAGATGAAATTGACCGCGCCGACGTAGAATTTGAAGCTTTCCTGCTGGAAGTGCTTAGCGATTTTCAAGTCAGTGTGCCGGAGCTGGGCACCATTAGCGCCAAACACCAGCCTATGGTGCTTCTCACCAGCAACAATACCCGCGAACTCAGCGAAGCGCTTAAGCGCCGCTGCCTCTATTTGTATGTAGATTACCCCACTCAAGACGCTGAACTGGAAATTGTACGCCTGAAGGTGCCTAACCTGCGTCCCGAACTGGCAAAACAGGCGGTGGCCGTGGTGCACCAACTGCGGCAGATGGATTTGCGTAAGACGCCCAGCATTAGCGAAACGCTAGATTGGGCGCGGGCGCTGGTGGCCCTGAATGCCGAACACATTGATGAGCAAACGCTCACCAATACCCTCACTGTGCTGCTTAAGTACGAAGCCGATGTACAAAAGGCCCGGCGTATGATGGGTGGTAGTGATGCCGGAAAGCGAGGACGGTATGGATAAGCGTGTGGTGGAATTCATAAGAGGTTTGCGTGCTGCCGGAGTGCGGGTGTCGCTGGCCGAATCGGTGGATGCCCTGAATGCCGTGGGTGCATTGGGTGTTGTTGACAAGGAAATCTTTCGAGCCTCTTTGCGGGCGACGCTGGTAAAAGAGAAAGAAGACTTTGCCCCTTTTGACCAACTCTTTCCGCTGTACTTTGGCGGGGGAGGGCCGCCGCTGCAAAATGCCCTGGAAGAACTAAGTGAAGGAGATCAGGAATTATTGCAGGCAGCTTTGTCTGCTTTAAGCGGTCGTTTGCAGCAGTTAATGGATTGGCTCACCAGTGGCAACGGACCTACTAAAGAAGAGTTAGAAGAACTGGCCAACCGTGCTGGCGCGCAGTGGGCCAATGACCCGCGTGAGGCACGCTGGGTGACACGGCGTATGCTGCAGCAAATGGGCTTTGCCCACCTGGAAGAGCAGATCCAACAAATGGTTGAACAACTGCAGAAGATGGGTATGAGCCAGGACGCCATCGAAAAGCTGTTGGGTGTGGTAGAGGCCAACCGGGAAGCGTTGGCCGAGCAGGTGGCGCAGCAGGTGGGCTTGCAAATTGCTGAGCAGCGTGCCAACCAGCCTAACGAAGATTTACATGGTTCTGACCTGATGCACAAGCCGCTGCAATCGCTGACAGAGGAGGAGACCAACCAGCTGCGTAAAGAAGTGCAACGATTGGTGACACAACTGCGCAGCCGGGCAGCCCTGCGGCGAAAACGGGGTAAAAAAGGTCGTTTTGATTCCAAATCTACCATTCGCGCCAACCAACGCTATGGCGGTGTGCCTGTAGAGCTGAGGTGGAAGAAAAGAAAGTTAAAGCCCAGCCTGGTACTCATTTGTGATGTTTCTACTTCCATGCGGTCGGTGGCCGAATTTATGCTGCGCCTGACCTATGAATTGCAAGACCAGGTGGCTAAGGCGCGTAGTTTTGCCTTTAATTCTGATATGCGTGAAATCAGTGTGACGCTGTCTGGCGCACGGGCGGCGGAAGCAGTGACGCAGGTGTTATATGACATCCCACCCGGGTATTACGCCACAGACTTTGGCAACAGTCTGGCCACGTTTCACCATAACTGGTGGGAGTCGGTCAACGGCCGTACCATCGTCGTCATTTTGGGTGATGCCCGTAATAATTATAATTCGCCGCGCATTGACCTGATGAAAGATCTACAGCGGCGGGCGCGGCGCGTCATCTGGCTGAACCCAGAAACACAGCGACAGTGGGGTACCGGCGACAGTGACATGTGGGATTATGTGCCTGTATGTGATGAGGTCTTTGTGGTACGCAACCTGGCCCAACTGGCCACGGCCGTAGACAAACTTCTCACCGGTGGTTAACAAAAGTGTCATGTATCCCTTTTAAGGCTAGGGCGCGGCGGTGGGATCAGGTTGCGTAACCGGCGATGCGATACAAACAGGTTAGGGCAGTATGGTTGGTAGTTGCCCTGGCCTTCTTCAAAACAGACAGCACGGCCGTACCCTGGTTTCTGGCTGATGGTGCCCTCCCCTATCATCTCTACCTGCCTGCCATACAACGTGCTGAGTAAACGTTTCCCAGCCACGGTGTCTGGCCTGCCAATACACTGTGGCGTCTTCCAGGTATAAACGTGCTGCACAGCATCTTACTTCTCATCATACTCCCGGATAAGCCTATGCCTTTAAACCATAAACAGCGCATTATTTTACTCATCGCTCTCACGTTGCTCCCTTTTTCCTTTTACCGGCCGCGCCCTTCCCCCCCACGCGTGTACGCTCAAGCGACCTGCCAGGGCGAATTTATCTCCGTTAGCCAGCCGCTTAATGATTTGGGCACTGATGAATATGTGCGTATGAACGGAACGCCTACCGGGCACATTGGTGGCCTGTACCCCGGTGGGGCTAATACCCGCCCCAATGCCCACGAAGCAGCCGGCCTGACGATTGCCGGCCAGGTGACGCCTCTGAACGCGGCCGGTGATCCCGACCCCGACGGCCGTATTGTCATGATTTCTGTGGGCATGTCTAATGCTGCGGCTGAGTTCATAGAGTTTATAGACCTGGCTGCCGCTGACCCGGATGTGAACCCCCAGGTCACGATTATTAACGGCGCCCAACCAGGGCAAACGGCTCCTGAGTGGACGGATCCCAACGCGCCGACGTGGGATGTAGTGGATCAACGATTGGCTGACGCTGGCCTGACGCCGTTGCAGGTGCAGGTGGCCTGGGTCAAACAAGCTCGCGTTGGCCCCGGTGCCTTTCCTGATAAGGCGCTGGAGCTGCAAGGTGATCTGGAAATCATTGCCCGCAACTTAAAAATACGGTACCCCCATACAAAACTGGCATATTATTCCAGCCGCACCCGGTCTTACACTTACTGGCAGGGTCTCAGCCCAGAGCCAACGGCCTTTGAGACGGCTTTTTCGGTACGCTGGATGTTGGAAAACCAGATTAATGGCGACCCAAACCTGAATTATGACCCGAATCTTGGCCCAGTGGTGGCCCCCTGGCTCTCCTGGAGTGCCTATTTATGGATCGACGGCCTGAATCCACGCTCTGACGGCCGTGTCTGGCTGCCTGAAGACATGGCGCCTGATTGTACACACCCCTCAGACAGCGGCGAGTTAAAAGTGGCGGAACAACTGCTAGACTTCTTTAAATATGACACTACCGCCCGCCTTTGGTTTTCGGTGGACCCCACCACCACGCCCACCCCTACGTCTACGCCCAGCCCCACCATGACACCAACCCCCACCACGCCCACACCAACATCAACAACCACGCCCAGGGCCACCGCTACACCTACAACCACAGCTTCCCCTACGGCCACACCGCCGGCGCCGCAGACAGTATGGTTCTATTTGCCGCTGGTGCATGTGGGCCCCAATGATGGATAGTGACACGAATTTTAAATCCCCGCTACAATAGGGGGTATGTTTGAACTGGTATTTTTAGGAACATCGGCTTCGGCACCCTCGGTACATCGTGGATTGTCGGCACATGTTATTCTGCATCGGGAATATCGCTTTTTGTTGGACTGCGGTGAAGGCACACAGCGCCAGATTCTGGCCAGCGGTCTGGGCTTTAAGCGGCTGAACAAGGTGCTCTTGACACATGGTCATCTGGACCATATTTTGGGATTGGGTGGTTTTGTGTCTACGCTGAGCCGTTGGGAAAACATGGATCAGGTGGATATTTACGGCGGGCAGACGACGCTGCGGCGTGTGGCCCAGTTGTTGTATAAGGTGGTATTCCCTAACGGCCGTGCCCCCATCAACATCAATCTCATTGAAATTCAGCCAGGTGTTATTTTTCACGATGACAAATTTACACTGACAGCCGTGGCCGTTAACCATCGCGGCCCAGATTGTTACGGGTTCGTTTTTGAAGAGAAGCCCCATCGCCCTTTCCTGGCAGACAAGGCGGCCGAATTGGGCGTGCCCTTTGGCCCGGAACGGGCGCAGTTGGTGCGGGGGCATCCCGTTACCCTGGCTGGCGGCCGTATCATCCACCCGGATGATGTGTTGGGCGCGGTTGTGCCCGGTACCAAATACGTGCATATCGGCGACGTAGGGCAAACCGAAAACCTGGTAGCCGTCTGCCAAGATGCTGACACCCTGGTGATTGAAGCCACGTACCTGCACGCCGACGCGGCTATGGCCGAGGAATTTGGACACATGACGGCCGTGCGGGCCGCCCAACTGGCCCGTGAGACCCACGTCAAAAGCCTGATTCTCACCCACCTTTCACGCCGTTACTATGCCCGCGATGTGCGCCTGGAAGCACAGGCCATCTTCCCTAATACTCAGGTGGCCCATGACTTTGACCATTACCAGATCACACGTCATGGCGCCACGCGTCTGGAGAAGCAGGCCGTGAAGGTTGAACAGTAACCAGTATTCAGTAAGTCAGTATTCAGTAAGTCAGTATTCAGTGAGCGGCAGCGAGGTGCCGAATACGATTGCTTAGAGACAACAATGAAACAACCATCAGCAGATAGTGTCATTTGTGGGGCGGGTATCAGTGGCATTTCGGCTGCCTATTACCTGGCGGTAAAACATGGCCTGAAGGATATCATTCTGGTAGATGAACGCGAGCCACTGACGTTTACCAGCGACAAATCCACCGAATGTTACCGCAACTGGTGGCCGGGGCCAGGTGACGCCATGGTGCGTTACATGAACCGTAGTATTGATTTGCTGGAACAATTGGCCGATGAAAGCGATAATTTCTTTGGCCTGAACCGGCGCGGTTATGTTTTCCTAACTGGCGACCCACACAAAGCCCAAGAGATGCAAGCTTTTGCCCAAGAAGCGTCGGCGTTGGGGGCAGGGGAACTGCGTATTCATCGGGGTCAACCAGATGATTCCCCATACATACCACATCATGCCGAAGGGTATAAAAACATGCCAGCCGGTGCGGATCTCATCCTTGATCAGGCGCAGATTCAACGGACTTTCCCTTTTATCACTGACCAGGCCATTGCCATGCTGCATCCGCGCCGTTGTGGCTGGTTGAGCGCACAGCAGTTAGGCATGTATTTGCTGCAGCAGGCGAAGGATCGGGGGGTTCAGTTGTGGCCTGGCCGCGTGACCGATGTGGTGGTGAACAAGGGGCGTGTCACGGCCGTGGATGTTCAACTGGTAGAGGGTGGTCTCACCCGCATTCAAACGCCTTGTTTCCTCAACGCCGCCGGGCCGCTTATTGGCAAGGTGGGGCAGATGCTGGGGGTAGATTTGCCCGTTTTTAACGAATTGCACGCCAAAATCTCCATTCGTGATGACCTGGGGATTGTCCCCCGTGATGCGCCGCTGATGATTTGGGAAGACCCGGTGCATCTTTACTGGACAGACGAAGAACGTGAGGAGTTGGCCACAGACCCTGAACTGTGCTGGCTGCTAGACCAGTTCCCGGCCGGCGTGCATTTCCGCCCCGAAGGCGTGGGTGACAGCCCCATGCTGCTCATTTTGTGGACCTATGATCTGGCCGCCAAAGAAGTGATCTGGCCGCCACCGTTTGATCCCGAGTACCCAGAGATTGTGCTGCGCGGTCTGGTGCGGATGGTGCCTGAGGTGGCCCCCTACATTGGCCGGGTACGGCCGTGGGTAGACGGCGGCTACTATTGCAAAACCCGTGAAAACAGGCCGCTCATCGGCCCACTGCCGGTAGCAGGCGCTTACCTTTTGGGCGCTTTGTCGGGGTATGGTATTATGGCTTCCCAGGCAGGGGGTGAATTAATTGCCGCCCATATAACCGGCAGCAAGTTACCTGGCTATGCCCCCGCCTTTCTGCTTGATCGCTACCATGACCCGGCGTACCAAAAACTGCTGGCAGCCTGGGATGCTACGTCCGGGCAGTTATAATAAGAACTACTATCTCACGCCGTTCACCTGGGCCATTTGTGAGGTTCGTGTTTTAGAATCAGTTTTGGAACAAGGGTATGAACGATTCAGTAAAGGCCGTATGGAGTGAATTAACACAACATGTAGCTGCCCGCTGGCAGATCAGCGCCACAGAAGCACCGGGGCAAATGGTGGCTATTATTCGCCATGCCGTCTTTGACCCGGCGTTGGCGCTGGTCATTTCTACGGCCGGGCTGCTGCAAATGAGTTTGCCCCCGGCCGCAACCACGGAAGCGTGGGTAAATTGCTGTGCTGCGGTAGGGAAGGAGTGGCTGCAGCAATATCGTTTGCTGGAGCACCGGTGCACGCAAAAGTACACGGCCGTGCCTGAGGCCTGTTACTGTATCTTAAACCAACTGGCCCCTTTGTTTGCCAACAGCCACTCCCTGTTGGTTGATGGCCAGGCGCTGGTAGCCCAACTGCCCCCTGAAGCCCAGGATGAAGCGTATGACATGCTCTTGCGTGCCCTTACCCGCCTGGCGCGTATTTCTACTGAACTCGACCAGGGTGATCTTACCTGGCTGTGGGAGTATATTGATACCAAAGTCTATTAAACCCACAGCAGTTAAAGGGTTTTACTACGATCCTTGCAGGGTTTGGCATAAGATTTTGAAAAGTACAGACGCACTGTTTGGTAAACCGCAGAAACTATTCGGAATGCCTGAAGAGGGTACACTGCGGTTTCCCGGAGGAATCGGCAGCGCCTAAAGCAATCTTCATTTTGAATGATCGTTGCCGATTACCTTACATGCATCCTGTCAAAAGGGAGAGGATACCCATGAACAAGCAACGGCCGTATACAATTCTGGCGCTGGCCAGTGAATGCAAAGGCATTCCTTATCTGCGGGAAGCCAAACGACAGGGCTGCCGGGTGCTGTTATTGGTGAAAGAATCGTATGCCCATGACCCCCACTGGCCCGCAGAAGCCATCGATGAGCGTTTTATCATGCCGGAACTGCACAAACGGCCAGACGTTACCTACGCCGTTAGCTATCTGGCGCGCACCGAAAAGATAGACCGTATCGTGGCTCTGGATGATTATGATGTGGCCACTGCTGCTCACCTGCGTGAGCATCTGCGTCTGCCTGGCATGGGTGAGACGACGGCCCGTCACTTCCGTGACAAACTGGCCATGCGCGTGCAGGCGCGGGATGAGGGGATACTGGTGCCAGACTTTACGGCCGTGTTTAATAATGATGATGTCGACCACTTTCTCAGCCACACACCAACCCCCTGGGTGCTAAAGCCCCGCTTTGACGCCGGGGCCATTGGCATCCGCAAGTTGTATGATGCTGCCGCCGTGTGGGCTGCACTTAACGAACTGGGCGATGAGCGCTCTTTTTACCTGTTGGAGCAGTTTATTCCTGGTGATGTGTGCCACGTAGATTCGCTCATCTGGGAACGCGAGGTGGTTTTTGCGGTAGCCAGCAAGTATGGCACCCCACCCCTGGCCGTCACCCGCGAAGGTGGCATCTTTAACACATGCACCCTCTGGCCAGATTCGGCAGAATCACACGCCCTAAGGGATTTAAACGCCACGCTGATGACCGCGTTGCGGCAGGTGCGCGGTGTGGCGCATACGGAGTTTATTCGGGCACAGGCAGACGGCCGTTTCTACTTTTTAGAGACCGCAGCGCGTGTGGGTGGCGCCAATATTGACCGGCTGGTGCAGGCAGCCACCGGCCTGGAACTATGGCAGGAAGCGGCCCGTATTGACCTGGCCAACCTTAGCGGCCAGCCTTATACCCCGCCTGTGGTCCGTCACCATCACGCCGGGCTGATCATCTGCCTGGCGCGGCAGCCGCACCCCGACTTGTCTGCGTATAGTGACCCGGAAATCGTATGGCGCTTAGAAAAAGAGCATCACGCCGGGCTGTTGGTGGCTTCACCGGACCACGGCCGTGTGACCCACCTCCTTTCTCATTATACTGAACGCTTTGCCCATGACTTTCTCACGTCCGCCCCACCTAAAGCTCAGGTACGTACCAACATCTAGTCGTCAGTGTTCAGTTAGTCAGTGTTCAGTATTAAGTAACCAGGTTCGTGACTGAATCCGCACATGTATGCCACACATATGCTCCTCATTGAAGATGATCTGGCAATTGCCCGCCGGGACCGAAGTGACACTGCGGCTGCTCCAATCGCCGCCGCGCCCCCGCCGCTCAAAGCCTAAACATCTGCCCGGTGTAAGCAATATGGGCGCCGGTTTGCAAGACGGCCGTGCGCGCCGCACTCCCCTGATCCAACACCGGGTTGGTATGGTTCAGATGGGTCAGCACCAGTTGGGTAGGCAGGTGCGCAAAACGGGTGAGGGTGTCAGTTACCAGGGGATGGGCGACGGGGGCGCGGCCGCCAAGCTCATCATGACTGTAAAAAGTCGCATCCACCAACGCTATGTCCACACCGGCTAAGATGGTTTCCGCTTCCGGCCATGGGTCCCAGGTGTCAATGTCTGGCAGGTAAAGCAGGCTGCGGTTTGGCCCCTGAAGGCGGAAGGCAAACGTGCCCGCGCCCCATTCGTCGCGGTGAGGTACGGCCACGGCCGTCACCTGTACATCTGCGGCCAGGTCCAGCGTTTGCCCGGCTACCAGCGGCACGATCTGCAAATTTTGCACCAATGGCTGCCATAGACGGTTTGTCAACAATAACTGCCCTACTTCCCTGGCCATGTAGATGGGCAGTTGGCTTACAGCCATCGCTTCTGGGCCAAGCTGGGGCAGGCCGCCAATGTGCCCCATGTGGGCATGGGTAAGAAAGATGCCATCTGGTTGGCGCAGGCGGCCGCCGCGCTGTGGGTGGGGGCCAAGCGCACCGGCCAGCAGGTTGAGCTGGACCTTAATGTCTGGCGTGGCGTCAAAGAGATAAACGGCCGTCTCCCGCCCACGGGTATCCACCAACCCCAGGCAGGCGGCATGGGCGCCCTGTGCCGGAGCAGCAAAGGCCCGGGCACAGCGCTGACAGCGGCAGCCAGCGTGTGGCAGCCCCCCGTCTTGCATCATGCCCAGGATGACGGCCGTAACCTGATTCCCCGGTAGTTGGATCGGTTCCACGTTGTTATAATACCCTCACTGCCAGATAAGTAAAACAAATACACCCTGGTACCAGTATTCACTCATCAGTGGACAGTGTTCAGTGCTGGCCTATCTAATGCAGATCAACACAATCAGCAATGGTACACGGTCCGTCATTGTGTAGGAATAATCGTGTGAATCTTAAAAACCCACGTCTTACATACAAAGGAAGTCTGTAGTGGCCGAAACGCCAATTTACACCATTGGGTATGGCTCGCGGCCGTTGCCCGATTTTATTGCCCTTCTTAAAACCTACCAGGTCGCCTACCTGATCGATGTGCGTTCACAGCCTTATTCGCGGCACAGACCGGAGTTTTCTAAGCAAGCCTTAGAGGGACACTTAAAGGCCAGCGACATTCGGTACGTTTTTATGGGGCACAATCTGGGCGGCCGCCCGGCCGATGAGCGCTGTTATACCGATGGTCATGTTGATTACGCTAAAGTGGGCCAGATGCCTTTTTACCAGGAGGGGATTGGCCGCGTGCAGCAGGCCTATGCACAGCAGCTGCCGGTAGCCTTGATGTGTGCGGAAGAGAAGCCGGAAACGTGTCACCGGGCGCACCTGCTCGGCCAAACCCTGGCCGAATTGGGCATACCGGTGGCCCATATTGACGAACACGGCCGTTTGCGCCCGCAGGCAAACATCCCACACCAACCGATAGACGCTGCCGGGGCTGACTTCTGCCTGAACGTAGCCTGGGATGCGGCAGACCACCTGGACACAGCCCTACCTTTTGATGATTGGTATGAGGCCCCCACGGATGCCGACATCATCCCGCCACCAGCCCTGGCACTGCCAGAGGGGCCGCGTGACCTGGGCATGGCCCGGCGTTTGCTCAAAACGATCTTCGGCTATGATGATTTTCGCCCCCTGCAGGAAGAGATCATTCAAAATCTGTTTAATGGCCGTGACAGCATGGCGATCATGCCCACCGGCAGTGGTAAATCATTGTGTTACCAGCTGCCGGCCCTGCTTTTTGATGGCCTCACCGTCGTCGTCTCTCCGCTCATTTCGCTGATGGAAGACCAGGTAAGCCAGCTGCGCGAGGTGGGGGTGCCTGCCGCCTACCTGAACAGTACCCTGCCCGTGGCGGCGTATGCGGAAACAATGCAATGGGTGCGCCACGGCCGTGTCAAGCTGCTGTACGCTGCCCCGGAAACCCTTACACGCCCAGATGTGCTGACCTTGCTGGCCGAAAGCCGGGTAGCCTGTCTGACCATTGATGAAGCCCACTGCATCTCTCAGTGGGGGCATGATTTCCGCCCCGAATACCGCCAGCTGGCCGATGTGCGCCAGCGGTTGCCCCAGGCGGTGTGCATTGCCCTCACGGCGACGGCTACACCACGGGTGCGGCAGGACATTCTCCATTCCTTGGGCATCCCGGAGGCGCACGAGTTCATCGCCAGTTTTAACCGCGAAAATCTCTTTTTAAGTGTGCAGCCCAAGATAGATGTTCTGGGTCAAACGCTGGCTTTTCTGGCCGACCGCCAGGGTGAATCAGGCATTATTTACTGTGCCACGCGCAAGCAGGTAGATTTGCTGGCCGGTTTGCTGCCAGCACAAGGGTGGGCAGCACGGCCGTATCATGCCGGCCTCGATGACGCCACCCGTTTCCAAAACCAGCGCGCCTTCATTCGTGATGATGTGCCCATCATCATTGCTACCGTGGCTTTTGGCATGGGCATCAACAAGCCCAACGTGCGTTTTGTTTTGCACGTCGATTTGCCTAAAGATGTGGAGAGCTATTACCAGCAAATTGGCCGTGCCGGGCGCGATGGCTTGCGGGCTGACTGTCTGTTGTTGTACAGCTATGCTGATGTGGGCACGATCAACTACTTTATCCAGGAGATGGCTGCTGCAGAGCAGCGGGGGGCGTCACTGCGGTTGGGAGCTATGGTGCAGTATGCAGATGCCAGGGAGTGCCGGCGACGGCCGCTGCTCACTTACTTTGGCGAAGCTTATGAAGCGGAAGCGTGTGACGCCTGTGACAACTGCCTGGCAGATGAACGTGACCAGGTAGACCTGACCACCCTGGCCCAAAAATTTCTTTCTTGTGTCTACCGTACCGGGCAAATGTTTGGCATGAACTATGTCATTGACGTGCTGCGTGGCTCGCGGCGGCAAGAGATTTTGCGGCGGCAGCATGACCGGCTTTCCACCTACGGCATTGGCGCGGGTTACAGCCAGAAGCAGTGGAAGCACCTGGCCACGCAATTTATCCAGCAAGGGCTTATGGTCCAAGACCTGGAGTACGGCAGCCTGAAGCTGGCAGAGAAGGCGTGGCCGGTCATGCGTGGGCAGGAGAAGGCATGGGGGGTCTTACACACAGAAGCTGTGGCCGGGCATACGGCCGTCATCCCTACTGCCTCGTTGGACTACAAT
This sequence comes from Ardenticatenaceae bacterium, assembly GCA_011525915.1. GTDB lineage: Bacteria > Chloroflexota > Anaerolineae > Promineifilales > Promineifilaceae > CAADGU01. The sequence goes on along the minus strand of WYBM01000051.1, from coordinate 75,045 downwards.
CGGGAACTGTTTGCCTTGCTGCGCCGCCAGCGCAAGGAATTGGCCGACGCGGCCAATGTGCCACCATACATCATCTTTTCAGACCGGGCACTGGTGGAGATGGCCGCCGTTTACCCGCAGTCGCGGGCTGCCTTTGCCCGTATCACCGGTGTGGGGCAGGTGAAGCTGGAAAAATACGCAGATGTGTTCTTACCGCTGATTGTGGCCTATTGCGCGACGCATGAACTGACAGAAAAGCCGAAAACGGCGGTGGCCACGTCCCCGCCGCGCAGCCAGCCAGGTACACGTGCCCTAACCATTGCTGAGATGTATGAAAACGGCCGTACCATACCGGACATCGCCGCCGAGTTGGGCATTAAAACCAGCACCGTATTGTCCCATCTGGTAAAGGTGGTGCAGGCAGGACGGCCGCTGCCCCCTGATAATTTACGTGCCCTCTCCGCCCTTTCCCCAGATGAACAGGCGCATGTGTTGGCCTGTTTTGCTGAACTTGGCCCCGATTATCTGCGCCCTGTCTACGACGCCCTGGGTGAAGCCGTCAGCTTCGAGGAACTGCACATCCTGCGCCTGGTTTATTTGTGCCAGGCGTCAAAAGTTCTGTAAGTGATGGATGAACGCGCCCTTAACTGCCATCGCGGATGGCGCGGCAGTTTTCGATGTCAAACGTCACAGCGCCAATGTTCAGGTTGGTTTGGTCGCGAAAAGTGGCCGCAAAGCGCATAAAGCGGTACACGTCCGCAAAGTTTGTGGCTAACCCTATGGAAACACGAATAGCGCCAGCGCTTTTGTTCCCCCGATATTGGATCATTTGCACAAAACGGGGCAGGCTCATATCGATGCCACCATCAATGGCGGCGTGCATATCTTCTGCCGTCAATTCCTCTGCTATCTCGCCTGCCCCGGGGTTGCAGAAGCAGCCGGTACGTAATGAGATGCCTTCGTGGTTAGCCATCTCTTCAACCCGCCGGTAATCCAGCAGTTTTTCATCCGGGCCATAGAAATTTAGCGTCACTGTGCCCCCACGCCTCTCTGTATTAACGGGGCCATAGATACGCACCATGGCCCGGCCGTTACTGTGCCGCAGCGCATACAAATTCTCCAGCAGCCAGGCCGTCAGGCAGCGTACCCGGGTGTTGATCGTGTCTATGCCAATGCTTTCCAGGTGCTGCAGGCCGATCTTGACGGCGGGAATATTCAGATAATCCACTGTGCCATCTTCAAAACCGGCCTCGCCGGGTGTCAGGTAATGGCCTTCCCCCTGCACGCTGGCAAAGTTGACGGTGCCGCCGGCAAACCACGGCCGTTGTAACTTCTCTATGATTCGTTTGTGCACCAACAGGGCGCCAATGCCTGTAGGGTAGCCAAACATCTTATAAAAAGAGATGCTCACAAAATCGGGCTGCACCTCTGCCAGATCCAGCCGATTGGTGGGCACAAAAGCTGCCGCATCTAGCAGTGTGTCCCATCCTTTACTTTGTGCCAGTTTCACGTAATCCAGCGGGTGTTTGACGCCGGAGAAGTTGGATTGGGGTGGGTAAGCAAACAGGTGAGGGTAAGCTGGGTCAATGGCATCTAGCAGTGCTGCCAATTTGGTCTCATCGATACGCAGTTCCGGCCGGGTGAGGGGGACATAGGTATACGTTGCCCCTTTACGGCGGGCAAATTCGCGGATACCGTTAACGGAATTGTGGTTATCAAAGGTGAGTAAATAGCCGCTGCCCGGTTGGAATGGGTAAGATTCACCAACATGTTTGAGGGCGCCGCTGGCATTGGGGGTGAAGATGCAAACGTACCGGTCACCAGCGTTAAAATAGCGCCGCACATAATGGCGAGCCCCTTCGACTAGATCCGTCATAATCAGGGAGGTGGGGTTGGCGGAATGGGGATTGCCGTAGACGTGTGTCCGCAGCAGATCGAAGTGCTGTTGCAGCTGTGATTCGGCGTACAGGCCGCCGCCAGTGAAATCCAGGTAGATCTGTTTCTGGGTGTCCAGGCGTTTGTATTCGGTCTGGCGTAGTTCGGTCAGGCGGTGGGTGGTGGCGTAAGCAGGGTAGGCCTGCCGGAATTGTTGGTAAGCGAGGTCATAGGCCTCAGGGGAGAAGGTCACGGCCGTGTTTTTGTCTGTCATCATGCTAGACATGTGCTGCTCCTTTAGACGAAAACGCCAGAGTATGTGAAATTGAACGTGTCGCCTTCGCTTTACTCGCAGGAAATCAGGATCTGATGGTCGCAATTGTACCAGCGGCGCGTAAAGTGGGCATGATCAGCCAGTTCGGCCATGGTCAGGTGTGATTTTTAATGAAGATACGGTGGGCAAAGGGCGCGATGAAGCCACAAGCCCGCTGGCGATCACACTGTAGACAAACGAACAGGTTATGCTATAATATGGAACATATGTTCTGGTACTATTGAGGTATGGTATGACACACTATTTCATAACCCCAATCCATGAAAATTTAGCCCACTTATGGGAAAAGGTATACGGCCGTACCTCTCTACCCGTTAAATACCCCTATCCGCACCTGGCTTGCACACAGCGTTGGGGGGACGTGCCAGTTTATTATCTGGATGTGACGGCCGTGCCTGAGGCGCTGCTTAACCGGTTGGCCACGTATGAAGCGCGCCGCCTGGGTATCAATTACCATGAAGCACGTCACCTTGTACACCATGAATGGCTCATTCGGGCCGAAGGCTGCCAGGTAGAAAAAGCGCCCTCGCCAGAAACGCCTTCCTGGCAGGCAGCGTTCCCCTTCTTGCCGCAAGTCCCCTTACGGCCGTCTCTGCGCAAACTGCGCCCGGTGGCTTCCTTTTAAAACCCCCTCACTCATCACCCCCCCTCTCATAGGTCAGGCGCAGCCAACCAATTCCGTTTTTGGCCCCCACTTAACTGCTCTATAGCTTTCAAAGCCACCATATTGGCACAGTCATAGGTCAGCTCATGTCCATCTTTAGAGTGTATTATCGGGCCATGATCGCCAGGGGGAGCTGGCCTGGTTCCTGATGTCAAAAGGCAGCACATTAATGGAGCCAAAGGGAATTCGCCCCCTCAGAAGCTTGTGCATACAATCTCGTTACTTATAGAAAAGTGGCGCCCTTATGAAACCTGATATGCCCGCGGTGGACTGGCACGTGGCAGCTCATGCCCGGCTGGACAAAGCACGACAACTTTCGCCCCGCCTGGAGTTTAACGATGGTTCCCGACTTGTATTTTTCAGTGATTGTCACCGGGGAACCAATAACCGCTATGATGCCTTTGCCCCCAATGCGGCGCTGTTTTTGCATGCCCTGACCCATTATTATCACCAGGGCTTCACCTATATTGAAGTCGGCGATGGGGATGAGCTGTGGCACAATCCACGTTTCAGCGACATTCGGCATGCGCATCGACGGCTGTTTGATCTGCTGTTCCGGTTTTGGGAGCAAAATCGGCTGGTTCTGATCATCGGCAATCATGATTCCCAAGGGGGATTGTTTGACCCCATGGAAAAAGAAGGAATTCCGCTGCATCAGGGTCTTCTATTGACCCATACCACTACCGGTCAGACACTTTTTGCGGTACACGGGCACCAGGCCAGTTATCGGGGTGACTATCTATGGTGGTTTAAGCGCCCCCACAGCCGGTATTTTTTTAAGCATCTTCTGCCCTTGGGCATTCATGCCTGGTATTACTTTGCCGAGCCAGAAGGGGGTGTGCCGGAACGCCACCGGCTGGACCGCATCCCATTATGGCTGAGTGAGTGGATTTTGAACAAGGCTCACCGGGTAGAAACGGCTATCCAATTGTGGAGCCAGCGACAGCAGCAGGTGGTGATTTGTGGCCACACCCACATGTGTGCCTTTCCCACGCCAGGGCGGCTGCCCTATTTTAATACGGGTAATTGTCTGACACCGGGCTATATCACCGGACTAGAAATCTTTCAGGGGCAGATTACACTGATAAAATGGACGGCCGTGGCCAACCAGGTGCAGCGGCATATCTTACAAACAAAACCGTTAACGCTTTTCCACCACAAACGTGGGCACGGTTGAGCCGCCGCCGGCGGAAACGTTGAGCAACGGATCGGTAGACAGCCGTGTCAGGCAGCCATCGACATAGCTGCCATGAAAGACAAAGGGGGCGGTGTCTAACATCCGGTCAAAGATGTGCAGGCCATCCTTCAGCAGACTGGGATAGGGTTCGGTAGGGATGATCACCCGTTCCTGCACAATATACGGCGACTGCAATGCCTGCTGCACGGCCGTTTCCCAGCCACCGGCATTTGTCTGCCAGCCCAGCACAATGCCATGACCGCCATAATCATCGTTGGGTTTCAGCACCAGCTGATCTTTGTATTTGTGCATAAAAGGGATAAGGTCAACAGGCAGGCCACCGTACATTGTCTTGCGCTCGGCGACAGTGCGTGTCCAGGGGATGTGTGCCTGGATCACGGCCGTTTCCGCCTCGTCAAACAGGTGTGCATTCTGTTCATCACTGAGCACAGCCAGGCTCATTTTTTTATAGAGTAGTTTACAACGCCAGGGATTAACCATACATACCGCGCCATCACGTACGGCGTTGACCACCGGCTGGTTTAATCCCCCCCGCTCGATCAGTTCAGTAATCAAGACACGTTTATAAATGATGTTAATATGGAAGTCTCCGTGGACAAGACGGCCGTTTTTGTATTCTACCTCGCGTGGATCCACAATCTCACAGGCCAACCCCTGTGAACGGAAGTATTGCATAAACAACTCAAACTCGCTGCGTGTGGGAACTTCCGCCCAGTCCAGAATGGCGATGTTGGGTTTGCCGACGCCGCCCCACTGCCGGTAGGCACGCATGAGCACATGCAGCACGGCATGGCGGGTGGGCAGCGGCCGCACGGCGTATTGACGCATAAACATGCCCATCACCGGTAGGCCCAAAAAGACCTCGTGTAAGACATCGTTGTAGGCCGAAGCAGCGGGAACCTCGGCGTTGTACTCCGTAAATTTCAATTCACCGGTGTCGGTGACATAAAAGGCGTCCAGCCGGGTCAGCGGCGTGTGCCCTTCATAGCCCGGATCATGTTGGAGAAGCTCTTCTTCCCAATCCAGCAGCCCAAATTGCTGGCGGAAGTCGGCATCTTGCACGGCAAGTTCGGAAATCTTGTCAAAGGCGCGCAGCAACGGCCGTATCGCCCGGCGTAAAAAAGTGTATTGCTCTGGCAGTAAAAAGCGCGGGCGCAAGACCGTACACAGCGGGCGCTCACCAAAAAACAGTCCACGCATCCGCAACTGTTCCGTCAATTGGGCCTGTGATTCCTGTGCCAGGTCTTCGGTTAACAAATCATGATACGTGCGGATCGCTTCTTTTAACGCCATCTTTTCACCTGACAAGGTCATAAGGTAAACCACCTTATGACCCTATTACCGGTTTTCAGTAATCAGTGACCAGTTTCAGTGCTGACCTACCTCTGGAAATAGTCTACTGAAAACTGATGACAGACTTCTGGTTACTGGTACTACTTTTTACCGCCTCATCAAAACAGACTGCTCCAGCGCAGTTCTGCCACCTGCGGCCGTGGTTCTTTGGCCAGCCTGATGCACATGTCGGCCATGTGTTCCACGCACCAGCGATGGAACTCGTATCCCAACGAATTTACGTCCATATCTGGCGCCGGGTTCATAAAGTCAATGGCATAGGGCACCCCATCACGAATGGCCCATTCGGCCGTGTTCATATCATACCCAAAAGCGCGTACCAGCTTTAAACAATCAGACACAATACGGTCATACAGCTCTGGTGACAAGTCATGGTGCATATAGCGGCGAGCGCCAGGGTCATACTTCATAACCAGCACATCTTCCTGCCCCAGGCACATGCAGCGGATGTAGTTGTCCCAGCGAATAAACTCTTGCAATACCATCGTCAATAGACCTGATTGGTCATAGCTGCGCCATAGATCTTCGTAATTGTGGCAAATGTATACTTCTTTCCAGCCGCCGCCGTGGGCATCCTTTAACACGCAGGGGAAGCCACCAATATAAGCAATCAGCTCCTCCCAGGGCATGGGGAATTGCAGATTACGCAGGCTTTTTTCGTGGTCGATACCGGGGATGTACTCTTTGTTGGGCAGCGCCACTGTTTTGGGACTGGCAATGCCCAACTTTGTCACCAATGAGGCGCCGAAAAATTTATCATCGGCTGTCCACATAAAAGGGTTGTTGACGACATGTGTCCCTTGCAGCATAGCGTTTTTCAGGTAAGAGCGGTAATAGGGCACTTCATGGGAGATGCGGTCAATAATCACCGCATACTCAGCAGGCTCACTCATCTTTGTGCCGCCGATTTTGACGTACTCGGCCGTAACCCCTGCGTCCCGTTTACTTACTTCCTCTATGAACGCTGGCGGCCACGACCATTCCATGCCCACCATTAACCCAATCTTTAATGTCATCCTTACCTCCTTGTTAAAGGGCGAAGTATGTGTGTTCATCCTTCTTGATCAATCATGCCCGCCAATATACAACCAAATCATCTGCATCCAATAGGGCCAGTCATGGGCCCAGCCATCCCAGAGGCGCAGCGCATTGCCAATGCCCTTGTCCCACAGCAGTTTGGAAAGATGTTCACTGTTGCCGCGCAGCCCATCATCATGCCCTACGGCCAGGATGATGTCTTGGCGGCGCAAAGCTTCTAGCCGACCCCACGCATGTTCATTAGGAATGAACCATACAGGATTATGACTATAGATGTGCTCATTGCTGTACCCGTCTGCCCAACGGGAAATGTCATAAATGCCGCTCATGCCAATGGCGCGGTTGACCAGGTGCGGGTGACGCAGGGCAAAGTTAACGGCGTGGTACGCGCCAAAACTGGCCCCTACCGTGATCAAAAACGGATTTTTGTTTCGATGACCGACAAGTGGCAGTACCTCATGCAATAGATAATTTTCATACTCTACATGCCGCCAGGCGCGGGCGCCGGGGTGCTTCCACCAGGCATACCAACTTTCAGCGTCTACACTGTCTACGCACACCATTTGGAGCCAGCCCCGCTCCAGGTGTTCCCGGAGCACACCCATCATGCCCCGGTCTTCCCATTCATAGAATTTTCCTTTAGAAGTGGGGAAAACTAGTACACGTGCCCCGGCATGGCCGAACAGCAGTAGCTCCATATCCCGCCCAAGTGATGGACTGCGCCAGCGATGATATTCTCGATTCATATGCTTCCCATTTCCCAGGGGTCAGTTTATTGGGCGTAATTGTATCATTGAAAACACGGCCGTGTAGCCAATTCGCCACTTTCCCCAAAACCGATTATCATTTGCTGGGTTACTATACCTAAAGGCCGCAACCCTGAAACTACATTCACAGTAAAAATAGGAGAACCGGAGGAAGTCATGGCTAAAACAAAAGTCGCCATCGTCGTAGATAGCACCGCCTATCTGCCCCAAGAGGTAATCGACCAGTACAATATGCACGTCATCCCCCTTGTTGTCAACTGGGAAGGGGAGAGCCTGCATGATAACGTCAATATTAAACCAGACCAATTTTACCGGCGGCTGCAAACAGCCAAAGAGATGCCTACAACATCTCAACCTTCACCCGGTGACTTCAAAAAAGTATATGAAAAAGCAGCAGAAACGGCCGAATCCATTGTCTGCCTTACCATTTCACAGCCCCTCAGCGGCACCTATGCCTCGGCCATTGCCGCCCGCCAGATGACAGAGAGTGTGCCTATTGATGTGGTGGATTCGCGCTCTACCACGATGGGGTTGGGTTTTATGGCGCTGGCGGCAGCCCAGGCGGTGGCCAACGGCGCAGACTATAAGGCTGCCGCTGCCGTTGCCCGTGCCCTCATTCCCAAAATGCGTGTGGTATTTGTGGTAGATACGTTAGAGTTTTTGCATCGCGGTGGGCGTATTGGCGGTGCATCCCGGTATATTGGCACTATGCTTTCCATCAAACCCATTCTGCATCTGTCAGAGGGCAAAATTGAGCCGCTGGATCGGGTGCGCACCAAGAACAAGGCAGTAGCACACATGCTTCAGATCATGGCCCAAGAGACAGGAGGCAAGAAAACGCACGCGGCTGTCGTGCATGCTTCGGCTCCTGACGAGGCCAGCCAGATATTCGCGCGTGTTCAGGGGCAAATGGCCCCGGCGTCATTGTATCTGACGGAGATTAGCCCGGTTATCGGCACCCATACGGGCCCCGGCGCCGTAGCGGTAGTCTATTATACAGAGTAGTGTAACCTGGCTTGACAGGTTGACCTTCTACGGTTGTATGAAAACCTGTCAAGTCTTACCTGGTCTGCCTTGACGGCCGTAGCCCCCCCGTTATAATCCTCTTTTGCTTACAACAAATAAAAATAGTATATGGGTAATGATCTACTATCAGTTTTCAGTAAGCAGTGTACAGTTTTCAGTGCTGGCCTATCTCTGGAAATAGTCTACTGGAAACTGATTACTGACTTCTGAATAACTGGTACTAGTTACCTAATGACCAATGATATGCTTGACAAAATCCAAAAAGTGGTAGCCCGGTATGAGGATATTGACCGGCAAATGACGGACCCCCTTATCCTGGCCGACCACGTTAAACTCACCGAATTAGCGCAGGAACGCGCCGAACTGGAAGCGCTGGTAACCGTTTACCGCGAAAATGCGCAGGTAACACAAGAACTGGCAGAAGCCAGAGAGTTAGCTGAAATGGAAGAAGACCCGGAACTGCGCGCTCTGGCCGAAGAAGAGATAGACCAGCTTCTGGCCCGCCAGAAGGAATTAGAAGCACGTTTGCTGAAGCTGCTCATCCCCAAAGACTCACGTGATGACAAAAACGTTTTTATTGAAATCCGCGCTGGCACCGGCGGGGATGAAGCAGCTATCTTTGCCGCCGATCTGCTGCGCATGTATACACGTTATGCTGAAAATCGTGGCTGGAAAACTCAGATTGTGGACGAAAACCACATTGGTGTGGGCGGGTATAAAGAGGTCATCCTGTCTGTCAAGGGCAAAGGCGCTTATTCTCGCTTTAAGTTTGAAAGTGGGGTACATCGTGTACAGCGTGTGCCTGTTACTGAATCTCAGGGGCGTATTCACACCAGCGCTGCTACGGTGGCGGTGATGCCTGAACTGGAAGAAGTTGACATAACTATCGACGAGCGTGACCTGGAAATTACGTCCACATTCTCTTCCGGACCAGGCGGCCAGCATATGCAAAAGAATGCCACCGCGGCCCGCATTGTGCATAAACCAACAGGGATTGCCGTTAAGATTCAGTCAGAACGCAGCCTGACACAGAACAAGACATTAGGCATAGCCATCATTCAAGCACGTTTGCAGGAGATTGAGGCAGAAAAGCAAAACACGGCCGTAGCCGCTGATCGCAAAGCCCAGGTAGGCTCCGGTGACCGCAGTGAAAAGATTCGTACCTACAACTACCCACAATCTCGTGTCACCGACCACCGTATTGGGTTTAGCAGCTACAACCTGCCCGTGGTCATGGGCGGCGACCTTGACCCGTTTATTGATGCTCTGACTGTTGCTGACGAAGCAGAAAAGCTGGCGGCGGCAGAACGAACGTGATCCAGGACCAGTGATCAGAGGTCAGTAACCAGTGGTCAGTAACCAGTGTTCAGTAGACTATTTCCAGAGGAAGGCCAGCACTGAACACTGTCCACTGATAACTGAAAACTGATACCTGTTTATGGAGAAGCATGCGCGAACTGAAATACAAACCACGTGGTTTACACTTTGAAGAGTTTGCCGTTGGTCAACAGATAGCCACGGCCGCACGCACCATTACCGAAGCCGACATTGTTAACTTCGCCGGGCTGTCTGGTGACTTTAATGCCATTCACACCGATGCCGTTTATGCAGCGAATGATACCTTTGGTCAGCGCGTAGCCCATGGCTTGCTGGTACAATCTATAGCCACCGGCTTGATGGTGCAGTCGGGTGTCATCGAGGGGACGGTGCTGGCCTTCCGGGAACTTACTGCCAAGTTCAGCCTGCCTGTGTTTATTGGTGATACCATTCATGTCCAGGCCAGCGTCACGGAAACGAAGGGGTTTCGGCGGCTGGGCGGCGGAAACGTTACCATTAAGTACGGCGTTATAAATCAGGAAGGCAAAACTGTACAGCGTGGCGATTGGACCATGCTGATAAAAAGCAAGGTGTAATTGGGTAATTAGGTAATTGGCCTTACTGTTTCAAACAAAGCGCGAGTGAAACACAGCCGATTACTCGACTAAACCACACAACTGGCGTGCTGGATGTGCCAAAACTTTGTGCGGTTTACTCAAGACATTGTCCGATTACTTAATTACAACATGATGAACGACGAACAAGAAAAACTACCCCCCCCTACCGAACCTGAAGAAGATACGCCTAAAGGACGTTCCCCCGAAAAACGGCCGTCTACAGAACGGCCGTCATCAAACCCCGATGAAGCCGCAACGGTCTCACTGTTTGACCTGATGGCCGAGGCTGAAGACCCTACCGTCACCTTAAGCGGTGCGGCCGTAAACGAGGTTCCCACCCAAACTGAATCGCTGCGCCCTGACCAACCGGCCATCCCCATTCCCCTGACCCCACCGGACCTTACCCCCAGAGAGCGACCGCTGGAAACTGACCTGGATGCCACACAGGTGCGCCCAGATTTAGCCATTCCTGGTAACCGCCCACCCGCCCCAAAACCACCGCCGCAACCCACACGACTATCGCCCCCCACCCCGCCTGCGCCACACCCACAGGCACGGCCGTCGGCCCCCCCTGCCCGCCAACAGCCCCGGCCTGCCCCGGCGCGTCAGCAGCCGCCGGCGCGCCAGCAGCCGCCGGTACGCCAGCAGCCGCCGACGCGTGTGGCCATGCCCCCGCAAGAGATTCACCCCCGGCCCGTGCGCCGCTCTCAGCGCAATTGGAGCGGCTGCCTCATGCGCGCCCTGGTTATTTTGGTGGCCGCCTTCCTGGTAGGTTTTATGCTGACTGTGGCCGCCTCGGCCTTTGCTTACCGGGCTATTGCCAGTGACCTGCCCGAAATTGGCGACCTGGAAGCCAGAGCCAGCAGCTTTGAGACGGCCCGCATCTATGACCGCAATGGCAATGAGCTTTCAACCCTGGTAGACCCGGAAACGGGCAACCGCACCCGTGTTTCTTTGAACGAAATTTCGCCAGACCTGATCAACGCTACCATTGCTACCGAAGACGCACGCTTTGAAGAGAATCTGGGTTTTGATCCCATTGGCATTGCCCGGGCTATTGTCCAGGCTGCCCAGGAAGGGGAAACCGTTTCTGGTGCCAGCACCATCACCCAACAGTTGGTGCGTGCCCTGGTGTTGAGCGAAGAAGAACGCTCCCAACGTACCCTCCGGCGCAAAGTTCGGGAGATCATCCTGGCGGCGGAGATGACCCAAAAGTATGAAAAGGACACAATTTTAGAGCTGTACCTGAACGAGATTTATTATGGCAATCTGGCGTATGGCATTGAAGCAGCGGCCCAAACCTACTTTAGCAAACCGGCCGCAGACCTGACCTTGGCTGAAGCTTCCTTGTTGGCCGGGCTGCCCCAGGCACCGGCCTTGTGGGATCCGTATGCCAACCCCGGAGGGGCGCTCATCCGCCAGACGCAGGTGTTAAACCAGATGATCGCTGAAGGGTATGTCACCTATGAAGAAGCCCAGGCGGCGCAAAATGAAACGGCCGTTTTCATCTACACCATGCAGCCATCCGCCCCCCCTCAGGTACGGCACCCACACTTCATCTTTACCGTATTGCAGCAGGCAGAAGCGTTGTTGGGGGCCCAATCCATTTATCGTGGCGGGCTGCGTATTTACACTACGCTTGATCCAGAGGCCCAACAATTGGCAGCCACGGCCGTGAGTGATGCCCGCCCTGCGTTTAACGCCGCGGGCGCCAATAACGCCGCCGTGGTGGTGGTGCAGCCGGCCACCGGCGAGATTCTGGCCCTGGTGGGCAGCGCTGACTTTAACAACGAGGCCATTAGTGGGCAGGTGAATATGGCCCTGGCGCCGCGGTCCACCGGCTCCAGCATCAAGCCCCTGGTGTACCTTTCGGCCTTTGAGCGGGGATGGACGCCGGCCACACTCATCTGGGATGTGCCCACCTCTTTCCCCAACGGGGCTAACCCCCCGTACCAGCCTAAGAATTACGACGACGAGTTCCATGGGCCGCTGCGGATACGGCCGTCATTGGGCAACTCTTACAACATTCCGGCCGTCAAGGCGTTGGAATACGTGGGGGTCTGTGACTTTATCATCAACATGCAGAAGGTGGGGCTGACATCGCTGCAAGATGTAGGGTGTGTCGAACAAGGCCAGCCGCGTAATTATGGCCTATCACTGACGTTAGGTGGTGGCGAAGTCAGTCCGCTGGAGATGGCCGGGGCGTTTGGTGCATTGGCTAACCAGGGGCGTTTTATCAAACCGTTTGCCATCAGCCGCATTGAAAACCGTAAAGGCGAAATTCAGTTTCAACGAACGCCGCCAGGGGCAGAAGCCCAGGTGATCCGGCCGGAACATGCCTACCTGCTCAGCGACATCCTCTCTGACAATGGGGCGCGACAGCCGGAATTTGGCACCAACAATACGTTGGTGATCCCCGGCCACCGCGTGGCGGCCAAGACGGGCACGTCTGGCACCAGCCGCTTTGATGTGCGTGATGGCTGGACCATTGGCTATACACCGGAAGTGGTGACGGCCGTGTGGGTGGGTAATACAGACAACGCCCCTGTTGGCGAAGGGCAGTCCGGTTACCAGATGGCCTCGCCTATTTGGAGCCGCTTCATGAGCCAATACCTGGCCAGCCGCACCCCAGTAGATTTTCCCCGACCAGCGGGCATCATAGATGTGGAAATTTGCGCCGATTCCGGCACACGGCCCGGCGCCGGCTGCGGCACGCGTATGGTAGAACGTTTTGCCCAAGACCAGCCGCCGTTGAACAGCGACGTCGATTTTACCCAGGTTGTGCCCATAGATTTGTGGACGGGGGCGCGGGCCAACGAACGCTGCCCGGAGTCTGTGCAAGAAGCGGGGTTCTTTGACATTTTAGTCAGCGGCCAGCCGGCTGTGTGGGAGCGTGAGCGCTTTGTGGCCAAACAATGGCTGGAAACGACGGCTGCCGGCCAGGGGTGGGCGCAGCGGCGCAACATTGCCATTCCCCTGGAACTACCACCCCAGCAAACATGTGACGAAAATACCTTGCGCCCGGAAATCGTGATTCAACAGCCCAATGAGCGGGCAGAAGTTTCAGGCATCATCGATATTTTGGGCACCGTAAAAGCGCCTAATTTTAATGGGTACCAGGTGGAATATGGCTTGGGGGAGAACCCTGGTGGTTGGGGATTGATCCAGGAACGAAACAGCACACCAGTAGAAAATGGGGCACTGGCCACCTGGGACAGCAGCAGTATCAATGTCTCTGGCCTGGTGACCATACGTGTACTGGTCTTTGGCCCCGACAACCCCTATAACCCCGAAGCCGGGCCGACGGTTATTGAAGGGCGAGTCACGGTGATGGTATTGGAACCTACGGGCACGCCAACGCCTACACCCACCGACACGGCCACCCCTACCAATACACCCACGCCGACAATGACGGCATCACCTACGCCCACCAATGCACCCACGGAAACACCGACGCTCATACCAACAGGCACGGCCGTGCCCACAGAAACGGCTACGCCACCGCCGGTGCCCACAAGTGAATCTACACCAACGCCCGGTGAAATCACCCCCACACCTGGCACCTGATCCCCAAAGAAAAAACCTCCTACAGGTTATGCCCGTAGGAGGTTTTTTGATTGTCGGTAGTCAAATGCTCAATGTCTATAGTTTGGTGACGTTGGCAGCGGCCGGGCCTTTAGCACCCGTTTCGATTACGAATTCAACGCGCTCGCCTTCTTTCAGGGTTTTGAAACCACCCCCTTGAATGGCTGAGTGATGGACAAACACATCATCACCCTCATCAGGCTCGATAAAACCATAGCCTTTTTTGTCGTTGAACCACTTGACGGTCCCTTGTTGAACGGTACTCATGAAACATGCTCCTTGTTCAGTTGGTCCGGTTATCAGTCATCAACAAAAAAGCCACCTGACCCTTGAGTTCAGGCAGCTCCACTACTGTCCGAAACCAACTCAATAAATCTTACCCCCAAGCGTAGCGGAATGTGGGTCAATCGTCAACTAATTGCTGTGACCGGGGACCTATACCTCTGTGGACCTTCATCACACCGGTAAATCATGCGTAGGGAAGCGTGTTTATAGGGGGTTGGCGGCGGTGTACCATTCCCAGAAACGGGCCACCCCTTCTTGGACGGAGATTTGGGGATTATAGGCCAACAAGCGCCGTGCCTTGCTGATGTCCGCATGGTTCTTCACGAAGTCGGGCGCCAGACGTGGTTTGGGCACCACATTGGCTTTGCGCCCGGCCATCTCTTCAATATACCGCACAAAATCAGCCAGTAACGTCGGCTCACCCCGGCCAAGATTGATGATTTCATACCCTAGCGGCCGATCAACAGCGGCCACCACGCCATCGCTAATATCATCGACATAGGTCCAGTCGCGCCACATCTGCCCGTTATCATACAGGGGTATTTCAATGCCTTTAGCCACGCTTTCAGCGACAAGATAAGCCATCATATCTGGACGGCCGTGTGGCCCATACACCGAAAAAAAGCGCACTACCGTGATATTCTGGTTAAACAAGTAATGGTACGAGTACGCCAGAATTTCGGCGGCCCGTTTGGCGGCGGCATAAGGTTGTAATGGTCGGTCACAAGGGTCTGTTTCGACAAAGGGGATTTGGGTGGTGTGGCCGTACACAGAGGACGTGGAGGCCTGCACAAAGTTACCGGTATGATGGGCGCGGGCGGCATCCATCAGGTGTTGTGAACCGTTCAGGTCTACTTCCACATACAAATCTGGGTATTTCATAGCGTTGCGCACCCCGGCCATGGCCGCCAGGTGCGCCACGGCTTCAAACTTCTCTTGTTCAAAAAGGTTAAACATCGCCTGGCGATGGCGGATGTCATCTTCTACCATGCTGAAGTTGGGGTAGGCAGCCAGACGGGCGGCGTTTGCCCGCTTCTTGGCTGGGTCATAGTAGTCGTTAAAGTTATCCAGGCCAATAACCGCATCGCCCCGCTTGAGCAGCTTTTCAGCCACGTGGCTGCCAATAAAACCGGCCGCCCCTGTTACCAATAGTTTCATACTGTATTCCTTGTGTGGTCAATGTACCGTTTACGGCCGTGCTGGCTGAATGTCTTGAATCATCAACTGCAAATCGCGACGGCCGTTCCATTCATTCACATTAACGGTGTAAGCGATATCAATGTATTGCGGCAAGTGGCTGGCCCACGCCCCCTGGCGAAAGGCAATGGCGCTGATCACCTTGTAGCTGCCGGCCACACTGTCGCTGGCCAACTGCAATTGTAGATGGTCACTTTCTTGCCCCACCAGCCGGTGGTGGATGATCTCCACATTGCGGCTGGCAAAAATGGGCGTGGGGTTGGCCACACCCGTGGGTTCTAACCCGGCCAGGTGTTCAAACAAGGCCCAATCTACCGCTTCTATTTCAATTTCGGCGTCTATAGGCAGGGACGGATATAGTTCCAGCCCCTCTAGCTTGTGCCGGGCCACGCTGGTCATGCGTTCAATGAAGTCAGGCAAATTTTCATTGCGAATGGTGAAACCGGCAGCCTGGGCATGGCCACCATGCCGCACCAGCAGTTCAGCCATCTCGTCCAGGGCATCGGTGATGTGAAATTCATCAATGGAGCGGCAGGAGCCACGGCTCTCTTCTTCACCCTGCTCAATGACAATGGCCGGGCGGTAATGCTTTTCAGCCAGGCGGCTGGCTACCAGGCCCACGATGCCCGGCAGGAAGTTACTATCGGCGGCAATGAGGATGGGATCGGTAGGGTTGACCATGGCTTCTGCTTTTTCGCCCAACTCACTGGTCAGGCGCTGCCGCTGCTGGTTCAACCTGTGGAGTTCGCCGGCGTAGCGGCGAGCGTCAATGTCATTGGTGGCGGCCAGTAGGCGGGCGGCGTCGTAGGCATGGGCCAGGCGGCCGGCAGCGTTAATGCGCGGCCCAATACCAAAAGCAATAGATTCGGCGGTCAGGTGTCCCATTTTCAGCTTGGCCACGTCGGCCAATGCTTTAATGCCGGGGCGACGGCCGTTGTTCAGCACGGCCAGACCATCGGCCACCAGTTTGCGGTTTTCCCGCAGCAGTGGCGCCAGGTCGGCCACGGTGCCAATGGCTACCAGATCGAGCAGTTCTTCCACATGAAATTGGGTGCGCGCCGGCATGGCCTGGTACAGTGCCTGGGCCAGCTTATAGGCAATACCTACGCCAGCCAGCATCGTTTCTGGGTAGGCAGAATCGGGCCGTTTGGGGTTGATGACGGCTAACGCCGGCGGCAGTTCCTGGCCTAGACTGTGATGATCGGTGATGATCATGTCCAGGTCAATGGCGCGGGCATGCTGCGCTTCAGCCACGGAGCGAATGCCGCAGTCTACGCTGATCACCAGACCGGCCCCATTTTCTTTGAGTTTGCTTAAAGCGTCGATATTCAGGCCATAACCTTCATCGATGCGATCAGGGATGTAGGGTTGGGCCTGCTGGCGAGAGAGACCCAGGCCGCGTAGGGCTTGTGTCAACAAAACGGTGGCGGTGACCCCGTCGGCGTCAAAGTCACCGTAGACGTAGATGGTTTCCTCTTGTTCAACGGCGCGTTGGATGCGTGCCACGGCCGTTGCCATGTCTGCCAGCAGAAAGGGGTCTGTTTTTTCCAGGTAACGGCCGTCTAAAAATGCCTGAACGCTGGCGGGGTCTGCCATTCCCCGGTTGTACAGGATTTGCAGTAAAGTGGGGTGAATGTGCCCCAGGGCATCTCGTGTCTGGGTGGGTACAGGTGGTGCCACCTGCCATCTTTGGGGTCGAATAGAAACGGGACGATTCATAATCAGGCTATGGTAGCACGCAAGTTGCAAGTTGCAAGTATATGCGTGCCGGATGTTAGGGCCCATTTTATAGACCGAACCCCCATTTCCCCATGTCCACGTTCAAGGATATACTTGGGCGCATGGTAGCCTGGCGTAAACAAAGTCAAATCATTTTGCAGTGGAGCGAAACCTATGTGACCTGGGTGGGGGCCAACGGCCGTAAGTGGCTGCGAAACACCCTGGAAGCTGTGAAGCAAACATTTGCTGGTGAAACCGGCATCATTGCTTCCTCCATTGGTTATTACACGCTCATGTCGTTATTCCCTTTGATTTTGCTCACAGTAGCCATTTCCAGTTCATGGGTAGATGTCAATGTGGCAGAATTGGAGCTGATGAAGCCGCTGGAATTTTTAGCCCCAGGGGTAACCGATTTATTGGGGCAGAATATTGAAAGTGTAGTGCGCGCTCGTGCCCCTATTACCGGCGTGGCGGTTGTGCTTTTATTGTGGTCGGCGTCTAATATTTTTTCAGCGTTAACACGCTCACAAGATATGGTGTGGAAAGTAGAGTTACCCTGGTCCCGTTCTGCCTGGCGGCATCGCGGGCTGGCCATGCTGCTGGTGCTGTTTACGGCCGTTTTTGTGTTGATGGCCTCGTTGTATGGGGGACCGGTAGTGGCGGTGCTCAATTCACTTTACCCGGAGGCGTTACGGCCGTATCGCCCGTATACAACCCAGTTGTGGACGATGCTGCTGGGGATCATACTGTTTGCCGTCTTGTACCGCTTTTTGCCGCACCGCAAGTTATCTTGGCGAGATGTCTTACCAGGCGCCCTGGTGGCCGGGTTCATTTGGGAAATTGTGAAGCAGGTTTTTTTATCTATTATTGATGTGTACCTTTCGCGCACGAATCTGGTGTATGGGTCACTGACAACGATCATCGCCTTTCTGACCTGGACGTATGTGACCAGTTTCATCTTTTTATTTGGTGCCTATTTAAATGTAGCTTACGTCAATGGGCGCCATGCGCCGAAGGTTGAAGCGCCTTAGTACCAGTGATCAGAAGTACGTCATCAGTTTTCAGTAGACTATTTCCAGAGATAGGCCAGCCCTGAAAACTGTACACTGATGACTGAAAACTGATACTAGGCGCCAGTTTTTAGCTTTTGCGGCGGGATAAGGGGAAGGTCGCCAGAAGAAATGGCAGGCCAAACGTGAAAGGGACGCCGATCAGATGTGTCGGTAGATTGATATCGTTCAGGGTGAAGACGTGCAGGTGACCGTAGATGATGACGGAGAGCTGTGTTGTTAACAGGAACCAGAGGCCGACACGCACCCGGTAAGGCAGACGGCCGTCATCCACCGGTGCCCTGGGGGCACCGATGTCAGTCAACAGCAGCCAGGGAAAAGGCCAGACCGCGTACCAGATGCGGAAGGCAGGCGCGGTAAGCAGGTAGCCCAGAAAGATGTCAGCCGTCGCGTGCAAGGGGGAACGGCCGTGCCTGGTACGCCATACCAGCCAAACCGCCAGCAGCAAAAACAAAAGCCGCCCATTATTGACCACCAGGTTATAGTGCGCCATGGTTAGCGTACCCCATTCTGGAATGATGAGCAGTATTAATGTCACCAGGGAAAAGCCAGGGTAATTGGCCGCTTCTCTCACCAGCCGGGTCACCAAAGGCAGCGGTGAACCAAATGGCAAAAAGAGCAGCGTGGTAAAGCCCAGACCGGCCACGGCCGTGACCAGTACCAGGCGTATTTTCATGCGTGCCACCGGTGTGCCCCACCAGGCGGCTAAAAAGAAGAAAGGCAGCGGCAGCAAAGCGATAGGTTTTGTCAGCGCTGCCAGCAGCATCACCAGCAGCCCGGCAGCCGGGTGCCCGCGCCGCAGCACCCACAGCCCCAACAACAGCCAGAGCAGCATCAGGGCATCATTGTGGGCGTCTATGACAAACGTGAGCAGCAGGGCCGGGTTCCAGGCCCACAATAAGGTATATCCGGTGCGCTGTTCAGGCGTGACGTTGGCCAACAAGTGCCAGATAAGCCAACCGCACAGAACAAAGGTAGTTAACCCTATCACTTTAAATGCCAGCAGCCCGGCATAAAGGTTGTTAGGGGTCACAGCGGCGACAACAGCCGCCACAATTTCCCATACAGGTCCATAGGGGGAGGATTCGCCGCGCCATTCTCCGGCCAGGGGCATGTAAGGGTCGTCCGGGAAGTGGTCGGGTGCAGCTGTGTAAGGGTTGGCGTGGTGGACGGCCGTCACCCGACCGTGCAACCAATAACGGAAGATGTCGGTGGCATTAACGGGGTAGGTTTGCAGCAAAGGCAGGCCAAAAAGAACGGCAATGCCTAAGATTAGCCAGGGGCGCGGCCGAATGCCCTGATGCAGCCAGCGGTAGGCCAGCATGTATAAGCCATGTAACACCAGCAGCAGCAGCCCATAAACCATGCCCTCTGCCAGCGAAGGCGTAAACGAACGCACGTCTGAAAGTGGTATCCGCCGGTAATATGGCGCTAGGGGGAACCAGGTACGTACCAGCCAATAGATAGCCAGCATGAGCACAGTCAGAAGACCAAAGGTGATGTGTTGACGGGGGAAAGAGTGCCCCGGCATGAGGGGCGAAAACCTTGGATGCAGCCGAAACATAGTGATAAATCGTTAGCGTCAGATCTAAGAGTTGTGCACTTTGCCTAGCGCATAGCCACTCGACGGCCGTGTTTTTCCAGAGGTACTACCAGCGTTACGGTTGTACCTTTGCCCGGCGCAGATTCCAGCTTCAATGAGCCGTCGATACGGTCGGCGCGCTCCCGCATATTGATCATCCCCAGGCTGCCCCGTGAACTATAATCAGCGTTGACGTCTTGCACGTCAAAGCCTTTGCCGTTGTCCTGGACCATGGCTACGAAAAGGTTGTCTTCGCGCCAGAAGCGCACCATGATCAACTTTGCTTCTGAGTATTTACGCGCATTCCCCAACGCCTCTTCCACAATAGAAAAGACAACACTCTGTGCCGAGTCATTAAGCAAATCACCGTTATCACCGCCGGCCAACTTGATATTCAGGCCATCTGTGTCCCGCAGACGAGTGATGACCGCCTCTACAGCGGCCGTAAGGCCTTGTGCTTCCAAAACCAACGGCCGTAATGTGAACAACATGCCGCGAATTTCTTTGCTGGTTTGTTTAGCAAGCTGCTCTACCTTCTCTAATTCTGATAACGCCTGCTCCGGGTCTTTGCTCATAAGCGAGCGGATAAAGTTGATGCGCATGGCAATGGCGGCAATGCTTTGTGTGGGGCCATCATGCAGGTCACGGGCCAGTTCTTTGCGTGCTTCTTCGTCTGCTTCGATGATGCGTTGTTTTTCCGCTTCCAGGCGTTGGTAAAGCTGGGCGTTTTGCAGGGCGATGACGGCTTGGTCGGCCACGGCGTCAAACAGTTCGAACTGCTCCTGATCAAACTGCACAGGTGTGCTGGAGCCAATGACCATGGTGCCAAAAATCTGGTACCCGGCGCGTAAAGGGATGCACACGGCCGTAGCGCAGTTTTGAAAAGCCATAAACTGACGTAATTCTGGGTCAGTGCGCGGCGATTCAATGGTCAGCATTTCCGCATTGTTAAGTGATTGGGCTATGATGCCTTGCTGGCCTTTGATGATTTTCCCTTCATCAATATTGGGGAAACGGCGGGTGGCTACCGGGGTAAGTTTACGGCCGTGATACAAAAAGACCGCGCCTACCAGCGAATTACGCGGCACGCCTGATTCTTCCAAAGCCAGGCTGCACACATCTAGTGCCTCTTCTACCACGCGCTCAAAGCTTAAGGTGGCGCGCATCACGGAAGCCATGGATTGCAGCGACTTGGCCCGGTTGTAGGCAGCCCGTAGTTGGTGCATTTCCAGGTCTATAGTTTTACCAGTCATGTCCCGCACCCGGTCATCGTGGTTGTCAATGAGCATATAGATGATGCCGCCAAGAAGGAAAAACAAGAGGATGGCAATCACCAGCCCCGGAATCCAGGTCATGAGGTCTGTGGCCAGAACAAACTGGTAAATGGTGGCATAAAGAACCACTAGCAGCACAGCCCCCACCCCCACAACCACCATGGTCAGGGTGTTGAGCCGCTTGAATTCTTTATGGATTCGTGCCAGGAGTTTTTTTGTCATACGCGTTCTGATCGTGACGAATCAATGAAGTGTACTAAAAATTATACCCTACGATAAAGTGAAGTCACGATACAGTTCCGCAGTGGTACATATTAACTATTGGCGCTTAATCCCCGGCTTAAGGCTGCCGCAATATTGGCAGCAATTGTACCGTTATTTTGCAATAAAGCCGTGTTGGCCCGCAAGCTACGGCCGTTGGTCAAGGCCATCACCCGCCGCAGCAGCCAGGGCGTTGCGGTCGGGCCATGAATTCCCTGCTGATCAGCTTCGTGGGTGGCCTGGGTTATGGCTGCTTCTACCTGCTCTGGGTCGCAGGCCTCAGCTGCCGGCACCGGTACGGTAATGAGCAGGCCATTTTGCAGTGCTAACTGCCGCCGGGCCAGGATAACGGCGGCTACTTGCTGTGGTGTATCCAGGCGCACATCCACCGGCAGGCCGCTGCTGCGGGCAAAAAAGGCGGGCATCTCATCCACACCGTAGCCGATGACAGGCACACCATGGGTTTCTAACACTTCGCGGGTGGCAGGCAGATCAAGAATGGATTTGGCGCCGCTGCATACCACAGTTACGGCCGTACGCCCCAATTCTATCAGGTCAGCGCTGATATCAAACGGGTGGCCGCGGTGAACACCGCCGATGCCGCCGGTAGCAAATAGTTCAATGCCGGCCTGCTGTGCCAGGATCATGGTTCCAGCGACGGTGGTGGCCCCATCTTCCCCACGGGCCAGGGCTATGGGAATGTCACGGCGGCTGCATTTACGTATGGCCGTGCCCGCCAGCCGCCCTAGATACTCTATCTGGTCCACTGTCAACCCAATATGGACAGTACCATGCAAAATAGCAATCGTAGCCGGAACAGCTCCACCTGCCCGTACGGCCGTTTCCATAGAAACGGCCGTTTCTACATTATCTGGGTACGGTAAGCCATGGGTGATGACGGTGCTTTCCAGGGCCACCACGGGCTGCCCCGCCGCCAGCGCCGCCACTACTTCGTCAGGCGCCTGCATGTTTATCATACCCTAATGATGACCTACCTGCCGCAACTATGCAAGTGCCTGGCCTGATTTAGATATCAGTGCCCTGAATATCTGCACAAAGCCTCATAGGTATGACATTATATACAACATCCCCCCCCGTCAATTTAGGCACTCTGCCCGATGCAATGCCCCTGGCTGATCCTTACACTGTGCCCGACTATGAACGAAGTGATGAATTCCCGCCATGAAGCCTTGCGCCGCTTTGGCAAAGCGCGATGGCGCGCTACCGTAAATGAAATGACTGCCCGGCTGACCGGACGTGATACCCGTTTGTTACCGTTTGAGGCCATTCGCAGCGAATTGCGCTGGCAAAACCCGCTTTACCAGGGTTTAGAGGAAATTCCTGTAGAGGCCATTATGGGCAGTGTGGGCCGTTACCGGGAATTTAACCGGCAATTTTTACCCCTGACCGACAGTCTGCAAGAACGATGGGTGCAGGTAGATGCGTTGGCCGCCGCCGCTGGCTGGCCCCCGATTGAGGTTTATAAAGTGGGCAATGTCTACTTTGTGCGTGACGGTAACCATCGTGTTTCCGTCGCCCGCCAGTTGCAAATACCCACCATTGAAGCCCACGTATGGGCCTACCCTGACACCTTGCAGATTAACCCTGATGATAACCTGGACCAGATTTTTATTCAGTTAGGTGAGCGCAATTTTATGCAGAAAACCGGGCTGAACGAACTGGTTCCTGACCATAATGTGCGGTTTACGTCACCAGGGCGCTATACTGAACTGCTGGTGCAAATAGAAGATTTAAGGCAGAAGCTGACGGAAATAGATGGTGAAGAAATGCTATACCCTGAAGCGGTAGCTGCCTGGTATGAGATGATCTATCTGCCCACCGTGCAGATCGTACATGATTCACGGCTGCTCAATGATTTTCCAGGGCGCACAGAGGCAGATTTGTTTGTCTGGCTATCCAAATATCGGCAAGGTTTTCACCATGAGGACGGCCACTATGAGAATCTGGCAGACCTGGCACAGGTGTTGGCGGCCCGTTACCGGGAAAACGGCGTCAGCCGCCTGGCCCGACAGGTGCGCCGCTTGTTTGGTAGCGATGATTTACCCCCCTTAGACAACACAGCCTGATCTTCTCCTTTGCGGCGGCACAACCCCACAAGTAACAGTTTGGCAATTACTTATGAAACCTTCATATATGGTGTCCTTTAAGGGTACCATAATTGTACCTTGTCAACATAATGTGGACGTGTATAATTTTGTTGAGTTTGCACAACAGTGACCAATTGGTAAACTAGGTCATCACTTTATGAAGAGATCAACGCTTTTTTTCGGGGTAGTGGTGCTGCTGACAATTTTGTTAGCCGCCTGTCAGGATGCTGAACCGGTACCCACATTTGTACCGACAGCTTCCTTGTCAGACAGCGCCAATAACACGGCCGTATCCCCTAATGCTACAAACGGTGCCGCCAACACCCCCCTGGTTATGCCTACGGATACGGCCGTGCCCCCTACCCCCACCCCCAGCCCTCCCCTGGCGGCGCTTGTCAACGATCAGCCTATCTACCTGGCTGCCTATGAAAAGGAACTGGCCCGGTATGAACAGGCGGCCACACAACCGGGCTTTACTCTGGAAGAAAACTACCGCAAGATTGTTTTAAATGTGTTGATCGAGCAGGTTCTTGTTGAACAGGCGGCTGTGGCGCAGGGATTTGAAGTCACCCCAGAGATGGTAGCCCAGGAAATTGAGACGTATCGCGGTGAAGGCAATTACGAAGCCTGGTTGCTGGCCAATCTTTATACGGAAGAAGAGTTTAGCGAGGTGGTGCGCCAGACGATGCTGATACAGCAAATGATTGCGTTTGTAACGGCTGATGTGCCCCAAACGGCCGAACAAATACATGCTCGTTACATCCACGTCAATGATCTGGCGCTGGCCAATGAACTGCTCACCCGTGCCCAAGGCGGGGATGATTTTGCTTTTCTGGCGGATCAGTTTTCGCTGGAACCAGGCAATGGCGGTGATATGGGCTGGTTTGCCCGCGGCTTTCTGACGGTGCCGGAATTGGAAGCACCAGCCTTTGCCCTGCAAACCCCGGGTGATTTGTCAGAGGTGATTACCGTCACCCAAAGTGACGGCACGCCGACCTATTATGTACTGCAACTGGTGGAAAAAGATTCGGCACGGCCGTTGGGTGCTGATAGCCGTAACTTGTTGCTTGAGGCTGCTCGTGACAACTGGCTGGCTGGGTTGTGGCAGGATGCCCGCATTGAGCAATTTGTAGATACGGAATCATAAAGTATGACACGTCGGTCGACACGTCGGTCCAAGAAACAACAAAGCAGTTGTATGAGCAGTCTGGCGAATGTGGCTGCAGCGCTGCTGCTGCTGCTGGCGTTGATACTGGGCGGCGCTGTTTGTTTTGTGCTGGTGGGGCCAGGGGTTGGCCCCGTTTATGATCGTATCAATCGTTTTCTGGCGCCTTCAGTAGAGGATATAGACGTATCACAAATTGAAGTGGTGGCCGGTATGCCCACATTGGTTGCGGTAGCCCAACTCCCCTCGCCCACCTTTACACCAGAATTTTCTACATTGGCTCCCACCTGGACGCCTATTCCAGAAGGGCCAACCGGAACACCTGTAGTGTTTGGCACGTTACGGCCGTCGGCGACGCCCACCATCGTGTCTACGCTGCCCTCACGCACCCCCACGCCTACAGCCACCAATACCCCCACTGAAACGCCTACAGCCACACCCACTGGCCCTACGCCCACCCCCAGCCCTACCCGGTCACAATACCCCTTCACCAAGACAGCTATCAGCCCCTTTTATCTAGAGAACCGTGCCAATGGTGCTGGCTGCCGCTGGCTGGGTGTTGCCGGTGTTGTTCTGGATATTAACCAGCGGCCAGTGCCTGTGGGCAGCTATGTGGTTCATGTTTGGGATGGTGGCATTGATCAGCGGGTGACCGTGGGCAGTGCACCGGCTTATGGGCAATCTGGGTGGGAACAATTCCTATTTGACTCCCCGGTCGTCCGTGACTACAACGTACAACTTGAGTCGCCTAATGGCACGGTGGTTTCACAGGTGTACCGGGTACAAACACGAGCCAGTTGTGACGAAAATTTACTGCAAATTGATTTTGTACAAAACCACTAAGGGCGCGCCCTTAACAAGTAAGAAGGTGCCATTGATTTGAACTGGCGCAAAGTAAGCAAAACCCAACTGACTTTGACTGTATTAGTCACTCTCACCGGAGTGGCTTTTATTTTCCTGGTGCTAGAAACACCTATGATTTCAGATGCGGCTGGGTATGAATATGCCGCAAAGCGGCTTGCTTCTGGCAATGGTTTGAGTTTTGAAGATCCCAATAATGAATTGACTTCAGGTTTCTTCGCCCCCTTCGCCTTCCAGATAAAGCATATAGGGGATTCCCGACTGTATCTTGGTTTTCCACCAGGCTTTCCCTTGCTGCTGGCACTGCCCGGGCTTTTACTAGGGATTGAAGAAGCGATTCACTAATACCAGTCATCAGAAGTCAGCAACCAGTTTTCAGTAGACTATTTCCAGAGATAGGTCGGCACTGAAAACTGTACACTGATGACTGAAAACTAATACCAGGCTGGTTACTGCTTGTTAAGCGTTAACGTGTAACCGGCTGGTTCCCCAAAAAACTCTTCTACAAGGATTCCCCACTGCCCATCAACAGTAAGCGTGTGTGCAATGACTTGTTCTGGTAGTCCTGTGCCCGCCTGATCCACTTCCAGGATACGGTTGCCGGCTGGGTCTACCAGTGTCAGGCGCAGGTCTGCCTGGGAGGTGCCCGGCTGCAACAAAATGGCAATAGCCTGGCCTTGACGGCCGTCAAACTGCCAGATCACGCTTTGCTGCGGCGTCAGCGCCCCCTGCACAGTGTTGCCATAGGCCAGCATACCCACCACTACTGGTGCGCTGGCAGGTACGGCCGTCAGGTTGATTTCATAACTGCCTGGTTCCCCAAAAAAGTCACGCACCAGCAAAAGGTATTGGCCGTCTTGAGGCAGCGTATACGCCAGGTATTCTGGCTGCCCGGCCAGCAGCTCGTCCACAGCCGTCAGCCTTTCAGTAGCCGGGTTTAAGAGCCACATATCCAGGTCCAGATGATTGTCCAGAGGTGTTACCTGGGCCATGATCTCGTCTCCGGTATGGCCGTTAAAGAACCAGGCATGGGCTTCATTTTCCTGCAGCGTTTCTTGTCGTGTCTGGCCATAGGCCAGGTCACCCGCATCATAAAAGTTCAGCGTGGTCTCACCGCCCTGGCCCAATGACAACGAATAACTACCACCATCCCCGGCAAAGCTGCGCACCAGTATGGTATAGTCGCCGGCAACCGGCAGTGTTAGCCCAGCCACCACTTCGGCATCGCCGCTAAAGCCTTCATCTAGTTCTATCAGGTTACGGCCGTCGGGGGCATACACTGTCAACATTACGTCAAAGTTGGCCGGATCCAGCACCACGCTGATGGTCTCATTTGCGGCAGCGGTAAACTGCCAGACGTGCTGGCCTCCGGGAGGCAGGTCACCTTGAATGGTTTGCCCTATGCGCATGTTACCACCGCCGCCGTAAAGCGGTTGTTCTGTCAGAATCAAGCTCAGGGTGTACCCGCCCGGCTCATTAAAAAATTCGCCTATCTCTACAATGTACAACCCTTTTTCTAGTAGAAGTTGATCTACGGCCGTTTCCACGTCACCTGCGTACCCATTATCAACCTGAACCACCGTCTGTCCCAATGGGCTGAGCAGGGCCATTGTCAGGTCAAGCGAGGCCATTTGGGGGCTGAGCGTCAACGAAGCATAACGCTGTGCTTCAATGGTAAACGTCCATACATCTTTTACACCTCGTTCCAGGTTCCCTTCCACCAGGTCTGTTGACCCCAGACCGCCAATAACATTGGCGGCGCCATCACGGATGGTATAGTCGCCCACAATATTATGCACCACAAAGGTGCGAGCCATTTGCGCCAGCATCGGTTCCATCTCTTGCCAAACGGCCGTCGGCGCACTCAATAAAAAGACCGCTTGTGTATTCTGGTCTACGGCCCCGGCCAACGTTGAGGTGAATAATAAAATACGGGTTTGCAAGTCTGTCTGGCTGCTGGTGAAGAGCAAGGGTTCACCCAGGACATCTACATAGGCCCCTGTGATACGGT
Organism: Ardenticatenaceae bacterium; assembly: GCA_011525915.1. Lineage (GTDB taxonomy): Bacteria > Chloroflexota > Anaerolineae > Promineifilales > Promineifilaceae > CAADGU01. The sequence goes on along the minus strand of WYBM01000051.1, from coordinate 47,759 downwards.
TGCCAGAGGAGGTGAAGGCGGTAATAGGCATCGGCTCGTTAAGAGGGGTGACGTTTTTATTGAGCTGGCTCAGGTAATGGGTCAGGGTTGCGGGCGGGGTGTTTAAGGGGAGATTGTGATGTGAAATCAGCCCGGCCACATAAGCGCCTGAGCTGAGAGACTTGCCGCTGAGCAAACTTTCCCCGGTGCGTTCCGAGTCGCTGAGAAGGAGCACGATCAACCCCAATTCGTTGGCAGTTGCCGGGGTATCTAACTGGCCAGATAGATTGATCCATTCGGGAGGGGCCAACATCTGCAAACCAGTGGCTTCATTCCCCGCTTGCTGCCAGGTGGCAAATAAGGAAGAAGTGGGCGCTGCAGTTGGGGATGGAGGGGGAGGTATGGTTGGTTTGCTTTGGGTAGGGGTATTGTTTAGGGGGACAGCAGCCTGGTCTTCACTAAGGGGTATAACGGGTTCATCAGTGGCGGTGAAATCCCGGTCTTCTTCAATGGCTGGCTTGCTACAGGCAACAACGGCCGTGACCATAATGCCAAGTAACACACAAGACCAACCGCTTTTCGCCATTAAGTCTCCTCCTGGTTTGGTCGACGTGCCTGCTGCCAATAATCGGTCATCAGTTATCAGTTATCAATTTGCCATTTCTGGTGACCAGTCACTGATTACCACCCTCACTACCAGGAACGCGCCAATCGTCCCCAATAATGACCAACACGTCGAAGCCACCTTCAGGTGTGGCGCCTTCGCTCAGGTTGAGCGGGGGAATGTGCATCAGTTGGGTCAGGTAACGCACTGTATGGGGATAACGTCCATAGGTGATGATTTGTGAGGTAAGGTACGTTGAAGAGTCCGCGTTGCCCACTTCGGTGATGTTGATGCCATATTGTTGCAAATACTCTTGTGTAGCCGCCGCCAAACCAAAGACGGCCGTGCCGTTATACACTGCGACACGTGCCTTTTCATCAGCCATTAACGCCGGTAAATTTTCAATGACCGGGGTGGGAATAACCGGCGGCGTGAAGAGCTGGTCACGCAGTTGGCGAATGTTCTCGCGAATGGGTACCAGCACGGCCCGGCCATCTGGTGTGACTTCGTTGTAAACATAGTTGTAATCAATAACGGCCGTGTAAATGCTGCTTGCCGGTATATCTTGAACCAGCAGTCCCAATTGCAGCGCTTCTTCCAGCGTCATATTGGTGCGTACATTTGCCTGAAACGTTTGCCATAGCAGCGGTGCCTGGGCAATCAGTTGGGGCAGGTTACCCAATTGCAGCACTTTGTCCCGGATAGCCATAATCACTGTCTGCTGACGGCCGGCCCGGTCTACGTCGCCGCCAAAGGTGGCCCGTGTACGGGCATACTTTAACGCTTGCTGCCCATCCAGGTGGTGTATGCCCGCCTCAATTTGGAAAGGATCATACCCATAACAGCGGTCAGGGTAAGTGGGATCATCAATCGCCTCTGGTATATCCATGTCAATGCCACCGATCAGGTCTACCATCTCCACAAAGGCGTCAAAATTGACTGTGACATAATAATCAATAGGCACGCCCAGCAAACTTTCTACCGTCTCTACAGCCAATGTAGGACCACCACCCGGATACTCATATGCCTCGCCTAAATAGTGCGCTTGATTGATGCGGTCTACACCAAAGCCAGGGATCTCTACCCATAAATCACGGGGCAGCGACAAAATCCCGGCCGATAATCCCAACGGGTCGAGTGTCAGTATCATCATGGTGTCCGTATGGGTGGGACCGGTTTCTTCACAGCGCTGGTCAATGCCCAGCAGCAAAATGGTGATCCGCTCTGTGCCTTTCCAGGGCTGTAGGGAGTCCGCTGACAGTCCGGCGGCATCTGGTTGGTTGATGGTGATAGTTTCCAGGGTACCAGGCTGGTTTGAGCCCGGCGCTGCCGGGGTTTCGGCCAGGGTTACACTGCCAAAATCAGGGCTGATGACCTCTAAGGAGGCGACAGCGCCTTTAACAGACCGAAAAAGCCAGACGGAAATACCGAGTAATAAAATGATAGCCACCCCGGCCAGCAAACTCCAAACCCAGAGGGGCAGGCGCACGCGCGGGGGTGGACGACGAGCAGGTGATTTTGACTTCATATTTTCATTTCTACCAAAGCCATTTTTGCGCGGGCATTATAGTGCATAAAATGCCGAGAGGCGAACACGCTCGTTGTGTGATGTGCTTCCTATGATCAGAATGGCTGCGGCCCGGCCTGGAAGGTCGGGCCGCAGCCGGAGCTATATCCTCGAAACCCGTTCCGAATGAACTTTATAGAACTTTAGGGTGGCTACCGACCTTTTAAGACTTCAAGTACGGCCGAATACTCCTGGCTATCAAGCCCTTGATTTCCTGCCAATTGATAAACTTCATGGGTGGCGGCCGTTTTGGTTGCGGCGACTGTAAGCGAAGCGGCTTTTTTAAGCGTTCGGTTGTATACTGTCAAATCAAACCCGGCCCTGAGCAACTGTCGGGCCATGCTGTCAAAAATTGAGCGCGGTGAAAATAATCCTACATTGGTGGTGGCAGTGAAAGTAGCTTTAGGTTTGACAACCGCCCAACTGATTGGGGTTGAGGAGCAAAAACAGGCGATCAAAGCCTTCAGCGGCCGTGCCGTTTTCCCCACCCGGCGGTAGCCTTTTATAGATTGCCTACCTGCTGAGACAAGACGGCCTGCACCTGCCGGGATTGCCGGAAGGTGTCTTGTAAGGCCGGGTTTTTCATAGTAGCCGCAATGCGTTCAATTATTTCGACTGCTATGCGGATATGTACCTGGGCCAGGGCAGGAGTGGCGGCAATCTCGGCTAAACGGGCATGAAGCCGCCACAAAAGCAGGCGCTGGTTCATTTCGTGAGCCAGATAGACAGCTTCCTGCCAGTATTGTTCGGCCGTTTGGGTGTCGCCAATTTGCTGGTAATAGCGCCCCAAGACATGAATGGCGTTAGCATAGTGACCGCGTGCCCCCGTCTCTCCTGCCAGACTCAGTAATTTTCGGGCGCTTTCAAAACCAGCCTTCACGTTTCCGGCTTCTAACTCTCCCCAGGCCAGGGAAAATAGCGCCTGGGCAGTAATGGAAACTTCACTGTCCTCTTGGCTCAGAGCATAGGCATGGCGCAAGTTTTGCAGGCCAACCTCCAGGTTCCCCTCATAACAGTAAGCAAGACCCTGGTTACGGTAGAGATCAGCCACAATGTGCGGATTGGGTTCCTTATCTGCCAGCGCCAGAGCCCTGGCAAAATAGCGATGTGCCGTTTCCGTGTCATAACTCACCAGATGATCTTCGCCCAGATTGTCTAAGGCTATCATCAGCAAATAGGAGGAAGGTGGTGTTGTGCTTTCAATGAAGTGTAAATATCGTTGATGGGCATCTATGGCTTTGTCAATCTCGCCGAGCTGCTGGTATACCAGGCCCAGGCGGTTCCACGAACCGGCCTCATTATCGGGCTGGCCCAGTTGCTTAAAAAGCTCGATTGCCCGGTGAAAATAAGTAACTGCGTCTGTTAACCGGCCCAGGCTGCTATAGACAGAGGCGATGGAACTATAGGCGGAAGCGATTCCGGGTTCATCAGCTTCCTGCCGGGACAGTTCCAATGCGGTCTGGTATGCCCATAAGGCGCGCTTGTTCTCGCCCAAATGATAGGCGTTAGCGCCAATCCGCAACAAGGCCCAGCGTTGATGGGTGTAGGTGGTTGCTTCTTGATAATACTGCTCTGAGAAGGCCAGCCCTTCTTTGTATTGACCGGTGTTAGCATACAAACGGCCGATCATTTCAAAGGTGTCCAGGCGAATAGATTGGGTTGTCGGGTCTTGGGGTGAAGCATGCGTCAGAATCGTATGGCAGCAGGTCATGGCCGTGTCACTGTCTTTTGCCGCATCACTACTTTTTGCTTGTTCTAGTAATGCTTCCAGTCTGGTTGAATCCATTACAATTACCTGTCTATTGGTGTAAGCGAGCAGCACAAACTGCTTTCTAGGAGCTTTCACCGGCGGCTGCCGACCACCATGAATGAAAATCTGTAGTCCGGACACGCGGGCAAGGATGCCCGATTTACGAAGGAGCAGTTTACCACAGCGGGAGAAATGAGGAAAGGCCTGATTGTTTTGGACGCCTGCCAGGCGTCTGGCTTATAATGCTGCCCCATGATCTGGCCAAGACACGGACCCATTGTACTCATTTTGTTGCTGGCGTTTGCCTTACGCCTCATGGCTCTGGCAGAGCTGCCACCAGGGCTCACCCACGACGAAGCCAACCACGGCCGTGAAGCCATTGGCATCCTGGATGGTGTGCTCCTCTTTTACTTCCCCCTCAACTATGGCAGTGAGCCGCTTTACAGTTATACCGTAGCCGGCGGCATGGCCCTGCTGGGCGAAAACATACTGGCGCTGCGGCTGGTGAATGTCTTCTTTGGTGCAGCTGCCCTGGCCCTCACCTACGCCTGGGTTTGCCGCGCCTTTGACCGGCGTACGGCGCTGCTCATGGCTGGGCTTATGGCCGTCTCCTTTTGGCCGCTGGCCAGCAGCCGCCAGGCATTGCGGGCCGGGATGCTGCCCTTTTTTATGTCGGCGGCGGTCTGGTTTTACTGGCGGGTTGTGGCTGCTGCCAGGCGCCAGTTAGCGGGTACCGGTGCCCGCTGGTCGGTGGTCGGTTTTGGCGTGTGTGTGGCCCTGACACTGCACATTTACCTGGCGGCGCGGGTGGCCTGGCTGATGTTTCCACTCTTTCTGAGCGTCCTGCTGCTGGCGCAACGCCCGCTTTTCCAGCGGCTGTGGCGGCCGACATTGGCCGGGTTGATGCTGGCGGGCCTGCTCGTCACGCCCATGTTCCGTTATCTGCAGCGTTATCCCTATGCCCTCACCCGCCTGGATATGCTGGACCGGCCGTTGCAGGAGCTGCAAGCGGGCAACTGGCAGCCGTTGGCCCAAAACGCAGCCGAGGCGCTGCTGGCCTTTGTCTGGCCAGGGCAGGGTGACCAGTTTCTGGCATACAACATTCCGGGGCGACCGGTGTTTGAGGTGGTCACGGCCGTCTTCTTCATCAGTGGTATTGTCGTTTGCCTGTGGCGCTGGCGACGACTTAATGCTGCCTTTTTGCTGCTCTGGTTTGGCGTAGGCATAGCGCCTTCGCTCATTACCGGAGCCACGGCCAACACCACCCGCAACCTGGCGGCGCTGCCGGCGGTCTTTGCCTTGCCCGCCGTGGGCTTCTGGTTTTGGGCCGATTGGCTGGCGGCGCGACGGCCCCAGGTGGCCAGAGCCGTGATTGTTGGTGGGCTGGTGCTCTGGTTGCTGGTGGCCGGCACCACGGCCGTGGCCGACTATTTCCTGCGCTGGGGCCAATCTCCAGACGTACGCGGCGCGTACCAGCAGAACCTGGTCTCGACACTCGCTTATCTGGCAAAAAACGAAGACGGCCGTCCAGTTGTCCTTTCCACCGTTTACCCGGGCCCGGCGCACGACCCCTCTATCGCCCTGGTGCTATCTGGTGCACCTGATGCCCGCTGGGTAGACGCCCGCTATGCCCTGGTGCTGCCTCATAACCAGGATGCGCTGGTGATCATCCCGGCTTCAACGCCGCCACACCCGGCTTTTGGGCCATTGTTACAGCCGTGGCAGACGGTCTCCCTGCGCCCCGATGACCTGGACCCCTCGTTTACCGTCTATGCCTTAACCATCGATGACGCCGAATGGGAGTGGGATGTGGCCGTGAACCTGAACAACGCCCTGACCCTGCGCTACGCCGGCTGGGTACAAAGCCCCGTGCGGCCGGGAGAAACGGCCGAACTGCTGACGATCTGGCAGGTACAGGACCCGGCGCGTGTGGGTCCCCTGGTGCCCCCGGCTTTTACCACTGACGTGGTCATGTTCACCCAGATTCTGGCGAATGACGGCCGTCCCTGGGCCCAGCGTGACTCCCTGGAAGCGCCCGCCTGGAATTGGCAGCCCGGCGATGTTATCCTGCAAATCCACGCCATTCCTATCCCGGTTGAGGCAGCACCGGGGCTGTACCCGGCAATTGTAGGTCTCTATGATCGTGAATCAGGAACGCGTTTGCCGGTTTTAGGCATTGATGGGGAAGTGGTAGACGACAAGGTTAATGGCCCACCTCTAGCTGTGGTCCGGCCGTAAAAAGTGCAGAGAATGGGGCTTTGGTTGGTGTTTTATGAAAAACCTATTTGCATGTTATGTAATGTGAATTATCATTAGGGCATGGCCCAAAATGGCAAACCATCGGTGGATGAGCTGTCTATCCAGGAATTGGAACAACTGCTGTACCGCAAAAAGCGGGTGGCGCGCCGCCAGCGTTGGCAGCGGCTGCAGGAAATTGGCCGGGTCGTAGAGGTGCCGGGCTTGCCTGCGCCGGATCAGCAGAGCACGGCCGTCGCCCCTTATAGGCCTATCTCTCCTGCCCGCGTGGGCGACGGGACCATCGTGGGTACAGCCGCTGCCCCGGCGAAACCAGGCACAAGCTGGCTGCGGCGGGTGGCTAACGGGCTGCTGCTGCTGGTTGAGGTTACGGCCGTGGTTGGCCTGGTCACCATCTTCTTTAATCTATGGGCTACTCAGCATGAACTTAACCAGGAATTAAGCCAGATACAGCAAGCAGAAGTGGCCGGCCTGGCTTTGCCTACCCCTTCGCCAACACCGGTCATAAACCTGGTGGTGCTGCCCACCGGGCATCGTTACATCGAAGGAAGATCCCCGGAACCGGTAGAGTCAGGTGATATACCGGCTCATCTGCTGCCCGCCCTGCAAGCCTACCAGCCACCACCTATTCCCACGCCCGGCCCCGAACAGGCACGGGTCATTCAAATTCCGGCGATTGGGGTGAACAATGCGGTGGTTGAGGGCGCCTATGATTGGGAACAGCTCAAACGTGGGGTGGCCCATCATATTGGTTCTGCCCAGCCGGGCCAGGTAGGGAACATGGTGCTGGCGGCGCACAATGATGTGTACGGCGCCATTTTCCGTGATTTAGACCAGCTAAGCCCCGGCGATGAAATCATCGTGCAGACCAACCAACGCACCTACACCTACGTTGTGACTAAAATTGATGTTGTTGAGCCAACAGCGGTCGAGGTGATGAAAACCACTGACCATGCCAGCGCGACACTCGTTTCCTGCTTCCCCTACCGCATCAACACACATCGTATTGTCGTTTTTGCTGATCTTGTCACTGATTCCTGAAATATACACCACAAAATGCCGGTTTTTTATGTTCCTGGAAAGTTTGACGCGGGTACTGCCCTGTGCTATTATTTCAGGGTGGCTCCGGTCTAAAAGACCGGGCTATTTGTTTATTGTTGTAAAGCAAATAAGATTGATTAAAAACGGAGAATAAGATATTCGGAAGCGACGAAGTAAAACAGCACCTAGAGCGTCAGCCAGCCCTAATTACCGGATCAACAGGGCCATTCGTGTCCGTGAAGTCCGGCTAATTGACCACAACAATGAAAACCATGGGGTTGTGTCTATTGCTAAAGCCAGGCAGTTGGCTGAAGAAGCCGAGCTTGATCTTGTGGAGGTAGCGCCCAATGCTGAACCCCCTGTTTGTCGTATCATGGACTACGGCAAGTTTTCTTATGAGAAAACCAAACGGGAACGTGAAGCACGTAAGCACCAAAAGCAAATTGAGATAAAAACGATTCGCCTTACACCACGCACGTCTGGTTTTCACAAGGATGTCCATGTCCGTAAGGCCAAACAGTGGCTAGGTGAGGGTAAAAAGGTTAAGTTCCAGGTTCGGTTCAAAGGGCGTGAGATCACACACCCAGAGATGGGACAACAAACTTTGGAAGAAATTGCCGGAGAGTTGAGCGAAATTGCTACGGTTGAGCAGGAACCCAAACTGGAAGGATGGTCAATGACGCTGCTGATGACTCCGGTAGGTATCTGACAGGCAAACCAGATTACATAACATTCAAATTGTGTATTCCGGCCCCTCTGGGGGCTTTTTCATGAGGGTAAATAAAATGGCTAAAAAAAAGGTAAAGAAGTATAAGCTCAAGACATACAAGGCGGCCGCCAAGCGTTTCCGCATGACGAGCAGTGGTCTTATTATGCGCACCAAAGGTGGCAAGAGCCATCTGCGCCGGCGCAAGTCCAAACGCGTCAAGCGTTTGTTTGACAAAATGCTGGTGGTAGAGAGCGCCGGTGAGCGCAAACGCATCAAGCGCCTGGCGCCATACTTAAAGAAGTACAAAGCCAATCCGCCGGCCGGTTAATTTATTGGGTGTTTTATCGCTGCCTGGCCTCGGTTCTGCGGGCTTGAGCGCCAGCGCCACACAAATGCGAGGTAAAGAAGCATGAGAGTTAAAGGTGGGTTTACAACCCAACGTCGTCATAAGAAAATTTTACACATGACCAAAGGCCAGTGGGGCACGCGGAGCAAGTTGTTCCGCCGCGCCAATGAGGCCATGATGAAGTCGTATTGGTATGCGTACCGGGACCGCCGGAACCGTCGCCGCGATTTTCGGCGGCTGTGGATTGCGCGTATTAATGCGGCTGCACGTGTCCAGGGCCTGAGCTACAGCCGTTTTATGCATGGGTTGAAACTGGCAAACATCCAGTTAGACCGTAAAGCGCTGGCGCACCTGGCCGTGACCGATGAGCAGGCCTTTACGGCCGTCGTTGGTAAAGCTAAAGAAGCGCTGGCGGCTTAGTTTTCGTTCACCCTCAGCCACAATAAGCGCCATCCCTGGTAACAGGGGTGGCGTTTTTGCTTGTATAGGGCGCATGGCCGTTCCACAGAACGGTCGTTCATGGAACGGTCGTTCATGGAACGGCTGTCAATCGTAGTTGTCGCCTGGCGGCCGTTTGCGTATGATTCGCTGGTTCTACCGAGGAAGCGATATGTGGGAAAAACAGGGACAACAAAAACGCCTCTTTCTGGCAGGCATGCTGGTCATATGTCTGACGGCCGTGGCCTTGCGCCTGGTGGCTCTCACACGCATTCCCCCTGGTCTGACACACGATGAGGCCGATCATGGCATCACCGCCATCTCTATTCTGGCCGGCACACGTGCCGTTTATTTCACCATCGGCCACGGCCGTGAGCCATTGTACGATTATGCCACCGCCGCGATGATGGCCGGCATTGGCCCCACTTCTCTGGCGTCCCGACTGACGGCCGTGGCCTTTGGCCTGATCATGATCGCCGGTATGGCCGCCTGGGTGCGCCGTGCGTTTGACTGGCAAACGGCCGTACTTACCGCGGCCGGCCTGGCAGTGGGCTTCTGGCCGCTGATGGCTGCCCGTCAGGCGCTGCGTTCTATTACCTTGCCGGCGCTGTTTGTGCTGGCGCTTTACTTTTTCTGGGAGGGATTAAAGAAGGTAGAACGTAAAGATGAGAACCATAACCAGCTTCAATCGTCAGTTATCTGCTTTTTGCTGGCAGGTGTTTTTTTTGGGCTAACCTTTTACACCTATATCCCGGCCCGCGCCTTGTGGCTGCTTTTTCCGCTGGTGCTGGGGTATGTGAGGGTAGGGCAGCGCGCCTTGTTCCAGCGGGCCTGGCCCAGGGTGCTGTTTATGCTGATGGTTGCTGGCCTGCTGGGGGGGCCACTGTTTTTGTATTTACAAGCCAACCCTATGGCCGAAATTCGTCTTCGGGAACTGAGCGGCCCGCTCACGGCCGCGGCCGGCGGCGACCTGCATCCCCTCTGGCAAAACGTGACGGCCGGCCTGGGCATCATTGCTTTCCGCGGTGATGACTTCTGGCGCTACAACCTTCCTGGACGGCCTCTGCTGGGGCCGGTGATGGCGGTACTGTTTGGCGGCGGGTTGGTGCTGGCGGGTTGGTGGGCCGTACGGTCGTTTGGGCGGCAGCCGGGGGCCCAATGGTGTGGGGCAGCCAGCTTTTTGGCCATTGGCTGGCTGTTGATAGGCATCGCGCCCGTATTGGTAACGGGGCCACATCTCAGCACGACCCAGGCGATGGGCATGCAGCCCGTGTTGTACCTGTTTCCGGCCCTGGCCATTCGGCAGATCGGCAAATGGTCGATGGCAGGTTACCGGTTGGAAGCGTCACGATGGGGGCAGTTGGCCGTGGTGATGCTGTTTGCCGGTACGGCCGTTTTCACCAGCCGTGACTATTTTTTGATCTGGGCCAGCGCCCCGGCAGTACGGGTGCAGTATGAAGCAGCCATGACGGCCGTCATGCGCTACCTGAATGTGTCAGACATGCATGATGTGGCCGTGTCAACCATTACGCCGGAGCAGTACCACACACCGGCAGTGGCCGCCATGACGCTGACCAACGAAGCGGTGACGCCGCGTTGGTTTGATGGCCGGGCCAGCCTGCTCATTCCCCATACCCCAGAGGCTGTCATCATTTTGTCTGGTTTTGCGGCGCTGCCAGAGGCATTGGCGGGCTATCTGGCCACGGCCGGGCGGCCGGCCACCATTCCGCAGCCGCCTACCGACCTGGACCGCCCGTTAACTGTTTACCGGGTAAATGCCGCTGATTGGTTGGCAGAGTATCACCCTGATTTTACCAGTGTGGCAGATGCCCGGTTTGGCCAAGTGGCCCAACTGTTGGGGTATGATCTGCCGGCTACGGCCGTAGTTGCTGGCGGGCAGGTGCCGGTTGTCACCCTTTGGCGCTTGCAGCAGCCGGCAGCCGGCCTTCGCCTGTTCACGCACGTTTCTGCGCCAGACGGTGCCCTTGTAGCCCAGGCTGATGGGTTATCTGCACCGGGGGACGCATGGGTGGCCGGGGACATTTTACTGCAGCTGCATGAACTCTCATTACCGGCAGCCAGTGCGCCCGGCCGCTACCCGCTGACCATTGGCCTGTATACCTGCCTGGATGCCAGCTGTGAGCAAACACAACGCCTTCCCGTTTTTATAGACGGCATCCCGGCCGGTGACCATCTTTATTTACAAGACCTGAGTATAAGTCAATGAATCTACCCGCTGTCCTTCGTCAGCCACAAACTGGCAAACTGCTTATCATTGCCATCACTTTCCTGGCCTTTGCCCTGCGCATCTGGCAGTTAAGTGACACGCCGCCCGGCTGGCGCGATGATGAGCTGATCAACTCGCTGGTCATCTCACAAAAGGTGTTGGATGGTGACTGGCAGCTTTATTATGCTGATGCTTCCGGCCACGAGGCTTTGTATCATGCCCTGAATGCCGTGATGTTAGCTGTTTTTGGCCCTAACAGCGTGGGCATCAGGCTGCTTTCTGTTTTCCTGGGCACGCTGGCCATTCCCCTGACCTGGCTCCTGGGCCGCAAGCTGTTTGGCACTCCGGTGGGGCTGCTGGCGGCGGCAGCGCTGGCGTGCAGCTTCTGGGGGCTGATGTATGCGCGTATTGGCTTGCGTCACGTCTCGATGCCAGTGGTACTGCTGCTGGCGTTTTATTTTTTCTGGCGGGCGTGGGCCAGCGGCCGACCACGGATGACCACCTACGCCCTGGCTGGCGCCTGGATGGGCATTGGGTTTTACCTCTACTTTGCGTCGCGAGGGGTGCCTATGATTTTGTTGGCATTTTGCGGCTACAAGGTGCTGGTAACACGGCCGTGGCTCACACAGCAGTGGCGCGGCATCTTGCTCATGTTTGTGCTGGCGGCGCTGCTGGCCGCACCATTGTTTATCACCCTCAGCCGCCAGCCGGCGTCCGAGGCGCGGGTAAGCGAGCTGGCCGTGCCGCTGGTAGAGGCGCGCCAGGGCAATTTTGGGCCGCTGCAACACCATGTGGTTGTCACCCTGAGCATGTTCCATGCCAATGGCGACGGTGAATGGCTTTACAATATTCCCCATCGTGCTGTTTTTGGTCCCTTGGGCGCGCTTTTCTTCTGGGCAGGGGTAGCCATTGCCCTGTATTACACACTTAAACCCATCGTCCTAAAGCTCAACAGACGCCTGGGCCATCAGCAGACCACACACCACGCACCGCATACTGATGATCATGCCTTTTCCTGCGCCTTCCTGCTCATCTGGTGGCTGGCGGGTATTTCTCCCGGGTTCATCAGTGTGCCGCCAGCCAGCCTGGGGCATGCTATTCTGGCGCAGCCGGTGACGTTTATGCTGATGGCCCTGCCAATATGGCGATTAGAGCTTAGCGGGTGGAGATTAAAGGGGAGGAGCCAGGCTACATTCACCCAGTTCCAAACGCTAACCCCCTGGCTTTTAAGCGGCATACTCCTGGTGTCCATGGCCGCCCGTGACGGGCATGACTATTTTACGGTGTGGCCGCAGCAGAGCATGGTACGCTTTTTGTACCGGGCAGATTTGCATGAACTGGCCGCTTACCTGAATGAACAGCCTGCGATGACCGATTTTGCCGTGCCCAGTTTGCTGGCCGGGCCGTGGGACAGGCTGGCACTGCAAAACGATCTGCGGCGGAACACGGCCGTCTTCCCCCGCTGGTATCACCCGGAACGGGCCGTCTTTGTGAAGCCGTCTTTGAGTTTTACCGGCGTACCAGACGTGCCCTTTGTGTACGAGGCGCTTTTTGTACCGGTAGCGGGTCAGGCAGCGGTGGGGCACTATACGCTGGCCCGGGTGGACACGGCCGTGGACTTTACCCATAGCACCTGCTTTCAAAATGGCCTGTGCCTGGCAGCGGCCACGTATGATGCAGCTACAGGCACAGCAGAGCTGAGCTGGCAGGTGGCCCGGCCGCTAACGCTGCCCCCCTTCCAACTCATCAGCAACCCACCGCCGCCAGGGGTGTATGCTGGGCCGCGGCTGCTGGCTTTTGGGCAGCTGCTGGATGCTGAAGGCTACTTTATTGCCGGGGAAGATGGCTTTTGGGTAGACCCTTATACGTTGCAGACAGGCGACATTTTCCGGCAGCAGCACCATTTACAGGCACCGTCAGGCAGCCAGCCGGCCGTGGCCGTTTTTGGTTTGTATGACCCGCTGACTGGGGAGCGCATTTTAACAGATGACGGCCGTGACCATATGACGCTGGAGATTGAGAAGTAGGGTATGGAAGTCATACAAGAAGCCACCCGGCACGGCCGCCAACAAATAGCCGTCGTTCTGGCGCTTTTTGGGTTGTTGGCGCTGGCCGGCAGCGTCATCAACCCTCTGCATGAGGCCACGGATGAACTGCGCCATTACCGGTTTGTGCAGCACATTGTGCAGCTGCATCGCCTGCCCATACAAGGGGAACTGCCCTGCCAGGCGCAGGGTCACCATCCCCCACTCTTTTACGCTCTGGGTGCCCTGGCCACTTTCTGGGTTGATACCGGCCGTGACGTCTGTTACGAACCGTCTACCAACCCTTTTTGGCAGTATCGTTATTGGGAAGTGGGGCGTGACAATAAAAACCTCTACCTGCATGGTGCTGACGAAGCCTTTCCCTGGAGCGGCGCGGCGCTGGCGGCGCACCTGGTTCGCCTGCTGAACATTCTCTTTGGTGCGGGCACAGTGTGGCTGACATGGGTGCTGGCGCGTGTGATCTGGCGGTCACGGCCGTACCTGGCCCTCGGTTCAGCTGCGTTTGTGGCCTTTAACCCCATGTTTGTTTTCATGGCCGGGGCTATTAACAATGATGTGATAGCCGCCTTCAGCGGCACGGCCGTGCTGTTGGCCTGTGTCGTATTGGTCAAATCTGCCAATGGCCTCAGCCATGCCTGGGGGGTGGTGTTAGGTGGTCTTTATGCCCTGGCGCTGATGAGCAAATTTAACCTGGCGGCGGTAGGGTTGCTGCTGGCCGTGGCCGTGACTTACGTGGCCTGGCGCAAGGGGCAGTGGCGTTTATGGTTGGCCGTGGCGCTTATTGCCGGGCTGGTGACGGCCGTGCTTGCCGGCTGGTGGTTTGGGCGCAACCAGATGCTTTATGGTGAGCCGACCGGCTTTGAACGCCTGACAGAGTTATGGGGTGTACGTGACCCGGCAGACAGTTGGGGGCTGGCGTTTTATGAACTGCCCTATACGTGGACCAGCTTGTGGGGCCGTTTTGGCTATGGCCAGATTCCGCTGCCGGATGCCGTTTACCGCGGGCTGCGCTGGCTGGTGGGGCTGGGTTTGTTGGGATTGGTGGCCCCGTTTTTACGTCGCCAATGGCCTGAACTCAGGGCAGCAGGCATGCCCTTGCTGCTGCTGGGGTTGGACGTGGCCCTCTTTTTTGCGGTGGTGTTTAATTATTTGCTGGTCAGCCCGGCGGGGGCGATGGGCCGCTTCTTCTTCCCGGCGCTGCCGGCACTGGCCATTTTGACGTTTTACGGTTACAGCTGCTGGATTCATGGGGTATTTAGCGTTTGCAGATGGGAGAACAAAGATCAAACAAGCTCCATTGTCGCCTGGGGCCTGAATGCGGCGTTGGCTTTGCTCACGGCCGTGGCCCTGTGGGGGTATTTGCGTCCGGCTTACGCTCGCCCGCCTGCGTTTGCCGCCAATACGGCCGTGCCCAACCCTACCGACGCCCAATTTAACGCCCTGGCAAACCTGCGCGGCTACGAACTCAGCCGTGACACGCTGCATCCTGGGGATGAATTGATCGTCAAGCTATATTGGGAAGTGACCGGCCAGCCGCCCGGCAACTATCTACTCTTCACCCACCTGATAGATGAAAACGGCCTCATGGTAGCGCAGCGAGATACACACCCTGGTTTGGGTAATTTCCCCAGCAGCCAGTGGCAGCCCGGTGACCACTTTGTAGACACCGTGCGCCTGCACGTACCAGAGACGATGTATGCCCCAGGGCAGGCAACGTTGAGCATTGGTCTTTACGCGCCGGGGGCCTACCGGTTAGGCATTACCGCTCCGGAGGGGACCGGGTTGGGGGATAGCTTGACGTTGGGGAGATTAGACCTGGAGCCGTCGACCGGGACGTGGCCCAACCCCCTCAGCCAGAACTTCAATGATAACGTACGGCTGGTTGGTTATGCCTACAATAACCGCACCTTTCGCCCCGGTGATGTGCTGGCTGTAACATTGTATTGGGAAGCGCTGCCACAATTAGATAGAGATTATGAGGTGGAGGTATGGGTGTGTGATGAGCCATGTGAACGGTGGATGACACCGCGAGTCACGGCCGTGCGCCCCCTTGATCCGCCTGCCTCTACCTGGAGGACAGGGCAGGTTGTTTCCCATACCGTACCCTTACCTTTGCCTGGTGATCTGCCTGACGGGGCTTATGTAATTCACGTGGCCTTGATTGACCCTGTGACCAAAGAACCACAAAATGTGTTAGCCGCTGATGGACACATATTGGACAATCGCTTATTATTAGCGAGGGTATATAGTGGGCCATAAGTGGCATTATTCAGGCTGGCAATCAACAAAAACTTGGTCAGGGTTCATTTGTGATAGAAGAAGGTAGAAAGAGCCGATTACAGACAGGCATCGCGGCGACAGTTTTAATTTTGAGCGGCATCATTTTTGTGCTGCTGCCTTTTATTGCGCTGCGCTGGGCCCAAGACCCTTTTTCTGGCATCCTTTTTGATCCCAATATGGTGGTGAACGCCAGCGGTGAGCCCACCTGGCCGGCCAGGCAGGGCGCCGGTATGGCTACCTTTCCTGATCGGGTGGTAGCGGTAGACGGGCTCCCCGTAGCGAACGTGGCGGAACTGCAAGCTATACTCTCGCAAAAGAGTGCCAGTGATAACGTATCTTTTGTTATTGTGCAGCCACCATCAGAAACAGGCATCCCCCCCCGCTTTGATGTCGCTGAACGTACAAAAAGCGTTTTTCTCATCTCCGTTGACTTGGCTGATTTGTGGAACCAGTTCTGGTTTTTTTATGTGACCGGCCTGATTTTATTGGTATTGGGGGCCTGGGTGTTTTGGGTACGGCCGTATACAGAAGCCGCCCAGGTTTTTGCCCTGCTGATGGCTTTTGCTGCCCTGGCGGTGGGGCTGTTGTTTGATTCCCGAACGACGCATATTTTTGTACGTTTGTGGACCTTTTCCCTTTCGATGATCTGTGGTCTGAGCCCATTGATGGCGGCTGTGTTTCCTCATGCAGGCCGGTTAGTCACACGCTTTTGGTGGTTAAAGGGGCTGCTGTTGCTGCCTGGTATATTAACTGGTTTGTGGGTACAGACGATATTGTTTAATACGGAAGCGCCCTGGGCCTATGTTATTGGCTGGCGTTATCTTTTCCTTTTAAATGGTTTGGGGATGTTGGGCGCCATCTTGATGATGATTTACCGGGCGGTGCGTTCGCCTTCACCCTTCGTCAGGCAGCAGGCGAGCCTTATTTTGGCGGGGGGCGTGTTGGGGTATACACCCATCATTTTTTATTTTGTGGCGTCGGGGCAAGGTATAGATACATCCTGGTTCCCGCAAGTGTTTTTTATACCCCTGATTGTGTTGTACCCGGCTTCTATCAGCTATACCATTTTGCGTTACCGGCTGTGGGACACAGATGATGTGCTGCGGCGAGGTGTGACATACGGGCTGCTGGTGCTGCTGCTGGTAGGGGCCTTTACGGTGGTGGTTCTGAGCCTGACGGCCGTGTTTGGGCCTATCCTAAGCAACCCCGTTTTCCTGGCCCTGTTTGTGGTGCTGCTCATTCTTGTCTTTGATCCCATGCGGCGGCGCTTGCAGGCAGGGGTAGACGAACTGTTGTTTAAACGGCCGCTGGTGTTGGATAAAATGCTGCGTGACTTTAACCGGGAATTAACGACGGCCGTCACCGAAGACCAGGTTGCTTCTATGATGCTGCTTTACGTGCGTACCGGCATTCCCGATGCCAACCCTGATCTTTACCTGCCAGATGGCGAGATGAGTGTCTATCATAGTTATTACCGGAATAATGACCTGGTATTGGGCGCCGACTCAGCGCTGGTGTTGACCATGAAACGGATACACGGCGCTATTGACCTGAATGAAGAGCGTACCTGGCCATCGGTGTTCCAGCAGGAAAAAGAGAGTATCAAGGCCATGGGCACGGCCGTGATCGTACCCATGTACAACGAGCAAGATTTGTTAGGATGGCTTAGTCTCTCACCTAAGGCCAATGATCAGCATTACAGCCAGGCAGAACTGTCTTACCTGGTTTCCCTGGCTGACCAGTCGCTCATCGGCTTTGAACGCGCCGCTGTGGTGCGCCGCCTGGAAGCACGTGCCGATGAACAGGACATGCTCAGCCAGTTTTCTCAAGCGCTTAACTTTACCATTGACCTGGATGACATGATGGAGCTGGTTTTCACCAATTATCAGCGTATGTTTAATGTGCAGGATTTTTATATTTACCTGTGTGATCCGGATACAAACCTGAATTACCGGGCCTTTTATCTGGAAAATGGGGAGCGTGATGAAACCCGCGAAGGCCGCATCTATACGGTAGATGATCCCCGTGTGGTAGAGGTTTTCCAAACAGGCCAGTTTTTTATGGGTAAAAACGAGGCCGATTGTACCTGGATGGCCGTTCCCCTAAACGCCGGCCGGGGCACGTTGGGTGTGGTGTATACACACTACCGCGAACCAGGCATTACATTACGTTCCCGACAGCAGCAGCTCTTTATCACCCTGGCGGATCAGACAGCCACAGCACTGGCCCGGCTAGAGACCAACCGACAGTTACAAGCGCGCGCCCAACAATTGGAAATCATTAATGAAGTCACCTTTTCATTGGCCACAACCATGGACCTGGCCGTACTGCTGGAATTGATCCTGGACAAATCAATTCAACTACTGGATACAGAAGCGGGTACATTTATGGTGTCAGACCTGGACACGGGCGAGTTAGAATTCCGGGTGGCGCGCGGCCCGGCCAGCGAAAATCTGATCGGTAAGCGATTGCCGGTAGGCACGGGGTTGGCCGGGACGGCTGCCCAGACAGGTCACCCCATTATTGTGAATGAAGTCCATACGGATAAACGCTGGTTTGCCCAGGTAGAAGAAGATACGGCCTTCCAAACTCGTGCTATTTTGACGGTGCCCCTGTTGCGACACAATGCCGTGTGGGGTGTGGTACAGCTGATCAATAAACGGAATGGTGCGCCCTTTACGGAAGGTGACCAAAGCCTCTTAACAACCTTTGCCAGCCAGGCGGTGGTGGCCATGGAAAATGCACGCCTGCTGGCCCAGACAGATGAGGCGCTGCGGAAAAGCGTCAATGAGTTGTCATTTTTGACGCAGTTAGACCGTGACTTAAACACCTCATTGGACCTGAACCACGTATTGAACCTGGCGTTAGACCGGACATTAGGCATCTGTGATGGTTCGGCCGGGGCCATTGTGCTGGTGAATGAAGACGGCCGTTCCTACCGCCTGGTCAGCCGCAACTATGATGCCTCGTTTGACCTGGACAAGGCCAGCAGTCAGGCCGGGTTGGTAACCAAAGTGATTGAAAGCCGCCAGCCTTATGTGGCTAACAACGTACATGAAGAACCCGCGTACAAGGTGGCTAACTTTGCCACCCATTCACAAATGACATTACCTTTGTTGAGCAAGCAGCAGCTTATTGGTGTGGTCGTGATTGAAAGCAATCGGTTAGAAGCGTTTGATGCAGAGGCTCTGGAAACGGCCGTGCGTGTGACCAACCACGCCTCGGTGGCCATTGCCAACGCCATTCTGGTGGAGCAAGTTAACGCCGCCAATGAAGCCAAGTCTGATTTTGTCAGCATGGTCTCCCACGAACTGAAGACCCCCATGACCTCTATGCGCGGTTACACCGATCTTTTGCTTTCTGGTATGACCGGCCAGATCAATGACCAGCAGCGGGGTTTCCTGGAAACCATCGCCGTCAATATCCGGCGTATGAGCCAGCAAATTCAAGACCTCACCGATATTTCGCGCATTGAAACCGGTAAACTTAATGTCAACCCCACGCCCATCTCTTTTGTAGATGTCGTTAACGAAACGCTGCAAATTGTCCAGGGACCCTGTGATGAAAAAGGCATTCGGCTGCACCTGCAGCTGCCAGAAGACTTACCTCTGATTATGGCTGACAAAGGGCGCATGGTGCAGGTATTGACCAATTTGCTTAGCAACGCCTGCAAATATTCTCCGCCAGAGACAGACGTGGAACTTTGTTTTGAAACCCGCATGCTGCCTAATGGCCAGGATGAAACCATTTTGCCTATGGTGATGTGTACCGTACGCGATCAAGGGTATGGCATTTCTGAGGAAGATCGTAAAAAGTTATTCACCAAGTTCTTCCGATCTGAAGACCCTAACATTCGGCAGGCAAAGGGCACCGGGTTAGGGTTGTCTATTACCAAAGGCATTATTGAACTTCACCACGGAGACATCTGGGTAGAAAGTGAGGTGGGCAAGGGAACCACCTTTGTTTTTTCGGTTCCTCAAGCTGGTCCACAATAAAGGTCATTCCCTCACCTGAAGTCATGAGAATAAACAAGAATGGGGTAATCTTACACAGGCCTGCTGCTAATTGTTGCTGGTAGCTTGTACGCCCATAGAGCCAACCGACTGGCAAGAGAGAGCCACACGGCCGTCAGCAAATATGACCATCTTTATCCCTGGGGCAACACGCTGGATGGTGCGCTTCGAGTAAACATTGCTCTCCGTGTAGGTGACGTGAATGAGGTGGGCACAAACCCGGATGATCGCAGCCCGTACGGGGTGATGGCTATGGCGGTAATGGCTCTGAATGGGGGGCAGATTGATATATTAGGCCTTTCCTCTGCGAAACGATTTTACCGGCTTTCGCTGCGCCCAGGACGTCTGTCCTTGATCAATTGCTGACGATAAATGGTACATAAGTTTCAGATAAGTTTCAGCGTGGTGTAGGGGAAACGTTACGTTGGCCAATTGACACAGCCATAGAGTTAGCTATACTTGAAATATGGTAGATAAAACGATTTCAGAAGGATATCTGAAAGCAAAATTCTGGTCATAAACGCACGCATCTGCGTGCGTTTTTTGTTTGTTCTTACTAGATCCCCTAATGCAGAGAGGAGCGTGTACATGGACTATGGAATGATTGGCAAAATTGAAAAAGCAAAGTTTTATGCAGCCGAACCGGAACGGTTCAATTTTGATTCGTTCTCGGTGCGTCTGGAAGGAGACAACGGGCAGGAACATCGTGTTGCGTATGATTCAGGACAATGGGATTGTGATTGCAGTTTCTTCCACTCTCGTGGATTTTGCAGCCATACCATGGCCCTGGAGCGGGTATTGGGACAGATGATCGCTACCCCGGTCTGGTCACCCTGATAGACATCTGGCAACCAGCCGCGTATAAGAATATCTTTGGCCCGGCCTCTGGTCGGGCTTTTTTTGTTATAATCACGGCCGTTATCAATCATGAAGGAATAAAGCATGAAAGAGTTTGTAAAACAGATCAGCCAACAGGTAGGGATGAGTGATGAGAAGTTCTATAAGGCCACGCTGTTTCATAGTTCTGCTTTGCTGTTGGGCTTAAACTGCCTGGAACCAGCCCAGGTGCAGGCGCCGCACACACATGAAGACCAAGACAAGTTCTACTATGTGGTAGAGGGCTACGGCCGTTTCTGGCTGGGTGACGAACGTATAGAGGCGACGGTAGGCGAGGTTGTTTGGGCGCCGGCCGGGTTATGGCATGGGGTAGAAAATGTGAGTGACGGCCGTTTAACCCTGCTGGTAGGCATTGCTCCTGCACCCTAAAAGCCGCCTATGAGGCCCCTATGAGGAGACGCATTGTGACCATCGGCGGTATTAACTTTGACTGGCAGCTTATGCTGGTTATTACCATTTGTACGGTTATCCCCATGCTGGATTGGTACGGCCACACCATAACACACACCAAAGCGTATGATCGGGCCATCTGGTATTTTATGATCCCTATAGTGGTGATTATTTTCCTGTTTAAGGAGCCGCCGTCTACTTACGGCTTTCAACTGGGTAACTGGCGTGTTGGGCTGGCCTGGACGGTAGGCATATGCCTGGTGATGGTTGTTGTCCTCTCCTTTGTTGCCCGTCAGCCGGACATGGTGGCTTATTATCAGGTGCGTGCGCCTAAAGGGGTGGCCCGGCTTATTTTCTTGAATGGCGTTGATTTGTGGGGTTGGGAATTTATCTGGCGGGGTTTTATGCTCTTTGCCCTGGCCCGCGTTTTTGGGCCAGGGGCAGCCATCTGGCTGCAAGCCATTCCCTTTGCCTTTATGCACCTGGGAAAGCCAGAAATGGAAACCTTGACCACCCTTTTTGGTGGTGTAGGTTTTGGTTTTATTGCCTGGCAGTCTGAATCGTTCTTATACCCTTTTCTCATTCACTGGTTTATTACCTCGTTTACCATGCTGGTAGCCACAGGGAGGATTTAGCACTTGGCCGCAGAAGTGATCACCCTTGACTTAACCGACTCTGCCAACGGGGGTTATGCTGTTGGCCGGGCCAGCCGTGGGCGTACTGTGTTTGTGCCCTTTACCATTCCCGGGGAAAAGGTCAAGGCAGAAATTCACACTGAAAAGAATAAGTACGCTTATGCTCATCTGGTAAAGGTTCTGCAGCCGTCTTTAGACCGTGTGGAACCAAGATGCCCCCATTTTGGTGTCTGTGGTGGCTGCCATTTCCAGCATATGGCTTATGAGACGCAGCTGCAGGTGAAGCGGGCAGTGGTCATTGACCAGATGGAGCGCATTGGCAATGTCAGGGCGGCGCCGGTGGCCCCAACAGTAGCAAACCCTCAACCCTGGGCCTACCGCACAGAGATGTCTCTCAGTCCCACACTCACCGGGGCGTTGGGTTTCTGGTCACCAGTGAAAAAACAGGTGATCGCTATTGACACCTGCCCCATTACCCGGCCAGAGCTGCTGGACCTGAAACAGGATATTGACCTGGAGCTGCCCGGTCTGCGTAAGCTGACGTTGCGTGTGGGTGATGATGAAGCACTGCTGGCCGCGGTGGAGGTCGATGGGGTCGAGCCACCCCAATTAGAAGCCGATTTTCCGGTTTCCGTAGCCATTGTGCTGCCAGATGACACGGCCGTGAACCTGGTGGGTGAAAATTTCATTATTCAATCCATTAAAGGACGAGATTTCCGTGTTTCAGCTGGCTGCCCTCTGGCACCCAGTCCGGCGGCCATGGCGTTTGTGGTAGACAGTGTGCTGCACTATAGTGGTTTGAAGGGAGAAGAACAGGTCTTGGAACTGTACAGTGGTGTGGGCACGCTCACTGCCTTTCTGGCGGAACAGGCGGCGGACGTGGTGGCTATAGAAGCAAACGAAGATGCCGTGGCTGACACGGCCGTCAACCTGGAGGCTGACAACGTCTCTTTGTACGCGGGCACCGTGGAAGAGGTGCTGCCTATGATTGACATAAAGCCAGATGTGCTGGTACTCAACCCTCCAAAAGAAGGGGTATCACGGGAAACGGCCAGATTGATAGCCGGGTTACGGCCGTCGCGCATTGTGTACGTAAGTTCTGATATTGCTACCTTTGCCCGTGACAGCCGTGGTTTTATGCGTGGCGGATACCGCCTGGTAGAAATTCAACCCATCGACGTCCACCCCCAAACCTTTCATGTCGATGTTGTAGGGTTACTGGAGAGACAAGATGCATGAACAAAAGGTAGCCATTATCACTGCTGCCGGGCGCGGTATGGGCGCCGCCTGTGCCCACGAACTGGCTGCCCGCGGCTATACCCTGGCCCTGATGTCGGTGTCTGAACGGTCTGTGGAACTGGCGGCGGCGCTGGGGGGGGTGGGGTTACAAGGTTCGGTGACGGAACCGGCCGATTTGCACCGGCTGGTGCAGCAGACGATGGAGCGGTACGGCCGTGTTGATGTGCTGGTGAACAACACCGGTCACCCACCCAAAGGGGAACTGCTGGACATTACCGATGATGCCTGGCATGATGCCCTTGACCTGATAATCCTTAATGTGGTACGTCTGGCCCGGCTGGTGACGCCCATCATGCAGCAGCAGGGTGGCGGGGCCATTGTCAACATTTCCACCTTTGCCGCCTTTGAGCCGTCGTTGGCCTTTCCTGTGTCCTCCTCTTTGCGGGCGGCGCTGGGCAGCTTCACCAAGCTCTATGCCGATCGCTATGCAGCCGCAGGCATCCGCATGAACAGCGTATTGCCTGGGTATATTGCCAATTATGAGGTGGATGAAAGCCGCCTGGCGGCTATTCCTTTGCATCGGCCAGGTACCGTTGAAGAAGTTGCCAAAACGGTGGCTTTTTTGCTTTCCGCCGACGCCAGCTATATTACGGGCCAGAACATTCGTGTGGATGGGGGAATTACCCGGGCCGTTTAACGTATGTCCGCAGGAGATAAAAAGGGCGGAAATTAGCTTGGGTTCGTTTACACTTCACTTGGTGCTTTAAAGTGATCACTGTTCCGTTGCCAGCGATCAGTTGAGTGTTCTTCTGCACTGATCACTGGGCACTGATGACTGATTACCTGGTGCGGTTTACCTGACCCTTCCGCCCTGTGCCGGGAATATACTTTAAACCCCAGGCAACCATCTCCATGATCAGCGGTCTTAAATCGTGTCCCTTTTTGGTAAGGTGATAGTCGTATCGTATCGGGTTGTGTTGATATGGTGTTTTGTCGATAATGCCATACTGCTCAAGCCGTTTTAATCTATCAGCCAGAATATTGGTGGTGATGCCTTCATCTGAAGCCAAAAAATCGTTATACCGGTGTTTATTGTTCAATAAAATATCCCGTACAATCAACAGGCTCCACTTATCGCCCACCAGATCCAGCATATTAGCAATGGGGCATGCTGATCGTTGTAAGGTTGCCATGACATTCTCCATAACCAAAAACAGAACATTCGTTCTTGACTTTTGATGTGCAAGTTAGTATAATGACCTGCATATGACTTGCAAATCAAAAGTGACTGGGAAAATTCTAACACTTTATCCCATCAAAAACAAGCAGGAGGATGTATGGCCTACCAT
Organism: Ardenticatenaceae bacterium; assembly: GCA_011525915.1. Lineage (GTDB taxonomy): Bacteria > Chloroflexota > Anaerolineae > Promineifilales > Promineifilaceae > CAADGU01. The sequence continues at coordinate 23,994 of WYBM01000051.1, read as the reverse complement.
CAAGCATTAGCAGGGCGTATTCGGGAATATCTGGCTGATCAGTCGGATGTTGTGGAAAAAAAGATGTTTGGCGGGCTGGCCTTTATGTGGCGCGGCAATATGCTTTGCGGCGTAGATAACGCCCATATGATGCTGCGTGTGGGGCCAGATCAATTTGGGGAAGCCCTGGCCAACCCTGATGCCCGCGTGATGGATTTGACTGGCCGCCCTATGAAAGGTTGGATCATGGTTAACCTCCACGGTGTTGCCTCAGATAAAGCCCTTGAGCGCTGGCTGCAAATGGCAATGTCCTTCGTGTCAACACTACCGGCCAAATAAGGCTGCCCTAAACTTTAAGGTATACGGCCGTGGCTTTAAACCCACAAACAAGCCAGTATCGGCATAAGTTTACGTTGCAGACACAATAACCCCCGGCTCAAACCCTGTTTGTCCAACGGTGTAACACGCTTTAGGCGCATTAAAGAAAAAGCAGTGCCCGATGTATTTACCCTGTCATTAGTGACTTGTGTATTGCAAGTTATTAAAGGAAAAGGCCTTTCCAACGCACAAACTTAAACAAGAAACGTTGATTAACAAGGAGATGTCGATCATGAAAAATGGTGAAATTTATGAAGGTTACCTGACGGCCGTGCTTACCGGAGACAATAACACGGCCAGCAAATATATTGCTGATGACTTCACATTTAACGGCCCAGTATTAAAAGCAAACAACAAAAAGGAATTTTTTGCGGGGTTGTCGCCAGACCTGCCAGCCATCACCCGCGGCTACAACATTCTGCAGCAGTTTGAAAAGGGGGATGAGTTATGCACCCTTTTTGAGTACAACATTGAAACGCCGGTGGGTAAAGGGGCGGTGTATATGGTTGAGTGGAATAAATTACGCGATGGGCAGCTTGTTTCTGGCAAGCTGGTATTTGACCCGGCCGAATTTAACGCCCTTATGCCTGGCTAACCCGCTCTATGAAGCATTCAGTTTAGACGATGCGCCGTTGAATTTTGCAGGCCAGGTTCAACGGCGTACCTTTCAGGAGCAAGTCACATGGATAACGCAGCACAGATAACACTACGTCGCCGATTAGACCCGGCCAGGCGTCGGTTGCGCGCCCGGCTGGGTGGTGAATGGCTGTTTGATACCCTTGAAGCCTGCCTTTTTTACGAAAAAGGGCGGCACCCGGTTTATGCCATTCCTTTTAAGGTGCTTGACAGCGCTATACTGGTGCCCACCTTGCCCGAAGAAGTTGGGACAGCCGGTGATGGACAGTGGTGGTCTTTGGGCACGGGAGGCGAGGTGCGGCCGGCTGTTGTGCGCACCTGGTCTATGGCTCCAGCTGACCTGCCGATTCTAAAAGAGTATGCGGCCATAAAGATGGCCGCGGCCGATGCCTGGTATGAAGAGGATACAGAGGTGTTCTATAAACCGCGAGACCCCTTTCGTCGGGTTGAGATCCTTGAGTCCAGCCGGCAGGTCCGGGTAGAGGTTCATGGTATCGTCATGGCGGAGACCAGGCGTCCGCGTCTGGTATTGGAAACAGGGCTGCCAGAGCAATGGTACATTCCACGCCCAGACATCAACTGGGCTCACCTTGCCGGGTCACATATGCAGAGCCGCTGCCAGTACAAAGGCAAGGCCCGTTATTGGGATGTGATCATTGATGATCAGACCTTTGCGGCCATGGCCTGGAGCTATGAAGAGACGGTGGTGGAGGCTTCGGCTCTGGCTGTGTTGGTGGGCTTTCCCAGAACGCATGAATCTGTCAAAACCTTTGTTGGCAATACACAGCTTAAGCAAACAACCTATTCGCCTGACTGGCATAACCCCTCCATGGCAATTGGCGAATATCCTTAGAGCGCCAGGCATAGGCTGTATGCCTGGCGCTTTATAGAGTTTGATCGGGCGTCGACGGCCGGGCCTTATGGGCTGGTGGTCAGCACAAGGGGCACGTAGCTAAACCAGACCCAGGCTGGTTCTGGGGTGGATTGTTCATCTAGAAAAGCACTTACCCAGGCCAGTGGCGCATTCCAGTTGATGGTGATCTCGTTGGTTGACCAGGATTCAATATGGTCCACGTAGCACTTTTGTGGCGGGCAGCCGTTCGGGAAGATCGCCTGGGCATAGGGGTCTTGCAGGCCAGAGTTTGGCCCGCCAGACAAAGCGCCGGGCGGCGGCGGTGGGAAGCTGCTGCTTACCTGGTCGGCCCAGAAACGATGATGTGGATGTTGCAACGGCCGTTCCCCATACCCGCTCACATAAGACTTGTCGTTGGGATTCCGCCCTAACAGGTAATCCATGCCGTCGCTCACGGCCGTAAAGTAAGTCTGGTTGGCCGTAAAGTCATAAGCCAGCGCCAGAATGAGCATATTGTTGACCACACTGGAATTTGACCCCCAGGGGTAATCGCTACCCGGCGCATAAGGTAGTAAATACCCTTCACTGTCACGTGCCGCCACATAACCATCGGCCACCTCAATGATCGCCTGCCGTGCCTGCTGCCTGGTGCCCACCGGTAGATCATTAGGAACCAGTGCCAGCGAAATGGTGCCCAGCCCGGCTACTTGCTGCCAGGTAAGGGCGCTGTCGGTAATGATGCCGCCAGCGCCCCCGGTGGCCGGAATGGTAAGGTAATGGACCGAACTGCTCATCGCTGCCAAATATTCCGCCGCGCCAGTCGTAACGTACAACTCGGCCGCCGCCCAGTAAAATTCATCACTGACGTCGGTATCGTCATAGGGGCCAGAGCCGGTGAAGTTATTGCCAGCGTAAATGTCGGGGTGGGCCACGGCGGCGTCCCAGGCTGTTTCTGCCGCTTCCAGGCAGCGCGCAGCGAAGGCGGCGTCAATAGTGGCCCAGATGCGGGCGCACTGTGCCGCCGTGGCCGCCAGATTTAAGGTAGCGGCCGTACTGGGGGGGTATAGGTAGCGCATTTGGGGGTCTTCATGGGGGGGCAGCCCTAAACTTGTCCAGAATTGGTCGGCCACTTTGTGGTGGGCCATGCCGCCCACCAGGGTGGGGGAGATAACATTACCAGGCAATGTATAGGTAAAAACGCCGCCGGCGGGTGCCTGCATGGCCAACATAAACGCCATTTGCCAGCGGGCCTCGTCTAAAATGTCAGGCACCCCGTTGTTATTTTCGGGGATGTTCATGGAGCCATCGGCCACAGCGCTGGCGTCTGCCCAGGCCAGGTGTTGGCTGCGTTCATAGTGGTTCATCAACGTCCAGACGCTGATGCCGCCGTTGACCACGTATTTGCCGTGATCGCCGGCATCATACCAGCCACCGGTGACATCCAATGTGTAATTGCAGCCATACCATTGGGCGCCTTCATTGTCTACCTGATCAAAGCAGGGGACATTGTTGTCGCCCTGGTTAGGGGCTATGCCAATGTGCCCGGCTGGGCGTGTCCACTGCGGTTCGCCGGCATAGGGCATGGTGAGGGTGATGCCGCTGCGATTATGATAGAAGTAGGCCAGGGCATCATATTTTAGCTGCGTGTAGACGTCAGCGCTGATGTCAAAGGGATGGCTGGCTTCGCCGTCAACTTCCAGGGTGTAGCCGACGCCGGGCGTCTGGTAAGTGGAGAAGTCAGCCACATGAACGTGTTCGCCGGAAGCGGCATTGAGACCAAAGACGGTGGTTGTACCGGTGACCACGACCGTGCCGGTAATATCATAGAGTGTCCAGGTCAGGGGTAACGTGGCTGTGTTGCTGATGGTGGCCCGTTTGACGGCCTGAGGCAGGTAGCCGGTCTGGTTGACCCGCACGGCAGGCAGCGGCTCTTCACCGGTGTTTGGCACCGGCCCTAACAAGGAGACATTATCCAGATACACGGTGAACTCACCTTGCCCTCCCATCTGGAACTGGAAGCTGGCGGCCAGGTTATCGCCGGGAGAGGTGAAGGTATAGATGTAGGTTTGTGTAATTGCGGTTAACGGCAGGGGGGTGTTGAAATATTGAGTATAGCTGCCGCCATTTTCTTGCAGCAAAGCGGTGATGGTGACGGCCTGTGTGGCCCGGGCCTGGAACGTCAGGGTGTAGGGTGCACCCATGTAAACGGGGATATTGTGCTGGCCGACGATGGCGTCCCACGGATTGCTGCCACCATTGGTGATCACGGCTTCCAACTCACCGGTGCTGGTGTCTGGGGTGATGGAGGCGGTGGTCCACCAGGGGGAAAGGCCACTGCTAAAGTCACCATTTTCCAGGAGTTCACCAATGGTAGACGGCGGCGGCACGATGGGCTCTGGGCCCAGCAGGCTGACGTTATCCAGGAAGAAAGTGAATTCACCTTGCCCGCCTATCTGAAGCTGGAAGGTAGCCGCCGGGTCACTGTTGGCCGGGGTAAAGAGGTAAGTAAAGGTCTGGCTGCCGGTTGTCAGGGGAACGGCCGCGGCGAAATATTGGGCGTAACTGCCGCCGTTTTCCTGAAGCAAGACGGTGACGGTGACGGCCGTGGTAGCGCGGGCGTCAAAAGTGAGGGTGTAGGGTTCGCCGGCCTGTACCGGGATGTTGTGCTGGCCGACGATGGCATCCCATGGGTTGCCGCCGCCGCTGGTGATGACTGCCTCTAGCTCCCCGGAGCCGGTGTTGGGAGTAATAGAAGGGGTTGTCCACCAGGGATCCAGCCCGGCGCTGAAGTCGCCGTTGTTGATGAGTTCAATAACGGCTGCAGGCGTTTCTGTGTGGCCCCGGCTGGCGGCGGCGGACAGGGTGGTCATGAAGCCGGCAGAAACGGCAAGGAGTATCAGGATAACACTCACGATCATCAATGATGCATGTTTTGTATGCATATGGCCTCCTTTCTGGGCTTGGGATTTTCCCCTCAAACCCTATTGCAAACGCTTTACTGCAAACGATTGCATATAATGATAAAGGGAATGGTTTCATCGGTCAAGAAAGTGGCTGGTCAGGTGGATTCGCGGATGATGAGGTGCGGCTGCAGAGTGATGTGAGCGGCGGTGGGCACGGCCGTTACCCGGTCTAGCAGCAGCGCAGCTGCTGTCTCCCCCAACAGGGAAGTGGGTTGTTGGATAGTCGTGAGTGGGGGGGTGGTGTGCGCCGCCTGGGGCAAATCGTCGAAGCCAACCACCGCGATGTCTGTGGGGACGGTGAGTCCGGCTTCCATGATGGCTTGCATAGCGCCAAAGGCCATAGAGTCACTGGCGGCAAAAACGGCCGTAGGCTGAGGCGTTTGTGCTAACAGGTGCTGCATGCCCATATACCCGCTTTCAGAGTCAAATAAACCTGGCGCTACCCAGGCCGAAGATACAGACAAACCGGCCTGTTCCATCGTTTCCTGGTAACCACGCAGCCGATCCAGCCCGGCGGGCATAGACAGATTACCGGTGATGGTGGCGATGTGCTGGTGCCCTTTTTGCAGCAGGTGGGTGGTGGCCAGCCGCGCGCCCAGAACATTGTCAACGTCCACAAAACAGGTAGGTGCCAGGGATTCATCAGACAGGCGGCCGATGTGGACAAAAGGGATGTTATCGGCCAGCAGGCGGGGCACATATTGTTCGTCCAGGTAGGTTGTGGTGAGGATCACACCGTTAGCCGGGATGTCCAGGATACGGCCGTAATCCCGCGTGATGGTTTGTGTGTCTGAGGTGTGAGTGTCGGCAAAGTACAACGTGACGGCGTAACCGTGCTGCTGACAGGTTTGGGCAATGCCCTGTACCACTGACATATAAAAGGGGTGTATCAACACTGGTGGGCTGGTGTACGGCACAATCACACAGATGAGGTCAAAAGATTGCTGGCGGGCCAGTTGGCGTGCCGCCATGTTGGGTTTGTAGCCCACTGTTTGTGCCGCTTGTAAGACACGTTGTCGTGTCTCTTCGCTGATGGGAATGGTGGTAGCTTTATTGTTTAACACACGGGAGACGGTAGAAATAGATACCCGTGCTTTGTCTGCCACGTCACGAAGCGTTGCTGCCATTATAGAGGTCCTGGTTTCGGAAATGTGCTAAAAGATAGTGTCTCATTGGCCATTGGCCCATTGTTAGGTAATCGGCAATAATAATTCAGACATAAAATCGCTTCAGGCGTTGCCGATTCCTCGAGGAAACCGCACAAAACTGGTGCGCCAGATTATGGTTAGTTGTTAATGGTGGAAAGCAAGAGGTTTTAGATGATCCCTTCAGGCAACGATTATAGAGAAAATGGATGAAGGAGCAATTGTAGGAGTGTAGGGTAATCGGTAATAAGTTTTCAAACAAAGAGCGGGCGAAAGATGGCCGATTACTTGCGTAAACCGCACAAAACGGGTGTGCTGGTTTTGCGAAACTTTGTGCGGTTTGCCAAAACTATCTGGCGGACTATAGATTGGGCCATAACTTTAATCTACCAATTACGACTCTCATTGAAAGAACGTGTATAAACTATGAGGGTTATTGTCAACCGCCTCAAACCGGATGACAATTGTTGTTATACAAACCGGCGGTTTATACTTTATGATCTGAGGAGAATTGCGCGTGACAAGTCTGACTATTGCTATGCCTGCTTATAATGAGGCTGAAAATATCCCCGCCATGATAGAAGAGGTTACCCGGGTAATAGCCACCCTAACCCATGATTTTGAAGTGATTGTGGTTGATGATGGCAGTCGGGATGAGACGGCTCATGTCATTGGCCAGATGGCCCAACAATTCCCTCAGGTACGTCTGGTGAGGCACGAGGTAAACCGGGGGTATGGCACGGCCGTATGGAGCGGCCTCACCAACGCCACCAAAGAGCTGATCTTTTTTACCGACGCGGACCGTCAATTTGACATAAATGAAATCACCAAACTCCTGGCCCAAGTTCCCTACGCCGACCTGGTGGTAGGGCATCGTGCACCTCGCCGTGACCCATTCATGCGCCGTCTGAATGGGCATGGCTGGAGCTGGTTGGTGACCATTCTCTTTGGCTACACAGCACGGGATATTGATTGTGCTTTTAAGCTCATGCGCCGCCAGGTAGTTGATCACCTGCGTGATGAGGTGCAGTCTGGTGGCGCTACTTTCAGCGCTGAATTTCTGGTTCGGGCCAAACGCGCTGGCTTTTGCATTGCCGAAGTGCCTATCAACGGTCATAGACCGCGTGTGGCTGGCAACCCCACCGGGGCTAAACCTACAGTGATTCTCCGCGCCTTTAAAGAACTGGTGCGTTTTCGTATGCAGTTGTGGCAGGAAGACAAGCTGATGGTGTCAGCACCGGTAGAGGGCGAGACGGCCGTTTAGCTAACTTTTAAGTAAAGCGCCGTGCCTGCCATGCCTGGTAAAGTACAACAGAGCCGGCTACGGCCGCATTAAGCGATGCTACCTGCCCTTTTTGCGGCAGCTTCAAGCGGATGTCACAGCTTTCGCGCACCAGCCGCCGCATCCCTTCCCCTTCATGCCCCACCACAATGCCAATGGCCATGTTCAGGTCCACGTCTGGCAGTGGCTGTGCCCCCTCAGTCAAATCTAGCCCCACGATCCACACATCATTGGCCTGCAACTGTTTGATAACCTGTACCAGATTGGTCACCTGGGCAATGAGCAGATGTTCGGTAGCGCCGGCAGAAAATTGCGTTACGGCCGTGGTGATATCTGGCGCGCGCCGGTCTGGCAGAATAACACCATGCACCCCCACGATCTCGGCGGTGCGCAGCAATGTGCCAATATTTTGGGGGCCGTGCAGCAAGTCTAGCAACAAGAGAAACGGCCGTTCCCCCCGTGTTTGTGCCAGCGCCAGCATCTCCTCGACGCCGGCATAGGCATAGGGGCCAACTTCCAAAACCACCCCCTGATGGGACCCATCACCGGCCAGCTGGCTGAGTTTGGCTTTATCGGCTGTTTTGATGGGAATATGGCGGTCTTGGGCGGCGGTGAGCAACGGCCGTGAAACCTTCTTGTCAGACCCTGCCTGTAACCACAGGCAAAAAATCTCGCGACGGTAACCCCGTAAAGCTTCTAACACCGTGTTCCGGCGGATCAAATACTCAGTCATTTCAGCGTTCAGCGATTGGCAGCCAGTAATCAATGGTCAGTCATTTGCCACTGACACAACGTTAATGACTGCCTACTCAAACTTCCAAATTGTGCCATCTGCCCGGTCTTCCAACACCACGCCCAACTCCTTCAATTGGTCGCGGATTTTGTCTGACGCCGCCCAATCTTTATGCGCACGGGCCTCAGCACGCAAGTTTACCAATAAGCGTACCAGACCGTTTTCCCGTTCCAGGTTTGTACGTGTTTCTGCCTGGTCAGGGATAATGCCCAACACCTCACCGCCCAATTCGCGGTAAAGCTGGTCAATGGCCGCCAGAGTGCCCTTGTTTTGCTGTCCCTGCTCATTAATGAGTGCATTTACCTGCCGCGTCAGGTCTTGTAAGACGGCGATGGCGGCTGGCGCATTAAAGTCATCATCCATTTTCTCAATAAACGCGGCTTTGGCATTATCCAGCATCAGCGCCGCTTCTGACGAAAGGTCGCCTGCCGGTGCGTGGCGAAACTGTTCACGCACCAATGTTACCGCCCCCCAAAGACGCTGCCACCCTTTGGCGGCGGCTTCCACAGCTTCAGCAGAGAAGTCGATGGGATTACTGTAATGGCTGGTGAGAATAAACGTGCGTATGGCTTCTGCCCGCCATTGCTTCAGAGCATCTTTGATTGTTAACGTGTTACCCAGGCTTTTACTCATTTTTACGCCATCCAGCGTTAGGGAGCCGGTTAACAGCCAATGACGAGCGAAGGTTTCCCCATGGGCGGCTTCACTCTGAGCAATTTCACATTCATTATGCGGAAAGATATTATCAATGCCGCCGCCATGAATATCAAGTGTGCTGCCCAGGTATTTGTTGGCCATGGCTGAACATTCAATGTGCCAGCCGGGAAAACCTTCACTCCAGGGGCTGACCCAGTGTAAGATATGTTCAGGCTGTGCCTTTTTCCACAAAGCAAAGTCCAGAGGGTGCCGTTTTTCTTCGCGTACGGCTTCACGTGTGCCTTCTTCTAGCTCTTCAACACGCCGCCCACTTAGTTTGCCATAGTCGGCAAAAGAGCTTACGTCAAAATAAACGCTGCCATCTACTTCATAGGCATGCCCATTGTTAATGAGCGTTTGAATCATTTCAATTTGTTCGGGAATATGGCCGCTGGCCCGCGGGCTGATATCTGGGCGCCGCACGCCCAAGGCGTCCATGTCAGTTAAGTATTCATGCATGTAGGCTTCTACGATCTGCATTGGCCCAGCAGACAACTGGCGCGCTTTTTTTAAGACACGATCTTCACCTGTATCCAGCATATGGCCTACATCGGTGATGTTCCGTACATATAATACATCGTAGCCACTATAGCGCAGGTAGCGCACTATGACGTCATAATTCACATAGGTTTTACCATGACCAATATGGGAATCATCATAGACAGTTGGCCCGCAGACATAGATGTTGACTTTACCGGGTGTCAGCGGGACAAACAGTTCCTTTTTGCGTGTTAAAACATTGTAGATTTTTAGAGACATAGCCATTCCAACTTGTTGGGTTTACCTGTTGCACGTAGCAAGAGGTGCGTCAATTATAGAGTAATTTGGGAATGAGGACACCGCGTCAGGTTCTGGCAAAGATCATGCGACCGGCCGAAGTTTGTAAAACTTTAGTGACAGTAACAGACAGGGTTTTGTTTAGGAGCGGGCTGCCATCTTCAACGACTACCATAGTGCCATCTTGTAAAAACCCCACCCCCTGACCGGGCTCTCGCCCTTCCTGAATGATCTTAACGGTTAGCTCTTCACCGGGCAGCATATTGACTTTAACGGCATTGGCCAGATCGTTAATGTTAAGGACTGGCACACCCTGTAGTTCGGCTACCCGGTTAAGATTATAGTCATTGGTCAGGATAGGGCAGTGCAGATGTTTGGCCAGAGCCACCAGCTTGCTATCAGCGTCGCGTACTTCAGAAACGTCCATGTCTGTGATTTTGGTGGGGATAGGCGCTTCGTTTTGTAGATTGGTGAGAATTTCTAAGCCCAGCCGACCACGACCACGCCGCAGCGGATCAGGACTATCAGCAATGTATTGCAATTCAGACAGAATAAAATTGGGGACAAGCAGGGTATCACGGATGAAACCAGTTTTGCCAATATCGGCGATACGGCCGTCTATGATAACACTGGTGTCCAACAAAATGTATTGTTCCTGGGGGCTGGAACCGTTACTTTGCGTGCCGCTCCCTTGGGGCATGCGCAAACTGGTGAGGAAAGACTTTAAATCCTGTTGGCGGGCCACCATAATGACTACCCCCAAATAACAAAAGACAAACGCTACAGCCAGGGGCAGCACCTGCCGGAAAGGGGAGCCTAACAAGGCCAGAGGCAAGGAGAGCAATGCTGCGGCCATCAGCCCAATAAACAAACCAATGATGATGGCTGCCAGCCGCTCTGGCGGCATGGTGATGAGCTGGCGTGTAATGTAACGCATGGGCCGTATGGTAATGTATGGTGTCAGAATTAATCCGGCGAGGAACCCTAATAACCCAAAAAGGAAGGCATAGGATTCGGCCGTGCCCGAAAAATAGTAAGATAATTCCTGGCCCAAGATGGCGCCAATAAAAACGCCAGTCACAGCGCCTAAAATGCGAAAAATGAACTCGATGCTTACTCTCATAACAACTATGCCTTTGTGAACCATATTGTAAAAACAAAACAGGCGAATATACACAATGTACATTCACCTGATTGCTATTTGTAGCGATAACTGGCTGGTATCGGTTAAGGCTATTGATAGGGTGGGCAAGGCCTCCCCAGTTTATTGTTGAACTGGACAGCAAAGATAGAATAATGATATATAGGTTGCTGTGTTATCTTAGAAATGCCAAACAGCAAGTGTTGCTTTGCTTGGTGCCCAGAAATGAATAAAAACAATAAAAAATGGGCCAGTTATGAACGCTAAAAAATAACAATGAATGTCAGGATTGATGGTAACACAGGCAGCTTGAAGCGGCAACCGGAGTATGCAGAGCATAATGGCTTGTCCATCAATAAGTTACGGCATTGATGGACGAGCTTAACGGGTTGCTTTGCTTAACGTCGGCGACGAGCCTGCATGCCAGACGGCCGTGGCCGTTGGCTGTTTCCGGGGCGGGGCGGGCCGTTTTCAGACGGCCGTGCCGGAAATGGCGCCTGCTGCTTAGGCGGCGCCGGATTGGGCGGCGCCGGATTGGGCGGCGCCGGATTGGGCCGTGCGCTCATGGCCGGGCGGCTGCGCTGGGGTTGGGGTGATGCCAGCATAGATGGCCGTGACCTGATCACCGGCCGTGATCGTTCACTGTCAGAGCGCCGCAGTTCATGGACATCAAAAATATACTCCCCAGCTACAGAAAATGCACCAATAAAAAGAATGCGTGTCAACCAGACCAGGGTGGCCACAAAAAAGGGAACCCAACGCAGCAGCTGCTCTCGGCTCAATACCTCGTTGCCGAAGTCATGCGCCAACAGCGTCAGAGAAACCGCCCACCAGGTCATGATGGCGTTCATGGTGGCTCCAATTAGCCAGGCTCCCATAAGGTACCACACGGCCGTGGGTTCTCGCCGCCCCTTTTCCGGTGTAAAAAGACGCGTCAGGCCGGCAAAATCGATCGCGCAAAAAGCAACCGCCAGAATGGTAGCCCATTTGAGACCAGCAAAACTCACCTCGCCTAGCAAATTCTGCAGCGCGAACCGGGTAGTGTCAAAATTAAATACTTCAAAAGCCAGCAGTGCTACCAGCAAGATGATGCCGGCCACTAGCTTTCGTGAAACATTCAGGTTTGCCAATGCACTGACAAATTGTTCATTTGTTTGCCCAGGTGCTGTTGAATCACCCGGTATATCTATGCCCTGTTTCCGCATGATGTTTAATCCCGCAAGTGCTTGGTAGTTACCAACCATCCCCTCCAGTATTTGAGAGATAGTGGCAGCTGCTGTGCGGGCACTTGCCAACTTATGCCGCAAAAATGAGAAAATCTTTTCCTCGTTGAATGTGCCAGCCTCCTGTTATGGACCCACTTCAGTATCATGTGTTGGCCACCTTCCCCACAGTGCCTTAGTGTTTAGAGAGGAGTGGCGCTGGCAAGGGTCGCATCTTGCCAGCGCCGAAAGGGGAAGAGGGTATGTGTTGAGAAGAGGGAAGAGGGTTTGTGTGTCTAGTAGTATATTAGCACAAATGTTCTAATTCGTCAACGTAAAACAGGTGGTTTGTTTGCAATAACGGCCGTTTGATCGCCAATGTACCGTTTCCTCATTAAAGTCACAGACTACCGGGGTTAAAACTGCGTATAATGAGCCCCGGAGAAACGCGGAAACATGCAGAACCCCAAACACGCTTTGTTCTATGTCCCCTGGCTGCTTTTTTTGTTGGCAGCTTGCTCGCTGGCAGAAACGCCCGAAAGGCTGCCGGCACCCACCCCGGCGGCTACATCCCCTCCCTGGTCGCTGGAAATAGCCTCTTCCGGTACGCTGGTCGTTGATCCGGTGAGCGACGTGGTACCGGCGGTAGCGCCGGATGTGGCCGGGTTGGTGGCCTCTGTATCTCAGCAGCAGTTAATGGGGTATGTGCAAACGCTGGAAAGCTTTGGCACGCGCAACACCTTTAGCCCTGCGGACGATCCTTCGTTTGGCATTGGTGCCGCCCGGCAGTGGATATATGGTGAATTTTTGCGGGTGGGCAACGGCCGTTTGCAAGTAAAGTTCCAGGATTTTCCCGTTTACTATGCCGGTTTTGCCGCCGAGGGGCAAAATGTTGTTGCTATCCTCCCCGGCAGCTCCGGCAGCAATGATGTTATAGTTATCATGGCTCATTATGATACCCGCCCGGCGGACGCCACCGATGGGGAAAGCCTGGCGCCAGGCGCCAATGACAATGGGGCTGGCATTGCCCTGTTGTTGGAAACTGCCCGCCTGCTCAGCTCACGCCCGTGGAACCAGACAATCATTTTCCTGGCCACTGCCGCTGAAGAGCAAAATTCTCAGGGAGCACGCTACTTTGTGCAAGATGCTTTTTTAGCTGGTCTGGATATTGTGGCGGCCATAAACTATGATGGCGTAGGTGGCGAGGCGGGCATTCCACAAAACATTCGCCTGTTTGCACCCAACGTACGCCAATCCCCTTCTGGTGACCTGGCCCGCTTTTATGAATATATGGCTGGGTTGTATGTGCCTACGTTTCCCATTCATATCATTGATGCCTTAGACCGTGAAGGGCGCTATGGCGACCACCGAGAATTTGTCAATGGGGGTATGGCCGCTATTCGCCTGACACAGTCAGTAGAGAACCCAGAGCTGCTTAACTCTCGCCGCGATACGTGGACTCGGGTGGATTACCGTTACTTGCAGCAAGTGGTACAGATGAATGTAGCGGTGTTGGCCAACCTGGCCGGTGCGCCAGCTACACCGGAAGTCCCGCTTATCCGGGCTATGGAAGAGCCGGGCAACTATCAGTTAAACTGGCCGGTTGATCCGACAGCAGCGGGATATGTGATCGTTTTCCGGCCCATAACCCAGGTGGTGTTTCCACCCTTTCGTTTTGTCCGGGCGCGGGAGGCGGGTAACATTGCCCTTACGGGGTATGATCCGGGCATGACCTATGCGGTGAGCCTGGCGGCAATGGACGAACACGGCCGTGTTGGCGATTTCACTGACGAGGTGCTGGTGGAGCCATCTTTTGCGGAAGTGACCAGTAATCAGTAATCAGTGGCCTTCATCAATCAGTAATCAGTGGCCTTCATCAGGGACTTTGGAGTAGTCATAGGGTTCTACGCCTGGGCCATAGTGGTAGACATCACCCACCGGTAGATAGCGACTGTTAAAATACTCGATCGGCCCGTAAAGCGGCACACCGTCTGCATTATAAACAATGCGGGTCACGGTCACATCTGCCCCTTCGGTTTGCCAATCAACCTGTTGCACCGTGCCCGGCGCCAGATCTTCATCAAACACCCAGGTATCTTCTTCGATGGCCGGCACTACATTTTCCCAGGGCAGCAGCTCTTTGACCACCCGCCGCCCCAGGCTGGTGCTGTAAAACTTAAAGGTGAGGGCCTCATGTTCGGCATCATAATAATTTTCTATGAGCAGGTGGTAGGGGGTATTGTTGATGAACTTCATATCCACCAGGGGTGAGTAAACGGTGGCGTCCATACCATGCCCGGCGCCATCACGATAGTAGCCGAGCATGTAGCCGTGTGGCGTGCGTTCCTTAATGGGGTAGCCGCCAAAAAAAGCAGTCTGATATAAGGTAGTACTCACCTGGCAAATACCGCCGCCGATGCCTTTAATGGTCAGGCCGTCTATGATGATGAAGCCTTCTTCGTAACCGTCGGCTTCAGAGATGCTGCCCAGGTATTTGTTGAAGCTGAATTCTTCATAGGGAGCGATGACGATGCCATAAAAGTTGGCCGCCGCCGTGGCGATATTGTGCTTGCGGGCAGCCGATGAGCCGGAGAACCAGGTCGTGCTTTGGGTGATAAATTCGGTGATGCCCAGCTCCACGGCCGTGGCCTCTGAATGGGCGACGGGGATGATCTCTTTCACTACAAAGGGCACCGAGCGGTTCGGTGACCCGGCCTGGGCTCTAAGTTGGGCAATGGTAGCCTCAATGTCCAGCTCACGGCCGTTGACATGGGGTGCAACCAATACCAATTCTTCAGTGGCATCATCAAAGTAGAAACGAGCGTTCACCGGTTCGCGGTAAAGATCATCTTCAAACTGGCGCAGCCAATGGCGGACGGCATTTTCGTCTAGAAAGGTATGGTGCTGCATGGTACCATCACCATTTTCGATCACCTCCACACGCAGCCAGGCGCTCAAATCCTGAGAGGCCAGGGTGATAGGTTGAAGATCAGACTCAGTCAGCGGTTTTTGCAGGTAAAAGGTGAGCGGGCTGCCTATCAATTGTTGAATTTCGGCAGACACTTCGCTGGCATCGGTGATAGTAGGCTGCGTTTCGTATACCATCAGCTCCAGTTCAGCTTCGCGGAATTGGGTAAGCGCCGGCAGCAGGCGCTGACGGGTATTGGTCACATCCAGAAAACGGCCGTGGCTCCCAGACACATAATCGGCCACACCCTCGGTAATGTTCAGGGCAGCATTGATGGGCGGCCGGTTGATGTCGGCCGCCAGGCCAGCCAGGTATTGGTCCAGTTTGGCTTCATCCAGCACCAGGGTGGGGGCCAGTTCACGGCCGTAATACCAGGTGGTAAACATTGCCCGCACCCGGGCCAGGGGGCGGCCGTGGCGGCCCACCTCATAGGCGGCGGCGGCCGTGCCGGCAACGTCAAAGGCCAGGCCCAGGGCCGCCGGGCTGGCTGACCATGCCTGGCCAGTAGCTGGATCATAAAAGGTGATGACGGCCGTGTCCGGGTAGGGGAATGCATTTGCCAGAGCAATCTCAGCCTCGGCCTGGCTGAGGGCGCTCAGGTCAGCCCCCAAGACGGTGACGCCGGTAAACACCCGGCCGCTGTGCTGGCTCTGGTAACCGGCCAGGGTGACGCCTGCCCACAGCAGCAGCAAGATGACGGCCGTAAGCGGTGCTATCATAAAAAAGCCGGTATTGCGAAAGCGGTTGGGTGAATTAGCCTGAATAGGTGGTACAGCTTGCATAAGTCTCATTCCGTTGTTGGTAATCGGTCATTGGTTATCGGCAAAGGGCATACACCACTCACCCCAAGCGCGGGCATTATAACATGATGGTCAGGGAAAACTGTGCCGAGGCCACAACTTTCAGCAGAAACTCAGGTAAGTGTAACGTGGGCTGGCGGTAGAAACCGTGGGGCTGCTCACAAAGTGAGGCTTCTGCTCTGGCTATTGGGCCTCATGCCATACCGCGGCAAATTCTTCAAGAAAGTAGCTGGCAAAGGTGGGGTCATGGATGATGAGGATATTTTCATCATTGCTGTCATTGGCGTTGCCAGTGAAGTTAAAGGAGCCCAAAATTGTCGTCTGGCCGTCAATGATGATGACTTTATGATGCATAAGACGTGGATTGCCATCCTTCCGTACTTGCAGGTTGGGCAAATTGGCTGCATCCATATCACCATAATAGCTGTACTCGGTGCCTGAACCGGTGGTCTCAAAGACACCCTGCACACTGACCCCTGCTTCCGCACGTTCGATCATGGGTTCGCCCACGTCTTCATGGGTGAAGGAAAAGGCCATAAACTTGATGTCACTTTGGGCCTGGCTCACCAACGCGCCGATGAGGGGGGCCAGCGCTTTTTCGGGGGCGAAGTAATTTTCCACAGCCACGCCTTGGATGGTAAGCTGTTCGTTGGGCGTGTTTTGGGGTGAACGGGGACCAAATTCGCGGTCATCATACATCTCGCCCATTTCTTGCAGGTAGTTGGCCGCCAGGGGCGCCGAATCTATGCGCACCAGGTGGTTGTTGTTGCAATAGGCGCCGTTGCTGGTGAAGTTCATGGAGCCCAGCCAGGTGTAACGGCCGTCAATGACTATAAACTTATTATGCATCAACGCTGAGCGATCATCCTCCACCACGCTGATGCCGTTGCGCCGCAGCCGGTTGATACTGGAGAGATCAGCGTTGTCGGTATCGGTGACAATGCGCACAGTCACGCCCTTTTCCTCCAGGGCGATCAGTGCGTTGACGATGGGCTCGGCATCCAGGTCAAAGGCGGCTACGTCTACCTGTAAGCTGGCGTTTTCCAGGTCGGCGGCCACAATCTCATCCAGACCACCGTGCCGCTGGCTCTCATCGGGGCAGGTGGGGTTGGTAAAGTAAATCTCGTACCAATCACCACCGCCACCGCTGCTGGAAGCCGTCGGCTCCATAGGCTCAAAGGCAAACTCAACACCTTCACAGGCTACGGCCGTGAAACAGGCCAAAATTAGACCTATTGTTAAAAATAATTTTCTTATCATAATCTTTTCGAGAGGTTGCATACCTCTCACATGGTTAGGAATGTGCCGCAGCGATCTGATCAAGGTAAAAAATATTCCCGTCGGGATCGGCGATAAGGGCCATAAACCCACCCCATGGTTGCTTCGTCGGCGGTGTAGTAAAGGTAACTCCCATCTCTGAGAGGCGGGCGTGCTCGGCCTCAAGGTCTGGTACAACCAGACCAACCCCCGTATGGCGACCGATGAGTTCTGGCTTGTCTGGCCCCGGAACGGCGATACCAAGTCGCACGTTGCCGGCGGACAGAGAGGCATAACCGTGTTCGGGCGAGGCATACTCCAGCTTGAGGCCAAGTTTCTCCTCATAAAACCTGGTAGCACGCTCAAGATCGCTAACAAATATATTGATATAGGCAATTTGCATGATTTGTTCCTTGTATGTTTTGGCGATTGCCAGTACCTAAGGGATCTATCTAGATTTCTGCCTGCGACAATTTATTTAGTAGAACCTTAAATCTAAAGTTGGTGGCTGATTATACCCGGGTAGAACAAATGTGCCAACTGCCCCAAGGTTACGACTGTTCTGGCCCTGGCGTCTGAATGAGATCCAGCAGCGACTGGAAGGCCGCTGCCCGGTCTGCGGCGGTACGGGCCTGGTTAAAGGCTTGCACGTGTTTAAGCTGGCCGGGGGTGAGTGGCTGGTTTATCAACCAGCGGTGGTTTTTCAGCAGCCGGGTCATGGTGTCATCAACAACATCAAAGGTAAGCGGTTGGCCAATGCCGCCGATCAGATCATTGATGCCTTTTATGATCAGTTTCACGGCCGTGCCGTCCTTCTCCAGCCGCTTTTCAGCAGCATCGTCTGGCAGGTTGGCTGTGGCTACCGCCGTTTGTTTGATCTGGGCCAATCCCCACGTCAATAGTTGTGTTGCCTGTTCGTCATTCAGGTGATCACGCAGGCTGCTATCTTCCATCAGCAGCTCTGACCAGCGCTGCCCACGCTGCCGCAACCGTCTTTGGGCTCTTCTGTCTTCGGTCATAGAATCTCATCCTGTTTATCTGGTAAAGTCTGGCTATTATACCCAGGTACATGGCGCATGTGGTCTCCTGTTTGTATCACATGGTAAGGAAACCAGGCCACACCAAACAAGTCTGGGTCAATGTCCTTCTTAAACGGGGTGACACTCACGGCCGTCACCGTCTCGGCCGTTGTTAACCATTTCTGGCGAATGGCCGCCAATTCCTGGGCCTTTTCCGTTTCCAACCGTTCCAACTCCTGCTGCATGGCGGCAATTTCCTGCTCCGATTCTTTCACGGCGGCCTCTGCTTTTTGCGTTTGGCGGCGTTGGTTTTGTGACTGCTCAAGGCGGCGGCCCCGGCCCCGGCTGAAGATACCAAACACCGTGCGGGCATGGGTGAGCGTCTCCTTTTGTTTACGGTGAGAAAGCTCTGCCTGGTCATCTGCCAATTCACGCTCTTCGCGGGCCAATTTCTGGCGCAGTGCCTCGATCTGCCGGGCGTGGCGAGCTGCCGCTTTTTGTGTTTCGGCCTCAATTTTAGGCTGTACGGTTTCCAGGCAAAGCTGCCGGAAGTGGCTGGCGGGCACCTCTGGCCCGGCGTAAAGGCTTAAGGCTTCATTGGCCTGGGCAGCGATTTCCTTATGTTGGTAGAGCCAGTCCACAAAATCTTGCTGCATCCGACGCATGGTTTGCAGGTTGCTCAAGGCGGGCGGCAGTTCGCCAAAGTGGGCCAGGGGGGCGGGTTCACGCTGCAGGCTGTCCTGGTTAAAGGGGGCGACAGGATCAATGGCCCAACGCACACGGCCGTCTGGGTCTGGCACTTCAGTCAAAACAGCATGGGTGACGGCCGTGTCCACATTAAACTTACGGTTGCGCACGGTAATATGGGCCTGGGCCAGCAGCAGGGGCTGGTACAAGACACCAACGGCCGCCGACTCAGCCGGCCGGTTCAGTGGCAGAAAATATTCATGGATGCCCGCAGGCAGCGCCGGACGTGGGCCGCCTGTCAAAGCCGGTCCCTTACCGGGATCATCTTGAAGATCATGGCTGTCTGTTGGCAGTGTCACCTCTGCTACAGCCGCGGTGATGGCCGCCGCGCCGGCCAGGTGGTTAAGCGCTGGAATTTGGTCGCGGGTCAGCGGCCCGGCCAGGTAATTCATCACCCAACGGGTGCGGAATAGGGCCGGTGCACGCTCATGGACGTTGCGCGCCAGAAAGACACGCTTGTCCAGGCGGGAGATCAGGTCATCCAGTTCACGCCGATCCATGCCCCCGGCGGCGGCCCCGATCAGGCCGTCTAACAGACGCTGCTTGTCCTGGTCGGTGGCCAGTTTGCCCACAAACCAGGCGCCAATGTTGGACAGCGCCTTATAATCCATGTCTGCCGGGTTTTGCGTGGCCAGCACCAGCCCCACGCCAAAGGCGCGGGCCTGTTTGAGCAGCCGCAGCATGGGTGCCTTGCTGGGTGGGTTGGCGATGGGTGGCAGGTAGCCAAAAATCTCATCAAAGTAGATCAGGGCGCGCAGGCTGCTAACGCCGCCTTGCTGGCGCATCCACGTTTCCACGGCGCCGAAGAGCAAGGTCACAAAAAACATACGCTCGTCTTCCGGCAGATGGGCAATATAGAAGATGGTGTGGCGTGGACGGCCGTCATGGGTATACAACAATGGCTCTATCGCCAGCGGCTCGCCCTCGATCCAGCTTTGGAAAGTGGGTGCGGCCAGAATATTGTTGAGCAGCATGGCCAGGGCAAAACGTTCTTTTTCCGGGAAGAAGACGTTCACGTCAAAGACGCCCAGTTGGGCAAAGGGCGGCGCCTGCACCTGCATGATCAGGGTGGCCAGGTCCAGGTCTTGACCTTGACGCCAGTGATGTTCAAAGATGTTGGCCAGCAAGATGTGTTCGCGGGAACGTACCGGATCAATGTCTTTCAAACCAATGAGGCCCAGCACGGCCGTGACCGTGCTGGAAATCTGCTCGCGCAGCACTTCCTGATTGGCTTCCCAGGGCAGGTCAGGTGCCGCCAATGACGCCAGGATGCTGACCTTTAGCCCGGCCTCAGAGCCGGGTGTATAGACGGCAAATTGGGCGCTGTCGGCCAGTTGTTGGATGCGTTCTGGCTGGATGCCCCATGACGCCAGGCCGTCACGCCAGGTCACGGCCGTGGTGGCCGCCATCTCGGCCACGGTCTTCCCCTGGCGCTGTGCTTCGGCGGCGTTCACCCAGGGTTGGAAGTCTGCCGGGGCCAGGTGGGGGAAGTGCAGCAGGGCGTTGGTGATGTCCCCTTTGGGATCAATCATCAGCGCCGGGGTGCCGCGTAGGGCGGCTTCTTCCAGCAGGCCCAGGCCCAGGCCGGTCTTGCCGGAGCCGGTCATGCCCACCACAAAGGCGTGGGTGGTTAAATCATTGGGGTCCAGATAATATGGTTGCTGTTCTTCTTTTTCATTGACCAGGCGGCCCAGGTAAAACAGCCCATTTGTTTCTGACATGGTTATGCCCTCCAGCTACAGTCTACCTAAGAGTGCAAAACTCTCCAAGACTTTTAGGTCTCTTCTCCCATTAACGCCGATACGCAGTATAATTGGACTGACCTACTATTTTCCCACTGTCCTTGTCAATGGATTCATTCTGAAGGAGAAAGTATTATGAAAATTGGAATCTTAACAGGTGGTGGAGACGTACCGGGATTAAACCCATCTATAAAAGCCGTTGTCAACCGCGCCGTGCGTGAAGGACATGAGGTCATAGGCATTCGCCGTGGTTGGGCCGGCCTGCTGGAATTTAACCGTGATGATCCAGCCAGCTTTGACCAAAACTTTTTTTCGTTGGACAACCAGGTGGTGCGCACCATTGACCGTACCGGCGGCACAATATTACACACCAGCCGCACCAACCCCAGCAAGGTGAAGCCCCAGGATGTGCCTGACTTCTTGCGTGATCCGGAACATCCGGACGCGGAAGCCACTGACAGCCGCCTGCGGGACTTCACGCCCCACGTTCTCAAAAACCTGGAACATCTGAGCATTAACCGGCTCATTCCCATTGGCGGTGATGATACCCTCAGTTATGGTGAGCGGCTGCACAGCGAAGGCTTTCCGGTGGTGGCTATTCCCAAGACGATGGATAACGATGTGTATGGCACTGACTATTGTATTGGTTTCAGCACGGCCGTGACCCGCAGTGTCCAATTCTTACACCAGCTGCGTACCAGCGCCGGCTCACATGAACGGATCGCCATCGTGGAGCTGTTCGGCCGTAACAGCGGCGAAACCAGTCTCATCAGTTCTTATCTGGCAGGGGTGGATCGGGCTATTATTTCTGAAGTGCCCTTTGACCCTGAAAAGCTGGCGGACTTGATTATCGAAGACAAACGCAATAACCCCAGCAATTATGCCATGGTGACCATTAGTGAAGGGGCGCACATGGTTGGCGGTAAGGTTGTGGAATTTGGGGAGGCAGACGCCTACGGTCATCGTCGCCTGGGCGGCATCGGCGAAATCACCGGCGAAGCGCTGAAAAAGCTGACCGGCGAAAACATTATCAACCAGCGGCTGGCTTACCTTATGCGCTCCGGCGCGCCTGATGCGTTGGATTTGATGGTCGCCGTAAACTTTGCCCATATGGCCATGGATTTGATCACCACTGGCGCCAGTGGGCGTATGGTGGCCCTACGCGATGGCACGTATACGCATATTCCCATGAGCACCGTCACCAGTGGTGTCAAACGGGTAGACGTAGACGAGTTGTATGACGCCAAAGCGTACCGGCCCAAAGTGCGCCATGTCCTGGGTAAACCCATGTTTCTATATTAAGCGTACGGCTTCGCCAAACAAAATGAAATCAACAAATGACAATTTCTTCTGCTGGGAGCGCCAGGTGTATGCCTTTGGAAAACAAACGTACCCATAAAAGGGCGTAGCCGATGGCTGGTATGGGACATAGTGCAAACGGCCGTGACCAATGTTCTGAGGCTGTGGCGACAGGGTTAAAAGGATGCCCTTTCTAAAGCCCCGGCAAAAACGTACCCTCAGCCGTGTGTGTGATACCTTTGTGCCCGCCTTGGAAGCCCAATCGGGGGAAGATGAGCGGCTTTTTAGCATGCGTGCTTCTGATTTGAATGTTGACGAACTGGTAGAAGCCAAGTTTGCATCCATTGCCCGTGACAAGGATTTACGGGCTCTGCGCTGGTTCTTGGGTTTCCTGGAAATGCCACTGGTGAACTTTTTACTCGCCAGGCAGTGGGGGCGCTTCTCGGCGATGACCTTAGACAGACGTACGGCCGTGTTGCAATCATGGGGCAACAGCCGCTTTGCCATGCGCCGTCGGGCCTTCCAAAGCGTAAAACGCACCACCCTATTTTTGTTTTATGCTGCTACCGCGCCTGGTAAAACCAACCCCACCTGGCCCGTTTTTGCCTACAATCATCCGCCTCCCCACCTTGTAAAGACTGGCCATACCATCGCCCCCCTGATGATTTCAGACACGGCGATTCTGAAAACGGCCGTGCTTGTTATTGGATCGGGTGCTGGCGGTGGGGTCGTGGCTGGTGAACTGAGCGCCGCCGGACTGGACGTGGTGGTGGTAGAAAAGGGAGGGTATTACGCTGAGGCGGAGTATACCGGTCGTGAGTTGGCGGGGTATGACACCCTTTATGAAAGTGAGGGTGGATTAACCACCCATGACCTGAGTGTGAGTGTGCTGGCGGGCAGCACGTTGGGGGGGGGCACGGCCGTGAATTGGCTGACCTCGCTTATGCCGCCTGATTTTGTTCTGGAGGAATGGGCCGCTTGGGGCTTTACGGCGGCAACCAGCACTGCCTTCCAGGCCAGCCTGGCTGCTGTAGCGGCGCGCATCAATGTCAACACCCGGGAAAGCCGGGCCAACCGGCAAAACGTGCTGCTGGCCGCCGGTGGGCGAGAGTTGGGCTGCCAGGTAGAGGTTATCCCCCGTAACGCCCAGGGTTGTGTAGACTGTACATACTGTAGTTATGGTTGTGTTTACGGCGCCAAACAGAGTACACTCAAAACGTATTTACAAGACGCATATGATCGGGGGGCACGTATCATTGTCAACGCCCATGCAGACCGCATTATCCATCGCTACGGCCGGGCTGTGGGTGCGGAAGTGAGTGTCCGTCATGACGGCCGTTTGCATCGTCTGACCATTCAGGCAGACGTGGTGGTGGTGGCCGCCGGCGCCATCCACACACCGGCGTTACTGCTGCGCTCTGGCTTACAAAACAGGCACATTGGGCGGCATTTGCACCTACATCCGGTTACCCAGACGTGGGGCCTTTACACCGAGCCGGTTTATAGCTGGCAGGGGGCATCGCAAACACGTGTCATTCAGGATCTGGCCAACATAGACGGCCGTGGCTATGGTGTCTGGTTAGAGACTTCACCGGGACACCCTGGCTCTTATGCTTCCTCACTGCCGTGGCAGTCTGGGCGGCAGCATAAACGGTTGGTGCAGCAGCTGCACCATATTGCCAACCACATTGTGCTGACCCGGGACTTTCATGCCGGCCGGGTGCGCCTGAACAAGCATGGTCAGCCCCTGCTGCAGTATCGTCTGCACCCCTATGACGCCGCTCATTTGTGGCAGGGCATAGAGGCTTCGTTTAAGATTCACCGGGCGGTGGAGGCGCAGCGTATCCTGGCACCTCATAACCGTTATGTGGTCTGGCAGCAGGGGGATAACTTTGACGCCTTCCTGGGCAAAGTGCGGCAGTTGGGCTTGCCCCCCAATGGGGTTGGCCTGTTCAGTGCCCACCAGATGTCTACCTGCCGTATTGCCGGCAGCCCTTCGCAGGGGGTGCTTAAACCAACAGGAGAGAGTTATGAAATGGCGAATTTATGGGTGGCCGATGCCAGTGTGTTCCCCACGGCCGTGGGTGTAAACCCCATGCTTACCATTATGGGTACGGCCCATTACATCGCCGGGCATATTGTGAACCGTGGCACGTAATTTGTGCCTGGTCAACACACCAGATAGCGGCGCTTAGCTCGACTTTGTACATTTAAGTCGAATAACAAACAGTATCAACCAGACGGTCAAAAAGAGACCGTGATATTTTTACAACATCTGGTTCAGTGGCGGACATTGAAAAAATAAATGCCGGAAACC